>NZ_CDDA01000018.1:24494-49427 GCF_000819745.1 Aeromonas bestiarum | reverse complement strand
TGGGACATAGCCTTTTTTATGGGCGGCATCCGCGGCACCGAGATGAAAAAGGCGCCCACAGGCGCCTTTGTTGCACAACCAGTGGCATCACTGATCGATTTCATCCAGGTACTCATCCAGATTGGTGTCGTCCACCTTCTCCTTCTGCTCCTGCTTGAGCTCGGTCTGGCGACCCGTCACCTTGTTCTGGTTGTATTGCAGATAGAAGTCCTTGGTCAGGGCATAAGGATCGAGCGCGTTGTCGATGATCCGCTCCTGATCGATCAGCTTGGAACGCGTGCCCAGGCCATCCAGCGCCCAGTGCGTGATGCGCAGCGGCAAGGTCAGCAGGGCATAGGGGAAGTAAATGGTGTCTATGGTGTCCCCCACCAGCTTGCGGGTCGTGGTCGGGCCGTAGACGGGCACCATCAGATAGGCGCCATCGCCGATGTCGGCGCGCCCCAGCACAGTATTGAGCTCCAGCTTGTTGCGCTCGAGCCCTGTGTGCTTGGCCACATCGAAGATCCCCAGCAGCCCTACGGTCGTGTTGAGGGTAAAGCGGCCCAGGTTGGTCCCCGCCCCCTTCAGATCCCCCGTGATCAGGTGGTTGACCATGCTGCTCGGCTCGTTGAAGTTCTCGACCAGGTTCTCGATGCCGTCCTTCATCCCTTGCGGAATGTAGCGGGCATAGCCATGCACCACGGGGCGGGCCACATAGGGCTCAAGCACATCGTAGTTGACCGCCCACATGGCCCGGTTGGCCCCCTGGAACGGGTCACGGTCATCGCTGGCCGTGCTGGTCGCCTCTGGTCGACTCGGGGTCTCCTTAAGGTCAAGGCTTTCGGGACCCGGCTTGGGCGGGCCACCTGCACAGCCACCCAGCAACAAGGCCACCATCAATGCCCCTAAACGCACATGCATATGGAAGTCCTAGCTTTTTATTGTGATTAATCTGAATTATAGGCAGCCCGGCCCCATCGAGGGGCCGGGCCAAAGGAGTATTAGAGGGCGTGATCGATGCGGATGTCAATCGGTGCTGACGGAATGGCGTCCGTCGGGATCGGAGCCGATACCCCTTCAAACGCCCCTTCCTTGTTCATGACGTTGCCACCGCGGGAGAGCCGCGCCTTGAACTGCAACTGAGGGTAGGCGGCGAGCTTGCTGCCCTCCATCATGGCATCGCCATCCCCCAGTGACAGGGTCAGCGGGAACTGGGGACCCGGGATGCGCTTGACCGCGATGGGCATGGGCGGACCGTTGGGGATCACCGCAAACACGAACAGATGGGCATCCTCCGGCAACTGGATGCCGGGAGCCAGGGTGACATGCAGCGGGAACTCGCCGGCCTTCACCTCCAGCACCTGGTCAGGCGCCTGGCTCTGTGCCTGTTCGCCTTGGGTCGCCGGCACGCCTGGCGCCGCCATGCCGCGCTGCTTCAGTTGCTGCTCGGCATAGTCGATGGAGCGCTCCACCATGGCGTAGCGGGTCGAGCCCTTCTCCATCAGCGGCAACATCTCGCGCCAGCGCAGCAGCGCCGTCTTGAAGTCCTCTTTTTGCAGCGCCATGAAGGCATAGACGGAGCGCGCCTCTATGTTGGCTGGATCCAGCGCGATGGCGCTACGCAGCAGCTCATCGGCCTGGGCGTCATCCCCTGTCATCATCAGCGCCTGGGCATAGGGCACGGCCACCATGGCCTTCTGTGGTGCCAGCGCATAGGCCCGCTCCAGCGCCTCACGGGCCATCTCGGGATCATTGCCATCCAGCGACAGGCGACCCAACAGCAGCCAGCCGCGATAATCGTTCGGTTCGTCTTTCAGACGGGTGCGCAAACCCAGCATGAAGTCCATCAGATCCTGCTCGGTCACCTGGGCATCCCGCTCCACCAGGATGCGGTTGCTCAGCTCACCGAGCCGGCTGTTGGCATCCTGCCAGCGCTGGACTTCCCGCCAGGAGCCGAGCTGGTAATAGAGTCCCAGACTCACCACCACCAGCACCAGCACGCCCGGGATCCAGATCAGACTCTTGCCACCCCGGGCGGTCTGCTCCACGTCGGGAATGTCGTCCAGCAGGCTGCGTTGCAGCTCGACCAGAGAGTCCGGCTCCTCCGCCAATATGCCCTGTTCACGCTCTTCGCCTATCTCCAGCAGACGCTGGCGATAGAGCTGCTTGTTGAGGGCCGAACGGCTGATGCTCTGCTTGCCCTCGCCGCGCCACAGCGGCAGTACCAGCGCCAGACTCACCAGCACCAGCAGGGCCGCGATCACTATCCAAAATGCGGTCATTGTTTCTCTTCCTCTTTGAGCAGGGCAGTCAGACGACGCTGCTCCTCCGCGCTCAGGGCGCTATCCGTCGGCCTGGCCGCCGCGGGACGGCGGCGGCTGCGCACCACCACAGTGACGACACCTATGACGATCACCAGCAGCGGGCCCAGCCAGAGGATCAGGGTCGACGCCATCAGCGGCGGGTTATACAGAATGAAGTTGCCGTAGCGGGCGACCATGTAGTCCACCACTTCCTGCTTCTCCTTGCCCTCGCGCACCATCTGATAGGTTTTGTCGCGCAGATCCTTGGCCAGCCCGGCGTTGGAATCGGCTATGTCCTGATTCTGGCACTTGGGGCAACGCAGCTCCTTGGTCAGCTCGCGAAAGGTCTGCTCCTGGGCATCGTTGTCGAAGGTGTAGACATCGATGGCGGCCAGCGCCTGACCGGCGCCACCCAATCCTGCCAGCAACAGCAGGGATGCAATCAATACTCTCATCAGGCTCTCCCTCACTTCATGGCATCAAAGATGGGTTTGAGGGTCGATGCCCAGACTTCGGGGTTGACGTCCCCCACGTGGCGATAGCGGATGATGCCCTGGCTGTCGATGAAGAAGGTCTCGGGCGCGCCGTAGACCCCCAGATCCAGCCCCAGCATGCCATCCGGATCATACAGGTTGATCTGGTAGGGATTGCCGAGCTCCGCCAGCCAGTTGATGGCCTTGGCGCGCTCATCCTTGTAGTTCATGCCGACTATGTAGATCCCCTGCCCCGCCAGCTGCTTGAGGTAGGTATGCTCCCCATAGCAGGTCGGGCACCAGGTGGCCCAGACGTTGAGCAGCATGGGGCGACCCTTGAGGATGCTCCTGTCATGCTGCTTGTTCAGGTCATAGATGTCCTGCAGGGTGAACACCGGCACCTCCTTGCCCACCATCACGGATTCGAGCTTGGTGGGGTCTGAGTAGAGCCCGCGAAACAGGAAGACGGCCCCCAGCAGAAAGATGATGAAAGGGATCAGAAACAACCAGGTCTTCTTGCTCATGCCTTGGCCTCCTCGTCACGACGGCCGAAACGGTAACGCTTGTCCAGCATCGCCAGCACACCGCCGATGGCCATGAAGACACCGCCGAACCAGATCCAGCGCACGAAGGGTTTGTAGTAGATCCGCACCGCCCAGGCACCGTTGTCGAGCTGCTCGCCGAGCGCCGCATAGAGATCCCGGGTGAAGCCTGCGTCTATGGCCGCTTCCGTCATCGGCATCCGGCTCACCTTGTACATGCGTTTCTCGGGTTTAAGCAGGGCGATCTGCTTGCCATCCTTGTGCACTTCCAGCACGCCCTTAAAGCCGTCGTAGTTGGGGCCGTTCTTCTCCTTGATACCGGTGAAGACGAACTCGTAGTCGGCAAAGTGCACCCGATCGCCGGCCTGCATGCGCAGATCCTTTTCGATGCTGTAGTTCTGGGTACAGGCGATGCCTATGATGCTGACCGCGAGCCCCACGTGGCCCAGGATCATGGCCCAGTGGCTGTTGCCAAGCCGGCGCACGCCGACGGCAAAGCTGTGTTTGTGGGTGGCGCGCACCCAGGTTTCCTGCACGCTGGTAACTATGATCCAAGTGCCAAGACCAATGCCGAGCGCGGCCCAGGGTTTGAACTCCTCGGCCAGCAGCAGCGGCAGCAGGAAGGCGGCGGCCAGGCTCAATACCAGCGCGAGGATCACCTTGCCCTTGAGCTCACCCAGATCCTGACGGCGCCAGCGAAACAGCGGGCCCATCCCCAGCAGCAGGGCAAACGGAATGATCAGCCAGCTGTAGATGTGGTTGAAGAAGGGGGTGCCGATGGAGATGCTGCCAAGCCCCAGCTCCTTGTGCACCAGCGGCAACAGGGTGCCGAGCAGCACGGTCAGCAGACCCGCCACCAACATGATGTTGTTGCACAGCAACAGGGTCTCGCGGCTCCACAGCTCGTGCTTGCCGTGGCTCTTCACCTGGGAGCCCTTGAAGGCAAACAGCAAGAGCGAGCTGCCGATCACCGCCAGCAGGAAGCCCAGAATGAACAGACCGCGGGTCGGGTCGGAGGCGAACGCATGCACCGAGACCAGCACGCCGGAGCGCACCAGGAAGGTGCCGAGCAGGCTCAGGGAGAAGGCGGAGAGCGCCAGCAACACTGTCCAGGCCTTGAAGGTGGCCCGCTTCTCGCTCACCGCCAGCGAGTGCAGCAGGGCAGTGCCCGCCAGCCAGGGCATGAAGGAGGCGTTTTCCACCGGATCCCAGAACCACCAGCCACCCCAGCCAAGCTCGTAATAAGCCCACCAGGAGCCCAGCACGATACCAAGTGTCAGGAAGACCCAGGCCGCCATGGTCCAGGGGCGGGACCAGCGCGCCCAGGTCGCATCGAGGCGCCCCGTCATCAGGGAGGCGATGGCGAAGGCGAAGGCGACCGAGAAGCCCACATAGCCCATGTAGAGCATGGGCGGGTGGAAGATGAGACCGGGATCCTGCAACAGCGGGTTGAGGTCGCGTCCATCCACCGGGAAGTAAGGCAGAGTGCGAGTGAAAGGATCCGAGGTGAACAGCACGAAGGCGGTGAAGCCGACCGAGATCAGCCCCAGCACACCGAGTACCCGCGCCACCGCATCGAGCGGCAGGCTGCGGCTGAACAGCGCCACAGCCGCGGTCCAGCCACCCAGGGTCAGTACCCAGAGCAGCAGTGAGCCCTCATGGGCGCCCCAGACGGCGGAGATCCGATACGCCAGCGGCAACAGGGTATTGGAGTTGGTGGCCACGTACTGCACGGTAAAGTCATTGTCGATGAAGGCCCAGGTCAGGCACAGGAAGGACAGCAACAGCAGCAGGAACTGGGCATAGGCCAGCGGACGGGCCGCCGACATCATGCCGAGCCGCCCCCACTGGGCACCGAGCAAGGGATAGACGCCCAGCAGCAGGGCGGTGGCAAAGGCCAGGATCAGTGAAAACTGTCCTAATTCCGGGATCATGGCTGAACTCCTTTCAAATGAGCCGCAGCACGAACCTGTAAACCGGCTTGAAATGGTGAAAGCGGTGCGAATGCTGTCGGGATCATTGCTTGGCTCCCTTCAACTGCGCCTCTGTATATTCCGGCTTGAAATGCATGCCGTTGGTGGCATCGGCCACTTCCGGCGGCATGTAGTTCTCATCGTGCTTGGCCAGCACCTCGAACGCCTCCACCGTAGTGGCGTTCTTGAGGGTACCCTGGGCCACTATGCCCTGCCCCTCACGGAACAGGTCGGGCAGTATGCCGTCAAACTCGACGGTCACCAGATGGCCGCCGTTGTCCACCAGCTTGAAGGCCACCTTGAGGCTCTGCTGATCCCGCTGCACAGAGCCCGGCACCACCAGGCCGCCGATGCGCAGGCGCTGCCCCTCTTCCGGCTTGATCTTGTCAGGCCCCTTGCCCTCCACCAATTCGCTCGGGGTATAGAAGAGATCGATATTCTGGCTGAGGGCATAGAGCACCAGGCCTATCACGGCGGCGAGGCCAAGACTTATCGCCAATATGATGGTGAGGCGTTTCTTGCGTCTCGGGTTCATAGGGTGTTCTCCATCTGCTGGGCCGCCTTGCGGCGGGTCTCGCGGGCCTGCTTGCTGCGTAATTCGCCGAGCAGGCTGCGGGTCTTCAACCGGGTGGAAATGACGATGCCGACCAGGCAGATCAGGGTCAGACCGAAGGAGAGCCAGACGTAGAAGGCGTAGCCGCCCATCGCCATGAAATCACTGAAAGAGGCAAAGTGCATGCTTACTTCTCCTGCTCGGCAATCTCTTTGACCCAGGGGCGATGCCACTCCCGCATCAAGAGCTCGTTGCGAAAACGCATCAGGGAGAGGGCCCCGAGGAAGGTGGCAAAGGCCAGAATCATGATGAGCAGCGGCCACAGCATCTCGGGGGAGATGGAGGGCTTGTCAAACTTGGTGATGCTGGCGCCCTGATGCAGGGTGTTCCACCACTCCACCGAGTAGTGAATGATGGGCAGGTTGATCACCCCCACCAGCGCCAGAATGCCGGCGGCGCGACCGGCCAGCACCTTGTCGCTGAAGGCGTTGTAGAGCGCGATCACCCCCAGATAGAGGAACAGCAGAATAAGCTCGGAGGTGAGACGGGCATCCCATACCCACCAGGTGCCCCACATGGGTTTGCCCCAGGCTGCGCCGGTAAACAACGCTATGAAGGTGAACACGGCACCGACCGGCGCAACGGCGGCCACCGTCATGTCGGCCATCCGCAGTTGCCACACCAGCCCGATGAAGGCGGCCACCGCCATGGTGGAATAAGCCCCCATGGAGAGGATGGCGGCCGGCACATGGATGTAGATGATCCGGAAGGAGTCACCCTGCTGATAATCAGCGGGTGCAAAAGCCAGGCCCCAGAGGGTGCCAATGATGAACGCCAGCAGGCTTGTCACGGCAAACCAGGGCAGCAAGGTCCCTGCCAGCTGATAGGCGCGCTCGGGTTTAGCGTAAGGGTGCAACCATTTCCACATAGCTCACAAAACCTTTCTGTTATTAATATAGTGGCGAGGCCTACCATACCCACTGCCGGAAAACATCACATCCCCCGAAAGCAATAAGCAGCCATCCTCTTGATCTATCTCAAGTATATTTTTTATAACAGCCCATCCCGAGCCGCCTTACCACAGCTTTCATCAGTTCACGCTGACCCGCAGCGCCGCCGAGACCGCCAAGGGGGTCAGGGTCAGCGCACCGGCCAGCATGGCCCCCAAAATCGCGAGCTGGCCCGAATAGGGCAGCCCCATGCCCGCCGCATCGATGGCGGACGTGGCAAAAATCAGTACCGGAATATAGAGCGGCAGGATCAGCAAGCTGAGCAGTACGCCCCCCTTGCGCAACCCAACCGTTAGGGCGACGCCAACCGCCCCGAGCAGGCTCAGCACGGGCGTCCCCAGCGCCAGGGTGGCGACCACCGCCAGATAAGTGTTCATGTCCAGCGACAACAGGATGGCGAGCAGCGGGGAGATCAGCAGCAGCGGCAGGCCGGTCAACAGCCAGTGAGCGATCACCTTGGCCAGCGCCAGCAAGCCCAGCGGATGAGGCATCAGCATCATCTGCTCCAGCGCACCGTCGCTGAAGTCATCGCGAAACAGCCTCTCAAGCGAGAGCATGGCCGCCAGCAGGGCCGCCACCCAGATGATGCCGGGGGCAATACGGGCCAGCAGCTTGGGCTCGGGGCCTATGCCAAGGGGAAACAAGGTGATGACGATGAGGAAGAACCAGAGCGGGTTGAGTATGTCGGAGCGCTGGCGCAGGGCCATCAGCAACTCGCGATGAATTAGGTGGATTACGGCGCGCAACATCAAACTACTCCTGCAGCAAGGGCGTGAGGGAGAGGGTCTTCAACCGCCCTTCCATCAGAGTCATGTCCTGATGGGTGGTGAGGATCACCATGCCACCCCGCTCGGCATGGGCCAGGAACAGCCGCTCCAGCACCTTGACGCCCTGCTTGTCGATGGCGGTAAAGGGCTCATCCAGGATCCAGAGCGCCGGCTTGTCACTGAGCCAGAGCCGGGCCAGCGCGACCCTGCGCTGCTGGCCGGCGGAGAGCTGCCCGGTGGGATAGTCCTCAAACCCGGCCAGGCCGACCTGGGCAAGCACCTGCCACAAATCCACCGTCGCTTGAGCCGGATGATGCAACTTTTGATAGAAGGTGAGATTTTCGAGCGGCGTCAGCGCCGCCTTGACGCCAGGCTGATGGCCCAGATAGAGCAAGTTGGCATGATATTCATCACGACAGCTGCGGATATTCTCGCCATTCCAGCACACCTCACCGGCAAATGGCTGCGACAGGCCGGTCAACAGCCGGAGCAGGCTGGTCTTCCCCACCCCGTTGGGGCCTTCAATTTGCACCAGATCGCCGGGAGCCACCGCAAAGGAGAGATGTTCAAACAGAGTGCGATCTTCACGCACGCAGCTCAGATTGTTAATTTGAAGCAGCATGAGGATGTAATCAGTGAAAAGAAGCGGCCTGCATATTAACACAGTATTGGGGAGCGTCTTTTCAAAGATGCCAACTATCAGCAGGATTTGTGGGGGAGATCCCGCCTTTTTGGCACGCTGGACGGGTGAAAAAAATCAGGAAGGCGGGCGCCTTCCTGAGGATCTATGAGCGGCCTTTTCGCAATGAAATCAACAGTTCTGCCTCGGCCTTCGGCAATTCACATTCATTCATGACCTCGTCGAGGTCGGCGCCGAGCTCCACCATCTTGGCGGCACGGCTGTAAAGGCGGCGTTCCGGATCCTGCAGGGTCAGCTCCTGCTGGCGATCATTGACCTGCTGCATGGCCCCTTCAACGGACTGCAAACGCTGACCCATGCCGATGGCCCCCGTGTGCAGCTCCATCATCTGCTTGCGCAGACTCTCAAGCTGGCCTTGCAGTGTCTCCACCCTGGCCTCGGACTCTCGCTGGCCACGTCGGCTGCTGATCACCCCGTACAGGGCCAGCACCAACGCCAGCAAGGACACCCCCAAGGCGGCTATTTCAATCATCAACACATCATTTTCCTATCAGAGGGAACCAATATCTTCCCACTCTTCATCGGAGAGCAGCTTGTTCAGATCGACCAGGATCAGCAGCTGACCATCACGGTTGCTGACGCCCTGAATGAACTTGGCGCTCTCTTCGGTACCCACGGCAGGGGCGGCATCGATCTCGGAGGAGCGCAGATAGACCACCTCGGCCACGCTGTCGACCATGATGCCGATCACCTGCTTCTCCGCCTCGATGATGACGATGCGCGAGTTCTCGCTCACATCGCCGGAAGGCAGGCCGAAACGGGAGCGGGTATCGATGACAGTCACCACGTTGCCGCGCAGGTTGATGATGCCCAGCACATACTCGGGCGCACCTGGCACAGGGGCGATTTCGGTGTAGCGCAACACCTCCTGCACCTGCATCACGTTGATGCCGTAGGTTTCATTTTCCAGCTGGAAGGTGACCCATTGCAGCACTTCATCTTCGGCCAGATTCTGTGCAATATTGCGCTTTTCTGTCATGTTTTTATTCCTTTTATGAAAACGTCTACTGGTAAAACTAGCAATAAAACAGCACAAGTGCAGAAGTTATCAGCGACCTTCTATGTTGACCCCACGCTCCAGCAACAGGAGCAATTCCCTGACGTGCAGCAGGGCACACATCTTCTCCTTGACCATGCCCGCCAGCCAGGGGCGCTTGCCCTCCTGGTGACGCCATTTGACCTGATCACGATGCAATAACTCTGTGCCCTTCAGATGATGACAGGCGAGTCCCCAGGGAGATTCGCCCAGCATGATCAGATACTTGTAATCCGCTATGTCCAGATGCTGACCCGGCATCACCCACTGCGCCGTGTCCACCACGTTCATCTTCTGCTCGCGGGAGGTCATGATGCCACGGTACCAATCCGGCTGACCGAACAGTGACGAGACCTCTCCCAGTTGATGGATACCGCCAAGCTCGGTCAGGGGCACCGCGAAGGTAACGCCGGCGACTTCGAAGAAGAGCGCCTGAAACTCCTTGCCGGTATCGATATTCTCCCAGGTCGATGGTGCGACTTCCGCCTGAGGGGCCAGTTCCACCGCCGTCTCTGTCATCACCAGCGCCGATGGCTCTGCCACCACAGGGGCTGGCATCTCCTCCGGCCATACGGGTTCAACCGGCAGCAAGGCATCTTCGGCCTCGATCTGCAGCGGCTCGCTGATCACCTCTTCATGGCTCAGGGCGTCCATCTCAAACTGCACCTGACCCACCTGGGCAAGCAGCTCGCTCAGTTGTTCGAGCCGCTCATCTGCCTCCAGATAGGGTTGCACCACCACCTCGGGCTGCACCTGAGGCTGACGTAGCAGCCGGACAACAGGCGCAGGTTCCGGTTCCTCTGGCAGATCAGGCAACAGCGCCTCATCCAGCAACAGGGAGTGGAAGTAATCATCCATGGCCCTGACTTGGGTCGTGTCGCTCATGATGCCACCTCATGAGCACGTTGACGCTCCTGGGCATCAAGATAGTTGAGCAAGGTCTCATAGGCATAAGTGCCGCGACTGCTCGGCGAATAAATGGAAGGGGGAATGTGGAGCAAGCTGGCATCCCGAAACTTGGTGTCTATGGGGATGACGGCATTCCATACCGCATCGCCATGTTGATCCTTGATGGACTTCAGTGTCATCAGAGAGGCACGGGTACGCTTGTCAAACATGGTGGGGATCACGGTGAAGCGAAACTTCTCCCGCTTGGATCTCTGCATGATCTCGAAGGTCTTCATCATCCGCTCCAACCCCTTGAGGGCCAGGAACTCGGTCTGAACCGGCACCAGGATCCGATCGCAAGCGGCCAGGGCGTTGACCATCATGACCCCCAGCACTGGCGGACAGTCGATGAGCACGTAGTCATACTGATCCTGAATGCGCAGCAGGGCACGCTTGATCACCAACCCCATGCCTTCACGGTTGCCCATCACCCGATCCAGAGTGGCCAGGGTAATGGAAGCCGGCAGCAGGTGGATGTTCTCAAACTTGGTTCGCAGCGTCAGTTTATTGACCAGCTCGGCCGTCGGTTTGACGGCCTGAAACAGCTCATAGAGGGTACCGTCCAGCCGATCCGAATCAAAATCGAGATAAGAGGTCAGGGAAGCATGGGGATCGGTGTCAATCAATAGCACCCGCTGGCCGCGCTGAGCCAGGATACCGGCTAACGAGACCACTGTGGTGGTTTTACCGACCCCACCTTTTTGGTTGGCAACCGTCCAAACAATCACTGTATCAATCCTGCCTTGTTGTTATGCGTATGCCACCACCTGGCAGAGTGATCACCTTGACCTCGCCTGCCTCTACCGCCTGTTGCACTGCAGGAACCGGCTCCACCATCACAGGCTTGACGGGAGCGGGTGGCGCCCAGGCGAACTTGGAAATAGCGACCACCACCTTGCGATTCTGTAAGCGTCCCTGTTCGCTGTCATTCCCGGCAAAGGGAGAAAACTCCCCGTATGCCTCGTAGGCAAGCCGCTGTGGTGCTATGCCCTTGGCGATGAGAGCTGTGAGAACAGCCTCGGCCCTTGCTGCTGACAGCGTCCAGTTGGAGCGAAAAATTTCATTATTTATCTGCTGGTTATCTGTGTAGCCCCGTACTCTCACATAGTTATCGACCGGTTTCAGAATACCTGAAAGCGTATTGAGCACAGGGTCGGCATTGGTGCTCATAAAGGCACTGCCGCTGCCAAACAAGAGACCCGAGCTCAACTCCACAGTCAACCAGTTATCATCCAGCGTGAGCTTGACCACACCGGCCTCGACCAGAGTGCCCATGCTCTCTTTCAGCTGCGTATCTATCTTCGCAAGCGTCATGCCATCTTGTTTGATGGGCACACCGGAGATGGGAGCGAGGGAGGGAGAAGGCGGCAAAGCACTCTCCAGCACTGAGGGGACAGCCGATACCTCGTTGTTCAACAGCGACTTCCCCTGCCCTTCCAGCAGGCCATCACTGCGTGGCTGCATGACGTTGAATGCCTGGGTCATGCCGTCGATGACGGCGCGATATTTGTCTTTGTTGACCAACGCCACCGAATAGAGCACCACAAACAGCGCAAAAATCAGCGTCATGTAGTCGGCGTAGGAAACCAGCCAGCGATCGAGATGTTCTCGACCTTGCAGATGCAAACGATAGCGCTTGCGCATGGCTACTCTCCTTTCAGATAAGCCTTCAACCGCCGCTCAACCTGCGGGCCATTCTCACCGTGGGCAATCGCCATCAAGCCTTCCAGCGTCATCTCCTGGAACAGGGCGTAATGATAATGAAAGGCGCGTAGACGGTTGGCAATCGGCAGATAAAAGAGGTTGGCAAAGCCGACCCCGTAAATGGTGGCAACAAATGCAACGGCAATGCCGGCGCCGAGGGCTGCCGGATCTTCCAGATGGAACATGGCCTGGATCAGACCCATCACGGCACCTATGATGCCGATGGTCGGACTGTATCCTCCCATGGCCTCGAAGACCCGGGCCGAGTGCTCGTTACGCTCCTGCTCGATGTCGATGTCCGCTTCCAACAACATGCGAATATCATCCATCGACACCCCGTCCACTATCATGGTGAGCCCCTGACGGGTGAACTCGTCACTCTCCTGATCGGCCTGATTTTCCAGCGCCAGCAGACCCTGCTGGCGGGCAAACACGGCCCATGCCTGCAAGCGTTCGGCCTGATTGACCAGATCCCAACCAGGGGGGAGCAACATCCAGCGCAGCTGCCTGATCGCCTCAAGCAGATATTTGCGCGGCGTCTGCAAAATGACGGCCCCCCAGGTGCCACCAACGACGATGACAAATGCAGGTCCGTCGAGCAGGGTGAGCAGGGTGCCGCCATGCCATAGCTGGGCAATGGCAATGGCTCCCAGAGCCAGGATCAGGCCAAACATGCCCATCTTTAGCGACCCAGCTCAACCAGAATACGTTGTGCTACCCGGTCCAGCGGCAGTGACTCAGTGGCGATGCCCGCCTTGGCGACAGCTTGCGGCATACCGTATACGACACAAGAGGCTTCATCCTGGGCCCAGATGGTGGAGCCCTGCTCCTTGAGCAGACGCGCACCATCCCGACCATCCGCCCCCATGCCGGTCAATACGATGGCAAGCACCTTGTCGGCATAGGTTTTGGCTGCCGATGCGAAGGTGATGTCCACGCACGGCTTGTAGTTGACCTTGTCATTGCCATCGACGATCCGGATGCGAGCACCGACTCCGCGCCCTTCCAGCAACATCTGTTTGCCACCCGGCGCCAGGTAGGCGTGACCGGGTTTGAGTACATCACCATCCTCAGCTTCCTTGACTCCGATCTGGCACAGACCGTTGAGGCGAGCGGCAAACGCGGCGGTAAAGGTTGCCGGCATGTGCTGGATCAGCAGAATGGGATGAGGGAAATCGCCCGGCAGTTTGGTCAGCACATTTTGCAGGGCCACAGGGCCACCGGTAGAGGTGCCGATAGCCACCAGTTGGTAGGTTTTCCCGCTGCGTTTAAACGCGGCAACCGGTACGACCCGTTGTGGCTCGACCTGACGATCGCCGGGACGTGACAACGAGCCGCCCAGTGGGCTGCGAGCGGCCGGTTCAGGGGCTTTTGGCCTGGCTGGCGCGGCCATCAGGAAGCGCTTGCGCGATATCTCCTTGACCCGCTGTTGCAACAAGCGAACGGCTTCGTCCTTGTCACGGGCTATGTCTTCGAACTTCTTGGGCAGGAAGTCGAGAGCGCCCGCATCCAGGGCATCGAGGGTGGCCTTGGCCCCTTCATGGGTCAGGGAGGAGAACATCAGGATCGGAGTGGGACACTTGGCCATGATCTCGCGCACGGCACTGATGCCATCCATCACGGGCATCTCTATGTCCATGGTGATCACATCCGGCCGCAGAGCCAGCGCTTTGTCTACCGCTTCCCGTCCATTCTGGGCCGTATCGATCACCGTCAGCATAGGATCCTGATTGATGATCTCACTGACCCGGCGGCGGAAGAAGCTCGAGTCGTCGACAACTAATACCTTGACTGCCATTGTTATTTTTCTAACTCCTTGGGCCTGAGCTATCAATGTCTACGCGCATATGCTTTGAGCAGACTCGGCACATCCAGAATGAGTGCAATACCACCATCGCTGGTGATGGTGGCCCCGGCCATGCCAGGGGTTCCTTGCAGCAGGTTGTCCAGCGGCTTGATCACCACCTCTTCCTGGCCAATCAGATTATCCACGACAAAACCTATCTGCTGAGTGCCAATCTGCACTATGACCACATGGCCCGTATCCTGCCGTGACTTTTTGTTTGTCCCTTTTACCAGCCACTTGTGCAGATAGAAGAGCGGGATGGCCTTGTCGCGCACTATGATGGTGAGCTGACCGTCCACCATGTTGGCCTTCTTGAGGTCCAGATGGAAAATCTCGTTCACACACCCCAGCGGCAAGGCAAATGTCTGCTCGCCCACTTCCACCATCAGCGTTGGCAAGATGGCCAGGGTCAAGGGCACCTTGATCTCGAGGCGAGTGCCCTTACCCCAGGTAGAGTCGATATGCACAGAGCCATTGAGGCTCACTATGCTGGTCTTCACCACATCCATGCCGACACCGCGGCCGGAGATATCGGAAATCTCGGACTTGGTCGAGAAACCGGGAGCAAAAATCAGGTTATAGGCATCGCTGTCGCTCATGCGCGCCGCCGTGTCTGCATCCAGTACGCCACGATTGATGGCAATGGACTTGAGCTTCTCCGGATCCATGCCGGCGCCATCGTCTTCGATACAAAGCAGAATGTGGTCACCCTGCTGGGAAGCGCTCAGGGTAATGGTACCCTGCCGTGGCTTGCCCGCTTTTTCCCGCACATCCGGCATCTCGACCCCATGGTCGCAGGAGTTGCGCACCAGGTGAACCAGCGGATCGGCCAGGGCCTCGACCAGGTTCTTGTCCAGATCTGTCTCTTCCCCGACCATCACCAGCTCAATATCTTTCTTGAGGGTGCGGGCCAGATCGCGCACGACTCGGGGGAAGCGGCCGAATACTTTCTTGATGGGCTGCATGCGCGTCTTCATCACGGCGCCTTGCAGATCTGCGGTCACCACATCCAGATTGGCAACCGCTTTTGACATGTCTTCATCGTTGCTGGCTATCCCCAGGCTCACCAGACGATTACGTACCAGCACCAGTTCCCCCACCATGTTCATGATGACGTCCAGCGTCTTGGTATCCACCCGCACAGTGGTATCGCTTTGCACCGCATTCTCTGCTGGTGCAGCGGCTTGCTTGACGGGAGCCGGTGCCGGTTTGGCGGCAGCAACAGGCGCGGCTGCCGGTTTGGGTGCAGGAGCAGGCGTAGGCTTGGCAACGGGGGCAGGCGCCACAGGGGCTGCAGGCACCGGTGCGGCGACTGTTGGTGCAACAGGGGGCGTGATGCTGGTTTTTGGCCCTTGACCACGACCATGCAACTCATCGAGCAGACGTTCGAACTCATCATCATCGATCAGTTCGTCGACCTCTTTTTGCACCGACTTCAACGGATTGGTCTCAGGCGCGCCGCTATGCTGACCCTGACCATGCAACTGGTCGAGCAAGGCTTCAAACTCGTCGTCTGTGATATCGCCCGTACCGGTCAGCACTGGGCTCGCAACCGGAGTCGGGGCTCCGCCGACGCCATGCAGTTCATCGAGCAAGCGCTCGAACTCATCGGCCGAGATCTCATCGATGGAGCCGCCACCATTGACGGCAACGGGTCCGGCAACCGCTTCAGGCTCAGGAGCCGCGATCACCTCGTCAACAGATGCCGCAGTCTCAGCGGGCGCACTATTGCCCGCCGAGGCGGTCAACAACTGCTCCTCGCCTTCTGGTTTGCAGAGCTCATGCAGGTCATGCAGAATTTCAGCTGAGGCAGGGCTAGGGGGTTCGCGATTTTGCACCTGGGCAAACATCACATTGATGGCATCCAGCGCCTGCAAAATAACATCCATCAATTCGGCCGTGACGGTTCGCTTGCCATTGCGCAAGATATCGAACACGTTTTCGGCACCGTGACAAACGTCTACCAACTCACCCAGAGAGAGAAAACCGGCGCCGCCTTTGACGGTATGGAAGCCGCGAAATATGGCATTCAACAGATTCTTGTCATCGGGTCGCTTTTCCAAGTCGACCAGTTGTTCGGACAACTGTTCCAATATTTCGGATGCTTCGACCAAAAAGTCTTGCAGTATGTCTTCATCAACTTCGAAGGCCATGCGTCACTCCATTAAAATCCCAGGCTAGACAGCAGATCGTCCACATCATCCTGACCATTGACCACATCGGAACGAGTCTCAGGGTTCATGATGGGGCCTTCAGCTTCAATCCCGCTTACAGGAAGGCTGCGAGATGAATGCTCAACAGATGCCTCACCAAACATAGTCAGCATTTCTATTAATTTAGTTTCAACTTCCTGAACCAACTTGATGACCTTGCGAATCATCTGGCCGGTCAAATCCTGAAAATCTTGCGCCATCAGGATCTCTGTCAGCAGTTGCCGTAATTTATCGGCATCAGATTCAGAAGCCTTAATAAAATCATCCAGTTGGTGACACAAAGACTTAAATTGCCCGACATTCATCTCCCTGCTCATCAGGGCATTCCAGTTGGGCATAACCAGCTGGATGTTGTCATTGAGCCGGTCGGCAATCGGCAAACTGGCTTCCACCGCATCCATGGTGCGGTTGGCTGCCTTGTCTGTCATGTCGATGACGTAGCTGAGACGTTCCCGGGCATCGGGAATTTCATGGGTTGCCAGGTCGGGGATCCGGGAATCCAGCCGGAAATCTTGTAAGGAGCTGTGCAGTTGTCGGGTCAGCTGACCCACTTTGTCAAACAGAGCTGCCGCATTGGGAGCACATGCATCTGCGATGATAGTATCGGCCTGTTCAAATTCGCCTTGCTCAAGATGGGCAACAAGCATCCTTGCCTGATCGAGCGAAATCATTGCACTCGTTTTGGCCTTCATCCCTGCTGCTCCTTAGCCGATTCGTTCAAAGATTTTGTCGAGTTTCTCTTTGAGCGTTGCAGCGGTGAAAGGCTTGACGATATAGCCATTGACGCCCGCCTGGGCGGCTTCAATGATCTGTTCGCGCTTGGCTTCGGCCGTTACCATCAGTACCGGCAGATGCTTAAGCTTGTCATCGACACGAATAGCCTTGAGCAAGTCAATACCTTGCATACCGGGCATGTTCCAGTCGGTGACGACAAACTGAAAATCACCATTTTTCAACATTGGCAAGGCCGTGTTGCCATCATCTGCTTCGTGGGTATTGTTAAATCCCAGGTCACGCAGCAAGTTCTTGATAATCCGGCGCATCGTTGAAAAATCGTCAACAATGAGGATTTTCATGTTCTTGTCCAAAATTCCCTCCTAAATAGCCGCCATAGCGGCTCACTTACATGATGCAGATCGCAGGTTTTGTTTTGCGGATTATGCCTTAGAGTTTTGTTTCAGTGTAGCCAGTACAAACACTTATACATGCCAATCTCTTAAACGAGCGCGTAATCTGTGCATGGCCTGACTGTGTATCTGGCTCACGCGAGACTCGCTGACATTCAATACCTCACCTATTTCACGCAAGTTCAGTTCTTCATCGTAGTAAAGGGAGAGGACCAGCGCTTCCCGTTCCGGCAGACGGCCTATGTGTTCGGCCAGGGCGCCTTGAAAACGCTCGGCCGCCAGCTCGTCAAACCCGCTGTTGCCTGCGGCATCGTCGGGGTGGCCTATCACATCCTCGCTGACCCCCAGATCCTCGATACCGATGATCTTGCCGCAGGAGACATCCTGCAGCATGGCGTGGTACTCGCCGAGGCTGACCCCCATCTGGGCGGCCACCTCGGTATCACGGGCATCACGACCGTGCGCTTGTTCAACATTTTCGATGGCTTCGGCGATGGAGCGGCTGTTGCGGTGCACCGAGCGTGGCACCCAGTCCCCCCGCCGTATCTCGTCGAGCATGGAGCCGCGGATGCGGATCCCGGCATAGGTTTCAAAGCTGGCGCCCTTGCTGCCGTCAAAGTTGCGCGAAGCTTCGAGCAGCCCAATCATACCTGCCTGGATCAGGTCATCCAGCAAGACACTGCTTGGCAGGCGAGCCAACAAATGCTGGGCAATCCGTTTCACCAGCGGAGCATGACGCTCGACCAGCACATAGGAATCCTGATGACGCAAGTACGCTTGGGCTTTATTCACGGGAACCTTCCTGTGCTATGACCGGCCTTTGCAGCAAATTTTCCAGGAAAAATTCGAGATGACCGCCGGGTTGGTTAGGAATGGGCCAGCTTGCCGCCTTGTTGGCGAGGGCGCGAAACGCCAGCGCCGCAGGCGACTTGGGGAAGGCTTCGACAATCAGCTTCTGCTTGCGCACGGCGGCGCGCAGGTTGGTGTCGTAAGGTACGCACGCCACCAGCTCCAGCGAGGTATCCAGAAAGCGGTCCGTGACCCGGGTCAGCTTGGCGTAGAGCTCTTGCCCTTCACGCAGGCTGCGCACCATGTTGGCCACCACCTTGAAGCGAAACACGCCGTGATCCTTGGAGAGGATCTTGATCAGCGCGTAGGCATCCGTGATGGAGGTCGGCTCATCGCACACCACTATCATGATGTCCTGGGCGGCACGGGTGAAGCTCAGCACCATGTCGGAGATCCCCGCCGCCGTATCCACCAGCAGTATATCGACCTGGGTCTTCATCTCGCTGAAGGCGCGGATCAGTTCGGCATGCTGCACCGGAGAGAGCTCGACCATGGACTGGGTGCCTGATGTGGCCGGCACTATCATCATGCCGTAGGGACCCTCGACTATGATGTCGTCTATGGTGCACTCGCCAGCCAGGACATGGGAGAGGTTGCGGTGTACCCGCAGCCCCAGCATGACGTCCACGTTAGCAAGGCCAAGGTCGGCGTCCAGCACCATCACCCGTTTGCCTTGTGCGGCCATGGCGCCAGCCACGTTCAGGGTCACGTTGGTCTTGCCCACGCCACCCTTGCCACCGGAAACGGCGATCACTTTTACTCGATTGTTTTGACGCATTTTGCGCAGACCACTCGCCTGATCCATATACATGTTACTCATAAAACTCCGAATCTTCGGCCTCGCCAAAGCCTGCACCCCAGAAATAGGGTTCTTCTGTTTCCCGCTCCAGCGAGCCCATGGCAGCTCCAACGAGCTGCGCCGCATTGGCAACTTGAATATCTTCCGGAACCCTTTGTCCATCAGTGATATAGCTGATGGGCAGTGCATTCTGGATACACACGTTAATCACTTCGCCCAGATTCAGACTCTCATCCAATTTGGTAAGTATGCAGCCGCTTAATGGAATACGCCGGAAATGGTCCACCGCCTCCTGCATCACCCGACGCTGGGAAGTGGCGGACATCACCAGGTAGCTGCGGATGCGTACCTTGGCATTCTTGACCAGGGTATCGAGCTGCTCGGTCAGACGGATATCCCGCTGCCCCACCCCTGCGGTATCGATCAGTACCAGCCGACGATGGCGGAACTGATAGAGCGCAGTGGCCAGCTCCTCGGCATCCCTCACCTGCCGCACCGGACACCCCATGATGCGACCATAGGTCTGCAACTGCTCATGGGCACCGATCCGGTAGTTGTCCGTGGTAATAAGCGCCACCTGCTCGGCGCCATACTTCATGGCAAACCGCGCCGCCAGTTTGGCGATGGTGGTGGTCTTGCCCACCCCGGTCGGTCCGAGCAGGGCAACCGCCCCACCCTGACGTAAAATATCGTCTTCGCTGATCTTGAGCTGGGCAGTCAGTACCTCGGCCAGCTGGGCCATGGCCTGATGGATGGACATGTCCTCGGGGATGAGGCCCGCCAGCTGATCGGCAAACGCATCGTCAAAGCCTATCTTCTTGAGCTCCTTGATGAGCAGGGCTCGCATCGGCTCGCGACGTTCCACCTCCTGCCACATCAGCCCGGAGATCTGGTGCTCCAGCAACTTGCGGATGCTGGCCATCTCCTTGCGCATCCCTTCCATCTCGGGATCCCGTTGTGCGGGCTGGGAAGCGCGGCCAGGAGCGGCCGTCCTGGCCTTCGGCTTGGCGGGCTCGGGAGCCGCCCCCCACTGACCCTGTTCGGCCAGCGTGCGGGGAGCTGAACCTGCGCCGGCAACGGGTGCAGCCCCCTTGAGACCTGCCGGATTGGCCGGGTTCAACTTCTGCTGACGCGCCAGCAGGGCGGCCAGGGTATCGGCATAGTGTTCGTTCTGTTCCTGGGCCTGGGTTGGCGCAGGACGGGTCATCTGCCGTCCGGCAGACGAGATATTGACGCTCTCATCGTTCAACTGACGGCGAACCGGCGCATCTTTGGGTCCAGGGACCTGGGATTGATAATCGACAGCGGCGACTATCTCCACCCCACCTGTGACCTTCTTGTTGGACATGATGACGGCGTCGGGCCCGAGAGTCTCCTTGACCTCGGCCAGAGCCGTTCGCATGTCCTTGGCAAAAAACCGCTTAATCTTCACCCGTCATCTCCGCTAACTAGTTCTGTCCTACCGCACTGACGATGCGGATTTGCTTGTCATCAGGCACTTCCTGATAAGACAGAACGCGCAATCCAGGAATGGCATTCTTGACAAATTTCGCCAGGGTATTGCGCAGTATCCCTGATGTCAGAAGCACGGCCGGTTGGCCTTCCAGTTCTTGTCGTTGAGTGGCTTCCACCAGCGAGCGTTGCATCCGCTCCGCCAGGCCCGGCTCTATGCCGGCGCCGTCACCACCCCCTGCCTGCAGGGATTGATGCAATATACGTTCCAATTCTGGTGCCAAGGTGATCACCGGCAGCTCGGGATCCGGGCCGGCAATCTCCTGCACTATCAGGCGACGCAGGGCGATACGGCAGGCAGCCGTCAGCACTTCCGGATCCTGACTGCGCGGGGCGTATTCCACCAGGGTCTGCAGGATAGTGCGCATATCGCGGATTGGCACGCCTTCATTGAGCAAATTCTGCAATACCTTCACCAGGTTACCCATACTGATGACTTCAGGAACCAGTCCTTCCACCAGTTTGTTCTGATGCTTCCCTATCATGTCGAGCAGCTGTTGCACCTCGTCATGACCCAGCAGCAGGGCGGCATGATTGGAGAGGATCTGGCTCAGGTGAGTGGCGACCACTGTGGCGGTATCCACCACTGTATAACCGAGGGTCTGGGCCTGGGAGACCTGCTCCTTGGCGACCCACACGGCTTCCAGCCCGAAGGCGGGATCCCGGGTCGCGATACCCTGGATCTGGCCGAACACCTGACCCGGATTGATGGCCATCTCCTTATCATGGTAAACATTGGCCTCGCCGGTACTGACCCCCATCAAGGTGATGCGATATTGGTTTGGCGCGAGATCCAGGTTGTCGCGAATGTGCACGGCCGGCACCAGAAAGCCCAGCTCCTGGGAGAGTTTCTTGCGCACTCCCTTGATCCGGTTGAGCAGTTCTCCGCCCTGATTGCGATCCACCAGCGGGATGAGCTGATAGCCCACCTCCAGTCCTATGATGTCCACCGGCATCACGTCGTCCCAGCTCAGCTCTTTCTGCTCATGGGGTTGATCGGTCGTGGCAGGCATCAGTTCGCCCTTGGCAGCCTTGGCGGCGGCCCGCTTCTCGCGGCGCAGCAGCCACCAGGCACCGGCAGCCGAGAGGGCCCCCAAGCTCAGGAAGGCAAAGTGCGGCATGCCGGGTACCAGCCCCATCATCAACAGTATGCCGGCCGAGATGATCAGCGCCTTGGGGTTGTCAAACAGCTGGCCCAGCACCGCCGTGCCCATGTCCTGATCCGTGTTCTGCCGGGTCACTATGATGGCCGCGGCAATGGAGAGCAGCAGGGAGGGGATCTGGGCCACCAGACCGTCACCTATGGCCAGCAGGGTGTAGATCTGAGCCGCTTCACTGAAGGTCAGCTGGTGCTGCATCATGCCGATGATGAAGCCACCTATGATGTTGATGAAGAGGATCATGATGCCCGCAATGGCATCCCCCTTCACGAATTTGGAAGCACCATCCATGGAGCCGTAGAAGTCGGCTTCCTGGGTCACGTCCTGGCGGCGTTTCTTCGCCTCTTCTTGGTTGATAAGCCCGGCGTTCAAATCGGCATCTATGGCCATCTGTTTGCCTGGCATGGCATCCAGGGTAAAGCGGGCGCTCACCTCGGCGATCCGCCCGGCACCCTTGGTGATCACCACGAAGTTGATGATCATCAGGATCGTGAAAACGATGATGCCGACGGCATAGTTGCCGCCGATCACCACGTTGCCGAACGCCTCGATCACATGACCGGCCGCCGCACTGCCGTTGTGGCCTTCCAGCAAGACCACCCGGGTTGACGCCACGTTGAGCGCCAGACGCAGCAAGGTGGCGAGCAACAGGACGGTTGGAAAGGCGGCAAATTCCAAGGGGCGGCGGGTATAGACGGCAACCAGCAGCACCACTATGGAGAGTGCGATATTGAAGGAGAAGAGTACATCCAGCATCAGCGGCGGTATGGGCAGCACGACCATACCCAGAGACGCCAGCACCAGCAGCGGTGTCCCCACCCCCTTGGTCAGCAATCCCCTGTGCTCTTTCAATCGGCCCAATGATGCCTGGAATTTCATCTTTTTTCTCAATCTCAAACCGCTGGTGCAAGATTAAAGCAAACATCAAGCCAACAATTCAATGCATTGATTTTAAATGATTTTATTTTGACTGTGTCAGAAGTTTGTCATTTGCGGAATTCAGGCGGAATGGGCAGATCCTTGGCGAGCGGATTGGGGCGCCGGCCACGGCCACGGCGGAACTTCTTGAGCTGATACACATAGGCCAGCACCTGTGCCACGGCGGCAAACAGCCCTTCCGGTATCTCGTGACCTATCTCGGTGGAGTGAAAGATGGCGCGGGTGAGCCCGGGAGAGGGCATGATGGGGATCTCGTACTCCCTTGCTATCTCCCTGATCTTCATCGCGATCTCATCAGTGCCCTTGGCCACTACCTTGGGCGCGGCCCCCGGCTTGGCGGTATCGTATTTGAGCGCCACCGAGTAGTGGGTCGGGTTGGTGATGACCACGTCAGCCTTGGGCACATCCCCCATCATGCGGCGCATCGCCATCTCCATCTGCAAGCGGCGGATCCGCCCCTTCACCTCGGGCTTGCCCTCGCTGTCCTTGAACTCGTCCTTGACCTCCTGCTTGGTCATCTTGAGCTGGCGCATGTGGTTCCACTGCTGGAACGGCACGTCTATGGCCACTATGGGGATGAGGGCGCAACAGAGGATGATCAGCATCCACAGCAGCAGATCCAGCGCATCTATGATGCCACCCGGGTAGCCCTCCAGGGAGAGGTTGAGCAGGTGGTTGAACTGGCTCGACAACATCCACCAGGCAAACAGGGTGATGAACACCACCTTGGCGATGGACTTGATCAGCTCGACCAGGGATTGCACCCCGAACATCCTCTTAAGACCATTCAAGGGGCTCAGCTTGCTCCACTTGGGCAACATGGCCTCGGAGGAGAAGTTCATGCCCCCCATCAGGGTGTTGCCAACGAAGGCAGCGATGGCCACCAGCATGAACAGCAGGCCGAGCGGATGCAGCAGCTCCCTCAACAGGGCGGGCACCATGGCCCCCATGGCATTGGGATCGAAGGCCTGGTCCCGATCGAGCGTGAAGCCCATGGTGAGGATCTTGACCATGGCACCGGCCAGACTCTCCTTGACCATCAAGAGACCAAAGACGGCCGCCAGCAGGACGCTGGCGGTACCCAGCTCCTTGGAACGTGCAATCTGCCCTTTTTCCCGGGCCTGTTGCAGTCGTTTGCCCGTGGGTTGTTCGGTACGTTCCTGATCGGTATCAGCCATGCTGCCGACCTCCGATACGCGGGAGCTTGCTCAGTTGTGCTCGCCCCCGGAAGGCATCGAGTCGTTCGCTACCCAGTTGCACGCAATCAGCCATTCTGGCCACCGAAGCACTGGACGTTGATGAGCTCGCAACTGGTCTCCTGCACCCGCTCCCACATGGAGTCGAAGTGGCCGAGGAAGCCGCCTATGGTGAGCCAGAGGATGAGCAGACCGGACATCATGCTGACCGCGAAACCTATGCTGAAGATGTTGAGCTGGGGCGCCGCCCGCGTCATGACCCCGAACGCAAAGTTGATGAGCAACAGCGCGACTATGGCCGACAGCGCCATCACCAGCGAGGCCTGGTACATGACCCCCAGGAATCCGACCAGGCTGCGAATGGCGGGCAGGGTGAGCCCGGCATCTGAGACCGGCAAGGTGTCAAAACTCAGCACCACCATGCGCAGCATGATGAGGTGACCATCCACCGCCAGAAACACCAGGGTCGCCAGCATCAGATAGAACTGGCCCACCACGGGGGCCGACTGGCCGTTCATGGGATCCACCAGGGTGGCAAAGCCCAGACTGGTCTGCATGGCGATGATCTGACCGGCCATCACGAAGCTCTCCATCAGAAACTGGGTCATGAGGCCAAGTGCTATGCCGATGAGCAACTGCTGGGTCAACACCAGAAAACTGCCGACGGAGAACAGCTCTATCTTGGGCATGGGGGGCAACAGGGGGGCGATCATGAAGGTCAGCGCCAGCGCCAACCCGATACGGATGCGGGCCGGCGTCAGGCGACTGCCAAACACCGCCATCACCATCAACAGGCCGCTCACCCGAGCCAGCGGCCAGAGGATGGAAGACAACCACTCCATGATGAGAGCGGTCGTGTAGGTCATCTCACCACCCCGGAAGTGGCGTGAGATGTCGCCATCAGCGGGTCGTCAGAAGACGTCCCAGGCGTGCCCCGGGCATGGCTCATCCCACCACCTCGGGAATCTGGCTCACCATCAGCAGGAAGAAGTCCATCAGACTCTGCAAGCCCCAGTGCGCGCCCGCCCCCAGCGCAAACAGGGTGACGATGAGACGGGGCAGGAAGCTCAGGGTCTGTTCGTTGATGGAGGTGGCGGCCTGAAAGATGGCCACCAGCAAACCGACGCACAGGCTCGGCAGGATCACGGCGCACACCATTATGGTCACCAGCCAGAGTGCCTCGCGAAAGACGTCGACAAAGGTTTCCGGACTCATGCTGCTTGCTCCTTGCGTTTGTCCGCCTTAACCACCGGCACCCAGCCCGACGCTGTTGGCCAGGGAATTCAGGATCAGGTTCCAGCCAT
>NZ_CDDA01000018.1:0-24273 GCF_000819745.1 Aeromonas bestiarum | reverse complement strand
CATCAATTTAAATGGCAGGGGGACCAGAACGAGATTGAAAGAGAGCATCATCATCCCGTCCCCAGCCCGAAGCTGTTGGCAAGGGAACCCAGGATCAGATTCCAGCCATCCACCATGACGAACAGCATCAGCTTGAACGGCAGTGATACCAGCATAGGCGACAGCATCATCATCCCCATGGCCATCAGGATACTGGCCACCACCAGATCGATCACCAGGAAGGGCAGAAACAGCATGAAACCTATCTGGAAGGCGGTCTTCAGCTCGCTGGTGACGAATGCCGGGATCAGTACCCGCAGCGGCACCTCAGAGGGCTTGTCCACCTGCACGTTGGCTATCTCCATGAAGGTGTTGAGATCCTTGATCCGGGTCTGGGCCAGCATGAATTGATGGATGGGCAGCTCGGCCTTCTCCAGCGCCTCCTTGGCCTGGATCGTCTCGGCCAGATAGGGCTGCAGCGCCTCGTTGTTGATGCGATCCAGCACGGGCGACATGATGAAGAACGACATGAAGAGCGCGATGCCGATCAACACCTGGTTGGAGGGGCTCTGTTGCAGACCTATGGCCTGGCGCAGTATGCCCAGCACTATGATGATGCGGGTAAACGAGGTCATCATGATGACCATGGCCGGCAAGAAGGAGAGCGCCGTCATCAGCGCCAGCACTTGCAGGGTCAAACTGTATTCCTGACTGCCGTCCGCCATGGTCTTGATAGTCACAGCCGACATGCCGTCCTGGGCCAGTGCCAGCGGTGACAACAGGAGCAGGGATGCCAACAGGCCGACCAGCAGCCCGAGCTGTGACCATAAGCGGTTAGGTTTTTTCATGCTTGCCCATCAATTTGCCAAGCTGCTGGGAAAACGCCTGGGGCTGGCTCTCGTCCAGCGGCTCCTCCAGGCGATAGAGGAAGTTGACCTGCTGTGGCGTCACCCCGATCAGCAGTTGCTGCTCGCCCACCTTGACCACCAGCAGCTTCTCCTTGTAGCCCACCGGCAGGCTGGCGATGACCCGCATCTGGCCGCCGCCCATGGCGGTGGCTATCTTGCTCTTCTTGAGCAGAAAGCCCAGCACCAGGATGAGGCCTATGACCATCAGACTGGAGAGCAGCCAGGAGGTGAGGCTGGGGGGATTGGCCCCCGCACCGGGATTGGCCAGTGCCGGGAGGGACAACAGCAGTAACGGGAACGCGCGGATCATGTGAGTTTGTTGATCCTTTCGGCCTGATTGATGATGAGACCAGTCAACGCAATGATTCTGGTCATTTGAGTTTCTTGATCCTTTCAATCTGACTGATGACATCGGTCAGACGGATACCGAACTTGTCGTTTACCACCACCACCTCGCCGTGGGCGATCAGGGTGCCGTTGACCAGCACGTCCAGCGGCTCTCCCGCCACCCTATCCAGCTCCACCACCGAGCCCTGGTTCAGCTGCAGCAGGTTGCGGATGCTAATCTGGCTGCGGCCCACTTCCATGGCGATGGTGACCGGGATGTCGAGTATGGTGTCGAGCTTGCGCCGCTCCTCGGCACTGATGGGGGCGTCATCGGTCAGCTCCTCGAGGGGAGCCGGCTTGGCTTCGGCAATCACCTGCTCTTCCAGGGCGGCTGCCCAGGCGTCCGCCATCAGATCCTCTTCATCAGTTCCGCTCATCTTGCTTCCTTATGCTGCTTCGTGGCCGTCTGTCGTGACAGGCAGTCCATGTTATCGCTGTTGATCTTCGATGCTGCGCTCGAGCTCTTCCAGCTCGGCCTCACCATCGATGCGTATGCCGCCCCGGGTCACCAGATGCATCTCTGTCTTGACCCCTTCCGGGCGTTTGAGTTTGTCGGTAATTTTGAGCGCCACATTCTCCTTGGTCCGCCCCATCTTGGCGTGGAAGGTGGGCAAATCTTCCACATAGACCAGCAGGTTCTCCGGCATCTCCACCGGTATGATGTCACCGGGTCGCAGCTCCATCAGCTCGCGCAGGGTCAGATCCGTCTCCAGCAGTTTGGCTCTGATCTCGACCTTGACGTCCATGATCTCGTCACGCAGCGCCTTGCTCCAGCGCACGTCGGTGTCACCCTTGTCGCTCTGCACACCGGCATCCAGCAGCTCGCGAATGGGCTCCAGCATGGAGTAAGGCATGGCCACGTGGAAATCCCCGCCGCCGCCATCGAGCTCGATGTGGAACGAGCTCACGACGATCACCTCGGTGGGGCTGACGATGTTGGCCATGGCCGGGTTCACCTCGGAGTCGAGGTATTCGAAGCCCACATCCATCACCGGCGCCCAGGCATCCTTGTAATCCTCGAACACCAGCTTGAGCAGCATCTGGATGATGCGCCGCTCGGTGGGGGTGAACTCGCGCCCCTCGATCTTGGCGTGATAGCGGCCATCGCCGCCGAAGAAGTTCTCCACCAGGATGAACACCAGGCGGGCTTCCATGGTGATGAGCGCCGTGCCCTTGAGCGGGCGGAAGCGCACCATGTTCAGGCTGGTCGGCACGAACAGGGTATGGACGTACTCGCCAAATTTGAGCATCTGCACGCCGTTGATGGAGACCTCGGCGGTGCGGCGCATCATGTTGAACAGGCTGATCCGCATGTGGCGGGCGAAACGCTCGTTCACCAGCTCCAGGGTCGGCATGCGACCACGGACGATGCGGTCCTGGGAGGAGAAGTCAAACTGGGCGACGCCGGGATCTCCCGCCGCGCCTATCTCTTCCTCTTCGACATCATCGACACCGTGCAAGAGGGCATCAATTTCGTCCTGACTTAACAGATCGCTCACGCATCACCCTTATTGCATTACAAAGCCGGTAAACAGCACTTGTTCGATAACGGGGGAAGAGACCAGGTCATTGAGCACCCGACGGCACTCTTCCAGTGAATCCTTGCGCAGCTTCTCCTTGCCTTCGAAGGTCATCAGCTGCTCGCTGGTAGCGGCACTGAAGACCCGCAGCAGGGTGCCTTCGATCAGGGGGACATTCTGCTTGGCCAGGGTCTCGTCGGCGGCGCCACGCACCATCAGCTGGATCTTGATCTGCACCAGTCGATCCCGCTGGCCACCCGAGACGTTGAACACGAAGGGGCGCGGCATGCCCACGTAGAGCGAGGGCTGGGCCGCCGCCTCCTTGGGCTTGGCATCCTTCCCTTCCGCCGAGGCTTCGGCCGCCGGTTTGTCGCCGCCGGACATCATCAGCCAGGCACCGGCACCACCGCCACCCAGCACAATCACGGCCAGGGCGACTACCATGATCAGCTTCTTTTTCTTGCCTGCCGCCGGGTCTTTCAGCGTCAGTTCGTTATCATCTGCCATCCCTTGTCCACCCTAGTCTCAAACTTGTTCGATATCATAAACTTACTCAGGCTGGCATCAAGCATAGAAATCAATTCCGCTGTCGTTTGTCGATTCCGTCAGCAAACGACTGCCTGCGGCCGTGACCTCTGCCTCAGTTTGGCCTGTTTCGGCAAAAGTTCCGCTCTCTTTTTGACCTTGCTGGCCCTGTCCGGCAAAGGCCGACTGACCCTGTGACTGTTGCTGCGGCTGCTGTTGCACCAGGGTCTGACCGAGCTGAATGCCCTGCCCGGCCAGCATATCACGCAGCCGTGGCATGGCCTGCTCCAGCATTTCGCGGGTCTGACCATGTTGTACCACGAAGTGCACGTTGGCCTGGTTGTCGGCGCCAATCTGGATCTGGATCTTCATCTTGCCAAGGCCAAGGGGGTCGAGCTGGATCTCCGCCTGCTGCAACTTGTCCGCCAGCATCAAGCTCACCTTCTGGTGCAGCTGGGCCGGCGCCTCCGGGTTGGCCAGCTTGAGGTGGGGCAGATTCTGGGGATCGCGCCGCGTCGCTATGTCGACCGTGGGCTTGCTGTCGTTGTTGGCCACCTGGGGCTGGCTGTTCTGCTGCACCTGCTGGCTGTGATTACTGTCGTGGGTGCTGGACTCGGTCCCGAGGGCGCTGCCTTTGCCAAACTCGGCCACCTTCTGCTTCACGTCCACCTTGACCTCGCTCCTGACCTTGGCAGACTCGCGGCCTTCGCTGGCCTCCATCTGCTTGATCCCGGCCGACAAGGCGCTCAGCGAGGCCTGTGGCCCCAGGGATTCACTGCTGGCCAGCACCTGTTGCGGGGCCGTCAACACGGGTTCGGCTGGCGGCTGGGCAGCCGGCGCCGTGGCGCTGCTGCTGGCGGTAGCCAGTGGACTCTCTGACTTGGCGGCCGTGGTCGCCCTGCCCTGGGTCTGCTCGCCCCCCTCGGCAGCGCCCCTGGTCTGAGCGCCGTCCGCCGAGCGGGTCGTATCCGTGTCAGCCCGCTCCTGACCTGCTTCAAACGCCTTGGTGGCGCTCGTCTGGGTGGGCACGGCCTGCTCCATCGCACGCTGGGGATGTGCCTTCTCGGCGCCCTCCTTGTTGCTCATGGAAGGAGTGACGGGTTTGGCGCTGGCATCGATCTCGACGGACTTGTTCCCTTCGCCTTTGGCGGCCTTGTCCACCGCCTCGGTCGGCAACACCTTGCTCAGCAAGGCGGCCCGCTCGGCGCCGGTGAGTTCGGCCTTGCCCGCTTTGTCTGTGCCAGCCGCGCCTTTGTCCTTGCCTGCCTCTTTCGGCTCCTTGCCGGCCTCTTTCAGCTGGGCAGCCAGGGCGGCAGCATCGCTCTGCATGGCTTGCGCCTCGCCCTCAGCTGCCGGCACCTCAACCCCTTCCCCCTTGAGCAGGCTGGCGGCCTGTTGTGCCTGCAAGGCTGCGCCGGTTGCGGCTTTTCTGTCATCCAGGCTGAGCGGCTTGTCGCCCGCGCCGACCAGCACATCGGCCGCCTCTGCGCCCTCCCCCGCTTGCGGCAACATATTGCCGTCCGTTTCCACGGCTGGCGCGGTCGCAGCCAGGTTGAGGGGCGCGGGAGAGACCAGGCTGGTGTCCTGCTTGAGGGCATCTTGCAGACGCTGCAAGAAATCGATGGGAGAGGCGCTGCTCTCGGCCTCCTCCATTTTCTTCTTTTTATCGTCGCTGGCCGCCGAGCCTTCGGTGGCATTCGCCAAAGATTTGGCATCGGCGTGCTTGTCACTGGCACCTTTGTCACCGGCCACCGGGTCAGTGACGACCTGACCACCGGCCTTCGGCTCGCCCGCAGCCGCCTGAGCGGCCTTGGTCACAGGCGCACCCTCTGCCTGGGCCTTGGCCATCACATCGGAGAAACCGCCTTTCGGCTCACCCTGTGGCGTCGGTTCACCACTGTCGGAGGGAGGAGGTAGCTGAGCACTCTTGTCGGCAGGCGCAGCAGCCTGAACGGGGAGGGTATTGGTTAGCAGTGTCTGCATCATGATGAAAATCCCTGACGACAATCGGGTTCTGGTGCGGCCCTCACGAACGCGATGGTGGTGAGGCGCACACTGGATGGGCAGAATAAAGCAAGTTACAGGCCAGAATGATGGAAGCGGCGCAGCATGGCGTACTCATCCAGCATCTTCTGCTCCTGACGCTGGGCCTTCTGCTGCTCACGCCCGGCCTGCTTGGCCAGCAGCAGCTCCACCGCCTTGCGCCTCTGCTGGGCGGCCAGCCACTCTTCGCGCCGCAACGCCAGCGCCTGGCGCACCTGCAGCACACCTTCGTACTGCTGGGTGGCCGCTTGCTCAAGCTTGTTGATGAAGGCGTGGTACTGGGCATTCTGCTGTGCCGCTATGCCCTGCAGACCGCGATCTGTCCACTGCTGATGGTAGATCTGGCGGTACTGGTTGAGCGCCTCCTGCTGCTCCATGAAGATTTTCAGATCCTGCTGGGCCTTGGCCAACGCCAGCGCCGCCTGCTGTTCGGCCTCCACCAGCCGCTCGGACAACATCACCAAGCCTTTACTCATGACTGCCTTCCCTCTTCATCATATGGTCAACGCATCAGGGGCATGGCCACCAGTTGCAGGGATTGCAGGCCCTCATCGTAGTGAATGACCTCGCGCATTCCCTGCTGCAAGAACTGATCCAGATAGGGTTTTTGTATTATGGCGCGATCGATGCGGGGATCCGAACCCTGGCTGTAGGCGCCTATGGTGATGAGATCCCGGTTCTGCTGATAGAGGGAGTAGAACTGCTTGAGAGTCCGCGCCAGCTCCATGTGCTGGGGCGACGTGACCATGGGCATGACCCGGCTGATGGATTTTTCGATGTCAATGGCCGGGTAGTGACCCGCATCGGCCAGCTCGCGCGACAGCACTATGTGGCCGTCCAGGATGGCCCGCGCCGCATCGGCGATGGGATCCTGCAGGTCATCCCCCTCGGTCAGCACGGTGAAGAAGGCGGTGATGGAGCCCTGGCCGTCGCTGCCGTTGCCGGCCCGCTCCACCAGCGCCGGCAATTTGGCAAATACCGAGGGCGGATACCCCTTGGTCGCCGGCGGCTCGCCCACCGCCAGCGCGATTTCACGCTGGGCCTGGGCGTAACGGGTCAGCGAATCCATCAAGAGCAGCACGTTGAGCCCCTGATCGCGGAAATACTCGGCGATGGCGAGCGCCGTCTCGCACCCCTTGAGGCGCATCAGGGGCGAGGCATCGGCCGGGGCCGCCACCACCACGGAGCGGGCACGCCCCTCCTCCCCCAGAATGTCTTCGATAAACTCTTTCACTTCCCGGCCCCGCTCACCGATGAGGCCCACCACCACCACGTCCGCCACCGAGCCGCGGGTCATCATGCCAAGCAGCACAGACTTGCCGACACCGGAACCGGCAAACAGCCCCATCCGCTGGCCCTGACCCACGGTCAGCACGGCGTTGATGGCGCGCACGCCCACGTCCATCGGTTGATGGATGGGTCGGCGGGAGAGCGGATTGATGCGGTGCTGGGCAAACTGCACCGTCTGGGAGGAGAGAATGGGGCCAAGCCCGTCAAGAGGCTGGCCTATGCCGTCTATGACCCGGCCCAGCAGGTTCATGCCGACCGGAATGCCGTGCTCCTCTGTGATGGGCACCACACGGGCACCCGGGATGACCCCCTTGAGCTGCTCGCTCGGCATCAGGAACAGGCGATCGCCGGAGAAACCCACCACTTCGGCCTCCAGCATGCCGTCCTGGGTATCGATGCGACAGAGGGCGCCGATGGCGGCGCGGCAGCCGATGGCTTCCAGCGTGAGGCCCACCACCCGGGTCAACTTGCCGGCGACGGGCGGCTTGGGCGCGATATCGCGCACCCGATACCCTTGCAACCGAGTGAGTAACGAGCCGCTCATCTGGCCTCCTGAAAGCGATATTGAGATGGGTCATGCCTGCGACGGGCTGGCTTGCACCGGCCCGTCGCAGGTTATTCGTGATTGTCCCGCAAGAAGTTGCGCAGCAGCTGGTCGATGCGTCCCGCCAGCGTCAGGTCGATGCTGGAGAGCTCGGTCGCCAGCTGCAAGTCGCCGGGGGAGAGGGTGGGATCGCTCTGCAGCCGCCAGTGACGCTTGGCGCACTCTTCCACCCCGAACGCCTGCTCGACCCGGGTGATGTCATCGGGATGCAGCATCAGGGTGACCCCCTGCTCGGCGGCAGGCAGCAAGGCCAGCCCCTGTTTGAGGGCCTCCAGCAGGATGCGGGGGGACGTCTCTGCCTCGTGCCGGATGAGGGCGCGGGTCAACTGCAGCACCAGGGCGATGAGTTGCTGCTCCACCGCCTGATCCAGCTCGTTGAGGGGAGTGGCGAGACGATCGACCAGTGACTGCCAGTGGGCCAGTTGCTGATCCACCAGCTCGCGGCCCATGGCCAGTCCCTCCTCCTTGCCCTGCTCCAGCCCGGCGGCATGGCCCTGTTGCAGGCCTTCCAGCTTGCCCTCCTCCAGCCCCTTGGCAAAACCGGCGGCCTGGCCTTCGGCCATGCCCTCGTCCCAGGCGGCCTGACGGATGGCTTCCAGCTCTTCTGCCGTGATGCTGGGGGTCGGCTCCTCTGCCGGCTCCTCGACCGGCGCCTCTTCCTCCTGCCGATACCAGTCCGGCGTCAGCCCGAGGGCATTGGTCTCGACCTCGGATTCGACCTCCATCTCGGGCCAGCCCCAGGCCTCAACCCGGGCGTCGTCCCCGTCGGGACGTACATAGCCACGCAGCTTGTTGTTCATGCTTTAGAGGCGCTCCTCGCCACCGCCAGCTGCGGTCCGGCGAAACGGTAGAATGGATGGTCCATGGTTTAGAGGAACTCCTCGCCGCCACCGGCACCCAGCATGATCTCGCCGGCATCCGCCAGACGGCGGGCGATGGAGAGGATCTCTTTCTGGGCCGCTTCCACTTCAGAGACCCGGATCGGCCCCATGGCCTCCAGATCGTCCGCCAGCATCTCGGCGGCCCGCTTGGACATGTTCTTGAATACCTTCTCGCGCATCTGATCGTCCGAGCCCTTGAGGGCCCGTTGCAGCAGATCTCCCGGCACTTCCCGCAGCATGGTCTGGATGCCGCGATCGTCCACATCGATGAGGTTTTCGAACACGAACATCAAGTCCTGGATCTGCTGGCTCATCTCTTCGTCCGACTCGCGGATAGAGTCCATCAGCTGGCCTTCGATGTTGGTATCCAGGTAGTTCATGATGTTGGCCGCCGCCTTCAGGCCGCCCATCTTGGCTGCCTGGGCACCCGCCGCACCGGCGAACTGTTTCTCCATGATGTCGTTCAACTCTTGCAACGCCGCCGGTTGCACCTCTTCCAGGTTGGCGATCCGCATCACCAGATCCAGGCGCACCTGCTCCGGGAACTGGCTCAGGATCTCGGCGGACTGCTCCGGCTCCAGATAGGAGAGGACTATGGTCTGGATCTGCGGGTGTTCGTTCTGGATGATGCTGGCGACCTGGCGGGCATCCATCCACTTGAGGGAATCGAGGCCACGGGCACCGGAACCCAGAATGATCTGATCCACCAGGTTGCTGGCCTTGTCTTCGCCAAGGGCTGCCACCAGCGCCTTGCGCACGAAGTCTTCACTGCCGATACCGATGTTGGTGTACTTCTGGATATCGTCGATGAATTGACGGTGCACCGCCGCCACCCGGTCGTGACTGAAGTCCGTCATGGAGGCCATGGACATGCCGAGCCGCTGCACCTGCTTGGGCTCGAGGTGACGGAAGATCTGGGCGGCATCCTCTTCGTTGAGGCTCAGCATCAGCACAGCCGCCATCTCCATCCCGCTCATCTGGTCCAGGATCTGGCGCTGGCTGTCGGTAATGTCATTGCCGGTGACTTGGGTCTTACTTTCTTCAGGCATCTTTGTTCGTTACCCATTCTTTAATGACCTGTGCGGCCAGATCCGGTTCGTTCGCCACCAGCGCACGCACCGCCTTGAGCAAGTCCTCGTCACGGTGCAGATCCGGCAGTTTCAGATGGCCGTCACGTACCCCGAACACAGGCTCGGAATCGGCCTGAGCCGCCAGCAGACTGAGCTCGTCATCCCCACCCAGCACTATGCTGTTGTCCATATCCAGATCCCCTTCCGGACGGGCATCCGGGTAGAGCAGGCGTTTGAGCATGGGGCGCACCACTGTCACGATCAACACTATGATGACCAGCACCGAGGCGGCGATGCGCACCGCGCGCCAGAACCAGGGCTGCTCGTAGATGGGCGCTTCGGCCACGTTCTCAAGCTCTGGCCGGTTGAACGGGATGGCGACCACTTCCAGAGTATCACCGCGGGTCACGTCAAAGCCAAGCCCGCCGCTCAGCAAACGGCGCAAGGTATCGAGCTCTGGCTGGGTGCGTGCCTCGCGGGTCACCTTGCCGTCGGCGGCGGTGATTGATTTGTAATCCACCGCGACCGAGACCGTCATGCGGCGAATGCCACCCATCTGGCGCCGGATATGGCTGACTGTGGTATCCAGTTCGAAGTTGCGGGTCGCCTCCTTGCGGGAGCGGCCGGAGGCAGCGGCGCTGGCATCGGCATTGGGACCGGTCGCCTGCTGGGGAATATTGGAGGCGGCGGGCGGCTGGTTGGAGAGGGCGCCGGGTACGCCGCCGCTGCTGCCATTGGCGCTGTTCTCTTCCAGGGTCATCTCGGAGCGCACGGCCGGCAAGTCCGGGTTGTAGGTCTTGCGGGTCTGTTCCTGCTGGGAGAAGTCGAGGGAGAGATCGACCTCCGCCGTATAATTGTCGGCGCCGAGCACTGGGATCAGGATGGCGTCAATTTTTTGTTTGTACTCCACCTCCTGCTTCTGCTGCATCGCAAACTCCTTGCGGGTCTGGGCAGAGACGGGATCCTGGGAACCCGAGTTGAGCAGGCGGCCGTTCTGGTCAGTCACAGTGACGCGGGTCGGCTCCAGGCCGTGCACGGCGGAGGCGACCATGTCGACAATGGAGTCCACTTCCCCCTGGCCGAGGGCGTTGCCCTTGAGGCTCAGCACCACGGTCGCACTGGGCTTGCGCTCGTTGCGGGCGAACACGTTGTCTTTCGGAATGGCCAGCAGCACCTGGGCCTTGGCCACGTTCTGGAACTGCTCGATGGCGCTCGCCAGCTGACGCTCGCGGCTCAGCTTGAGGCGCTCCGTCTCCATGCGCTGGCTGACGCCGAAGCTGGAATCCTTGAGCAAAATGGACTCGCCATCGTTGCTGGCATCGGTATTGGTGGCGAGACCGGCACGGGTCAGGCGCAGGCGGATATCGGCATATTTTTCGGCGCTGACCAGCACACTCTTGCCTTCCACCTCATAGGGGATCTTCTGCTGATCCAGATAATCGAGGGTCGACACCAGCTCCTGGGTATTGTAGGTGCCAAGCGGCCGCATGTCCGGCTCCTTGCCCCACAGCAGGATGAAAACGGCGATCGCCAGGCATATGGCCAGCCCCAGGATCAGGGTAATTTGCCGCAGCACATCCGTGTTGGACAGGAAGCCGAGTGCGGAACTCTTCTGCTCATTCTCATCGAGGGCGGCGGAGCCCTCATCGTTCATCAGCAGTTCGCCGTTTTGGTCAGTAGCCACGATTTATGTCCTTATTGCTGACATGTTCATGATGCTCAGTCACCACGATTTACGATCCTTATACCGGCATGTTCATGATGGTCTTGTAGGCATCGACCATCTTGTTACGCACCTGCACAGTTGCCTCGAAGGCGATGGAGGATTTCTGGCCGGCGATCATCACCTCGGACAGGTCGATAGACTTGTCGCCCATGTCGAAGCGAGTGCGCAAATCGTTGGCGGCCCCTTGCAACTCGTTGACGTTGCCGAGGGCCTGCTGCAGCAACTGACCAAAGTCGGACGTGACCTGACGACCGGGCTGAGCCAGCGGTGTCGCCCCGGATTCCACCTTGAGTGCCTGCATCTCTTGCATCAGGCTGCTTGCACTAATTTCCATATTCCATCCCCAGACAAATCATTGACGCTGACAGGCAACAAGCAATTAGGGTGCCAACCAGAGCAACTTACCGAGAAATGGAGAAGGTCTGTTTAACAGGAATGGCGCAACCACCCCGCCAGAGGGTGGCATGCTCGCCGCAAGTGACGGCTGGGTATCAGGAAATGGAGACTGGCCGCTTACGCCAGCAGCAACCTCAGGTAACTGAGGTGAAGATCATAGTGTTCACCGGCAGGCAGTTTGACCAGTACCTCATCATGCAGATAGGACGCCTTGGCGCTCACCTGCTCAGGCGCGACCAGCCCCACGTCCACCAGCTTGGCGATGATGGCGACCGCCAGGGCCATGGTTGCCGCCTGTGGTCGGCCCCAGTCAAACCCGCCATCATGCTCGAACAGATCGGGCCTGGGCTCGAGGGGAGCAACCAGATCGCCCCAAACCCAGAAGGCCATGGGGATCCCCTCCTGCAGGCGCAGATAGATACTCTGTCTGTCCCACTCCCAGCTCTGGACCTGTGCGGCGACTGCGGGTTCCTGTGCTTGATCCATACCACTCTCCTGGTGCAACAACATATTCATCCTTTCGCCCATGAAAAAAGAGGGCCAGAGGCCCTCTTTTTACTGCAAGTCGCATCATTTAAACAGACAGTATTTCAACATGATAGAAGAAAAAATACTTGCCATTGTTTCAAAGGATTTTCACTTGGTCAGATCCTCGTCCACCCAGTATTTGGATCCCGAGATGTTGGCATCGAGCAGCAAGCCCTTCTCGCCAATCTGGTAGATGGCCATGCCGCCGTTGTATTTGGCTCTGAGCTCGGCGCTCTCCTTGCCCGCCACGGCTCCCACCTCCGAGGTAGCCTCCCAGCCCTGGGTCACGAAGGCGTCGAACCTGGCCTTGTCTTCAAACAGGATCACCTGCTGGTAGAACTTGCCGCCGAGCCCGGCCGCGAGCCCGGCGCCGAACATCTTCATGTAGGTGTGCTTGCCGCTGGTGCGATTGACCGCCACCCCGGCCCCCTGATTGGTGTGCAGCATCAGGGAAAACTTGCGCGAGTCGAACACCGCATAGCCATAGGCCTTGTCAAACAACAACTTGGCGGAAGGTTGCTGGTTGAACAGTCGCACCAGCGCGGTATCGGCCATGGTATCGAGGGCGAGCCGCGCCTCCTCGGCCGTCTTGGGCTCGAGCATCTCGTCGAGTTTCTTGTCGGCCACCACCAGCCACTCCTTGCCGGTCGCCATGCTCTTGTCGGTCCAGACCCCGGCGGTGTTGAACGCCTCCGAGCCCCACTGTGAGACGGACGCCCAGGTCGCCTTGGAGAAGTCGGTGACGCTCCGCCACGCCTCCTTGCTGGTGTCACTCACAGCAGTCCCCAGGTCGGTCGCGGCCTCCTTCAGCTTCGCCCAATCGGCCAGGCCGGGGGTCGACGCCAGTGCCAGCGTCGTTGCAATCACCAGGAATCGAATCTTCATGCTGTTCTCCACCTTCTGTGATGAGTCGATGGTCACAGTAGCAGATTTGGACGACGCCGGATCGGGCTATGCTCACGGCGCGGTCAAGCAGTGACGCAGCCCCTGGCCGCCATCGACACCCGAGCGCCTGTGCACGAGGGCGCCAGGCGCCCTCGTGATCATTGCTCATGTCTGCGCTTATGACTTGAGGCGCTTGCCGCTCGCATCCACCACCTGCTCGCCATCCTCCTTGGTGAAGGCCCCTTTTTGCTGATCGGGCAAAATATCGAGCACCAGTTCCGACGGGCGGCACAGCCTGGTGCCAAGGGGCGTCACGACTATGGGGCGGTTGATAAGGATCGGATGGGCCAGCATGGCATCGATAAGCGCCTCATCGCTGAAGTTATCTTCCGCCAGCCCGAGCGCCTCGTAGGGGTGCACGTTCTTGCGCAGCAGCTCGCGCACCGGCATCCCCATGGCGGCGATCAGCGCCACCAGCTGGTCGCGGGAAGGCGGCGTCTCCAGATAGTGGATGACGGTGGGCTCGACGCCGCTGTTGCGAATAAGCGCCAGGGTGTTGCGGGAGGTACCACATTCCGGGTTGTGATAGATGGTGATTGCACTCATTTGCGTGTCTCTCATGGCTTAAGTGAATAAAAACATTGGATAAAAAGGGTTAGCGGCGCAGACCCGCCTCGTACCAGGGTTTGCTGGCGTTGACCACACGCACCACCAGCAGCATGACAGGCACCTCGATCAACACGCCGACGACAGTGGCGAGCGCCGCGCCGGAGTGAAAGCCGAACAGGCTGATGGCGGCGGCCACCGCCAGCTCGAAGAAATTCGATGCCCCTATCAGGGCAGAGGGGCCGGCCACCGAGTGCTTCTCCCCCACCTTGCGGTTGAGCCAGTAGGCGAGTCCCGAGTTGAACAGCACCTGGATCAGGATCGGCACCGCCAGCAGGGCGATGACCAGCGGCTGCTCCATGATGGCGTTGCCCTGAAAGGCGAACAACAGCACCAGGGTGAGCAACAGGGCCGCCACCGACCAGGGCTGGATACGGGCCATGACACCATCGAAACTGGCCTGCCCCTTTTTCAGCAGCGCCTTGCGCAGCAACTGGGCGATGACCACAGGGATGACGATATAGAGCACCACAGAGGTGAGCAGGGTATCCCAGGGCACCACTATGCTGGAGACCCCGAGCAGCAGTGCCACCAGCGGGGCGAAGGCAAATACCATGATGAGGTCGTTCACCGCCACCTGCGACAGTGTGAAGTAGGGATCGCCGTTGGTGAGGCGACTCCAGACAAACACCATGGCGGTGCAGGGCGCCGCCGCCAGCAGGATCAGGCCCGCCACGTAGCTGTCGAGTTGATCCGCCGGCAGCCAGTCGGCAAACAGCACGCGGATGAAGAGCCAGCCGAGAAAGGCCATGGAGAAGGGCTTGACCAGCCAGTTGATGAAGAGGGTGACGCCTATCCCCTTCATATGGCCCTTCACCTGATGCAGAGCCCCAAAGTCGATCTTGAGCAGCATGGGGATGATCATCACCCAGATGAGCAGCCCCACCGGCAAGTTGACCTTGGCCACCTCCATGGCGCCGATCGCCTTGAACAGATCCGGCAATCCCTGCCCCAGACCAATGCCCACCAGAATACAGAGCAGCACCCAGGCGGTGAGATAACGTTCAAAAAAGCCGATGGCAGGGGCTGCCTTGGCATCACAGATTGCAGACATAAAAGCTCCCGATGCGGCGCAATCCCGCATCTTTTATTTGTTCAAAACAAGGTTCAAAAAAAGGGTTCATCACAAGTTGACGGCATATTCAAACGGTCCCGGCAACGCACCGGGGCAGCGATTCAATGGTGCTGACAGAGGCGGCGCAGGACGTCCGGCCCCACCGGCTCTTCGGCCAGCAGCGGCACCACGGCGTAGCGGCTGGCGTGCAGCTGTTCGACCGCCTCGATATGGGGCAACTGGCGCTCGGCCCGCAGTTGCAGCAAAGGCGAGCTGACCGCCTCCTGCTGCAAACTGTGGTTGATGAGCCAGCCCCAGGGCTCGATACCGGCGCGGCGCAAGTCGGCCTGCAGGTTGGCCGCCTCCTGCACCGGCGTGGGCTCGGGCAGGGTGACGATCAGCACCTTGGTCTGTTTGGGGTCCTGCAACTGCATCATGGGGGTGGTGAAGTGCAGCCCCTTGCTGCCCATCTGGCGAGCGATCTCTCTGTGATAGGCGCCGGTGGCGTCGAGCAGCAGCAGGGTGTGGCCCGTGGGGGCGGTATCCATCACCACGAAGCGCTTGCCCGCCTCGCGTATGATGCGCGAGAAGGCCTGAAACACGGCGATCTCCTCGGTACAGGGGGAGCGCAGATCCTCCTCCAGCAACGCCCTCCCCTGCTCGTCCAGCGCCGCCCCCTTGGTGGCCAGTATCTGGGCACGGTAACGTTCGGTCTCGGCGTGGGGGTCGATGCGGCTCACCTCGAGATGAGGCAGGCTAGCTGCCAGCGTCTCGCTCAGGTGAGCGGCGGGATCCGAGGTGGTGAGGTGCACCGGCAGGCCGCGACTGGCCAGTTCCACCGCCACGGCGGCCGCCAAGGTGGTCTTGCCCACTCCCCCCTTGCCCATCAGCATGATGAGGCCGTGGCCATCGGCGGCCAGCTCGTCTACCAGCGTCCCCAGATCGGGTTGGGTCACACTGTCGTGAGGCTGGGCAACGGATACCTGACTCCCTTTGGATGCACAGGGTTGCAGCAACTGACGCAGGCTCTCAACGCCCACCAGATTGGTGGCAAGCAGCGGGATCGGATCCTGCGCCAGGGCCCTGAGGGCCAGCGGCATGGTAGAGAGGGCCTGCTGCTCACGCTGCCAGAGGGCCTGGGCCAAAGCATCACCGGCGATGGCACCCTCGGGGAAGAGGCCATTGATGACGAGCTGCTGATTCATGAGCCCGATGGCGGCCAGCTCCTCATGGGTGCGGGCCACTTCCCGCAAGGTAGAACTTTGGGCGCGAGCCACCAGCACCAGCCGGGTGTGGGCAGCATCCGCCAACGCGGCGACCGCCTCGGCATACTGGCTGCGCTGTTTTTCCAGCCCCGCCAGCGGGCCAAGGCAGGAGGCATCCCCCTTGCCCTGCTCCAGAAACTCGCTCCAGGCCCCCGGCAGTTGCAGCAACCGGATGGTGTGGCCGGTGGGGGCCGTATCGAACACTATATGGTCATACTCGGCCAGCAGCGCCGGATCGGTCAGCAGGGCGGTGAACTCGTCAAAGGCGGCAATCTCTGTGGTGCAGGCACCGGAGAGCTGCTCCTCTATGCTGCGCACCACGCTCTCGGGCAACTTGCCGCGCACAGGCCCGACGATCCGCTCCCGATAGGCCCTGGCCGCCGCGGGGGGATCTATCTCCAGCGCCGACAACCCCGGCACAGCCGCGATGGCGGTGATGTGATTGCCAATGGTGGAGGCAAACACCTGCCCCACGTTGGAGGCGGGATCCGTGCTCACCAGCAGCACCCGCTTGCCGGCATCGCACAGTGCCACGGCACTGGCACAGGCCAGCGAGGTCTTGCCCACCCCGCCCTTGCCGGTGAAGAAGAGAAAGGGGGGCGGATCGGTCAGAAACTGAAACATGACGAACTCCTGTCGGCAGAGTGGCGAGCCCGGCTGGGCAATCTGGGTTGACGCAGGGATCAGCAGCAACCGCTGCCGGAGCAGCAATCACCCTTGACGATCCCCTTGATGGCCGCCTGCGGCGCGGGCAGACCCGCATAGCGGGCCAGCTCGCTGCGGCTCGGATAACGGCCGGTCAGCACCACCTGCCCCTCCACCAGCACCAGCGGCAGCCCCTCCTCCCCTGCGTGGGTCAGAAAGGCGCTGACGGCCGGCGTCTCGGCAAACTGCATCGGCTGCTGCGCCAGATTGAAGCGCTCGATGGCAACCCCCTGCTCCTTGGCCCAGGCCACATCGGCGGCAAAGGTGACCAGCGCCTGCTCGACCTGGGTACCGCAGACACCGCTGGAGCAGCAGAGAGCGGGATCAAAAATCTGAATGGCTGACATGGCATTACTCCTTGTTGCAGCAGGGCTGCGTGGGCAGAACATGGGGAGAGCAGGCGGACTCGGCGCGCATCATGCCGCACGCCTCGGGGTGGCCGGCGCAGCACTCCTCGGTGAGATAACCGATCAGGTCCAGCATCAGGGGAATGTTGGCGCGGTAGCGCAGAAAACGCCCCTCCTGCGCCACCGACAGCAGGCCGGCATTGAGCATGGCCTTGAGGTGAAACGACAGGGTATTGGGGGCGACATCGAGCTCGCTGGCCAGTTCGCCGGCGACCCGTCCATCCAGCCCCGCCTTCACCAGCAGCCGCCACACATCCAGCCGAATGCCGGAGGCGAGCGATTCAAACACCTTGGTGGCCGTCTCTTTGTTCATGCTGTTCACCTTTGCTCTCAGACTCATGATTTCAACTATACAAGAACTATTGAAATGATCAAGTCGCAAGCAAGGATCCACGATGAGTCACCCCTTGCCAACCGGCATCGCCAAGCCTCATCACATCAGGGCGATACACTGGCACCGCTCGTGCTGCGCGTTCGGATCAGCCGATCATGCATCCGAGTCACATCTTCCCTTAATTAGCATATGCCATTTACCATGGAGATATATGGCATATGCCAATCAGGAGCCCCCATGCCCAGACCCAAGATTGCCCGCCAGATCTGTGGCCGCCCCGCCAACAGCTGCTTCAAACCCAATGGCCGCCCCATGCACCAGCTGGAACAGATCACCCTGGCCGCCGACGAGTTCGAGGCGCTGCGGCTGGTGGATCTGGAAGGCATGCAGCAGCAACAGGCCGCCCTGGTGATGGGCGTCTCCCGCCAGACCCTGGCCAACATACTGAAAAAAGCGCGCTACAAGGTGGTGGACTGCCTGAGCCAGGGCAAGGCCCTAATGATGCAGGCCGGCGACCCCGACCCCCATGGAGAAGAGTTTCAATGAATCAAGCAGATAACCAGGCAAGCAACAGCGCCGTCATGCTGAGCCAGGGCCGGCTGGCCGCTCATTTTACCCGCGCCGAACAGCTGCAAATCATGAGCCCGGAGGGCGCCGTGCTCGCCACCCTGCCCAACCCGGCGGCTGGCGAGGGCTGCAGCGGCAAGCAGGCGCTGCTGGCGGCGCTCAAGACCCATAGGGTTAGCCGGGTGCTGGTGCGCAACCTAGGTGAACGCATGCTGGGACGCCTGCTCGCCAGCGGCATGCAAGTGATGCAGTGTCGCTCAGCGCGCTTGCCGTGGCCGCAACTGCTGGCATCGAGCAACCTGCTGCCACTGACCCAGATCAGTCAGGGCCGCCCGTCCCGGCGCCATGCCCACCCATCCACCATTCACGCCATCAAGCCCCTCGGCCACGCCGATGCAGACGAACCTGGCCGCCATGCTTGTCAGGGCTGCTGCTGCCAAACAGGGTGTCACCAGGGCAAGGAGGAAGGCGCACGCCACGCCTGCTGCTAGTCCCTGCCCAGACAGGCGAAGAGTGCCGTGACCGGCTTGGCATGCGGATCGGGTGGGAGGCCGGGAGTGTGCGATGGCCACAGCCCTAGCGGGTGGCGAGATCCTGATACTGCAGATGGATGGCGCGAAACGCCTCCTTGTTGCGAAGCGCGGCCTCCACGCAGACGGGATCAAACTGGCTGCCGGCATGCTCCTCCAGATAGGCAAACGCCCTGTCAAACGGCCAGGCCTGCTTGTAGGGGCGCTCGCTGGTGAGGGCATCGAACACATCCGCCACCGCAACGATGCGGGCCTCCAGCGCTATGGCCTCCCCTGCCAGCCCCTCCGGGTAACCTTGACCGTCGAAGCGTTCATGGTGGTAGGCGATGATGTTCTTCAACATGTCGGTGTGATGGATGCCGTCGAGGCCAAATTCACTGATCATCAGTGCAATCATCTCCCGCCCCTTGCCAGGGTGGATCTTCATGATCTCGAACTCTTCCGGCGTCAGCTTGCCCGGTTTGAGCAAGATGGCGTCAGGCACAGCAATCTTGCCGATGTCGTGCAGCTCGGAGAAGAGGTAGATAAACTCCACCTCCTCGTCGCTCAGCGCATGGCGCATCGCCACTGAGCTGGCGATCAGCCGGGAGTAAGCCGACATGCGGCGCAGATGGTTGGCTGTCTCCTCATCCCGGTAACGGCTGAACTCCCGCGCCGTGGTGAGGGCGCCACTCAGGGTCTGAATGGAGAAAAATTCCACCGCTATGATGGCCGCCAGCATCTGGGCATAGGCTGCCAGTTCGCTGCGAATGGGCTCGTTGAAGTAGCCGGGCTCCATCGCATCGCAAAACAGAAAGCCAAACAGCCTGCTGTTGAACAGCAGCGGCTCGGTATAGCTGGAGGCATATCCCGCTTCCAGCAGTTTGCGACTGTGCTCCGAGCTCGACCCCAGCAGGGCGTCCAGACTGTCGAGCACCCTAGGTTGCTGATGCTCGGCCAGATAGCGCAGGGAGGGCACCTCGCTCAGCTTGACCTCGTACTGCACCAGGGGGGAGCGCCCCTCAGTGCTGTGGGCAAAGGTCTGGAGCCGATCCGTGTGCTGGTCATAGATAGCGATGGCCACCCGGCTCAACTTGTCAAAGCGCTGCCTGAGCGTGGCGTGCACATTCTGCATTTTCTCGCCAAATGAGCTATCCATCCCCTTCTCCCTGCTGGTGTGCCTGCAGCTAGTATAGTGACGCCCATTTGCAGGTTTCCGTCTCGTTAACTGAAAGCTCAACAAGATGTGAGCGGGTCGACGGTTCGGCCTGCCCCTGGGAGATACCCCCAAAGGGGCGATGTGACTGGGGTCACACCCGCACAATCTTGCCCCGCCAGAGATATTGTTCGGTTCTGCCATGCTGGCTGTATAGTTTTTGGTTAGCCATTCCGGTAAAATCCGCGCCCTTATAAGAGAGCCACCTAAGAGTGATTGAGCGATGTCCAACACAAAACAGGCCCCCAAAGTAGGATTCGTCTCCTTGGGTTGCCCAAAAACGCTTGGTTATTAATAGCCACCCTCTAGGGAAAACATAAACTTTCCACATTGACACTCACAATTCAGTCTAGGGTTCGCAGATCAACGTTATCATCAGCGATTTTTCGCTATGTCTCGAAAATAAATAAAGCCCCGGACATGATGTATGTCAGAGGCTTTATTATATGAGTAATAAACTTGCTACAGTTAAATGGTCATGTTAGGCACTGCGTGATGTAGCTTGCACCGAGTCAACCATAATATTTTCTTTAATCGCGAACCTCTTACTGTAAATAGCAGTAAGTATAGGAACTAGCACAGCCGTTACGATCACACAGGTTGCAACCAGCGCGGTTGCAGATTGAGCCACAGGTGCAAACGCCGGGTTCATCTGGGCGATGATCATCGGGTTGGCGACGGCAGCCCCGGCGGTGGAAGAGGCCGCTACCCCGGCGGTACCATTGCCACCAGCCAGCCACTTGTCGGCGAAGATGAGCGGGATCCCGGTGATAACGATCACTGCCAAGCCAAGCAAAATTCCGAGTAACCCAGTCTCTATGATGACTGAGAAGTTGATGGTATTGCCCAGTGCAAAACCGAAGAAGGGGATCAGAGTACCGGTGGCTTTACTGAAGAACTCCTTCAGATCAGAGTCCAAATTACCAAGAGCAAAACCGATAAGGAAAGGTAGGACAGCCCCAACAAAATGGTGGCCCTGGAAGGAGGCCAGCCCTGTTGCACCAAGGATAACCATGGTCATCAGAGGACCGGACTCGATAGACATTAACACGAACGCGCCGGACTCTTCCTTGGTGCCGTACTGGTTCATCAGGCTGGCATAAAGACCGCCGTTAGTCATGTCCATTGCTGAGACGAGAGCCAGAGTGGACAATCCCGCGAGCAGACCGGCCTCAATACCGTGCTCGGGTAGCAGTTGGGATGCCAGTACAGCAACCAACCAGGCTACCGCTATTTTGGTGACGACCAGTACACCGGATTTTCGGATCACGGTGCCGGTGGCTTTGAGATTGATGGAAGCGCCGATACAGAAGAACCAGACCGCCAAGATTGGCACTGTACCTGTGATGATCCCTTTGGTGAAACCACCATAATACTCTGCGGTACCGGGAGCAAATGTATTCAGAGTTGCGCCCAGAAGCAGCGGGATCAGCATGATCCCCCCCGGAATTTTATCCAACGTCTGTTTGATTTTCATATAGACCTCAATAATGATAAAAGAAATAACGTAAAAAGTTTCAACTCTGTATTTTTAATAGTTTTATTGATTGGCCAACCACGCTTTGCTGACCTTGAACACGGCTTTTTTTATCTTTTCCGATGTATTTACTTGGCAAGTCGGACGATGAACTTCACCCGGATAAAAAATGGCAAAATCACCAGCACCAAGTAGTATCCGATTGGTAATTTCATCTTGGTCAATGAAGATCAAGTCAGGCTTGGTTTCCTGATATGAATGTGGAGAGGTAATGGCTGCACTGGTAGCGATTACCTCTTGGCCACATAACAGTATTTGAATATCGATAAACTGATCATGAAATTCACTCTTTAAGCAATCTTCAGGAGCAGTGGTTGGGCTTGAAATAAGATAAAAAACGTCATTCTCGATTATGTCGAACTTTCCATCCTGCTGGGTCAGCAAATGCTGATGGGAGTACTCTTCTCTTTGTAAAAGCTGCAATAACGGAGTGGGTAACATCGCCATTCCGAGTTGATTCATATTACCGATGATCATGAGCCGGATTTCCTTGTCGCGTTGTCCGACTTGATCGTCGGTACAGACAGGCGAGAGCCGTCCATCGAACGAGTAAGATCGGAGTTATCGTTACGTATCTGTGGTATGGGCCCGGTGGCCGGGCCCGAATGAGAGTTAGAGTGCCGCCATGGCATCCCGTGCCAGCGTGCCAATCTTGTCCCACTCCCGCCGCTCGATGAGATCGGCCGGGACCATCCAGGTACCGCCGCAGGCAAACACTGCCCCTTGGGCCAGATAATCCTTCACATTACTCGGGCTGATACCGCCGGTCGGCATGAAAGTGACGGGGTAGACGGCGCTCAGGGCCTTGAGCATGGCCAGCCCGCCGGAAGCCTCTGCCGGGAAGAACTTGAGTGTATGCAGGCCAAGCTCCATTGCTTGCTCAACCAAGCTGGGATTATTGACTCCAGGGATGATAGGCACGCCTCGCGCCTGGCAATACTGAACGATCCGTGGATTGAGTCCTGGGCTGACGATGAAATTCACCCCTGCTTCTATAGCCTGATCCACTTGGGCTGTAGTGAGCACGGTCCCCGCCCCGATGGTCATGTTGGGGAAGGCGGCTCGCAGTTGACGGATGGCATCGGCCGCAGCGGGTGTACGGAAGGTGATTTCCGCGCTCGGCATGCCGTTGTCCATCAAAGCCTGCCCAAGGGCCACTGCATCATCGGCATTCTTGATAGCGATGACGGGGATGATCTTCAGGCTGGACAGTTGTTCAAGCAATACTGACATGGGATTCCTCACTGGCATTGGTGGTGGCTGGCATCGCCAGCAAAGGGATGATGGCGCCGCGATGCTGAATAACAGTGCTCGCCAGTCGATGGGCATAGTGTGCTGAGTCGTTTACCGAGGCGTTGGCCAGTCGTTTGGCAAGGTAACCTGCGCTGAACGAGTCACCAGCCGCCGTAGTGTCTATCACCTGCGTCTGTGCCAGTGACACGGCGGGTACTTCATTGCACCGTTCGTCCTGCACGATGAGGCAGGACTCTGCACCGCGTTTGACAACTATTTCTCTGACTCCGAGGGTCTGAGTCCGCGCCAGCGTCTGCTCAACCTGGCTATCTCCCCACAAGGCGTATTCGTCATCGAGTGTCAGGAAAGCAAGGTCAGTGAGCGTCAGCATGGCGTGATAGGCCTGCTGTGCCGCTTCCCGGCTTTCCCAAAGGCGTGGCCGGTAGTTGTTGTCAAAGGCGATCTTCACCCCGGCAGCGCGACATTCGGCAAGATGTTGCAGCAGGATTTCCCTGTCCGCTTGGGACAGGATGGCGAGACTGATGCCACTCAAATAGATGTAGTCGAACTCGTGCAACTGCTGGCAGATATGCTCCGCTTCATCACCTTGCAACCAGTAACGGGCAGCCGCATCGCTGCGCCAGTAATGGAAGGCCCGCTCGCCGTGCTCGTCAGTTTCAATGAGGTAGAGACCGGGCAGTTTGTGAGCAAAACGCTGCACCAGATCGGTATGGACACCTTCCTGTTGCCACTGCTGCAACATGGAATTGCTGATAGCATCGGTTCCCATTGCGGTCACATAGTGTACGGCCAGCTCAGTGTTGGCTCGTGCCAGATAGACCGCCGTGTTGAGCGTATCTCCACCGAAATGGCGAACGATGTTCACCTTGCTCTCCGATAGCTCGATCATGCATTCACCAATGACGGCAACCTTGATAGCCATATGTCCTCCCACTTTTATGATGGGTCCATTCTATTTAATGAAACGAAACTATCAAATGAATTGAAACGGCATTTCATTAATTTGTGACGAAACGCAAAGGTTCTTCAGCATGAGGAGGATGACCGGCGTGAGAAGCGCTTGAAATGGTTCTGTTTGATACCTTAATCAGGTAAGGTAGCTGCGACCTTGGCTATGATTGCGCACTTGTTTCAAATATAATGAAACGATAGATTTTATAAGGGGATATAGATGTCAGCGGTAGATAACTCACCGGATTCGGTCTCGTCAGTACTGAAAGTGTTCGGTATCTTACAGGCCTTGAGTGAACAAAAAGATATCGGAGTGACTGAGCTGTCCCAGCGGATCATGATGTCAAAAAGCACTGTTTATCGTTTTTTGCAGACAATGAAGACGCTTGGTTATGTCAATCAGGAAGGGGAGACTGACAAGTACACCCTTAGTCTGAAGCTTTTCGAACTGGGTGGAAGAGCGCTGGAGCACCAGGATTTGATCCAAATCGCTGATGTCCAGATGCACCGTTTGGGTAAGTTGACCAAAGAAACGCTGCACCTGGGGGCACTAGATGAAAACAGTGTCGTCTATCTGCACAAGATCGACTCCGAATACAATCTGCGTATGTACTCCCGTATCGGTCGCCGCTGCCCACTCTACAGCACCGCACTTGGCAAGGTAATGATGGCTTGGCTACCAGAAGAAGAGGTGCGGAGCATGTTGGCCGGAGTAACGTTTGAGCGCTTCACCGAACATACCCTGGCCAATGTTGATGCCCTGTTGGCGGAGCTGACCCAGGTGCGCGAGCAAGGCTATGCGGAAGACAATGAAGAAAATGAGAACGGGCTGCGTTGCTTCGGTGTGCCTATCTACAACCGGATGGGACGCATCATCACCGGGCTCTCTTTGTCACTACCGATAGTCCGTTTTGAAGAAAGCAAACGTGCCGAACTTGTTAGTTTGCTACATGAAGCTGCTGCCCGCATTTCGGCGGAGCTTGGCTATCACGACTATCCCTTTACCTCAAACTGAGAGTGTAAGCGCCTTACTTAGCCTCATCATATGTACAGATCTAGTTATCAC
>NZ_CDDA01000017.1:6629-46371 GCF_000819745.1 Aeromonas bestiarum | reverse complement strand
CATAACCAACCACAGCTTTTCTACAAACTTATCCACAGAAACTGGCCTTGGATTGCTAGAATGGCCGAAAACAAGGAGGCCAAGATGGACTTGCGACTGAGACCTTACAAGGGAAAACGCCCGCAACTGGGCAAACGGGTATATGTAGACCCCTGCGCTACCCTGGTGGGAGATATAGAGCTGGCCGACGATGCCAGCATCTGGCCCATGGTGGCGGCCCGGGGTGATGTGAACCACATACGCATCGGGGCTCGCAGCAATATTCAGGACGGCACAGTGCTGCACCTCACTCGCAAGAGTGCCAGCAATCCTGGCGGCTACCCGCTGTTGATCGGGGAAGATGTCACCGTCGGCCACAAGGCCATGCTGCACGGCTGCACCCTAGGCAACCGGGTGCTGGTCGGCATGGGGGCCATCATTCTGGATGGAGTGGTAGTAGAAGACGACGTGATGATAGGCGCCGGCAGTCTGGTGCCGCCGGGCAAGCGACTCGAAGCCGGCTTCCTCTATATGGGCAACCCGGTCAAACAGGCCCGGGCGCTCAAGCCTGCCGAGATCGCGTTTCTCAAGACCTCGGCCGACAACTATGTCCTGCTCAAGGACGAGTACCTGCAAGAAGCCTGATACGCACGCTGTAAACAGGAAGCCCGGCGTGATGCCGGGCTTCTCTTCTTATATAGCTATCCATACAGCAACAGAGTGCAGAACGTTAGTGGGCCTGATCCCAGTTATCGCCGGTTCCCGCCTCGACCAGCAGGGGCACATGCAGCTCGGCCGCCGCCGACATCTTCTCCTTGATGATGGCGACGTACTCCTCCAGCTTCTCTTCGCGGATCTCGAACACCAGTTCATCGTGTACCTGCATCAACATGCGGATCGACTCATCCTCGATGCCGCGGATCCAGCCATCCACGTTGATCATGGCGCGCTTAATGATGTCGGCGGCCGTCCCCTGCATGGGGGCGTTGATCGCGGCCCGCTCGGCGGCCTTGCGCAGACCGGCGTTACGGGATTTGATATCCGGCAGATAGAGGCGACGACCAAACAGGGTCTCGACATAGCCCTGGGCTTCCGCCTGCTGGCGGGTGCGCTCCATGTATTCCAGCACGCCCGGGTAGCGTTCGAAGTAGAGATCCATGTACTTCTGCGCCTCGGCGCGACCTATCCCCAGCTGTTTGGCCAAGCCGAAGGCGCTCATGCCATAGATGAGGCCGAAGTTGATCGCCTTGGCGCTGCGGCGCATGTCGGTGGTGACCGCATCGAGCGCGACCCCGAACACCTCGGCAGCGGTTGCCTTGTGGATGTCCTTGCCCTCGGCAAACGCGGTCAGCAGCCCCTTGTCACCGGAGAGGTGCGCCATGATGCGCAGCTCGATCTGGGAGTAGTCAGCCGCCACCAGCTTGTAACCGGCGCTAGGAATGAAGGCCTGGCGGATCCGGCGACCCTGTTCGTTGCGCACCGGGATGTTCTGCAAGTTGGGGTCAGAGGAGGACAAACGGCCGGTGGCCGCCACCGCCTGATGATAGGAGGTGTGTACCCGCCCGGTCTGGGGCTTGATCATCAGCGGCAGCTTGTCGGTATAGGTGGACTTGAGCTTGGCCAGCGTGCGGTGTTCCATCAGCAGACGCGGCAGCTCGTAGGTCTCGGCCAGCTCGGCCAGCACCTCTTCCGCGGTGGACGGCGCTCCCTTGGGGGTCTTCTTGATGATAGGCAGCCCCAGCTTGGTGAAGAGGATCTCCCCCAGCTGCTTGGGTGAGGAGAGGTTGAACTCCTGCCCGGCCAGCTCATGGGCCTGACGCTCCAGTTCGGCCAGACGCAGCTCTATCTCCTGACTCTGCTGATGCAGCAGCTTGGGATCTATGGTGGTGCCGAGCAATTCCATCCGTGCCAGTACCGGCAGCAATGGCAGCTCGATGTCGCTGAATACCTGGCACAGGCCAGGCACGGCTTCCAGCTGGCCCCATAGAGTCTGGTGCAGGCGCAGGGTGATGTCGGCATCTTCCGCCGCATAGGGGGCGGCCTGCTCCAGCTCGATCTGGTTGAAGGTGAGCTGCTTGACCCCTTTGCCCGCGATATCTTCAAACGAGGTGGTCTCGACCCCGAGATAACGTTTGGCCAGCGAATCCATGTCGTGACGGCTGGCGGTGGAGTTGAGCACATAGGACTCGAGCATGGTGTCGTAGGCGATGCCCTGCAGGTCGATGTCGTGGTTGAGCAGCACGTTGCGATCGTACTTGAGGTTCTGACCCACCTTGAGACGGGTCGGATCTTCCAGCAACGGCTTGAGCTTGCCCAGCACCACGGCTTCGGTCAGTTGCACCGGTGCCCCCAGATAATCGTGACCAAAGGGCACATAGGCGGCCTTGCCCGCTTCGACGGCGAAGGAGACCCCGACGATGCGTGCCTCCATATAGTCGAGGCTGGTAGTTTCGGTATCGAAGGCGAACAACGGCGCCGCCTGCAACTGCGCCAGCCAGTCGTCAAACTCGGTCTCGTCCAGAATGCAGCGGTAGTCGGTTTCGATGGCGACAACGGGGGCAGCTGTGTCATCGCTCCCCTCTTCCGGACCGGCACCCTCTTCGCCACCGGACTCCAGCTCCTTGATCAGGTTGCGCAGCTCATATTCGCGATAGACGGCCAGCAGGGACTCCTTGTCGACCGGTTTGAGCAACAGCTGTTCCAGACTCTGTTCCAGCTCGACATCGGTTTTGATGGTCGCCAGGATATAAGAGAGGCGCACCTGCTCCTCCTGCTCGCGGAACTTGTCGGCGAACGCCTTGGAACCGCGGAAGCCGAGGGCCGCCACCTTGTCCAGATTGGCGGCGATCTCGTCTATGCTGCCGATCCCCTGCAACAGGGCCAACGCCGTCTTCTCGCCGACGCCTGCCATGCCGGGGATGTTGTCTACCTTGTCACCCATCAGGGCCAGATAGTCGATGATGAGCTCCGGCGGCACGCCAAACTTCTCGATCACCCCTTCCCTGTCGGTCTTAACATCTTTCATGGTGTCGATCAGGGTGACGTGGTCTGAGACCAGCTGCGCCATGTCCTTGTCACCCGTGCTAATCAGCACGGGCAGCTGCTTCTCGGTTGCCTGGCGGGCGAGCGTGCCGATCACGTCGTCGGCCTCGACGCCTTCGACCATCAAGAAGGGGAAGCCCATCGCCTTGATCATCTGGTGAATGGGGGCGACCTGGCTGCGCAGATCGTCCGGCATGCTGGCACGGGTCGCCTTGTACTCGGGATAGATGTCGTCGCGGAAGGTCTTACCCTTGGCGTCAAACACCACGGCCACATGGCAGTCAGGGTATTGCTTGCGCAGGCTGCGCATCATGTTGGCCATGACACGGACGGCGCCGCTCGGCAAACCGGTCGATGTGCGCAGATCGGCCTGCTGGGAGGCGAAGAAGGCGCGGTAAAGATAAGAAGAGCCGTCGACCAGAATAAGGGGGTTGCTAGGGGCCATGAAATCGTCCTGCCAGAGATAAACAGCCGCTAGGATGCCACAGGGCCCCCCTCACACCAAGGGGTGCAGCAGCACCCTAAGCGGGCAGCCAAGGGGACTCAAGCTGTGGATAAGTCTGTGTCCAAAAATGGGGCGCAGTATGAGCCACAGTGATAAAACTGTGCACAAAAAATATAAAAGCCATATAAAACAGCATCTTGAGATCGTAAAAACCGATCGCGAGACTGTTAGAATGATCTCGATCAATGTGGAAAAAGATTTAAGGGAGTAGGTACGGCAGGATCCAAAACGAAACAATCCTAGCACAGCGAGATGACTTGACCAGCGGATGGCGAGCGATAACCATACAAAAGTACAACAATCTATCCTGGCTCACATTTTCAACAACGAGGAGTTTGCCATGAAAAAAGTGGCCGTGATTTTGAGTGGCTGTGGCGTGTTTGACGGGGCCGAGATCCATGAAGCCGTCATCAGCCTGCTGGCGCTGGCCCGCCATGGCGCCACCACCCAATGCTTCGCCCCGAACGTGGCGCAGTTGCATGTGGTCAACCACCTGACGGGTGACGTCAGCGAGGGGGAGAGCCGCAACGTGCTGGTCGAGGCGGCGCGCATCTGCCGCGGCCAGATCAGGGATGTGGCCGAACTGGATGCGGCCGATTATGACGCCCTGCTGGTGCCAGGTGGCTTTGGGGCGGCCAAGAACCTGTGCGACTTCGCCACCAAGGGCGCCGGGTGCCAGATCCAGCCGGATGTGCTGAAAGCGTGTCAGAGCTTTGCCAATGCCCGCAAGCCGGCAGCCTACATCTGCATCGCGCCGGCCATGATCCCGCTCATCTACGGCGCCGGCACCCTGGCCACCATAGGCCATGACGAGGGCACCGCCAACGCCATAGAGGCCATGGGCGGCAGCCATCTCAACTGCCCGGTCAACGAGTTCGTGGTGGATCAGGAGCGCAAGGTGATCTCCACCCCCGCCTACATGCTGGCCAACAACATAGTCGAAGCTGCGGACGGCATCGAGAAGACGGTCAAACAGCTGTTAACGCTGTAATCCCCACCCCGCCACAAACAAACGGGCCGCTCATGGAGCGGCCCGTTTTCAATGTTGCCAACCGGCAGCGGACTAGATGGTTTCGCCCATCTGATCCATCTTGCCCAGCAGGGCGCGCAGACGTTCCTGCCAGGCAACGTGTTCGTTGCGCAGCTGATGGTTTTCGTCTTGCAGCTTGCCGTTCTGCTCTTTCAGCTCGTCCAGCTCCATCTTCAGCAGAGAGATGTTGTCGACGGCGGATTGTACTTTGGATTCGAGTTGCTCAAGGACTTCTAGTGACATATGCATACCTGTATGTTCAATTGCGATGCCCCACAGAGGGCGATTCAAGCGCGTGAAGCCAGCATACCCTGAGGGCATCAGCACAAACAAGCCAGTGCGCTGTAAAATGCGCCTTCCATAGATGTATTGCCTAAATATGCGTCTGTTTTTCTCGCATCCTGCGCCCGGACCGCGACAAGACCCTGACAACCGACAGACAACCCTTCGCCGAGGCAGTGACCACGGGCATGTCGTCGAACCCGGTTTCCAGATTATCCCGTCAGCCATGCGGCGTGATTCAAGTCCCCGACAACAGGCATCCAATCTCGAATCCCCATACCGCGCCGCCAGATTACCCCGTCAGCTGTGCAGCGTGATATAAGCCCCCAGCAACAGGCAGGCGACCCCGTACATCAACAGGCCATAGAGCAGGTTCCAGCGCAGGATCAAGCCGGCACTCAGGTTGTAGCGGGACGCCAGCGCCAGGTTGGAGCCGGAGAGCGGACTGGTGCCGGTCGCCAGCCCCCACCCCAGCAGAAAACACATGCCGAGCAGGCTGGGATCCGGCGCCAGCGGCCAGAGCAGCGGCGCCAGCCCGGAGATGCTGATGAGCGGATGCACGCCGACGATGGCCACCAACAGGATCAGCAGCAGGGTCAGGGATGACTCCAGCCAGCCGAAGTGGTTGAACAGCGGCAGCCCGTGCTCGCCCCCGAGTTCGAGCACCGACAGCGCACTGTTGATGCCGGCGGCCAGCAAACCGGCCCCCAGAAACAGCACCAGCTGACCGCCGATGGCGGGGAAACGCTCCACCACCTGCCGCTTGAGGGCGGCGCCTCGCCCGGCTCTGGGCATGAACAGCAGCGCCAGCAGCGGTGCCACCAGGGCGATCACCGCCAGAATGCCGAGCGCTGGCCAGATCTGCTTGATCAGCAGCACCAGCAGCGCCAAGGCCACCGGCAGCCCCAGGGTCTGCAACCGCAGCGGGTAGCCGGCAAAGTCCTCGACCCCGAGTCGCTCCACCTGCCAGGCGGTCAGTCCCATCGCCAGCAGCGCGGCGACCACGCCAAACGGCAGTATGCTCGACAGTTGCAGACCTGGGGCATAGGTGAGCGCCACCGCCATGGCGACGAAGAAGGGGGACCAGAAGGCGGCGGCACAGAAGATCCGGCTCAGCACCATCACCTGACGCCGCTCCAGGGTGCCGCCCCGCTCCAGCCGATCGCCGATGATGAACAGCACGGAGAGGTTGATGACGGCACCCAGCAGGTTGAGGCTGGCCATGGTGCTCCACAGCCCCTTGCGGCCGGACCAGGAGGCAGTCCCGGTCAGCAGGCCTGACGTCGCCAGGTTGAGGGTGCTCACGGCGGCAAACATGGTGAGCATGTTGATGTTGGGCAGCAGCCAGTCGCCCGGGTTGAGGCTGGCGCCCCGCCACCAGGAGAAGATCAGCAGCGCAAGCGCGGCCCCGTACAGGGCCAGGGCCTGCCGTTTGGCCGCCCCCACCAGCCAGGGCCAGGTGAGCAGGGAGGCGGCCCAGGCGGCGATGGCCGCAGGCCAAGGGGAGAATCCCAGATAGAGGTGCAGCAGGTTGAGCAGCCACATCCCCAGGATCAAATAACCTGACCAGCGCTTGGCCATCGAATCGTCTCGGTCAGGGGATCAGAGGCACTGATCCATATCCAGCGAAGGCTTGTCGCACTCCGGGCGGCCCACTATCTTGGCCGGTACGCCCGCCACTGTGGTGTGCGGCGGCACCGGGTTGATCACCACGCTGCCGGCACCTATCTTGGCGCCCATCCCTACTTCGATATTGCCGAGCACCTTGGCGCCCGCCCCTATCATGACCCCTTCGCGGATCTTGGGGTGGCGATCGCCGCTCTCCTTGCCGGTACCGCCCAGGGTCACGCTCTGCAGTATGGAGACATCGTCCTCGATCACCGCCGTCTCGCCGACCACTATGCCGGTGGCATGGTCAAACATGATGCCCTTGCCGATCCGCGCCGCCGGGTGCACATCGACCCCGAACACCACCGAAATCTGGTTTTGCAGGTAGAGCGCCAGCGAGCGACGCCCCTGGCGCCACAGCCAGTTGGCGACCCGATAGCCTTGCAGGGCATGAAAGCCCTTGAGGTAGAGCAGCGGGGTGGAGAAGAGATCGACCGCAGGGTCACGCTCCTGCACGGCGCAGATATCGGCCGCCACTGCCGCCAGCAACTCGGGCTCGCTGCGCAGGGCCAGCTCGATCACCTCGCGCAGGGCGATGGCAGGCATGGTGGCGCTGTCGAGTTTGTTGGCCAGCTGGAAGCTGAGGGCCGAGCGCAGGTTCTTGTGATTGAGAATGGTGGAATGAAAGAAGCTGGCCAGCATGGGCTCTTCGGTCACCATGCATGCCGCTTCTCGCTCAATTTTTTGCCAGGTTTTGGCAACCAGATCATCCATGTTGCAGCCTACTGTTGTTCTGATGGAGTGCCTTGCTGTTCCTTGTGCACCACAGAGATGGGGTCCATATGAATGATGACATCCATGCGCTCGAATTCCTGACGCACCGCCAGTTCGGCTTCATCGGCGATCTGATGGGCCTTGACCAGAGGGAGCTGATCATCCAGCTCCAGATGCAACTGCACGAAGCGGGTCGGACCGGATTGACGGGTACGCAGATCATGCACCCCGTGGACACCTTCGACGTCACAGCAGAGAGCCATTATTCTCGCTTGTTCTTCGGCTGGCAACTGACGATCGAGCAGCGCCTGCACCGACTCATAGCCGATATGGATGGCGCCCCACAGCAGGAACAGGCCGATCAGGATGGCAAACAGGCCATCGGCCCAGAACCAGCCCCGCCCCGCCAGCACCAGCGCCAGCAAGACGCCGCCGTTGAGCAGCAGGTCGGAACGGTAGTGCAGCATGTCGGCCTTGATGGCCACGCTGTTGGTCTTGCGGATGACAAAGCCCTGGAAACTGACCAGCAGCAGGGTCAGCACTATGGAGCCGCCACTGACCCAGAGACCCGCTTCGAGCCGCAGTATGGGGGCCTGGTTGAGCAGGGAGGAGATGCCGTGCATCACCAGCAGCAGGGCCGAGCCCGAAATAAACGCGGACTGGATGAGGCCCGCCAGCGACTCCGCCTTGCCGTGGCCGAAGCGGTGCTCGTCATCGGCCGGCGCCAGCGCATAGCGAATGGCCAGCAGGTTGATGATGGAGGCGCTGACATCCATGAAGGAGTCGGTGAGCGACGCCAGCAGACTCGATGAATCCGTCATGAGCCAGGCGATCAGCTTGCCGGTGATCAGCAGGGTAGCCGTGGTGACGGCGGCCATGCTGGCCAGCGTCACCCAGCGGGAATATTGTTGATGGCTCAAAACCGGCTTTCCTCTTGCGGTTAAAAATCTATTATACCCTGACCCCTGCGCCGGCTTGGCGCGAAAAATCAGCGGAATGACTTCAGATGCACAAAATACTCCTGGTCGACGACGATCTCGAGCTGACCCAGCTGCTCACCGAAATTCTGACTCTGGAAGGCTTCCAGGTCACTGTCGCCGAGGATGGCGAAGAGGGGTTGCAGCGACTGGCCGAGCAGGACTTCAACCTGGTGCTGCTGGACGTGATGATGCCCAGGCTCAACGGCTTCGCCATGCTGACCAGGTTGCGCAAGACCCACGACACCCCGGTGCTGATGCTGACTGCCCGTGGCGACAGCCAGGACAGGGTCAACGGGCTGGAAGCCGGTGCCGACGACTATCTCGCCAAACCATTTGATGACAGGGAGCTGCTGGCCCGGGTGCGCGCCATACTGCGCCGGACCCAGAGTGCCCAGCCCCAGCGCGGCGGCACCTCCGAAGAGCTTCGCTTCATGGATCTGGTGCTGCAACCCGGCCTGCAACAGGCCAGCAGCGGCGATCAGCTGCTGGAGCTCACCGCCACCGAATTCGGGCTGCTGGAGTGCCTGCTGCGCAACCCGGGCCAGATCATCAGCAAGAGCCATCTCTCCGAGCAGGTGCTCGGCAAGAAGCTGGAACCCTTCGATCGCGCCATCGACATGCACCTGAGCAACCTGCGCAAGAAGCTGCCGGAGCGCACCGATGGCCAGCCCCGTTTCAAGACGGTGCGCGGCCGCGGCTACCTGTGGCTGGAACAGGCATGAGCACGGCCCGCACCTTCAATGGCCTCTCCACCCAGATCTTCCTCTGGTTCTGGCTCATGCTGCTGGTGGTGCTGGCGGCCGTGGTGATACTGCCGACCCTGGATCCCCGCAACATCATCCCCTTGCCGGCGCACGAGATGACCCGGATGAACAACAACCTGAAGGCGTTGCAGAAGGGGGCGGATCCCGATCATGACTTCGATCTGGTGCAGGCCATAGATGCGGCGGGCCTGCTGCCGGTGGACAACATCTATCTGCGCGATGAGAAAGGCCAGATGCAGTCCACCACTCGCCTGAGCAAGTTCGTGGTCCGCTTCATGCTCGATTCGGACAACCCGGCCAAGCCCATGCTGGGCAGCGAGCACAAGCGGGCCATCGCCGGCCCCTTCCAGATGGAGCATCGCGGCCAGATCTATCACGTCTACTTCGGCCTCAATGTCGAAAACTCCTATCTGTTCCTGTTCATCCAGATCCTGGATCATCCGATCCAGATCCTGGGCATCGCCATGCTGGTCAGCACCCCGCTCTGCCTGCTGCTGGCCTGGCGCCTGACCCGCCCCATACTGCAGTTGCAGCGGTCTGTCTCCCAGCTGGCGGAGGGCAACCTGGAGATGCAGATCCCCAACCTGGGGCGGCGCGACGAGATCGGCCAGCTGGCGGATCACGTCAGCCACATGGTCGATACCCTCAAGAACATGATCCAGAAGCAGAAGCAGCTGTTGTCCGACATATCCCACGAGCTGCGCAGCCCGCTTACCCGCATCCAGCTGGCGCAGGCACTGATCCGGCGCAAGCAGGGGGACAGCAGCGAGCTGGCACGGATAGAGTCAGAGATAGGCCGGCTCGACAAGCTGATCGGCGACCTGCTCGACCTGTCGCGGGTGCAGCAACACGTGGAGGCGCCCGTGGTGATGCCGCTGGCGGAGCTGCTGGAGCCCATGCTGGACGATGCCATGTTCGAGGCAAACCAGAGCGGCAAGCAGTTGCGGCTGCCGCCCCTGCCGACCGAGTCGATCCGGATGTGGCCCGAGCTGCTGGCGCGGGCGCTGGAGAATCCGCTGCGCAACGCGCTCAAGTACGCCCGCGAGTTCATCAAGGTGGACTGGTATCGGGAGGGACGGGAGTGGGTGATGACCATACGCGACGATGGCCCCGGCGTGCCTGTGGAGCAGCAGGCCCAGCTGTTCCTGCCCTTCTTTCGGGTGGATGATGCCCGCAACGCCAAGACAGGCGGCACCGGGCTCGGGCTGGCCATCGCCTCGGAGGCGATCCAGCGTCACGGTGGCACCATACGCGCCAGCAGCAACCAGCCAGCCGGGCTGACCATCACCATCCGCCTGCCCATCGGCTGAGTCACCTCTTTTCATCCACCCGGGCGCTGGGTATGCTGGCGCCCCTTTCGCCCCAATCTCGGCCCCCATCAGGATCCCGCCATGCTCGACATAGTGCTCTACCAACCGGAAATCCCGCCCAATACCGGCAACATCATCCGTCTCTGCGCCAACACCGGCTACCGGCTGCACCTGATAGAGCCGCTGGGTTTCGAGTGGGATGACAAGCGGGTGAAGCGGGCCGGGCTCGATTATCACGAGTTTGCCGAGGTGAAGCGCTGGCCTGACTATGACACCTTTCTGGCCGAGGTGGCGCCCAGGCGGGTATTCGCCTGCACCACCAAGGGAAGAACCGCCCATTCGGCCGTGCAGTTTGCCCCCGGCGACGCCATGCTGTTCGGCCCCGAGAGTCGTGGCCTGCCTGCGGATCTCATCGAGAGTCTGCCGTTCGAGCAGCGACTGCGCATCCCCATGCTGCCCCAGAGCCGCAGCATGAACCTCGCCAATGCGGTGGCGGTATTCGTGTATGAGAGCTGGCGCCAGCTTGGCTATGAGGGATCCCTCTAGGCTCTTGGGCGCCACCGGGTGATGCCGCCCCTGTGATGGACCAGCCCTCACAACAGGATCATGCCAACCAGGCTATGACGGCTCGCCCTCGGCCTGTTCCATGCCGTGGGGTGAGTGCAACAGGCGACCATCGCGCTCCAGTTGCCAGCACAGCCACCCCAGCGTCAGACCCCGCCCCGCCATCAGCGCCCCCATGGCGGCCCACAAGGCGGCCACACCCCAGCCCTGACAGAGCCACCAGATGGGGAAGAAGCCGCACAGTACCGCCACCAGCATGCTGTTGCGCATCTCGCGGGCCCGGGTCGCGCCTATGAAGACCCCATCCAGCAGGAAGCACCAGACCGCCAGCAAGGGCATGACGATCAGCCAGGGCAACTGGCGATTCGCCTCGGCGATCACCGCCGGAATGTCGGTGATATGGGCGATGAGCCGACTGCCACCCGCCGCAAACAGCAGACTGAAACCCATTGCTATGAATAACGCCCACCCCAGATTCAGCACTATGGCCTCGCGCAACCCCTGCCGATCCCGCCGGCCTATGGCGCGGCCCACCATGGCCTCCACCGCGTAGGCAAAGCCATCCAGCCCGTAGGAGATGAGCATCAGGAAGTTGAGCAGCACCGCATTGGCGGCGACCGCCACGTCGCCCAGCCGCGCCCCCTGCAAGGTCATGAAGGCGAAACAGAGCTGCAGACAGAGGGAGCGGACGAAGATGTCCCGGTTCAGACTGAGCAGTCTCAGCAAGGCCGGCCACTGACGCCAGCGCTGCCAGGCCCCCTGCCACACCTCGGGCGACAGGCGGCGCAGATGACGGCTCACCAGCCAGAGTCCGACCCCCAGGGCGCTGTAATCTGCCAGCAGCGAGGCGGCGGCCACTCCTTTCACCTGCCAGCCCAGCCCCAGCACGAACCAGGTATCCAGCGCCATGTTGACCAGGTTGGTGAAGATCAGCAGCAGCATGGGGCTGCGGGCATCCTGCATGCCCAGCAGCCAGCCCATGATCACCAGATTGCAGAGTGCCGCCGGCGCGCTCCAGATCCGTACCGACACATATTCGCCGGCATAGCCCTGCACCTCGGCAGAACCGCCACCGAGTGCAATGAGCGAAGGCAGGAAGGGCAGCAACAGCAGTAGCAGGGCCAGCCCCAGTCCGACGGCGAGGCCGAGCGCCCGCGCCAGGGTGTCGAGCTGGCTGTGCGGGCTGCCGGCGCCATGGGCCTGGGCGGTCAACCCTGTGGTGGACATGCGCAGGAAACCCAGCAGCCAGAAGATGAGATTGATGAGGGTAGCCCCGACCGAGACGCCGCCGAGGAACCAGGCCTGGCCGAGATGACCGATCACCCAGGTATCCACCAGCCCCAGCAAGGGGGTGGTGATATTGGAGAGCACCATGGGCAAGGCCAGGGCAAATACGGCGCCATGGCGCCGGCCATCTTTCAACCAGGGCGGGATCAGCATGGCAACCGACGCTCGTCCGGCATCACTCGCCTTCCAGTCGCACGATTCTGGCGAAATCGGAGACCAGGGTCGCCATGACCACGTGCGGCACCTGCCCCTCGCTCATCTGGGGACGGAATACGGCCTCCAGCTTGCCTTCCGGGTTGATCAGCACTATGGAGGCGGAGTGGTCTATCAGGTACTCCTTCTCCCCCTGATCGGCGATGGAGTAGATGAGGCCCAGATTGCGCACAAACGGGAACAGCTTGTCATGAGAGCCGGTTGCCGCCTTGAACTCGGGGTGAAAGAAGGCGGTATAGGTCTTGAGGCGGGCCACGTCATCCCGCTGCGGATCCGCCGAGATGAACACCACCTGGCTCTCGGGTGCGATCTTCTTCAGCGCCGGGTAGACGGAGCGCAGATCCGCCAGCGTGGTCGGACAGATATCCGGGCAGAAGGTATAACCGACAAACAGGAAGGTCCAGTGCCCCACCAGACTGGCCGGGACGAAGGGCTGACCGTCCTCGTCGGTGAAGGCAAACGGGTTGATGTCCCGCCCCGCCGGGTAGTAGTCGGCCTGCTCGGGCAGGGAGGGCTGGTTCCAGTAGAATGCGGCCATCATGCCCCCGACCAGCAGCAGAAACAGCAAGGGGTAACGCGGTTTAACCATAACAACAGACCCTTTCACTTCGACATGCCCGCAGACCGGGCCCGAATGGATGACCCATTGTAACCCAGCCAATCCCGGACCGGACCATCCCATCTACCGGATGCCGATTCGGCATCCAACTTCGGTCAGGGGGTGACGCTATGGGCAGGTAGCCGGGCGAACAAGGCCAGAAAACAGCAGCCCCACCGTCAGGGTGGGGCTGTCAGCAGCACGCGGGGCTATCAGGGTTGCAGCCTGCGCCGCTCATGGGGGCGACGGGCCAGGGCGCGGAGCGGTATGACGGGGGCCGTCCAGGGAGCCTCCGCCTGTCCCCTGTCGTGATGGCTGTGAAACAGACGAACCAGGCGGACTATCTTGTCCTTGGGACAGCCCAGCCAGATGGTCCAGCAGGCGCCCTTGTGATGCACCCAGAGCGCATAGAAACGGGTCATCCGGTTGCCCTTGATGAACCGTGTGATGGAAGAAACGGGCGATGCCAGACCCGGATCCCATGGCGAGCTTGAAGCCATACCTGTCCTCCTTGACCAAGAGGTCACGCCGACCGGCATCGTCTGCTACCGCTAGGTGGCCAGATCCTGTGACTGCCGCGTGTCGACTGCGCGAGTGTGCCCTCATTACCCGGACGGTCCTTGCCGTCGGCGCCATGCTGGCCACCCTCCCTTCTTATCCCGCGATATCGCCTCTCTCTGTGGTGAGCCGGCCAAATGCCATTGCTGTCCAGCTCACATGAGGCTGTTGTCATGCATCCCTGCTGCCCCTGGGTTCCTGCGACGTGGGTAAAGAGCGTCTTGTCGAGCATTCGGGGGACAGTGCAACGAGTCCACTGCCTTACCAAATGATATATCTGAAATGAGTCACCTGCGGCCGTTCGCCGCAGACAAAATGGCGGGTATCAGGATCTGATTGAAATCATGGGGAAAGGAACACAGAAACGACACGGCCTCCCGCAGGAGGCCGTGTGATGGCGAGGGTGATTACATCCAGTCGGCGTTGCGGATCACGCCGACGGCCAGCCCTTCTATGGTGAGCTGCTGGCTGGAGAGATCCACCGCTATGGGCTCCAGATCCTCGTTTTCCGGCAGCAGCCACACCTGGCTGCCCTTGCGCTGGAAGCGCTTGACGGTGACATCCTCATCGAGGCGCGCCACCACTACCTGGCCGTTGCGCACCTCCTGGGTCTTGTGGACCGCCAGCAGGTCGCCATCCAGAATGCCGATATTCTTCATGCTCATGCCCTGCACCCGCAGCAGAAAATCCGCCCGGGGGTGGAACAGGGCAGGATCCACCTGGTAGTGGCTCTCGATGTGCTCCTGCGCCAGGATAGGTTCACCGGCCGCGACCTTGCCGATCAGGGGCAGGCCTGTCTCTTCCAGCACCTCTTCCTCTTCGATCAGCAGACGGATGCCGCGGGAAGTCCCCGGCATGATCTCGATGACCCCTTTCTTGGCCAGGGCCTTCAGATGTTCCTCGGCCGCATTGGCCGACTTGAAACCAAGCTTCTGGGCAATCTCGGCGCGAGTCGGCGGCATGCCGGTCTCGCTCATGTTCACCTTGATCAGCTCCAGCACTTCGGCCTGGCGGGGGGTAAGAGGTTTCATAACATTGGCACCTGTCTTTTTATACAGCACACTGGCAGTATATACAGTGCTGTGGCCAAGGCAAGGCACAGCTGACATTTGTCATGGCCTGGCGCTCATTTACCGTTGTTTTGATCCTGCGCAGCCGACTCATCGTACCTCTCGGCGACAAGGCGCCGGTGATTTGCTATGCTCACGCCGCATTTTTTCGGAGAGCAGACGCACATGTCCCTTGGACAGAAGATTTCCAGAGCCATCTTGCAATGGCCGGTCAGTGGCTTGGTCAATCACAAGAGCCTGCCGGAAAATCCCATCACCGAGCTCAAGCTGGATCCGGCCAGACCCATAGTCTATGCCCTGAAAACCAGCTCGATCACCGACCTGATGACGCTGCAACAGTGCTGCGAGGATCTCGGCCTGCCCGGCCCCTTCACGCCGCTGGAGCTGAACGGCCAGTTGCTGCCGCGCTACGTCTGTCTGGACCGTCCGCCGCCCCTGTTTGGCAAGCGCAGCAAGCCGCTGCCCTTCCTGCAGGAGTTCCACCAGCTGCTGGATCTGCACAAGCAGGATCCGGCGCTGGATATCCAGGTGGTGCCCGTCACCCTGTTCTGGGGCCGCGCCCCCGGCCGGGAAGGCGAGGAAGCCTCCGGCTGGAACATCATCAGCAGCCTGGCACCGAACCGCCTCAAGAAGGCGCTGATCGTGATCCTCAAGGGCCGCGAAAATCTGGTGCGCTTCTCCCCGCCGCTCTCCCTGCGTCACATGGCCGACAAGCACGGCACCGACGAGGCCATAGCCCACAAGCTGGCGCGGGTGGCGCGCACCCACTTCAGCCGCCAGCAGCTGGCGGCCACCGGCCCCAAACTGCCGAACCGCAACCTGCTGTTCAGGCAGTTGCTGGATTCGAGCGTGATCCAGCAGGCGATCGAGGAAGAGGCGCAGCGCGATGGCATCAGCCTGGAGAAGGCGCAGAAACGCGCCCACGGCTACATGGACGAGATCGCCTCCGACTTCTCCTACCGGTTGATCCGGCTCGGCGAGAGCTTCCTCGGCTGGCTGTGGAACAAGCTCTACCGCGGCCTGTCGGTCAACGGCGCCGAGAAGGTACGCCAGCTGGCGCAGGAAGGGCACGAGATCGTCTATGTGCCCTGCCATCGCAGCCACATGGACTACCTGCTGCTCTCCTACGTCATCTATCACCAGGGCATGGTGCCACCCCACATAGCGGCGGGCATCAACCTCAACTTCTGGCCGGCAGGCCCGCTCTTTCGCCACGGCGGCGCCTTCTTCATCCGCCGCACCTTCAAGGGCAATCCGCTCTACAGCACCGTCTTTCGTGAATACCTGAACCTGCTGTTTGCCAAGGGCTACTCGGTGGAGTTCTTCACCGAGGGCGGGCGTTCGCGTACCGGCCGCCTGCTGCCGCCCAAGACCGGCATGCTGGCCATGACACTGCAGGCCATGATGCGCGGGCTGGACAGACCTGTCACCCTGGTGCCCGTCTATCTCGGCTACGAGCACGTGATGGAGGTAAACACCTACCACAACGAGCTCAAGGGCAGCCGCAAGGAGAAGGAGAGCTTCCTGCAGGTGCTCGGCATACTGCGCAAGCTGCGCAACTATGGCCGGGGCTTCGTCAACTTCGGCGAGCCGCTGACCCTCAACAGCTACCTCAATGAACATGTGCCGGCCTGGAAGGCCGACATAGGCCAGGAGGAGCGCCCCGAGTGGATGGCGCCCACCGTCAACCAGCTGGCCGAGCTGCTGATGACCCGCATCAACGGGGCCGCCGCCGTCAACGGCCTGACCCTGAGCGCGCTGGCGCTGCTGGCCGCCGAGCGCCACGCCCTGACCCGGGACGAACTGCAGGCCCAGCTCAACACCTATCTGGATCTGCTCAAGCAGGTGCCCTACAGCCCGCAGAGCACAATCCCGGATGAGGATGCCAAGACACTGCTGGATCAGGCGATGGAGCTCAACAAGTTCGAGGTGAGCGAGGACAAGCTGGGCCAGATCATCAGCCTGGACCGCTATCAGGCGATCCTGCTGACCTACTACCGCAACAACATACTCCATCTGTTCGCCCTGCCCTCCCTGGTGGCGGCGCTGATCGAGCGTTGCGAGGGGATCTCCCGCGGCGAGATAGTCGCCCGTTGCGTCGACATCTACCCGCTGCTCAAGACGGAACTGTTCCTGCGCTACGAAGAGGATGAGCTGCCGGAGCTGGTCGATGCCCTGCTGGCCGAGCTGCAACGCCAGCAACTGGTCGAGGCGCGCGATGGCGGCCATTGGGTCAATCCGGGCAACCAGATGCGCCTGCTGCTGCTGGCCGAGAGCATTCAGGAGACGCTGCAACGCTACGCCATAGTGCTGACCCGGGTGCTGGCCCAGCCCCATGTCGAGGCGGAACAGCTGGAGGCGGACGGCCTGATGATGGCGGAGCGCCTCGGCACCCTGCACGGCATCAACGCCCCCGAGTTCTTCGACCAGAAGCTGTTCAGCACCCTGATCCACACCCTGCGCAAGGAGGGCTACCTCTCTCCCGAGTGCAAACCGGATCTGGGCCGCTTCCAGGCGCTGGCCGACAACATAGTGCCGCTGCTGAGCAACAAGATCCGCCGCACCATACAGGCGGGCAACCGGATCTGACCTCAAGAAGAGCCAGATACAGAGCAATAAAAAGGCCGCAGCATGCGGCCTTTTTCATTGGAAGCAGGGTAACCCCCGCCTCTCGAATAGTGAGCGTCCCGGACGCCCGCGTCAGCGCGGCCGGCTCACAGGTAGTTGAGCGCGACCCCGGCAAACACCAGTGCGCCCACATAGTTGTTGTTGAGGAAGGCCTGGAAGCAGGCCTCCCGCTGCCGCTCCCGGATCAGCCGCTGCTGGTAGACAAACAGCGCCGCCGCCGCCAGCAGCGACCAGTAGTAGCTGGAGCCAAGCCCGCTCAGTTGACCCACCGCCAGCAGGATCAGCAGAGTGGCCAGTTGCAGCACGCCGATGATCCGCTTGTCGTGGCGACCGAACAGGATGGCGCTGGACTTGAGGCCGAGCCTGAGGTCATCGTCTCTGTCCACCATGGCGTACTGGGTGTCATAGGCGATGGTCCACAGCAGGTTGGCGAGAAATACCAGCCAGGCCACCAGTGGCAAGGCGTTGGCCTGGGCCGCATAGGCCATGGGAATGGACCAGGAGAAGGCCATGCCGAGCACCAGCTGCGGGATCGGAATGTAGCGCTTCATGAAGGGGTAGCAGACCGCCAGCAGCAGGGCCGCAAACGACAGGCCTATGGTGAGCGGGTTCATGGTCAGCACCAGACCGAACGAGATGAGCGCCAGCACGGCGAACAGCGCCAGCACCTCCCGCGGCCTGACCTTGCCCATGGGCAGGGGTCGACCGGCGGTGCGCTTCACGTGACCGTCGAAGTTGCGATCCGCGTAGTCGTTGATGACACAGCCGGCGGAGCGCATCAGAAATACCCCCACCACGAACACCAGCAGGGTCCAGAGATCCGGCAGGCCATCGGCCGCCAGCCAGAGTGCCCACAGGGTCGGCCACAGCAGCAGCAGGGTGCCGATGGGCTTGTCGATGCGGGCCAACTGCACATAGGCCAGTCCCCGCTCCTTGGTTAACAGCTTCACTCCGGCTCCTTATTCGATGACAGCGAGGGCAAGAAGAGTTCATGGACCAGCAGTGGCCATTGCCCCAGAAACAGACGGGAACGGCGTCCCCAGACGGTGGCGGCCGGGCACCAGGGATTGCTCGCAATCTCGAAACAGGCCAGTTGCAGGTGATCGCGCCGGGCGGGCTCGTCACCGAAGATACGCTCGCCCAAAGGTTGTTCACCCAGCTCGCGCAGCCCGCTCTCTTGCAGGGCGGCTTCGGCAAACAGGGTCCAGCCCAGCACAGCCGGCCCCCCATCACCGTGCAGTATCACCTCGCGGCACAGGCCCTGGGGCTGCTCGGCGGCCACCAGCCGCTGCTCGTCGGCGCCAAGGGCAACGCTGCGATTGCCGAGCAGTTGCAGCGAGAAGTGGCGATTGTGGCGACGCAGGCGCCGGGTCATGGAGTCGGCCTCCAGCAACCAGGGCCGCAGTGCCTCTGGCGGCTCGCACTCTGCGGGAGCCCGCCACGGGACGAGCTGGACGAGGGGAACAGTCAACTCGGACTTCACAGCTTCACCATCCGGAGATTTCCGTTATCAGGTTAAAATCCGGTTTATTATCCGTAAATCAATCGAGAATTGTAAGAACATCCGTGCTTGACGGCCCCGATGGCAACATCAAAAATGGGGTATCTGCCGCTGATGAGCCATCTATATGAAGATCTTCAAAATTCTGCTGGTGTTGTTACTGAGCTGTGGCGCCCTGCACGCGCAGGCCTCGTCCGGGGAGGAGCCGCCCGCCGAAGGGGCCGAAGCCGCCAAGCCGGGTTTCCTCTATCACCTGCTGGATCCCGACATCATCACCAACTACCTGAGCGATGGCAAAACTCTCGGCTATATCCGGGTCACTGTGGAGCTGATGGCCGAGAACGAGGCCGATCTCAAGCTGCTGGAGCAGCACGACCCGCTGATCCGCGACGCCATCATACGCCTGATGGGCAGCAAGACGGGCGAGCAGATCAAGTCGCTGGTGAACCGCGAGGAGCTGCGCAAGGAGTGCCAGACCCGGGCCAACGAGCTGCTGGTGAAAGAGACCGGCAAGAAGGCGGTGCGCGAGCTGATCTTCACCAAGTTCCTCTACCAGTAACCGACACAGGCAAGCAATACGGCCACCCAGGGGTGGCCGTATTGCTGTGTTCGAAATGAAAATTGATTACACTAGGCCTCACTGAGCTGTCGAGGTAGTCGGTATGGGCAACAAGACCCTGTGTGAATGGCGTCGCAGCGAGATCCCGACCGATCTCAAGACCCTGCGCAAGATAGTGCGCAAACCAAAGTTTGTCTGTGGCAAGTGCGCCCGCAGCGCCAATGACAAGAGCTATCTGTGTCAGCCGCTGCGGTTGAAAGAAGAATAAGGCAGGTTATCCGCGCGGCTGGCTATTGATCGGTCCAGCCCTGGCGCCCCTGCTCGAACAATCTGCGCGCCTGTGTGTCGTTGGGACAGACGCCGCGATATTCGCCGCCGGATCGGCCCGCCAGATAGAGGTGCTCCGGCCGGCAATACCAGGCCAGCCCTTTCTGGTGCCCCTGCTTCCACAACTCGGCATCCACCTTCTTGCCGCACTGGGTCTGGTGAAACTCGACCCGCTCAGTGGTGAAGCCCAGCTTGCCATCCGCCTCCCCCACCTCGCTCCACACCTTCTCGCACGGATCATCCGAATGGGAGGCACAGCCCCCCAGCAGGGCGGCAAACACTATGACAGAGAGTCGCATAATCATCCTTGAGTGTCGTTTGGGCAGTTCATTCTAGCCAGCCTGATGCCGCCGACCAAGCGCTCGTCCCCATTCCTGTGAGCCGCACAAAAAAACAGGCGGGCCCCAAGGCCCGCCTGTGTGCTCAATGTGTGGACTACTGGTCGTCGAGAGGGTCATCGTCCTGCCAGCTCTCGTCTTCCCATTCATCCAGCTCTTCTTCCCAGGATTCCGGTTCCCATTCATCATCGAGATCGTAATCCGGCTTGTGTCCACCCATGCTCATTCTCCTTGGATAGTGCACCCGCACTCAAAGTCTATCCAGAAAAATGGGGCTCGCCAGTCAAGGCAGGATCAAAGTTTGACCAGGGTGCGCCCCGCGATCCGGCCTTGCGTGATGGCTTCGGCGGCTTCCACCACCTGCTCCAGCCCGATCTCGGTGACCGCCTGTGCGAAGAAACTGGCGGGCAGATCCCGCGCCAGCCGCTGCCACGCCAGTTGACGGCGCGCCAGCGGGCACATCACCGAATCGACCCCCTGCAACCGCACGTTGCGCAGTATGAAGGGCATGACGCTGGTCGGCAGATCGAAGCCGCCCGCCAGCCCGCAGGCAGCCACGGCGCCACCGTAGTTCATCTGGGCCAGCAACTTGGCCAGCACCTGGCTGCCGACTGTGTCGATCGCCCCGGCCCACAGCTGCTTCTCCAGCGGCTTGGCGGGCTCCAGCAGCTCGCTGCGCGGTACTATGCGACTGGCCCCGAGGGCGGTCAGCATGGCTCCCTGCTCCTCGGGACGGCCGGTCATGGCCGCGACCTGATAACCCAGCGCAGCCAGCAGGGCGACGGCGGTGGAGCCCACCCCGCCTGCGGCGCCCGTCACCAGGATCTCGCCGCTCTGCGGGGTCACGCCCGCTTCTTCCAGTGCCAGCACGCAGAGCATGGCGGTGAGGCCGGCGGTGCCGATGCACATGGCCTGGCGTTCATCCAGCCCGGCCGGCAGCGGCACCAGCCAGTCGGCCTTGACCCGCGCCTGTTCGGCCATGCCGCCCCAGTGGCCTTCCCCCACTCCCCAGCCGGTCAGCACCACCTTGTCACCGATCTGATAGCGGCTATCGGTCGATTCCAGCACTGTACCGGCGAAGTCGATGCCGGGCACCAGCGGCCACTGACGCACTATCTTGCCCTTGCCGGTGATGGCCAGCCCGTCCTTGTAGTTGATGGAGCTGTGGCTCACCGCCACTCGCACCTCCCCTTCCGGCAACTGGCTCTCGGCCAGCTGGGTCAGAGTCGCAGTGGTCTTGCCGTCTTGGTTTTCCAGTAACAGAGCCTTGAACATGGTTGCCTCTTTGATGAGTGTGAAACGGGATCAGCTGCTTTGACGCTTCTGCAGTTGAAAATCCAGGGTCAGGGCCGTGCCCATGACGGGGTCGCCAGCCAGCTGGCGCAAGATAAGCTCGGCCGCCTCCTGCCCCATTTGGCGATAGGGGATCCGGACCGAGGTGAGCGCCGGATAACAGGCGCGCGCCACGTCCAGATCGTCGAAGCCGGCGATGGCGAGCTTGCCAGGCACGCTCAGGTGGCGACGCTGACATTCGAACAACACCCCGGCCGCCAGCTCGTCGTTGACGCACACCAGCGCATCCAGCTCGGGCCAGCGCAACAGAAACTCCCCCAGCATGGCCGCGCCCGTGCTGAAACTCGGCAGCTCAGAGGTGTTGATGATGGCATCGGGGGAGAGGTAGTTGTCCAGCAGCGCCTTCTGCCAGCCCTGCATGCGCTGTTGCAGCATCCACTGCTCCTGGCGGGCGCAGAGAAAGCCTATGTTGCGATAACCGCGCTCTATGAGGTGACGGGTCAGCTGATAGCCGGCATCGAAGTTGGAGACGCCGACATTCATATCGATGGGCTGGCGCGCCATGGCCCCCACCTCCACCACCGGCAGGCGGGCCGCCAGCAGCCGGGTGCGGATGGTCTCGCCGGGATCGCCGCCAAACAGCACCACGGCAGCCGGGTTGTGCTGCAAGAAGCTGGTCAGCAGGCTCTCCTCCTGCAGCTTCAGGTGCTGGGCATCCCCCAGCATGATCTGGTAGCCCTCATCGAGCAGGGTCTGCTGCAGCCCGGCGATCATGTCGCCGCAACCGCGCTCGGTCAGGCTGGGCACTATCACCACTATGGTCTGGGAGGTGGCGGAGGCGAGCGCACCCGCGGCCCGGTTGGGAATGTAGCCGAGTTCATCCACGGCGGCGTCGATGCGTTCGCGCATCTTGTCTGACACCAGCTCGGGGGTGCGCAGGGCACGGGACACCGTCATGGCCCCCACTCCGGCCAGCTGGGCCACATCGTTGAGGGTCACCCGACCCGTGCTACGGCGCTTCTTCGCTTCTGACATCCCTTCCCTTCCTCGACATACGGGTGCTCACTTTAAGGCAAAAGTGCGGCACTGACTATTTGCTCAAGCCGGATTTTACCCCCTTTGAGCGAGTGACGGGGCAAGATGAATCCCTCCCATGATAGAAATGATAGCGCTATCACAGTTCGATGTTAGCGCTATCTGGTAGCGCTAACTTTCGAGATCGCGCTCACAGTTATCGCGGGACAAGATCGCTAGATTGGCGCCATCTTATCCAGCCCGGACATTGCAATGCTGACTCAATTGCTGACCGAAGAGGTCATTTCCATCGAAGCGGGTGCCCGCGACTGGCGTCATGCCATCGAGCTCGCCACCGCTCCCCTGCTGGCCAACGGCACCATAGAGCCTTCCTATGTGGCGGCGCTGTTTCGCTCACACGAGGAGCTCGGCCCCTACTACGTGCTGGGCCCGGGCCTGGCCATGCCCCACGCTCGCCCGGAAGACGGAGTCAACCGCCTCGGCCTGGGGCTGACAGTGCTGAAAACCGGGGTCAACTTCGGCTCCGAGGGCAATGACCCGGTCCGGCTGCTGGTAACCCTGGCCGCCAGCGACAGCAACTCCCACGTGGAGACCATAGCCCAGCTGGCAGAGCTGTTTATGAACGAAGAGGACGTGGCGGCCATCATGGCGGCCGACACAAAAAACGATATTTTGCGCATCCTGGCGCGTTACTGAGCGGCGCCCTGCGCCCGACAGAGGAAGAGACGATGAAAATTCTGGTTGTATGCGGACACGGCCTGGGCACCAGCCTGATGATGGAGATGAGCATCAAGAGCATCCTCAAGGAGCTGAATGTAACCGCCGAGGTGGATCACAGGGATCTCGCCTCCGCCGGCAGTGAAACCGCCGAGATGTTCGTGGCCACCCGCGACATCGCCGAGCAGCTCGTCAGCATGGGGGTCAACGGCCGGCTGGTGTCGCTGGACAACATGGTCGACAAGGCCGCCATGAAAGAGAAGCTCTCCATCGCCCTGCGCGAACTGGGCGCACTCTAAGGATCCACCATGCGGCCTGCGGGCCGCCTCTTCCATCTGCTTGGAGCTGACCATGGAATTTTTCAATTTTCTGATGTTTGACGTGCTGTCGGAGCCGGCCGTGCTGGTCGGCCTGATCGCGCTTATCGGTTTGATCGCCCAGAAGAAACCCGTGACCGAGTGCATAAAGGGCACGGTCAAGACCATCATGGGCTTTGTCATCCTGGGGGCCGGCGCCACCCTGGTGGTGAACTCCCTCGGCGATTTTGCCACCATCTTCCAGCACGCCTTCGGCATCAAGGGGGTGGTTCCCAACAACGAGGCCATCGTCTCCATCGCCCAGCAGTCGTTCGGCAAGGAGATGGCGATGATCATGTTCTTCGCCATGCTGGTGAACATACTGATCGCCCGCCTCACCCCCTGGAAATTCATCTTCCTGACCGGTCACCACACCCTCTTCATGTCCATGATGGTGGCGGCCATCCTCTCCGCCGGCGGCATGAGCGGCATACCGCTGATCGCGGTCGGCAGCCTGGTGGTCGGCGTCACCATGGTGCTGTTCCCGGCCCTCGCCCACCCCTACATGAAGCAGATCACCGGCTCCGACGAGGTGGCGCTCGGCCACTTCTCCACCATCTCCTACGTGCTGGCCGGCTGGATCGGTGCCAAATTCGGCAACAAGGCTCACAGCAGTGAAGAGGTGCAGGTGCCCAAGAGCCTGCTGTTCCTGCGCGATACTCCGGTAGCCATCTCCTTCACCATGGGCATCATCTTCCTCATCACCTCCGCCTTCGCCGGCCCCGAGTTCGTCGCCAGCGTCGCCAAGGGCAAACACTGGTTCATGTTCTCCCTGATGCAATCCATCACCTTCGCCGCTGGCGTCTACGTCATCCTGCAGGGGGTGCGCATGGTCATCGCCGAGATAGTACCGGCCTTCAAGGGGATCTCCGACAAGCTGGTGCCGAACGCCAAGCCGGCGCTCGACTGCCCCATCGTCTTCCCCTACGCCCCCAACGCTGTGCTGATCGGCTTCCTGTCGAGCTTCACCGCCGGTCTGGCTGGCATGGTGCTGCTCTACCTGCTGGGGCTCACCGTCATCATCCCGGGCGTGGTGCCGCACTTCTTCGTCGGCGCGGCGGCCGGGGTGTTCGGCAACGCTACCGGCGGTCGTCGCGGTGCCCTGCTTGGCGCCTTCGCCAACGGCCTGCTGATCACCTTCCTGCCGGTGTTCCTGTTGCCGGTGCTGGGGGATCTCGGCTTTGCCAACACCACCTTCAGCGATGCCGACTTCGGCGTGGTGGGCATACTGCTTGGCCTGATCGTGCGCTGACCAAGAGCCCCACGACAAACAAAAACGGAGCGCCATGCGCTCCGTTTTTTCGTGCCCATCCGCCCGGATTCAGTCGTTTTCCAGGCTGGCGAGGCAGTGGGACAGGGTGCGTGCCAGCGCCCCCTGATTGCGCAGCACCACGGCGCGGGCCTGTTCGCCCATCTGACGGCGCTCGCCCTCGTCGGCCAGCAGCTCGCTCACCTTCTCCCCCAGCGCGGCGGCATCGGCCACCAGGGCAGCACCACCCTGAGCCACCAGCTGGCGGGTGATGTCGCTGAAGTTGAAGTAGGCGGGGCCAGTCAGACAAGGCTTGCCCAGCGCCGCCGGCTCCAGCAGGTTGTGGCCGCCCACCCTCACCAGACTGCCGCCGACGAAGGCCACATCGGCCGCCGCCAGCATCAGCGGCAACTCACCCATGGTATCGCCGAGATAGACCTTGTCCGTCTCGCGGAGTGGGGCGTCGCCGGTGCGGCGCGCACAGCCGTAAGGCGCGCACAGCTCGGCCACCCGATCGAAGCGCTCGGGGTGGCGCGGCACCAGGATCAGCAGGGCCTGCGGGTGGCTGTGCAGCACCCGGTCAAACGCCGCCAATACCTGCTCGTCCTCCCCCTGATGGGTGCTGGCAGCGATCCAGACCGGCCTGTCCTGTCCCAGACGCTGGCGCAGGGCACGCCCCTTGGCCTGCACCTCGTCCCCCAGCTGGATGTCGAACTTGATGGAGCCGGTCACCGCCAGCCGCTCGCGGCCTATGCCAAGTCGATGGAAACGGTCGGCATCGTCCTGATGCTGGCAGAGCAGATGGGTCAGCGGCCGGCTCAAGGCGTCGAACGCCCCCTGGAAGCGGGCATAGCGCTGGCAGGATCGCTCCGAGAGGCGAGCATTGATGATGGTCACCGGCAAGTGGCGCGTCTCGCAGGCCACCAGCCAATTCGGCCACAGCTCTGTCTCCATCACCCAGAGGGCGCGCGGCTTGATGCGCTTGAGGAAGGCGGCCACCGCCCAGGGGTAGTCGAGCGGCGCGTAGCGATGTACCACCAGATCGCCCAGCTTGGCTGCCTGTTCGGCGCCGGTGCGAGTGGTGGTGGTGAGCAGGATCGGCAGGTCCGGCCGCTCGGCCTTGAGGGCGCGAATAAAGGGGCTGATGGCCAGCGTCTCGCCGACACTCACCGCATGGATCCAGAGCGGCGCCTCCTGCCCGCTGGCGGGCGTCCGTCCCAGATGCTCGGCCCAGCGTGCACCGAAGCCGGGCTTGCCCTTCTTCGGCTTGTAAAGCGCCAGCAGTGCCAGCGGCAAGCCCAGGTGGATCAGCAGGTTGTAGAGCAGCCGGTAGCCCATGCTATTTTGGCTCCGATCGCTTGCCCGGGTCGGAGACGAAGCGCGGTGGCTCGCCCACTTGCAGCACGATCGGCTGAGCCGGCGACTCGCCGCACTCCAGCCGCCTGCCCGCCTCGATGACCTGCTCCGGCATCAGCTCGATCAGGCACTTGAGGTGACCGAACTTGCAGGTGCGCTTGAAGCAGGGGCGGCACTCTATGTCGGTGTGCACTATCTCGACCCTGTCCGCCAGCGGCGGCGTGTAGAGCGGCGAGGTGGAGCCATAGACCCCGATCAGCGGCCGGTTGAGGGCGGCGGCTATGTGCATCAGGCCGGAATCGTTGGCGATCACCCGCCCGGCCAGCGCCATCAGGTCGATCGCCTCATACAGGCTGGTCTTGCCCGCCAGCACGTGGCAATTGGGGCGTGACAGGGGATTGATCCGGTCGCGAATGGTGTTGGCCACGGGCACATCCTTGCCGGAGCCGAAGATCCACACCTGCCAGCCCTCATCCAGGTGCTTCTGCGCCACCACGGCGTAGTGCCCTTCCGGCCAGCGCTTTGCCGGGCCGAATTCGGCCCCCGGGCAGAGCACCAGCACGGGGCGGGCACGATCCAGACCGAGCCGCTCCAGCGCCTTGCCCTGATTGATGAGATCGACATTGAGCGACGGATGGGGAATGACGGGAATGTCGGCCCGGCTCTTCATCTGCGCCTTGGGATAGGCCAGCGCCAGGTAGGCTTCCACCATCAGCGGGAAGGCGGACTTGTTGCTGCGCATGTCGTTGAGCAGGCCGAAGCGGTGCTCCCCCTTCCAGCCGGTGCGTACCGGGATCCTGGCAAACCAGGGGATCAGCGCCGACTTCATGGAGTTGGGCTGTATGATGGCCTGATCGTACTTCTCCGCCGCCAGCTGCTTGCCGAGCCGACGACGGGCGCTCAGCTTGAAGTCGCCGTGGCCGAGCGGCATGGGAATCGCCTTGTCCACTTCCGGCATCCGCTCCAGCAGGGCGCCACACCAGGCGGGCGCCATCACATGCAGCTCGCTGTCGGGGTGATTGGCCTTGATCGCCTTGTAGAGGCTCTGGGACATCACCATGTCGCCGACCCAGGAGGGGCCGATCACCAATATCTTCATCTCACGCGTCTCTTGGGGCCAAGCCCTGCGGTTAATCGTTGCTGGCCGAGATTATGCCCCAAGAATGGCCCGAGAAATAACAGAAGATCCCCGTACCACCCGCTCTCATGCCAAAAAAGAAGCCATTTGAAACTGACGCACCATAGGCGCCGGAACCATGCTCCGCCTGCCGTTTTAGGCTAGAATGGGCGCCAATTCGAGCATGGCCCGCCAGCCGGGCGCCAACAAGAGCCCTTAATCCGTGAAAAAACCGACCCTGGCGGCCGTCCTGATCGTCAAGAATGAAGCCGAAAACCTGAGAGCCTGCCTCGCCTCCCTCGATGGCCTGGTGGACGAGATCGTCATCATGGACTCAGGCAGCCAGGACGAAACCCCTGCCATCGCCGCCGAATTCGGCGCCCGCTTCTTCGTCAACCCGGTATGGCCGGGCTTCGGTCGCCAGCGCCGCCTCGCCCAGTCCCATGTCCAGTCAGAGTGGGTGCTGTGGCTGGATGCCGACGAGCGGCTCACTCCCGAGCTGAAAGCGGCCATCGCCACCGTCATGGCCAACCCGGCCAGCGATACCATCTACTCGATCCCGCGCCTCTCCTGGGTGTTTGGCCGCTTCATCCGTCACAGCGGCTGGTATCCGGATCGGGTGCTGCGCCTCTACCCCAAAGCGCTCACCAGCTACAACGAGGTGCTGGTGCACGAGAAGGTAGAGGTGCGTGCCAACATGAAGATCGTCAATATCCATGGCGACCTGCTCCACTTCACCTACCGGGATCTGGAGCACTATCTGGTGAAGTCCGCCGGTTATGCCAGGGCCTGGGCCGATCAGCGCACCGCCCGTGGCAAGAAGGGCTCCCTCAGCCAGGGGCTGGTGCATGCGCTGGGCTGCTTCCTCAAGATGTACCTGCTCAAGGCGGGCTTCCTCGATGGCAAGCAGGGGCTCCTGCTGGCCATACTGTCGGCCCACTCCACCTTCGTGAAGTACGCCGACCTCTGGATCCGCCAGCAGCCGCAGGCGCCGGATCAGGCTGACAAGTAAGCCGCCAGCAGTCCCCCATACGAGACAGGGCCCGAAAGGGCCCTGTTTGTAGCTATCAGCTCTCTGTCCGCCAGAAAGGCGGTGCCCAGCGGGCGATCGCCGCCGCCATTGTCTTGGGATCGAGCTGGCTCATGTCTTCCGGGTGATCGCTGTCTTCCGGCGGGCTGAACGCCAGGTGGCGCCCCTCGCTGTTGAGCGGACGCCAGCGCAGCGGGGTGGCCGAGCGGTGCGCCGGGAAGAAGCCTATGGTGGGCACGTCCAGCGCCGCGGCTATGTGCAGCGGCCCCGTGCTGCCCGCCACGAACAGGGCGGCATTGGCCATCACCTGGCAGAACTTGGGCAGCCCCTCGTCGGAGCGGTAGATCCAGCCGTTGCCCCCGTGGGCCAGCAGCTCGGCCGCCAGCTGTTCGGCGATCTTCTCCTCCCCCGGCCCCGCCGTCAGTATGCACTGCAGCTCGGGGCAGGCCTGGTTGAGCTTGATGATGAGGCGGGCGTACTGCTCGATGGAGAGGTTGTTGGCCGAACCGCCGCTGCCGGCATGCACCATCAGCCAGGGGCGGCTGGCATCCAGCTTCAAACGGGTGGCGACCTGCTCGCGCACCTGCTGCAGGCTCTGGGGATCGAAGCTGAGGTAAGGCGCCTGTGGCGTGACCACGCTCACCTGCTGGTCGGCGAGGAAGCGGCGCACCAGATCCAGGTTGTATTCGTACTCCGGCTTCTGGGAGCGGGAGCGACGCTGGATCAGCCGCTGGTTGTAGAGCACCTGAGCCAGCTTGGTGGCAGGGGCCAGCCGGTAAGGGATGTGCGCCTTCCACACCAGCATGGCATTGCGAGAGTTGGAGAAGAGGCAGATGGAGGCATCGAAGGCGGCCGCCTTGATGCGCGCTTGCAAGGCACGTTGCTGTTCCTTGTCGGCCCGTGAACCCGGATCCAGGATGATCTCGTCGATCCAGGGACAGAGGCGGGCCAACGGCGCCGTGTAGGCAGGAACCAGGGCAGTCACATGACACTCCATGGAGCACTTGAGCATGGCAAAGCTCGGCCAGGCCAGCATGAAGTCACCAATCTTGTCATTGCGTACTACCAGAATACGTTTCATAAAAAATCCCTTTGCTCCCTGTCACCAATGCAAGGAGGCTTGATGCGCGGTGCGGGTATTCTTGCCTGATGCAGGGCTATTCTCAAGCGAAGACACCAGGCGACAGCAATTTGAACGACCAAACTTAGCGCCTCGCCCCGGCACTCACCCCATCCCGGTCGCGACAAAACGCCAACAGACCCTATAATGCGACCAAATTCCCAGGTTGCAGGAATCAACAACATGACCAACAAGGTAATTTATCCCGGCACCTTCGACCCCATCACCAATGGCCACACCGACCTCATTGGCCGGGCCGCCAGACTGTTTGATGAAGTGGTGGTCGGCGTCGCCAACAGCCCGAGCAAGCGCCCGCTGTTCGATCTGGCAGAGCGTGTCCTGCTTGCCCAGCAAGTGACCGCCCACCTGCCCAACGTCAAGGTGGTGGGCTTCTCCGGCCTGCTGGTGGATTTCGCCAAAGAGCAGCAGGCCAACGTGCTGATCCGCGGCCTGCGCGCCGTCTCCGACTTCGAGTACGAATTCCAGCTGGCCAACATGAACCGCCGCCTGATGCCGGAGCTGGAGAGCGTCTTCCTCACCCCGGCGGAGGAGAACTCCTTCATCTCCTCGACCCTGGTGAAAGAGGTCGCCCTGCACGGTGGCGATATCCGCCAGTTCGTCGACCCGATTGTCGCCAAGGCGATTGCCGCCAAGCAAGGCAAGTGATCAAAAACAGGCTACCCGAGGGTAGCCTGTTTGCCACTGCAGCCTGTGCATCTCAACCTGCCAGACGTGGGCCCAGCTGCTGCTGACTCGCCAGGGTCAGCTGGTCAAGCCACTCGTAGCGGCGCCGGTACATGGCCCGCTTCTTGGAAGCTATCTCCTCCAGCGGCTTGCGCTGGGCGGGCTGCAACCGCACGAAGTTGTCATCCAGATCGATGGCGCCAAACTCCTGCCACAGCTCGTCATAATCCGCCTGCAGACAGGCTTTCTTCTTCTTGCTGTAGCGCCTGGCCTGATAGATGTGCGCCTTCATCCGCACCGCCGAGATATGCTCGGCCTCCATCGCCTCGGCCAGCTGCATCACCAGCATTACCACCAGCGACTTGGGTCTCAGACCGTGGCCCTCCTTGGTCAGCGCACGCACCTTGTCCTGCGCTTGCTCGATGCAGGGCTCCGGGCCCTGTACCGAGCCGATCACCACGGCCAGCCGCTTGGGTGTACCGGCCAGCGAGAAGGCACAGCTGTAAAGCCGCTTGCCCTGCGGATCGACGATGGAGAGGGCCAGCTCGGCCTCGCGGCGGAAGGTACCGTCGTGACGCAATATGATGCGGCAGCCGCTCTCGGGATAGCGGCCGAGCTCGATGCCATCGCCCAGATAGAGCGGGTCGATCAGATCCGGGTAGCGGGCCAGCATCAGCCGGTAGTGGTTCTCCAGCATCTCGGCCCGCTCGGTCGCGGTGGAGCCGGCAAAGCGGTAGGGCCGCATCGGCTTGTCGAGCAGCTCGGGATAGTGGGCAGGCAGGGCCTTGAGGGGTTCGGCCTGAAACAGCTCGAATACCCGGCTCAGCTGCTGCCGATAGAGCAGGCTGCGCAGCACGAACTTGGCGCGATTGAAGGTCTTGCGGGCGCTGTCATCGGGATAGAGGAAACGGGCCATTTTTTGGGCACAATAGTGCCCCTGCCGGGATAAATGATCCCAGTCTATTGATTTAGCTGTCATTTTATTTTCTCAAACTGCCTGAACGGTCGAGATACTAGTGACGGGCGCGCAAATATTCAACAGACTGGAAATACTCTCTTACAACTTGGCCGTTTTTGGCCAAAATAACGGCCATTCAGCGCTGGCAGTGGGAGCAAAACACTGTGGTTCTCTGCCCCAGCCGGATTTCACTGAGCAGGGTGTGACAATGAAAACAGGGCTGGCCACCCCGCCCGTAGACCTGCAACTGCTGCACGAAATAGCCAGGTTTGCCATCGGCGCTGGTGAAATCCTTGAGGGTGGTGCCACCCTGCTTGATGGCCTCGGCCAGTACCCGCTTGATCTCGGCTACCAGGGTTGCCAGTCGCTCGGCGCTGATGTTGCCCGCCGCCCGCTTGGGATGAATGCCGGCGGCATAGAGCGCCTCGTTGGCGTAGATGTTGCCCACCCCGACCACCACATGATTGTCCATCAGGAAGGTCTTGATGGGGGTGCTGCGCCCCTTGGCGCGCCCCTGCAGGTAATCGGCGCTGAAGGCGTCGGTGAGCGGCTCCGGCCCCAGCTTCGCCAGCAGGGCGTGCGCCTCGGCCGGTTCACGGGTCCAAAGCAGGGCACCGAAGCGGCGCGGATCGTTGAGCCGCAGCAGCTTGCCGTTGGCGAGCTCTATATCCACGTGGTCGTGTTTCTCGGCCGGGGTGCCGATATTCAGCACCCGCAGGCTGCCGGACATGCCCAGATGCAGGATGGCGGTGCCGAAGTCGGTCTCCAGCAGCAGGTACTTGGCGCGGCGGCTGACCCTGTGGATGACGAGATCCACCAGCTCCTGGATTTCGCCCGGCACCGGCCAGCGCAGCCGGCCATCCCGCACCACGACGCGAGTGACCTTGATGCCGGTGAGCCAGGGAGAGATGCCCTGGCGGCTGACTTCGACTTCCGGTAATTCAGGCATGGGGTCCTCTCGCTCGAAAATGGATTAGGGGGTGGGACGCAGCAGGCTGCGGTACTGCTCCTGACTCAGGCTGAGCCAGGTCGAAGGGGGCAGCAGGGCGGCAAACTTGCCGCTGTCCTGATAGAGCCCCACTTCAATCGGATCGCTCTGACCGGCGACCCAGATCTTGAGGGTGACCGGGGTGCCCCGCACGGCACTACCCGGTGGCAACAACCAGCCCTGCCAGCCTTCGATGTGAGCGGCCAGCTGGGCACTGCTGAGCCCCAGATCCGGCCCGCTGCGCCAGCCCTGACCGATGCGCTCGATCTGCCAGCTCGGTCCCTGCCAGGTGAGCACGACGGCGCTGTCCGGCAACAGGGGACGGGCGCGCTGGGCGCTGTTCTCCTGCTGGGCTATCTCCAGCCGGTGCAACAGGGTGATCACCGCCAGCACGGCCACTATGATCACGTTATTCCAGCCTTTGCGGCTCAATCTGAACATGGCAAGCCTCCCTTCGAACCGGCAGTGTACTGAATTCCAGCCATAAAAAAACCCGGCACAAGGCCGGGTTTTTGAGACAAATTCAAGTGATTACTTGATTTTGCCTTCTTTGTAGATCACATGCTGACGAACAACGGGATCAAACTTTTTGATCTCCATTTTTTCGGGCATGGTGCGCTTGTTCTTGGTAGTGGTATAGAAGTGACCAGTACCGGCGCTGGAGTTCAGACGAATTTTCTCGCGAATACCTTTAGCCATGATCTAATTCCTTATACCTTAACACCGCTGGCGCGCAGTTCAGCCAGAACCACTTCAACGCCACGCTTGTCGATGATACGCATGCCTTTTGCGGATACGCGCAGACTTACGAAGCGTTTTTCACCCTCAACCCAAAAACGGTGAGTGTGCAGGTTCGGCAGGAAACGACGCTTGGTAGCGTTGTTAGCGTGCGAACGGTTGTTACCAACTGCCGGGCGCTTGCCGGTTACTTGGCATACTCTAGACATGTCAGTCTCTCCAAATCTTACTTCATTGCTCGAGCAAATATCTGCCCCGCTGGCCTTCGATTGCGGGGCAAACAGAAGGCGGCATTTTATACAGCATCCGTGATCAAAGATCAACTAATACCGTGCCAGAGCCAGTTACAACCAACCACGCTCTGCAAAAGAAACCGTGATGCCATCACCGATCACCAAGTGATCCAGCACTCTGATATCGATCAGGGCCAAGGCGGCCAAGATCCGATCCGTGATCTGGCGGTCGGCCCGACTGGGCTCGGCCACGCCGGACGGGTGATTATGCGCCAGAATCACGGCGGCTGCATTATGTTTGAGCGCGATCTGCACGATTTCTCTGGGCCAGACGCTCGCCGAGTCGAGGGTTCCGTAAAAAAGTTCAACGAATTGAATCACTCTGTGCTGGTTGTCCAGGAGCAACAAGGCGAACACTTCTCGCGGCCGATCCCGCAGCTGAGCCTGCAGATAATCCCGGGTCAACTGGGGCGAGGTGAGGGCATCGCCCCGCTGCAACTGCTCGGCCAGATGACGCTTGCCCATCTCCAGCACAGCCTGCAACTGAGCGTATTTGGCCGGACCCAGCCCATGAGCATCGCAGAAGGCCGACTGCTCGGCGCCGAGCAGTGCCCGCAAGGATCCGAACTGCTGCAACAGCTGGCGCGAGAGATCCACCGCGCTCAGCCCGTTGACGCCGGTGCGCAGGAAGATGGCCAGCAACTCGGCATCGGACAAGGCGCCGGGCCCCTGGCGCAACAGCTTCTCTCGGGGACGCTCATCCTCTGGCCACTCCTTGATGCTCATTTGTCTCTCCCTCATGCCTATTGAGAGAAAACATAGCAAAAAATCGCGGGAGCCCGACCACAAGTCCCCCATGTCAGCCTCTGTCGTCATCCCTTGCCTGTGGTATCTTAGCCGACCAGTCAGAGTGAGCCGGAAGAGAAGCAGCAGATGAGATTGGCCGATAAACACATCCTGTTGGGTGTCAGTGGCGGGATCGCCGCCTACAAGAGTGCCGAACTGGTACGCCGCCTGAAAGATCAGGGAGCCGAGGTACGGGTGGTGATGACCCGCTCCGCCAAGGAGTTCATCACCCCGCTGACCCTGCAGGCCGTCTCCGGCCATCCGGTGGCAGACAGCCTGCTGGATCCCGCCGCCGAGGCGGGCATGGGCCACATCGAACTGGCCAAGTGGGCGGATCTGGTGCTGATCGCCCCGGCCAGCGCCAATCTGATGGCCCGCATGGCTGCCGGCATGGCCGACGAACTGCTCACCACCCTCTGTCTGGCGACACCGGCACCGGTGGCACTGGCCCCGGCCATGAACCAGCAGATGTATCTCAACGCCGCCACCCAGGCCAACCTTCAGACCCTGGCCAGTCGCGGCATCCTGCTGTGGGGGCCGGATTCCGGCAGCCAGGCCTGCGGCGACGTGGGCCCGGGCCGGATGCTGGATCCCCTCGAACTGGTTGAGCGCTGCTGCCAGCAACTGGCCGCCGAGCCGCTGCTGGCGGGCGTCAGGCTGCTGCTCACCGCAGGGCCGACCCGCGAGCCGCTGGATCCGGTGCGCTATATCAGCAACCACAGCTCCGGCAAGATGGGTTACGCCATCGCCCGCGCCGCCCGTGAGGCGGGTGCCGAGGTGACGCTGGTGAGCGGCCCGGTCGCCCTGCCGACACCGGGCGGGGTAGTACGAGTCGATGTGGAGAGCGCAGAGCAGATGCATCAGGCGGTGATGAGCCGGGTGGCCGACTGCGATCTCTTCATTGGCTGCGCCGCCGTGGCCGACTATAGGCCCGAGCAGGTCGCCAGCCAGAAGATCAAGAAGACCGGCGACAACAACCAGATGGTGGTGAAGCTGGTCAAGAATCCCGACATCATAGCCGCCGTGGGAGCGCTGTCAGACAAGCCCTTCACCGTCGGATTTGCCGCCGAAACCGTGGATGTGGAACAATACGCCCTCGACAAACTGCAGCGTAAGCGGCTGGACATGATCGCCGCCAACGACGTGTCCCGCGCGGGCCAGGGCTTCAACGCCGATGACAACGCCCTGACCGTGTTCTGGCAAGGGGGTCAAGCCCCTCTGCCGCTGGCCGATAAGCTGACGCTGGCCCGTCACCTCATCGCCCTGATTGCGCGTCACTACCGGGGCTAACACCCGGCCCGTCTGCCGGTACGCCCGGCAGGCGAACGATTCACGACGACACAGACTGCACTGGCCATGCTGGGCGTCCACACAAGCACTCATTGAAAAACGAACTATCCATGACAACACAAATTGAATTGAAGATTCTGGATGCCCGCATCGGCACCGACTACCCGCTGCCCGCCTATGCCACACCGGGCTCTGCCGGCATGGATCTGCGCGCCCTGTTGGATGCGCCCATCACGCTGGCACCGGGCGATACCACCCTGGTACCGACCGGTCTGGCCATCCACATCCAGGATCCCGGCCTGTGTGCCACCATTCTGCCCCGCTCCGGCCTCGGCCATAAGCACGGCATAGTGCTGGGCAACCTGGTCGGCCTCATCGATTCCGATTACCAGGGCCAGCTGATGGTCTCGGTCTGGAACCGTGGCAACGACAGCTTCACCATGCAGCCAGGCGAACGCATCGCCCAGCTGGTGATCATGCCGGTAGTTCAGGCCAGCTTCCAACTGGTCGATGAGTTCAATCAGAGTGAACGGGGTGAAGGCGGTTTTGGTTCTTCTGGTCGCCAATAACAGACCACACAGGCCCTTGGGTCTGTGCCTAATAATAGAATCAAGCCATTGTTTTTTTAGGGGAATCCATGGCAAGCAGTAATCAGAAACAGAGTCGGCGCGATCAGATCCTGCAAGCACTCGCCCATATGCTGGAAACCAGTCCTGGCCAGCGTATCACCACGGCACGTCTGGCGGCCGAGGTGGGTGTCTCTGAGGCAGCCCTCTATCGACATTTTCCCAGCAAGGCGCGGATGTTCGAGGGGCTGATCGACTTTATCGAGGATTCCCTGCTGTCACGGGTCAACCTGATCATGGCGGAAGAGAAGGACACCATGGCTCGCTGCCATCACATCCTTCAGCTGCTGCTGGTGTTCGCCGAGCGCAACCCCGGCATCACCCGCATCCTCAACGGCGACGCCCTGCTGGGCGAACACGATCGGCTGCGGGATCGCATCAGCATTCTGTTCGACAAGCTGGAGACCCAGATCAAGCAGGTACTGCGGGAAAAGCGGCTGCGGGAAGGCCAGGGCTTCCAGCTCGACGAAACCATGCTGGCCAATCTGCTGCTGGCCTATACCGAAGGACGGATAAGCCAGTTTGTCCGCTCCGAGTTCAAACTCAAGCCCACCGCCGGCTTCGAGGATCAATGGCTGTTCATCCGCAGCCAGCTGCTGCAAAGCTGACCACTCAGCCCAGCGGCTATTCAGCCGCAATCATCAGCAACAATGCTGGTCCAGACGGGTTGGTGCAAACAGGGAGGCCTTGGCCTCCCTTGTTTTTTGTGGCAAAAAAGAGGGGATGAGCACCAGATGCGACCCGGATTGTCGCATTCCAGTGTTAGATTCATGCGTCATAAACCTTTACTGCCTGACAGGACATCCTATGGAACCCGAAATCATTACCGAAGCGCAGACCTGGCTGGTCAATAACCAGGGCCTGCTGATCGAGTATGCCGTCAACATCGCGGCCTCCCTGATCACCCTGCTGATCGGTTACATCGCCGCCAACCTCCTCAGCAGCGCAGTGGTCAAGGTAATGCAGGCCCGCAAGCTGGACATCACAGTCACCCATTTCGTCGGCAGCATCCTCAAGTACACCATTTTGGTGTTCGTAGTGATCGCCGCCCTGGGTCGGGTCGGGGTACAGACCGCCTCCTTCGTCGCCATCATAGGTGCCGCAGGTCTGGCCATTGGTCTGGCGCTGCAAGGCTCGCTCTCCAACTTCGCCGCCGGCTTCCTGCTGATCATCTTCCGCCCCATCAAGGCGGGCGAGTTCATCGAAGTGGCGGGCACTGCGGGTGTGGTGCAGTCCGTTCAGCTGTTTACCACCACCCTCACCTCGGGTGACAACAAGATGGTGGTGGTACCCAACTCCGCCATCCTCAACGGCACCATAGTCAACTACTCGCGCATGGATACCCGTCGCGTCGACATGACCTTCGGCATCGGCTACGGCTCTGACCTGCGCAAGGCCAAGCAGATCCTGGAGCGCCTGGTGAATGAAGAGCCGCGCATCCTGAAGGATCCGGCCGCGACTATCGCCGTCGCCGCCCTGGCCGACTCCTCGGTCAATATAGTGGTACGCCCCTGGGTCAAGACCGCCGATTACTGGGGTGTCTGGTTCGACTTTCACGAGAAGGTGAAGCTGACTTTCGACGCCGAAGGCGTCGAGATCCCCTTCCCGCAGATGGTCATGCACATGCAAAAACCCCAGGCCTGAACCCGGACCTGAGTGTCACCATGCCAGCCTTAGTGCTGGCATGGTCGTTTCTGGGCCTCATGTGCGCGCCACAGGCATAAAAAATCCGGCCACCGGGGCCGGAATTTGCTCAGCTGTCATCCTGGACCAACACGCCCATCCATACAGGCGGCGGAGCCCCTTACCCCAGCCGACGAGCGACCCGGTTGAGCAACGGCTGCACCAGCACATAGCCCCCCAGGACGGCGCCGATCACGGCCAGCACCCGTATCTCCAGGGTTGGCGCCGCACTGGTCAGCACCATGGTCAACAGGCCGATGAGGCCGGTGGCGATCAGGCTCAGGGCAAACAGGGATAAAACGTGTTTCATATCGATCTCCTCATTCCAGACAGTGGCCATCCCTGGGAGATCTCGTCCATTCGGTTCATATGCTAGCCAAGACCCCATCCCGACAATTTGCGTTTGCTCATAAAACGAGCCGAAAAGCGACTGTCAGATACCCCTTTGGCTGTAACACGAACTTGCCAGGCAGCAAGCCGCGGCCAGCCATAGATGAAAGCCCTTTCAACCCGCGCAAGCCGGGTGAAGTATGAGCAAACTCAAGATCCCCTGACCATGAGTGACTCATAATCGCAGCGTTTTGGTTGTAAACTCCTTCGATGGCAGACAATTGGTAAAGCTCTGTTACACGGGCCGCGCAATGAGCCCGGTATAATGGGCCCGATAGAGTGCTCGAATAATAAGGTTTGGCGGGAGCCTTGCCTGCAAGGTTCAAACACAACTTGGAAGATCGGTAATCCTATGAAAAATATCAATCCAACCCAGACCCAGGCCTGGCAGGCGCTGGAAGCCCATTTTGCAGCTAACAAAGAGACTCGACTCAAGGATCTGTTCGCGCAGGACCCGAAGCGCTTCGACAAGTTCTCCCTCACCTTTGGCGGCGACATTCTGGTCGACTACTCCAAGAACCTGATCACCGAGGAAACCCTCAAGTTGCTGGTTGATCTGGCCAAAGAGACCGATCTTCGCAGCGCGATCGATGCCATGTTCAACGGTGACAAGATCAACATGACCGAGGGTCGCTCCGTACTGCACGTGGCCCTGCGCAACCGCTCCGACCGTCCCATCGAGTGCGACGGCAAGGACGTGATGCCGGAAGTGAACGCCGTGCTGACCAAGATGAAGGGCTTCTGCGAGAAGATCATCTCCGGCGAGTGGAAAGGCTACACCGGCAAGGCGATCCAGCACGTGGTCAACATAGGTATCGGTGGCTCGGATCTCGGCCCCGTAATGATCACAGAGGCACTGCGTCCCTACAAAAACCACCTGCAGATGCACTTCGTCTCCAACGTCGATGGCACCCACATCGCCGAGACCCTGAAGAAGATAGATCCGGAAACCACCCTGTTCCTGGTGGCCTCCAAGACCTTCACCACCCAGGAGACCATGACCAACGCCCTGACCGCCCGCGACTGGTTCATCAAGATCGCCGGTGACAAGGCCCATGTTGCCAAGCACTTCGCCGCGCTCTCCACCAATGGCAAGGCCGTGGCCGAGTTCGGCATCGACACCAACAACATGTTCGAGTTCTGGGACTGGGTTGGCGGCCGCTACTCCTCCTGGTCTGCCATCGGCATGCCCATCGCCCTGTCCGTCGGTTTCGAGCACTTCGAAGCCCTGCTGCAAGGCGCCTTCGAGATGGACATGCACTTCGCCACTGCCTCCTATGAGCAGAACGTACCTGTGCTGCTGGCGCTGATTGGCCTGTGGTACAACAACTTCCACGGTGCCGAGTCCGAAGCCATTCTGCCGTACGATCAGTACATGCACCGCTTCCCTGCCTATTTCCAGCAGGGCAACATGGAATCCAACGGCAAGCAGGTGGATCGCAACGGCAAGCCGGTTGACTACCAGACTGGCCCCATTATCTGGGGTGAGCCGGGCACCAACGGCCAGCACGCCTTCTACCAGCTGATCCACCAGGGCACCAAGCTGATCCCCTGTGACTTCCTGGCGCCGGCCATCAGCCACAACCCGATCGGCGATCACCATCCGAAACTGCTGGCCAACTTCTTCGCCCAGACCGAGGCACTGGCCTTCGGCAAGAGCAAAGAACAGGTCGAAGCCGAGTTCCTGGCTGCCGGCAAAACCCTGGAGCAGGTCAAGGATCTGGTGCCGTTCAAGGTGTTCGAAGGCAACCGCCCGACCAACAGCATACTGTTCAAGAGCCTGACCCCGAAGACGCTGGGTTCCCTGATCGCCATGTACGAGCACAAGATCTTCGTGCAGGGCGCCATCCTGAACATCTTCAGCTTCGATCAGTGGGGCGTGGAACTGGGCAAACAGCTGGCCAACAAGATACTGCCGGAGCTCAACACGGACGCGGCTGTCACCAGCCACGACGGCTCCACCAATGGCCTCATCAACACCTGGAAAGCGTGGAAAGCCTGATTTATCCGGTCTTTCTGAATGCAAAAGCCCCGCTCGATGAGCGGGGCTTTTTTATGGCGGGTCGGGCTGGTTTTTCTGGCTGACCGGTCGGGTGTCCAGTCCGACCGGCGACGG
>NZ_CDDA01000017.1:0-6551 GCF_000819745.1 Aeromonas bestiarum | reverse complement strand
CCGCGCAGTACCTGACCGATCTCCTCGCATCAGGCATGGTTGCGGGTCATACCTGATTAACCGCCAACGGCGATACGCTTCATGTCCTTCATGTAGCCGCGCAGTACCTGACCGATCGCTTCGATGGGGTGGTTGCGAGTCGCCTCATTGGCCGCCAGCAGCGCCAGGTTATCGACGCTCTGCCCTTCCGCCTTGCTGGCACCCAGATCACCCGCTTTCAGGGTCGGCATGAAGTGCTCACGCAGCAAGGGCACGGCGGCGTTGGCGAACAGGTAGTTGCCGTACTCGGCGGTGTCGGAGATAACCACGTTCATCTCGTACAGACGCTTGCGAGCAACTGTGTTGGCGATCAGCGGCAGCTCGTGCAGGGATTCGTAGTAGGCAGACTCCTCGTAGATGCCGGAAGCCACCATGGTCTCGAACGCCAGCTCGACACCCGCCTTGACCATGGCCACCATCACAACGCCATTGTCGAAGTACTCCTGCTCGGCAATCTTGCCCGCGAACGCCGGGGCGTTTTCGAAGGCTGATTTGCCGGTCTCTTCGCGCCAACCGAACAGCTTGGCATCGTCTTCGGCCCAGTCGGCCATCATGCCGCGGGAGAACTCACCGGCGATGATGTCATCCATGTGCTTCTCGAACAGCGGGCGCATCAGGGTGCGCAGTTGCTCGGAGAGCTCGAAGGCGCGCAGCTTGGCCGGGTTGGAGAGCCTGTCCATCATCAGGCTGATGCCACCCTGCTTCAGGGCTTCGGTGATGGTCTCCCAACCGAACTGGATCAGCTTGCCGGCGTAGGCCTTGTCAGTCCCTTCGGCAACCAGCTTGTCGTAGCAGAGCAGGGAGCCGGCCTGCAGCATGCCGCAGAGGATGGTCTGCTCGCCCATCAGGTCAGATTTCACTTCCGCAACGAAGGAGGATTCCAGTACGCCGGCACGGTCGCCGCCGGTGGCAGAAGCCCACGCCTTGGCGATGGCCATGCCTTCACCCTTGGGATCGTTCTCCGGGTGTACCGCCAGCAGGGTCGGCACACCGAAGCCGCGCTTGTACTCTTCACGCACCTCGGTGCCCGGGCACTTGGGCGCGACCATGACGACCGTGATGTCGGCGCGGATCTGCTGACCCTCTTCCACCACGTTGAAGCCGTGGGAGTAGCCTAGGGCGGCGCCTTGCTTCATCAGCGGCATCACGGTTTTCACCACGTCGGAGTGCTGCTTGTCCGGGGTCAGGTTCAGCACCAGATCGGCGCTCGGAATCAGCTCTTCATAGGTACCGACCGCGAAGCCGTTGTCGGTGGCCTTCTGCCAGGAGGCACGCTTCTCGGTGATGGCAGCCTTGCGCAGGGCATAGGAGATATCCAGCCCGGAGTCGCGCATGTTCAGACCCTGGTTCAGACCCTGGGCACCACAGCCCACAATCACCACCTTCTTGCCCTTCAGCACGTCGCAACCGTCGGCGAATTCCGCCCGCTGCATGAAACGACACTTGCCCAGCTGGGCCAACTGCTGACGCAGGTTCAAGGTGTTGAAATAGTTAGCCATGGTGATTGCTCCGTTAGATTGATTCCATGCCGGATGACGGCGTTGTCTGAACCACTATAGCGCGGGACACTTATTGCCTGAACTGATATATTCGAAACAGTATGTTGCAAGAATTGAAAGATGATTCTTGGCAATCTCACCCAGTGTCATCCCAGATCGGCAAGCGCGCCGCGGCAGGAATTGAAAGATGGACCTTCGCAATCTCGAGCTGTTTCTCCACCTCGCCGACTCACTCCACTTCGGCAAAAGCGCCGATGCCATGGCGGTCAGCCCCTCCACCCTGAGCCGTGCCATCCAGCGGCTGGAACAGGAGACCGGCTGCGTGCTGTTCGATCGGGACAACCGCTCGGTGCGATTAACGCCCGCTGGCGAGAAGCTGCGGGAGTTCGGCGGCGGCCTGTTGCAGGAGTGGCGTCAGCTCAAGCAGGAGCTCAAACGCAGCGACGAACCGCTGCAAGGGCGGCTGCGGGTGTTCTGCTCGGTTACCGCCAGCTACTTTCTGCTGCCCGAGGTGCTGGAGCGCTTTCGTCGCCGCTATCCCCAGCTGGAGATCAAGCTGGAGACCGGTGACCCGGCGCTGGCGGTGGACAAGATCCTGGCGGACGAGGCCGATCTCGCCATCGCTGCCCGCCCCGATGCGCTCTCGTCCAAGCTGGAGTTTGCCAGCCTGCAACAGGTGCCGTTGGTGTTTATCGCCCCACGCAACCCACCTCAACCCAACCAGTGGTTCTTGCAGGGAGAGCCCGACTGGGAGCGGCTGCCGCTGATCCTCTCCGAGCAGGGTCTGGCGCGAAAGCGCTGTGACCAGTGGTTTCGCAACAAGGGCATAGCCCCCAACATCTATGCCGAGGTGGCGGGCAACGAGGGCATAGTCGCCATGGTGGCGCTCGGTTTTGGCGTCGGGCTGGTACCTGCCGCCGTGATCGACCACAGCCCCATGGGGGAGAAGGTACGCATCGTCGAGCCTAAGCCCGCCCTCAAGCCGTTCGATGTCGGCATCGCCGTACTCAAGAAGCGGCTGGAAGAGCCGCTGATCCGCGCCTTCTGGGATACGGCGCGCGGCCAGGGATCACTGCGCTGACGGGCTGACCGCGACCGGTGCATAGATGAGGCTCGGGTCGGCCATCATGGCGCGGCTGCTGGCGGGCAGATCCGGGTTATCCAACTCCAGCATGGCCCGCTCATCCAGCTTCAACCGACGAATGGTACTGCCGAACCCCTCCTCAAAGACCCGATCGAAGGCACCCGACTGGCGCGCCCGCTGCAATCCCAGCTCGATGCGTTGTGCCAGCTCGGGATATTTTGGCGAGACAAAAAACAGCAGCGCCAGCGGATAACGAAACACCAGATGAGGCTCTATGGCCAAATCCGGATGTGACTTGAGCTCATCTTCTATTTCGATGACGGAACGCAGGAAGCAGTCGAAACGCTGCTTGCGCAGCATGTTGAACAAGGCCTCATACAGGCTGCCGACCACGACCCTGAGACCGTTCGCCTTGAGCAGGCGGGTATCGGGCCAGGATCTGTGCTGGCCTATGGTGAGCCCGGAGTGATACCAGTCAGCCAAGGAGTAGATCCTGGCAAACCGCCCCTCATCCCCCTGCCGGATGAGGCAGACCCGCCAGCCCAGCAACCCCTTCGCCAGCGGAATATGGATAGGAAGCAGGGTACGTTCCCGCTCCTCATCGGGCGCGAATACCCCGATCTGCACCAGCTCGCCACCCTGCAACTCCTTGACGGCTCGTCCCTGCTCCATCGGCGGGCTGGCACTCAGGCGGTAGGGACCGTATTCGGGCACGGTCAGATCGAGCGACAGCCGCAGCAAGCCTGCCACGGCCGGATTGGGATGATCCAGCAGCAGGTTCCAGGCTCGAACGTGCGACTCGGCAGCCAGAGCACCTCCCGCAAAGAGTGCGATGCACCACAGCCAGACTCTGATCATGTACCTCGCCCCTCAGCGTTTCATGCACTCACTATAATGCGTGCGGGCCCGGTACTGAGCCCGGCCCCGCAGATGTGTGAGCCATCTCGTGTCAAATCTGACAATGGTCATAACGAGATGGCGGTCACAGACTAGACTCTACGTTCAGCCTGAATGGAAGGAGCCTCGCCATGATGCGTCATCTGATCGAAATCAACAGCTCACAGCTGTTTGAAGAGTACCTGCAGAGCCTGGGCGTACCGCAGACCCCGCTGGATCGGGAGCAGGATATCTATCTGCAGGAACGCCATCTGGCGGCGGTGCGCCAGATCCAGGGCAAGATGAAGTTTTATCTGCGAGCCAGCGCCCTCACCAAACAGTGATCCGCAACCGGTCACAGAACAGGCAGTCAAAGCGTATTACACTGGCACCATCCGCCACCCACGGGAGTGCCCATGAAACCAAGCGGCCTGGATCGGCTCTTCAAACCCCAGTCAATTGCCGTCATCGGTGCCTCGACCAACCCGCAGAAGGCGGGTCATGTGGTGATCAGGCACCTGCTCGCGGGCCAGTTCAAGGGCCCCATACTGCCGGTCAGCCCGCACAACAAGGCCATCGCCGGCGTACTGGCCTATTCCGATATCAGCAGCCTGCCGCTCTCCCCCGATCTCGCCATCATATGTACCAAACGCGAACGTGTACTGCCACTCATCGAAGAGTTGGGCAAGAAAGGCACAGGGGCTGCCATCATACTGGCTGCCGACTTCTCCATGCAGGAGAGAGCGCAGCTCCAACAGCTAAGCCGCCAATACGGCATTCGCCTGCTCGGCCCCAACAGCATGGGCATGCTGTTGCCGGGTCAGGGCATCAACGCCAGCTTTTCCCCCATCGCGGCCAAACCTGGCCAGGTGGCGTTTCTCTCCCAGTCAGCCGCCGTCAGCACCACCATCCTGGATTGGGCCAAGCAACATGAGCTGGGTTTCTCCGCCTTCATCTCCCTCGGCGATCACTGTGACATCGACTTCGGCCAGTTGCTGGATCAGCTCTCCCGCGATGGCACCACCCGCGCCATCCTGCTCTATATGGACAAGCTGCACGACGCCCGCCACTTCCTCTCGGCAGCACGGGCGGCCTCACGCAACAAGCCCATCCTGGTGCTCAAGAGCGGCCGCCACGATCCGGCCAATGGCCTCGACAACGTCTACGATGCAGCCATTCGGCGGGCAGGCATGCTGCGGGTGCGAGATACCCACGAGCTGTTTGCCGCGGTCGAGACTCTGAGCCACTCCCTGACCCTCAAGGGGGAAAGATTAGCCATCATCTCCAATGGCCGTGGACTGGCCAACATGGCGGTCGACGTGCTGCTGGAGCGGGGCGGCAAATTGGCCATGCCACCGCGGGACATCGGCAGTGATGCCGATATTGCCGCCTATCGGCAGGCGCTGGAGACCTTGCTGCAAGGGGATGAAGCCGACGCCATCCTGCTCATTCACGCCCCCTCCCTCACGGCGCGCGGAGCCGAACTGGCCCGCAGTCTGATCGACTACGTCAAACAACATCCCAGGGCCAGGCGCTTCAATATCCTGACCAACTGGGCCGGAGAATACTCGGCGCAAGAGGGGCGCCGTCTGTTCAGCGAGGCCGGATTTCCGACCTATCGTACCCCGGAGAGCGCCGTCGCCGCCTTCATGCACATGGTGGAATACCGCCGCAACCAGAAGCAGCTGATGGAAACCCCCGCCTCCCTGCAGGGCGACAAGCTCAACGCCGAGCTGTGTCAGCAGTTGATCCGCCAAGCGCTGGAGCGCAAACAGCTCACACTCGATACCCACCTGGTGCACCCCATACTGCAGGCCGCCGGGCTCTCTACGTTGCCGACCTGGATCGTCTCCGATGCCATCGAGGCCACCCTGACCGCAGAGCAGATCGGCTATCCGGTCGCGGTCAAACTGCGCTCACCGGATATTGCCCACAAGTCTGCGGTGCACGGCGTCATGCTGAACCTGCGCACCTCGGCCGAAGTCGCCCAGGCAGCGGATGCCATTCTCGACAGGGTGAGGCAACACGACCCGGGGGCGCGTATCGAGGGGTTGCTGGTACAACGGATGGCGCGCCGCAGCGGCGGGCTGGAGCTGAGGATCCGCCTGCAACAGGATCCTGTCTTCGGTCCCGTCATCCTGCTCGGCGAATCGGGGGCCGAGCCGCAAGAGATGGTGGCCGCACTCCCGCCGTTGAACCAGGCGCTGGCACGCTACCAGATCATAGGAGCCCTCAAGAGTCGCAAGATCCGCGAGCAGGCCACCCCCGAAAAACTCGATATCGATGCTCTCGGTCAGGTGCTGTGCCAGCTGTCGGAGCTGCTGCTGGCCTTCCCCGAGATCCAGGAGCTGGACCTGCATCCGCTGCAGGCATGCGGGGCCGAGATGGTCATTCTGGATGCCAGCCTGACGCTGATGCCTGTGGTGCAGGGACGCAATACACTGGCCATACGCCCCTATCCCACCGAGCTGGAAGAGGGGGCCTGGCTCAAGGATCAGAGTCACGTTCTGCTGCGCCCGATCCGGCCGGAGGATGAACCCGCCCACAAGCAGTTTGTACTCAAGGTATCGGACGAAGACAGGTACAAGCGCTTCTTCGCTGACGTAGGGGAGCTGGGTCATGAAGAGCTGGCCCGCATGACTCAGATTGACTACGACCGGGAGATGGCCTTCGTTGCCGTCGGGCAGGACGGGGCCTTCAGTCAGCAGATCCTCGGGGTGGTGCGGGCCATTTCCAACCCGGACCTATCCGATGCGGAATTTGCCATTCTGGTACGTTCCGACCTGAAAGGACTCGGGCTCGGCAAGCTGATGATGGAGAAGATAGTGCGCTACGCCAGAGAGCGGGGCATTGGCCAGCTATCCGGCATGACCATGCCCAGCAATCGCGGCATGATCAATCTGGCCAAGCGGCTTGGCTTCAAGATCGACATCCAGCTGGAAGATGGGGTGGTCAACATGGAGCTACCCTGTGCCAGTCACGGCTAATGAAGAAGGGGATCAGCCGTTTATCGCGTATAAATGGCTGATTTCTGGCAATAAAAAAACCCGCTC
>NZ_CDDA01000016.1 GCF_000819745.1 Aeromonas bestiarum | reverse complement strand
TAATTGGGACATAGCCTTTTCTATTGGCGGTCGGCGGGAGTATGATCGCCGTCTTGCACCAAAGGGGGAGGTCAGGTGGCCAATATTCTAGTGTTCGACTCCGGTATGGGTGGCCTGACCATCTATCGCGAGATCCGCCGTGCGCTGCCGGCACACAACTACTTCTATTGTTTCGACAATGCCAACTTCCCCTATGGTGAACTGAGTGAGGCGGCCCTCATTGCGGCCTGTACCCGACTGGTCAGCCATATGGTGGCCGAGCATGCCATCGATCTGGTGGTGATTGCCTGCAACACGGCCAGCACCATAGCCCTGCCATCCTTGCGTGACGCCCTGACCATACCCGTAGTCGGCGTGGTTCCCGCCATCAAGCCCGCGGCCGCCCTGACCCGCAATGGTTGCATCGGCTTGCTGGCAACCCCTGGTACCGTCAGTCGTGAATATACTCACGAACTCATCGCCCAGTTTGCGCCGGGCAAGCGGGTGTTGCTCAAGGGCGCGACCGAACTGGTCATCGAGGCCGAGCACAAACTGGCGGGACGACCGGTAAACATGGCGTTGCTGCAGGAGGTACTGGCGGACTGGATGGAAGGAGAGGAAAGGCCGGATACCCTGGTGCTGGGCTGCACCCATTTCCCGTTGTTCAATGACGAGATCCGGCAACTGATGCCAGGATGTCAGCTGGTGGATTCAGGGGACGCGGTGGCAAGACGGGTGGCACATCTATTGACGACTATCGCTGAGCCGGCTTCTCAGGCCATGGTGCAGGCCAGGGCCTATTGCACCCGACTGGATGCAGAAGCCCAAAAACTGACAGCCCCCTTGCAAGCTTGGGGGCTGTCATCACTCGAAGAGGTTCGGTACTAGTTCGTTACCGCCAAGGGATCAGGCGTCGACCTCGCTCCCTTCCCTCTCATCTTTATCCCGCTTGTCGTTGGCTTCGCGTACCTTGAGGGTGCGCTGCTGATACTCCTTGTCATTGAGCGCCGTGATTGCCTTGGCTGCATCGGCGGCGGGCATCTCCACAAAACCAAATCCTCTGCGCTTGCCGGTAGCCTTGTCCTTCATCAAACGGACCGAGATCACCTGGCCTTGTTCTGCAAACAGCTCGCGTACGGCAATCTCGTTGGCGCGATAGGGCAGGTTGCCTACATATAAGGTGCAAGTCTCTTGGCCGGAGACCAGCTCGGCCGTGGCGGCAGGTGTCCGCTTAAGGAGCAGCGGCACGATGAAACCACCAATGGCCAGACCCACAGCAAAAATCACTTCGGCTTTCAAAGAAAACTGCAGAGCCTGGGCAACCAGATAACCAACCAGCGCCAATACCAGGGCAAGGATGGCCGCCTGTACATAAACGGGAAACTTGGATAAATTCATCTTTAAAGACCTTTTGTAAATGAAAGCAAAAAAGGTGCAACACTCTATTCACCTCCATGGTAACCAGCTTTCCAGCCGGGCGCTACCATGGACCACTTGGGACACATTATCCGTTCCAGTATGGCATCCCTTAATGGGGGAAGACCCACTTAAATGATGATAAAACAGGACTGAAATCATCGGCTTGTGGATAACACTGTATATATACACTGAGTAAGCTGTTTCTAATTGGATATTTTGAAGTTTCCGTGACTTTCTTCAAAAAAAGCCTTGTCATCGCGATGCGGTTCCCTATAATGCGCC
>NZ_CDDA01000015.1:299652-682150 GCF_000819745.1 Aeromonas bestiarum | reverse complement strand
TGGGACAGAGCCTAATTTAACGGGTAAGCTGGGTCTGCTTATCTTATATGGGGGCATGGCCTGCATTTGCCAGTGTCCCTCGCTTGGGGCCCCATCACAGGCGCCAGAGTGGTTTTCAGCACGCAAGCAAGGAGTGGTCATGAAGGAGCTAGCCTCCCCGTTGGAGCCTGAGTTGGTGCGGATCGCCGCGTTTTCTGACGGACAGCAAGGAGGGAATCCTGCAGGTGTCTGGCTGGGGCCTCGCTTGCCCGCGGCAGAGGAGATGCAACGCATCGCCGCCCAGGTGGGATTTTCGGAAACGGCCTTCGCCGCGCCCTTGTCGCTACTCGGGCCACCAGGCTCACCCCGGGGGACTGCGACCGCCCGGCAAGCTGTCGAGTCTGGGGAGTGGCGGGTGCGTTACTTCTCCCCCGAGGCCGAGGTGCCCTTCTGCGGCCATGCCACAATCGCCCTGGGTGTGGCGCTGGCGCGGCGTTTTGGAGAAGGGGAGTATGCATTGCACCTCAATCAGACCGAGATCAAGGTATCGGGCTGGCAGGATGAGGAGGGGCAGTGGCAGGCGGCGCTGCAATCGCCGCCAACCCGCAGCAAGCCGGCCCCGGCCGAGTTGGTGAGTGCCGCGCTGACGCTGTTTGGTTACACGTCAGCAGATCTGGATCCCCGCATTCCGCCGGCACTTATCCATGGCGGCGCCGATCATCTGGTGCTGGCCCTGAACAGTCGGGCTGCGCTCTCGGCCATGCACTACGAACTGGCGCAGGGGCGAACCCTGATGCAAAGGGAAGGGCTGGTCACCATACTGCTGGCCCATGCCGCCCGGGATCAGCTGTTTCATACCCGCAATCCCTTCGCCTATGGCGGCGTCTATGAGGATCCCGCCACAGGCGCGGCCACCGCCGCCTTTGCCGGTTACCTGCGCGATATCCATTGGCCCCACGGCGGCATCATAGATCTCTTTCAGGGTGAGGACATGGGGATGGCGTCACACCTGCACGCCGAGATCCCGGCCGCACCCGGCAGCTCAATCAGGGTGTTCGGCCGGGCCCGCCTGATGTGAGCGACACGCAATGAAAAAACCGCCAACTGGCGGTTTTTTCCTTTGTGCAGGAGCGAACTTGAGCGTGTTTCTCGGCATATTGCGCCCACTATGCGCTCTGGCCATGCTCCCCAGACGGATTCTGCTCCTCGTGAACGGGGGTGAGCCAGTGCAGCAACTGACGACTTACCTGCAGGCTGCCGAGCAGGGCCATATGGCTGGTGCGGTAGGCAATCCAGCAGTGGGAAGGGGGGAATGCCAGCTGGTGGCGCACCTCATCATGCTGGCCGAGGGCGCTGCGCAGGGGCACAAGTCCATCGCCAATCAGCCGATCAGCCAGCAGACCGCGTTTGGCCGCCGTGGTGGCCGCTATGGTGAAGCAGGCCACTTCGGCGGGCAGGGGCAAGGGGGGGCGAGGATCGGGCAAGGTGGTGTGCGGTTCGCCCTGCGGGGGCGGCGAGTCCAGCACCTTGCCGTGGCGCAGATCCTTGATGCCGGCGCTGCGCAGTTGTGCCAGCCTGACGAAGGGCTGGGTATAGGCGGTGGCAGGCAGCAGCTGCTCCAGCCAGTGACCGGCGTGCTCAAGGGGGGCGCCATGATGTGGCGTGCCGAGAAACACCATGTTTTTCAGGGCGCCGGGCCAGCCCATCTCACTCTGGCTGGCATGATGACAGGCGCTGCGGATCACCAAGCCGCCCATGCTGTAGGCCAGCACGCTGATCTCGTCGATGCCGCCGGGCCAGTGGGTTGCCAGCCGTTCCAGCTGACGGGCCAGCTCCCGCCCGTTTTGCGCAACGGGCAGGCCCGAGTTGTAGCGCACATAGACGGGCACATAGCCCAGCTCGCCGGCCAGTATCTCCCCATGGTTGAGCGTTTTTTCTTTGTCCTTCCCCCTGATTTGGGTCTGCCACTGCAGATCGTTCATGCACAGACCATGCACCATCAGCAGCACCCGGCCCCCGGCGGGCAGACTCGACGGCATGGCGTGCCAGTCCAGAGGCTGGCCGCCATGGCGCAGTGTCATGGGCGTGGCGAGGGCATTGTGGCTCTCGACCAGCTTGTCCCCCATCACACCATTGAGGGTGGCGAGCAGGGCGGCGCGCCTGGGCGTCTCGGGGATCTGGTGCAAGGGAGGCGTCGGTGGCAAGCGGGTGAGCAGGGCATGGATGCCACCGCTCAGGGTATGGGCGGCGCCATGCACTCCCTGGTAGACCAGACCCGTGATCCCCCGGGTTTGACCCTGGGCCTTGCCCCTGATCCCCATGCCACTCAACACCGCCTGATGGACGGCCTCGGTGATCTGCACGGCAGCAGGCAGGGCCTGGGTGAGCAAGCGGGCCAGCTCGCGGATATCGGAAAGATGCCAGGAGGAAACCGGCTGCTGCTCTGTCGACTGGGTCATGGGGTCGCCCTCAGGGAGATGGTGTCAGCAAGCAGACTTGCACCCACTGGATGCGTGCTGACTGGCACAGACCCATCCAGCTTGCCGTGTTTGCCTCGGGTTTACCAGTGAAGCCGCTGGCAGATCCTGCGGGGCAGGGCCCCTTGCTGCACGGGGTGCCGCGGGAGTGCGTTTCCCCTGGCGCGAGGCTGGTCACGGTAACGGGCAGCAAAATCCTCTCTACTTGGTCATATGGCACCGTAATAGGGAGGCGAAGATGTCACTGTTTGATGAGCGCAGGGTACAGGATCTCTGTGCCCGCTTGCTGGAGGGCACCGACGAGAAGGGGTATTCACTCGATAGCAAGCATGGCCGCGAGCTGCTTGCCCTGTTGCAGGCGGTGAGCGGCGTCAAGCCGGTGGGGCGCAGCGCTCGCCATACCTTGACCCCCGCTGGGCACGACTATCTTGCCAAGCAGCTGGCACACACAACACCTCAGATGGCGGACATGCGCGGCAGTGTGCAGGCCCTCGGGGTGAGCTTGCCTTCGCGCCTCAATCAGGCCAGTTTTCATGCCCTCTGGCATGGGGACAGCAAGCATCCACGCAGTGACACAGACCCGGATCAAGCTGCCATGGACATAGCATTGACGCAGGATGAGGTGATCCGACTGCGTACCCTGAGCTCGTTGTCACTCATCGATCAGGATGGCAAGCGCCACGAGATGAGTGCGCCGATGGCACTCTTGGGAGAGCTGGCCTTGCCGGAGCGCAGCCTGGCCAGGTTGCAGGGCATCGAGTGGCAAGGGCGGCAGATAGTCACGGTGGAGAACAAGGGCGCCTTCGTGGATTACCCATTGCAAGCGGGGGACCTGCTGCTCTATGTGCCTGGCCGCAATACCAGGCTGGCACGGCAAGTGATCCCGCTGTTGCCGGCGGCTGTGCCCTGGGCTCATTTTGGCGATCTGGATCAGCGGGGATTGGATATTGCCACCGAGCTGGCCGGGGCCATCCATCGGCCCCTGGCACTCTGGTTGCCCGAGACGCTGATGGCGTATATCCATCACTATGCCCGTCCTCTGACCCGTCAGCTTGAGGGGCAACAGGCCAGCAGAGGCAAGATCCCCTGGCGTGCCGCTCCCACGGCAGGCAGGCCAGGGGATCTGCTGGCAGAGGCGCTGACGCATCTGATCGCACACGGGTTGTGGCTGGAGCAAGAGGTGCTGGTGCTCGCCAGACGCTGGCAGTCATGGCCATTGGGTGTGGCTTGCGACTAATGGCGCCATAAAAAAACCGCCTGATGGCGGTTTTTTTATCATGCCGGCCCTTATTTCAGGGCTTTTTTCAGCTTCTTGATCTTGCCTTCGTGCTTGGCAATTTTCTCAAGGCGTGCGGCGATCTTCTTCTTGATATCTTTCTTGCTGGCTTTGGCCATCTGTGTTGCTCCTTTTGCAGTGGGGACACCTTGAGTGTCCGTGAGTCTGTCCATCGACGTCCCAGATTGCCACAGGGTTGCCGTCTGAGCCAAGCCTCTGTCGAAGAAAACAGCACATTTCAACCGGGGTGCCGAGGAAAAACAGGGGGGCTAGCTGCGTGTGACCTCGGTTGCAGTAGGCATCAGACAAGGTTGGGCGACTACCAGAAGGCTTGTGCGGCATATTGCGGCCACCAAAAAGCGCCCCTTGGGGCGCTCTTGGTATCACTGGCAAACCGGACTCTATCAGGCTTTTTTCAGGTAGGCGGCGACCAGCACTATCTGCACGCCGTTGACCTTGCCTTCGATGTGCAGCGGGTTGTTGGTCAGGCGGATGCCCTTGACCAGGGTGCCGCGCTTGGCGGTGAAGCCGCCGCCCTTGACGTCCAGATCTTTGATCAAGGTGACCGAGTCGCCTTCGACCAGCACGGCGCCGTTGGAATCCAGGGTCGGTACGCTGTCGTCATCATCGCTGGCCATGCCGGCTTCGGCCCAGGCCTTGGTCTCGTCTTCCATGTACATCATGTCCAGCATGTCCTGAGCCCACACTTCGCCCTGGCCGGACAGGGCTTTCAGCTGACGCCACGCCATGACCTGCACGGCGGGAACCTGGCTCCACATGCTGTCGCCCAGGCAACGCCAGTGATTGACCACTGTGGTGTCCGGCTGCTCCAGCTGGCCACGGCAGGTGTCACACAGGGCAAGGCTGTGATCATCATCGCTGGCCGGTGAGTGGGGCACAGCGAAGGCAGTCAGTGCCTGTTCGGCGCCGCACAGTTCACACTTGGCGCCCGCGCGCGCTTGCAGGATGGCATTGATGGTCATGTTTTGGTTCCATTCATGTTGGTAAAATGGCCCGCCTTGAGCGAACCAGGGTAAAGAGGGGGCGGAATATAGCATAAAACCCCTCTCTTTGTCAGGCCAACACCCGGGCTCCGGGTCGTTTGCCAGGTTGACACTTGCGCTCACGGCGGCTTGCCGGGGCCAAGCCTGGGTGCATGACCGCCAGTCAGGCCGGAGTCCGGTCTCATGGCGGCCGGTTCGCATTGGCGAGTGCTTTTTGGGGAGGGATCGCTAGAATAAGCCTCTTTTTTGACTGCAAGGCAGGGGCAAGCGTGCTGGCTCAACGTTTTCAACAACTGGATAGATTGCTGACCGAGACCCGGCGCTGGTGGCAATACCAACCCTATCATCACCTGAACCTGGCCTTCGCCGACGAGGCACCCGCGCTGGCCGCACAGCTCAACGCCATGCCCCTTGAACAGATCAATCGACTCGATGGCGACATGGGGGCATTGTGCGACCTGCTCGCCCCCTGGATCCCGGCGGGGAAGACGCTGCATGCCCTGAGTGAGCTCGCGCTATTTAGCCCCGAGCCCATCCAGTGCGCCAAGGAGATGGCGATGCACATGCCGGGTCGCAAGCAGGCGCAGATAGAGGCCTTTACCGGCTGCCTGCCACCCCATCAAGGCCCCTATCTGGAGTGGTGCGCGGGCAAGGGACATCTGGGACGGCTGGTTTCCCTGCATCGCCGGGCAGAGATCCTGAGCCTGGAGCTGCAAGGTCCGCTCTGTGAAGAAGGGCGTCGGCTGGCGGCGCGTGACGGGGCCCGCATGCAGTTTGTGCAGGCGGATGCCTTTGCGGTCGATGCCGGCCAGCTGCTCGCCACCGAGCACCACGCCATGGCGTTGCACGCCTGCGGCGAGCTGCACACCCATCTGTTGGCGCTGGTGGCAGAGCGCGGCGCTCAGGGGGTGACCATATCCCCTTGTTGCTATCACCTGATCCGCGGCACTCACTATGCCCCCTTGTCCACCGCCGCCCGGGCCAGCGATCTGCACCTGGCCAAGGCGGATCTGCGGTTGCCGCTGCAGGAGACGGTGACCGCCGGAGCCCGCATCTCGCGCTTGCGCGAGCTGGAGGTGGTGTGGCGGCTCGGGTTTGACTGCCTGCAGCGCCAGGTGCGCGGAGTGAACGAATACCTGCCGGTGCCCAATATGCAAAAAAGCCTGCTCACCGGCAGCTTCGAGGCGTTCTGTGAATGGGCGGCCGAGCGCAAGGGAATAGCCCTGCCGGCGGGAATGGATCTTGCCGCTTTTCTGGCCATGGGGGAGGCCCGTTATGGCGATGTCGCCCGCATGGAGCTGGTGCGTCATCTGTTCCGCCGACCGCTCGAGATCTGGTTGGCGCTCGATCGGGCGCTCTTCCTGCAAGAGCAGGGCTACCGGGTGGAAGTGGGCGAGTTTTGCGACAAACCCATGACCCCCCGCAATATCTTGATCCGTGCCGTGCGCTCTGCACAGGCATGAGTGACACCCCTCTGGAATGCCCGGCGGCCAGCCGGGCAGTTCCTATCCTGCCGGGTGATTGACCCCATTGGCGTGTGATGTGGCCCATCATGGGATGGGCCACGGCAAGATGCGGGTTGCTATTATTTTTCATCGGCCTTTACAAGGCATATCACGGCACACACTGCGCAATTCAGAATATCTGTTTTTTATGCATTTTATGGCGTTGCGCCCAGAGAGTGAAATGGCTCACAGATCCGTTTTATTTCTTAATTTTTGATGAGAATTTAGTTATGAAAAGGCCTATTCTCGGGGTGAACTTTTCCGAGACAAGGACTGTGCCCCATGTTCAAACCCACGCAATGCGCCTGGCTGGTTGCTGCTGCCTGCGCATTTCCAAGCTATGCCGCCATGAATATTCAGCCCGATCCACAAAATGCCGGTGGATATGTGATTGCCGCACCGGATCTGGCGGCAGTTGAAAAAGCAAAAACAGCCAATCCCATGTACGGGGTCTGGTCAAAAGCATTGGCGACACGGCCCAATAATATTGTCGATGCCATCATACCAAGAGCGGCCAGCAATCCGGATAACGTCAAACGGGTCGAGCGGGTATTCACGGAATCGGACTGGGAATATTTGACCCAGATGGCGGCGCCTGAATATACCTATGAACGCTTCTTGCGGGCCATAGGTAAATTCCCGGCTTTTTGTGGTGAATATACCGATGGCCGGGATTCGGATGCCATCTGCAAAAAATCCATAGTGACGGCCTTCGCCCATTTTGCCCAGGAGACGGGCGGGCATATCAGCAAGAACAATATATCCGACAATCCGCTGGCGCTGGAGGAGTGGCAACAGGCGCTGGTGCATGTGCGCGAGATGGGGTGGTCAGAGGGGCAGGCGGGTTACACCACGGGTTGCGGCCAGAATGACTGGCAGAACAAGAAGTGGCCCTGCAGCACGGGGCAGGGCTATTTCGGGCGCGGCGCAAAGCAGCTCTCTTATCACTTCAACTACGGCGCCTTCTCCGAGGCCATGTTTGCGGGTGATGCCTCGGTGCTGCTGAGCGATCCGGGGCGGGTCGCCGACTCCTGGCTCAACCTCGCCTCCGCCATCTGGTTCTTCCTCACCCCCCAGGCCCCCAAGCCCGCCATGCTGCACGTGATAGACCGCACCTGGGTGCCTTCCCAGCGCGAGATAGCAGCGGGCATCGGCTACGGCTTTGGCACCACCATCAACGTCATCAACGGTGGCATAGAGTGCGGTGAACAGAACAAGGACAAGGGCCAACCGGTCAACCGGATCCGTTATTGGGAAGGGCTGGCCGAGCACTACCAGATCCCCGTCAAGGCCGACGAGAAGAACACCTGCTGGCAGCAGACCCCTTATGGCAGCCTGAATCTGAACGGCGCCACCGATGTGCTTTATACCAACTGGGATGGCAACTGGAAGTACTACCCGGACAGACCCGGCGGTTACTCCTTCGAATGTGAGCTGGTGGGTTTTCAGACCGCCTATTCGGCCCTGGTGCCGGGGGATTACGAGAAGTGTGTGACCAACTTCTACGGCTCCCATGCCAACTGGCCCAAGGTACGGGTGGTGGCCAAGCTGGATCCGGCCCCCGTGGATCCGGTCGATCCGCCGATCGGGGACGCGCCGGCCTGGAGCGCGACCGCCGTCTATACGGCGGGGGCCAAGGTCAGCTACAAGGGCGCCGTTTATCAGGCAAAGTGGTGGACTCAGGGCAATGAGCCCGGCAAGGGCGATCCCTGGGCGCTGGTGCCGGCCAGGTAAGGAGGGCTTGGCTTCGTCACTTGGGCTAACGAAATTTGTACCACGGCTCCTTCATATATCTGGCTGAACGGCAAGGGGGGAGGCTTATTGCCTCCCCCTTTCATCATATAGAGGCCATTTATTCATCCAGGCAGAAGATGAATTGCCATGCTTGCACCTCCCGCTTATCAAGAGATGACTTATCCCTGAAGAAGACGGTTTATTTATCCTCTGTTCATATCCGGTATCTTATGGTGCTCACTGTTGGAGATATATGTGCGGCGAAAAGCCGTTTGCTGGTCTGGCGATGTGGGTTGGATGCCATAAATATTGGCGAACGGCTGCTCATCCAGCGTGGTGTTATGGCTGGCAGCCATCATGCCGGCCTCTTGTTATCGCGCGACAACACTCGATAACCTGGGGCAGGAAAATTCATCTCCACCGTCGTCAAGCCTATTTTCAGGGTTGTTGCGTTTGGCACACTGCCCCTGGAACAATATCCATTGTTTGATATGGCGCGGCATAATGGCGTGATCTTGTCGTGTGCCAGCCTCTCACTCTGTGTTTTGAAAGACAGGTGGCTATATCAGACATGGACCTTGATGATGGCGGAATCGGGATAAACAAAGAGGGGCCACACAATGAATATCGCCATGCATTTTGAAATTCCGGTGACGGATATGACGCGAGCCATCGAGTTTTACTCCCGCGTATTTGGCATCATGTTCGAGCGAGCGGAGATAGATGGCAACGAGATGGCGTTGTTCCCGCTCTCGGAGGGGGGCGAGGGGGGTTCCGGTGCCCTGGCCAGGGGAGAGACATATGTTCCGAGTCTGGATGGCACGCGGATTTATCTGGCGGTGACCGATATCGAGCAGGTGATGGCCAGCGCCTTGCTGGCCGGAGCCAAAAGTCTGTATCCCGTTACCCGGGTTGGCGACACCATCAGGGTGGCTGAATTTCAGGATCCCGAGGGCAACCGGATCGCCCTGCAGGAAACGGCCAGACGCTGACGCAAACATTCATTCATGCTGGGCAGGCCAAACGGGGTCCGGCTCGGCACAGACAAGCAGGTGTTATGACGATACGTATTGCTACCCCGGCGGATGTCCCGGCGATGTTCGAGGTGCGTACCAGTGTGCGAGAGAACCAGATGTCCCTCCTGGAGCTGGCTGCAGTGGGGATCACCCCCGCCACCTTGCCCGGCATGCTCACCGGAAGCGGGCGAGGCTGGGTGGCCTGTGATGGGGACCAGGTGGTGGCGTTTGCGATGGCAGAGGCCGGTGACGCCACCATATTTGCCCTGTTTGTGCGCCAGAGTCATGAGGGCAGGGGGCTGGGTCGCCGCTTGATGCAGGCTGCCGAATGCTGGCTCAGTGCCGAAGGGTGCACCGAGGTGTGGCTGCTGACCGATGCGGATCTCCGGGTCAGGGCCAACGGTTTTTATCGCCACCTTGGCTGGATGGAGGATGGCATTCAGGAGGAGGGAGAGATGCGTTTCAAGAAATGCTTGCGGGATGATGGGTAACGAGCAGGCCGTGGTGAACGCGTCCCTCTTTGGCCGACAGGGAGAGGCGGCGCCCCCCCAGATGCGGTGCACTGGGTGGATCCGTGCCGTGTTTTGTGAGGCAGTTAATGGCGAGGGCGCGACAGGCGTGGTACTCATCTGATGCGAAATATGGCCGAAGAACGGCTTGGATCCATCTTGTCAGGGAGGCGTTATGCAAGGACATTGTTTGTGCGGCGGGATCCTGGTGTCGAGCGGGGATCACCAGGAGGTCAACCTCTGCCACTGCACCACCTGCCGGCGCTGGTCCGGCGGTCCCCTGTTTGCGGTGCACTGCGGCAAGGACGTGCGTTTCAGCGGGATGGCGCCTGTGACCTATCGCTCCTCCGAGTGGGCGGAGCGCGGCTTTTGCCCCACCTGCGGCACCCACCTCTTCTATCACCTGCTGCCGACGGATGAATACATAGTGCCGGCTGGCCTCTTCCAGCGGGACGATTTTCAGCTGGCGAGCCAGATCTTCATCGATGAGAAGCCTGACTTCTACGAGTTGAAGAACGAGACGCCCACCCTGACTGGCCAGCAGGTGTTCGAGCAGTTTGCGCCCAAGCCTTGATGGGAAAGGTGCTGATGCGATGACGTTGACAGACAAGGACAAATGATGGAACTGGTGGTGATCCGCCATGGTGAGACCCAGGCCAATGCCGAGGGGCGTTATCTGGGGGCGCTGGATGTCGGGCTGAACGACACGGGAGTTGCGCAAGTCACCAGATTGGCGCAGCTGATCGCGGCGACGGAGGCGCCGTTTCAGCGATTGCTGACCTCGCCTCTGCTGCGGGCAAGGCAGAGTGCCGAACTTGTCTCGCACACGCTGGCGCTGCCTGCCCGGATAGTGCCCGCCTTTCGTGAACGTCATGTGGGGGTATTTGAAGGGCTGACCCAGGCAGAGGCGAGGGAGCGTTATCCCGCGCTGTGGGCGCGCAATATTACCCGGCGCTGGACAGCAGCGCCGCCGGAAGGGGAGTCGCTGGATGCCGTGATTGCGCGGGTGTCACTGGGGTTGACCATGCTTGCCGAGGAGGCGCAGGGCGAGCGGGTCTTGCTGGTGGCGCACGGGGTGGTGGCAAAAGTGATCCGCGCTCTCACGACCACGGGATTCTCCGATTTTTTCGACTGGCAATTGCCGAACGGTGGCAGCTTGGTCGTGGTGCATGCATCGAGCGGGCCACTGATACGTTTCAGTCGTCCGAGCCTGCAAGATTGAGCGTTTCATTGCGTACGCATTGAAAATGGATGGCGCTCAGTTGGCTGGTTTCGACAGCCTGAGTTCCCCTTTGACTCGGGCTTGAACGCCAGGTGACCGTGGCGTTGAAAGCCCGGCTTACGACTGCTCCGGCGACTCCTTTTTGCAGCAATTGCGGCCCTGTTTCTTGGCCAGATAGAGGGCGGTATCCGCCCGGCGCACCATTTTTTCCACCGTATCTTGCGGACTCTGGCTCGCGCTGATGCCGATGCTGATGGTGAGCGGCACCTCGGTGCCCGCGCCCAGCAGGTGGCGTTCCGACTCTATGGCCAGGCGGATCCGCTCCGCGCTGGCCCAGGCCAGCTCCAGCGAGGTTTCCGGCAGCAAGATGATGAACTCCTCGCCGCCCCAGCGCCCCAGCATATCCACTTCCCGCAGCTGTTTGGCGATGCGCCTGACCAGGCTGAGGATGGCCTGATCCCCTTGCTGATGGCCATAGGTGTCGTTGACCTGCTTGAAGTGATCTATGTCGATCAACAGCAGGCTCATGGTGTGGCCGAAACGCTGGCAGCGCTGCATCTCCAGCTTGACCAGCTCGTCGAAGCGGCGCCGGTTGGCGATCCCGGTCAGGGGATCCGTGGTGGCTGCTACCTTCAGCTCTTCCACCAGCCGGGCCCGCTCCGAAATGTCCCGCAGTATGGCGGTCATCTCGGTGGTCTGACCCAGATTGATCTTGGCGATGGTGACTTCCAGTGGAAATTCGCTGCCATCGCGGCGCAGGCCCATCACGGAGGCGCGGGCGTGCATGGGGCGCGAATTGATGGGTGAGCTGCTGAATGCCCTGAAATAGCCGTCGTGGTTGGCGCGAAAACGCTGGGGCAACAGGGTTTCCAGCCGCTTGCCGACATAAGTCTCATCGACGCCGAACATCTCGCAGGCGGCGGTATTGATAAGCTCGATACGCGACTCGCTGTTGACGCTGATGATGCCGTCATAGGCGGAGTTGACCACGGCTTCGAAGCGCTTGCGGCTCATCTTGAGCGCCTCCTCCAGCTGCTTCTTGGCGGTGATGTCGATGGCCGTGACTATGATGCGGGTGATGCGGGATTGTTCGGGAATGATGGGGGAGAGGATGAAGCGCCACCAGCTGGTGCGTGACAGGGTGTCGATGGGGAGCTCGCTCTCCAGCCCGGTCTGCTGGCTGACGCATTCGTGCATCGGCTGCTCTATGCTGCCGGTGATGTAGCGAGGAAACATCTCGCTGAGCCGTTTGCCTATGGTGCTCAGCACATCCAGCTCGAATGCCTGGGCAAAGGTGTCGTTGGCCGAGACCAGGGTGAAACGATCGTCATCATCGAGTGAAAATACCGCCACAGCGGCACCGATGGCATCGAGAGACGACTTGATGTCGGCATGGGAACCCTGTGTGAACATGCAACCTCCACTGCGAATAACACGTTGATATTCAGTATAGTGTGGCCGTTTTTCCACCAATCATGCCATGCGTCAGGATCCGCCATGGGGTGAGTCAAGCCGTGGCGGGGGTGACTGGCTCAGGGGGCGCGGCTGGGCTTTACTCTGTTGACATGGGTATCGCACGCGTCACCGGTGTGTTCGCAGAGGCGGCCTCGGTGTCGAGGCCAGCGCTGGCAAGGGATATCAATCGAGGCAAGGAGAGAGGGATGAAGATCAGCATTGATGCGCGTATCGAGCAGGAGATAGACGCCGTCTGGTGGGCCTGGAATGACCCGGACTGTGTCGTCAAATGGAATGCCGCCTCCGATGAGTGGCACACCACGCGCAGCCGGGTCGATCTGGTGGTGGGTGGTCGTTTCTGTCATCACATGGCGGCCAGGGATGGCAGTGCCGCCTTCGATTTCGAGGGCACCTTCACCCTGGTCGAGGCACCGACCCGGCTTGCCTATGTGATGGATGACGGACGGGCTGTGGATGTGCGCTTCGTCGAGGAGCAAGGCGCCACTCTGGTGAGCCTGGACTTTGACGCCGAGTCCGCGCATAGCCGCGAACAACAGCAAGCGGGCTGGCAGGGCATTTTGAACAACTTCAAACGCTATGTGGAGGCCGCTGGCTGACGCAGGTTCGGCCAGGTCAATAAAAAACCACCGGCGGGCAGCGGTGGTTTTTTATTGGGACATGAGCCCAAGTGTGTGATGCAGGCGGCAGGCGCTGGTGGCAAGGGGCATCAAGGTAGCGTCATCGGCAGGGGTGTTGTCACCCTTTGTCTGTGGCCGTTTACTCTTCTATATCCAGCAGCACCAGGATGGCGCTGTCGCCGCCCCATTCGCGGGGGGCCTGATGAAAGGCGCGCACATTGGGGTGCTGGGCCAGCCAGCTCGGGATCCGCTGCTTGAGGATGTGTTTGCCGATGCCGTGCATCACGGAGGCGACGTGGATGTTCTCTTTCTGGCAGAGGGTGAGCAGGGCGGCCAGCTCCTGTTTTGCCTGATTCTGGTTCATGCCGTGCAGATCCAGATAAATCTCCGGCGGATAGATGCCGCGTTTGAGCTTCTTCAGCTCGAATTTTGACACATCGTCACGCACGTAACGGGTCGGGCCATCCTCGTCCAGATGGGGCTGGTACTCGTCGCTGAAAAAGTGGCCAACCCCAAGCTTTTCGCGGCTTTCACGCAGTTCGCGTTTCTGCTTGACCGGGCGCAGGTCGGCCCTTATGGTATCTTGCTTAATTTTCCGGGTACCTTTGACAGCATCGCGAAACAGCAGGCTTTCCTCGATCGTCGGTGAGGGCGTTTTTTTCATCAGGTACTCGTCTTGCTCGCTATATAGGTTTCTCGGGCCGGATATTACTCGACTTGGAGGTGGATTTGGACAAGATATTTATCGATGAGGTGGTTGCCGAGATGCACACCATCCAGGACATGTTGCGCTGGGCCATGAGTCGTTTCAACGACGCCGGGATCTTCTACGGACATGGTACCGACAACGCCTGGGATGAGGCCGTGCAGCTGGTACTGCCCGCGCTACATCTGCCGCCGGACGCGGATCCGGGCATGCGCCACTCCCGTCTGACCACCAGCGAGCGTCATCGCATCGCCGAGCTCATCATTCGCCGCGTGCAGGAGCGCGTGCCGGCCGCCTACCTGACCAACAAGGCCTGGTATGCCGGTTGGGAGTTCTACGTGGACGAGCGGGTGCTGATCCCGCGTTCCCCCATCGCCGAGATGGTGGCCAACCGCTTCGCCCCCTTCCTCAAGCATGAGCCGACCCGGATCATGGATCTCTGTACCGGTTCCGGTTGCATCGCCATCATCATGGCCCACGAATTCCCGGATGCGGAAGTGGATGCTATCGACATCAGCGTGGATGCGCTGAACGTGGCCGAGCGCAACATCACCGATCACGGTCTGGAGCAGCAGGTCATTCCGATCCGCTCCGATCTGATGCGCGATCTGCCCGCCGGTGACAAGTACGATCTCATCGTCTCCAACCCGCCCTATGTGGACTCCGAAGACATGTCGGATCTGCCGGAGGAGTTTCGTCACGAGCCGGAACTGGCGCTGGCCTCCGGCTCCGATGGCCTCAAGCTCACCAAGCGCCTGCTGGCCAATGCCGCCGACTTCCTCAAGGATGATGGCGTGCTGGTGGTCGAGGTGGGCAACAGCATGATCCACCTGGAAGCCCAGTTCCCCGAAGTGCCCTTTACCTGGGTCGAGTTCGAGAACGGTGGTCACGGTGTGTTCGTGATGACCAGGGCCGAGCTGGAGCAATACCGGGACCATTTCGCGATTTACAAGAGCTAAGCAGCAAGGAGCACCCATGGCAGGGAACAGTTTTGGCCAACTCTTTCGGGTCACCACCTTTGGCGAGAGCCACGGCCTGGCGCTGGGCGCCGTGGTCGACGGTTGCCCGCCCGGGCTCGAGATAAGCGAAGCGGATCTGCAGGGAGATCTGGATCGGCGCAAGCCCGGCACCTCCCGTTACACCACGCCACGCCGTGAGCCGGATGAGGTGAAGATCCTCTCCGGGGTGTTCGAGGGCAAGACCACAGGCACCTCCATCGGGCTGCTCATCGAGAATACCGATCAGCGCTCCAAGGACTACTCCGACATTAAGGATGTGTTCCGCCCGGGCCATGCCGATTACACCTACCACCAGAAATATGGTCAGCGGGATTATCGGGGCGGTGGTCGCTCCTCCGCCCGTGAGACCGCGATGCGGGTGGCGGCGGGCGCCATCGCCAAGAAGTATCTCAAGCAGATGCACGGCATCGAGATCACCGGCTTCCTCTCCCAGCTCGGCCCCATCAAGGCCGAGGCGTTCGACGCGGCGCAGATTGAGCAGAACCCCTTCTTCTTCCCCGATGCGGGCAAGCTGGAGGCGCTCGATCAGTACATGCGTGACCTGAAAAAAGAGGGCAACAGTGTCGGTGCCAAGGTACAGGTCATTGCCAGCAAGGTGCCGGTGGGCCTGGGTGAGCCGGTGTTCGACCGGCTCGATGCCGACATAGCCCACGCCATGATGGGCATCAATGCCGTAAAAGGGGTGGAGATAGGCGACGGTTTTGCCGTGGTGGAGCAAAAAGGCTCCGAACATCGCGACGAGATGACCCCGGCTGGCTTTGCCAGCAACCATGCGGGCGGCATTCTGGGCGGGATTTCGTCCGGTCAGGATATTGTGGTTAGCATGGCGCTCAAACCCACGTCCAGCATCACAGTGCCGGGCAAGACCATCAATACCGAGGGCGAGGCCATCGAGATGATCACCAAGGGTCGTCACGATCCTTGTGTCGGCATTCGCGCCGTGCCCATCGCCGAAGCCATGCTGGCGCTGGTGTTGATGGATCACCTGCTGCGCCATCGTGCCCAGAATCAGGGCGTGCTGACCCATACCCCCCAGTTGCGCTGATCGGCCTGCCTACCCCGCCAACTGATTGAGGGGGAGCGCAGAAAAATACCGCAATGGCGCAATAACAGGCAGCGCAAAAAGGCGACCCCAGGGTCGCCTTTTTTATGGATCTCGCCGCCTAGGGCTGACGGGCCTGGGCCGTGTCTGGTCGGGGCGCGGCTTCCTCCCCCTCTGGATTGTCAAACCGGCATGGGGGCGGGGCAAAACCGCTGCCGGGCGAGGGGAGGGCGGCTATGGTGTCATTGACCCGGGCTAGCTCTGCCTCGCTCACCGCCTCTTTGGCAAACATCAGGCTGACCGGCTGATGGTGCAGCAACAACTGGCAGCGGATGAAGCCGTCCGCCCCCAGCTGTTGCAGCCGATAGCGCGCGTATTGCCACTCCATGATGACCCCATCGAGGCGACGAGCCAGCAGCAGCTCGATCAACCTGTCGTCGGTGTTGTAGTCGTTGGCGCCCTTGAGGGCCGGGCAGTGCTCCATCCGCTGGGTGGGGCGGGTGCCACGCAGCTTGCCCAGATGCAGTTGCGTCTGCTGGCACAGGGCGGGGAGGCTCTGGATACCTTGCCAGGGATCGGCATGGCCCGGAATGGGGTTGTGGCTTAGCAGCACGAAGGTACTGCGCCGGTAGGGGGCCGAGAAGCGGGCGAACTCGCGCCGATCCGGGGTATCGAGCGCCCCCATGGCCAGATCCAGCTGTTGCTGCTTGATCAGGTGCAGGGCACGGGCCCAGGGCAAGTTGCGAAAGCGCGCCTCCAGCCCGGCCTGGCTCAGGATCTGGCGGGTCAGGGTCACATCCAGTCCATCCAGCGAGCCTTGAGGGTTGATGTAGCTAAAGGGCGGCCAGTGGCCCCAGGCTACCGACAGCCTGGTCTTGGCCCCGAGCGGGAGGCTCAGCCCCAGTGCCAGCAGCAGCAGGCCTGCCTGACGCCAGCGACGACACTTGCTTGTGATATGTACAGCCATGAGCCTGAACCTCCTTGTTCGGGGACTGAAATGATGGTCGTCTGTTGCTGGCATCAAGCATAGCCTGATTCGAATGAGTTCTGAGGCAGGATCTGCGAGCGGGAAGGTGACCCAGTTTTTCGGTTCGCGCTGGGATGAACATCACATTTCTCTCGTTTATCCACGGCAACTCCGTTAGACTGCGCCTCTATTCTTTCCCCTTTGCTCTGCTCCCCGGGGAAATCGTTGTTTTCTCAATAGGCCCAGAACTTGTGAGATGGCATCGGCTCAGCAGAGGAGCCCCACCACAAATCCCCGGCGCCACTATCCCTAGCAGGTAATTATGAGTTTTTCTTCCCTCGGTCTGGCCGAACCCTTGTTGCGTGCCGTTGCCGAGCAAGGCTACGACACCCCGTCTCCCATTCAGCTGCAAGCGATCCCCGCCGTTCTGGCTGGCCGCGACCTGATGGCGGCGGCCCAAACAGGGACCGGCAAGACCGCAGGCTTTACCCTGCCGATGCTGCAGCGTCTGATGGAGAGCAAGCGTAAAGTTTCTCCCAACCGGATCCGCGCCCTGGTATTGACCCCGACCCGTGAGCTGGCCGCCCAGGTGGGCGAGAGCGTGCGCAACTACGGCAAGCATCTGCCGATGCGCAGCCACGTGGTCTTCGGTGGTGTCAGCATCAACCCGCAGATGATGGCGACTCGCCGTGGTCTGGACGTGCTGGTTGCCTGCCCTGGCCGCCTGATGGACCTCTACAACCAGAACGCCGTCAAGTTCGACGAAGTCGAGATCCTGGTGCTGGACGAAGCGGATCGCATGCTCGACATGGGCTTCATCCGCGACATCCGCAAGATCCTGGCCCTGATGCCCAAGCAGCGTCAGAACCTGCTGTTCTCCGCGACCTTCGCCGACGAAATTCGCGAGCTGGCCACCGGCCTGCTCAACAACCCGGCCGTGATCGAAGTGGCGCCGCGCAACAGCACGGCCGAGCGCATCGAGCAGCTGGTTCACCCGTGCGACAAGGCCAACAAGATCGGTCTGCTGAGCCATCTGGTCACCAGCAACGACTGGCAGCAGGTGCTGGTGTTCACCCGTACCAAGCACATGGCCAACCGTGTTGCCGAGACCCTCGACAAGAACGGTGTCAGCGCTGCCGCCATCCACGGCAACAAGAGCCAGGGTGCCCGTACCCGCGCGCTGGCCGGTTTCAAGGAAGGTAGCGTCAAGGTGCTGGTTGCGACCGACATCGCCGCCCGTGGTCTGGATATCGACAAGTTGCCGCAAGTGGTCAACTTCGAGCTGCCCAACGTGGCGGAAGACTACGTTCACCGTATCGGTCGTACCGGTCGTGCCGGTGCCGCCGGTCACGCCATCTCCCTGGTCGCGGCCGATGAAGGCAAGCTTATCAAGGCCATTGAGCGTCTGACCAAGCAGAACATCCCGTGCGAGCAGGTGGCCGGTTTCGAAGCCTCCCGCGAAACCCTGGACAACATAGCCCGTGGTATCGGCGCGCCCCTGCGCAAAGAGCCCCGCGATCCGAGCGAGCAGCGCCGTGTTGCGCCGCGTCCGCAGGGTCAGGGCCAGCGTCAGGGCGCCGGTCGCTCCGCCAATGGCGGCAACGCCGGCGGTGCCCGCACCGGTAACGGTGGCAAGCCCAAGCCGCAGGGCGGACAGCGTCCGGCCGATGGCGCCGGCAAACCGGCCCAGGCCCGTCGCCCCCGCCGCGCTACCCACAACCAGTAAGTGAGTGAGGTAACACCTCCCAGCGTCACAGGTTGATATAAAAAGCCCTGCCAATCCGGCAGGGCTTTTTTGTGTCTGTCTGTCTGTCGCTCGCCGCCATCCGCGGTGGCTGGGGTTGCCGCCTAGAGTAGAGGGAGCCTATCCAGGTTTCAGCAGGTGGCAATCAAGTGGTCATGCTTGCTGACTTGCGTCTGGATCTGTTGGCACAGGGTGTGAATATGGGGCTCATCCATTTTCTCACGAGAAATATAGATGCCGATAACCCCTTTGTTATATTCCTCATCCATGTCGAGCGGGACTATGCCGAATTGAGCGAAATAACTCTCCATGCTGCCTGGATAGGGCATGACGGCATTGCTGGTCTTTGCCATGTCAATGCCGGCCATCAGCGAATTACAGGTGTAAATGATTTTATCATTGAGCTGCATAGCTGCCTGATCTTGTTTTTTTCTTGCCAGGTCCTCGACCAGATGAAGATATTTCGGCTCATCCGTGGTGATCAACAGGCTGGGGTAATTTACCAGTTCCTGTTTGCTGCATACTTTCCCCAGGAGGGGATGCCCGGCCCTGACAAATATGGCATCGCTGGAGGTAAATAACGGGATAAATATCAGGCTGTAATGTTTATCCAGACCATGGATCTCATGTCCCAGAAACAGGTCGATATGATTGCCAAGGAGCAGATCCAATAGCCGCAGGTGATTGCCGACCTCGATATTGATGGCACAGGATGGATTGGCTGCTCGATAGTGCAGGATGACAGGTTGCAGCACATGCTGCCACCAGGCATGGCCGGTACCCACTCTCAGCGGCAGGGCCGCTCGCTCACGAAGAATGGCGAGCCGCCTGAGGGTATCATCATAGATCCGCTGCATCACGCGGGCCTGTGTCAGCAGCAGCTCCCCGGCGGCGGTCAGCGTCACGCCGCCGGCGTGCCTGATCAGCAGGGTCGTGTCCAGGCTCTCTTCGAGTTTCTTCATGTTGTGGGTCAGCGTCGGTTGGCTCAGCCCCATATGTCTGGCTGCCAGACTCACACTCTTGTGGGTCGCGACCTCGATGAATTGTCTTAGGTGTTTGTCCACGGAAAATGGCGTCCGTTCAGGGTCAGGCGGAGCGCAACGCTAGTGCAAGCATGCGAGACTGTCAATCGCCACCGTATCGCCAGAAATGGTTTTTATGTGTGTCTCTTCACGTTGTTTTCCATTCGTTTTGGCCGGCAATTGCGCCATTTTAGTGCGTACGATCACGCAATCTCATGCCGTTATAGAGCACATCTATCTCGCCAGTCAGCTCATCTATGTTTCCTTCCAGGCATGCCGGTGTAAGCTGTGAAAACAATTTTTATTGTTGTCATTCAAATAACAAAAAATAAAGTAACGAAGGGAATATATGAAAATAAATCCATTGGCTTTATCCGTGGCATTATTATGCGGCGGCGTCATCTTGTCCGGCTGTAACGATAACGGCTCATCTTCCAATAATGATAATACTGTCAAACCAGAGGTGAAGGCCCCCTGGGATTTCGATCTCTATCTGGTCGGGGAATTCAGCGGCTGGGATCGTGCAGACAAATTCAAGCTGGTTTTCAAAGATGGGGTCTATCGGTTGGATAACCTGAAGATGAATTCAGGCATGTCGCCCTTCAAGGTAGGGGGTCCGGAGTGGACAAAATATCCCGATTTTTCTGCCGACAGCCGCAAAGAGACCAGTATTTTCCCCGAACAGCGTTACCCCATGTATTACCAGAATAACGGCCAGAACAACCGTCTGGTCGTGACTGAAAAAGGGCTGCTCGATATTCAGGTCAAGGTGATCAATGCCGATCTGGCGGCGCCCGTCATCGAATTTGCCATGGTGCGTGATGACCCCAATTACGGCGAGAGCCTCTACCTGAAGGGCGTAGATGGCAACCTCGAACCTCTCTTGCAGATGGTTTATCAGGGTGACAAACGCTACGTGGTGGTCGCCAAGCTGACCCCGGGGGAGCACAAGATAAAGATGGCGTCCGCGCAGGATGGGATCGGCTTTGCTCCTGGCGGCGCCATCTCATTGAATGAGAACGTCAGGATGCAGCGTTGTGACAGCGGCTGCCAGCTGGCGTCCCTGTCGGTGTCGCAGGCGGGATATTACAAGTTTGTCCTCGATGCGAGTCAGGATGAGCAGGCTCCCTGGCTGTTGGTCAGCGTGGCGACCGACGAGGATCTTGGCATGATCAACCCTCATGAAGGGCATGAGCTTATCGAGAAGCTGGAGTACCAGACCCACAAACCCGGGGTCAAGGAAATCGCCACCTTCTCGGTCAAGCAGGCCGGGGCCGACTATCGCGGCTATGCCCAGTCGACGACCCAGGAGCTGCGGGATCCGGGGGATAGCTTCACCACGTATCAGGAGCAGGCCGATTTGCCCCGGTTGCGCTCGGGAAACATGGTGTTTGACGCCCTGTTTGCGCTGGCGACGCACGAGATGCGGCAAAACCGCGTGGCCCAGGTCAAGGATGGCAGTTACGGCGGCGGTCAGGCGATCCCCTGTGACTGCTTCGAAACCGGTGCCAAGTGGCATTATGTCTGGACGCGGGATCTCTCCTACGCCACCGATCTGGGGCTGGGCATCCTGGATCCGCAACGGGCGCGAAACTCCTTGCAGTTCAAGCTCTCCGATTTCAGAGCCGAGCTGAAGCAGGGCCTCGACGGCCTGATCCCGCAGGGACGCCAGATCATCCAGGATACGGGGACGGGGGGCAGCTGGCCCATCAGTACCGACCGCATGGGCTGGGCGCTGGCGGCCGAGCAGGTGCTGGCGGCCTTGCCTGCCGGGGAGCGCAGTGCCTTCCTGCCCGAGGCGTTCGAGGGGTTGCGCAATACCATTGAGAGCGATCGCCTGGCGGCCTTCGATGAGGGCGATGGCCTCTATGTCGGGGAGCAATCCTTCCTCGACTGGCGTGATCAGACCTATGCCAAGTGGATCACCGCAGACATAGCCCATATCGGCATGAGCAAGTCCCTCTCCACCAACGTGCTCCATTATCAGGGGTTGAAGCTGGCGGCGCGTCTGGCCACCGAGCTGGGCCAGGATGAATTGACGACCCGCTACAGCCAATGGGCAGCCGAGCTCAAGCAGGCCATCAATCACGGCTTCTGGCTGGCAGATGAGAAGATGTATGCCAGCCTGATCAACACCAATACGGATCCGAGCCCGGCCTACAAGTTCGACCTGCTCGGGGAGTCCCTTGCCATCCTGGCGGGCATTGCCGATGAGGAGCAGGCCAGAGAGATCGTCAGCCGTTATCCCCTGGGGCCTTATGGCGCCCCTGTCTATTTCCCGCAGCAGCCCGACATGCCGGTCTACCATAACCGCGCCATCTGGCCATTCGTCTCCGCCTATGGGCTGAAAGCCGCCGCCAGGGTGCAGAACGTGGCCGTGGCCGATCGCCATGTCGACTCCCTGATGCGCGGGGCCGCGCTCAACCTCTCCAACATGGAGAACCTGGAATGGCTCTCCGGTCAGCCCTCGCTGATGGATCTGACCCATCCCGACCTGACGGGCCCGGTGATCAACTCTCAGCGCCAGCTCTGGTCCGTGGGCGGCTATCTCGGCATGGTGACCAGCACTCTATTCGGTTACCACATTGAGGAGCAGGGGATCCGGGTCTCGCCCTTCGCCACCGCGCACCTGCACAAGCTGATGGGGGCCAAGCAGGAAGTGGCGCTCAAGGGGCTGAACTACCGCGGCAAGCAGATAGAGCTCAAGTTGCTGCTCCCCGACGTCGGGGAGGAGGGCAGTTACTACCCGGTGCGGGGCATCACGCTCAATGGCGCCCCCGTGGGTGAGCTGATCACCGAGGATATGCTGGCGGCCAGCAACCTGATCGAGGTCCAGTTGGGCGCCGGGGTGGCCGATGCACAGGGGATCCGCCTGATCGAGGACGTGGCGCCGCTGGATGTGGAGAACCGCAAGGTGTTCGCCCCGACCGAGCCCACCCTGCTGGGGGTCACCGAGCAAGGGGGCAAGCTGGTCGTCGCCTTGCAAGACAGCGTCAACCAGGGGGCGCTCAGCTACAACATCTATCGGGATGGCAAGCTGGTGGCCGCCGGGCTGGATGCGGCGAGGGATTGGGTCGACGAGCTGGCACCGCAACCTGGCATGGCCTATTGCTACAGCGCGGAAGCCATCTACCCCGAGTCTGGCAACCGCTCCCATCACGCCAAGCCGGTGTGCTACCAGCCTGAACGCCAGCGCATCGCGGTCGATGCCGATATGGTGTCGCATAGCGGCACCCTCACGGCGGACGATGCGGCCATTCCCGTGAAGGATTGGGGCCGCCCGGAAGACACCCTGCTGGTGCGGGGCGTCACCCTGGATGGCAAGCGCGCCATTCGCCTGCAATACAGCAATGCCCAGCACGCCATCAACCTGGGGGTGACCAACGGGGTGAAACGGGTATCCGTGCTCAGCAATGGCAAGGTGGTCGCGAGCGGCATGGTGCAGATGCCCCACGTGATGCAGGATGGCGACCTCAAGCCGCTGCGCGACTCTACCCCCGTCATCGTCGCGGTGCCGGCGGGGCAGTACGACATCCAGGTGAGTGACTTCTATAACATGAGCTATCTGAAGGCGAACGCGACCTACAACGATGCCGGCGGGCAGGGCGGAGCGGTCAACCTGATCGACCTGGCCGGCATCATAGTCTCGGCTCGTTAAACCGCAGTAGCAGAGCAGCTGCGGGCAATACTCGGAGCTGCTTTTGTTATCGTGCCCAATGAAAAGCCCCGCCAGATTGGCAGGGCTTTTCATTGGTATGAGAGGAGCGGGATGCTTACAGCGCGGGCAAGTATCCTAGGCTGACACTGACCTGCACGCCCACGATCAGCACCCCCATGGCGCCGGCCAGACCCAGCGCCAGCACGCCGCCCGGGGCGCGGTAGTGGTGCGCCTCGGCTCGTTTGCGGCTCTGCCACACCAGGGTTACCGGCAGCAGCACCGCCAGCACCGCCAGCGCGATGGCGGCGTAGCCCAGCGCCATGATGAAGCCCTGCGGGAAGTAGAGGGCAAACAGCAACGGCGGCACGAAGGTGATAAGCCCGGTCTGGCTGCGGCCCTGCCAGTTGTCCTTGCGACGAGTCACCTTGGCCATGAAGTCAAACAGCCCAAGGGTCACTCCGAGGAAAGAGGTGGCGAGCGCCAGATCGGCGAACAGATGCATCGCCTGATTGAAGGCGGGCCAGCTGACCAGATTGCCGACGCTGGCCAAGAGGCTGTCGAGCGCGCCGCCAGTCTGGATCAGGGTCTGCTGACCGAGCAGTCCCAGGATAGCCACCTGCCACAGCACGTAGAGGATGAGCGGCAGGGCCGAGCCCCACACAAACACCCGGCGCAGCTGCTTGGGGCAATCGCCCAGGTAGAGCATGACGCTCGGGATGGAGCCGTGGAAGCCAAACGAGGTGAAGATCACCGGCAGCCCTGCCAGCAGCAAGCCCTGGCCGAGCGGCATGGAGAGCAGGTGCTGCCCCTCGGCGCGTGGCAGCAGCAGCGCCAGCACGGCCACCATGATCACCAGTTTCACGGTGAACATCAGCCGGTTAAGGTAATCCACCTGCTTGGTGCCAACGCAGACCATGCCGCCAAACAGCAAGGTAAAGGCCCAGGCCGCCTGCTCCTGGCTGAGGGTCATGCCCGCATCGGCCAGTGCCTGGGCCAGCAGGCTGCTGCCGCCGCTGATGTAGGCGGAGGCCAGCGAATAGAACAGCATCAGGATGCAGAAGGAGGCGATGCGCTTGCCCCAGGGGCCGAGCAGGTGATCCGCCAGCTGGTGCAGGTACCACTTGCCGGTATTGAGGCTGGCTTCCACCTGCAACATGGCGGTGAAGGCCATCAGGGCCCAGAGCCCGACCATCAGCAGCAGAGTGGCGGGTCCGCCGAGGGAAGAGGAGGCCAGCGGCAGGGCCAGCATGCCGGCGCCTATGGTGGTGCCGGCAATCAACAGGGTACAACCCAGGGTCTTGGTGTTCATGGTGTCCATCCAGATCGAGAAACTGCGTATTCAAAAAAGAGTGCCAGTGGCTGTGCTGGCAAGGCGCCTCCGGGGCCAGGACCGGAGGCTAGCGATATCGGAGTGGACGCATCGTTACGAACAACCCGTGGATTGTAAAAGATGGTTGCCACGTTAACGGATCAAAATAGTGGAAACAAGCCTGTAAACGCGGATTTTGTACTGGAAGGTGGCAATAGGTGGAAATAAAAGATGACAGAACGGGGCGTTGACTGGTGAAAAAACGCGCCGGCGTGGAGAGCGTCGGCGCGTGAAGGGAGATGTCAGCGGCGACGCTTGAGGGTCCGGCTCACGTAGTGCAGCCCGCACAGGTATTCGCCGTTGATCGCCTTGAGGGCGAGCTCCAGTGCCTGGCTGGCCAGGGCATCGTGCTGCTGGGGCAGGGAGTTGATGCCAAAGGGGAGGAAGTCGAGCAGGCGATCGTCCCCGAAGGTGGCCATGGCGAGCCGGTTCATGTCGGTCTCCTGCTCCAGCAGGTAGTCCAGCACCCCTTCCATCAATATGTAGGAGGTGGCGACCAGAGCCTCGGGCAACTGGCCGAGTCGCTGGTGCAACTCCTTGATCAGGCGATAACCCTCGGCGCGGGAGAAGTGGGCCCCCTCGCACAGATGGCGCGTGGCGTTGTGGCTGGCGACGGCCTGCTCGAAGCCCGCTTTTCGCTCCTGGCTGATCGTGAGCGCCGGCAGCGCGGTGATCAAGGCAATGTGCTTGAGCGCCGGGGTGAGCAGGGAGGTGGTGAGATCAAAGCTCGCCTTCTGGTTTTCACTGGCGACGGTCACGAACTTGTCGGCGGCCATGGCCCGGTCGATGGCCAGCACATGGATGCCGCGCGCCTGCTGGCGCGGATAGAAGGGATCGTCCGGTGGCAGGCAGCTGGCCACCAGCAGGGCATCCACATGACGGCTGGCCAGCATCTCGGCCAGCTCCTTCTCGGTGGCCGGTTCATCTTCCGAGCAGACGATCAGCAACTGATAGCCCTGGGCCCGGGCACCCTGTTCGAGGCGCTTGGCGAGCTTGGCGTAACTGGCGTTCTCAAGGTCGGGCAGGATAAAGCCGAGGGTCTTGGTCTGGCCGCCGCGCAGGGAGGCGGCGCGGCTGTCCGGCTGGTAGTTGTGGGCCGTGACCACGGCCATCACCTTGTCACGGGTCGCCTGACTGATGCGGTACTGATCGGCCTTGCCATTTATCACATAGCTGGCCGTGGTGCGCGAGACACCGGCGAGGGCGGCGATTTCATCCAGTTTCATCATATTGGCTCTGTTTGAGTTGCAAGGCCCACGGTCACTGCCAGGTGAGGGCACCGAAAAGTGTGCGCGGGATCATATCATTGAAAAGCACTCTTTGTGGGTACTTGATCAATTGGCTGAAACGATTCAGTCTGAGTGTAAGTGAAACGATTCAGCTTGTCAGCAGACAATCGATGACCGGGGATAAAAACCCCGGCGGCTCCCGAAGGGATGCAATCCGGTCTATTGTCAGCAGGTAAATGACCCAAACTTTTTATTGTGTTGATCCGGCGAGCCGCACGGCCAGCCAGGAACCTGATGGAGAATCTCTATGTTGAAGTTGGCGCAGCAGCAGATATTGCTGGGGCAATCGGTGGCGACCAAGGCGGATGCCATCGCCCTGCTGGCAGGCAAACTGACCGAAGCCGGTCTGGTGGAAGCAGGTTATGTGGACGGCATGCTGGCGCGGGAAGCGCAGCACGCCACCTACCTCGGCAGCGGCATCGCCATTCCCCACGGCACCACGGACACCCGTCATCTGGTGAAAAGCACGGGGGTCATGGTGGCTCAATTCCCTCAGGGCATCGAGTGGGACGAGGGGCAGATTGCCTATGTGGCCATCGGTATCGCCGCCAAATCCGACGAGCATCTGGGCATCCTGCGCCAGCTCACCCACGTGCTGGGTGACGAGCAGGCGGCCGAGGCCCTTAAAAATGCCAGCGATGCCGACACCATCATCGCTATTCTGACCGGGGCCACGACCGCCAAAGAGGTGCAGTTCCTGACCCTGGCCGACTTCCCTGCCGACGATCGCGACCAGCTGCTGCTGGGCGCTGCCGCCCGCGCCAAATCCGCCGGTTGGGGGGAGGCCGCCATGGTCACTTCCCTGCTGGCAAGCGAGCCCGTCTATCTGGGCGATGGCGTCTGGCTGGCCCGTACACCCGCGGCCCAGACCGGCTGGGTCGTGGCGACCCCGAGCGCGCAGTTGCAGGCAGGGGAACTGCCGGTCAGTGCCCTGCTGCTGCTGTGCGCCGCCGATGCCAGCCATCTGCCGCAGCTGGAGAATCTGGCCAAACTGGCTGCCACAGGCCAGCTTGCCACCCTGACTGGCAGCGAAGGGCTGGCCATGCTGCAGGCGGGGCCGGCGAGCGGTCTTTCCGAGACCTTCACCATCATCAATCCCCATGGCCTGCACGCCCGTCCGGGCGCCATGCTGGTCAAGGTGGCCAAAGAGTTTGAATCCGACATCCGGGTTGCCAATCTGGATGGCAGCGGAGAAGCCGTCTCCGCCAAGAGTCTGATGAAGGTGATCGGTCTTGGGGTCAAGTGCGGGCACCGTCTGGCGTTTCGCGCCGAAGGGGCGGATGCCGAAGCGGCCCTCAAGGGCATTGGTGCGGCCATTGCTGCCGGGCTGGGCGAGGGGGCGCACTGATGGACATAGTGACCATCACCCTCAACCCCGCGCTGGATCTCACCGCCCGCCTCGAGGCCATGAGCCTGGGTGAGGTGAATCTGGTGAGCGAAGCCAATTTGCGCGCCGCGGGCAAGGGGATCAATGTTGCCATGGTCTTGAAAGACTTGGGCCGTGAGGTGGGATTGACCGGCTGGCTCGGCGAGGGCAACCAGCAGAGCTTCGTCACCCTGTTTGCCGAGCGGGCACTGGCCGATCACTTCGTGCGCGTGACGGGCAGCACCCGTATCAACGTCAAGATCTCGGAGCAATCGGGTCGGGTTACGGATCTCAACCTGCCGGGGCTCACCATCCATGAGGGTGAAGTGGCGGCCCTTGAGGCGGCCATCGACGAGCTGGCACCGCAGGCGGAGTGGTTCGTGCTGGCGGGCAGCCTGCCCAAGGGGGTTGCCCCCGATTACTGTGCTCGCCTCATTCGCCTGCTCAAGGCCAAGGGCAAGCAGGTGATCTTCGATTGCAGCGGCCTGGCCCTGACGGAAGGCATCAAGGCCGCGCCGACCCTGATCAAACCCAATCTGGAAGAGCTTGAGCAATGGGCCGGTCGCCCCATCAAGACCCTGAGCGAGCAGGCCGAGTGTGCCCGCGAGCTACAGGCCCAGGGAATAGCCCATGTGGTGATCTCCAACGGCGCCGACGGCCTGGTCTGGTTTGGTCCGGATGCCACCTGGCAGGCCATCCCGCCGCGCATGAAGGTCGTCAGCACAGTCGGTGCCGGCGACTCCCTGGTGGCGGGGCTGGCCCACGGCCTCAGCCTCGGCTGGGCACCGGAGCAGACCCTGCGTCTGGCCACCGCCGTCTCGGCGCTGGCGGTCAGTCAGATCGCGGTCGGTTTTAGTGATATCGATGTACTGACACCTTTACTCGAGCAAGTGCGTGTGCAACGTCTGGATGACCTTGCCCCGACCCGACTCAATACCCCCTCAATGGAAAACTCAGGAGATGCCCAATGAAAGCAATTCTGGTTACGGCTTGCCCTGCGGGCATTGCCACCAGCTTTCTCGCTGCAAAACGGATAGAACAGCAGGCCAAACTGGCGGGCTGGGAGCTCACCCTCGATGTCGGCTCCAGCGTGCAACCTCGTCAGGTGCCGAGCAAGGAGCAGATTGCCGCCGCCGATCTGGTGCTGGTGGTGGCAAGTAGCCCAGTGGATCTCGCCGCCTATGACGGCAAGCGTGTCTATCAGGGGAGCATGGATCTGGCGCTGCAGGATCCGGCCGCCTTGCTGGAGGCCGCCACCAGCGGTGCCAGCGTCTATCGCCATCAGGCGACTCCTGTCGTTGCCAAGCCGACAACCGGTGCCAAGCGCATTGTCGCTGTTACCGCCTGTCCAACCGGGGTGGCACACACCTTCATGTCGGCGGAAGCGCTCGAGACCATGGCCAAGCAGCTGGGCCACCAGATCCGCGTCGAAACCCAAGGCTCGGTCGGTGCCCAGAATGCCCTGACCGCGGATGAGATTGCCGCCGCCGATCTGGTGTTCCTCGCTACCGACATCGAGGTGGACATGACCCGCTTCGATGGCAAGCAGGTCTATCGCACCAGCACAGGCGCTGCGCTCAAGAAGACCCGTGCCGAGCTCGACAAGGCATGGATTGAAGCAACACTCTATCGCCACAGCGGCACCAGCCAGCCCAAGAAAGAGGAGAAGGCCGGCCCTTACAAGCACCTGCTGACCGGTGTCTCCTTCATGCTGCCCATGGTGGTGGCCGGTGGCCTCATCATCGCCATCTCCTTCATCTTCGGGATCGAGGCGTTCAAGGTTGAGGGAACCCTCGCCGCCGCCCTGATGAAAATTGGTGGTGGATCGGCCTTCGCCCTGATGATCCCGGTACTGGCCGGTTACATTGCCTACTCCATCGCCGACCGTCCGGGTCTGGCGCCCGGCATGATAGGCGGTATGCTGGCAAGTTCTCTTGGCGCCGGCTTCCTCGGCGGTATCGTCGCCGGTTTCCTGGCCGGTTACTGTGCCAAGTACCTGAGTGACAAGGTGCGTCTGCCGGTGACCCTGGAAGCGCTCAAGCCCATCCTCATCATTCCGCTGTTTGCCAGCCTGTTTACCGGTCTGGTGATGATCTACGTGGTGGGTGGTCCGGTTGCGGGCATCATGAGTGCCATGACCACCTTCCTCAACAACATGGGCTCTGCCAACGCCGTGCTGCTGGGTGTCATCATAGGCGCCATGATGTGCTTCGACATGGGTGGCCCGGTCAACAAGGCCGCTTACGCCTTCGGGGTAGGCCTGCTGGCCTCCAAAACTTACGCTCCCATGGCTGCCGTGATGGCCGCCGGCATGGTGCCGGCGCTGGGGATGGGGATCGCTACCTTCCTGGCTCGCGCCAAGTTCATCAAGGCGGAGCAGGAAGCGGGCAAGGCCTCCTTTGTGCTGGGTCTGTGCTTCATCTCCGAGGGGGCCATTCCGTTTGCCGCCAAGGATCCGATGCGCGTCATCCCGGCCTGCATGGCGGGTGGCGCCCTGACGGGTGCGCTCTCCATGCTGTTCGGCTGCGAGCTGGTTGCCCCTCACGGTGGCCTGTTCGTGCTCTTCATCCCGAACGCCATCAGCCATGTGTTCATGTACATACTGGCCATAGCGGCAGGCTCCCTGGTGACCGGGGTTGGCTACGCCATGCTCAAGCGCGGCGAAGCGCAGGCCAAGCTGGCGACGGCGTGACAAGCTCACAACCATGAATGACAAGGCGGCCTGCGGGCCGCTTTTTTTATGGCTGATGAGGAAGGGATAATAGAGAGGGGTGGGGAGATTCAAAAATCCCAGCCGGCCTGCGCTTGCTCACTGGCCTGGATAGCCTCTTGCGCCTTGCGGCGGGCGGCGTCCACCCGGGCCTTGCGGTTGCGGCACAGGCGCATTACCTCCTGCTGCTCGGTGGGGGTCATGGTGAGCCAGTTGAAGCGCTCCTCGCGATTGCGCAGGCAGCCCTTGCAGTAGCCCTTGTTGTTCACTTCGCATACCCCGATGCAGGGGCTCTGCAGCGGGAAGATCTCGAGCTGTTCCATCCATGGCCTCTCACACCTTGTTACCTTGTTATAACCCAGAAGATCCCCTTTGGAAAAATCCGTTGCCAAGGGGCTGATGGCGTTTGCTTTCCCCCTGCAAATTTGGCATCTTCCCCGCCAAGCATGAGGCTTGGTGTTATATGAGGACATATGAATAAACACGCGTACTGGCTGACCGCCGCAGTGCTGGGGCTGGCCGGTTGTGCGGGCAACTCTGATCAAGCACAGGTGCCCAAGAAGAAACCCGATGCCAGATGTTTTCTCAACTGCGAGGTGCCGGAAAATCTGGGCAAGCAGTATCTGGATGGCCCCCTGCCGGATGATCTAGTGCGGGTAGAACGTGTCAACAGTCGCCAGCGTTCTGACTACAGCAAGTTCGGTCCCCAGAGCCGGCTGGTGCTGGAGCGTTCTGGCAAGATGACCCGCCGCTATGGCGAGCTTTATCGCCAACTCTCCCGCTGGGTAGCCAATGGTGGAGATCCCGCCCAGATCACCCGGTACGGCATCAGCCTGGCCCAGCTGGGCGGTGCCGATCGCATGGGCAACGTGCTGTTTACCGGTTACTACTCGCCGGTACTGGAGGTGCGTCATCGCCCGGATGCCAAGTACAAGTACCCCATCTATGCCATGCCCAAGTGCGGCGGCCGCTGCCCGAGCCGGGCCGAGATCCACCAAGGGGCGCTGGCCAACCGGGGGCTGGAGCTGGGTTACAGTAAATCCCTCATCGACAACTTCCTGATGGACGTACAGGGCTCGGGCTTTGTCCACTACGGGGATGAAGATCGGCTGCAATACCTGGGTTACAGCGGCAAGAATGGTCACGGCTACGTGAGTATCGGCCGGGTGCTGATCGACCGCGGTGAAGTGCCCAAGGAGCAGATGTCGATGAAGGCTATCAAGGATTGGGCCAACAGCAAACCGGAGGAGAGCGTCAAGGAGCTGGTGGAGCAGAACCCTTCCTATGTCTTCTTCGAGCGTCGCCCCACCAATGACGTGATCGGCGCCGCCGGCATTCCGTTGCTGCCGCTGGCGGCCGTGGCGGCAGACAAGACCCTGCTGCCGATGGGCACCCCCATCCTTGCGGAAGTGCCTCTGCTCGACAAGGCGGGCAACTGGACCGGCAAACACCAGCTGCGGCTCTTGATCGCGCTGGATGTGGGTGGCGCCGTGAAGAAGGGGCACCTGGATCTTTACCACGGCATGGGTGAGAAGGCGGGTGTGGCGGCCGGTCACTACAAGCACTTTGGTCGGGTCTGGAAGCTGGGCCTGCACCAGGGGCCGACCGCAGCTCCCTGGCTTTGAAGCCAATCAAGGGGTTTTGACGGGTCAGGGCCCCAAGCCAGAGACGAGCGATAAAAAGACGAGCGATAAAAAAGCCGCCGGAGCAATCCGGCGGCTTTTTGTTTGGCGAAGTGTGTGGTGCTTGCTGCGTCAGCCTTTCTTGATGTCCAGCCGGATGGCACCGACCGGTTTGCAGCAGCAGGGCAGGCACTCCCCTGGGGAGACGAATGCCAGCGGCACATTGGGGTAGTGCACCGAGCCTGCCAGCAAGGGCGTGCGGCAGGCGCCGCAATAGCCGCTGCGGCACTGGAACTCCACATGATGGCCGTGGCGCTCCAGGGTCTCCAACAGGCTCTCGCCGGGATGGGCGAGCAGGGCGCCGTCGTGGGTATGCACCAGCGGCGCCTGTGTCCCTTGCTCCGTGACCTGCTGCGGTGCAGGGGCCCGCATCTTGACGGTGTCACTCACCGCGCGACGTCACCGAGGCCATCAGGGTAAACCTCATCACAGCTCGAAATCACCGAGGTCATCGGCGTGCACTTCACTGTCGATCTGGCCGACCAGGTAGGAGCTGACTTCCACTTCCTGGGGGGCGACCTGCACGTTGTCGGACGACAGCCAGGTGTTGATCCAGGGGATCGGGTTTTGCTTGGCGCCGGCAAAGGCTGGCTGCAGACCGACCGCATTCATGCGCAGGTTGGTGATGTACTCCACGTACTGGCAGAGGATGTCCTTGTTCAGGCCTATCATGGAGCCGTCCTGGAACAGGTACTCGGCCCACTCCTTCTCCTGAATGGCGGCTTCCTTGAAGATCTCGAAGCAGGCCTGCTCGCACTCGGCGGCAATCTCGGCCATCTCGGGGTCGTCCTGGCCGGTGCGCATCAGGTTCAGCATATGCTGGGTACCGGTCAGGTGCAGCGCTTCGTCGCGGGCGATCATCTTGATGATCTTGGCGTTGCCCTCCATCAGCTCGCGCTCGGCGAAGGCGAAGGAGCAGGCGAAGCTGACGTAGAAGCGGATCGCCTCCAGCGCATTGACGCTCATCAGGCACAGGTAGAGCTTCTTCTTCAGCTCGCGCAGTGTGATGGTGCGCATCTGTCCGGCGACGCTGTGGGTCCCTTCACCGTGCAGGTTATAGAGCGCGGTCGCTTCAATCAGGTCATCGTAGAAGCAGCTGATGGAGCCGGCGCGCTTCAAGATCTGTTCGTTGGTCACGATATCGTCGAACACCTGGGCCGGGGTGTTGACGATGTTGCGAATGATGTGGGTGTAGGAGCGAGAGTGGATGGTCTCCGAGAAGGCCCAGGTCTCGATCCAGGTTTCCAGCTCAGGGATGGAGACCAGCGGCAGCAGCGCCACGTTCGGGCTGCGGCCCTGGATGGAATCCAGCAGGGTCTGGTACTTCAGGTTGGAGATGAAGATGTGCTGCTCGTGGGGCGGCAGTGCCTGATAGTCGATGCGGTCGTGGGAGACATCCACCTCTTCCGGGCGCCAGAAGAAGGAGAGCTGTTTCTCGATCAGCCGTTCAAAGACTTCGTGTTTTTGTTGATCATAACGGGCCACATTGACCGATTGGCCAAAAAACATCGGCTCTTTGAGCTGGTCGTTTTGGGTTTGGCAGAAAGTTGAATAGGCCATGGTTACCAGAATGTATTGAATGGATAAAACAGGAGAGCGGGAGCTTGTCGCTCCCGCCCGGTTAATCAGATCTTGCAGGCGCCACCGGCACAACCGTCATCCAGCATATCGGCTTGTGCGTCATCCGCACCATCACGGGTGTTGTGATAGTAGAGGGTCTTGAGGCCGTATTTGTAAGCGGTCAGCAGATCCTTGAGCAACTGCTTCATCGGTACCTTGTTGCCTTCGAAACGGGCGGGGTCGTAGTTGGTGTTGGCGGAGATCGCCTGATCCACAAACTTCTGCATGATACCGACCAGCTGCAGATAGCCATCGACGCTCGGTTGCTTCCAGAGCAGTTCGTATTGATCTTTCAGGCGATGATACTCGGGCACCACCTGTTTGAGAATGCCGTCCTTGGAGGCCTTGACCGACACCAAGCCGCGCGGCGGCTCTATGCCGTTGGTGGCGTTGGAGATCTGGCTGGAGGTCTCGCTCGGCATCAGGGCGGTCAGGGTGGAGTTGCGCAGACCCACAGTCTTTATCTCTTCACGCAAGGTTTCCCAGTCCAGGTGCAGCGGCTCGTTGCACAGGTTGTCGAGATCCTTTTTATAGGTATCGATGGGCAGAATGCCCTGGGCATAGGTGGTCTCGTTGAAGGCCGGGCAGGGGCCGAACTCGCGGGCCAGCTGCACGGAGGCTTTCAGCAGGTAGAACTGGATCGCCTCGAAGGTGCGGTGGGTCAGCGCCAGACCGGAACCGTCGGAGTAACGGGCGCCGTTCTTGGCCAGGTAGTAGGCGTAGTTGATGACGCCTATCCCCAGGGTGCGACGGTTCATGCTGCCTTTCTGGGCGGCCTTGAGCGGGTAGTCCTGATAGTCGAGCAGGGCATCCAGGGCGCGCACGGCGAGATCCGCCATCTCTTCCAGATCTTCCAGCTTCTCGATGGCGCCCAGGTTGAAGGCAGACAGGGTGCACAGGGCAATCTCGCCCTCTTCGTCATCCACGTTGTTGAGCGGCTTGGTCGGCAGCGCGATTTCGAGGCAGAGGTTGGACTGGCGTACCGGCGCCACGCTCGGATCGAACGGGCTGTGGGTGTTGCAGTGATCCACGTTCTGGATGTAGATGCGACCGGTGCCGGCGCGTTCCTGCATCATCAGGGAGAAGAGATCGACCGCCTTGAGGGTCTTCTTGCGGATGGATGGATCCTGCTCGTACTTGACGTAGAGAGCTTCGAACTTGTCCTGATCCGCGAAGAAGGCGTCGTACAGGCCGGGGGCATCGGACGGGGAGAACAGGGTGATGTCGCCGCCCTTGATCAGGCGCTGGTACATCAGCTTGTTGATCTGCACGCCGTAGTCCATGTGACGGACCCGGTTTTCTTCCACGCCGCGGTTGTTTTTCAGCACCAGCAGGCTCTCCACTTCTGTGTGCCACAGCGGGTAGAACAGGGTGGCCGCACCGCCGCGCACGCCGCCCTGGGAGCAGCACTTGACCGCCGTCTGGAAGTACTTGTAGAAGGGGATGCAGCCGGTGTGGAAGGCTTCACCGCCACGAATGGGGCTGCCCAGACCACGGATGCGCCCGGCGTTGATGCCGATACCGGCGCGCTGGGAGACGTAGCGCACGATGGCGCTGGCGGTGGCATTGATGGAATCCAGGCTGTCATCGCACTCGATCAGCACGCAGGAGCTGAACTGGCGAGTCGGGGTGCGCACGCCGCTCATGATGGGCGTCGGCAGGGAGATCTTGAAGGTCGAGACCGCATCGTAGAAGCGCTTGATGTAGTCCAGACGGGTATCTTTCGGATACTTGGAGAAGAGGCAGGCCGCCACCAGGATATAGAGGAACTGCGGGCTCTCGTAGATCTCGCCGGTGACGCGGTTCTGCACCAGGTACTTGCCTTCCAGCTGCTTGACGGCCGCATAGGAGAAGTCCATGTCACGCCAGTGATCCAGGTGCTCGTTGAGTTCCTCGAATTCGGCCTGGGTATAGTCGGTCAGCAGGTGCTTGTCGTACTTGCCCATGTCTACCAGACGGGCGACGTGCTGGTAGAGGTGGGGCGGCTCGAACTGGCCGTAGGCCTTCTTGCGCAGGTGGAAGATGGCCAGACGGGCGGCCATGTACTGGTAATCCGGGCTTTGCTCGGAGATCAGGTCAGCAGCGGCCTTGATGACGGTTTCGTGGATATCGGCGGTACGGATGCCGTCATAGAACTGGATGTGGGACTTGAGTTCCACCTGGGAGACAGACACGTTGTCGAGTCCCTCGGCGGCCCAATCCAGCACGCGGTGAATTTTATCCAGATCGATGGGTTCTTTGTGGCCGTTACGCTTCGTCACAAACAAGTTCATTGGCTGATGACCTTTAGTTGATTCCCGAAAAACCATCGCACGGCCTTGACCTCCTGGCCGTGATCGGCTGCGGGAGGTGGGGGCGTATTGTGCGATGAATCACAAGATATAGTGTTATTTTAAGTTCGAGCTACAAGATAGTGAGGTCTACCCGGCTTTGCAATCTGTGGATAAGGCATTAGCTGTGGATAAATTGTGGGTGTCGCGACCCAGGTTAGTGGATGCTCACAGTGAGTGGGTTTTCATGCGTCCGATCCGGTAAATGCAAGTCTGATGATCGAACATGGAAAATTTAAATAACTTTTTTTGCTTGCGAAAACGGGGTGTTTTTACTAGCAAATTCAGTCTGGTTATCCCTTGTGCAGCAAGGGTCAAAAGGTGTCCTGTCCCAGTGTGTTAGCGGTTGCCAAACGGCAAAAACGGGAGATCACTCCTGATCTCCCATCGCATCCTGGCGTACCGACGAACATCCATATGTTGGTGTTCATATGGGTGCCTATTAGCAATAAAGCTGCCTTTATGATCCATCAATGCCTGTGACCCGGCGGATCATGGGTCAGGCTACCTCGTAACGCAGCCAGTGGTGCAGGGCCTGCACGGTATCGAAGTGCAGATCCGCGCCCCAGTCGGCGGGATCCTCGTCATCGCTCAGATAACCCCAACCCGCGACTGCGGTGCGCATGCCCGCATTGCGGCCGGCCTCTATGTCACGCACGTGATCCCCCACGTAGAGGCAGTGGGCGGCGTCGACGCCCAGTTGCTCGCAGGCAAAGTACATGGGGGCAGGGTCTGGCTTGCGCACCGGCAGGGTATCGGCACTGACGGTGACGCCGCAGCTGGCAAGCTCGGGCAGGGCCGCCAGCAGCGGCTCGGTGAGAAACCCCGGCTTGTTGGTGACTATGCCCCAGGGCAGGGCCCGTTCGTCCAGCCATTCGATGAGATCCAGCATGCCCTCATAGGGGCGGGTGCCGACGCACAGGTGGGCGGCGTAGAAGTCGAGCAGGGCGGTGCGCAGGCGCGTGGCGCCCAGCTCCTCGAGCAGCTCATCGCCAAGCCCGGCCCTGAGCAGCCCGAGCGCGCCGTGGGAGGTGGTCTGGCGGATGATGGCCTCGGAGAGCGGGGCAAAGCCTTCGCTCACCAGCACATGGTTGACGGCGGCGCCCAGATCGGGAGCCGTGTCGAGCAATGTGCCGTCGAGATCAAACAGCACGCAGCGCAGCGGCGCCGGGTGAGAGTCGCTCATCAGCCTTGCTCCGGGCGGATGAACTCCACCATGTAGTTGACGTCGACGTTCTTGCCGAGCTTGAACTGGCCGGTCAGCGGCGAATAGTGCACGCCGCTCATGTCCCGCACCAGCAGGCCCGCCGCTTCACCCATGCGACACAGTTCGGCCGGGGTGATGAACTTCTTGTGATCATGGGTACCCTTGGGGACCATCTTCATCAGGTATTCGGCCCCCAGGATCATCATCAGGTAGGCTTTCGGGTTGCGGTTGATGGTGGAGACGAACACTCGTCCGCCCGGGCGCACCAGGGTCGCGATGGCGCGCAGCACAGAAGCCGGATCCGGCACATGCTCCAGCATCTCCATGCAGGTGACCACGTCATACTGGCCAGGGGCCTGGCCGGCGTGCTCCTCCGCCGTCATCTGCTGGTACTGGAGTTCCACCCCCTGCTCGAGGGCGTGCAGGCGGGCGACGCCGAGGGGCTCCTTGCCCATGTCGATGCCGGTGACGCGGGCACCGCGCCGGGCCATGCTCTCGGAGAGAATGCCGCCCCCGCAGCCGATGTCGAGGATGTGCTTGCCAAACAGGCCGCCGCTCTTGTCGATGATCCAGTCAAGGCGCACCGGATTGATTTGATGCAGTGGCTTGAATTCGCCCTCCATGTCCCACCAGCGGGAGGCGATGGCTTCAAATTTGGCGATTTCTGTCAGATCGACATTGGCATCACTATTCATGTTTTGATGATCCTGTGGCAGGGCGCGCAGGTAGCAAGACTTGGGCGCAATCTATTGTCCTGGCGGGCATTATAACGGACACACTTTGTCACACCAGCCCGACTTGTTACCCGGATTTGTGGCTTAAGGTATTTGGCTCAGTGTGTTACCATGGCGCGCTGTTTAAGCCAAAGAACAACTAATTAGGGATTAAGGCTTTCTATGAGCGATCTGGCCAGAGAGATCACGCCGATCAACATCGAAGAAGAGCTCAAGAGTTCCTATCTTGATTACGCCATGAGCGTGATCGTAGGACGAGCTCTGCCGGATGTGCGTGATGGCTTGAAACCGGTTCACCGCCGCGTTCTGTTTGCTATGAACGAGTTGGGGAACGACTGGAACAAGCCCTATAAAAAATCGGCCCGTGTGGTCGGTGACGTAATTGGTAAATACCACCCGCACGGCGACAGTGCCGTGTATGACACCATTGTCCGCTTGGCGCAGGATTTCTCCATGCGCTACATGCTGGTCGATGGTCAGGGCAACTTCGGTTCGGTCGACGGCGACAGCGCCGCCGCCATGCGTTACACCGAAGTGCGGATGGCCCGCATCTCCCACGAGCTGCTGGCCGATCTGGACAAAGAGACAGTGGACTGGGTACCGAACTACGACGGTACCGAGATGATCCCGGCTGTCATGCCCACCAAGGTGCCCAACCTGCTGGTCAACGGCTCATCCGGTATCGCGGTGGGCATGGCGACCAACATTCCTCCTCACAACCTCACCGAGATAGTCAACGGCTGTCTGGCGCTGATCGAAAATAGCGATCTCACCATCGATGAGTTGATGACCTATATCACAGGGCCTGATTTCCCCACTGGCGCCATCATCAACGGTCGCGCCGGCATAGTGCAGGCTTACCGCACCGGTCGCGGCTCCGTCTATGTGCGCGCCAAGGCCGAAGTGGAAGTGGACGACAAGACGGGTCGCGAGACCATTCTGGTTCACGAGCTGCCTTATCAGGTGAACAAGGCGCGGCTGATCGAGAAGATCGCCGAGCTGGTCAAAGAGAAGAAAGTCGAGGGCATCAGTGCCCTGCGCGATGAGTCCGACAAGGACGGCATGCGCATCGTTATCGAGATCAAACGTGGCGAGTCTGGCGAGATTGTGCTGAACAATCTCTACAAGCACACCCAGCTGCAGACCACGTTCGGCATCAACATGGTGGCGCTCGATAACAACCAGCCCAAGGTGATGAACCTTAAAGACATTCTGGATGCGTTCCTGCTGCACCGCCGCGAGGTAGTGACCCGCCGGACCGTGTTCGAACTGCGCAAGGCGCGGGATCGGGCTCACATCCTGGAAGGTCTGGCGGTGGCGCTGGCCAACATAGACCCCATCATAGAGCTGATCCGTCACTCCGATACCCCGGCTGACGCCAAGGCCAAGCTGGTTGCCCGCGGTTGGGAACTCGGCAACGTGGCCGGCATGCTGGAAAAGGCAGGCGACGACGCGGCCCGCCCCGAGTGGCTGGAGCCGGAGTTCGGCATCCGTGAAGGTCAATACTTCCTGACCGAACAGCAGGCCCAGGCCATCCTGGATCTGCGTCTGCACAAGCTGACCGGCCTCGAGCACGAGAAGATCCTGGAAGAGTACCAATCTCTGCTGGATCTGATCGCCGAGCTGCTGTTCATCCTGGCAAGCCCGGAACGGCTGATGGAAGTGATCCGCGATGAGCTGCTGGCCGTGCGCGAGCAGTATGGCGACGCGCGTCGCACCGAGATCAGCGCCTCCAGCGCCGAGATCAACATCGAAGATCTGATCACCCCGGAAGACGTGGTCGTGACCCTGTCTCACCAGGGTTATGTGAAGTACCAGCCGCTGACCGACTACGAGGCCCAGCGTCGTGGTGGTCGTGGCAAGTCGGCTACCCGGATCAAGGAAGAGGACTTTGTGGAACGTCTGCTGGTGGCCAACACCCACGACACCATTCTGTGCTTCTCCACCCGTGGCAAGGTCTACTGGCTCAAGGTGTATCAGCTGCCGGAGGCGTCCCGTGGCGCCCGTGGTCGTCCGATCATCAACTTGCTGCCGCTGGAAGAGGGTGAGCGCATCACCGCCATCCTGCCGGTCAAAGAGTATGCCGACGACAAGTATGTCTTCTTCGCCACCGCCGACGGTACCGTGAAGAAAACCAGCCTGTCTGCGTTCAGCCGTCCGCTCTCCTCCGGCATTCGTGCCATCAACCTCAAAGAGGGTGATGAGCTGATCGGGGTGGATATCACAGATGGCAGCAACGAGATCATGCTGTTCTCCGATGCGGGCAAGGTGGTTCGTTTCAATGAAGGCAGCGGCCGCGCCGATGCAGCCGATGCCGATGCCAGCGATGATGTCGACGGGGATGACGAGAGTGTCATTGACGCCGGCAACGACGACGATGGCAGCGACAACGGCGAAGGCACCGAAAGCAAGGGTACCTTCAAGGGCGTACGTCCCATGGGCCGTACCGCCGGTGGGGTTCGTGGTATCCGCCTGCTCAACGGTGACAAGGTGGTTTCCCTGATCGTCCCCCGTGGCGAGGGTGCCATCCTGACCGCCACCGAGAACGGTTACGGCAAGCGTACCGCGCTGACCGAGTACCCGACCAAGAGCCGTGGTACCCAGGGCGTTCGCTCCATCAAGGTGGACGAGCGTAACGGCAAGGTGATCGATGCGATCCAGGTCGAAGATACCGACCAGATCATGCTGATCACCAATGGCGGCACCCTGGTCCGTACTCGCGTCGCCGAGGTGAGCGTCATAGGCCGTAACACCGGCGGTGTGCGTCTGATCCGTACCGGTGAAGACGAGACAGTCGTCGGCCTGCAGCGTATCGCCGAGAGCGACGAGGAAGAGAACGACATCGTGGCCGTTGACGGTGAGGTGTCCGAAGGCACAGATACCGCGCCAGATGCCGGCTCTGCCGATGCAGGATCCACTGAAGGGTCCACTGAAGAGGGTGCAGCGAGCGACGAATAATCGCGCGTCTGCCTCCATGAAAAAGAGCGACCCCAGGGTCGCTCTTTTTGTTGCTGCCGTTTGTCTCTGGCCGCGCGCCCCCAGTCTGATGGGTCAGCCTGATCCTGTTGCCGCACGCGTCGCTGATCACGCGCACCGCGAGCATGACTGCACTCCTCCTTGTTTCCTTGTCCTCAATTCATCATGCCTGCGTCATCCCCCTGTCATGGGATGCGGCCAAGCTTGCCCCTGTCGCACTCAACAGACTGCGACGCGCAGCCATCAAACAGGAGCACCTTATGACTAGCTGGGTAATGTGGGAGATCTGGTGGAGCCGGGTATGGGGCGAACATCAACCAGCGTCGCTGGCAGGGGAGCATGAGGACGAAGTGGCCCATGAGCCGGCACGACTGCCCGCCGAATTGATCGCCCAGGGCAAGGCCACGCACTCGCCTCGGCCAAGGGGGTGAGGCCCTGCTCGTCAGCATGGTTTGTGGTGTACCGGCGAAGGGGAGGCGTTGTGAGCGCGGTTGACGCTGTCGGGGCGCTCAGAACAGCCGCAGTTGTTCGCCCGGGCGAATGAAGCCGTCCCGCCGCAGCTGAAGATGGCGCTTGCCCAAGCCCAGGCGCTTGCTGATGAGCCGAAAGCGCTGGGCGAGCAAGTCGGCAAACTGGCCTTCACCGCGCATGCGGGTGCCAAAGGCGGGGCTGTTGAGCCCGCCATCCCGACTGGCCCGCAGCTGGTTCAGGATGGCCTCCTTCTGGCTGGGGTAGTGTTCCTCCAGCCAGTCGCTGAACAGGGTGGTCAGCTCGTGGGGCAATCGCAGCAGTATGTAGTCGGCGCAGTGGGCACCGGCCTCGGCCGCCGCCTTGATGATCTGCTCCAGCTCAGGCTCGTTGAGGCGCGGGATCATGGGGGCCGCCAGCACGCCGACCGGCACCCCGGCCTGTGCCAGCTTCTCGACCACCTTGAGCCGACCCGCGCCTGTGCTGGCTCTGGGCTCCAGCTGTCGTCGCAGGGTTTCATTCAAGGTCGTCACCGACACCATCACCTGGCAGAGACCCTCCCGGGCCAGCTCGGCGAGCAGATCGAGGTCGCGCAATATCATGGCGCTCTTGGTGATGATGCCCACCGGGTGACGGTGGGCCAGCATCACCTCCAGCAAGGCGCGGGTGAGGCGATAGTGATGCTCGATGGGCTGATAGGGATCTGTATTGGCGCCGAGCACTATGGTCTCTGGCTGATAGATTGGCTTGGCAAACTCCCGGCGCAACAGCTCGGCGGCATTTAGCTTGGCAAACAGCCTGGTCTCGAAGTCGAGGCCTGGAGAGAGCTCCAGGTAGGCGTGACTGGGTCTGGCATAGCAGTAGATGCAGCCATGCTCGCAGCCCTGATAGGGGTTGATGGAGCGACCAAAGGGCACATCCGGTGAGCGGTTGTAGCTGATGATGCTGCGTGCCGTTATCTCCTTCACCTCGGTGCGGGGAGCAGTGGCGGCAAATGCTGCCTCCCACTCGGTTTGGGCCCAGCCATCGTCGACAGCCTCGACCAGCGGGCCGCTGAAACGATGCTCGATATTGTGGGTGCTGCCTCGTCCTGCCATCGTCTCGCACTGATACTGTTTATATATACAGTTATCATGCTGACCCTCATTGCCAAATGCAAGCTCTGCCAATTCATACCGACATAAAAAGCATGTCAACGGGATCTCCTGCTTGATCACGGCGCTACATTTCGTTTACATAGACAAAATGCGAACTGGATCACGGAAATCATCATGAAACCCATCACCTGCCGCTGGCTGTTTATCGGAGTGCTTGGTCTGGTCATCTGGCGGCTGATCCCGCTCTCGACCGAGCAGGAGCTGGCATCGGCCAACCGGGCCTGGCGCAGCGGCCAGTTCGAGACGGCGACCAGGATCTGGCAACCGCTGGCCGAGCAGGGGATCCCGCGCGCGCAGGCGCTGATGGGCTGGAGCCATGAAGTGGGGCAGGGCACAGAGCAGGACATGGAGCAGGCCATCAGTCTCTATCGCCAGTCGGCGCAGGCGGGCGATGCCTTCGGCCAGTACCGGCTGGCGGAGGTCTATCTGCGCGGCGCCGGGGTGAAGCGGGATCTGCGGCAGGCATTTCACTGGATGGAGCTGGCGGCCCGCAACGGTGACGTGCCCGCCATGCTGAAAGTCGGCGTGCTGCACCTGATGGGGGTGAGTGGCCGGGTCGATCTGGCTCAGGCCAAGCAGTGGCTCTATCAGGCCTCGCAAAAGGGCAACAAGCTTGCATTGAAGGTGTTGGAGGAGCTCGCACTGGTCGAGGAGGGGAGCAGTACCTTCGATTTCAACTGGCAACCCCTGTTGGGTGACTAACCGGCAAGCACCTCATTTGGTTGTAGAAAATCTCATCAAACCCGATACAGCCCCGCCTACTTCTGGTAGCATAGTCCGGTTTTTGGTTTGCTTTGTGCCGTCACGCAAGCTGTTTGCGGCACTGGGTGTCTTCGCAAAGTGCTGTGGAGAGCCAGAACATCACCTTTTTTGAATGATTTTTTCCATCCCGCATGTGCCCTTTGGTAGGGGGCACCACTGTACAAGGAAACACACAATGCCAATCATTACTCTGCCTGACGGCAGCCAACGTCAATTTGCCCACTCCGTTTCCGTCATGGACGTGGCCGCGGACATAGGTCCGGGTCTCGCCAAGGCGTGCATTGCCGGTCGGGTAAACGGTGAACTGGTGGATGCCTGCGAGCTGATCGAAGCCGATGCCTCCCTGGCCATCATCACCGCCAAAGACGAAGAAGGTCTGGACATACTGCGCCACTCCTGTGCTCACCTGCTGGGTCATGCCATCAAGCAACTCTGGCCCCAGACCAAGATGGCCATAGGTCCCGTCATCGACAACGGTTTCTACTACGATATCGATCTGGATCGTACCCTGACCGACGAGGATCTGGCTGCCCTGGAAGAGCGCATGCTGGCGCTGGCCGCCAAGGATTACGACGTCGTCAAGAAGAGAGTCTCCTGGCAGGAAGCACGCGACGTGTTCGAAGCCCGTGGCGAGACTTACAAGGTCGAGATCCTGGATCAGAATATTGCCCGTGATGACCAGCCTGGTCTGTATCATCACGAAGAGTACGTCGACATGTGTCGCGGCCCGCACGTGCCCAACATGCGTCACTGCCACCACTTCAAGTTGCAGAAGATGTCCGGCGCCTACTGGCGTGGCGATTCCAACAACAAGATGCTGCAGCGCATCTACGGCACAGCCTGGGCTGACAAGAAGCAGCTCAAAGGCTACCTGCAGCGTCTGGAAGAGGCGTCCAAGCGCGACCACCGCAAGATAGGCAAGCAGCTCGACCTGTATCACATGCAGGAAGAAGCCCCCGGCATGGTGTTCTGGCACAACGATGGCTGGACCATCTTCCGTGAGCTGGAAACCTTCATCCGCGGCAAGCTCAAAGAGTACGACTACCAGGAAGTGAAGGGTCCCTTCATGATGGATCGCGTGCTGTGGGAGCGTTCAGGTCACTGGGAGAAGTATGCCCAGGCCATGTTCACCACCCAGTCTGAAAACCGCGAGTACGCCATCAAGCCGATGAACTGCCCGGGTCACGTGCAGATCTTCAACCAGGGGCTGAAGTCCTACCGCGATCTGCCGCTGCGCATGGCCGAGTTCGGCTCCTGCCACCGCAACGAGCCGTCCGGTTCCCTGCACGGCTTGATGCGGGTGCGTGGTTTTACCCAGGATGACGCTCACATCTTCTGTACCGAAGAGCAGATCATGGAAGAGGTGTCCGCCTGTATCCGTATGGTCTATGACGTCTACGGCACCTTTGGTTTTGAAAATATCGTGGTCAAGCTCTCGACTCGTCCCGAGCAGCGCATTGGCTCCGATGAGGCCTGGGATCGCGCCGAGGCGGCGCTGGCCGAAGCCCTGGTGCTGAACGGTCTGAAGTACGATCTGCAGCCGGGTGAGGGCGCCTTCTACGGTCCCAAGATCGAATTTACCCTGCATGATTGCCTTGATCGTGCTTGGCAGTGTGGTACCGTGCAGCTCGACTTCGCCCTGCCTGGACGTCTGGGTGCCACTTATGTGGGTGAAGACAACGAACGCCACGTACCGGTGATGATCCACCGGGCCATTCTGGGTTCACTCGAGCGTTTCATCGGTATTCTGACCGAAGAGTACGCCGGATTGTTCCCGACTTGGTTGGCTCCGACTCAGGCTGTGGTCATGAATATCACAGATAATCAGGCCGATTATGCGGTAAAAGTAGCCAAAGCATTGAATGATGCGGGTCTTCGCGCAAAAGCGGACTTGAGAAATGAGAAGATTGGCTTTAAAATCCGCGAGCATACTTTGAAGCGAGTACCTTTCATGCTGGTCTGCGGCGATAAAGAAGTTGAAGCCGGTAAGATTGCAGTACGGACTCGTAAAGGGGCTGACCTGGGCACTTATCCTGTTGAAGAGCTAGTTGCTCTGTTGACCCAGGAAGTTCAGACCCGCGGACAAAAGAAAGTGGAGGAATAAGCTATAAAAGGCGGAAAAAAACTGGGCAAGCAACCGCAAGCCCGCGCTCACCGGATCAATACCGAGATTCGTCTGAAAGAAGTTCGTCTCACTGGTATTGACGGAGAGCCTTTGGGTGTCGTCGAGATCCATGATGCACTGAACTTGGCCCTTGAGGCTGGAGTAGATCTGGTCGAGATCAGTCCTAACGCTGAACCGCCCGTTTGCCGCATCATGGATTACGGCAAATTCCTCTACGAAAAGAGCAAAACAACCAAAGAACAGAAGAAAAAGCAGAAAGTCGTCCAGGTCAAGGAAATCAAATTCCGTCCTGGCACTGACGAAGGCGACTATCAGGTAAAACTACGCAACCTGGTTCGCTTTCTGGAAGACGGGGACAAGGCTAAGGTCACCCTGCGCTTCCGTGGTCGTGAAATGGCCCACCAGGATCTTGGTATCAAGGTTCTGGAGCGCGTCAAGAACGATCTGGAAGAGTTGGCCGTAGTAGAGTCGTTCCCGAAAGTCGAAGGCCGTCAAGCAGTGATGGTCCTCGCACCTAAGAAGAAATCTTAAGGCCCACAAGAAATTGACTCATGGGTTCGCCCCATGAGTCGGTTCGCCTTGCGATTTTGTTGTCACTCACAATGCGGAGTATGAAATGCCGAAGATGAAAACCAACCGGGGTGCTGCAAAGCGCTTCAAGAAGACTGGCTCGGGTCGCTTCAAGTGCAAGCACAACCACCTGCGTCACATCCTGACCAAGAAGAGCAGCAAGCGTAAGCGCAAGCTGGGGCCGAAGTTCATGGTTTCTGCTGCCGACCACAAACGTGTTGTCGCTTGTCTGCCGTACGCATAAGGGGGATGTGAAAAATGCCAAGAGTTAAACGTGGTGTGACTGCTCGCGCTCGTCACAAGAAAGTAATGAAAGCCGCCAAAGGTTACTACGGCGCCCGTTCCCGAGTTTACCGCGTAGCGGTACAAGCGGTAACTAAAGCTGGCCAGTATGCCTACCGTGACCGTCGCCAGAAAAAGCGTCAGTTCCGTCAGCTGTGGATTGCGCGTATCAACGCTGCAGCCCGTCAGAACGGTCTGTCCTACAGCCGTCTGATCAACGGTCTGAAGAAGGCTTCTATCGAGATCGATCGCAAGATCCTGTCCGATATCGCCGTTCACGACAAGTTGGCTTTCACCGCCCTGGTTGAAAAGGCTAAAGCAGCGCTGGTTTAATCCGGTTCTGTTATGAAAGATAAAAGGAGGCTCAGGCCTCCTTTTTTGTTGTCCGTCTTTTGCTGCCCGTCATTTTTACATCCTGTTATTGCGCTCACCCATTGCTCTTCATCCCTGCAACATGCAGCCTTCATATGCCAACAAACTAGCATTCTTTACCCATATTTGATGCAAGTAGAGGGCAGGGCAGGCTGCTTGCCTGATAACAAAATGATTTCTAGGGAGAAAAGCCCGCCATAACTATGGTCAGCCAAGGGGCTTTTTTTGTATTATTCCCCTCTTGACCTTATTTAGCCTAACAGGCTCCTGTTTCGGGAGTGGTGACGAGGAAGACATGCAACAGCTTGAAGAAGTAGTCGGCCAGGCCAAGGCCGAGATTGAGGGCGCCAATGACGTTGCGACCCTCGACGAGATCCGGGTCAAATATCTGGGTAAAAAAGGCTTTTTTACCGAGCAGATGAAGACATTGGGCGCCTTGTCCGCCGAAGAGCGTCCCGCCGCGGGCGCCGTGATCAACCAGGCCAAGCAGCAGGTTCAGGATGCCCTGAACGCACGCCGTGATGCACTGGTGGAGCAGGAGCTGAACCAGAAGCTGGCTGCCGAGACCATCGACATCAGCCTGCCGGGCCGTCGTATCGAGAACGGTGGTCTGCACCCCGTGACTCGCACCGTCGAGCGCATCGAGCGGCTGTTTGGCGAGATGGGTTTCAAAGTGGAACGCGGTCCCGAGATTGAAGATGGCTTCCACAACTTCGATGCGCTGAACATTCCGGCTCATCACCCGGCGCGTACCGATCACGATACCTTCTACTTCAATCCCGATCTGATGCTGCGTACTCATACCTCGGGTGTGCAGATCCGCACCATGCAGCAGCAACAGCCGCCAATCCGCATCATAGCGCCGGGCCGTGTCTATCGTAACGACTACGACATGACCCACACGCCTATGTTCCATCAGGTTGAAGGCCTGCTGGTCGACGAGCATGCCAGCTTTACCGAGCTGAAAGGGATACTGCACGACTTCCTGCGCAACTACTTCGAGGAAGATCTCACCATACGTTTCCGTCCTTCCTACTTCCCGTTCACCGAGCCGAGCGCCGAAGTGGACGTCATGGGCAAGAACGGCAAGTGGCTGGAAGTGCTGGGCTGCGGCATGGTGCACCCGAACGTGCTGCGTTCGGTCGGTATCGATCCGGAAAAATACTCCGGTTTTGCCTTCGGCATGGGCGTTGAGCGCCTGACCATGCTGCGTTACGGGGTCAATGACCTGCGTGCCTTCTTCGAAAACGATCTGCGCTTCCTCAAGCAGTTCAAGTAAGGGCGAGAGAACATGAAATTCAGTAAATCCTGGGTGATGGAGTGGGTCCGCACCGAGTTGAGTGACAACGCACTGGCCGAGCAGATCACCATGGCCGGCCTGGAAGTGGACGCCGTGGAAGCTGTGGCCGGCCAGTTCAACAACGTGGTGGTCGGTGAAGTGGTCGAGTGTGCCCAGCATCCGGACGCCGACAAGCTGCGAGTGACCAAGGTCAACGTGGGCGAGGCCGAGCTGCTGGACATCGTCTGCGGCGCGCCGAACTGCCGCACCGGTCTCAAAGTCTGTGTGGCCAAAGTGGGCGCGACCCTGCCTGGCGACTTCACCATCAAGAAAGCCAAGCTGCGTGGCCAACCGTCTCACGGCATGCTCTGCTCCTTCAGCGAGCTGGGTATCGAGGTGGAAGCGGATGGCATCATTGAGCTGCCAAGCGATGCCCCTGTCGGCACCGATATCCGTGAATACCTGAACCTGAACGACGTTGCTATCGACGTGGATCTGACCCCGAACCGCGCCGATTGCCTCGGGATCGCAGGGCTTGCCCGCGAGATCGGCGTGCTCAACAGCGCCGACGTGGTCGAGCCGAGCTGGGCGCCTGCTGCTGCCACCATAGACGCGACCTTCCCGATCCGGGTCGAGGCAAGCGCCGACTGCCCGCGTTATCTGGGCCGCGTCATCAAGGGGCTGAACCTGCACGCCATGAGCCCGCTCTGGATGCAGGAGAAGCTGCGCCGTGGCGGCATCCGCTCCATCGACGCCATCGTCGACATCACCAACTTCCTGCTGCTGGAATACGGTCAGCCGATGCATGCCTTCGACCTGGCCAAGCTGGAAGGGGAATTGGTGGTGCGTCGCGCCAAGGCCGATGAGCCCATGACCCTGCTCGATGGCAACGAAGTGAAGCTCAAAGAGACCACGCTCGTCATTGCCGATGCCAAAGGTCCTGCCTGCATGGCCGGTATCTTCGGTGGCGATCGCACCGGCGTCTCCGAGTCCACCACAGACATCCTGCTGGAGTGCGCCTTCTTTGCGCCGCTCTCCATCACGGGCCGTGCCCGTGCCTATGGTCTGCACACCGACTCCTCCCACCGCTTTGAGCGCGGGGTGGATCCCGAGCTGCAAGCCAAGGTGATGGATAGAGCCACCCGTCTGCTGCTGGATATTTGCGGCGGCGAAGCGGGTCCGGTCATCGAGGTCAAATCCGATGCCCATCTGCCCAAAGCGGCCCCCATCAAGCTGCGTCGCACCAAGCTCGACAAGGTGATCGGCATCAGCGTAGGCGATGCCCAGGTGGTCGAGATCCTGACCCGCCTTGGCATGCAGGTCACTGTGGATGCTGACGGCTGGACTGCGCTGGCGCCCTCCTGGCGTTTCGATATCGCCATCGAGGAAGATCTCATCGAGGAAGTGGCCCGCATCTACGGCTACAACAACATCCCGAACCTCAAACCCGCTGCCTCTCTGGCTATGGTTGAGCAGGCTGAAGGGCAGGTGACCCTCAAGCGGGTGCGCGACCTGCTGGTTGACCGCGGCTTCCAGGAAGCGATCACCTACAGCTTCGTGGATCCCAAGGCGCAGCAACTGCTCTATCCGCAGAGCGATGCCATCGTGCTGCCGAACCCCATCTCGGTCGAGATGTCCGCCATGCGGGTGTCGCTGTTCCCGGGTCTGGTACAGGCGGTGGTCTACAACCAGAACCGTCAGCAGGCGCGGGTGCGTCTGTTCGAGCAGGGTCTGCGTTTCATCAAGGACGAGAGCGCTGAAAACGGCATTCGTCAGGAGCCCATGCTGGCTGGCATCATCACCGGCAACCAGAGCGACGAGCACTGGGATATCAAGAACCGCGGTAGCGACTTCTTTGATTTGAAAGGGGATCTGGAAGCGGTACTGGATCTGACCGCCGAAGGAGCCACCTTCAGCTTCGAGCGTACCGAGCACAGTGCCCTGCACCCGGGCCAGAGCGCAGCCATTTTGCGCAACGGTGTGGTCATCGGCCACATCGGCGTGATCCACCCGAGCCTCGAGAAGAAGCTGGGTCTCAAGAGCCGCGCCGTCATGTTTGAACTGGAGCTGGACAAGCTGACCCCGGCCAAGGTGCCGGTTGCGGCCGAGGTTTCTCGCTTCCCTGCCAACCGTCGTGACATTGCCGTGGTGGTCGACGTTGCGGTTCTGGCTGGCGATGTCCTCGCAGTAATTAAAAAAGTTGGCGGAAATCAGGTAGTTGGAATAAACTTGTTTGACGTATACCAGGGTGCTGGTATGGCAGAGGACAAGAAGAGCCTGGCCATCAGTCTTGTATTGCAAGACACCCAGCGCACTCTGGAGGAGAAAGAGATTGCCGAGACCGTAGACAATGTCGTGCGGGCCCTTGGTGAAGAGTTGAATGCATCCTTGAGGGATTGATCTATGGCGCTTACCAAAGCCGACATTGCAGAGCACCTGTTCACCCAGCTGGGGATGAGCAAGCGTGAAGCCAAAGATATGGTGGAAGCCTTCTTTGAGGAAATCAGACAGGCGCTTGAGCGTGGTGAACAAGTCAAGATTTCAGGCTTCGGTAACTTTGACCTTCGTGAGAAGAATCAGCGTCCTGGACGTAATCCCAAGACGGGCGAAGATATTCCTATCAGCGCCCGTCGGGTGGTGACCTTCCGGCCTGGCCAGAAACTCAAGGCCAGGGTAGAAAATGTTGAACCCAACGAGTGACAAAAAGCCAGGCAGCCGCCTGGCTTTTACTTTTGCATGATAAAAACCCGCCTTTTACTCACACTGTTGCTGGCCATGCCGGTGCAGGCCATGACCCTGCCTCTGTCGCCTGCCACCCAGGCCTATGCCGACGCGCTCAAACCGCTGACCATCTGCTATCCGGCCCTGATCCGGCCGCCCTATCTCGAAGAGTCGGGGGGCTTGCTGATCGATCAGCTGGAACGGCTGGCCGAGCAACTGCCGGTGCCACTGCTGCACGAAAAATTGCCAAACTGGTCCGCAGTGCAGCAGGGGCTGCTGGCGGGGCGCTGCGATCTCATCCCCTATGTCGGCCCCTCACTGCAGGCACTGCCGGGCATGGCCCTGAGCCGCGCCCTGCTGGAGGCCGAATCCGCCATCCTCTATCGCGGCGAGCTGGAACGCGCCACCTTTCTGGTGTCGCCCGTCTGGCAGGCGAGCGAAGCGCTCAAGTTGCTCTATCCCCATGCGACCCAGCTGGCCCTGACCGATGCCGACAACTGGTATGCGGCTTTGGTGGCCGGCAAGGGGACTGCCTATCTGGGGGATTACCTGCAACTGCGCTACCTGATGCGCGAATACCCGGATGAGGGGTTGCGGCTGCGCCGGCTGCGCAGCGATGAACTGGTGATCAGCTACCGCATTATGATGCAGGACAAGCCCGAGCTCAGGGAGCTGATCGACACGGCGATCCGCTACATGCCCCCTGGCAGCCTCTACAAGGATCTGGATCGCTATCTGGAACAGGGAGAGCAGGACATCAACCCGCTGCACTTCACCGATGAGGAGCAGGCCTGGCTGGTCGGTACCTCCCGCACCATCAAGCTGGTGGTGGATCCTGCGCTTATGCCCTATAGCGGCATCGACGGACAGGGGCAGCTCAAGGGCTGGAGCGCCGATGTGCTGCGCCGGGTGAGCCTGCAGACCGGACTGAACTTCCATGTGGTGCCCGCCCGGGACAGGGAGGAGGCACTGGTCAAGCTGCGCAGTGGCGAGGCGGACATGATGGCGGGCCTGCTGGAGACCCCGGCCCTGACCCGCGAGTTCGACTTCACCCGCATCATGGTCGCGAGTCGTTACGCCCTGGTCAGCCGCAAGTCCCACTCGTTCGATCGGCTGGAGGCGCTCAAGGGGGAGGTGGTGGTGCCCGCCAGCCTCTATGACCCCGACATGCTGGCACGTTTCGGCCAGCATGCGTGGCGCAAGAGCGAGACGCTTGAGTCGGGCATTGCGCAGGTGCAGGCAGGCAAGGCCGATGCCATGCTGGCCGAGTTGTATCAGCTGCAGTACCCGCTGCGCAACAACCGGCTCGATGGCCTGGACATCAAGGAGTTGCCGATTCGCTTCGGGCTCGGTTTTGCCATAGGCTCCCGTAGCCCCAGACTGGCGGGGGTGATGGAACAGAGTCTGATGACCCTCACCGGCAGGCAGAACGATGAACTCAACCAGCGCTGGCGACAGCTGGTGCTGACCCAGCAGGCAGGCGTCAGTTACGGTATCTGGCTGGGATCCGTATTGCTGGCGCTGCTGATCAGCGCTGGCGTCATCTGGCTGATCTGGCGCTCCCGCCAGCAGCTGGCGCGGGAGGTGAGTCAGCGTCAGGAGATGGAGCAGACACTGGCGCTGGAGAGCCAGTTCAGGGAGTCTCTGTTCCAGGCGCTGCCGGTGCCTGTCTTCCTGCGGGACAATCAGGGGGAGATCATCAAGCGCAACAAGCAGGCCAAACGGCTGGAGGCCCGTTATCTGGCCGAGCTCAGCCTGCCATCATCCCAGGTGCAGGGGGCGGAAGGAACCTTGTCCCTCGGAGATCAGGTGTTCTCCTACGCCCAGATCCCGCTGCAACTGGGCAAGCAGACACAGGCCGGGGATCTGATCGCACTGTCCGATATCAGCGCCCTGCGCGAGCGCACCCGCTTGCTGCGCCAGGCCGAGCGTCGCCTGCGTGCCCTCACCAATACGGTGCCCGGGGTCGTCATTCAGTTCATCCTGCAGCAGGGCGGTACAGCGCAGGTCGAGTTCATCAGCCGCGGTAGTTACGAGCTGCTGGGGCTGGCCAGCCAGCAGATCCGCCGCGATCCCGACAGCGCGCTCAGCCGGCTGCTGCATCAGGACAGGCGCGAGATGCGGCTGCCCATGCTGGCCATGTTGCAGGCGGGGCAGCCCTTCTCCTACGCGCTGCGCTATGCCCATCCGGACAAGGGGACGCGGTGGCTGCAGTTTTATGGTCGGGGTCGCAGCCAGCCGGAAGGGGGGTGGCGCGTTTACGGTGTGGTGCAGGATGTGACCGCCCGAGTCGAGCAGGAGCATGCCTTGCAGGCTTCCCATGAGCGGGCCGAGCAGGCCGTGCTGGCCAAGGGGCGCTTTCTCGCGGCGGTGAGCCACGAGATCCGTACCCCCATGAATGCCATTTTGGGGCTGCTGGAGTGGCTCGATCACACCCCACTGTCGGCGGAGCAGCGCTCTGCGCTCTCCCATGTCAGACAGGCGGGGGACGAGCTGCTCGGCCTGCTCAACGATGTGCTCGATTTCAGTCGCAACGAGAACCGGCAGCTGGCGCTCTCTCCCCAGCCGACCGATCTGGTGGATTTGTGCGAGCACGTGGCGGCGGTGCACTGGTCCAAGGCCCGCTCCAAGCGGTTGCAACTGCGGCTGGATATTGATCATCGCCTGCCCGCACAGGTGGAGCTGGATCCCCACAGGGTGCAGCAGGTGCTGCATAACCTGCTGGCCAACGCCATCAAGTTCAGCCCCGCCGGTGAGGTGGTGCTGTGGGCCCGTCGTGAAGGCAACCGCCTGCTGTGTGGTGTGGATGATGAAGGGCCCGGCATCAGTAGCGATCTGCTGCCTCGCCTGTTCCTGCCCTTCGAGCAGGGAGGAGAGGAGGGTCAGCCCAGGGCTCAGGGCACAGGACTGGGGCTGGCCATCAGCCGTCAGCTGATGGAGCAGATGGGCGGTGAGATCCGGGTCGAGCCGCGTCCCCTCGGGGGCAGCCGCTTCACCTGCACCTTGCCGTTGGTGTTGCTGCACGAGGCGCCGCGCTGGCAACCGAGAGTGACCAGCGTCAACATCCAGTTGAACGATACGGAGCGTGCCTATCTCATGCCCTGGCTTGGCGAGCTCGGCCTGAGGGAGAACCCCGCCGGCCCCCTGCTGCGCGCCGCCGAAGATGAACAGGGCCTGCGTTACTGGGACTGGCAGGGCGAGCCCTGGGTGCCAGGCGCTGTGGTCAGCCTGTTGCAGCCCAGGCTGGTGTCCTCTGCCGAGGAGGCGATGAGTCTGCCGGGACAGGGGATGCGGGTGCTGCTGGTCGAAGATCACGAGGTGAATCGGGTATTGATCAGCATGCAACTGACCCAGCTGGGTGCCCAGGTACTGAGTGCGGCCAATGGCCAGCTGGCGCTCGACATCTTACAGCACGAGACGGTGGATCTGGTGCTGACCGATCTGCAGATGCCGGTGATGGATGGGGCCCAGCTGTGTCAGCAGTTGCGTGACTCGGCGCGCTGGCAGCATCTGCCGGCCTACGTGATCACCGCCGATCTCAGCGAGCAGGCGGCGCAGCGACTGGCCAGCTGCGGTTGCCGGGGGCATCTGGACAAGCCCCTGCTGCTTAAGGATCTGGCCAACTTGCTGCGCAGCCTGCCGACCTCAGCCGACACAGTCACCCCGTTGTCCAGGGCACCAGAGGAGAGCCTGGCGCCGGCATGGCTGGACCAGATGCTGCCGCTGCTGAGCGCTGAGCTTGTCACCCTCTATCTGGAGGCCACTCGCCAGGATCTGGCCGACATTGAGCACTGCATCACACAAGGGGATGAGATGGCGCTCGATGCGGCTTTACACAAGATGAAGGGGGCCGCCAAAATGGTGGGGGCCACCCCGCTTATCCAGGTGATCGAGCAGTGGCAACGGGATCCACGGCAACCCCTGATATCCCCGCTGCGGCACGCTCTGGATGAAGTGTGCCGGCGATTGGGTGAGAGAGTCTGACATGATCATCACAGATGAAGAGTTATTGGCGTTGCTGGATCCGGCAGAGACGCAAGAGCGTTTCTTCCATCCCGTGACCATCTATGCGTTGGATGGGGTCGCCTATCGGGCGGCCCAGGCGGTCAGCCTGCCCGAATTTGCGACCCTGCGTCGCACCAAACCCGATGCCTGCTGGCACTGGGAGGGGTTGTTTGCCGCCGGTGCCGTTGCCCTGTTTGATCCGGCCTCGCACGCTGGCGCCGACTATCTGCCGCAACTGATGGCGCAGGGGGAGGGGATCTATCGGCTCTCGGATGACTGGCTGGCTGGCGTGCATGGCCGTTATCAGCAGTGGCAACACTGGCTGGCCGGGATGCAGATCTTGTTGCTGGAGGATCACCCTTTTCAGGGGGCCCACATTCAGCAGGAGATCCAGGGATTGGGGCTCTCCTGTCAATGGGTGCAGGATGGCAATGCCTGTATCCAGGCGCTGGCGGAGGGGAAGGTCACACTGCTCATCAGCGATCTCAGTCTGGTGGAGCAGGATGCCATCAGCCTGTTGATGAGCCAGCCCCAGTACCAGCAAAGCGGCCTGCCCATCATATTGCTGTCAGCGCACGATCAGACCCTGATAGACGGTGCCCGGCGCCTGCTGCATGACGCCGGTTTCAACGTGGTAGCGGCCCTGGCCAAGCCCCTGTTGACCGACGATCTGCTGCGCTTGCTCAAGGTGCTTTATCTGGGGCCCCAGCGGCAACAGCGGCTCAGTGGCCAGCGCCGTACCATTCGTACCTGGCAGGGGGAGGAGAAGGGGCTGCTGGGGCTTATCTCGGATCCCCCCTCCAGGCTACCCGTCTGGCTGGCGGTGACCGGCTTGCCGCCACGCTGGGAGCTGGTGCGGGAGTGGCTGGGCAAGCAGGGGCGAGACGCCGGCGAGCTGACCCTGGTCATTCACCGTCGCGACCATCTGCTCAGTCAGGCGGAGCGGTTTGCCTTGGTGTTGCAGGCCAGTCTGGCCGGCGCCAGGCTCGCCTTGCTGCTCGACAGCGATCAGCACATGCCGTTCGATCTGCTGGAGCGGATGCCCTTGCAGCACCTGCTGCTGGGGCAGAGCCTGCTGCCCGGGCTGGAGGCCATGACGCCGGACTCCCTGCTGGGGCGCTTCATCAACCGGGCCAGGGAGCTCGGCATCGCCCTCTATCTGGATGACCCCTTCAACCTGCTCGATAACGAGTTGTGGCGCGATCGCGGCATGACGGGGCGCTGGTAACTCGTGCCTCGCTATCTCTGCTGGCCTCCCGACGAGGCGCGCTTGCGCCGCAGTCTGGCCGGCTGGCTGCATCCCACCTCGCGGGCATCCTTGCCGCTGATGATGGAAGTGGGGGGTGTCCCCTGCCGGCTGCAAGAGCTGGCGGGGGCCGATCCCGAATCTATCAAGGCGGCTTATGAGGCGTTGAGCGAGCAGAGCATTTACTTGCGCTTCATGCGGGCCAAGCAGCCCCCCACCGCCGATCAGCTCGCCTTCTTTCTCGATTACCCCAGAGCGTCCCAGATAGGCTTGCTGCTCACCGATGGTCTGGGACTGCCGCTGGCCCAGGCCCAGTCCATCCGGCGGCGGCTGCACCCGGATCGGGCCGAGTTCTCCTGCCTGGTGGCGGATCACTTCCAGCACAGGGGGGCGGGGCGGCGTATCCTGCTGGCACTGGCGCTGCTGGCGCGCGCCGAAGGCATTCGGGAGTGGACGGCCGAGGTGCTGGCCCAGAATCGCCCCATGCTGGCACTCCTGCGCGGGTTGGGGTTGCCGCTCACCCTGGTGACGGGGCGGGAGCTGGTGTTTGTCCGGCTCGATCTGAGCGTGCTCGATACCCTGTGACGGGGGTATCCTCATAAGACCAAGGGCGAATAGGCCTGTTTTTCACCCTGTGCTAAGGTCAGCCTTGTATGCGGACAGAGGGAATCCATCATGGTGCAGTCAGCTAAACACATCGTCATCCTTACCGGCGCCGGGATCTCTGCCGAATCCGGCATCAAGACCTTCCGGGCCTGCGACGGTCTGTGGGAAGAGCACAGGGTGGAGGATGTGGCGACCCCGGAAGGGTACGCGCGGGATCCCGCCCTGGTGCAAGGCTTCTACAACTCGCGCCGCCATCAGCTGCAACAACCGCAGATCCACCCCAACCCGGCCCACTATGCGCTGGCTCGCCTCGAACGCCTGCTGCCGGGCACAGTCACCCTGGTGACCCAGAATATCGACAACCTGCACGAGTGTGCGGGCAGCAAGAACCTCATCCACATGCACGGGGAACTGCTCAAGGCCCGCTGTCCCGAGTCGGGCCAGGTGATCGAGTGGCGCGGCGATCTGCATCAGGATGAGCTCTGCTCCTGCTGCCAGTTTCCCCAGCCACTGCGCCCGCACGTGGTCTGGTTTGGCGAGATGCCGCTGGGGCTGGATCGCATCTACGGCGCACTGGCCCAGTGCGACCTCTTCATCTCCATCGGTACCTCGGGTGCCGTCTATCCCGCCGCCGGTTTCGTGCATGAGGCCGGGTTGAACGGTGCCCATACCATAGAGCTCAATCTGGAACCGAGCGAGGTGGGCAGCCAGTTTGATGAAAAACGGTACGGGCCTGCCTCTCTGCTGGTGCCCGCCTTCGTTGACGAGTTGCTGCAACGTTGCGGTGTGCATCAGCCCAAGCAGATAGACGGTCACAACTGGATGGAGATGCGCGGATCCTGAGCAACTGTGGCATGTCACAGTTGCAATGACCTGGTGAAATCGCCACACTGGCAACCCAAATATGGGACGCAGTTGGCGCAAATCATCATGACCACAGTGAAGCAATGGATCGCTTTTTTCCTCCTGATGCTGGCCAGCGCCAGCGCATTGGCATCTACCCCCCTGATGACGCTGGTGCTGCCCAACGGCAAGCAGCTCACGCTCGATGACGCGGCGCTGGCCGCCCTGCCACAAACCGAGTTCACCACCACCACGCCCTGGACTCAGGGCTCGCACCATTATCGTGGTCCGACCCTGGCGGCCGTACTCGCGGCGCAGGGAATTCTGAGTGCCAGCAAGATTGCCGTCTCGGCCCTCAACGGCTATCAGCAGGTGGTGGATCTTGCCCTGTTTGACGGTGTGCCCCTGACCCTGGTGCGCCACGAGGATGACAAGCCGCTGACCCGGCGCAACAAGGGGCCGCTCTGGCTGCTGATCCCGTTTTCCAGCCACCCCAAGCTGGACATTCCCCCCATTCATAACTGCATGGTCTGGCAGGTGACCCGCATCGAGATCATCGACTGATGGGTCGTCAGCGCCATAACCTGCTGCTGGTCTCGATCACCTTGCTGTTTCTGTTCTCCTCGGGTTGCGGGCTCTATCTGCAACACCGCCAGGAGCAGCTGGTCGATACCTTCTATCGCAACATCCACTGGAACATCAGCCAGGTGATGCTGGAGTCCCAGCGTTTCCTCTATGAGTTGCGTCTCTATCGGGCCGGGCAACTGGAGATGGAGACCCTGAGCCTCAATTACGATCTGTTGTGGAACCGGCTGGATATCTTCCTCATCAGCAGTGAAACCGCCGAGGCGCGCGAGCGTCACGGGCTGGGCAAGGCGTTGGCCGGACTGTTCGAACAGATAAAGCGGCTCGAACCCCAGATACAGGACGGGCAACTGCGAGAAGGGGCCGAGCTCGAACAACTGCAGACCCAGATTGCCGAGCAGACTCGCCAGATTGAGCAGATTGGCGATCAGATCCTCTCCGGCCAGGAGCGGGAAGCCTCGGTCAACCAGATCCGCAGCAGCCTGTTCTGGCTGCAGATCTGGCAACTGATCCTGCTGGTGACCGGTGGTGTGCTGGTGTTTGCCCTCATTCGTGCCAACTTGCAGAACCGGCGTCTCTCCCTGCTCGATCCCCTGACCCGGCTCGGCAATCGCCGCGCCTTGCAGGAACAGTTGGCACGCTCGCTGGACTCTTCCCATGCCCTGGCGCTGGTGGTGCTCGATCTGAAGCGCTTCAAACAGGTCAACGATCTGCTCGGCTATCAGGTGGGAGACAGATTGCTGCAAACAGTGGCGGACAAGCTGCAGCAAGCCCATGGCGGTCATGCCTACCGGTTGGGTGGGGATGAGTTTGCGGTGATCCTGACCGCCGGGCGGCAGAGCATGGCGGCGCAGATCCAGGCGTTGATGAGCCTGCTCCATTTCGAGTTCGTGACCCGGGAGAGCAGTTTCGAGCTGGCGTGTCGGTTGGGGGTTGCCCAGGTGCAGGAGGAACCGGATCCCAAACGGCTGCTGGATCAGGCCATTCTGGCTCTCAATCAGGCCAAGCGCGATGCCGATGGGGATCTCGCCTGGTTCGAGCCCGGGATGCAGCTGCAGTTGCAACTGACCCAGCGTCAGCTGCACCAGTTGCGGGACTGGCTGGCAAACGTGGCGCCTTCCCCTCTGGTGATCGATACCCAGCGGTTCGGCAGCGAGAGCGGCGCTGCGGTGACAGGTTTGTCGCTGCGCTGGCAGGAGACGCTGACGCCCTGCGAGATGGGCTGGTTGCAGGAGGGCGGCATACTGGGGCCCGTGATCGCACGGCTGCTGCAAGAGCATGATCAGCCTGCCGGCGGTGAGCCGCAGCCGCTGCTGATCGCGCTCACGCATCAGGCTCAGCTGGCCCATGTGCTGGCCTATCTGCCCGCGCTGGCCCATGTCGAACCCATATTGCTGCTGCCAAGCCTGCAGCAGGATGCCGCCCTGTTGGCCAAGCTGAACCAGTGCACCTGTACCCTGGCGCTCCGCGAGATTGGCAGCAGCACACCGGACTTGCTGGCGGCGGGCTGGCCACTGCGTTATTGGCTGCCGGTGGCGTCGGCTCACGCCGGTCTGCTGGCGCCGCTGGCACAGCGACTGGGCGTGATACGCCTGGCCCCGGTTACGCAGGCCGAGCGACAGCAGGCCTGACTGGCTGCGATAAAAAGGGCGACCCAGGGGTCGCCTTTTTGCATGATGTGTTTAGAAAATCAGGGGGTGGGGAAGGGGGCGCAGGATTGTCTGATCACCAAGTCAGGATCTACCGTGATCAGGTGATTATCCACCGCCACCCCGTTGATCCGCGCCAGCAGCCGGGTGACGGCGAGGCGACCCAGCTCCTCCTTGGGCTGATTGATGGTGGTGAGCGGCGGTGACAGGTATTGCGCCAGCGCCACGTTGTCATAGCCGACGATGGAGAGATCCTGCGGTATGTTCAAGCCTGCCTGATGGGCGGCGCTGATGGCCCCCATGGCCATCATGTCGTTGAAGATGAAGAGGGCGCTCGGCCGTTTGGGTTGAGCCAGCAACTGCTGCATGGCACTGAAACCACTGGCGCAGTCAAAGTCGCCCTCCTGGATCCAGGCCGGATTGATGGTCAGCCCCGCTTCCTGCATCGCCTGCTCGAAGCCGGACTGGCGCTGATTGGCGGGGGCGCGGCTGTGGGGGCCCGTGATGCAGCCTATGTCGGTGTGACCGAGCGCCAGCAGGTGGCGGGTGGCCAGGTAGCCGCCGCGATGGGAGTTGTCGGCGATGAGATCCACGTCCTTGCTCTCCATGCCCCAGTCCATCACCACCACCGGCAGGCTCTTGAGCCAGTCGAGCTGGTTGAACACCTCCTGCTGCCCCTCGCTGCACATGATCAGCAGGCCATCGACCCGTTTGCGCAGCATCATCTTGAGGTAGGAGAGGGCGGTTTCGGCCTGCCCCTCCGTGTTGCCCAGCATCAGGTTGTAGCCCTGCTCGAAGCAGTAGCGCTCCACCCCGCGCACCACCTCGGCGAAGAAGGGGTTGCTGGAGGTGGTGACCAGCATGCCGATACTGTTGGTCTCCTTCACCTTGAGGCTGCGGGCCACCAGGCTGGGGGCATAGTTGAGATCGCGCATGGCGGCGAAGACCCGCTCCCGGGTCTCCTCGGCCACGAAGCGGGTCTCGTTGATGACGTGGGAAACTGTGGTGGTAGAGACCTGGGCCCGCGCCGCCACCTCCTTGATATTGGCCATCAGTGCCCCTGCGCAGTCTGGGCGAGCAGGAAGGCCTCGACCTCCTGCTTGCTCGGGATCGAGCTCTGGGCGCCGAACTTGGTGACAGAGAGCGCAGCCGCGCCGTGGGCAAAGCGCACCGCGGCCTTGAAATCGGCGCCGGCCAGCTCGGCGGCCAGCAGGGCGCCGTTGAAGGTGTCGCCGGCGGCCGTGGTGTCCACCGCCTCGACCCGAAAACCCGGGATCAGTTGTTGCTGGCGGGCGTTGCTGCAATAGACCCCTTGGGAGCCCAGGGTGATCATCACATCGCTGATCCCCATCTGGTGGAAGCGGGCCGCCGCCTGAGCCGCGCTGGCCTCGTCGGTGACCTTGACGCCGGTCAGCAGCTCGGCTTCGGTCTGGTTGGGGGTGATGAGATCCACCAGCGCCAGCAGTTCGCTAGAGAGCGGCTGGGCGGGCGCCGGATTGAGCACCACCCGGGTGCCGTGGGATCTAGCCAGTCTGGCGGCTTCGAACACGCTCTCCAGCGGCACTTCCAGCTGCAACAGCAGGGTGTGGGCGTCGGCAATCAGGGTCTCATGGCGCTTGACCACGGCAGGGGAGAGGGCGCCATTGGCTTCGGCGGAGATGCCTATGCTGTTCTCCCCCTCGTCGCTCACATAGATGATGGCGATGCCGGTAGGAAGCTGCTCGTCGAGCTCCACCGCGCTGACGTCTATGCCGTCCTGGGCAAAGCCCTGGCGCATCTGCTGGCCGATGGCGTCATCGCCGATGCGGGCGATAAAGGCGACGGGAGCGCCGAGGCGCGCGGCGGCGACCGCCTGATTGGCCCCCTTGCCACCGGGGACGACTTGATAGCTGTGCCCGGTCAGGGTTTCACCGGGGCGAGGAAAGTGGGGAACGCGCAGCACATGATCTGCATTGACACTGCCCAGAACAACGAGACGATTCATTCTTATCACCCTTGATTTGGAACATCTTGGCTTGAGTGGGCCCAAGCCAAGCGGCACGGTTAATCGAAGACAGGAGGTAAAGGGGGAGGCACGCCTCCCCCCGTCAGCTTACTTGCTGACCACTTGCAGCGGGACCGGGATGGATTTTTCCACCGGCTGGCCCTTGAGCACCTTGTCGGCAGTTTCCACGCCGATGGCACCGATCAGCGCCGGCTGCTGGGCCACGGTGGCGGCCAGTTTACCCTTGGCCACGGCGGCCTTGCCATCGTCAGTGCCGTCGAAACCGACGATCATCACCTCTTTGCCGGCGGCTTGCACGGCGCGGATGGCACCCAGCGCCATCTCGTCGTTCTGGGCGAACACGGCCTGCACGGTCGGGTGGGCGGCCAGCAGGTTCTCCATGACGTTCAGACCCTTGGTGCGGTCAAAGTCGGCGGGCTGGGAGGCCAGCACTTCCAGCTTGTTGGCGGCCACGGCCAGGGCGAAACCTTCGCCACGGTCGCGGGCGGCCGAGGTACCGGCTATCCCTTCCAGCTGAATGACCTTGGCACCGGCCCCCAGTTTCTGGGTGATGAAGTCACCGGCCAGCTTGCCGCCGGCTACGTTGTCGGAGGCGATGTGGGCCTTGACGTCACCCTGGGCCGCGCCGCGGTCCAGCGTCAGCACCGGGATGTTGGCCTTGTTGGCCAGGCGGATGGCGTTGCCCACGGCCTCGGAGTCGGTCGGGTTGATCAGGATGGCATTGACCTTGCGCACGGTGAGATCTTCCATGTTGGAGAGCTCCTTGGCCGGGTCATTCTGGGAGTCCAGCACCACCAGCTCGTAGCCAAGCTCCTTGGCCTTGGCTTCGGCCCCCTCTTTCATGGTGACGAAGAAGGGGTTGTTGAGGGTGGAGACCACCATGGCCAGGGTGTGATCGGCGGCCTGGGCGGTGCCCAGCACGGACATGATGGCGGCAGCGAGCAGGGTATTGAGCTTTTTCATCATTTCATTCCTTGTGTGTGCTTACTTGCTTTTGTTATCGATCATCACGGCGAGCAAGATCACGCTGGCCTTGGCGATCATCTGGTAATAGGACGAGACGTCGAGCAGGTTGAGGGCGTTGTTGAGGAAGCCGATGATGAGCGCCCCGATCAGGGTTCCCATGATGCGACCCTTGCCCCCCATCAGGCTGGTACCCCCCAGCACCACGGCGGCGATGGCATCCAGCTCGTACCCCATGCCGGCGGTCGGCTGGGCGGAGGAGAGGCGGGAGGTGACGATGAGCCCGGCCAGTGCCGACAGCATGCCGCACAGACCATACACCGCCAGCTTCACCCTGGCCACATTGATGCCGGAGAGGCGGGTGGCCGACTCGTTGCCGCCGAGGGCGTAGATATAACGGCCGAGGCGAGTGTGGTTGAGCATGAACCAGGCCAGCAGGAAGACGATGGCCATCAGCCAGATGGGCACAGGCAGGCCGAGCAGGTAGCCGGTACCCAGCCAGGCGAAGTGATCGGCGCCGTCACTGAAACCGGTGGAGATGGGGCGTCCCTCTGTATAGACCATGGTCACGCCGCGCAGGGCCGTCATGGTCACCAGGGTGGCGATGAAGGCCTGTACCTTGCCCTTGGCGATGATGAGACCGCTGACGCCGCCGAGCAGGGCACCGGCTCCCAGGGTGAGGGGCACCACCAGCCAGATGGGCAGCTCCATGGCCACCATGGTTGCCGCCAGGGCGCCGCACAGGGCCAGCACGGAGCCGACCGAGAGATCGATGCCGGCGGTGAGGATGACCAGCGTCATACCGACCGCCATGATGGCGTTGACCGAGGTCTGGCGCAGTATGTTGAGCAGGTTGTCGGCGGTGAAGAAGTTGGGGCTTAAGGCCGAGACCACGCCGATCAGCACCAGGAGGGCGACCAGGGATTTGTTCTCGATCCACCAGGCCTTGCTCATGATGCCGCGGCGGGGAAGGGTTTGGGTTGTCATTGGGAGGCCTCTTGCTCTGATTGCCACTGTTTACCGACTGCCGCCGCCATCAGTTTCTCCTGATTGGCGTCTGCGGACATGAATTCTGCGCTGATGCGACCTTCGTGCATCACCATGATGCGATCGCTCATGCCGAGCACTTCCGGCATCTCGGAGGAGACCAGGATGATGCTCATCCCCTCCTTCTTGAACTGGTTGATGAGCTGGTAGATCTCCTTCTTGGCCCCCACGTCGACGCCGCGGGTTGGCTCATCCAGGATCAACACCCTGGGCCGGGTCAGCAGTCCCTTGGCGATGGCGACCTTCTGCTGGTTGCCGCCGGAGAGCAGTTTTATCAGCTGATCCTGACTCGGGGTCTTGATGTTGAACAGCCGCACATAGTCGCTCACCGCCTGACGTTCGGCCTTGCCGTCAATCTTGCCGTGGCGGATGAACTCGCCGAGGGCGCACAGACTCATGTTTTCGCGCACCGACAGCTCCAGCACCAGGCCATCGCCCTTGCGATCCTCGGAGATGTAGGCGATGCCGGCTGCCAGCCCATCGGCCGGGCTGCGGGGCACCATGACCTTGCCATCGACTTCGACCGCACCTGCGCTGATGGGGCTGGCGCCGTAGATAAGCTTCATCAGCTCGGTACGGCCGGAACCCATCAGGCCGCTGAAACCCAGAATTTCCCCCTGATGCAGGGAGAAGCTCACCCCGCGCACGCCGGGGCCGGCCAGATCTTTCACTTGCAGGCTGACGGGGCCGAGCTCTCGTTGCAGGCGGGGATACTGCTCTTCCAGCCGCCGACCCACCATCATCTCGATGATCCTGTCTTCATCGAGCTCGTTCACCGCCTTCTCGCCGATCCACTTGCCATCGCGCAGCACGGTAACCCGGTCGCAGATCTGGAAGATCTCCTTGAGACGGTGGGAGATGTAGACGATGCCGCAGCCCTGCTGGCGCAGCTCGCGGATCACCACAAACAGCTGCTCGGTCTCGGTATCAGTCAGCGCATCCGTGGGTTCATCCATGATGATGACGCTGGCATCGAACGACAGTGCCTTGGCGATCTCCACCATCTGCTGTTCGCCAATGGAGAGATCCCCAAGCCTTGTATCCGGCCCGTGCTTGACGCCGAGGCGGCCCAAGAGGCCGCTGGCGCGCTCGCGTAGCTGTTTGTGGTCGATACTGCCAAAACGGGTACGCGGTTCGCGGCCGAGGAAGATATTGGCGGCAATCGACAGCTCAGGCAGCAGGTTCAGCTCCTGGTGGATGATGCTGATCCCCTGATCCTGGGAGTCGCGGGGGCCCTTGAAGTGCACCGGCTGGCCGCGATAACTGACGCTGCCCGCATCGGCCTGATAGATGCCGGTCAGCACCTTCATCAGGGTGGACTTGCCGGCGCCATTTTCGCCGAGCAGGGCCATCACCTGGCCCGGGTAGACCTTGAGACCAGCCTCATCGAGGGCGCGTACACCGGGGAAGGTCTTGACGATCCCGGTGAGCTCCAGAATGGGCGAAATGGGCGAGGAGGAGGTTGTGCTCATTTGCAGCTTCCTTGAAGAGGCTTAAAACGCCACACCGGCGCAGAGAATAATGTTGGCGTAGGGGGTGACCTCGCCGCTGCGCACGATCGCCTTGCTCTGGCGGGAGCGGGTCTTGAACGCCTCGTGCAGGCAGTATTCGATGGTGATGGGCTTGCCTTGGGCGGCGGCGTGCGCCTCCAGCTGATCGACCAGCGCCTGATGGGCGGCGGGGCTGATCAGTTTTATCTCGCTCGCCATGATCACCTTCTCCACCACCAGATCGGTGAGCAGGGCGGTCAGCACGGTTGCAAGGCTGGGGGTGCCCGCCATCAGCGCCAGATCGATGCGCTCCGGCCCCGCCGCAATGGGTAGCCCCGCGTCGCAGACGGTGATCTCGTCGGTGTGACCCATCCGTGCCACCAGGGCACTCAGGGGAGCATTGAGCAGCTTGCCTCGTTTCATACAGCACCTCGGCAGACTCGCGTCCGCATATCTGATGTTCATCTAGGCAACCGGTTACGCAACCGGTTGCGTCATGTGGGGAAGATAGGCCCTAAGGCCCGAGCGATCCACAGTGAGATGGCAGAAATGTGAAAACGATCTCAATGCAGGGGATGGAGAGGGGGAAAAAGGGTGCCAGACAGAGCACTGGCACCCGCAGATACCGGGTTAGAGGGCGAGGGCTTGCTGCACGCCGGGGCGTGCCAGCATCTGTTGATAGTGGGCCGCTACCCTGGGGAACTCGCTGATGACCACGCCATCGCTCTCGAGCCAGCTCGCCACTACGAACAGATAGATGTCGGCCAAGCTGAAACACTCTCCCAGCACCCAGGGGCCGACCAGATAGTGGCGTTCAATCTCGGCAAAGCCATCGCGCATGTTCTGCGGCACCTTGGCTTGCATGGCGGCGATGGCCTGTTCGTCATCGGCCCAGCGGCTGCCACGGCGACCGTGGGCGTGGGAGACGTGTACCGTGGAGGCGAGGAAGCTGTTCACCTCCTGCATGCGGGCCAGCAGGAAGGGATCGTCCAGCGGTGCAAGCCGGGTGTCCGGGAAGCGCTGCGCCACATAGAGCAGCAAGGCCGGGGTTTCGGTCAGCACGCCGCGCTCGGTGACGAGAGCCGGCACCCGGCCTTTGGGATTGATGGTGAGGTAGGCGGCGGAGCGCTGCTCCCCGGCCGTCAGGTCGAGTACCTTGATGTTATGGTGGGCCTTGGCCTCGGTCAGGGCTATGTGCACTGCCATGGCACAGGTGCCAGGGGCGAGATACAGGGTCAGATCAGACATGCAATTCTCCTTGTGAAGCAGTCGCCAGGATGGGGGAGGTGGCGGCGAGCAGAAACGGGTGACGGTTTCTGGCATCCTACGCCCATCGCCGCGGCGGGCCAAGGCAGGGAGATCAGCCCCACAGGGACGCCCGACGGCAGATGCGGATGGGGGGCAAGATCCTGGCGTGGATAATCTGTTCCGGCCGGAAGCGGCGCCGACTGTGATGACGGGCCTTTATGAAATCAAAGACTTTTTGGTCAGCAGATAAGGGGAAAAACGGCTACGCATGCCGGGTCAAATCGCTATAATGTGCTCCCTGAATAGTGGTTTTTCTGATGTTGGATAGTCAATTGAGTAACAAAATGCGGATCGGTGGTTCCCTCGAACAATCCCTGAGTCAGGGATATCGTCTCGACCTCAAGGGGGTATTGCAGGAGAGTTGGCAACAGACGCGGCGCACCGGTTTCGGCCTGTTGCTGGCCATCGTCGGTGTCACGGCCATCTGGATATTGCTGAGCAATACCCTGCTGGCCCCCTACCTCAATCAGGAGGGGGGAATGGACATAGCCCTGGTGCTGAGCCTGCTTATCACCATCATGATGTCGCCCATGACCTCGTCCCTCGACATGCTGGGATTGCAGCAGTCGGTCGGTGTGCGTGCCCGCCCGAGCCAGGTATTCGATTTCTTTCGTCACTTCCTGCGTCTGGGCAGCCTGAGTCTGCTGGGCAGCATGCTCACCAGTCTGTTCGGCCCCCTGTTTGAACTGGTGGGACTGCCGGTGGTGCTGGCCTTCATCCCGTCTGCATTGATCGGCATGGGACTGGTGTTCTCGGTGCCGCTGGTACTGGAGCGCGGACTGTCGCCGGTGCAAGCCATTTTTGTGTCGCTCAAGCTGTTTGCCCGTGGCTGGCCCAGCATAGTGCTGCTGCACGGCGTCATGCTGGCGCTGTTTTTCCTGGCGCTGATCCCCATGGGATTGGGCCTTGTCTGGGTGGCCCCTCTCTACTTCAACTGCAAGGGGATCCTCTATCGGGATCTGTGCGGGGTCGCGGTCGAAGTGACGGAAGTGAGCGAAGGCCCAAATCATTTCAACGCATAACAAGCCTGCAGCCAGACGCCTGGCGCAGGCGCATTTCAGCGCATAGCTAGCGTGATGCCAGGTGATGCACAGGCACATTTCACCGCATAGCGAGTCTGAGGCCAGACGATGGCGCAGGCATATTTCAGCGCATGACGAGTGCGCGATGCAAAAGGACGGCATATGAAGAAGACTCGACATGGCGTGGCGGCAGGCTTGCTGCTGTTGCCTACCCTGGGGTTGGCGCAGCCTTCACTGGATCTGCAGTACAGTACCTTCTACAGCCAGATGAAGACCTTCGCCAAGGGGGAGTTCGGTCACGCCAGGCTGGGGTTTTACCTGACCGATCCGCAAAATGGCCAGCGCTGCCTGCTCACCTCGGCCCGGGTCTCGACCCTGGATCGGGACGTGGCCGCCGAGGTGACGGTAGACAGCGAGCTGCGGCTGCCCTACGACGATGATCTCAATCTGGACAAGGCGACCGTGGTGGTGGGCTTGACCGAAGCGCACACGGCCTGCGATCTGTCGGTGCAGGTGATGGCCGATGTGCAGCCGGTGTCAGGCAGCCAGTGGGATCTCAAGGTGGCCGAGGTGGCCGGGCGTCAGCAGGATATGCAGGCCCTGCTGAGCAAGCTGGCCGGCATGGTCGGCAAGTATTTCCTGCCCGAGATGGCGGGCGTGCGGGTGACCCTGGTACAACCGACGGGCACCGCCTATCTGGTCGACGGTGCCCGCCAGCAACCGCTCTCCTGGCAAGGGGGGCAACTGCTGCTCAGCAATGCGCAGCTGGCGGATTTCGCCGCGGGCAAGCTGCAACTGCAGGGCGACATACTGCGACTGACCCCCTGGCTGCACAAGGAGTGAGCCAGCCGCTTGCCAGTGAGATAAAAAAAGGAGCGCCTGGCGCTCCTTTTTTGTTGCTGTGGACTTGTGTCTATCGTGCTTAGCGCACTTCAATCACATCCAGCATGTCCATCTCGTCGATGTCCAGCAGCGGCGCCTTGGGCAGTTCAGGCGGATCAAATGCCTTGTCGCCACCATCTATGATGCCGGAGTCGCGGTTGATGCTCTTGAAGTCAAACAGCTTGTGATCGAGCAGGTGGCTCGGGATCACGTCCTGAATGGCGGTGAACATGGTCTCGATACGACCCGGGAAGCGGCGATCCCAATCCTGCATCATCTGCTTGATGGCCTGACGCTGCAGGTTCTCCTGCGAACCGCACAGGTTGCACGGGATGATGGGGAAGGCCTTGACCTCGGCATAGCGCACCAGGTCTTTCTCCTTGCAGTAGGCCAGCGGGCGGATCACCACGTTCTTGCCATCGTCGCTCACCAGCTTGGGCGGCATGGATTTGAGCTTGCCACCGTAGAACATGTTGAGGAACAGGGTCTCGAGTATGTCGTCCCTGTGATGGCCGAGGGCAATCTTGGTGCAGCCCAGCTCCTGGGCGGTGCGATAGAGAATGCCACGGCGCAGACGGGAGCAGAGGGCGCAGGTGGTCTTGCCTTCCGGCACCTTGTCCTTGACGATGGAGTAGGTGTCTTCCTCGACGATCTTGAAGTCGACGCCCAGGGTGGCCAGGTATTCCGGCAGTACATGCTCGGGGAAACCGGGTTGCTTCTGATCCAGGTTGACGGCCACCAGATCGAAATGGATGGGGGCGCTCGCCTTCAGGCTCATCAGGATGTCGAGCATGGCGAAGCTGTCCTTGCCACCGGACAGGCACACCATGATCTTGTCGCCCTCTTCAATCATGTTGAAGTCGGCGATGGCCTGACCTACGTTGCGCCGCAGGCGCTTCTGCAGTTTGTTGAAACTGTATTTATCTTTGGCGTTCAGCTCTTCTAGCATGCTCGTAAAACCCGGGACACAAATAAGCGCGTTATTATAGCCATGTCCCAGGGGAGGGCAAGATGCCAGGATGAAAGGCGTCTTATGATTGACTGCGCCGGCTGTCTACCGGGCAGCTGTAATCGGCGGGTTTGAGGATCAGCATGTCGCAGGCGAGTCTGTCCACCACGTGTTCGGCGGTATTGCCGAGCAGGGCGGCGGAGAGGCCGGTGCGACCGACGCAGCCCATGATCATCAGGGTGGCTTGCAGGTCTTCGGCCAGATCGGGCAACACCTCTTCCGGCAGGCCTTCCGCCACCCGGGTCCACAGATGACTGATGCCAAATTTGTCGGCATGGCTCAGCAGCAGGCTCTCATGGTGTTTGCGAATGGCATCGTTGTAGGCGTTGGGATCGAACTCCGGCAGCTCGATGGCCACGTTGACCGGGGTGCCGGGATAGGTGTTGACCAGGTAGAGGTTGGAGCCGAGCAGCTCGGCGATGGCAATCCCTTCCTCCGTGATCCGCTCGTTCAGCAGCTTCTGATCCTGGTCGTCGCTGGAACAATTGATGGCGGCTATGATGTTGCCGCCCCGTTGCCAATGACCCTCCTTGACCAGCAGGACGGGGCAGGGACACTTGCGCAGCAGGTGCCAGTCGGTCGGGGTAAAGATGAAGGTTTGCAGAAACGAGTGATGGTGAGTCGCCTTGACCACCAGATCGTGGCGGTTTTCCAGCACTTCCTGAATGACGCATTCGAAGGGCCTATTGTGCCAGACCACCTTGATCTCGCAGTCCAGCCCCTTGGCTCGGTAGGGTTTCAGAATATCGTCGAGCCATTCACGGCGCTGGGCGATCACGCCGTGGCGCATCTCTTCCCGTTCGTCCACCGACAGCATGGCGGTCATCTCGTACGAGAAGTCGTAAATGGTGAGCAACAGGGTCAGTTGAGCGCCTTCATCCAGCTCAGCCACCTTGACCGCACGTTCGAGGGCAATTTGCCGCTCTTCTTCCGGGTTGATAACGACCAGGATCTTTCGGTACTTGACCATGTTCTCCTCCTCCTTGGCAAAAATACCAATGATGGCAGACCTTTAGCCATTACAGCTTAGCTCAGGAGGAGGTGGGGAGACGTGTGCCGGATCAAATTTCAGCGTAAACCGATCCGGCAACAGAGGAGGATTAACCGCAGGGAGGACGGGTCGCGCCAGCCATGACGCCGAGGGCCACATGATCCAGCACTGTAATGTACTTGCCCTTGACGCTGATGAGCTCGGACTTCTGGAAGCGGCCAAGCAGGCGGCTGATGGTCTCGACGGTGAGGCCGAGGTAGTTGCCGATGTCACCGCGAGTCATGGAGAGGCGGAACTCCTTGGCGGAGAAGCCGCGTTCGGAGAAACGCACCGACAGATTGTGCAGGAAGGCGGCGAGGCGCTCTTCGGCATTCTTCTTGGAGAGCAGCAGTATCATCTCCTGATCGCCCATGATTTCGTTGCTCATCAGTCGCATGATCTGCTGGCGCAGCTTGGGCATCTTGCCGGAGAGATCGTCGAGCACGTCGAACGGGATCTCGCACACCATGGCCGTTTCCAGCGCCTGGGCGAAGGAGGGGTGTGCTTGTTTGTGAATGGCATCGAAACCAACCAGATCACCGGCGAGGTGGAAGGCGGTGATCTGCTCATCCCCTTGTTCCGTGATGGTGTATGACTTGATGGTCCCGGAACGGATCGCGTAGAGCGATTTCAGCTCATCGCCGGCTTTGAACAGCTCCTCACCCTTCTGGATCGGCTTCTTTCGCTCGATGATGCTGTCGAGCTGATCGAGTTCGCTGTCGTTCAGGGTGAAGGGAATGCAGAGCTGGCTGATGCTGCAATCCTGGCAATGAATTGCACAGCCACCGCTCTGAATACGTCTGCCAGGTTTCTTTTCCGGGATCATAGGCTCATACGAATAATTGATTTATATCAAACAAGTTTACCATCAACTCATCCGTTTTGGATAGGGTTTCAAAAGGACGCTATCCCGATCCAGAGAGTATGAAGCCCATACGCGATGAGCAAAACAGCCCCGCCCTGGCGCAAACTGCGCAGGGTCAGCCAGTAACGCAGGCGGTCTGCCAGCCCTCCCAGTGCAAACAGTGTCGGCAGGGTCCCTATGCCGAAACTGAGCATGATGAGCGCACCGCCTCCGGCGGAACCTGCCGCCGCACTCCAGGTCAGCATGGAGTAGACCAGACCGCAGGGCAGCCAGCCCCACACCATGCCAAAGGGGAGGGCCTGCCAGGCCGAGGTGAAGGGGAGAAACTTGCCCGCCAGCGGCTTGATGCGAGGCCAGAGTCGGGCGCCGATGCGCTCGAGCAGCAATATGCCCTGCCACCAGCCGGCGAGATAGAGACCGAGCGCTATCATCAAGAGCGCCGCCACCAGCCGCAAGCCGGCGATGGCGTGCTTGCCGGCGCCCAGCTCGCTGGTGGTGGCCAGCAGGCCCCCGACCAGAGCACCGGCTACCACGTAGCTGAGGATCCGGCCCAGGTTGTAGTTGAGCAGATAACCGAGCCTGCCCCAGAAGTGCTGCTTCTCGGGGGGAATGGCCATGGAGAGGGCGGCCGAGACGCCGCCACACATGCCGATGCAGTGGCCTGAGCCCGCGAGCCCCACCAGCAGGGCCCCGACCAGATCAAGGCTGGCGGTCATCGGAGGTATGCTCGCTGGGTTTCTGGGCGGGTTTGTCTTCATCGAACAGGATATTGGAGCCCTGGCGGTCGAGATCTTCAAATTGTTCGGAGCGAATGGCCCAGAAGAAGACGGCGCCGGCGATGATGACAAACAGGATGGCGATGGGGATCAGGACGAAGATGATGTTCATGGTGCAAGCCTTGCAATGAGAGTGGTCATGGTACACCCGTTGGTGGCCAGGGGCCCGGCGATTCTGTGGCGCGGGGAGCCCGGCAAACGCGGGCTCCCTTTATCGTGTGCATGTATGCGGCCATGGCTCAGCGGTTCAGCCGCATGGAGTTGGTGACCACTATGAGGGAACTCAGAGACATGCCCGCTGCCGCCACATAGGGTGGCAACCAGCCGCTGGCCGCCAGCGGCAGCACCAGCAGGTTGTAGCCGATGGACCAGGCGAAGTTCTCTTGGATGATCTTGCGGGTACGAATGGCCAGGGTACGCGCCTCCAGCAGACGGGAGAGATCGTCGGCCAGCAATATGGCATCGGCGCTGTTTTTGGCCAGATCCGTGCCGCCCGCCATGGCGAAGGAGGCGTGGGCACCGGCCAGCACGGGGGCATCGTTGATGCCATCCCCCACCATGATGCTGATATCGCCGCGGGCCTCATGTTCCTTGAGATAGGCCAGCTTGCCATCCGGCGTGACCCCTTTCACCAGTTCGTCCACTCCGAGCTCGCGAGCCACCTCGTCGGCCTGGGCCGAGCTGTCACCCGTGAGTATGGTGGTCTTGAGACCGGCGGCCTTGAAGGCCTGGATCAGCGCCTTGGCATCCGGGCGCAGGGTATCTGCCAGGATGAAGCGGGCCAGCAGCCTGGACTCATCGGCCAGATAGATGGCAAGGCCCTGGCTGGCAGTCTGTCCGGCGGGCAGTGCCAGCCAGCGGGCGCTGCCGATGCGGTAATGCCGGCCTGCGATCGTGCCCTGAATGCCGTGACCTATGACGGGGGTCACCTCGCTTGCCGCCAGCAACACACCATCGTCTGCTGCCTTGCTGCGAAAGGCGCGGGCGATGGGATGTTCCGAGTAGGCTTCCAGCGCGCGGGCGATGGCGAGGCACTGGGCCTCGCTCAGCTCGGCCAGCGCCGTGGTGCTGATCAGGCTGATGTTGCCCGTGGTCAGGGTGCCTGTCTTGTCCATCACGATCCGGTTGGCCTTGGTCAGCACGTCCAGCACATGGCCACGGCGCAGCAGAATGCCGGATCGGGTCAGGCGGGCGGTGGCCGAGGTGAGCGCGGTCGGCGTGGCCAGCGACAGGGCGCAGGGGCAGGTGGCAACAAGCACGGCCAGGGTGACCCAGAAGGCCTGCTCCGGTTGATGGAAGTGCCAGAAGGTCCACACAGCCGCGGCAATGATCAGCAGCACCAGGATGAAGTGGCGGGAGAGCACGTCCGCCATCTGGGCGATGGCCGGCTTGTCGTCGAGGGCATGATCCTGCAGCCGCATGATCTGGGCGATGCGTGACTCCTCGATGCGGTGGCTGACCCGGATCTGTAGCGGTGCGTCCGTGTTGATGGTGCCGGCATAGACGCTGTCACCTACCTGCTTGAGCAGCGGCAACTGCTCGCCGGTCAGCATGGATTCGTTGAGGCTGGCCTGCCCCTCGACGATGAGGCCATCGGCCGGCAGGGTGGCGCCGGCCAGTACCCGTATCCTGTCTCCCACCTGCAGCATCTTGGCTGCCACTTCGTGCTCGCCATCTTCATCGATGCGCGTGGCCATGATGGGCACCAGCCGCGCCAGGTTGGAGCTGGACTCGGAGGCCTTGCGTCTGGCCCGCAACTCCAGAAAACGCCCCAGCAGCAGGAAGAAGACGAACATGGTGATGGAGTCGTAATAGACCTCACCGGTATTGAATACGGTGGCCCACATGGAGGCGACGAAGGCGCCGATCAGTGCCAGCGATACCGACACGTCCATGGATAGATGGCCCTGTTTCAGGCTGCGCCAGGCACCCACATAGAAGGGCTGGGCCGAGTAGATCATGATGGGGGTCGAGAGCAAGAGGCTTATCCACTTGAAGTAGACCATGAACTCATCCTCGACACTGATGAAGAGATCCATGTAGAGCGCCACGGCGCACATCATCACCTGCATTGACCCCAGGCCCGCCAGTGCCAGCCGGAACATGTAGCTGCGCACTTCTTTGGCGTAGATAGCTTCCTGGTTGTGGGTCTGGAACGGGTAGGCACGATAGCCTATCTTGGCGAACCCCTTGAGGATGTCGCTCAAGGCAAGCCGGTCCGGATCCCACTTGATGCGGGCGCGGTGAGTGGTGGTATTGACGTTGATGTAGTGCAGGCCGGCAAGGCCGGTCAGATGACGCTCGATGAGCCAGGCGCAGGCGGCGCAGGTCAGTCCTTCCACGCTGAGCAGGATCTCGCGCTGCCTGTGGCTGCCCGTGCCGCTGTCGGTGACGAAATCCTGCTGCACCTCGGCCAGATCGTAGTGGGTGAGGGCGGCCAGCTCTTCCGGGACCAGTTCCCCCTTGATGCCGGGCGCTGTGCGGTGCTCGTAATAGCTGGATAGGCCGCACTCCATGATGGTTTCTGCCACGGCCTGACAGCCGGGGCAGCACATGGGTTGCACTATGCCCTTGATCTCGAGCGCATAACGACTGCCGGCGGGAACCGGCTCACCACAATGGAAACAAGCCTTCATGGCGTCTTGCCCCGGGAGGTAAAGTAAACGAGCGGGGCATGGGGCGTGCTGGCGGGAACCGGCTCGCCAGGGTGAAAACCGCCTGTCATGGCTTAACGTCCTTTGGGATCGAGTTCGACGGGCGCCTTGGTCGGGAGCTGGACTGTCTCTTGCAGACGCCATTCGTGATTGAAGGCATCGACCCGGATATGCCATTTCCCGTTCAATGGTTTGTCGAGCAGCAGACGATAGACGCCGCTGGCGTCGGCCGTCACCATGTGTTCGCTGTCCATGCCGGCCAGAGTCGGGTGGAACAGGGAGAGGTAGAGGGCCTGACCGGGGGGGATATCTCCCGACAGAGGCTTGAGGGTCAGCTCCTTGCCATTCACTTCCAGCGCTATGCGAATGTTGAGGGCTTCGGAGCGATCGAACTTGCTCAAGTCCTGATTGATCTCTTTGCCTTGTTTGTAATAGTCCTCGGCCACCAGATTGACGCCATCCTTGCTGGCGATGATGGCCGTGCCGATGCTGGCGATCACGGCGGCGGCCGGGAGGGCGATGATGAACCAGGGCCAAAATTGGCGATACCAGGGTTGGGACATAATGAGTGCTACCGAAACGAATGATTAACAGAATGGAGGCTTTTCAGCCAACACAAGATAACAAAAAGCCTCGAAGAGTCGAGGCTTTTTGCTGAGTAATCACGTGCTTATCACATGTTACTGCTTATTTTACTTGTTGTTGTGGGACAAACTATAAACGTAGGAGGCGAGCAGGTGGACCTTGTCTTCACCCAGAATATCCTTCCAGGCCGGCATGACGCCGTGACGACCATGGGTGATGGTCTGCTCGACAACCTGACGGGAACCGCCATACAGCCAGGTGTTGTTGGTCAGGTCCGGTGCCCCGAAGGCGATACCGCCCTTGGCATCCGGGCCATGACAGGCGGCGCAGATGGTGAAGCGCGCTTCGCCCTTCTTGGCTTCGACCAGATCGACCTTGCGACCGGACAGGCTCAGCACGTAGGAGGCGACTTCTTTCACCCCATCCTGACCCAGGATCTCGCCCCAGGCCGCCATCACACCCTGACGACCGCCCATGATGGTGGTCTTGATCTGATCAGGCTGACCGCCCCATTGCCATTCGCTGTCGGTCAGGTTCGGGAAACCGCGACCGCCGCGGGCATCGGAACCGTGACACTGGGAGCAGTTCTGCAGGAACAGACGCTGACCCACCTTGCGTGCTTCCGGATCGGCGGCGATCTCTTCGATGGCGCGATAGGTCTTGCCATCGGCCTGATAGGCCAGCTCGCGGAACTTGGCGCCGTAGATCTCGTCAGCCTTGACCAGTTCGCGGTCGTACTCCACCGCCCGGCCTTCGGCCTTGGCGGAGGCCACCGCAGCCTTGGACTCGGCCAGCGAGCGGACGTCCTGGTTGGAGCTCTGCCAGCCCAGCAGACCCTTCCAGTTGCCCAGGCCCGGGAAGGCCAGCAGATAGACCAGACCGGTGACGATGAAGAAGAGGAACATGTAGGTCCACCACTTCGGCAGCGGGTTGTTGATCTCTTCGATACCGTCGAAGGCGTGTCCCATGGACTTGCCCTCTTCCACGCCCATCTTGTCGCGCAGGCACCACACCAGCAGCAAGAAGCAGCCGAGTATGGTTCCCAGGCTGATGACGGTCACAAAAATGCTAAACAAAGTGCTCATTATTGTTTCGCTCCTGCGTTCTTGTTATCAGCACCGGGTTGCTCGTCGTCGGCAAAAACCAGGTTGGCAGCCTCGTCGAAAGAGGCCTTGCGGCGCTTGCTGTATGCCCAGACGATGATGCCGATCATGATGGCCATCAACAGCAGGGTATAAAGGCCGCGAAATGTGCCGTAATCCATATCCTGACTCCTTTATTTCAGGGCATGACCCAGTGATTGCAGATAGGCTACCAGCGCATCCAGTTCGGTTTTGCCCTTGACGGCTTCACCTGCACCCTGGATGTCAGCGTCGCTGTAAGGCACGCCGAAGTGATCCCGGAACAGCGCCAGTTTCTTGCCGGTCAGTTCACCGGTCAGGACATTGGTGTCGAGCCAGGGGAAGGCCGGCATGTTGGACTCGGGCACCACATCGCGCGGATTGATAAGGTGAGCGCGGTGCCAGTCGTCTGAATAGCGACCGCCCACACGGGCCAGATCCGGACCCGTACGTTTGGAGCCCCACAGGAAGGGGTGCTCCCACACGCTTTCACCGGCGACCGAGTAGTGGCCATAGCGCTCGGTTTCGGCGCGGAACGGACGGATCATCTGGCTGTGACAAACGGTGCAGCCTTCGCGGATGAAGATGTCGCGGCCTTCCATCTGCAGGGCGGTGTAGGGCTTGAGGCCCTCTACCGGCTCGGTGGTCTGCTTCTGGAAGAACAGCGGGGTGATTTCGACCAGGCCCCCCAGGCTGATGGCAAATATGATGCCGACCACCAGCATGGGTACGCTCTTTTCAAAGATCTCGTGACGGTTATTGTTGCTCATGCTTTGACCTCTTCAATCATGCTGGCTGTGCGACAGGTTCCAGGGAACCCTTGGGCGCAGTGATGGTGCGATAGGCGTTGTAGGCCATCAGCAACATGCCGGTGACGAAGAAGCAGCCACCCAGGAAGCGCACGAAGTAGAAGGGATAAGAGGCCTGCAGCGCTTCCACGAAGCTGTAGGTCAGGGTGCCGTCGTCGTTGACCGCACGCCACATCAGACCCTGCATCACGCCGGAAATCCACATGGCGACTATGTAGAGCACAGTGCCCACGGTAGCCAGCCAGAAGTGCACGTTGATCAGGCGGATGCTGTACATGCGGCCCTGGTCGAACAGGTTCGGGATCAGGTGATAGACGGCGCCGATGGATACCATGGCAACCCAGCCCAGTGCGCCTGAGTGGACGTGACCTATGGTCCAGTCGGTGTAGTGGGAGAGGGCGTTGACCGTCTTGATCGCCATCATGGGGCCTTCGAAGGTGGACATGCCGTAGAACGACAGGGACACGATCAGGAAGCGCAAGATGGGGTCATAACGCAATTTGTGCCAGGCGCCGGAGAGGGTCATGATGCCGTTGATCATGCCACCCCAGGAGGGGACGAACAGGATCAGGGACATCACCATGCCCAGCGACTGGGCCCAGTCAGGCAGCGCGGTATAATGCAGGTGGTGCGGACCGGCCCAGATGTAGAGGGAGATCAGCGCCCAGAAGTGGACGATGGAGAGGCGGTAGGAGTAAACCGGACGACCCGCCTGCTTGGGCACGAAGTAGTACATCATGCCGAGGAAGCCGGCGGTCAGCAGGAAGCCTACCGCGTTGTGGCCATACCACCACTGCACCATGGCATCCATGGCACCGGAATACATGGAGTAGGACTTCATGCCGGAGAGCGGCACTTCCATGTTGTTGACGATGTGCAGCACGGCCACCGTGATGATGAAGGCGCCAAAGAACCAGTTCGCCACATAGATGTGGGAGGTGGTGCGTTTGACCAGGGTGCCGAAGAAGACCACGGCATAGGCGACCCAGACGATGGTGATGGCGATATCAATCGGCCATTCCAGCTCTGCGTACTCCTTGGAGGTGGTGTATCCCAGCGGCAGCGAAATGGCGGCAGACAGGATGATCGCCTGCCAGCCCCAGAACACGAAGGAGGCAAGCTTGCCACCAAACAGTCGGGTTTGACAGGTGCGTTGCACCACATAGAAGGAGGTCGCCATCAGGGCGCTACAGCCAAATGCGAAGATGACCGCATTGGTGTGCAGAGGGCGAAGGCGACTGTAAGTCAGCCAGGGAGTATCAAAGTTGAGGGCAGGCCAGATCAACTGGGCTGCGATCAGTACGCCAACCGACATGCCGACAATTCCCCAGACAATCGTCATGACTGTGAACTGGCGAACAACGGTGTAGTTGTACTCAGGATGGTTAGTTGTATGGCTCATCGTTGTATTCCGCTTCCGATGCTGCTGTTGTTTGATTTTTTGTCCAGTGACATGGACCGACATCATTGGCTACTGCCTTACCCCTTGTTAACAACTGTTAATAAAAGGAAAAGCAAAAAGTAGCTAAATGAAAATTCAATGGGAATGATACTGAACTGACAGGTAAAATAACAGTATAAACAGTGATATATTTGGCTCCGTTGGGTCTCGCCTGCTCAATTATTTACCTTGCGCGAGATCACGAAAATGTCATTTTCAAGGCATCTTACAAGGTTGTTTTTTCATGAAAGAGAGACTCACTTCACGCAAAATTGTCCACTTGGCGATCGTCCTGGCCATTTTGCTCGGATTGGTTGCCTATCGAACCTGGTTTGACGGGGGCCAGGCGGCGGTGGCGGGCGCAGAAAAAGATCAGATTTGTGATCTGTCCCGCACCTCCTGCAGCCTGCTGCTGGGGGAGAAGCCGATAACCGTCAGCGTCGCCTCCTTGCCGGTGCGGGCCGAACATGACTTGGTGATACTGCTTCAGGGGGGGGATCCCGCCTTCAAACCGGTGAAAGCCTGGCTGGAAGGACGGGACATGTTCATGGGCACCATACCGGTCAGCTTCGAGCCGGCAGAGCGCGGCTGGCAGGGTTCGACCCTGGTGGGTTCCTGCACCTCGGCTGTGATGGTCTGGCTGCTCAATATCGAGTGGAGCAATGGCCAGCGCCAGCAGTTGGCGCTCTCCGTCAACCGTTGAATCCCTGCCTTTATGAATAAAAGGATGAGGGGTAAGGTGAAAATAGATTTGAAATTTTCAGGCAGGGCGTTACCTTGCACAGATTATCAGGGAGTGAAGTTCATTTAATCATGATTGAAAAACAAGCATTTTATCGCGGTCTCAACCAGCAGGCACAGGCCTTGCTGGAAGGGGAACCGGATCTCATCGCCAACCTGGCCAACCTCTCCGCCTTGTTGGCGTTGGAGCTTGCCGACATCAACTGGGTGGGTTTCTACCTGTTGCAGGGGGATACCCTGGTGCTCGGCCCGTTCCAGGGCAAGCCGGCCTGCGTGCGCATTCCGGTCGGCCGCGGGGTCTGTGGCACGGCAGTGGCACAGGGCAAGACCCAGCTCATTGACGATGTCCACCAATTCGAAGGTCATATCGCCTGCGATGGCGCCAGCAATTCGGAAATCGTGATCCCGGTGCGCCGTGATGGCGAGATCATTGGCGTACTGGATATCGATAGTCCAATCTTTAACCGTTTTGACGCAGAAGACCGGATTGGGCTGGAAGAAACGGTGCAAATTTTGGAAAGCATGCTCTAAGTCATTGCTTGATGGTTCGCAAAAGGCCCCAAGCTCTCTATAATGGGGCCTTTGTTGTGCTCGGGCGTGCCCGCGCGTTTATATGAAAGCCAAGGTTATACATGGAAAACACTGAGAAGCTGAAGAACAGTAAAGAGATCGTTGCCTACCTGGTCGAGAAATTCCCGGCCTGCTTCATCGCTGAAGGAGAGGCCAAGCCGCTCAAGATTGGCATCTTCCAGGATTTGGCCGAGCGTCTTGCTGACGACGCCAGAGTCTCCAAGACCATGCTGCGCTCTGCACTGCGTCAATACACCTCCAGCTGGCGTTACCTGCATGGCCTCAAAGCCGGCCAGGCCCGTGTCGATCTGGACGGTAACCCGGGCGAGCTGCTCACCGAAGAGCACATCGAGCACGCCAAGCAAGCCCTGAAAGAGAGCAAAGAGCGCGTCTTTGCCAGCCGTCGTACCAATACTAAAGAAGAGAAGGCCAAGCAGCCCCGTCGTCCTGCCCCGCGCAAGGCTGACGCTGCCGCCAAATCTGACAAGCCCAAAGCCGCACCCAAGGCACCCGTTGCCGATGCGCCCTTGGTGAAGGTCGATGCTGCCAATCTGAAAGTGGATCAAGGCGTTCGGGTCGTGCTGGGCAAGTCTCCTGTACCGGCGACCATCAAGGAAGTGACCAAGGATGACGTTCAGGTCCAATTGCAGACCGGCATGATGCTGCGGGTCAAATTTGAGCATCTGGTTCTCTAAGGAGACAAATGTTGAAGCATGGCGTAATTCGTTTTTCCCTCGTTGCCTGTAGCCTGGCGCTTGCCGGGCTTGCACAGGCCATCGAGCCGGTGCTCAAGGAAAGTGATTTGCCTGTGTTGGCTCAAGAGAGCCAACATGCTACGGCTAGCAAGCGAATTGCCAATCTGTTTACCCGCTCGCATTACAAGCAGTTCAAGCTGGACGATGCCTTTTCCTCCGTGATTTACGACAAGTATCTGGAGAATCTGGACTACAGCAGAAACCTGTTTTTGGCCTCTGATATCAGCCGCTTTGAAAAGTACCGTAACGGCTTTGACACCGACCTCGAAAGAGGACGGCTGGCACCTGCCTACGAGATGTTCAATCTGAGTCAGCAGCGGCGTTATGAGCGGTTCGAATACGCCCTCAAACTGCTCGATACTCCTTTCGATTTTACCCAGCCCGACAATTACATCTTTGATCGGGAAGGGGCGGCTTGGCCCAAAGACGAAGCAGAACTCAACGAGTTGTGGCGTCAGCGGGTCAAGTTCGATGCCCTGAGCCTCAAGCTCAGCGGCAAGGAGTGGCCCGAGATCAAGGAGCTGCTTGGCAAGCGTTACAACAACGCCATCAAGCGGATGTCCCAGACCGAGAGCGAGGACGTGTTCCAGCTCTTCATGAACTCCTTCGCCCGCGCCATCGAACCGCACACCAGTTATCTCTCCCCGCGCAGCGCCGATCGCTTCAATACCGAGATGAACCTCTCGCTGGAAGGCATAGGTGCCGTGCTGCAGGCGGAAGATGACTTTACCGTTATTCGTTCCCTGGTGCCGGGTGGCCCGGCCGCCAAGTCCAATCACCTCAAGCCTGATGACAAGATCACCGGGGTCGGGCAGGACGACGGCAAGATTGTCGATGTGATCGGCTGGCGTCTCGATGACGTGGTCGAACTCATCAAGGGGCCAAAAGGCAGCAAGGTGAAGCTGGAGATCCAGCGCGGCAAGGGCGCCACCGCCAAGACCGAGCAGATCGAGCTGACCCGCGACAAGGTGCGCCTGGAAGACAGGGCCGCCAAGTCCAAGGTGATCAACGCCGAAGGCAAGAAGATTGGGGTGCTCGAGATCCCGAGTTTCTACGTCAATCTGCACGACGACGTGATCAAGGAGCTCTCCAGCCTCAACAAGCAGAAGATCGAAGGCCTGATCGTCGATCTGCGCGGTAACGGCGGCGGTGCACTGACCGAAGCCTCTGCCCTGAGCGGCCTCTTCTTCGCCAGCGGTCCCGTGGTGCAAATTCGTGATCACATGGGCCGTATCACGGTCAATGGCGATGACGATGGCAACGTCTACTACGGCGGCCCCATGTCGGTGATGATCGACCGCTACAGCGCCTCGGCCTCCGAGATCTTTGCCGCCGCCATGCAGGACTATGGTCGCGCCCTGATCCTGGGTGAGAACTCGTTCGGCAAGGGCACTGTGCAACAGCATCGTAGCCTCGCCAAGGTCTATGACTTCTACGAGCAGCCGCTGGGTCACGTGCAGTACACCATCGCCAAGTTCTACCGGATCAACGGTGGCAGCACCCAGAACAAGGGGGTTGCACCCGACATCGGCTTCCCCACTGCGGTCGCCCCGGAAGAGACGGGTGAGAGCCGTGAGTTCAACGCGCTGCCCTGGGACAAGATAGCCTCGGCCAAGTACGACAAGCTCGGCAATTTCGCCAGCCTGTTGCCCAAGCTGCAATCGGCCCACGAGGCACGGATCAACAAGGATCCGGAGTTTGCCTATGTGATGCAGGACATCGCCGACTACAAGGAGGAGAAGGACAAGAAGTCGGTCTCCCTCAACGAGGCGGAGCGTCTGGCTGATCAGGCCAAGCAGGACGAGAAGGCGCTGGCGCGCACCAACGAGCGTCTGGCTCGCCTTGGCAAGCCGGCGGTGAAGAGCCTGGACGAGTTGCCGGCCGATTTTGAAGCCCCCGACGAGTATCTGGTCGAGGCTGCCAACATCACGGCGGATCTGGCCAGACTCAGCAAACAGGGCTGACATTGGTTGACGAACAACATGCATACAAGGGCGACTCAGGTCGCCCTTTCTTTTGGCTGAATGCAAACTATTTGACCCTGCCAACCGGTTGTGACAGCCTCTGACACGTCAATTACAAGCGTGGAAGCAAACAATAATGACCGATCACTCCCAGGCCATGACGGCCAAATATCGCCAGGATTATCAGGCTCCGCTCTACTGGATCGACAGCATCGATCTCGATTTTCAACTGCAGGAGCCGCTGACCCAGGTTACCGCCATCTCCCGTCTGCGCCGCAATGGCGAGCACAATGAACCCTTGGTGCTGGATGGAGAAGGGCTCTCCCTGCACAGCGTCAGCGTGGATGGCGTGCCCTTTGCCCAGTACGAGCTGGGGGAGAGCAGCCTGACCCTGTTCAACCTGCCGGCCGAGTGCGTGCTGACCGTTGTCACCCTGCTGGATCCTGCCGCCAACACGGCGCTGGAGGGGCTCTACAAGTCCGGCGATGCCTATTGCACCCAGTGTGAAGCCGAGGGTTTTCGCCGCATCACCTATTACCTGGACAGGCCCGACATTCTGGCCCGCTACAGCACCCGCATCACAGCCGATAAATCCCAGTTCCCTTTCCTGCTCTCCAACGGCAACAAGGTCGACAGTGGCGAGCTGGATGGCGGTCGCCACTTCGTGCAGTGGCAGGATCCCTTCCCCAAACCCAGCTACCTGTTTGCGCTGGTGGCCGGGGACTTCGACGTGGAGCGCAGCCACTACACCACCAGGAGCGGCCGCAAGGTAGCGCTCGAGATCTTCGTCGACAAGGGCAACCTGGACCGCGCCGGTTTCGCCATGGAGAGCCTCGTCAACTCCATGCGCTGGGACGAGCAGCGCTTTGGCCTCGAGTACGACCTCGACATCTATATGATCGTGGCGGTGGACTTCTTCAACATGGGCGCCATGGAGAACAAGGGGCTCAACATCTTCAACTCCAAGTTCGTGCTGGCCAACCCGGCTACCGCCACCGATGGCGACTACCACGGCATCGAGCGGGTCATCGCCCACGAATACTTCCACAACTGGACCGGCAACCGCGTCACCTGCCGCGACTGGTTCCAGCTCAGCCTCAAAGAGGGGCTGACCGTGTTCCGGGATCAGGAGTTCTCCTCCGATCTGGGTTCGCGCGGGGTCAACCGCATCAACAACGTGCGCACCGTGCGTGGCCCGCAGTTTGCCGAAGACGCCGGCCCCATGGCACACCCCATCCGTCCGGATGTGGTGATAGAGATGAACAACTTCTATACCCTGACCGTTTACGAGAAGGGCTCGGAAGTGATCCGCATGCTGCACACCCTGCTGGGGGAAGCCAACTTCCAAGCCGGGATGAAGCTCTACTTCGAGCGCTTTGACGGGCAGGCGGTCACCTGTGACGATTTCGTGCAGGCGATGGAGGATGCTTCCGGCGTGGATCTCGATCGTTTCCGCCGTTGGTACAGCCAGTCCGGTACCCCTGAACTCACTGTGACCGATGAGTACGATGCTGAAAGCGGCGTCTATCGCCTCCATGTGAGCCAGCACACGCCGCCGACCCAGGATCAGCCGCAAAAACTGCCGCTGCATATTCCGCTCGACATCGAACTCTATGATGAGCAGGGGGCCGTCATCCCGTTGCAGTATCAGGGCAAGGCCATCGGCAACGTGCTCGACGTGCTGGAAGCACAGCAGACCTTCGTCTTCGATCGGGTGCCGGTCAAGCCGGTTCCCTCCCTGCTGCGGGACTTCTCCGCGCCGGTCAAGCTGCACTATGACTACAGCGAGGAGGCGCTGGCCTTCCTGATGCGCTTTGCCCGCAACGAGTTCGCCCGTTGGGATGCCGCCCAGATGCTGATCAACAAGGCGGTGATCGACGGGGTGGCACGGGTCCAGCACGGGCAGGGAGTCGAGCTTTCCCAGACCCTGCTGGCGGCCTTTGTCGCCATTCTGGACGATGCAGCACTCGATCCTGCCCTCAAGGCGGAGATCCTGGCGCTGCCGGGGGAAGCTACCCTGGCCGAGCTGTTCGAGGTGGCCGATATCGATGCCATCCATCAGGTGCGGGATATCATTCATGCCTCGCTGGCGCAGGCGTTCGGTGCCCGGCTGACGGCCACTTACGAGAGCCTGCGCTTGCAAGGTTATCAGGTGGTTCATGCCGACATGGCCAAGCGGGCCCTCAAAGGGGTGGTGCTGGGTTATCTGGCGGCACTGAATGCCGAGCATGCCGATGCCCTGGTGCGGGAACAGTATCAGGGAGCCGACAATATGACCGACACCCTGGCGGCGCTGCAGGTGGCCAACGGCTATTTGCTGCCATGCCGGGCCGCCCTGCTGGCGGACTTCGAAGGCAAGTGGGCCAGGGATGGACTGGTGCTGGACAACTGGCTGCGGCTGGTCGGCGCCAAGCCGGCGAGCGATGTGCTGGTCGAGGTGCGCCAGGCGATGGCCCATCCCACCTTCAGCATTCGCAACCCGAACCGGCTGCGCGCACTGGTGGCCAGTTTTGCCATGAACAACCAGGTGCAGTTCCACGCCGTCGATGGCAGTGGTTACCGCTTCCTGACCGATCTGCTGATCGAGCTCAACGAGGTCAATCCTCAGGTGGCTTCTCGCCTCATCACGCCGCTGATCCAGTTCAAGCGACTGGATGAGGCGCGCAAGGCGCTGATCCGCGCAGAGCTGCTCCGGCTGTTCAACCTGGACGGGCTGGCGCGGGATCTGTTCGAGAAGATAAGCAAGGCGTTGCAGCAGTAATTAAGAGTGGTGCAGGGCAGGGGGGCCGGCTCTCCTGCCCTGTTTTATCGAGCGCGAGGTCAAGGCACCGGCGTTATCTTTGTGGGGACGTCCACAAGCTGCCTTTTATCAGGAGTCACAGTGAAGCAGTTTACTTTCCGGCTGTCGCTCAACAGCGACGAGATCATGCTGATGTATCAGGGCCATGCCAGACGGCTGGTAGTGCGTACCGAGCAGGGCCTGACCATAGAGCTGGCCTTGGAAAAAATCCGGCCATTCGTCGCTATCAATGGTGTATACGGCTATTTCCGGCTGAAAACCCAGGACGATTATCGCTTTATCAGCCTGGAACGCATAAATTAACAAAATCTGAACAGGATCCCGAGTAATTATCTGCTTTCAGTCACTATCTATCCGGTAAATCCGCAATCATCCAGTGGGATTTTCTGTTTTTTGCCAAATTGGCAAAATTTTTCACAGCTCAAGCCGTGATCTGCCCCTTGTTTTTAACATCTCGTTAGCACCTTTGCTCGCCTTCCTTGATCCAAGACATTACACTTCGCAGCAACTCTGTACCGGTGGGCATCCAGGGTGGATGTCTTTCCGTCGGTGGTTAATGTCGTCCGATAAGGAATATAGCAATGGCATTGAAAGACGCCCCTACCTCAGTTCTGCTCGAAAACGTTCTCAGCCTGATCCATCAGAAGTTGCCCAAGAAGAGTGCCTCCCTGGTCGAGTGCTTCGTTGCCAAGTTCTACGGCAACATGGCCAGCACAGATCTGCATGATCGCAATGACAGCGATCTCTACGGCGCAGCGCTCAGCCTGTGGAATGCGCTCAACCAGCGTACCAGCACGGAGCCCTACATCCGGGTCTACAATCCCGAGCTGACCCGCCACGGCTGGCAGTCTCCCCACACCATAGTCGAGATCATACTGCAGGATTCTCCTTTCCTGGTGGACTCCATCCGCATGACGCTCAAGCGTCTCAACATCACGGCCCACATGATGCTGCACCAGCCGCTGCACCTCATTCGCGGCAACGAAGGCAAGATCAGCGCCATTCTGGATCTCGACAACACGGCCGGGCAGACCTCGGTTGAAACCGCCTTCCTCATCGAGATCGATCACCTGACCGGTGACGATCAGATGGAGGCGCTGGCCGCCGAGCTCCACTCGGTCGCCGGTGAAGTGGCGCTGGCGGTGGGTGACTGGCTGCCCATGCTGGGTCGTCTGAACGAGATCATCGACGAGCTGCCCAAGCGCAAGAACCCGGTCAGCAAGGAGGAGGTCGCCTCCTGTGTCGCCTTCCTCAAGTGGGTGGCCGCCCACAACTTCACCCTGATGGGCTATCGCCGCTACGACGTCAAGGCGGTGGAGGGGGATCACGAGATCCTGCCGCTGCCGGACTCCAGCCTGGGGTTGATGAAGAACTCCATCAAGGATGAGGGGCAGCGCCTTGGCAACATGCCGGCCAGTGCCCGTCATGCGGCCCTGAGCTCCGACCTGCTGATCCTCACCAAGTCCAACAGCAAGTCCCGGGTCCACCGCCCGGCTTATGTGGATTACATCGGCATCAAGCGTTTCGACGAGCACGGCAAGGTAGTGGGAGAGGATCGCTTCATCGGTCTCTACGCCTCTTCCATCTACAACACCAGTGCGACCCAGATCCCGCTCATCAGCCACCGCCTCGAGCGCATCATGGCCTCGTCCGGTCATGAGAAGGGCTCCCACGCCTACAAGGCCCTGCTCAACGTGCTGGAAACCTATCCCCGCGACGAGCTTATCCAGGCTCGCGAAGAGGAGTTGCTGGCCACGGGTCTCGGCGTGCTGGAGATGCAGGAGCGCGACATGCTGCGGCTGTTCGTGCGCCGCGACGTCTACGGTCGTTTCTTCTCCTGCATGGTCTATGTCACCAAGGAACGCTACAACACGGCGCTGCGGGTCAAGACCCAGCAGATACTGCAGAAATATTTCGGCAGCAGCGAAGAGGTGGAGTTCAACGTCTACTTCTCCGAAGGCGTGCTGGCGCGGACCCATTACATAGTGCGGGTCAACAATAACAACGTGGATGTGGACGTGAACGAAGTACAGAACAACCTGATTGAAGCGGCCCGCAGCTGGGACGACCGGCTCGACTCAGTGCTGCTGACGCACTATGGCGAGGCCCGTGGCAATGCCCTGCGCCGTCGTTTCAGCACAGCCTTCCCCCGTGCCTACAAGGAAGATGTGCTGCCGGGCTCCGCCGTGGCCGACATCATGGAGCTGGACAATCTGAGCGAAACCCATCCCCTTGGCATGCTGTTCTACCGTGCCCAGGAGGAGGAGAACGATCGCCGGGTCCGCCTCAAGCTGTTCCACCGTACCGAACCCATTCACCTCTCAGATGTGTTGCCCATGCTGGAAAACATGGGGCTGCGGGTGATAGGCGAGACCCCGTATCAGGTCCGTACCCCCTCGGGGGATGTGTTCTGGATCCTCGACTTCTCCATGCTGCTGCGTGGCGATCAGCCGTTTGATCTGGAACAGAGCCAGCAGCGCTTCCAGCAGGCGTTTGCGGCCGTCTGGAACCGGGAGCTGGAGGATGACGGCTTCAACCGTCTGGTGCTGGGTGCCAGCCTCACCGGCCGTCAGGTCTCTGTGCTGCGTGCCTACGCCAAGTACATGCGCCAGACCGGCGTCTCCTTCAGCCAGTCTTACATAGAGGAGACGCTCACCCGTTATCCCGATATCGCCCAGCTGCTGTTCACCCTGTTCGAGCAGCGCCTCGACCCGGCTGGCAAACAGGATGCCAAGGTACAGGCCAGGCTGCACGAGCAACTGGCCGCCAAGCTGGATCAGGTAGCGAACCTGGATGACGATCGCATCATCCGCCGTTATGTTGAGATGATCGACGCCACCCTGCGCACCAACTACTACCAGCTGGACAAGGAGGGTCAGGTCAAGCCTTACGTCTCCTTCAAACTGGCGCCCTCCAGCATCACCGACATGCCGCTGCCGCTGCCGAAATTCGAGATCTTCGTCTACTCGCCGCGAGTGGAAGGGGTGCATCTGCGCTGGGGCAAGGTGGCCCGTGGCGGTCTGCGCTGGTCCGATCGCAAGGAAGATTTCCGCACCGAGGTGCTGGGTCTGGTCAAGGCGCAGCAGGTGAAGAACACAGTGATAGTGCCGGTGGGGGCCAAGGGCGGCTTCTACTGCAAACAGATGCCGGTGGGGGCGGCCCGCGCCGTCATCCAGGAGGAGGGCAAGGCCTGCTATCGCCTCTTCATCCGCGGTCTGCTCGATGTGACCGACAACATCATCCAGGGAGAGGTGATCCCGCCCAAATCCGTGGTACGCCACGACGAGGATGACTACTACCTGGTGGTGGCGGCCGACAAGGGCACGGCGACCTTCTCCGACATCGCCAACGAGATAAGCCAGGAATATGGCCATTGGCTCGGCGATGCGTTCGCCTCCGGTGGCTCGGTCGGTTATGACCACAAGAAGATGGGCATCACGGCGCGCGGCGCCTGGGAGTCGGTCAAACGGCATTTTCGCGAGATCGGTATCAACTGCCAGACCACCGACTTCACCTGCGTGGGCATAGGTGACATGGCGGGCGACGTGTTCGGCAACGGCATGCTGCTCTCCGAGCACACCCAGCTGGTGGGCGCCTTCAACCACATGCACATCTTCATTGACCCGACGCCCCATGCGGCCAAGAGTTTCGTCGAGCGCAAGCGGCTGTTCGAGTTGCCGGGTTCCAGCTGGGATGACTACAACCGCGACCTCATCTCGGCAGGGGGCGGCATCTTCCTGCGCTCGGCCAAGTCCATCAAGCTGAGCCCGCAGATCCAGACCCTGCTCGGTACCGACAAGGCCAGCATGGCGCCGAACGAACTGATCAAGGCGCTGCTCTGCCTGAATGTGGACCTGCTGTGGAACGGCGGTATCGGCACCTATGTGAAGAGCTCCCGCGAGAGCGATGCCGAAGTGGGGGATCGCAGCAACGACGTGCTGCGGGTCAATGGTCGTGACCTGCGTGCCCATATCGTCGGTGAGGGTGGCAACCTGGGCTTTACCCAGCTCGGCCGGGTGGAGTACGCCAGCCAGGGCGGTCGCATCAACACCGACTTCACCGACAACGTGGGCGGGGTGGATTGCTCCGACAACGAGGTCAACATCAAAATCCTGTTGAACCAGCTGGTGGCCGCCGGCGATTTGACCCTCAAGCAGCGCAACCAGATGCTGTACGAGATGACGGATGACGTGGCGCAGATCGTCATCACCAACGCCTACCGTCAGTCCCAGTCCATCTCGGTCACCAGTTTCCGGGGTACCGAGCAGCTCAAGGAGCAGCAACGCTTCATTCAGGGGCTGGAGCGCGAAGGCAAGCTGGATCGGGGGCTGGAGTTCCTGCCCTCCGATGAGGAGCTGTCCGAGCGGATGGCGGCAGGGCAGGGCTTGACCCGTCCCGAACTGGCGGTGCTGGTGGCTTACGGCAAGATGGTGCTCAAGGAGCAACTCAACTGCCCGGAGATCACCGAAGAGCCCTTCCTGGCCAACATGCTGGTCACCAGCTTCCCGGCCAAGCTGCAGCAGCAGTTCGGTGCCCAGCTTGCCCAGCATCCGCTGCGTGGCGAGATCATTGCGACCCGGGTGGCCAACATGCTGGTCAACGACATGGGGCTCAACTTCGCCAGCCGGATGAAGGACGAGACAGGTGCCTCCGTGGCCGAAGTGGCCTGCTGCTTTGCCATGGCCCGCGAGGTGTTTGGCTTAGGGACCCTGTGGCGCGACATCGAAGGGTGCGACAACCTGGTGGGTGCAGAGACCCAGCTCGAGCTGATGTTCTACAGCCGTCGCATAGTGCGCCGTGCCACCCGCTGGTTCCTGCGTGCCCGCAATCGCAGCTGGAGCATAGCTGAGAACATCGCCTTCTTCCGCCCGGCGTTCGAGACCCTGGGGACCCACCTCTACGAGGTGATGGACGAGAGCGAGGTGGCCGAGCACCAGCAGGCAGTGGCCGCGCTGGTGGCCAAGCAGGTGCCGGATGCCATCGCCCGTCAGGTGGCCCACATGAGCAGCCTCTTCTCCAGCCTGGATCTGGCGCAGATTGCCGCGGAGCACAAGACCGACATAGTGCGCGCCGCCAATGTCTACTATCGCCTCGGCGCCAAGCTGGATCTGCACTGGTTCCTCGATCAGATCAACCATCAACCGGTGGGCAACCACTGGCAGGCGATGGCACGGGCCTCCTTCCGTGAAGATCTGGACTGGCAGCAGCGCAGCCTCACATCTGTGGTACTGGAAGGGTGCAAAGAGCAGGGAGAATGCGCTACCATACTGGCCGACTGGATTTCGGAGCATGAGCAACTCTTGTCCCGTTGGACCCATATGTTGGCCGACTTCAAGACCACGAGCACCCACGAGTTCGCCAAGTTCTCGGTGGCCTTGCGAGAGTTGAACCTGCTCCAGTTGAATTGCCGAACCTCGGCATAACCCCTAAAGCCCCGGCCAGTTGCCGGGGCTTTTTTAAGGAGCAAAAATGTTGTACCCCCTCGCCAGGCATTTCTTGTTCAAGCTCAATCCTGAACAGGCACACGATCTCTCCATCAAATATTTGCCCCGCCTTCTCGGTACGCCACTTGATTGTTTCTTCCGCCATTCACTGCCCAAACGCCCCGTCACTGTCATGGGGCTTTATTTTGCCAATCCGGTCGGACTGGCTGCGGGTCTGGATAAGGACGGGGAGTGCATCGATGCCTTCGGGGCCATGGGGTTTGGCTTTATTGAAGTAGGTACAGTGACTCCCAAGCCCCAGAGCGGCAATGACAAGCCTCGTCTGTTCCGGGTTATTCCGGCAGAGGGGATCATCAACCGGATGGGATTCAACAACAAGGGTGTCGACCATCTGGTTGCCCAGGTCAAGAAAGCCAAATACCAGGGCATCATCGGCATCAATATCGGCAAGAACAAGGACACCCCGATAGAGCAGGGCAAGGATGATTATCTGATCTGCATGGACAAGGTTTATGATCATGCCGGTTATATTGCCGTCAATATTTCTTCCCCCAATACCCCGGGTCTGCGTCAGCTGCAATACGGTGACGCACTCGATGAGTTGCTGGCCGCGCTCAAGGTTCGTCAGCAGGAGCTGGCTGCCCAATATAAGAAGTACGTGCCGCTCGCAGTTAAAATTGCACCGGACTTGAGTCTGGATGAAATTAATCAGGTAGCTGCGTCCTTGATCAAAAACGGGATCGATGGCGTGATTGCCACCAATACCACCCTGGAGCGTGACATGATCTATGACATGCCCCATGCAGGTGAAGCGGGTGGCCTCAGTGGGCGTCCCTTGCAGCACAAGAGCACAGAGGTGATCCGCCAGCTGGCCAAGGCACTGGACGGCGCCCTGCCCATCATAGGGGTAGGGGGCATAGACAGCGCCATGGCGGCGCGGGAGAAGCTGGCAGCGGGTGCCAGTCTGGTCCAGATTTACAGCGGCTTTATTTATAAAGGCCCGAGTCTGGTCAAAGAGATTGTGACCCATATTTAAGAAATAAATGGGTGCCCTTTATTTAAAGTTGCTGAAATTCTCGACATGGAATAAAGTCGAGTAACGACTTCCAGTAAGGGCACCCCCATGTGTATCCAACCCAATGACAATTGGCAGTGGCATTATGATGCTCATGATGATCGTCTGATGCTGGATTTATCCGATCGCATGATATTCGCGACCGAATATAAAGGGCGACAGCTTGTCCCCTGTTCCTTCACCACCCAGCCTTTTTGCGTGGACGATGCCGCCCTCTATTATCAATTGATGGACAAGGCTGCCGAACTCGACTGGAGCACTCCCCATCAGGTTCAGTTGGTACTCAATGCCATTGCCGTCAGTCGCTTTTATAAACCCCTGATGCCGCAAAGCTGGTTCTTTGGTGAAGTTCATCCCTTCATTATTCCTGAGACCGGCGCCCTGGTGTGCATGAATACCCCTCATGGCAAGGGGGAGTTCATGGTGATCGAGGCGGGTGAACAGGCCAGCGTCTGTCTGAATCTGACGGATGATCTTATTTTGACCGCCAGCAAGATCCTGCCCCGTTTCGGGGTGATCAAGGTAATGAACAATCGCATGAGCGCCAGGGTGTCGACCCAGACACAATACCGTCAGGTAGGGTGATGGTTGACGCCTGTCTTCTGTCGGTGGGTGCAAAATAACCTGATGTCATTCTGGTTCAGGGTATTTTTCTTCATTATGAATTCAACATGAAACTTCCTGTCTGGTCACGTTTCTATTTTTGCTCGTTTACCTCCATTAACCTGGTAATTGTGACATGTGTCGCTTGAGGCTTGTTTGCAAACGCCGTAGTCTCGAAATTGTGATGTGTAATACGTGTGTATCTGGTTGATACGTGTAAGCAACATGATCAGGGAAACGACTCATGACAATAAACAAGTATCTACTGACCAGTAGTCTATTATTTCTGCCTTTGACCGTTTCTGCGACAGAAGATTTGTCGGTCCTCATCTACGGAGCATCAATCCACAGTGGTTGCCAAGCGGCCAAGGGACCGCACGGAAAAACCTGTGACTTCAACAATATCAATCCGGGGCTCGGGGTGGATTGGGTTTTTCTGGGAAATAACGATACCGGCAAGCTCTCATTGCGTGGCGGGGGCTATGAGGACTCTTACGAAAAATTTGCGGCCTATGCAGGCTTCATGTATCGCAAGGAGTGGTATCTCACCGAAAACTTCTTTGCCGGTCTGGGACTGCAGGCCGGCTATCTTGATGGTTCAGGTATCAATGGCTTTGCGGTACTGCCCGTTGTCAGCCTGGGCTATAAAAATCTGGCTTTGGAAATCGGGTATGCCCCCAAGATGGATAATGTGCCCGGCAGAAAACACGTAGCCGTGACATCATTCGGCCTGCGTTGGGCCATTTGATGCCCTTGTTCTGGATGTAACAGACCCGCGAGATGCGGGTTTTTATATTTTGCTTATGACCAAGTGAGCCTGAACAGAGCAGGAACGATCAATATCTGGTGACATCCCCAAAGACGAGCGAGTTTTTTGATTCAGATATCGACGGTTGCCAGAGGCATTATGGGAATACTCATATGCCACCAACAAAAATGCCCTCGCATCAAGAGGATGAGAGGGCGGCAAACACACACTACAGGAGGAATAAGCTGTTGTTCCAGCCACCCGGCTATTTTAAGACGTATGGTTGAGCCTGAAACCTGATAGATATGACAGTCTGACAGTTGATGGAATAGCGGGGCGCGGCAAGTAAAAAATAGCCCTCCTGTTTTCGGACGATAACGGGAGGGCAAAAACACGGGGTAACGAAAGGACATGCTCTGTCGGAAGGATAATAACTCAGTGAGCTTTGTTTGACGCCTGTCAGATATGGCAATCATGATGTGTTGAGATCCGCTGCGCCACGGATGTGGAATATGTTCAGCCTGCTGACAAGGGAGATATAACCCGGTTCAGATTGTCGCTATTTTACGGTGATACCCTGTCACCCCATCAGGTGAGTTGGCGCCAGGCATCATCGAATGCCTGGCTCGCCCATCCTGGTATCAAGGGGAATGGCAGAATGGGCGGGGAGGTGAGCCGGCCAACACGTAGAGAAACACCCTGTTTCTGGCGTCATCACCAAGCTTTTGCTGCTCAGGATCGGCTCTTAAGGTATAATGCGGCACTATTTTTATGGCATCCCCGTGAGCGTGATGAAAGAATTTTTTGCAACCTGCCCCAAGGGGCTGGAAAACCTGTTGGCCGACGAGCTGACCACCCTGGGCGCAGAGCAGGTCCGTGAGACAGTCGCAGGTGTCCATTTCAAAGGCGAACTGGTCATTGGTTACAAGGCCTGCCTGTGGAGCCGTTTTGCCTCCCGCATCGTGCTGGTGCTGTCCGAATTCCAGATGAACGACGATCTGGATCTCTATCTCGGCGCCCACACCATCCCCTGGGAAGAGCATTTCTCCGGTACTTCCACCATAGCGGTAGACTTTACCGGTACCAACCCCGCCATTCGCAATACCCAGTACGGCGCGCTGAAGATCAAGGATGCCATCGTCGATCGCTTCACCAAGCGCGGTCACGTGCGCCCGGATGTGGACAAGAAATCGCCGGATATTCGCATCATGGCGCACCTGGGCAAAGGCAAGGCCAATATCACGCTGGACTTGTCAGGCCCGGCGCTGCACCAGCGTTTCTATCGTCAGGGCACAGGCGAGGCGCCGCTCAAGGAGAATCTGGCCTGCGCCATGATTGCCCGTAGCGGCTGGGCCTGTGAGCCCATGATGGACCCCATGTGTGGCTCCGGTACCTTGCTGATTGAAGCGGCCTTCATCGCCGCCGACATGGCGCCGGCCCTGCGCCGCGAACGCTTCGGCTTCGATCGCTGGCTGCAGCACGATGGCGAGCTGTGGCAGAGCCTGATGATGGAAGCCCAGGTGCGGGCCAAGCGCGGCATGCAGCGCTGCGAGGTGAAGCTGTTTGGTTGTGATGCCGACCCCCGCGTGCTGCTGAAGGCCCGCGACAACGCCAAGGCGGCAGGTGTGGCCCACCTCATCACCTTCAAGCAGGCCGATGTCACCGCGCTGGAAAACCCGCTGCCGATGCCGGCCCCTGTTGAAGGGGAAGAAGGTCAAGGGGAGGCCCGCCAAGTTGGCATGCTTATCTCCAACCCGCCCTATGGCGAGCGTCTTGGCGAGTTCCCGGCGCTCTTGGAAGTGCATCAGGCCCTCGGTGATGCCCTGCGTCGCAGTTTCCAGGGCTGGCGCGTCTCCATTCTCTCTGCCTCGCCCGAGCTCTTGAGCTGCCTGCGCCTGCGTGCCGACAAGCAATATCGCCTGTTCAACGGCGCCCTTGAGTGTCAGCTGCGCAACTACCAGATAGCGCTGGACTCGGTGGCTTCCCAGAAAGAGGTCGCGCAGGACTTTGCCAACCGTCTGCGCAAGAATCTGAAGACCCTCGAAAAATGGGCCGCTAAGGAAGGTATCGACTGCTACCGCCTGTATGATGCGGACCTGCCGGAATACAACGCCGCCATCGACCGCTATCAGGATTATCTGGTAGTGCAGGAGTACGCAGCGCCCAAGGACATCCCCGCCCAGAAGACCCGTCAGCGTCTGCTCGACATGGTTCAAGCCGCCATCAAGGTGACCGGCATGGACGGCGAAAAGGTGATCCTGAAAGTGCGTGAGCGTCAGGAAGGCAAACAGCAGTATCAGAAGCTCTCCGAAGAGCAGCACCGGATGGAGGTGCAGGAGTACGGTGCCCGTCTGTGGGTCAACCTCTACGACTATCTGGATACTGGCCTGTTCCTCGACCATCGTCAGACTCGTCGCATGTTGGGTCAGATGGCCAGGGGCAAGCGCTTCCTGAACCTGTTTGCCTATACCGGCAGTGCTACCGTGCACGCAGGTCTTGGCGGGGCCAGCGAGACCACCACCATCGACATGTCCCACACCTACCTGAACTGGGCGCAGGACAACATGCGACTCAACTCGCTGGTGGGCCGTCAGCACAAGTTTGTGCAGGCCGACTGCCTGAAGTGGTTGTCTGAAGCCGATGATCAGTACGATCTTATCTTCATCGATCCGCCGACTTTCTCCAACTCCAAGCGGATGGACGAGAGCTTCGACGTACAGCGCGATCACCTGCTGCTGATGCAGCACCTGAAGCGTCTGCTGGCGGCGGATGGCACCCTGGTGTTTTCCAACAACAAGCGCCACTTCAAGATGGATCTGGCCGGGCTCGAGGCCGCGGGTCTCAAGGCTCGCAACATCACCCAGCAGACCCGACCGAAGGACTTCGAGCGTAACCAGCATATCCACAACTGCTGGATCATCACCCACGCCGAGGCGCCAGCGCAGGCGTGATGCTGACCCTGTTTCACACCGACGGCTGCCACCTGTGCGAACAGGCATGGGGGCTGGTGAAGGAGGCCGGACTGGCTGGCCAGACCCGCCAGAGCGACATCATGGACGATGCGCAGTGGCTTGCCGCCTACCGGGTACGCATTCCTGTGCTGCGGGATGAGGCTGGCCGCGAGCTGGGCTGGCCCTTCACGCTGGTTGAGTTGAAGGCCTGGGTTGAACGTCAGGATGAATGCTGATTTGACGATGAAACGGGAGCAGACCCAGTCTGTCGCCCGTTTTTTCATATGAAATAAGGAACGAAAATGGCTCTTTTAACATTGCACGGCGCTTGCTTGTCGTTCAGTGATTTCCCGCTGCTCGACAATGCCGAGCTCAGCATAGAGCGCGGTGAGCGTCTCTGTCTGGTCGGGCGCAACGGGGCGGGCAAGTCCACCCTGATGAAGGTCATCGCCGGCGAACTGCCGCTTGATGACGGTCGCATGGTGCAACAGCAGGATCTGAAGGTGACTCGCCTCGAGCAGGATCCGCCCGCCTCCAGCGATCTGACTGTGTTCGACTACACGGCCGAAGGGCTGGCCGGCGTCGGCGAGCTGCTCAAGCAGTATCACCATATCTCCATGGAGCTGGCCCACGATCCGAGCGATGCCAACATTCGCATCATGAGCGAGCTGCAAGAACAGCTCGATTATCAGAATGGCTGGCAGTTCGAGACCCGTATCAGCCAGGTGCTGACCCTGCTGAACCTCGATCCCGACGCGACCCTGGATAGCCTCTCCGGTGGCTGGCTGCGCAAAGTCGCCCTGGCCCGGGCGCTGGCCTGTGACCCGGATCTGTTGCTGCTGGATGAGCCAACCAACCATCTGGACATCGAAGCCATCAACTGGCTGGAAGAGTTCCTGAAAGATTTCCGTGGCGCCATCGTCTTCATCTCTCACGATCGGGAGTTCATCCACAAGCTGGCGACCCGGATCATCGATCTGGATCGCGGCGAGATCACCTCCTGGCCTGGCAACTACGATCAATACCTGCTGGGCAAAGAGGAGTGGCTGCGGGTCGAGGAGCTGAAAAACGCCGAGTTCGATCGCAAGCTGGCTCAGGAGGAGGTGTGGGTCCGCCAAGGGATCAAGGCGCGCCGCACCCGCAACGAAGGGCGCGTTCGTGCCCTCGAGGCGATGCGGATGGAGCGTTCCCAGCGTCGCGAGCTGCAGGGCAAGGCCAAGCTGCAGATGGACGATGTGAATCGTTCCGGCAAGCTGGTATTCGAGACCGAAGGGCTGGGGCTGGATTTTGGCGATCGGACCCTGTTCCAGGGGCTGGATCTGCAGGTGCTGCGCGGCGACAAGATTGCTCTGGTGGGGCCCAACGGTTGCGGCAAATCGACCCTTATCAAGCTGTTGCTCGGTCAGCTCGAGCCCAGCCGTGGTCTGGTCAAGGGCGGCACCAAGCTGGAAGTGGCCTATTTTGACCAGTATCGTGATCAGCTCGATCCCGAGCAGACCGTGATGGACAACGTGGGGGAGGGCAAGCAGGAAGTGATGGTGCGCGGTCGCTCCCGTCACATTCTGGGTTACCTGCAGGACTTCCTGTTTGAACCCAAGCGGGCACGAACCCCGGTGAAAGCCTTGTCAGGAGGCGAAAAAAACCGTTTACTGTTGGCCAAATTGTTCTTGAAGCCCAGTAATTTACTGATCCTCGATGAACCAACCAACGACCTGGATGTCGAAACGCTGGAACTGCTGGAAGAGCTGCTGGCAGACTATCCTGGCACCCTGTTGCTGGTGAGCCACGATCGTCGGTTTATCGACAATACGGTGACCGGTTGCTGGCTGTTTGAAGGGGATGGCCGCATCAGTGATTACGTGGGGGGGTATGCCGACATGATGGCGACCCGTGCCTTGCAAAGCACGCAACAGGCGGCGAAAGTGGCGCAGGCCAAAACGCCAGAGCCTGTCGCTGTGGTGAGCCAGGCGGTCACAAAAACCAAAAAACTCTCTTACAAGTTGCAACTGGAGCTGGATAATCTGCCAGCCCGACTGGAACAGCTGGAGACTGAGCTTGATGCCCTGCAGGCCGAGGTAAACCATCCCGGTTTCTTCGCCCTGCCGAGCGATCAAACCCAGCTCAAACTGGATGCCCTGAATGCAGCAGAAGCTGCATTGGAACAAGCCTTCTCCCGTTGGGAGGAGTTGGAAGCGTTGAAACATCAGGACTAAGGAAGTAGATGAAAAAGCAATTATCCATGCTGGCCATTCTGGTCAGCGCCAGCCTGCATGCCCAGGCGGCACAAAGCCCCTTTTTCACCATTGTCGACGGGTCTGACAAGGGATATGCCAGCGGGATCAGTGCCGATGGCAACGGGCTCATCGGGATCAACACCAAAAACAACATGGCCGAACACTTCTCGACCGTGCAGTTTGCCGACTTCCTGGTCGATCGTTTCCGTTTTGAGCAGGGCTGCATGCTCTCCAACTCGGTCTGCAACACCTTCTGGAGCGACAAGAGCAACTTTGCTTATCAGTGGCGTGTCGACTTTCTGGCCAAAACAGATCAGCGCAGCAACGTAGGGTCTGTGATCAGCAACGAAACCGATGGTCTGGTCACCGCTTTGGGCGACGTATCGGGCACCCGCGTCGGTTACAAGATGGATGGCAAGCTGCGCACCGCATTTGCCGTCGTCGAGGAAGGCAACAGCGTCAACCTCAAGGATGGCGCCAGCACCCACAGCTTGAGCGTGCCGACCAGCATCAAGAAGCTGGACAACGGCCAGTACCTGGTGACCGGCACCGCCGCCACCGGCAAGAACATCGCCGTCAATTCCGAGACCTACAACTGGTGCTTCGCTGGCAACGATGGTCAGTATGGTGACTACCGCTACTGCCCGGGCCTCAACACCCAGGCCAGCTTCTGGTTGCTCAACAGCACAGGCACCTTCAACAAGCTGGTTCAGGCCAATGAATATGCCCGAGGTCGCAACGAGGTGGTGCAGACTGCCTCCGCACTCGGCGTTGGCAAATTCAACGGCAGCCTCTACGGGGTGGGTTACTCCTCCACCGGCGAGATAGGGACCAACTACCTGGATGGTCGCAACCTGGCGGCATACTGGACGCTGGATCTGGATAACAGCAAGGTAGGCACCACCCAAATCATACCGCTGGCCGAAGGCGAGCCAGGCAAGGATGACGCCAAGCTGCAACACAGCTGGGCCGTGGGGGTCAATGACAACGGTTATGTGATTGGCAACCAGCTCTATCGCATCAACAAGGGCCAGAACCGCCCGGTCGAGATGTTCGTGTTCAATCTCAACACCCCGACCACCAATGCCATTGTTTCCCTGCAGGACAAGCCGCTGAGCGGCTCCGGCTCCGAGGCGGCCGCCATCAACAACCACAACATGGTTGTTGGCTGGCGTGATTCTCGTCATCAGACTCAGCCTGTGGTCAACGGTACCAATCGCATGCAGGAAGGTTTCCTGCTCAACGCGGCGACCGGCAACAACTGGTATCTGAACGACCTGATCTGCGGGCTGGATGATGCGGGTGCCAAGCAGTGCGCCCAGAACGGCTACTACTACCATATCGCTTATGCCAGCGGCATCAGCACGGATGGTACCGTGGCGGCGACGGCTTTCCGCTATAACAGCGAGAGCGAGCTCAACAACCGCAGCAATGCCACCGTGGTCAGCGTGAAGCTGGCGCCGGTTGTGACCGACTACAAGAACAACGATCCTGCCGGTTATGTGGTCGCCAACGCACCGGTCAACAACCAGACCGGTCAGGATGGTGGCAGCGGTGGTGGCAGCCTGTTCTGGTTGACTCTGCTGGCTCTGCCGTTTACCTGGCTGCGCCGCTACAACGATAAAAAGGCATGTCACTAAAAATTAATGCGGTTCAGTGTCTTGTGTCACAATGACCGGATAGCATGGAATTTTTTGTTTGACCCTGCCCACCCTGTGGGGTAAAGATGAAAGCGACCGATGAAAAATTGGTCGCTTTTTTTGTTCCACGAAGAGGGTCGTAGATGATGAAGAGACAGAAACGGGACCGTCTGGAAAGAGCTCGTGCTCGTGGTTATCAGGCTGGCGTGGTCGGCAAACAGAAAGAAGCGTGTCCGTATCAATGCCTGGATGCCCGAGGGCATTGGCTTGGTGGTTGGCGTGACGCCATGGAAGGGCGGGGCTCAGGCCTCTTCATGAAGTAATAGGTACTTCATCACTCATTACAAAAGGAAAGGGGCCATCGCGGCCCCTTTACGTTATCTCTGTCTTACCACGGGATCAGTCGATCAGAATGCGGTGGTATCTTTGAACAGGCCCACTTTCAGGTCGGTGGCGCTATAGATGGGACGGCCATCCACTTCCACCACACCATCGGCGATCCCCATGACCAGCTTGCGGTTGATCACGCGCTTGAAGGTGATCTTGTAGGTCACTTTCTTGGCGGTCGGCAGGATCTGGCCGGTGAATTTCACTTCGCCTACACCCAGAGCACGGCCTTTGCCCGGGCCACCCTTCCAGCCGAGGAAGAAGCCGACCAGTTGCCACATGGCATCCAGCCCCAGGCAGCCAGGCATCACGGGATCACCCGGGAAGTGGCAATCGAAGAACCAGAGGTCCGGCGTAATGTCGAGCTCTGCCAGGATCTCGCCCTTGCCATGCTCGCCACCGTTATCGTTGATCTTGACGATGCGATCCATCATCAACATGTTGGGGGCGGGCAGCTGACTGTTACCCTCACCAAATAATTCGCCACGGCTGCAGGCAAGCAGCTCTTCACGGGTAAACGAGTCTTTGCCTTGTTCACACAGGGAAAGGCGGGCATCAATGGCGGTATTGTCTAGGGTCACGCTGTTTATCCTTCATATGGGTCAAAGCCGGGCCAATTTAGCGTACGCTTGTGCGCTAAACAACTCCGATCTCTTCTTTTATTACAAGCTGAACAACCGGCCCAGCAGGCGACGGAGCAAGCCACCCTTGAACGCTGTGCCATTCAGTTCATCCAGGCGCTGCTGAATTCGGCCGAACAGGGTATCCGGCATATCCGGTTCACCCGCCACGCAGCCGGTCAGCAACTCGATAGCCTCTTCCACATGATCCACCGGATGAATGTGGAACTGACCCGCCTCGACGGCGGCAATCACCTCGTCGGAGAGGTTCAACTGCTGGATGTTGGTGCCCGGTAGAATGATGCCTTGCTTGCCTGTGATGCCGTGGATCTTGCACACCCGGAAGAATCCTTCAATCTTCTCGTTCACACCTCCCACCGCCTGCACATTGCCGAACTGATCGACGGCACCGGTAACGGCAAAATGCTGATAGATGGGCTGGCGGGCGAGAGCGGAGAGAAGGGCACACAGGCCGGTCAGAGAGGCGCTATCACCATCGATCTCATGGTAGGACTGCTCGAACACCAGATTGGCAGAAAGCGGCGAGGGGGTCTCAGCACCAAACTTGTTGGAGAGATAACCGTGGATGATCATCATCGCCTTCGCATGGATATGGCCAGCCAGCTCGGCCTTGCGCTCGATATCCGCCACGTCGCCATCGCCCAGATGCACGGTCGCTGTGAGACGTACCGGTTCACCGAAATCATAAGGGTGGCCCGAGACCTGAATGACGGAGAGGCCATTGATCTGGCCGATCTCCTCATCATCGGTCTGCAGCAGGATTTGGCCATCGATGACGCCCTGATCGGACTGTTCCACCAGGTAGTTGAGGCGGTAGTCCTGCTCTTCCAGCGCCAACCGGATATGTTCATCGGTCACGGTTTCGGCTTCCATCTCGCGGGCCAGGCTGTCAGCCATGCGCATGATGGCACCAAGCTGGATCTCGGACAGAGAGAGCCACTCCTGATGGTCACAGAGGCGGCTGGCATGACGACAGAGGGCGGCGAGAGCTGCCGGTGTGAAGTCCAGCAGAGCCCAGCGTTCACGGATCCAGGCGAGGTATTGCAGGAACTCTGGCAAGTCTTCCTCAATATTGACCTCTGACACCAGATCCGCGCGCAGGAAGATGCGCTCGGACATGTCCCTGTCCAGCATCTGGAACTCGGATACCTCGAGGCGATCGCCAACCAGGATCAGCTTCAGCCGGATAGGGGTCGCTTCGGGGGTGAAGAAGGGGGTCAGAGTCTTGCCTTCCTGATAGGCGTTCCAGTCGAGCTCGCCTTTTTGGATGGCGTTCTTGAGTTTGAACCAGAGGTGAGGCTGATCCAGCAGCTCGTCGAGTTGCAAAATAAGGTAGCCACCATTGGCCTGGCGCAACAGGCCCGGCTCCAGCAGATGCTGGTTGGCATACACAGAGCCTTGCTCGGTCTGATAGTTGATGGATCCGAACAGGGTATCCCAGTTCAGATCCCGGCCGTAAATCACGGGGGCTTCCTGCTCTTCATGATGGATCAGCAGGTTGATGAGCACGGGATGCTGGAACTCGAGTCCCTGGGCCACATGAGCAGCCAGATCGGAGAGAAAGTCATCGATCTTGGGATCGTTGTTCTGCTTGCGCATGATGCGGGTGACCAGGCGCTCGGCATCCAGATGGTGGCTCATCAGCTTGAGCAGCTCGCCAACCATTTCACAAAATTCGACGCCGCTACCGGGCTGCAGACGCAACCAGATAGGTTTGAACGGGTTGTTCAGGTTTTCTGTGTAACAGAGATCGAACAGGTCACCATCCTTGCCATTGGAGGCGGCGATCAGCGTCTGACACACACCTTCATAATCTGCACCGGGGAAGCCGTTGAGCAGCATGACCGGGCAGTCGCCATCAAAACTGGCGAGACGCTTGATGCCGGAAATGGCTCTGGGTTGCAAGGCTGCGAAGGGTATGGGTTCGATCTCGCTGAGGGCAGGGAACTGTTCAATCGCAAAAGCGGGTTTTAGTTGTTCTGATGTTAATTCAGCCACTTAAGACATCCGGTCGGAGATAGGATCAATTGTTTCCATTATACACAGTTCAATTAGTGGGAACAGGAAACAAGATATCATGTTTAACAAGTCTATACTTCAATGGAGTTCATGGCTTTTTATTCATATAAATCAATTTTTTGTATTTCATGAACTTAAAATTACTTCATGAATAGGAAGGGGCAGTAGTCAAATAAATCCGGACATTAGGTGAGGTCGATTTTCGGATGCTGCTGGCGGTTAGCTATCAGCCCGCTTTGCTTACCATAGGCTAATGTATCCCATCAGGCGGGAGCCACTCTGACTCAGGCTTCTGAGCAACCGCTCCTGCGGGGCGTTGACGCTCCCAGCAGTTACCACGACGACTCATGCTTTGAGTCATGCAGCACCACAACCGTTGCCGAAATGCCCGGCTGATTGGATACCAGCCTGGCTCTCTTTAAACAAATGACGCAGCTCGCTTTGAATCGCCCCTACTTTCCTAGACACCTCAAGAGCCTCAAACTGAGGTCATTCAGGAGGTGTTATGAGCAAGCAGCAACGTTACACGGAAGAATTCAAACTGGCCGCCGTCAAGCAGGTGACTGAGCGCCATCACCCAGTGGCAGAGGTCGCTGAGCGACTTGGTGTTTCCAGCCACAGTCTTTACGCCTGGATCAGGCGCTACAGTCAGCCCGAAGTGCAGCAACAGCATGACTCCAGCCAGCAAGCCGAGATTCGGCGCCTCAAGGCTGAACTGCGCCGCGTTACCGATGAGCGAGATATCTTAAAAAAGGCCGCCGCGTACTTTGCCAAGCTGTCAGGGTAAGGTACGCCTTCATCCGGGCGCACGCGTCCACACATCCCATCCGCCGACTGTGTCGGATGATGAATGTCCACCCGAGCAGTTATTACGCCTGGCAGCACCAGCCTTTATCTTCCCGCGCACTTGAAGACCAACGCCTCCTGGGCCAGATCAAGCAATGTTGGCTAGAAAGCGGCGGCGTCTATGGTTATCGCAAGATCCGGGACGACCTGCGAGAGATGGGCGAGACCTGTGGGAAACACCGGGTGGCGCGATTAATGCGTCATGAAGGTTTGCGTTCACAAACCGGTTATCGTCGCCGTCCCGGTCATTATGGTGGCCGGCCAACGGTGGTTGCACCGAATCATCTTGAACGCCAGTTCGATGTGACTGAACCAAATAAGGTCTGGGTAACGGACATCACTTATATTCGAACCCATGAAGGTTGGCTCTATCTGGCCGCAGTATTGGATTTGTTTTCACGACAAGTCATTGGTTGGTCAATGGGGCCACGGATCGACCGAGAGTTGGCCATCAGCGCGTTACTGATGGCGGTGTGGCGACGGCGACCCGAACAGGAAGTGCTGGTTCATTCTGACCAAGGGAGCCAGTTTAGTAGCTATGACTGGCAGAATTTTTTGCGGGAGCACCGGCTCAAGGCCAGCATGAGCAGACGTGGCAATTGCCATGATAACGCGGTGGCGGAGAGTTTCTTTCAACTCCTCAAACGCGAGCGGATCCGACGTAAAACCTATGCGGATCGCGAGGAGGCCCGGCAGGATGTGTTCGATTACATTGAAATGTTTTACAACCCCAAGCGTCGGCACAGTTTCAACAATGGGCTATCGCCAGTAGAGTGTGAAAAGCAATATTTCGAACGGCTCAAAAGTGTCTAGAGAAGCCGGGGCGATTCACTTCGTTGTTTCATCCGCTAACTGTTAGTGGTCTGCTTGCGGGCTGAATTTTTGTAAAAACAGGAGGTTGGAACAGCGAAAGCGTAGCAGACCAGGGTGATGCGAGCTTCCTGCTTGAACTCGGCAGCAACTGAGCGACACAATCTTGTCAGTGTACCCCCTGATTATGGTGGTGACTGTACCACCTAAAATGGTGTCCGGGATGATTAGACCACTACAGGTAGGAGTTAATACTGTATTGTGTATAGGGGCGGCTTAATCTCTTTCGCAGCAACTTCTTGGACTTGTGAGCCAAGGAAGAGGAACATCTGTTAACGGGTAAGGCATAACAACCTTAAGTTTAGGGTTTTCCGACTTAATGTTTTTAATCAACAATTGTTCGTTTTGACCACGCAGAACCTTAGGTTTATAGGGATCGTTTGCAAAGAAATCCTCCCAATGCCCCAGGGCAAGCAATTTCGGTTCTGTCACTTTCAATAATGCGATAGGGTACTGATTTACTTGGTCCCATGAAGCTGCGCATAGGATCTCAACATCAACTCGCCTGTTGTTAATTGTGACCGGTGGAAAGCCCATCGGGGGATTGCTTGCCGAGTCTTGATAATGGATTCGGTAGACTGTTCTGTTCGTGCTGTCGACAAGGTCCACCAGCCAAGCAAGTGTTGTCCCTTCTTTCCAACCCCATGCCGTTTTGGGGAGTGTGGTTAGGTCCCTATAATATGACCCTAGCAGGAAATCAATTCCTAGAAAATGCGGTGCATGTTCGCTTTGGATGGGCATGAACCTGAATGGCCCACTGCTTATCCACTTGCCCGACTGTACCGCACTACAGTGTGTATCGCCTTCACAGGTTACTTGCGCCATCTTCGACTCGACATTCTCAAAATTCAGTGGTGGTTTGACCTGGACTGCCGCAAGTATGTGGCCAGCGGTTTCCGGTCCATAGGCCTTCGCACGAGGGGCGTATTTAAGCATTACCCAAGGAATATCCATCAGGTGATCATAGTGGGAATGACCTATCAATATGACTGTCACGTTGGAGACCACCGGCATGTATGTCTCAATCCTCCTATGATTTGCGGAGACGAGAATTGGTGGAAATGACGGATTGCTGAATGAAGGTGCAAAAAGTAGAGTTTCGCCTCTCCAGCGCACTAACCAGCCCCCGACCCCTAAGTATGTTAGTTTCGGCTCTTGAATATTTCTATCCTCTGTAGTTGGTAGACCCATGCCTGTGAGATCCTTTGCACAGCCAACAATTAACAGTGGTATGAACATGGCAGCAATCAGACGCATATATATTTCCTAAGAGGTATGTCTAGCTGTTCAGAATAGCTTGATTTTATGATCTACACTCACTTCTGAGTGCCATAAGTAAAGGGCTTGGATATGTCCGACGAACATCTCGTACGCACCAAAAAAATCCTGGCCACCCAAGAGAGAAAATACCGTCGATAAGCCATGCATTGGAAAGTTGGTTACCGCTTTCTGTTGGTTGTGTCAGCTTTACTTGCCTCGGCCGCAGCGATCATTTCGAAGCTGTCGTTACTAGTTGACAAGGACCTTTCAGCAGACTGGTCGTCCATTCTCGCTGGCATGGCTGCAGTGATGACGACTTTGCTGGCGGCCTTGGACTTTGAGTCCAATTTCCGAATTAACCGCCGATCTCGACATCAGGTGCAAATACTTCTCCTCGAAGCTGAAAAGACCAGTGCAGATTCAGATAAGCTTCTGGAGAGTCTTCAGGAAGTTGTGAACCGACGGACTCACAATCTCGACAAAGCCGACTGAGAGGTTTTTCGTGTAGGCTGAAAATCCAGATACCCGTTAAATTTGTTACTGCTGTCGAGTTTGGGTGAGTTCTCTTCCGTCACAGAGGGCTGAAGATCATGGAGACAACTGAGAAGTGCAAAGATCTACCGTCCAAATTACCAAGCCTGCAAGCCAAGACCGTCTATAGTCATTGTCTTAACACCAAATAGACTCACTAGATATTTTCTTTCGGCCCATGTTCGTTACCAATTTGAGAACACTCAATAACCTAAGTGACAAAAAGGAGAAAGCAATGGCCTTAGTCGACCCGCGGAATAATGAGTATGATGTGAACAAACTCAATACTGGAAGCATCGTTGGACATGTAGATACCGATAGTGCGCGAATCTGGGTCCGCGTCTATAAGCCAGGAAAATGGACCCTAGTCTGGTCTGAGAAAAAGCTAGTCGGCGACCTGATTTCTCTTGATGAAATAAGCATTGAAAAATTTCTATCAAGCCAAGGATGCAACCAGAAAAACACAATACAGCATGAATTTGATGAAAATTCAGATTTATGCAACACATTCGACATTACCAACCTCAAACCAGACACTACATACTACTATTATTTAATGAGCCCAAATCAAATAAGTAAGAGCATGTGGCGCAGGACAGAAATTGGGTATCAAAAAACCTTTTCCTTTACCACCATGGCACAATCCATGCCTGATTTTAGCTTCGGATTCTATAGCTGCCATGATCCCTTCAATGCGAATAACAGCAACGGTGCGTGGCCATTATTCCTCAATAGAGCCAATAGTGCCGGTGTCAGATTCATAATTGGAGGAGGGGATCAAATATATGTAGACTGTCAAGATAACAAATACTTTCCTGACATCTGGGAATGGCTCCAAGATAACAAAGATGAATTAATTAAGACATATACATTGAATGGAGAGCTACATTCCCCCAGCCTCAATGCCTACCTCTTAAGTCTTTACCGCTGGTACTATCGGGTGTACTGGAAGTTTCCACATATGCAGGAGATTTTTTCAAGGACTCCTCAATATATGATTTGGGATGACCATGAAATCATGGATGGTTGGGGATCCCGAACCAATGAAGAACGTCTAGAAATTCTCGCAAGATACTTCAAGCATGACGATCCTGAAATTGATCAACAGCTCGTGGATTCCATGTGGAGAGCCGCAAGAATAGCGTACTTCGAATATGCTCATAGCCACAATCCACCAACCAATACTACAATATCAAAATTGGAAGATCCCGAAAAATGCATCTGGGATTATAACTTCATAAAGGGAACAACCCCCTTCTACGTCCTCGACCTTCGCGGGCATCATAATGTAGAAAATACAAGAAACAGACTGCTTGGAGATGCGCAAGTCGACAGGTTTTTAGCCTGGCTGAATACGGAGCCTGTGAAAAAATCAAAAATTGTATTTGTTGTAAGCCCTGTACCATTCGTCCACTGGAAAGCCATGGTACAAACTGCAGGCTCTTTAATAGGTAGTCTCAAGGACGACCTTATGGATGAGTGGGACCATTGGACCAATCATGATGAGAGAGATTTTCTGCTTGATAAAATATTCGAGGATTTTAATGCTGAAGGAAGGACGCTGGTTTTCCTGAGCGGCGATGTTCATTGTGCCGCCGCCTTCAGGTTACAACATAGAACATATCGCAAGGCAAACGTTTTTCAGGTCACTTCGAGTGCAATCTCACGGATGCCAGCTGGATTTACCGTATCAGCTGGAATTGCCAAAACTGGCACTCTGAATGGCAATGATAATGTTCAGTTTGAGCATATATTCAGCCACTCTGAAGACAAGAATTTTGCCATTTTTCATGTAAGGAATAGCTCATCAATCACTGTCGATCTTTGTTGGCCAGGCGGCACCGAAGGCGAGGCAGTCATTAAAACTATCCAGCTGGAGTAATTGCCACGAACAAGGACCGCTATCAGGTGTATACTTTGGAAGTATTGCACCGCTTATTTAATCCTAGTAGGAAGGTGCGGACAAATCACCATGTACCAAAACATGCCTATGTAACAAATTGAAAATAAGTGGCTTAAATTTTCAGTTTTGTTGCAGAAGGTACTTATTCGCATCCTCCCCAATTATCACCTGGCTCTGGCCTCAAACCGGTGTCTTTTTTACGCTAATCTAGGCTGTGTTCTCAAAGTGTTCATATTTCAGGTGCAGCGATTTTGAGGCATGAAATGGGGCTCTTTAGAGGCCCATTTACCTGATTTTGAAGTGAATAAATGCTGTGTTCTTGTAGGGATAGCGCTCTATAAAGTGGAGAGGGCGTTTTTTAACCACTTTAGGGACGGGGCCTAGAGCGTACTTCCTTCGGTATTAATTTTAGACCTTGCTGTAGGGGACTTTGTTGTTTCTTGACAGTATAGAGGCTTTATATGAAGTAGTTTACCCTTGGATGTTGTTGTGATTAAGACATACTAGTGGCTGTCTTCAAACAGGGTATTGCCTCGTTGGCGCAGGCGCTCCAACCAAGCGTCTACGAGGTGTGGAGCAAATCCGCGGTCGAGGGCAGCATGGCGCAGTAACTCGAATTCGGTGCGTAAGGTCGTTGGCATGATACCGGGATCGTCCGTGTTGATACAGACGTCTAGTCTTCCCTCGCGAATCGAGAAGCGGTTCATGGCCTGTCTGGGAGCAAGAAGGTTGGGATCTGGTGGATCCCAGCGAAAGATCGGATGATCCTTTAGGTCTCCGATAGCCCCGATATGGCGGTTTGAGGTCGGGTTGACTTCGAAGACGATACCTTTCTGTTCCCCGTAGCGATCGATCAATAAGTCCTGAAGTGCTTCAATAAACTCCAGTTCGGCTGGGATGATATATGTGGTGAACAGGCCGAGACAATGCTGGCGCTGCGGTAACTTCAGAATGTCGCGTTCCGAGCAGGTAACCTGTACCATGCATTGTTCTGGTGCTTTGGGTAGTAGCTTTTGGCGCTTGTTGGGATCGAACCAGTCGATCCGCTTGCGCGCGATTCGTACGTGTTCTCCGGCCTTGTCTGGATTCTGCAGAGCATTCCAGTCTGGCACCGCGATGCGTTTTTTGTCGTCCATTAGTTTTAGATTAAGTGCAAGACGCCTGCAGTTACAGCGCATGGTCCAGGCCTTATGCCATATCAGCATTGAAGGCGTGCCCGTATAAGGGACTGGGGCGTTAAGCCAAGGTACGTACGGTGCCAGCGCGTGCACGACATTCTTGTAGTGAGTGGCGATCCGCAATGCGTGCGGAAGTTTATCCGAATGCAATATGGCAAAATGCCAAGCCCAAACCAAGTTGTCGACATGCTCGTCGACGCTCAGCAGGGCTTGGCCCATTTCTCCGAACCATTGACGTGCCGTGATTCCGAGCGCCAGACCGTGACCGATCCGATCGCCAGTCTGCATCTCGCAGAATCGGACTGTCTCGTCGATATGGCGCATCCCGGACAGCGGGTGCGCGTAGTCCTCCCCTGAGTGTATGCTCAGCCGGAGCGGTTTCTCTCCCTCCGGTCTGGGCAGCGAGCGCAACCAGCGCAGCGCTGGCGCGAATACCTCGGTTTTCAGTTTGTTTTCGTCTCCCGCTACGTCCAGTGTCCGGATGAGGCGGGCTTGCTCAAGTGTAGGTTTTTCACCGGGACTATCGTGTCGAAGCGGGTTGCCATTCCATACGTTTTTCGAGTTCAAGATCTCCGCAATTTTGTCGGCATTAGTCCATGGATTCTTTTCATTACGCGAGAAATGCAGGCAAAAATGCCATTTAGCGCACGCAATTGTTGTATCGGAGAAGTCTGCATCAGAGAGCCGCGGGTGCAGACACATGAGCTGTCCGATCCAAGCGCGTATGTTCTCTTGCTTTAGCATGCTGAGCGATACTTTGAGTTCCGCTCTGTCTTTGGAACCATGAAAAATCCGGCGAGCCGCATCCTTTTGAAAAGTATCTGCACTCTGCCTGTCATGTACCCGGTTGCCTGATGCCTGTTGGAACCTGTTCAGACCGTAGCCATCGACCAGCAAATCCTGTCGGACGCGCATAATGGTGCCAAGCAGAAAGAAGATTGCGATGTGTCGGTACGGACCGGATTGCTTCTGCTGGTATGTGAAGCTGCACCATAGTAACAGCCATAGCCAGGCTTTGGGTAGGTCTCGTTGGACCATGCTTTGCGCGAGCATGTGCTTGATCCAACGCAGCGAAACAGTATTTTCACCTTTCGTCAGTTGGTGTTGAATGTTCCAGTCGATACGGTGAATCGGCTCGATTCTACTTAATGGTGTCAGGGCTCGCTGGCATAGCTTACCAATTTCCTGTTCCGTCGCTTGATCGTTGAGAAGCAGTACGCGACTGAGCTCAGCGACTGCTGCAAGGCCATTCGCTACGATGCCGGACATCCCCTCAGATATGTCTATTGCTCCCCGCAATGCATCGATCAAAATCAGTTGTTCCGACGAACCGCCGCCCAAGTGCACATGGTTATCCGAATAGGTCCGCCCTAGATCATCGTGTGGCGCACAGAATGGCTGGACTGAGGCAATCACATCTTTGACTTGCTGCTGAGTGGATAGGACGGCAGCATCGATGTCTCGGGCAACCTTCCAACACAGTAGCAGAGCGGGATCGATGCGCGCAGATAGACGCATGTACTCGTCGAGTACATCGTGACGAAAATGGATGAGCGGATAAAGGGTGGTGAACAGTAAGTCGGACAGAGCATCGAAAAAGGGGATGCCACTACCAACAGTCTTCTTCAGGAACATCGTTTTTGGCCACAGAAGGTTCAGTACCTCGTCGATGTCGATGAGACGGAAGCGTCGCGGCTCTTCGCGGTCTAGTGCGTCGCGCAGGACGCGTTGGCAGTCGTCATTGAAGGTTTTCTGAGCAGCCTGTTCGGACAGGTCTGTGTTGAGTACCAGCACGCTACGTAGCTTCTCATGCAGGAGTGGGCTGGTCAGGCAGGTTGATAGGGCTGCGCCAAATAGATGTTGCTGAAGCATGGCTAGAAACTGAGTTTTTCCATGACGCGCTGGAGGCGGCGCCTGCCAGAATTCGGTGGCAAGTCGGTGGCATGATGCAGAGCTTGAAAGTGCTCCCATATTGCCGGATTGCCTCGACAGAGTTTTTCCACCCTAGCAACAAGAGTCGCGAGTTGCTCATATGGTGTTTCGGCGATCGCATCCACAGTAAGGTTGAGTCCAAATTTGCGTGCCGTCTCATTTACATAACGATCTATTATCCGGTCAATCTCGTGTAGTGAACTGCTTTTGAGCGCGCTGCTCGCCTGTGGGGGAGGAGACTGCTGTTGCTGGTTCACCTGCTGGAGAGCTGTCAATGCGCCCAACCATATACGTCGCAGCGGATGAGACTCTAGCGCATATGTGTACGATCCTATGCCGAAGTCGTGGTAGCCCTCTTTGGTTCGTAGTTGTAGGAATGGTGAAATATTCTGCTTGTACAACGGATGTTGTTCGAAGGTGGCTGCAATGCCAGACATGTTCACGGTTGCGACTACCTGAGGAAGCCCAAAGATTGGGCCCTTTTCGAAACTACCAACGGCTGACCAGAACAGGTTAAAGGTTTGCATCGCAAGATTCAGGAGCTCGCCGGAAGCTGAGTTCTGACCGGTGCTTCGGTTGATGTATGCTACCTGGCTGAAGAACTTGTTCATCACGACGAACACGAACCAAGCATTCGGTCGAGCGATCTGTACCCGCTGACGCCATTGGTTAATCATGACTACTAGCTCGGAGAGGTCGGTCTCGCCATCGTCATCGACAGCTGTGAAATCCGGCTCTGCATTCTGGTCGATCGTATCATCTGCGGCGTTTTCGCTGCTGACATCGAGCGTCTTGGTTCGGGCGAATTCGGCAAGAGAGTAAAACGGCGGCTGGTGCAAGATGCGTAGTAGATCACTTTGGGTAAGGTCGCAGGTCAGACTTGTTATCAACAATTCGAAAACTCGGCCGCACAACAGCAGATCGCCACGTGCACTTGGGCTGTAATAGCTCCAGTGGACTAGTAATTGGTGCGCGAGAGCGATCGGAAGATCGGTGCTGTTGCGCGTCAGAGACCCAGCATGCCTACCTGTTTCAGGCCCTGGATAGGACAGCAAAGTCTTTTTGGGTAAACGATTCAGCCACTGCTCGGGCGCCTTGTTTGTTAGCAAGTTGCGCCAGTTGGAAGCGAATTCGGCGCCAGTGTCGAAATGTGCGTAGCGCCCTGCAGCATGACGCTGCGGCCTGAACAAGTCATGTCCGAGTACATTACCTGCGGCGCGCATCAGGTATAAGTTGGCGTCTGCCACCAGATATGTGCTTCCCCATGCTCTTTGATGGATGGCATAGGCAGCTAGCGCTTTATTCCAGTGCATGCACATATCGGGTAAGTGCTGGGATGGCTCTGTGCGAGCTTTGCCGACTAGAGAGCGCAGCGTCCGGTAGGCATTTTCGCGGGCTGTTCGCTGGGTTCTAGTACCGTCATTGCTGCGTTTCGCGTACGCAGCATCGAATTGTTCTGCAAAAATGTTCACAGCCTCCGCAACAGGGGGGCTCATTATCAATCGTCGCCGCATCATGACAGGCGCATTTTTTTCGCCGCCAGTGACTTTGTTTTCGTCGAGGAAGTTCTTTAGAGGCACCAGTAGGCTGCGACAAGCTTGCACGAACTGGGCTAGCTCACGTACCGTCGACAGCGGTAGTTCGCGCGCACTGTTGTCCTCACCGTTGACTCGGTCGTTGATCAAGGCCTCTAGCCAGTATTTGAATACGGGCAGAGGGATCAGTTCTCTGTCCTCTTCAGTGAGATGGATGTCATGATTGTCGAGGTAGGTATGCAGTTCAGGCAGGCGGATACGACGCGGCAGGGGCAGAACCTTGCGTTCATATTCCTCTGCGAGATGGCGTGCCCGCTGCAGCGTAACCGTGTCGTCTTGCATGCCGTGCTTAGTCAAGCGGTGGGCGAACCGGCGATAGATTATTTCGTCGTAAAGGTCGAGGTCGCCGCTGATTATCGGGATAACGTAGGGCGAGGTCATGTATTTGCGTACTGCGTCGACGTTATCGAAGGCGAGCTCGAGAGATGTGTCTACGTCGTCGATTGGCAATACCACGAGCTTTTTCCCCGTCAGGTGAAGGGCGCGGTAAAACAACATGTGCACATGCTCGGCAAGTTCCTGATTCTCGATGAATGCCTGCAGCCGGTCGAGTCCGAATTCTGAACTTATCTTCTGGATATTCTCTAGTGCCGAGCCCAGACGCTCGAGTTCAGAGTAGAACTCAGTCGTTCCGTCCTGAGAGTCGCGTAGCGCTTTTCTCACTTTTGGGTCGCGCAGTAGGGCGGCGACGATCACGTTCAGGAGCAGGTTGTCGCCATTCTCCAGCAGGGTAGGATCAACTGGCTTAAGGATAAGCAACTCTTCGCGCAGGCCGTCGATTCCGTTGATGAAGCTCGATAGGTTGACCAGTACCGAACTCTTTCCGGTGCCACGCCCACCGTCTAGCAAAACTGCTTCGTGGCTGCGGAATGTGTCGAAGGCCTCACGTACTACATCAGACGATGCTTTCGCGGGGATACGGCCAGCTTTCGCCAGTGCCGCCCGCAGGTGCACGGTGATCGCTTCATAGGCGTCACGGGCCAGTAGGTTTTTGCGATTTGCGATGAAAGATTGGTCGACTGTATCGATCGGAAAATGGATTGTTTCGCGAGTTTTTAGCATAAACATTCGACCAGTAAATTTAAAAAGCTAATAATATCAGGCTTGTAGTTGTTCGTCATCACGTTGGTGATGCCTCTAATTGGTTGAGTATTATATGTGATGGAGTCTTTTGAGGCACAGCATTCATCATGGCCGCCCTTACCGTTCACTGTCCTTGCTGCCAATCTTACCGCGTATACCGCCACGGTAAGAGCCCCGCTACCGTTGCCTCGCTTGCCATTATGTTTGGCTCTGTCCCAATTACGTGTTGGAAGGATAACCTTGGAGTAGGTCAGCTCCTCACGCTTCTCTGCCCCTGATAACCGGCATCAGCCACATCAACTACTCCTTGCCACGCAGCAAGTTTCCCACTTGGTTCAGGTCATGCTCATTGGTGGGCGTGGTGACCAGGCTGTGAGTCAGACCACTCTTGGCATCAACCCCGATGTGGGCCTTCCTGCCGAAATATCACTGATTGCCCTTCTTGGTCTGATGTATCTCGGGGTCACGCTGCTCCGATTTATTTTTGCTCGAGCTGGGAGCCTCAATGATGGTGGCATCGACCAGCGTGCCTTGGATCTGCCCGCCTCAGATATCCACTGGTTGATGGTCTCGAACAGCTGGCGGGCCAGCTGTTGCTGCTCAAGCAGATAGAGGAAGTTCATGATGATGTGCGGCCAGGAATGGGTTGGTCGAGTGAGAGCTGGGCAAACAGGCGCATGGATGCGATCTCATAGAGGGCATCCTCCATGGCGCTGTCGCTGAGGGTGTATCACTGCTGCAAGCAGAGAATGCGCAGCATGGTCTCCAGCGGATAGGGGCGACGGCCATTGCCGGCCTTGGGATAGATGGGCTCAATGATGGCCAGCATCCTGAGCCAGGGAAGTAGTTGCTCTATTCGAGATAGGAAAGTTTCTTTGCGAATCTGGCGGCGTTTGGCGTTGAACTCGCAATCAGCGAAGGTCAGTTGTTGACTCATTTCGTTGACACTCGTCCCAGGAACCAAGAGGCTCTAATGATCTAACATCTAGGACTTGTTCGTACCGTCCTTAGAGCGCCACTTATCGAAGGTGGCCATCAGCTGTGACAATTCGCCTGTCGACAGTGGTCTGTTCTTGGGTTATGAGCTCAACGATTGGCTGGCGCTCGAGGCGGGCTATGACCATTTCAGTGAGTTCAACGCAGTTATCCGGCTCAGGGGGCCCCGGCGCACAGTGCGGCCTATGAGGGTGACTTGAACGGATTGTCGTTCGTCGCCTGTAGTGGTCAACTAAATCCGGACACATAGTTAAGCCGCATTTCGGCTTCTGCTGGCGCTATCCCATCATTGTGTTGATGTGGGCGCCGCCAGTTGTAGTAATCCATCAGGTAGTAACTGATATCCCGCTTTGCTTCCCGCAGGCTCATGTACCCCGTGGTCGGAAGCCATTCCGTCTTGAGGTTCCTGAACAGCCGCTCCATCGGCGCGTTATCCCAGCAGTTGCCACGCCGACTCATGCTCTGGGTCATGCGACAGCGCCACAGCCGTTGTCGAAATACTCGACTGCCGTATTGGCTCCCCTGATCGGAGTGAAACAGCACACCAGACGGACTACTTCGCTGCTGATACGCCATCTCGAGTGCTTTCACTGCCAAATCAGCATCAGGTCTGTCAGACATTGACCAGCCCACGACCCGCCGGGTATGGAGGTCCAGCACCGCAGCCAAATAATGCCAACGGCCACCGGCCCACACGTAAGTGATATCGCCACACCACACCTGATTAGGCTGCGGGACAGCAAATTCACGTGCCAGCAGATTCGGGATATCCGGTCGTTCAGCCCGGGCAACCTTGTAGGCATGAGCACCGGGTTGCTTGGACACCAGCTCCGCGTCCTTCATCAGGCGACGCACCTTGAATCGGCCAACCTGATGCCCTAGCTCTCGCATCATGGACATCAAGGCCCGGCTGCCAGCTGAACCCCGACTCTCGTTGAACAGGCGCCGCAGCACGCTTTTTTGCTGCACCTGTTCATGGTCAATGGTTCGGGTACGAGCCAGATAGTCGTAGAAACAGGAAGTTGGAATACCGAAAGCGCAACAGACCAACGTGGTAGGGGCTTGCTCCCTTAATCGATCTATCAGCGCGAACGTTCGAGTTCGTCCGCCATCAAGAGAGCTGTAGCCTTTTTTAAAATGGCCTTTTCACGTTCAAGTCGGTTGATGCGGGCTTCCAGTTCCTGGATTTTCTGCTGCTCGGGGGTCAGCGCTTTGCTGATAGGAGTAGTGCCAGTTCGTTCGGATTGAAGCTGCTGAATCCATCGACGAAGGACGGTTTCGCCGACATCCAGTGAACGGCTGGCTTCGGAGATAGAATAGCCTTGGTCGAGCACCAGGGATGCGGCTTCGAGTTTGAATTCAGCAGTAAATGAGCGACGTAGTCTTGTCATTGAACACCTCTGGTCATGGTGGCGACTGTACCACCTAAAATGGTGTCCGGGCTGATTAGACCACTACATTAACTTGAGTCGGATTTAATCCACTAGAAATCAAAAGAATAGTGCCGGTGACACTGCAAAGCGCTTGCTTAGCGCCTCGATATGTTGGCGGGTCAGTTTTTTCCCCTCGGCAGTATTGAGCAGTTTGCTCACATTGGACTTGGAGCCCAGCTCAGGCAGGTCAGCCACGCCCAGTTGGTGCTGGATCATCAAAGTCTTCAAGACAGCAATGCCCGGCTCCACGCCTGCTAAAGCCTTGTTGAAGTCGGCGAACTCCTCAGCCCGGTCTTCCCAGCGCTCGATACTGGTTGCAAGCAACTGAGTTAATTGCTTATTGGTTTCATAGTCATCGATCAGCTCGTCCATCAGCTCAAGAGCTCGCTCATAATCGTCCTGATTATTGATGTGGGCGATGTAAGGCACTTGAGCTAATGCTTCTCTAATCTGAAGCAGGGCAGGATCTAACATGATGGTTACTCCTTGTTTCTCCGGTACTTGCCGTGAATAGCGACTATCTGGAGCTGGTGATTCTGTCAGAAATGGGAGCGCTGAACAAATATTAGTACCCATGATCTCACTCTACTATGGGAACTTCTAAATCTCGGATTACTGCTAAGGCTCATAAACATTATTTTTGCCAAAATCAGCAAGCAAGTTATGTCTTCCCCAGTCCTAGCTACTACACTCGGAACCGTTTTGCTGACAAAAATATCCAAAGGCAGGGGCTTATTTTTATCTTATGGGGTTTATTGATAGTCAGAAAATAATGGCCTTTAAAAACCCTGATTAACCGATGCCCGATAGAAGACGGCCCATCTCTGCTTCAGGATCATATTTTTTGGCGGATTCTTGGGTCTTAAGTGTGTGGTTTATTTTACGAGTTAGACCAAGATGCATATTGTCAAAGTCTTGCTGGCAACGATAAATAGCTCGCGCTATTGCGACCTGAGCCATTACCAAGGCCTTGCCAGTTAGTCGTTTCTCTGTTTTTAACGCTCCTTTATACATGAGAACAAGGGTGTCTTCTAATCTAGTTCGTTTGAAACGAATTACTAGGTCGTCATATTGAAATGATATGATACTTATTGCTTCGGGATGTATATAACTAATGTTTTGGTTACAAGCGGCCCCTCTTTACTGAGGGGCCCGTTGTGCTGGATACAATACTTTTTATGACCTATAATTAATGAATTGGATTTGCTAGTACATCAAGTAAAGAGTGAGCCACCGGTCTTATGAGGTCAGATATCGCATCATAGCCATGAGCTGGAATACCAGATGTGACAATTATTTTATTAAGTAGATGCTGGCAGAGATTTTGTATTTCCTCGTCAAGTTTCCCTGTAGAAGCTAAATATCTGGAGAAACTCGAAATCTCATTTTCCGTCGGGTTCGATGCCAACCAAGATCCAATCAGTGAAGCAAACTCTTCGTCGCTCCCGATCCTGGATTTGATAGCATAGTTAATCCTATCTTGAAAATCCCACAAAGAATGATTAGGGCGATTGATCATTCTTTTAACTATAGTTTTAAGCTGCTTGCTTTCAAAACGAGATACAGCAAGAATGATGGATGGTGCATAATTTTCTAATGTATCTTCTTCGATTAAGATTTGTTTAGCAAAACTATCCAAACTAGAATTATTGGGATCATAAATCGCCATTGCAGAAATGCCATGTTGAAAATTAGAATCTTGTAGCACCTTCAGCAGTTGACCTAACAGATCTGAGTTTCCACCAAATTGATCTCGTAAAATATAAGATGCTTCAAAATATCTCTGATAGCTTGGCCATGTTGCATTGGAGTTTAGATCTTTAATATTATTTATACATAACAAACAGTGTTGCAAGAGCAAATCACTTTTGGGAAGTTCTTTGGAAAGTGCCTGTAATTCTTGGAGCTCAAGGCATTTCGTGGAGCTTATACAATGTTCGATAAATTTCTGCCGTAGAGCAGGGCTACTAGAAACGTATGGAGATATAAGTGTCCAAAAATGAGACTCAGAAGAATGATATCTTAATCGAGAGAGTGTTTTTTGATCAAAGCTTTTATCAAGATCCTCCCAGTGTTCAGCTATCAACCTAAGTAGAGCTTGAGACTCGCGGCTATAGTAACCGAAAGAAATATCTAAAGGCTGATTATTCCATTTAAGTTTCGCAAATTGTTCTGTAGCACCATATGTGATCAACCCGGCAAAAGCTGCCGCACGGCGCTCATCGTGGTCATATCCTACTGCGATTGCGTCTGAAAGTAATCGATTTATTACTTCTTGACGGTTAGTATCATTGGGATACGACGCCTGATAATTTTTTATAGCTCCCTGAATTTTTAGTTGACCATCTACTTCCATGTCATATTTTCCAAGTATTTCTTTGGCTGTATCATTACGATCAAACTCATTCGATGCAGCATCGATGATCTGCTGTCGCATAGTTATCGTGAGCGAGCCGACTTGTTCAGAAATTTTTCTTTGGATATTTGGTTCATCATGATACACAGTGGCTAGTAGGGCAAGTGGAGGATTACGCCCTTCAAGTTTCGACAAGGCAAATTTCTTTACACTAGGTTCATCCGGACATAATGCAATCAAGCCATTGGAAGCCGAAAATACAGTTTCTGGTCTATTTAAAAGTGTGGCAACCAAAAATTCAACAATATCTTTATCGCTCCTGATATCTAACTGGCTGAAAGCAGATAATAATAAATCGGCTCTAACGTTTTCATTCTCTTTTGTGATTCTTAGCAGTTCCTGAATGCATGCTTCGCGATCTAGCATTTTAGGGTACAAGCTAACTACATGCTGCTTTCGTTCATCTGGCCAGTTTAGAACCTCTTGGATTAAATCGCTAACGTCAGGATGGTTAGCCGCCCATCCTTCTAACAAGGGGGCCAAGCTCCAAAAAATAGAAAAGCCTTTAGCGTTTTTAACCTTATCGATTAGATGTTGTCTGATCCGGGAATCTTCAATCTTATTGAAGATAGGTCGCATGACATACTCTTGATGTTCCATCTTCGTAGATATCGCAGTGAGAATAAGTTGTTCGCGAATTTCTTGGTTCCCGTCAGAGAATCTCAAAATCCACTCCCAATCTCCTCTTAGCATCGTAATAAATGGACGTTCTGATTTAAGCTCGTGTAGAATCCAACCACACACTGAAGGATTATGTACATCACTATTGATTAGATATTTATATGCCACATCTCTATCAATATCATTGCGATGGCTAATAGATCCATTTAACGTATTAATACATATCTTGATAATTTCATGGTTATTCCTCCATCCCTGTATCAAACACTGCCCGGCTAACCCCATATGGTGATAGTCAATTCCATTTTGCCAGGCCACAAAACTGAGCAAATCCTCCAGATCTACGTCCGAATGAAGAGTTAGCTGCACTTTACACCAAATAGCGCTTAATCGAATAGATTTATCTTTCGCAACTGACGCACTATCAAGTAAGTCAATTAAAGCAGGATTATTCGGCCAACCGATTGTTAGAGCCTCTAAAACTATCCCCACAACAGGCAAGTTTGTATCACCGCGGAGCAATGATATTAGCCACCGTTCAACCTCGGAATTTTCTTTGTAGACTGTGGCGAGGGTTTTAACTGCTGCTCGAGCATTTTGGACATTATCGTCTTTCACTCCATGCTTTAATATATTGAGCAAGTTTTCTGAACGTGACCAATTCGATAGTGCTTGATAAAATTCATGTAAGTATTCTTCGCTTCTAATTCCCCAGCGGATGATTGTTGTGGATGTTTTTTCTCTAAGAGTTGGGTTATAAACCCCTTCTAGGCTAGCGGCTAGGTGTGCACTTCGCTCACTTATCCAGCCAGCACCCTCGATTATTTCTAAACTGCGATCAGCAAGCTTAAGGGCCGTTGGTTTATTTATTTCTGCACCACCAAACACTACATCAGCGAGAAGTAGACGTCGCTGCAATGCCCCAATGGCATCATGCTCTGGTTCGTCGATAACCCTAACAATTTGCTCAGCCTCAGACCTTCTATTATTTCTAGCGATCAAATCTCCGAACACGCTTCTCCAACGGAAGTTACTCGCGTTTGCCCGCACAAATTCTAAAATACGTTCTATCGGCCAGCCATGAATATGAACGGATGCCAAATATTCTTCCAAACTGGCATGCACGAACCCCACCTCTTCACGTCCTTTTTCGACAAGCAGTCCCATCGTCTCAGAATTCACTGAGAGTATTTCATTAGCAACTTGTAATGCTTCTCGGGGCGAATAACAGAACCCTTCTGGATCAGTGAGAAATGCTTTTATACAATGTCGGGCTAATTGGATGGGATACCCGGCATCACCGCCCTTCGAGCGGATTTCGAAAGCAAGCGCGGCAAGCGCTTCACGGCGTACGTCAATTGAAGCAGCTGAAGAGAAACGCGGCACTACATCACCGGCCGCTGTTGCTCGGCTATATGGATGAAGTTCTAACAAAAGTTCTGTTAACTGACTCAGCGCTTGTACTTTGTTTATGGGTAAAACAATCTGACGCACAGCGAGTGCAATCAACCCTAGCAATAGAAGAGGCGTTTCTGCTAATGTTGACAATCCCCGTCCTTTATGTAACTCCTTAAAGAATCGGTTTGTCTGCCAGAGCACTGACTCCTCATTAGGGGAATAACCATTATTTAGGACAACATTTCGTGAAAACCAAATAGTTGCAATTTCTCTTTGCTGCAACTTTGATAACGGTGCTAACAGCCCTACTGCCCAGAAATCAGGAATTCCTCCTATTTTCGAAAGCCCACCGGGTCGAGCGCTAACAACAACAGGTATGCTATGTGCAGATACTATAGTCAACAATGCTTGCAAAGTAGTGCGCGCCGCCTGCTCATTAGCCCACTCGTCAAGACCATCAACAAAAAGTACCACCCGTGACTCATCGATAGCCTTATCTATCAATGTAACTAAGTCTGCAGTTAACTGCTGCTGCCATGTAGCCCGAATTAATTCTTTAATACCTACTGCTTCTACATTGGCTTCAGTGAGCCGCACCCATTTCGCAAATGAGATGAATAAAGGTAAGTGACGTCCCCATTTCTTGGCTACGTCAGTAAACCGCTGCTGTTGACCGAGTAGATCAAGTGCCAGACATCTCAACACCGTGCTTTTGCCTGTTCCCGCATGACCAATCACCGCGATCTGATCAGATTCTGCTAGCCAGCTTAAGATTGGGGTACGTCGGTATTGTTCAGTTTTGCGACCTTCTTCCTTAGTATTCAATTGTGAAGATGTGTCTGCCAGTTGGAGGTCATGCGTAGGTGCCGTCAGTTCACGATCCTGTGTTTTTGCCAAGTGATTTAATACATTTTCTTTCAGCAAAACGTCTGGTGTGGAGAACCGTTCCAGCAGGGAGATGGGAGCATTGGGCTGATTAGAGAATGGCGTTGGCGCATTGACGGGAATCTTATCAAGAAGTTCGAATCCAGCTTGATAAACTCGTTGCAATTGCACTCTAACCTTTTGGATTTCAGTTCCATCCAACTTAAGGAGAAGGTCTGCATTCACCGTATCCCCAAAAAATTTCTTAGCGCATTCTCGCCCAAAAAATTCCAATACGATGTCAGGATGACTGCGTAAAGCTGTACATAAATCATGCCCGCCAAGAACTTTCAAAATTATACCTTGGGCACGGAATTTATCTGCCTGCTCTTCGATTGCATTCTGTAAGTTGACATCATCCACTGGGCATTGTACAGCAATGATAAATTCCTCAGTCTTACGCACCCAAGCCCCGGATAGAAAAGTCGAGCAAGCTTTTTGTAAATCATTTTTAGAATAATTCTTGTAGCACTTCGCTTGCCAAGCATTGTATTTACTGTTGCGTTTTCTAGCAAAGATGTCTATACCCTGCTGTGCTTGTCCAGTTCTGCCATACAAACTATGGTATTCCACATCTGCATCCTTGCCAGCTAATCGATAGCACAGTTTCTCAAAGTTCTCCCAGCGCAGATCACTAAATGGTAGTAACTGCAAAACCGTTTGAACTGGAACAAAAGGGGGAACGTGACTTGCTGGCGCAGTAATCGCAGTCTCTACCGTACTTTTCGGGTCCATAATTAGGTGTCGCTCCAATTATCAGATTAGGAATTCAAATAGAGGCATTATTTGATTCAAGCCGGAAATGCCTTGTAAGTTGTTCATACGATAGCGAATTGTGAGCCTCCAGTCGAAGGGGGATGCTAGTTTTTGCCACCTGTCGGTGGCTAAATTGTCTCATACGTGAGTTGCACGAGTTGTTCTCCACTCTTGACTGAATCGCCCCCAGTTCCCTAGACACCTCACAGCCTTAAAATGAGGCAACTATTGGAGGTGTTATGACCCGTCAGCGTTATCCAGAAACATTCAAAATCGAAGCCGTTAAACAAATCACCGAGCGCGGACGGCCGGTGGCTGACGTTGCACGCGCCCTTAGGGTATCCAGCCACAGTCTGTATGCCTGGCTCAGGCAGTACGCTAAGCCCGCTGACCAGCAGTTCGAAGAGTCTGCCTTGCAAGCCGAGATCCGCCGCCTGAAAGCCGAACTGCGCCAGGTCACCGAGGAGCGCAATATTCTAAAGGAGGCCGCCGCGTACTTTGCCAGCGAGTCAAGGAAAGGTACGCGTTCATAACCTCCCGACTCGACCGGTACAGTGTCGTTACCCTGTGCCAGACCCTGGGGTTCACCGAATTGGCTTCTACGCGTGGTTGAAACAGCCCGCATCGCCACGACAGCAGGAGGAAGAACGACTGACCGGATTGGTCAAGCAATCCTGGCTGGAAAGTGGTGCTGTCTACGGTTATCGCAAGATCCATCGCGACCTTCGTGACGCAGGGGAAGCCTGCGGCAAGCACCGTGTGGCCAAACTAATGAAGCGGGAGGGACTGCGTTCGCAAACGGGCTATCAACGCCGCAAGGGGCATTATGGAGGCAAGAGCACGCAAGCTGCCCCAAACACGCTGGCACGTCAGTTTAAGGTGCCAGCCCCCAACATCTCCTGGGTGACTGACATTACCTACATTCGCACTCAAGAAGGGTGGCTGTACCTGGCGGTGGTGCTCGACCTGTTCTCTCGCCAGATCGTCGGCTGGGCGATGAAGTCACGCATGACGGCAGACTTGGCGGTGGATGCGTTATTGATGGCCGTCTGGCGGCGCAAGCCCAAGCAGCCGGTACTGGTGCATTCGGATCAGGGCAGCCAGTTTACCGGTGGTGAATGGCAGGACTTTCTGAAGGCCCACAACCTGAGTTGCAGCATGAGCCGACGGGGTAACTGTCACGACAACGCGGTCGCCGAGAGCTTCTTTCAGTTGCTCAAACGGGAGCGGATCAAGCGCAGGATTTACGCGACAAGAGACGAAGCCCGCAGCGATGTGTTTGATTATATCGAGATGTTTTACAACCCAATCAGACGTCATGGTTCCAATGATGGGCTGTCGCCGGTAGAGTTTGAAAGGCAGTTTATTTTTCAGCAACAAAGTGTCTAGAAAACCAGGGGCGATTCAATAGCCGCAGTGTGGGGCTGGATGGTTCCAGACGTTTCCAGTCCAGCGATGAAACTCAGTGCAAAGTAATCGCAGCCGTTGTATCGCAATGCGCGAGCGTGGGTGGAAGAATATTGAGCATTCACTCGCGGCAAGCCGTTAGGGACGTGTTGTCGATCCTTAGCGCTCACTCAGGCTTCGGGACTGCTGTGCTTCAGATCAAACAGTCGATTTGCTGGCTCAAGCTTGGGGCTTGCCAGCGGGTGAAGTCAAGCACAGCCTCGAATTCAATTCGAGACAGCTATTGAGTCTGATCATGTGACCTCTTGATGATTTTTACTCGGCTGTGTTCTTAAAGTGATGAAGATATAATCTCACTTCTTCTCAACAGCTTAAGATGCTATGCCATGTCCCGTCGTTACCAGTTGACGAATATCCTATGAGGCCTTGTCGACCCCTGTCTCCATATCACTGCATGAGCGGAAAACGTCCTACTCGCGAGCTACGCTAGGTGCTCACATCTTATGGGGTCTCTATAGCGTTGCCTTTTGGCGAGTACTACCAGAACGTTTCACCCATGAGATTCGATCTGCAACACCTTTAGACGATTGCAAAGTTCTGTCGTGATAAAATAACCTACAGGTAGGGGGAGGTGATTCAGAAGGCCTCCAAATCCCAATGGCGGCCATCGATTCTCGGTGCTGTAGGGTTAAAAAAGGAATATTACTATGAAAGTGGAAGTCATTGACGCGACCAAACAGGTCGCCGATATTCTCTGTGGTGTTTGTGGTCGCAGTACGACAACTTCGTGTGGCACGCAGGAATACGGCACGTTGGAAGCCAACTGGGGTTACAGTTCTGTGCACCACCATGGTGAACGCTACCAGGTGTATTTGTGTGAAGACTGTTTTTTTCAGACGTTGGCAAATTTAAGGCAAGATCATCGTTTGCAAAACATGTTCTCAGAGAACTATCAACCTGCAGATCCTGACACCTTTGGGCGAGTTAGCGAAAACTAGGTAATTATCTAACAGATATTACAAAGACAGTAGGGGAGGGATCTTACTGATGCCGTCAAATATTAATTAAATGATCAATAGCACGGATTAACCAATGCCAGAAAGAAGACGACGCATTTCTTCTTCAGGATCGTATTGTTTTACTCTATCTTGGGTTTTTAGTGTATGGTTTATTTTACGCGTGAGACCAAGATGTGTATTGTCAAAGTCTTGCTGGCAACGATCAAGTGCCCGTTCTATAGCGATCTGTGCCGTTACTAAGGCTTTACCTGTTAGTAGTTTCTCCACCTTGTTTAAGGCCCCTTTATACATAACCTCAAGGGTCTCTTCTGATTTAGCCCGTTTGAAACGAAGTACTAGGTCATCATACTCAAATGACAGCACACTTATCTCTTCGAGAGAAGCTACTTTGCCATTAGTGTTTCTGGGTATTTTCATGAGTATATAGTCTTATGTTTAGAGCTAATTAACAGTCCACTTACCGCCTTCGAGTTAAACATTAATTATATCCTGAATTTTGCACTGCGTTCGGCTAATTAGTAGTTCGTTCAGATGATATAGTATATACTTGGATGTTCTACATGCAACAATAATATTTCAATATTAAAGTATGCGGTGAACCGTTTAATTTGTTTATGGAATAATACCATGCTTAATTTGACCGATAAGGTCCATAACAGCCTCAACTCCAGGAGGGGTGCTCAACATTAGTATGGGACTCTCATCACCCAAGGCTCTGGAAGGCGACTTAAGCCACTGAATTGCAGTTGAAACATCTCCATCAAAAAGCTGCAAAGCCGCGTCCAATGTTCTTATGAATACGTATAGTCTTATGCTTTGCTCTGATGATAAAACGTTCTTGCTCTGTATTTTTCCCTTGGTAAAGGTGACGTTAGCTAATTGGCAAATCGTGATTTCATCGATTTGCATCATGATGGACAGTTTTTTCACGATCTCACATGAGAGCCCAGCTAGAGTCTCTTTGTGCGCGTCAACAGGCTGCTTAGGCAATGACAATGTGTCCAGAAGGCCATCTGGCTTTCCAACTAGATTCTTGGGGGGGTTGTAAGAGGTTCCAACATTCATAGCTGCCTCGTGTGTATCACAAAATTCATATTATATAGACAGTGGATTACCACCCTATTCTAGGCACACTTCCTGTTCAGGTTGTTTAAGCTGCTTCCTCATCAGGTAATGTGCCACATTGAGCGTAGATGGCAACATTGCCGCTATCCTAAACGAAATATCAACCTAGCGAAGATTTTCCGTTGATATGAGCAAGGTGCAGCTCCTCGGCGCCGAGCACGAACTCCGGGCTGTCGGTGAGGCGCTCGACCGCCAGATCGATGAAGCGGCGTACCCGGGCGGGCTGGGCCGCACGGCTGCCGTAGTAGAGAAACAGGCTGTACATGTCTGTCATGTGGTCGAGCAGCAGGGGAACCAGGCGGCCGGCCCGGATGTGCGCCGCCGCCGTCGGCCCGGCGATCTGGCCTATCACTTCTCCCGCCAGCACGGCGCCCAGCTCCACCGTCTCGTCATTGGTGGAGATCGCCGGACGAACGAGATGGTCCTGCACGCTCTCCCCAAGCTTTACATGCCAGGGAATAAGGTGGCCGGTGCCGGCATGACGAAACACGCTGCAGCGGTGCACGCCCAGATCGTGCAGCGTTTGCGGCACCCCATGTTTGCGCAGATAGGTGGGGGAGGCGCAGATGATGAGCTGCAAGGGAAACAGGCGGCGGGCGATCAGCCCATCCTGTGGCGAGAGGCCGATCCGCAAACCCACATCGACCCGCTCCTCCACCCAGTTGCCGATGCGGTCATCGAGCTGTACATCGGGCTGAACCTCGGGGTAGAGCCGGCAGTACTCGTCCAGCACTGGGCCTATGATCATCTGCGCGACCGAGCGGGGCCCCACGATCCGCAGCGGGCCGGCGAATGCCTCCCGGGTCTGCCTCGCGGCCGACAGCGCCTGTTGCAGGCCGAGCAGGGCGGGTTGGGCCGCCTCCAGGAAGCGCTGGCCCTCTTCGGTCAGCGACATGCTGCGGGTGGTGCGATGGAACAGCCTCACCCCGAGATAGGTCTCCAGCTGCCTCAGTGCCTTGCTGGCGGCCTGAGGGGAGATCTGCTGGGCCTCGGCGGCCTTGCTGAGGCTGCCGAGTTCCACCGTGCGCACGAAGGTGGTGATGGATCTCAATTCGCTGATCATGCTCTTTCTCGTCGATTTACATCATTTAGTTGTAACTGATTCATCCATTTGCCGTCTAGTTCGATGTTTGTTGCCCATTTATAGTTCAGTCCATCGAGATGCCACCCGGCATGTCCCCGGACAGCGAGACGAGCAAGATGGACAATTTCAGCTTTTACAACCCGACCCGGATCGAGTTTGGCACCGGCAAGGAGCGCCTCATCGGCGAGATCCTGGCCCAGCACGGCATCAAGAAGGTGCTGCTGGCCTATGGCAGCGATCGCATCAAGGGCGATGGCCTCTTTGCTACCGTGAGCGCCAGCCTGGGCGAGCAGGGGATCCCGTTCGTGGAGTGCGGCGGCATCGTCAGCAACCCACTCATCTCCAAGGTGCGTGATGCCATCGCCCTGGCTCGGGAGCAGGGGGTCGACGCCATCCTCAGCGTCGGCGGCGGCTCCGTGCTCGACAGCGCCAAGGCCATTGCCGCAGGCAGCCTCTATCAGGGGGATGTCTGGGATCTGTTCGTCGGCAAGGGGCAGATCGAGGCGGCGCTGCCGGTGTTTGCCATCCTGACCCTGGCTGCCACTGGCAGCGAGATGAACAGCGGCGCCGTGGTGACCAACGATGACACCAAAGAGAAGTTCGCCATCAACTCGGTGCACACCTTCCCGAAAGTCTCCATCGTCAATCCGGCGCTGATGCAGACGGTCTCCCGGGACTATCTGGTCTACTCGGCGGCGGACATCATAGCCCACTCCATCGAGGGCTACTTCACCGCCAAGGTGCAGCCGACAATCCAGTCCCGCCTGGTGGAGTCCGTCATCGCCACCGTGCTGGAGACCACGGAGCAGTTGCTGGCAGACCCCGAAAATTACCACGCCCGCGCCGAGTTCGCCTGGGCGGCGACCCTGGCATTGAACGGCCTGACCTATGCGGGGACGTCGGGCTTTGGTTACCCCAACCACATGATCGAACACGCGCTCTCCGCCCTGTTCAATGTGCCCCATGGCGCAGGCCTGTCGGTGGTGATGCCCGCCTGGATGAGGTGGTACCAGGGCCAGAATCCGGCTCAGTTCGAGCGCTTCGCCCAGCAGTTGTTCGGCTTGAAAACCGCCGAGGAAGGCATTGCCGCCCTGGAGACATGGTTCGACAAGATTGGCACGCCGACCCGCCTCTCCCAGCTCGGCATCACGGAGGCGGACCTGCCCGCCATCCTGGAGAACCTCAAGGGCAACGCCCGCTGGTTTGGTCTGGCCGAGACCTACACCCAGGAGGTGCTGGCCAGCATCCTTCGCAATGCCATGTGAGTGGCGGTGCCTCTCGCTCCGGCGTCAGGAGCGAGCCGCGAGTCGCCAACCATCACACCAGGCGGGTGCCAGGCACCCACACCATGGCGCTTTCCCAGGAGAGCGCCTTCCAGGAAAAGGGATCCATCATGCAAACACGTACTTTGGGTAACAGCGGGCTGACGGTGTCGGCCATCGGTCTGGGCTGCATGGGGCTGAGCTTTGGCTATGGCCCGGCCACGGACAAGGGGCAGGCCATCGCCCTGATCCGCCGCGCCCATGAACTGGGTGTGACCTTCTTCGATACCGCCGAGGCCTATGGCCCTGGCGATAACGAACGGCTGCTGGGGGAGGCGCTGGCCCCGTTCCGGGACAAGGTGGTGATCGCCACCAAGTTCGGTTTCAAGAACGGTAAGGTGCCCGATGGGCTGGACAGCCGGCCGGAGAATATCCGCGCCGTGGCCGAGGCCTCTTTGCGCCGGCTCAACACCGATGTGATCGATCTCTTCTATCAGCATCGCGTCGATCCCGATGTCCCCATGGAAGAGGTGGCTGGCACAGTGCGAGACCTTATCCAGGAGGGCAAGGTGCGCCACTTCGGTCTGTCCGAAGCCGGTGTCGACTCCATTCGTCGTGCCCACGCCGTGCAGCCGGTGGCGGCGCTGCAGAGCGAATACTCCCTCTGGTGGCGCGAGCCGGAGCAGGCCATCCTGCCGCTGCTGGAGGAGCTGGGCATCGGCTTTGTCCCGTTCAGCCCCCTCGGCAAGGGCTTCCTGACCGGGGCCATCAAGGCCGATACCCGTTTCGATGACACGGATTTTCGCAACCAGGTCCCACGTTTTGCCGAGGGGGCGCGCCAGGCCAACCAGCATCTGGTGGAGGTCTTGAGCGACCTTGCGGCCAGCAAGGGGGTGACCTCTGCCCAGATCGCGATCGCCTGGCTGCTGGCACAAAAGCCCTGGATCGCCCCCATTCCCGGCACCACCAAGCTGCATCGGCTCGAGGAGAACCTGGGCGCAGCCCGGGTGGCACTGAGCGCCACCGATCTGGGAGACATCCAGCGTGCCCTGGCCGGGATCAAGGTGGAGGGGGATCGCTATCCGTCACACCTGCAGAAGAACGTGGGTCGCTAAGGCAGGATCCTCAACAGGAGTCTCATGAATGCAGACCCCCTCTGTACTCTCTCGCGCCGTTCCAAGGGGCCGGCGCTCTCTCTGGTTGCTAACAGGAGCCGTGATGGCAGGCATTATCTCCTATGTATTGAAACCGGGCCTGCCCGCGCACCCTGACTCCTCCCAGTATCAGGGGGGTCGGTTCAGCAATGTCGTGGCACTGCCGCAGCGCAGCACCTGGGACGGGGTCCGGCTCTGGTGGGATTTTCTGTTCGCCAAGCCTGAGGGCACAGTGCCGGATCGCGCCATCCCGGTGCAGGCCATGACCCGGGAGGGGCTGATGGCCGCCCCGGACAACAACGTGTGGCGCCTCGGCCACTCCAGTCTGCTGTTCAAATTGCAGGGCAAGTTCTGGCTGACGGATCCGGTGTTCAGCGAGCGCGCCTCGCCGGTGCAGTGGTTCGGTCCCAAACGCTGGCACGCACCGCCCATCACCCTGGATGCGCTGCCCCCCATAGAGGCGGTGATCCTCTCTCACGATCACTACGACCACCTCGATCATGACGCCATCCTGGCGCTGCAAGAGAAGGTCAACCACTTCATCACGCCGCTCGGGGTAGGGGCGCGCCTGGTTGCCTGGGGAGTCCCCCGGCACAAGGTCAGGGAGCTGGATTGGTGGCAGAAGATCCGGGTCGGCGGCATCGAATTCATCGCCACCCCGGCCCAGCACTTCTCCGGCCGTGGCCTTGGGGATGGCAACCAGACCCTGTGGGCCTCCTGGGTCATTCGCGGGGAGGGGGCCACTCTCTTCTTCAGCGGTGACAGCGGCTACTTCGACGGCTTCAAGGAGATTGGCAGGCGTTTCGGCCCGTTCGATGTGGCCTTCCTCGAGACCGGGGCCTACGACAAGCGCTGGGAGTACGTGCACATGTTGCCGGCGCAGACGGCGCAGGCGTTTCACGATCTGCGCGGGCAGTGGCTCTATCCAGTGCACAACGGCACCTTCGATCTGGCCATGCACCAGTGGGATGACCCCCTCGAGCAGATAGTCCGTCTGGCAGCCGAGCAGCAGATCCCATTGACCACCCCGATGATGGGCGAGCCCCTGAACGTGCTGGCCCCCCACGAGGGCAGCGCCTGGTGGCGCCAGTGACACATTTTTTAAAACGCAGGAGTCGACAATGAACCCAATATCCGCCACCACGCTCGCCGCCGCCATGGCGCTCGGCCAGGCCGAGGCAAAGGAGCAGACGATACAGGTATTTTCCCCGGGGCAGGTGCCTGTAACCCAGGGTGCCAGCGAGTTCTTCGTCGGGGATGTCTATGTGGATCAGCGCTATCAGGGCACGGCGCCCGCCGCCATCTCCGGTGGTCTGGTCAGCTTCACGCCGGGGGCGCGCACCGCCTGGCATACCCATCCCCTGGGCCAGACCCTCTACGTGGTCAGTGGGGTGGGGCGGGTGCAGATGGCGGGAGCGCCTGTCCGGGAAATCCGGCCAGGGGACCTGGTGTGGATCCCGGCCGGGGTGAAGCATTGGCACGGTGCGGCGCCAGATACCCCCATGACCCACCTGGCGCTGGCAGAACAGCAGGATGGCAAGGTGGTGACCTGGCTTGAGCAGGTGAGCGAGGGTGATTATCGCGCCGCCGTCGCCGGGGGGCGGGATTGAGCATGCGGGGGAATAACAGTCAGCCCGCGGCCGGACCGGCACACCCGGGTAGCCTGCCCGAACGCGCTCATGCCCAGGAGCTCAGGATCCTGATCATCCTGAGCGCCTTGATGTCGTTTGCCTCCATTTCCACCGACATGTACCTGCCGGCGCTGCCGCAGCTGGTCCATGACTTGAACACAGACATGACCCAGATCGAGCTGACCATCTCGACCTTTCTGATCGGTTTCAGCCTGGGACAGCTGTTCTGGGGGCCGGCGAGCGATCGCTATGGCCGGCGCCTGCCCATCATGCTCGGTATCGGACTCTTCATCCTGGGCTCGGTGGGCTGTGCCCTGGCCGAGACAGCCCCTCAGATGCTGGTGTGGCGCATCATTCAGGCCCTGGGGGCCTGCGCCGGCCCCGTGCTGGCCAGGGCCATGGTCCGTGATCTCTATGCCAGGGAGCGGGCGGCCCAGATGCTGTCGACCCTGATCCTGATGATGGCGGTCGCGCCTCTGCTCGGGCCGTTGCTCGGGGGACAACTGCTGCTGTACTGGTCCTGGCGAGGGATCTTCTGGGTGCTGGCCATCATGGGGGTCGTGGCCCTGATCGCCATGCGCTACCTGCCCGAAACCCTGGCACCGGCGAGCCGCAGCCAGGCGTCTCTGGCCGTGACAATGAAAGACTATGTCGCCCTGGCGATGGACGGACGCTTGCTGCGCTATGCCCTCGCCGGCGGCTTTTACTACGGCGGTTGCTATGCCTTTATCGCCGGAACCCCGTTTGCCTACGTCGATTACTACCAGGTGTCGGCGCAGGCCTATGGCCTGCTCTTTGGCGCCAATATCCTGGGGTTGATGGTGCTGAATTTCGTCAACACTCGCCTGGTGGCGAAATGGGGGCCCGAGCGTCTGTTTCGCTACGGTGCCTGGGCTGCCGCCGCCTCCGCTCTCTGGCTGGCCCTCGATGCCTGGTGGGGATTGGGTGGGGTCGCCGGGTTGGCCGTGCCCATCTTCTGCTACATGTCGGTCAGTGGCTTCATCGTCGCCAACTCGGTGGCCAGCGCCCTGGCGCTCTTCCCGAAGCAGGCGGGCGCGGCCTCTTCCCTGGTCGGTGCCATGCACTACGGCAGCGGGGTGTTCAGCGCGGCCCTGCTCGGCTGGTGCACCGATGGCACCCCCTGGACCATGGGCTGGATAGTGGCTGTCGGGGGAGTGGGCTGCCTCGTCTTTGCACTGTGGCGACGCACCGAGCCCGAGGCGTCTTGCGAGCCGATGTCGCAACCCGAGCCGGTGCGATGAACTATCGACCTATTTACATCAACAGCAGGATAAGCAGGCTCGGCATTGGCAGAGCCTGTCCCGGGAGATGACATCTATGGATAACCTTCACACCCCGTCACTCAGGTCACAGGCTGGCCGTCTGCTGCCCGTGTTGGCCCTGGCTGCATCCTGTTTGTCTGTCAGCACCCGTGCTGCAGAGGCTGGGGATGTCAGCCAAAACAAACTGGGCATGACATTTGTCTATATTCCGGCAGGCAGCTTCACCATGGGAGCATCTGCAGGCGATCCTGAGGCGATTCGTAGCGAGATGCCCGCCCATGAGGTGACTCTGACTAAACCCTTCTGGCTTGGCCGTTTTGAAGTGACCCAAGCCCAGTGGGAAACGGTGATGGGTAGCAGTCCCTTCGATGAGAAGAGTCGGTCCAATTCCTTCTATCACTTGCCCGGTATGGCGGACCGTATCCGCCAACCCGATCATCCTGTCACAGCATCCTGGCTGGATGTACAGGCCTTCATTGATCGCTTGAACGTGATGGAGGGCCGCAAGCGTTACCGGTTGCCTACCGAAGCCGAATGGGAGTATGCCGCGCGTGCCGGCACGAAGACGGCTTATTCGTTTGGTGACGATATGCGCCAGCTAGGGGGGTACGCCTGGTTTGGTGAGAATTTCATCAGTGGTGGTACTCACCCAGTAGGCAGCAAGAGACCCAACCCTTGGGGCTTGTACGACATACACGGCAATGTGTGGGAGTGGGTAGAGGATTGGTATGCAGAGGACTACTACGCCCACAGCCCGAATGCGGATCCACAAGGGCCTGCAACCGGCACGCAGCGGGTTGTGCGTGGCGGCAGTTGGCACCAGAGTGCGACCAGTTGGCGTTCAGGGTTCAGGCGTAGTTATGACCCTGACTATCGCGGGATCAGCATAGGGGTGCGCCTGGTGATGGCGCCCTGATAAGGGGCCGTCATCCCCAAAAAGGACCTTTTGGCGGCGATCGCGAGCGTCGTGAAGGAGGGGGCTCGTGGGGTGTTAGATATCCTCGCTGGTGTATAGCCCACTGTGTTCATCGGATAACCTTGTATAAATGAGAGTCAATCTTCTCCCACAGATGGGGGATGGAATGAGAGAGGCAATATCATGGCTAAAAAAGAAGTGGTTGTGCTGGTCGGGGCCGGGTCCATTGGCCAAGCCATTGCAAGGCGGGTAGGGGCAGGCAAGCATGTGGTACTGGCGGACATCAGCCAGAAAAATGCAGAGGCAGCGGCCAAGACCCTGGAAGAGGCCGGTTTTGACACCAGCGTGCTGGTCGTGGACCTGTCGTCACGGGCGTCGATCATCGAGCTGGTGCAACACGCCCAGAGCCATGGCTCCGTCATGCAACTGATCAATGCGGCCGGTGTCTCCCCTTCCCAAGCCAGCGTTGAAACCATCCTCAAGGTTGACCTGTATGGCACTGCGGTCTTGCTGGAAGAGTTCGGCAAGATCATCGGTGAAGGGGGATCAGGAGTTGTCATCTCGTCCCAATCGGGTCACAGGCTCGGCAACATTCCCCCCGAGGAGAGCGAACAACTTGCCATGACACCCACGGAGGCGCTGTTGTCACTCCCGTTGATACAAGGCATCGGCGATACCCTTAAAGCCTACCAATACTCCAAGCGCTGCAATGTGTTGCGGGTCATGTATGAGGCGACGGCCTGGGGCAAGCGTGGAGCCACTATCAATTCGATCAGCCCAGGTATCATCATCACGCCGCTGGCCAACGATGAACTGAAAGGACCCCGTGGCGAGGGGTACAGGACCATGTTGGGCCTGTGTCCCGCAGGCCGGGCGGGCACGCCTGACGAGGTTGGGGAGCTGGGGGAGTTCTTGATGAGTCACAAAGGGCGCTTCATGACGGGAACCGACTTCCTAATCGATGGCGGCACCACCGCCAGCTACTGGTACGGCGAACTCCAGTATCTGAAGACGACGCACTAGCTTGCTTGGGGTGAGAGAACAAGGTGCATCGATGCACCTTGTTCTTGTTGCATTGAGGGCCAGCAGGTTAGCTGATACAGCTTGCGCAACGAACCTACCAGAGTCTGTGCCGTTTCCTTGACCAGTGCAGTGCCTGATCCGGGCTAGCGATACACCGTCAGATGTTCTTGTCGAAGAAGGCATCGATCCGGCTCATCGCCTGATCCACGTAGCGAGGCACCCAGTAGGTTTCAATGTGCGTCGCCCCCTCGATGAGGAACAGCTCTTTATGGGCGGTGCCGGTGGCTTTCTTGAAGGCGCTTTCGGTCATGTAGCGCGAGTCCGCCTTGGTCCCCGCCATCATCAGCAGCGGTTGATTGATGAGCTCCATGTTGCTCTGGGCATCGAAGTTCATCAGGTCGAGCAGGCTGCTGGTGGTGTAGCGGAATGTCGAATTGGGATGGGCATGGGTCTTCCAGTAGTACTCGTAGCCTTGGCGGTACAGCTCGAACGGCAGCTTGGCTATCTGTTCGTCGGTCAGGTTGGCGTCGCCGGAGTAGCTCACCTCACCCGTGGTGACCTCTCTGGTGCGGGCATCGGTGGCCTGCTTCAGGCGCTCCTGCACGGTGGCGAGTTGAGAATCCTGATATCCGTTGCGACGCACCAGCCCGGAGTCAAACATGCTGAGGGTCGCCAGGGCCTTGAAACGCTTGTCGGTCTGGGCCGCTTTCAAGGAATAACCGCCACCGCCGCAAATGCCAAGCAGGCCGATGCGTTCCTTGTCAACGCCGGGGTATTGGCCGAGGTAATCCGCCATGCCGTGAATGTCCTCGATGCGGTTTGCCGGTTTATCGACGCTGCGGGGCATGCCTCCGCTGGCCCCCTGGTAGGCGGCGTCCGCCGTGATGGCGATGTAGCCTTGCTCTGCCAGGCGCTGGGCATAGAGGCCCGCGACCTGCTCCTTGACCCCTCCGTTGGGGTGGGCAACGACCACGGCCGGGTAGGTTTTGGCGGGATCATAGTCGGCAGGGGTATAGACATTCGCGGCTATCTGGATGCCATGCAGGTCATATTTCACCGGGTGGAGGTTGACCCTGCCCTGGATGTTTTCGGTGATGGCCCCTTCATAGGCCAGGGTAAACGGATTTTGTCTGTGATCGGCGGCCTGGGCGGTGGTGGCAAAGCCTGCCAGCGCCGTCAGCACCATGGCATTGAGAAAGGTCTGTTTCATGTGGACTCCCGAGGGTAAGCGCGGCCTGGCTCCAGAGGCACGCGGTGGATATTGCCGGACAAGGGTAAGGGGAGGGGGCTGTCAGCCCCATGACGGGGAAATGACAATGCGGTCAGTCAGGTGGTGGCCTTGGCCTGGATTTCTGACACGGCTGTCAGCTTGCTGTCAGGGGAATGTTGGTAACGAATCAATAGGATGTGGCAATACGAAGTGGTCTTCGTCACCCGTCTGGTCATAAAAGGAGTCTCTTATGGAGAGCAAACCAGCAGTGTTTACGCCCGATGTACCCGCGATGCCGGCGCGACGCAAGTTGCTGATCGCGGGGGCCGGCATGGCCGCGGCTTCGTTGATCCCCCAGGTCAACGGGGCTCAGCCATCCCCACAGTCCCATGGCGCAGGCGCAGGTCAGCCCGTTGCCGGGCCAGGAAGGCGCAAGCTGGGCGGACTTGACGTCTCGGCCATCGGGCTGGGGGTGCAGAACATGAGCCGCAAATATGACACATCCGTCCCCTGGCGCCCTGAAATGGTCAACATAGTGCGCAGGGCCTTTGATCAGGGGGTGACGTTCTTTGATGCCGCCGAGGCCTATGGTCCCTTCGAAGTGGAGCGGATCCTGGGCGAGGCCGTGGCACCCTTCAGAGACAAGATCGTCATCGCCACCAAGTTTGGCTGGAACATCGATCAACAGACCGGTGAGCGGCGTCCCGGGCTCAACAGTCGGCCCGAGCACATCAAGCAAGTCGTCGACGGCATGCTCAAACGCCTGCGCACGGATCGTATCGACCTGCTCTATCAGCACAGGGTCGATCCCCTGGTGCCTATCGAGGATGTTGCCGGCGCGGTGAAAGATCTGATGGATCAAGGGAAGGTGTTGTACTGGGGCCTGTCTGAAATGGGGATCGACACCTTGAAACGCGCCCATGCAGCGCTCCCCGTCACGGCGGTTCAGAGTGAGTACTCGATGTTATGGCGGGGGCCGGAACAGTCTGTGCTGCCGACCTGCGAAGCGTTGGGGATAGGGTTTGTGCCGTGGAGCCCGCTGGGGGTGCAGTTCCTGACTGGCTGGATCGACAAGAATACCCGCTTTGCCCCCGGTGATTTCCGGGGGACGGAATCGCGCTTCGCACCCGAAAATCTGGAGCATAACCTTGGGCTCGTGGCCGTACTGAAAACCTGGGCTGAACGCAAGAGTGCGACGCCCGGGCAGATAGCGCTGGCCTGGTTGCTGGCCAGGAAACCCTGGATTGTGCCTATCCCGGGCACCACTAACATGGACCACATGCTGCAAAACACGTCGGCAGCGGCGATCCAGCTGAGCGCTGCCGAGTTGACGGAGCTCACCCTATCTCTGAATGCCATCGTCATCAAGGGACAGCGTCTGCCGGACGCGGTGCAGGCCTATTCCGATGTGGACGCACCGCCGAAGCGCTGACTTGCTGGCCGCTGGCGGGATGAATGGAGGTAGGGCCCCGTCGGCACCCTGTTCATGCTGTCATGAGCGCGAGCCCTGGATATAAGGAAGTGGATGCCATGCGTCTGTTGTTGGTAGAGGACGAAGAGAAGACCTCGTCATATCTTTGTCGCGCACTGGGAGAGTCGGGCTTCATGGTCGATGTCTCCGCTGAGGGGGCCGAAGGGCTCCATTTTGCGCTGGAGTACGAGTATGACGCCATCATTCTGGATGTGATGTTGCCTGGCATGGATGGTTATCGGGTGCTGGAGGGGCTTCGTGCGAGCAAGCAGACACCGGTGCTGATGCTCTCTGCGCGCGGCTCCGTGGACGAGCGGGTCAAGGGGCTGCGTCTGGGGGCCGATGACTATCTGCCCAAACCCTTCTCGCTCATTGAACTGGTTGCCCGTATCCAGGCCCTGGTGCGTCGTCGCGGGGCCGATGGCGCGGACATCACCCAGTTGCAGATCCACGATATGCATCTGGATCTGCTGGCGCGTCGGGTGTCGCGCGCCGGCCATCGGCTGGAGCTCACCGCCAAGGAGTTCTCCCTGCTCAGCCTGCTGGCCCGCCATCAGGGGGAGATCCTCTCGAAGATGATGATTGCCGAGCAGGTCTGGGATATGAATTTTGACAGTGATGCCAACGTCGTGGAAGTCGCGATAAAACGGCTGCGAGCCAAGATAGATGCGCCTTTCGAGGTCAAGCTGCTGCACACGGTGCGCGGCATGGGTTATGTGCTCGAAGTCAGGCCGGACCTGCACCCTTGAGGGGAGGAAACAAGATGTTCACACGCTCCATCTCCGGACACCTGGCGCTGATGTTTGCCCTGAGTGCCGTCCTGATCGTCTCGGCATCCGGTCTGCTGCTGAGGAGTTCGCTCCATGACTCCTTGCAAAAGCAGATGCACAACGAGCTGTCGTTTCGTGAATCCTTGATGAGCCCCTGGATCAGTGCCCGCACCTCCAGCGAAGGGTGGTCAGTGCTGGCCAGCAAGTTCACCAATCTGGCCAGCTCAGAGGGGAACCGTGTTCACTATTGGATTGTCAGCGACGATCCTAGCTTCAGGGTGGGAGGCATACCGCCATCGGGGGTAACCTGGGACGCTCTCAAGGAGGGGTTCAACAAACTGCCCGGCGCCTCCGAGGAGGCCTGCTCGCTCTTCCTGCTGGTGAAGACCATTCCCGCCAATGGAGAAAGGCCCGAGCTGCGCTATGTGGTGTCCATCGACTCGACGCCCTATATGAGCACACTGGACGCCTTTACCCGCACGCTGCTGGTCATCACTCTCCTTGGCGTGCTGATGGTCGCCTTGCTGGGGTATGGCGTTGCCCGGATTGGTCTGCGCCCGGTAGGGGCCTTGAGTCAGCAGGCCCATCGACTGGCGCCGGGAGACCATGGTCAGCGGCTGGACACAGACGCCTTGCCCGAGGAGCTGCAGCAGTTGGCCTCCTCGTTCAACGGCGTCTTGGCACGTCAGGAGGTGGCATGGCGGCAACTGGAGAGCTTCAATGCCGATGTGGCCCATGAGCTGCGGACCCCACTCACGAATCTGATTGGCCAGACTCAGCTGGAGTTATCCCGCAGGCGTTCGCCAGAGGAGCTGGGTGACTTGCTCGGCTCCAATCTGGAGGAGCTGGAGCGGATGGCTTCCATCGTCAACGACATGCTGTTTTTGTCCCATGCCCATGCGGGGGAGCATGCCTCCCAACTGGAGCGGGTTTCGCTGCGCGAAGAGACCCTCAAGACGGTGGAGTATGTGGAGCCCTCCCTCGCCGAAAAGCGGCTCTCATTGCAGCTGGAAGGGGATGTGATCGCACATATCGACCGGCGCCTGTTCCACCGTTCACTCGCCAATTTACTGGAGAATGCGGCAAGGCACTCACCGCCCCACGGAACCATCACCGTCAGACTGAGCCAGCGCGAGGAGCAGGCCTGGGTCGCTGTCTCAAACCCCGGCGATCCCATTGCCCCTGCCCATCTGTCTCGCCTGTTTGAACGTTTTTACCGGGTTGACTCAGCCAGGGCCCGCAGCGACACCCATCATGGCCTGGGGCTGTCTATTGTCCGGGCGGTGGCGATCATGCACCGGGGAGAGGTGTTCGCCCAGAGCGAGGACGGGGTCAATACCTTTGGGCTCACTTTTGCACTGTCCCCAAAGAGGGGGCAGGCTCATGAGTCAGCACCCGTGCTGGAGAAACGATTGGCACCCTCCAGGAGAAACGATTGGCACCCTCCATGCCCGGTCTATCCTGACAGGAACGTCAGCCTGAGGTCAGCGTGACGACATCTCGTGCTTGCTAGCATGGCAGTGGTTTAACCCCAGGCTCACTCACTAAAGGGATCTCGTTTCATGTCAGGAAAAATGCGTTATTTCGCTCTGCTGCTGCCGCTTATGAGTTGCGTCGCCATTGCTGTGGAGCAAGGTGCAGCCACCGGCATCGCCGTCGCGGGCAGCCAGGCGGCGGTGTACGGTTCGGCGGACAACTTTACCGGCCGGGTCCGGGTCGATCCGCTTTTCACGGCCGACCAGGCTATCCCGGTATCGGGTGCTTACGTCACCTTCGAGCCCGGGGCGCGTTCGGCCTGGCACAGGCACCCGGCAGGGCAGCGGCTCATTGTGACCTCGGGGGTCGGCTTGACCCAGCAGGAGGGTCAACCGGTACAGATCATCCGTCCCGGTGATGTCGTCTCCTGCCCACCCGGGGTCAAGCATTGGCATGGTGCCACCCCCGGCAGTGCGATGACGCATCTGGCGGTGACCGGCAATGTGGACGGCAAGAGTGTTGAATGGATGGAGAAGGTGACAGATGAACAATACCAGGCACATTAAGGCGATCACGGCAGCGGCGCTGCTGCTCCTTGGCACCGGACTGCCCTACGGGGTGGCCGCCAATGAGGGCACCCCCCAGGTGAGCCAGCAAGGATCCGTGACCGACACCCTGACCACGCGCCAGCAGGCCATTCCCTTGATCGCCTCGGCGATGGCGACCAGCAACATGGAGAAGCTACGAGATGCCCTCAATCGGGGTCTGGATGCAGGATTGACGGTGAATGAAGCCAAGGAGGTGCTCGTTCAGCTCTATGCTTATGCCGGTTTTCCTCGCAGTCTGAATGCCTTGAATGAGTTGATGAAGGTTGTCGAGGCTCGCAAGGCACGGGGCATCAACGATCCTCTGGGAAAAGAGCCCGTCACCCCCATCCCGGTCGGTGATGAACTGCGCCGAGTGGGGACTGCCAACCAGACCAGGATCTCGGGTGCACCGGTACAGGGTCCGCTCTTTGAGTTTGCCCCAGTGATCAACCAGTACCTGCAGACGCACCTGTTTGGCGATATTTTCGCTCGCGACAACCTGGACTGGCAGAGCCGCGAACTGGCGACGGTAGGGGCGTTGGCTTCCATGCCAGGGGTGGAGGCACAGTTGCTGTCCCATATGCGTGCCAGCCAACGGGTCGGCCTGAGCGCCGGTCAACTGCATCAGGTGGTGCAACTGCTGCGCGAACAGGGCGAGGTCGATGCCGCCACCCGGGCACAGAAGGCACTGCAGCAGGCGCTGGCCGCGACCAAATAGGGCACTGGACGTTACCAAGGAGCAGGCAGCATGTCAGATCACCATGACCCCACCCGAAGGAAGCTGCTGGCGGCGTTGCCGGGCTTGACGCTGGTGAACCTTCCCCTGGGGCAGGCCATCGCCAGCGCGCAGGCGCGACAACCCAACGGAGGCACCCTGGTCGCATATTTCTCCCGAAGCGGCAATACACGGGTAATCGCGGGGGTGATCCAGCGCACGCTGCAAGCCGATCTGTTCGAGATAGTGCCAGCGAGCCCGTATCCGGCGGATTACTTCCAGACCGTCGCGCAGGCGCAGCGTGAGCGGGATCTTGGGCTGACCCCTGCGCTGAAACAGTCCGCCACCATGGCGGGCTATCACACCCTTTATGTCGGCTTTCCCATCTGGGGGATGACGGTTCCCCCCGTGGTCAAGAGCTTCCTGAGCGGCCATGACCTGGCGGGCAAGCGACTCGTGCCTTTCATCACCCACGGTGGCTATGGCATCGGGGATAGCGAGGCGGTACTCGCCAGACTGGCGTCAGGTGCCAGGCGAGATGCGCCACTGATCATGGAGTGCGATCAGGAGAGGCGAACGACCGAGACAGTCGCCCGGTGGCTGGAGGCCGGAGGGACTTGATCTCATCTTTGGGCGAGGCAGACAGGTCATCGTCGTGAGGGCGACAGGTGATGCTCATATACATAAACAGGATTGAGGCCACAGGCCAAACAAGGGAACACAACCATGAAGAGACTCAGTAAATCATTGCTTTTTTGCATGCTGGCGGGGGTGCTGGTGGCACCCGCTCATGCCGATCCCCTGGTTATCCAGGAGCAAGGCAGTTTTGCCGCGGGGGGCGCCGTCGTCACCGCACCCGGCACCTTTGACCCCAGGAAACCACTGGACCCTGCCGGTCAGACCTACCATGGGGATCACGCCAGCGTCTTCTATCAGATCCCGTCCAACCCGCACCCGTATCCGATCGTCATGCTTCACGGCGCTGGCCAGTCTTCCCGTACCTGGCAGACCACGCCGGATGGCCGGGAAGGTTTCCAGACCCTGTTCCTGCGCCGGGGGTTTGCGACCTATCTGGTCGATCAGCCCCGCAGAGGCAGCGCGGGTCGCAGCATGGTGGAGGGGGCAGTGGCCCCCAATCCGGATGAGCAGTTGTGGTTCAACCAGTTCCGTCTCGGCGTCTGGCCGGATTATTTCAACGGCGTCCAGTTCTCGCAGGATCAAGCTGTGCTGAACCAGTATTTTCGCCAGATGACCCCCAACACAGGGCCCTTTGATGCCAACGTCATCGCCGATGCCATGGCGGCGGTGCTGGACAAGAGTGGTCCTGCCATCCTGTTCACCCACTCCCAGGGGGGCGGACCTGGCTGGCATACCGCCATAAAAAGCAACAAGGTGAAGGCCATAGTCGCGTTCGAACCAGGCAGTGGCTTCCTCTTCCCTGAGCAGGCGTTGCCTGCCCCCATGCCGAGCGCGTTCGATACCCTGAAGGGGGAGCCGGTGGCGATGGCGCAGTTCATGAGCCTGACCAGGATCCCGGTGCTGATCCTGTATGGCGACAACATCCCGGACAAACCGACCGCCATGCCCGCCCAGGACAGCTGGCGAGTCAGGCTGGCGATGGCTCGCCAGTGGCGGGATCAGGTCAACCAGCACGGGGGGGATGTCACCGTGGTTCACCTGCCCGAAATCGGCATCAAGGGCAACACCCACTTCCCCTTCTCCGATCTGAACAATGTGCAGATCGCCGATCTGGTGAGCCAGTTCCTGAAAGAGAAGGGTCTGCAATAACCAGGGGAGACAGCAATGGTGAGGACGCGATTCATGAATATTGCTAATAAACCCTAGCAAGATCCCGGGTCTAATCTCGTCAATCCCCTTGCGTTATGCTGGGTACACATTATCGGAAGGATATAGTCATGCACACAGTCAGACTCAATAACGGTATAGAAATGCCCCTGCTGGGGTTTGGTGTCTTCCAGATGACGGACGCGGCAGAGTGCGAGCGCGCCGTCATCGAGGCCATAGACACCGGCTATCGGCTGATCGATACCGCCGCCTCCTATCAGAATGAGACTCAGGTCGGGAACGGGATCAGGCAGAGCGGCATCAGGCGCTGCGAGCTCTTTGTCACCACCAAGCTCTGGTTGCAAGACGCCAGCTACGAGGGAGCCAAGGCGCAGTTCGAGCGCTCCTTGAACCGCCTGCAGCTCGATTATGTGGATCTCTATCTCATCCATCAGCCCTACGGGGATGTCCACGGCGCCTGGCGGGCAATGGAGGAGTTGCAGCAAGCCGGCAAGATCCGGGCAATCGGCGTCAGCAACTTCCAGCCGGATCGGCTGGCGGATCTCATGGCGTTCAACAAGGTGGTGCCTGCCGTCAACCAGATAGAGGTGAACCCCTTCAACCAGCAGCTGCATGCCGCCCCCTGGATGCAGAGTCGACAAATACAGCCACAGGCGTGGGCCCCCTTCGCCGAGGGCCGAAATGGTCTGTTCCAGCACCCGGTACTGACCGCCATCGGCGCGAAACGGGGAAAGAGCGTGGGACAAGTGGTGTTGCGCTGGATCTTCCAGCGCGGCATAGCGTCGCTGGCCAAGTCGGTGCGCAAGGAGAGGATGGAGGAGAACCTCGACATCCTCGACTTCGAACTCAGTCAGGACGAGATGGTGCAGATAGCCGCGCTGGATACGGCGACCAGCGCCTTCTTCTCTCACCGCGACCCCGCCATGGTGGAGTGGCTGACCCAGCGCAAGCTCGACGTCTGACCAGGGCAATCAGCAATGGCGTCGGGAGACGACAGACGGTGGGTGGCGCGGTGCGCCGCCAACCGTTCTTCCTGCTGAGGGAACACAGTGCCCACGGTCGGAGAGGGGAGGCATCATGCCCGCAAGCGCACGGCGTCCAGGAACAGCCGAAAGGCGGGAGAGTTCTGGCGCCGGCTGGGGTAGTAGAGGTGATACCCGGGGAAGCGTGGGCAATAGGGGGCCAGTACCGAGATCAGCGCCCCTGTGGCCAGATGGGGGTCAGCCATGTCTGAAGGCAGATAAGCCAGACCGTGGCCTGCCAGCGCGGCGCGCAGTACGGGCGTGCCTGTGTTGAAGATGCACTGACCCTGTACATGGGCCTTGATGGGTTGACCATCTTGCTCAAACTCCCACAGCATCAGGTTGTCATAGGTGGGCAGCCGCAGGCCGATGCATTGATGAGCCGCCAGATCCTGAATGGTGTGGGGGGCCGGGTTGCGGGAGAGATAGTCGGGGGAGGCCACCACGACGATCTGCATATCCTGGCTGATACGCACCGCAATCATGTCTTTCTCCACCTGTTCCCCCAACCGGATCCCCGCATCAAACTTCTGCTCGACTATGTTGGTCAGGCCGTAGTTGATATCGATTTCTACCTGAATGTCCGGGTACTCCTTGAGCAGCGGCGATATGCGCGGCCACAGGTAGGTGTCTGCCGCATGCTCGGCGGTAGTGATACGGATCAAGCCCGCGGGTTTGTCCTTGAGCTCATTGAGCGCCGAGATCTCATCCTCTATCCCCTCAAAATGCGGCTGCAGGCGTTCAAGCAGCCGCTCGCCCGCCGGGGTTGGGGAGACGCTGCGCGTGGTCCGGGTCAACAACCGAATGCCCAGTCGCTCCTCCAGCCCCCGCATGGCGTGGCTCAGGGCGGACTGGGATACCCCCAGGTGAGCCGCCGCGCGGGTAAAGCTGCCTTCTCTTGCCACCGCCATGAAGGAGATCAAGTCGTTGTAGTTGGTTTTTGCCATGAGTTGCCCTGCCAAAGGTCGTGATAGGAAATGGTTCCGGGTGGTGGTACAGGAGCCCAACACGGCTGCTTCATGGCTGCAGGTTGGGGTCAAGCGACTCGTTAACACGTAGCGGGAACAGCGCCCGTCTCTGCGCTATTAAGTGTCGTAAACAAGAACCCGGTCTGAGGTCGGTGCCAGGTAGTCGCTAGATCTGTGCAGGTCGATTGTTATGACATCCATTATTCACAGTGGTAAGGGGCGATCTTGAATAATGCTCTTCATCACTAGTGTGGAGGTGAGTCGTTGCACACAGGGTAGTGCCGATAACTGCTCGTCATATAAGGCTTGAAATGCAGCTAGATCCCGGGTGATGACATGCAGAATATAATCAGGATCGCCAAAGAGTCGTTGCGCTGTGATCACATTAGGTATGGCTATTACGGCCTCCTCAAAGGCGGCAACGGCCCCTTTATGACCCTCTTTCATGGTGACAAACACCATGGCCGAAAAACTCAGGCCTAGGTTGCCAGCATCCAGATGAGCACGATAGCTCTTGATGATTCCAACCTCTTCCAACGCCTTCACTCGCCGATGGCAAGGAGATACGCTCAGGCCAACCTTGTCGGCCAATTCGGTGACCGACAACCGGCCATCGAGTTGCAGTTCAGCAAGAATTTTTCTGTCAGTTCTATCCATGTGGAAAATCTTTCCAAGAAATGCTCATAGTGAGCAACTATTTGGCAGCTCATTCTAGGGCTCACACGTTACGATTTCCAGTCATCCAAGAGGGGATATGCGACGAGGTGAGGTTTATGTCTGGTGAACTGCTAATGGCGTTTTGGAGTGTGTCGTTTTTACTGGTGATGACGCCGGGGATGGACTGGGCTTATGTCATCTCGGCCGGGAGCAGCGGTCGGGGTGTGGTGCCTGCCGTGGGTGGCTTGCTCTCAGGCCATTTGTTGGCGACTTTGTTGGTCGTTGCGGGGGCAGGGGCTCTGGTTAGCCGCTATCCTCTGGCGCTGACCGGACTGACGCTGGCCGGGGCGGGTTATCTACTGTGGCTGGGTATCAGCATGGTAAGGCACTCGTTTATGGTGACCACATCGCTGCCAATACAGGCCGATTCGTTGGCCAGCGGTTCCTGGCAGCATTGGATGGTACGCGGTGCCTGTGTCAGCGGGATGAATCCCAAGGTGTTCTTGCTCTTTTTGGCACTGTTGCCCCAATTTACAGATCCACATAGTGACTGGTCGCTGGAAGAACAGATGCTGACCTTGAGCGGCCTTCATCTTCTCAACTGCGGCATTGTCTACCTGGCTGTAGGGTACGGTGCCAAGCAACTGCTGAGAGCTCGACCGCAGGCCAGTCGTTGGCTGATGCGTTGCTCTGGAATAGCGATGGTAATCATCGGGTCCAGTTTATTGATTGAGCAATGGATATGAGGAATCGCCATGAGTAAGCAACATATGCAAGGTGAACAAGCCGCACCCTATGGTCAAAATATCGTCAGCGGCCTACCTGCGACTCGAGTTCGTATCCCTCATCTGCAGCAGATGAAAGTGAAAGGTGAGAAATGGGCCATGCTCACCAGCTATGACATGTACACGGCGGCCATTTTCGAACAGGCCGGGATCCCGGTGTTGCTGGTGGGTGACTCAGCTGCCAATAACGTCTATGGCTACTCATCATCGTTGACTGTCACTGTGGATGAGCTCTTGCCTTTGGTTCAGGCGGTGACCCGTAGCGTACGTCGGCCGCTGGTGATCGCTGACTTGCCTTTTGGTTCCTATCAGGGCTCAGCTGAGCAAGCATTTCATACAGCAGTGCGTTTTATGAAAGAGGGTGGGGCACACGCGGTCAAGTTGGAGGGCGGGCTTGCCATACTGCCACAGGTGGAAAAACTGGTGAATGCCGGTATTCCGGTGATGGCGCACATTGGTTTTACCCCGCAGGCTGAACATCAGTTGGGTGGCTATCGAGTGCAGGGGCGAGGAGCCGATGCCGCGCGTGTACTGGCAGAGGCTAAGGCACTTGAGGCTGCAGGAGCCTTTGCCCTGTTACTGGAAATGATCCCGGGAGAATTGTCCGCAGAGATCACCGCCAACGTGGCGATACCAACGGTCGGTATTGGGGCTGGAAGTGGTTGTGATGCTCAAGTGCTAGTTTGGCAGGATATGGCGGGCCTGCGCACAGGACGTTTACCGCGCTTTGTTAAACAATACGCTGATATGCATCGACTGTTGAGCGATGCCGCCACCCAGTTTGCCAAGGAGGTAATATCAGGTGAGTTTCCCGGTGAGGAGCATACCTTTTAGACGAGGCTAGATTCGGCGCTGTTCCAGAAACGTATTGGTAACCTCCTTTTATATTTATTTGAGTTGATGCTGACTGTCACTAATGGAACCTGAAGTTGGATTTTTCACGGATTAGCGTTGTGAAATGGGGGATGGCTAGGTACCAAAGATTTTGTCAGACATCATCGATGCAGCCCTCAAAGCAAGATGTTGCGAACCCAGGATGCAAAATCAGTAGCCACCTCATGGGTAATTTCATGACCAATTCCATAATTCAGCAGATGAGATGGGATGCCATGTGCCTGAAGCAACTCAGTGCTTTTCTCGGCCCAGAAATACGGCAGTCGATCATCGTTTTTACCATGTATCACGAGCGCAGACAGGTGTTGCAGATCTTCAGCCCGGGCGATGAGAGGCTCAATTTCCGGCAGGATGCGCCCAGAAAGAATGGCAAAGCCACGAACGCATTTGGGGGCGGTCAGTGCAAGGCTGGCTGACATGATGCCTCCTTGGCTAAATCCGGCAATCAGGGTTTGATCAGATGTAACGCCATAACGTAGTTGCAGCTCGGGAATAAACCGGAGGAGCCGTTGCCGGCTTGCTTCTGCCGCTGCAGTGTCGATTTTGGGTCCGTTTGCCGTGAAACTGACCGAGAATGCGGAGTACGCCCCAGGCGCCATGGTCAAAGGGGAACGAACCGAAACGACAGAAAGGTTATTAGGAATGAAGCTTCCCAGGCCAAGCAAGGAGTCCTCATTGCTGCCGACCCCATGCATCAGTATCACCAGACCAATTGGCTGACCCACGGCAGGACGGTAGCGATACGCGAGGGGGAGATCGTCTATCAGGGGAGAAAAATCTATGTTCATGGTTGTGTCTCTATTCCAAGAAGTTGCTTGGCAACGGCACCGAGCACTCAATCCGAATTTCTAGTACAAGCCGGCTGCAAGACTGGCCATCAATGCTCTTCCGGGCCGTTGCACCAGTATTAACACGGTGCGACCATTTGTTCGCACCGTCATCGTCAGCCTGAAAAGGTTTGGTGTCAGCTGCCGAACAGTTTCCCCTCACCGGCCCAATCAGATGGCGCCACGTCTTCGAAAATCACGTAGATGTACTTCGGGTCCGTTCCTGTATTGCGGACAATGCTTTCCGTAATCTCAGCGGCAACGACTTGTTTAGTGGCGGTTTCTTTACCTTCAAACCAGGTAACACGTACGACGGGCATAAAATTCTCCTTAGGGTGAAAAATGGATGTTTGCTTAGCGGTTGACCCACCGGGGGAGCCGGAGAGTCATGGTTGGCTTAACGTTCAAGAAAGGCATGCAGGTCCTGCGAGAACTTGAACGGGTTCTTGAACATGAGGAAGTGGTCGCCTTGCTCAGACCGGGTATAGGCATAGAGCCTCGCATTCGGTATGACGGAAGCCATCCAGCGTTGACTAGGCAAGTTGTTGCTGTATTCGCCAGAGAAGATGGCTGTCGGTATGTCGATCTTGTGGCGGATCACGTCGCGCCAGTCATTTGTGGCGTGATCGAACAGCACCTTGGCGGTGTACTTCGGATCGGTTTTGACAAACTCGTGCGCGAAAGCGGTCGAGTTCTCGTAGTACGGCGAATCGTTGACCATGGCTCGCTCGACAACCTTCATATCGACCACCAATTGGTTTGTCGGTGCTCCGGTGGTGAAGGTTGCCACCATGCGTTCAACCGATGACGTCATGCCGCCAGCGTCGAGCCGTTCCTGTTCGGTCCAGTCGGCATGAGAATAGATGGAGACCGGTTCGTCGACGAAAACCACCTTGCGAATACTCTTCGTGCCGAAGAGGTCGATATAACCCCACAGGACAGCCGCTCCCATCGACCAGCCACAGTAATCCGCTATCTGCAAATCGAGGTGTTCAGTGAACTCCTTTAGGTCGACCGAGAGGCGCGTGATGCGACTGCCGTATTCGACGTGCTGCGACAGTCCCTGATTACGGGGATCAAGGACATAAACGTGGTAACGCTTGCTGAGCAGATAGAGCACGTTGATGTATTCAGCGCCGCTGGCCGACCAGCCTGGAATGAACACCAAAGGTTTGCCCGAACCAGCCTCCCAATAGCGCAGTTTTACACCATCGCTGGTTGTGAAAGCGTTGATTTGCAAGTCCTGGAAGTCTGATAACTTGGTTGGCAAGCCTGTCAGCTTGCGGGGGAAGCTGTAGTCCTTACCCAGAACTTCTATGGCCGGAGCGGCACTGACCAAGCCGTGCGAGATGAGCAATGACAGCGTAATAAGTGCTGAACGAATGAAAGGTTTCATCATGATCCTTGCCGGGATGCCAGGGTCAGTCCAACGCTGGCCATGGCATCCCGATGAGTAACTTATACCTGTACCCAGGCCGGTGCCACGGTCGGGCCTTTGCCGAGGAAGTAGCCAAAGTGAATGTTCATTTCACCAATAGGCTCGATAAACCGGCTATTGCTCAACGGACCAGCATTGATCGCCTCGAAGCCCATCGATTGAGCCAGTGTGGACACCTGAGATTTGGCCGCCTCGTCATCGCCGGCGATCAACACCTGGAGCAACTTGCCTTGGCGGGCCTCGGACGGCAGCAACTGGGCAAAGATAGTGTTGAATGCCTTCACGACACTGGCCTTAGGCACCAGGGCCTGGATTTCTTCGGCGGCGGAGGTGGTGTGGCCTATCACCAGCTCCTTGTAGTCGGCGCTGATCGGGTTGCTGATATCGACCAGAATCTTACCGGCAAGATCCCCTGCCTCCTTGAGGGCATCGGCAGCACCGCCGAAGGGAATGGCCAGGATCACGATGTCTGCCAGCCGGGTAGCGGCAGCAATGCCGCCACCTTGGGACTCCTGTCCCACTTTTTCAGCGAGTGCGGCGGCTTTGGCCGGATCGCGGCTGCCGATGGCGACGTTGTGGTTGGCTCCCGCCAAAGTACTTGCTAGGCCGCTGGCCATGTTTCCGGTACCGATGATGGCAACTTTCATTTTGCAACTCCTTGAACTTGAGAGGGCTAGATCAACTGTTGCCACTATACGACTTGAGCTTTTGTGGGATAAATTGTCAAAATTCACCAATACCTGAAACAGGGCGTTTCTAATGGATAGGTTGTTAAGCATGACGGTATTCACCAAAGCCGTCGAACTCGGCTCCTTTTCGGCGGCAGGGAACGCGCTTGGAATGTCCTCCCAGCTGGTCGGAAAACATGTGCAGATGCTGGAACAGCATCTGGGAGTTCGCCTACTCAATCGCACCACGCGCCGGCAACACCTGACCGATATTGGTCGCGAGTTTTACGAGCGGACTAAAAGCATTTTGGCGGACGTCGAGGCGGCAGAAGGATTGGCGGCAGAAACCCGGGCAACCCCCCGTGGGCGGCTGCGTATCAACGCCCCAGTGACGTTCGGCATTCATGCGCTTTCACCAAAGCTTCCCGACTATCTGAATGCCAACGCTGAGGTAACGCTGGAGTTATCCATGACCAACCGGCTGGTCGATGTCGTTGATGAAGGATACGACGTAGTCTTTCGTATTGGTGAATTGACGGATAGCGGCTTGATTGCTCGGCAACTGGCGCCCTATCGACTGATCCTGTGCGCAGCCCCCAGTTATCTGGCGGCGCGAGGGCCAATCAATACGCCGCAGGATCTTTCACGGCAGGAGTGTCTAGGTTACCTGCACCCAGAGTTGAGTAAGCGGTGGACCTTGATCGGGCCTGAGGGAACGGTGACTGTCCCTGTCTCAGGCCGTTTGATGGTGGATAGTGGAGAGGCTTTAATGGCTGCTGCAATCGCCGGTGTAGGCGTTTTGCTGCAACCCTTTGAAATTGTTCAGCCATATCTCGCATCCGGGCAGCTGGTCACACTGCTGCCTGAATACCACGCACCAACATTGCCAATGCACATCCTGTATGCCCCGGATCGTCGCATGACCCCCAAACTCCGAAGCTTCATCGAATTTGCCATTGCACACTTCGGACCGGATACTTAAGTATCTCTTGTGTGAGCCACACGTCCTCCCATGGCTTGAGCTAGGTATTTTTCCAGTTGCCATAGGACTTTCGTATATTGGCCGCTTCATAGAAGGCCAACTCGGATAACACCGTTTCTATCTTTCTTGACAGTGCATTGTCTGCGTCAATAAAGATCGCGAAGGTATCCTTTTCTTTCACCTAACCCCCTTGTCCTGAGTTGGTCTAATCGGTGTCGATTCTCGTTGAATAAGAGATTCGATAATATGGCACTATCTGGGCAATGGCCTAAACCAGTTGGTCGTTGAGATCTCGCTATGTGGCAAGATATTCGTATTCCTTTTGCGGTCAGGATTGATACTGGCCAAATGGTGTCAATTGACGAGGTTGCGCGGGGGCTAGCCTGCAACTGTAGGTGCCCTAGTTGTGACGGGCGTCTGGTGGCCAGAAAAGCCGATGTAAATGCACATCATTTCGCACATCACACTGCCAGCAAGGAAGCCTGCCAATACGCTTTTTACACCAGTATTCGTTTGATGTTGCTCTCTCGGCTTGATGACATCAAGTTGCTCACTACTCCTGCCTTCGAGACCTTGTTCGAGGGGATCAACCATCTAGTATCCGCGTTGCACTCCGATATCAAAGTATACCGTACGTCCCAGGCGTGTCAGCAATTGGCTCCGACTGCGCTCTATGCTCTACAGGACCGGAACGATTATCGACTTGGACTGGATTTCCCTGCTGCTAATGAATCGCCACAGGATAAACCCTATTGGCTGGACGATTACACCTGTACCAACCCTAAAACAGGCATTCTCTCGGTCGTGTATAGCACCTTTGCTGAACATCTCTTCCGGAAGGATCGCCCAGACGATATGGATACCACGTCATGGATGTTCCACATACTCAGTTCCAATCCGAAGTGCCTGCACTGGCAGTTTCATCCCGCAGCAGAGTGGAAGCGTAGTCGCCTGCAATACGAAGCAGATGAGAGGGCACGCTTTCAGACCGAGCAACGGATGAGGTATGAGGAGCGATTGCGGTTGTGGAGAGAAGAGGAGGCACGGAGAGAGCCTGAGCGGCAAGCCCGGCGTGAGCGCGAACAGAAACTGGCGCAGGAGCGGCAACAGCAACGGGAAGCGATGTTACGGTTAGCTCGTCAGCAGCAGGAAGAAGAGGAACGGCGTGTAATGGTGGAACGCAAGCAGCGGTCTGACGCAATCTGGGAGCGGATGGAAGAAAAGCGCAAGGAGGCGATTGATCGCAGGCGTCTGGATAAGGGAGCGATGCAACGTGCAGCTGATCAGTTGGTTACCGGGTTGCAAAAAAAAGAGGCTGAGGTTGATCCGGTGGAGGAGGGGCCTAAGGTTTGCAAATATTGCTTCCTTGAGTCGGAAATACTTACTCTGCATGGTTATTGCTATCGTGAACAGTGTGTTGGTGCCCGCGAACGAGCTAGGCGGTTTGGTAAGTATTTCCCCGACTAATGCGTATTTTTCAGCATATTGTACTACTTGATATCTGCACAAGAGTAGTCCGATAGACTGCTTGTGAAACTACTCCGATAAAAGTGCATAACAACGCTTATTTATAGCAGCTTGCTATAACCAAATCGGGAAATTAGTTTCTACCGGATACGATAGCTAAAACTGAAAGCGTCACATCAAAATAATGATGCAATACAACCAAACAGCGGAAGTTTGGCGTAACATAATGTCCGGATTTAGTCGACCACTACAATGACATTTAAAAGGTATGTAATGTCTCAATCACCAGAACTCGCTGGCGGCGAGGGTTTTACTTTCGAAGGGGATGCTGCTGCATTCTACCTCGCTGCAATGCTAGCCGAGGCATATGCTCCTGGCATGACTGATCGAACTGTTGTCGGCGTGTCGGTTCAACAGCGAGATTTTGGAGAGCCGCTTGATGATGTAATCGTTGATTTTGAAGACGCAGCGAAGAATCCTGCTCGCCTGAGTCTCCAGGTTAAGCGCTCACTTACCATCAGCGATGCAAAATCGAATACCGACTTTCGCGATATAATCCACGATAGTTGGGCCACTCTGAAAAAGTCAGACTTTCGTATTAACACTGATCGCTATGGAGCGGCAGTTGGCACGATCAGCCCTGCCAAAGAGCGAGCACTTAAGACCCTTTCTGAATGGGCTCGTGAAAGTCTAACGACTGAGCATTTTCAAGAACGCTTTACACTGAGCGGTAGTGCAAGTCAGGACATAAAAACGGTTAAAGAAAATGTAACCAGTTTGCTGCAAGAGACGAAAGAGGGCCCGTGCACTTGTGAAGAACTGCATCAGTTTCTTGCACACTTCGTTTTAATTCAGTTCGATTTCCTGTGTGAAGGGGCCACTGACTCTTCTGTTGCCATTAATCACATAAAGGACTGCCTTGCACCCGATGATGCAGCTAATGCCCCCCTTGTCTGGTCGCGGATCGTTCAGCTCGCGCGATCGTCAGCAGGCAAGTCTGGACAATTTGATCGCGCGCGACTTGTTCGATTTATCTCATCAAACGCGCGTATTCGCTGTGCGGCCACCTATCGACTCGACCTCGACAAATTGACAGACCTCGCAAGGAGCTATGCTCGCCTCATTCCGGATGATGTAGGCGGAACGAAGCTGGATCGTACTTCACTCCTTGAGAAAGTAGACCTGAAACTAAACATGGCGAGAGTGGTTCAGGTTCGCGGCTTACCAGGAAGTGGTAAATCGGTTGTAGTGAGACATTTAGTTGAGCGCGCGATTGAGTGTGGTCCAGCAATCTTCCTCAAGGCTGAGCAGCTAGAGGGTACCAGTTGGGTTAGCTATGTGGCTTCTCAAGGCCTTTCGGGGGGAGCCCTAGAGTCGCTTCTCGTAGAACTCGGAGCCGTCGGCACACCCATCCTATTCATTGACGCGATCGATCGTATCGAGAAAGAACATCAGCCCATTATTCTTGACGTGATCCATGCAATAGTATCGTCACCGCTACTTGATAACTGGCGCATTGTCACCTCCCTTCGCGATACCGGTATTGAAGTGCTCCGCAATTGGCTCGGCAACTATCTTGATGTGCTAAAAGTTGAAACTCTCGATGTAGGCCAGTTGAATGACAAGGAGTCAGAGGCACTCGCAAATGCTAAACCACATCTGAGGCCGCTACTGTTTGGATCTGCGCCGGTTCGGGAGATCGTACGACGGCCATTTTTTGCAAAGGTGCTGAACCAGAGTTACGTGGCAGACCCCAGCGCCCCAACATTCGCTCCCCAGTCAGAGGTCGATCTGATCGATAATTGGTGGCGTAAGGGCGGCTACAACGAGACAGGCCAGAGCGCGATTGAACGTCAGCGCACGCTACTCGATGTGGCGCGTGTTCGCACCCGTGATCTGAGTCAGCCAATTCGCCTTGGCCAGCTAATTTCAGTCGCACATATTGACGACCTCAGAACGGACGGCATACTCCAAAATGCCCGGGAAGGCGTCTCTGTTCGTTTTTCACACGATATATTCTTTGAATGGTCCTTCTTCTACGTTTTGGCAGACAGCGGGACGCAATGGATGGAAGAGATCAAAGCCTGTGGTGAGCCGCCTGCGGTCGCCCGTGTCGTCGAACTCTCCGCACAATGGGAGTATACAAAGGGAAATGATTGGTCTGCATGCCTAACCCAAATAGAGGGTTCGAGTCTGAGATCACAATGGTTGCGAGCATGGCTAGTCGGTCCTCTTGGAACAGATTGGTTTGAAGTTGATGAGGAACAGTTCGCGACAGCCGTTTTTGCTGATGATTTTCGGCTCTTCAGGAAAGCGCTTGTCTGGTTTCAGGCCGAAAAGACCTCGCCGAATACAAATATTCTCGCAGGTACACTTCCGCTGGAGCAGCGTCAAAGGTTCGCGGATCTACTTGGTTGGCCTTCCGACTTTGCCTCGTGGCGTCGTCTCATAAACTTTATTCTTCGGCGGATCACTGTCATTCCGCAAAGGCTCTATCCAGAGATAGTTTCTATCTTTGAGGTCTGGCAAAACGCCCTTGCTGACATTCCCAATCCGACATCTCGTGCGCTTCTGCAGCAATGTGCGACATGGCTCACGACAATCGATGCGCTTAGTTCTACTGATAAACCGGATGAGAACTATGCGTATTGGAGGAATGTTTCTGAGTTGGGCGAATTTCGTAAATCCTTAGGGCAGCTCCTCTTAAGTTCCTCCAGAGCCGAGCCCAGTCTGGCTTTTGACTATTTACAGCGAGCCACGTACTCAGAACGTATTCGCGATGATGCATTTCATAACATCGTTGCCTACTCTCCCATTCTTGCTCAATCGCTTCCAAAGTCGCTAGTTGACCTTTCCCTCGCATATCTGATTAAGGAACTTCCGGATGAGCGGGTTGCCCGCAAGAGGGAGGAGAGTCGTCAACACGCGGAGTGGCGTAAGGCGACTCTAGCCAAGTCGGAGGCTGAACTTACTCAGTTAGATAAAATGGCCCTTTCGAGTAGTTTTCACCCGTTAGCCATTGACGATTTCAGCTACTACGAATGGGAACGGCTATCTATCCACGATGACTACCGCTATTTTCCCGCTTCACCACTCAGACAACCTTTCCGAGCGCTGTTCCAATCAGCACCTGAGGAAGGAATAAGGCTACTACGGGAACTCTGCAATCATGCGATGGCGTCATGGCGGCAGCTGCATCACCACTCTCGTGACCGACGAGGTACCCCCATACCGCTTGTTTTGAAATTTCCTTGGGGTTCTCAAACGTTCTGGGGCACTGATCGTGAGTACCTTTGGTTCCGGTCTACCTGGGCTCCGAAGTTTATCGGTTGCGGGTTTATGGCACTTGAAGAATGGTGCTTCGCCGAGCTTGAAAGGGGCCGCTCTGTTGACTCGCTGATCCTGCAAGTTGTTAAAGATAATGAGTGTATTGCCATCTTAGGCATAGCATCGATGCTTGCCCTCCATACCGAGATTGTTTCTGAAACGACTTTGCCGCTCTTCACCTCACAGCGGCTGTTGGCGGCAGACCAAAACAGAATGGTGCAGGATATTTCCTCGTCAATGGCGAACTTGATGGGTTTTAAGCCCAATGACAAATCTCACGTTGAAATAGTGCAATCAGCAAACGCGCGACCGGTGCGTAAAATGCAGCTTCTTTGGATGGTTCCTAAACTTGTTTTTGGTGCAGATCCGATCAGAAGCCAAATCAGCGAAGCGATCCTTAATTTCAAGAACGACCTGCCTTATCAGTACGAAGAGCAGCGTGATACTCCAGAAGAACAAGAACATCTTACAGCCCAAGCTTTCAAATATGCCGAGTTGGTGGAGCGGAAAAACTATCAAATTTACCGTACCGCAGAGGATTCGGATCAAATTGCGATTGTCCATGTCAGCCCTTCAGCAGCTAAACCTGAAAACATTGCCAGAGCCGAAGAGGCTTCAAAACATCTTCAGCAGTCGAGTCTTTGGACATGGGCATCCAAGTCGTTTGAAAAACAGACAATTCAGGAGGCCTACACAATTGAGAATGCAATCGTACTGGCCAAGGGATTGGATGCAGGTCACTTGTTCGAGCATCTGGACGATGAAAATAAAGAAGAACTTCTGGACATGCGCCGAGGCGCGCTATCCGCTACTGCTGCCATTGTACTCAACTTCAGAGAAGGGTGCTCGCCAGTAGATCTTGAGTGGGCTAGGGATGTGTTAAGGCGAGCGATACATTTACCTGAGAAGCCGGACCTGATGTGGTCACATAGGTCTATTATTCCATGGCATCAAGCTATCTACGTAGCGCGAGGATTAGCAGCAGATCTGCGCGAAGGAACGGCGCCAGCCGGTGCTGTACGGGATCTGCTCGAGTTGATTGCTCATCCGCTGGAAGTCGTCTCTTTAGCCGCGTTTGAAGAAGCGTGCAAGCTGTGGATTACTGACCCCAAGCTGTCTTGGGCGGCGCTGATATTGGCATTTTCTCTTTGTGACGTTCCCCCTCGGCCGCGAAATCAGCCCTATCAACATGGTGAAGCGCTTCATACGCCAGATACAGCACAAACGGCGGTCAATGCGGCGCTTGCGTGTTATGAGGTTGGTAGTGGATGGGCCTCTCTTCCACTACCAGCTCCCGCCTGGGTGCAGGTCGAACCCAATAATGCCTCGTATCGGCATGCAAACTATGAAGAATACGATGTGCTCGACGTCAATGTTTTTTGGACTGAGCCTGCCGGTTTCTGGCACTCAGAGTTGGCAGCAAAGCTCCTTGAGCGAATTCCTTTTATTGAGGTATTGAGGAGTGATGCCAAAAGTGAGCTTCTTAACTTTTTGGATGGTGTCCTCGACTGGACAAATCAGAAAAATGCCCCTTTTTGGGTGAAGCCTGGGCGGAGACATCGCTCAAATTCCAATCTTTTTGAATGGACTCATACCTTAGGGACAAGCCTAGGCAGGGTTGCAGGGCTTCTTCCACTCAGCGAGTTTCAGGTTCGTTTTCTTGACCCGATACTAAGGCTTGAGGGCGAAAATTGTTTTGCTCTCCTCTCTCCATTCACGAGGATCTATGCCTGCGCCTATATATACGATGCTCCTACCGTGCCTGGCGATGCAGTATCTATGCTTGACCTTTGCCTGGGGAGACTTCTTAACGATTCGGTCTTTGAGCGTGGCGCCTACCGTAGCGGGGAGTTATCAGGCTTCGATCAGCCTGACCTTGTCCGAACGTTGATGTTTGTCGCTGTTGAACGCGCTGATTTAGCCGCTCGTTATGCTAATGGTGATTGGTCCGAAATTGGCATCATTCTGCCCCTGATTGAACGTTTCGTTCGCTCCGCTGGATGGGCTGCGTCTGTTATGGAACCATTCCTGACTCTTTGTGAAAAAGCGAAAAATGACTACCCAGCTGAAGTTTTCGCAGACCAAGTTATCGCGGTTATCGGCGAGGGACCCGATAATCTGCAAGGCTGGCATGGTTCGTCCCTTCCAGCACGTATAGCGGGTTTGGTGCAGTACCTTGCACATCGTGATGCCCCTATGAAATTAGCTTTGTCGCAGAAATTCCTACGTATTCTCGACATGCTGGTTGATATGGGCGATCGACGAAGTGCTGCACTTCAGCTAGGGGAGGCATTCCGTGAAGTTCACTTACCTGTGTAGGGTGGCAAATAGGTTCAATGTTTAACCAAATTTAAAGCTCTCCAGACGAGCCTTTAATATAAATGGGGAGGCGATAATCCTCCCTTTGTAGTGGTCTAATCATCGCGGATACCATTTTAGGTGGTACAGTCGCTACCATTACCAAGTCGCTAAACTTACCAGGGCTTAACCATGAGTTATCAGATCCTCTCTGCCACTGTGGCCAGTATTTTCGAACTGAAACGTAACCCGATGGGGACACTAAAGAAAGGCCATGGTTCAGCTGTTGCCATCCTCAACAACAATGAACCAGCCTTTTACTGTGTGCCACCAAAACTCTTTGCCTACTATGTCGAGCTGGCCGAAGATGCCGAGCTAAACCGTATAGCTGATGAGCGAATAGCCTCACTCGACAGAGTCAGCGTTTCGCTGGATGACCTATAATGTATGTCCTGCTCTTCGCCCGCTGGGCTCAGAATGTGACAAAACTGGTGTAGCCTTAAAGTTAGGTGTGTAGGAAACAGAGTGCGTTCCAAAGCCGGATTATGACACTTTGCTGGGATGCTGGAATCCTAAAAAGGTACGAGCCAACCTGATTCAGCAGCCCTACAGATTATGAGTGGGAGTGCTGAAGTTCGGCAGACGCCAATGCTGACAAGTTATTGAAGTTACGGAAGAAGGTCACGAATATCACATTGCAGTATCTCGCAAAGCCGATAGGCTTTTTCAAGCGTGATATTAACCGTTCCTCGTTCGATACGTCCTACATAGCTCTGATCGATATCAGCCATTAAGGCTAGCTGTTCTTGGGTGATACCGAGGTCAGTTCGTTTTGCACGCAACTTATTCCCAAATTTCTTTGCTATATCATGCATTTATCGCCTCTCTTGAGGCGAAAACTATCTCTGGTTGCTGAACACATGTGAAGGGACTATAATCCCTATTTGTCGGATATTAGTTTAATAATCATGCAAACAGATGGAGATAATCCATAACTATGTCGATCACTCACCTACCCACGCCTATTTACAATGCCTTGGAGAATAAAAGACTGAACGAGTTTACAGTGGTGGAATGTCTAAAGGCCGGATATGGTGAAGAAAACACCTCTTATAGCAATACTGCTGGATATGGTTTTGTATATTTACAACTAATGAAGTTGGTTAATAAAGGATTGCTTTCAAGAAAATCTGATGGGCGAAATTTGATTTTTGCCAAGACAAGTAAATATTTTGATGAGAGCATTGATAGTTGCAATTTACGAGAGGGTGAAATGTCACCATCAATGAATAATCCATTACACCATCTAAATGAAAGATATAGCTACTATGAGAATCAAATAAAAATTCTTTCAGGAGAAAAGGAGGAATGCGATGAGCTAGCCAACATGTACCCACAGTTAGAGCATGTTATAAACAATATATCAAGTCAAGCAGATGAAAAAATAAACATTATTTTAGGGAGGATAAAGAGTGTTAAAGCAGTCATTGATGTAGTCTCATCATATCAGGAAGCAAAATAATAAAACTCATGTTTGATTGTTATAGTGTGAATGCCATGCAACATATTAGTATCCTCTATTTTTTGGGGGGGATACGAAGTTCACGAATAAGAAATGGGCTAAGAATATCCTCTATCTTTATAGGTGTATTAACTTGAATCTCTTTCACGAGATCTAACACTGCGAAAAGGTTATCTTGATATTTCTTTTGCCAAATATCGCGTTCACTTTCCATGCGAGCTGCTTTCTTTATATATGCCGCGCTAGTCCGCCTCCCGGTGACTAGGTCGACTTCCTGTTTATTTAAATCACTCAGGTTATGTTGGCGAGTTGCATATTTAACGATTAGATCTCTACGATGAGGTACCGATAGTGTACTCAAACCACCTGAAATTAGGCCTTTTGCCTTAAGGCGAGCATGCAGTGTGGAGGCTTTGATGGGGGCCCTATCCAGGCCTTCGCGCTCCATGGACAATAATTCTGACTCAATCAACTGATCTAATTTTTTGCCAGATACTCTGTGTTTACTTGTCATGTTTATAATCTCTCTGAATATCTAAAAAAATAACTATTTGAAGTAACCACAAAACTAACAATGCATGATATTATTCATCTTCCGTAGTTAGCTTTCTTTTTTCGATTCTTAACTGCTCAATGTAAAATGCATCAGCAAGGGTTTTTGGCGTTCTACCAACTAGTTTTTGTGATTCAATTCTATTGACAATAGAAGCCAGAGGATTTGATTTATCCTGCGCTATTAATGAAACTATTTTTCTATCAGAAAATGATTTAATTACATTAGCTTGGAATGCTTCCAATAATAACAAAGCTTCACGTTGTTCTGAGAGTGCTAATTCGAAAGAATTATCTTTTTCATTAAGTTGCTCTAATTGATAAACCTCAGCTCTTTTATTGGTGACTTTGATTTTTATAGCTTCATATTCATCCAGTCTTCCTGTAAGAGTGAAGTAACCACACGGACCTCCAGATTGGCATTTCATGCCAAATGGGCAGCCCCAGCGGGCAACATCTCGTGTACAGGCCCCAAGGGGGAGGGCATGTAACTGAGCATGCCGTTCAATGAGTTCTTTGGCTAACTCATTCTTCTTGACGGACAATAGCTTATCATGTGCCTGCTTTAAATCAGGTAAAAATCTAGATGAAAGAGTTTTCTCCAAATGGAGTGTAACCTCATCCCTCGATTCACCGACTGTATGCAAATTAACCTTAAGATTATCTTCAGAACTTAAATTTGGATCTACAAGAATAGCCATGTATTTTTTAGCTGCATCTACACCAGAGTAAACAGTTTTAGACTTTGCTGCTTTGGCAAGTGCATTGATGCGTCGATCGCCGGATTCAGCAAATGCCGGTAATATTGATTGTTCTGTCACAGTATAATTTTCATATGAAGTATTTCTATCATCACCGAAATCTTCTCGAGTGGGGGATTTGAAAGACTCTGAGTTGTTATTAAGTGCCATAATCGCTAAGGACGAAGCTTTATAATTGAAAGATTCAGCCCTATGCTGATAAAATTGATTTTGAGTTATATCCATTCGGCCCATCAACATAGCTTGTAAATGGTCAGTTAGTCCTGAAATTGCCAAAAATGTATTAATGTTATGTCTTGGGATGTGGGGGTTTAATTCTATTCTCTCTCCGTTATCCTCTGTTAGATGTAGTTTGTCAAAAACTGATATTCTTTGTTTATTACCACCGAGTAAGCTTTGCAATACATCATGAGTAAGTGGTTCTGGATTGGTAAGGGTAACAAGCGTATGATCCATTCCAAATGCACTTGTAGGCGCAATAAACAACAGATCTTCATAATTAATCTTTTGCTCAACCCCATTATCTCTTATGACCAGCGAACATTTGTAACCATCATGAAAGCTCTTTGATTGCGCATATTTAAGCTCAACAAAATCGTTAATCTGTTTCTTTGTGAATAAAAATAGTTTTTCTCTACTTGTAACTGGATTGGATTTTGTTATTGGCTTAATGTCGACACCTTTTTGCAAAAAAGCATTTACCATGCTCTTCCGCAAGCCGGCATTTCCTCGAGTACCACCGGAGCCAGAAAAAACAAGACCATTAAGCTCTGATACCTCAATTAAATCATGTGGCAACGCTCTTATTGATGGGGGGAGGAAATCCGTAAATCCAGAATTCCGATATTGAGTTAATCTCTGTCTACTTTCAGCAGTCAATTCCATTACAACATCAAATATTGACTCAATTAGCTTAATTGTACTAGGCGCTGCCCAAAAAGTTCTCCACCCCGATTTTTTTGCACCAAGATATTTAATACCTAAGTTATATTCAGGTAGTTCATGTTTTTGGGCATATAAGAGTTTATCTCCTTTGAGTGGCCGTTTTATTAATGCATCGATTCTAATCGATTGTAACTCTTGAAATCGCCAGCCAGTAATGATGAGTAGCAGTATGCAATTATAAAAAATCTTTTCACCATTTGATTTAGCTAGGTACAGTAACTCAATGATACTGATGAAAGCACGAATAGAAATCAGCTTATTATCATCCGTATCGTCTGGGTTACTGTCAGCCGCTTTTCGTTTTTTTGTATTATTGGTGTGGTTTCTATTGGGGAACTGATTTTGACATTCAATATTAGAGAGTGTTAAGTTAAAGGGGCGAATCATCCTGGCTAAGGAAACGGCAATATCACAATAATCGCTGACATTGCTACTACTAGTTGAGTTCTCGCTATGCCGTCTCATTGCACCGTGAATAATGTCAGAGTTTAAATACATCGGATGCCTTTGCCCTGTCAACTTCACCATCTCATAATACCAGCGGCGAAGAATGTTCAATATTTTTCTCGTGGTTGCAACACTAGGTGGTCTGCTCCTACGAAAAGTATCTAAAATTATGATGGCTTTCATAAACTGGGCATAGCTATCGTCAATATAAATGCGTTCAATCCCTTGCATTTCTGTATGAGAAAAAATTAACACAGCTCGCTGTGATTGCCGAAACCATGCAACGCCCTTTTCACCAGCAATCCAAGATGTGTCATTCCAGGACATCAAATCAGTTGCCGCATATTCAGCAAGACGCGCATCAAATACAGCTTGGTACGTTGCCACAAACTGCTTCAAATTCTCCATTTGTTCACGCATGACACTATCCTACACGTTATTGATATATGAAATACGAGTCATAACAGCCTGAACATGTTGCTTACGACGACCTAGTTCCGGCAGGAGAGGGTGATGTTGGATCAACGTATCGTCAGCTAACTTAATGAGAGAAATTATTTCATTTTCAAAGGCCGCAAGAACATGCTGATGGTGACCATCTATGAATGGATGAAAATACAAGCAACCGTAGCAACAACGAACTTGTGCAAACGGACACAAACCTTCCTCATAGCCACAACCACCGATGTGGTAGTGAGTCATATCACTCACAGAGCCTGCGACCTTACGACCATGCCATCTATTGCTATGGATCAAGTTACCTGTCAGCATCAATGTAATCATGCTTTTAAAGGCTGGGTTTCGGCACAGCGCCTGTTCACGGATGCTAGCGAGATCTGGTGTTGCTGCGATATAGCGATTCGCCACAACCATACTGGAGTGGCCTAGGACGTAGGCGATTTCTTCAGCACTGACCCCGGCCATAGCTAATGAGTGTCCCACATGGTGACGGAATTGAGTTGCTGTGTAGTGTGGTGCAACAGCCTGACGTTTAGCTACTGCAGCCTGCATCTCCAGTGGGGAGAAACGTAACAATTGACGTTTTATCGCATCATTGATCATAACAACAGCATTTCCGCATTGAGGTAATAGTGGGTCTCCATCATTCAGCCCTGAAATTCGCTTGTATAACTTAACTAATTTTCCGAGTTCTTCAGGTATTGCTACTATAACTCTTTGGGGATGGCTTTTGCTCTGCTTGGCGTAGGGAATAGCATATGAATACCTGATTAGATTGTCCCCCTCAGTATCAACAGCTATGTCTCCGACAGCCGTTCTAGCTAACTGCACTGGGCGAGCTCCAGTTGTCAATATAAGTCCGAGAATTACGCAATCGCGAAGTTCTTCGATGGAGACTAGTGAAGAAATATTTTCTATATGACGTTGCTTCGCTTCTTCCGTTGATAATCGAGGGGTCAGCTTGGCAGACCAAAGTTGTAGGCCATTATGAATCATCGAAACCATGGCATCTGGCAGCACATTATCGATTTCAGAATAAATAGACCACTTATCAGTAGCAGGGCGAGGAACTAGTAATAATTTATCCTCAAGGTCCTCATTATGATTTGTGCTTTCAAAAAAACCTAAAACATCCAGTTTCCGAAGTACATAAAGTGTTGAATAAAATCGATGGTGTGTGGTTTTGCTTATGTATTGCTTGTGTAGTAGTGCAATAAATGTTTCATGATTTAGGCTATTAAGTCTATTTATGGATTTTGCAATGTCACAAGCAAAATCATATATCATCCTTGCATTGTTTTCAGATGTATACACTACGCATGCAAACTTAATTAATTTTGATATTTCTTCAGATAATGTGCAAAAATTTTTTCCGTTTTCAAAATCAATGGAGCAATTTCGTCCCGAATGTCTAAACTTCCACACATCCGTACTCGTATCTAGATAGGTGTCATCAAACTCTGTGGCTGATTTCAAATATAATGGACATGGAATAACTTGCTCGTTCAACCATCTAACCTGTGCGGCATTCAGTTGACTATCAGGCGAATGTTGAATTTCTTGCGGATTAGCTGAATTCATCGAAATCTCCATTGTCTAATAATGGGATAGGGAAGGGGGCCACTACATTTATTCCTGCAATACCTTTCTCCTGTTGTATGCGCCTGATGTTGCTGTCATTGGCAAGTTTTTCTACAAAACGTCGTGCATATTTATAAGGCATGCGACTGCCGATTTCCCACCCCCCCAACAATCGCAACTGCTCAGCAGCAGCGTCTAACAGCCCTTTTATGCGACCGTCAAGGCCAAAGTCGCGAGAAAGTTGCAATTGTTCATCTAGTAATTCTTTATAAATATACTCCAATGTAAAATAAGCCCAGGTGTGGCGACCCACATGTGGAGTTAGCTCCACCATGTCAGTGAATGGGTTGTTATTTCGAAAGGATGGATGTGATTTTATATAAGCAGTATCGATGCAACGATAAACCTTTCTAATAGCAGCGTACCCTAATGGCTGGAAAGTGCCTCGGCTTGCCGTAAACATAAAGTCATGATTTAAATTTTTAGAATATGGATTTCTGTGTTGCTCTTTATAAATTTCCAGGTAATGGAAATCATTAACCTCTAACTTGATTGTACGACAAGAACTTGGGGTTTTTAGAGTTAACGGTTTCCTCCTTGGATCATCAATTCCATCAGGAATATTTTGCACCATCAATAGATACTCAACATTGCCATGGCTATCTGGCTGAGATACACCAAATGAATCGACTGTCAGCAACAAAACTTCCCCTACACGAAGCCCATACTGGAACATAAGTCGATGTATAAGGAAGTTGCGATATTGTAAGCATTCAGTTTGAAATGGATTAATCGGGTTGATCACTTTTTCAAACATCTCTCCAGTATCTGGATCAACGACAGCGGGGGAGGAGGGTAATAGCATGTCGTTAAGCTCTAGATGCTGTTGGTACGTAATGCTCTTGTAGCGAGTTGCCGGTGTATGCTTTGCAGGTCCGAGTCGATTAAATTCCTTTACCTTGCTTTTGAGTCGCAGATCATTACTGCTGTAGTTTGTGTTGGCCTCAGCTAGAGACATGCTTTGATATTTTACACACATGTACCGCTGATTGAGATAATTCAGAAAACGAGCCACATTTTTAATATGTGTACAGCAAGTTGATTTATTAACTTGACTAACAGTATTGCTTACTGTGCTATCAGTAGGCGGTTCATTCTCTTTTGTGAGATATTGTTTGCTGAGTAGATAGTGAAATAGGTTATCTAGCTCAGGGATGCAAGATGCGATATCAAAACTCGATCTATAAAAAAAATGGTCAAATGTTTCTCCATGAGTTTTCAACCAAAAGCTGTAGAAAAATCGGAGCGAGATCAGGTCATTTCTCTGCGTACTAAATCTCGTCTTAGACAACTGATTGAGCAGGTAGATCGTTCCAAACAACACAGGCAGAGTTGTTACATCATCGACCAGCACTGTGACATGTTGCCGATCACGCCTGATGTGGTAGTTGGTGTATGTCATCAGTTGCTCAGATCCAAAGTCGCTTTTCATGAAGTTAAGTTAAGTAGCAAAACTCAAAATCTGCAAGTGCTCTAGGATGTAGCTAAGTGATTGATCTGATCCAACTCATGAACTTATCTTAAGTTCAGTATATTTAACATAATATACATTATGCGCGGTTTTGGTTTGTTGGGCTGAGCGAGGTGCCAGGTCCGGGTTTATCAGGTCGGAGATTCTCGCTATTGGGTTGGCCATTGAGCATGTCATCTTGATTGTTATCTCTCACTCATTGCCCGTTCATTCGTGTAACCGATCCAGCGGTTTGTGGTTGGCACTTTCATGGCGTTCGCTGTTGCCTGTGTGCAGATACTTTGAGGTGGTGTCTATGCTGTCATGGCCCGCATCGGCCTGCACATGGGATAGCGGCCGCCCGTTGAGATTGATGTCGTGAGTAATGCCGGTGTGGCGAATGGAATGCGGTGTCAGGTTGCGCATCTCGGCGGCGTCCTGAGTAAAGCCGTCTTGCTCAGCCAGGTTCGCTGCGGTCTGGATGACCGTCATGACCAGTTCACGCAGTTGGCGGATCCCGAGATTGGCATTGAGTTCGCCTTGTTCCCGGCCGTGTGCGGCAGCCTTGTGGCGTACAAAGAGCGGTGTCTGCTCATTGGGGGCTGGCAATGGCGACAACCCCAGGAAGATCCGATAGCGTTCGAGGGCCTCCAGCAAGGCATGGGATACCGCCACTGTGCGCCGCTTGCCACCTTTGCTACGTGGAATGTAATACCCCCAGACGCCGGTTTTGCCATCGCGGCGAAACTGACCCATGACGGGCGTGAACCCGGGTCTGGCTGCTACCTCTGAGATGCGCAGATAACAGGCGTACATCAGGCTTATCAGGAAGCGGCTGCGCTCGTGCTGATCTTGTGATTCGATTGCCAGCCGGTCGGCGGCCTGCATCACGTAGGACCATTGCAACTCGCTGAAGGCCTGGCCCTGATCATCGGGCTCCTGCTGGACCGGTCGCTTGACTCGCTGCAGCAGCAGAGCGGGATTTCTGTCCATGTACTCTTCCTGGATCAGAAACTGGAAGAAGGCTGACAGAATGGCGAGCTTGGTCTTCATTGCCTGCTCGCTCAGACGGTATGGCAGCTCGCGGCCCAGTTCCCGTTTGCCGAGAAAGGGTCGCCACAAGGGATTGGGCAGCCGCTCTCCCCACTCCTTGTCGAGGATGAACTGTGCCACGTTGCGGTAGGCAATCAGCGGCTCTGGCGGCGCCTGGCAGTAGTCGAGGTAGCGCATCATGATGCGCCGGGTCAGATCTTTCGGGCTGATGGCCAGCTCGCTGAAACACCAGTGCAGAAATGTCGTCAACTCGCTGCGGTAGGTCTTGTAGTTGTTCTCGTTGTGGCGCTGTTCCAGCAGCCAGTCGACCGCCAGTTCGTAGACTAGGCCCGCATCGGGCACGTCGTTCAGGCTGAGGTTGGCCAGATACTGATTGACCTGAGGGTTGCCCGCCTCCAGGTGAGCCAGGCCATCAAACAGCGGCATGGCGGGCGGAAGTAACATAGAGGTCATGATGGTGCTTGCTTGGTTCATGGAATGGAGGCCTGCTACCCCGCTCAAAAGCTGATGCCGATAAATGGGGTTATCGGCATCACTGTGTGACTGACAATCCGGGCGTGTGTGAGATTGAATCATCCGTTGTAATCGGTGTGCACAACATGCTGGCATTATTCAATGGATATGCACGATGGTTGGAAAATTCTCGGGACAAATAGCCGTAAAAATGATTTTTAATGCTTAATATGTGAATGGTTGGTGGAGGCGCCATGAGGATAATGTCAACTGGCGCCTCTCCCCCGTCCCTCAGGCCACGCTCTTGAGGGATTTCCCCTTGGGCTTGTCGGCATCGCTCTTCTCTGCCGTCTTTTGGGGCTCCTCTTTGGGACTCCCCTGCCCCTTGCCACCGCGCAGCACGTTTTGCAGTACATCACGCTGTTCGGCCAGGTAGAAGGCCAGGCTCTCCTGCTGTTCGGGTTCGAGGGCGACAGGTGCCCCCGCCAGCAGGGTCATCAACTCATCGGCGGTATCCAGCAGCTTGTCATAGGCATCCGCCTCTTTCTTGCTGGCAAAGGTCATCTTCTCCACTCCCCCACGCACGACAACATATTTGATCTCAACGGCCATAGTGGCGTCCTCCTCATGATAGTGACCACAAGTATATGTACGGATATACAGTATTGCAAATAACCCTGTCCAACGGGCTTTTATCATGGTGGGCGTGCCGATTACGCGGCCGTTATCACATTGATGAAAGGGTCATTTGACATCCGCTTTACGCAAGTCGGATGATGGGCTCATGACGATCACAAGACAACTGCTCATACTGCTGCTGGTTGAAGTGACGCTCCTCGGGGGCATCGCTCATCTGGTCATTGGTCTCTCTCCCCTGCTCTCCCTGCTGTTTGTGGTGCTGGCGCTGCTGGGGCTGCGCTGTCTGGTGGTATTGCTGACCTGGGGATTCTCCCGCTTCTACCCTGTCCCCGCCATCGGTCTGCGTGCCTGGCTGCACATGGTGATCCGGGAGATGTTCGCCTACCTGCTCACCTTCACCTGGCTGCTGCCGTTTGAGCGGCTGCTGATGGCGCCGGACAGGCTCACCCCTTCTCCCTTGCCCCTGCTGCTGGTACACGGTTACGGCTGCAGTCGCGGGATCTGGCGGCTGCAGCGCGCCCGGCTGGAAGCTGCCGGCCACGTGGTTGCCACCGTGACTCTGACTCCTCCCTTCGGTCATCTCGATGACATGGTCCCCCTGCTGGTAAGGCGCATCGACGAGGTGCTGGCCGCCACCGGCGCCGCTCAGCTGGTGCTGATTGGCCACAGCATGGGCGGGCTGGTGTGCCGTGACTACCTGGCCCTGGCCGGTGGTGGCAAGGTTGCGCAACTCATCACCCTGGCGACCCCTCATCAAGGCAGCCAGCTGGCAGCCCTTGGCCTGGGAGAGAACGCGCGGGAGATGGAGCCGGGCTCAGGCTGGCTGCAACGCTTCGCCGCCGTGCCGCTGTGCGTGCCCGGGATTTCGGTGCGCACCAGTCATGACAACTTTGTGTTGCCCCAGTCCCGTCAGCGGATGGAGGGAATGGAAGATATTGAGCTCGCCGCCCTTGGCCACCTCTCCCTCATCTACTCGCGCCGTACCACGGCCCTGCTGCTGACCCTGCTTGCCCGCTCCCAGCCACAAACGAAAAGGGCCTGATTGCTCAGGCCCCGGTTTATCGAATGCTTCCTCAAATCAGAAGTGAATGCCCTTGATCAGGGTAGATACCGCCATCTGATCCGCAGAGGCCTTGGACTCGCCGCCCTCTTTGGGATCCGAGAAGGTGCGGAAGCTGGTGTTCATGATCACCTGTGCCACCCGCGGCGCCAAGGCATGGATCACCTGACCGAACACCCCGAGCCGGGTGGCCAGTCGCACATGCTTGTTGATGATGGTGTCGCACACCAGATCGGCGGCCTCTTCCGGCGTCATCATGGGCACCTGCTCATACACCTTGGTCGGCGCCACCATGGGGGTTTTCACCAGCGGCATGTTGATGATGGAGAAATTGACCCCCTTGTCGGCAAACTCGGACGCCGCGGTGCGCACCCAGGCGTCGAGCGCCGACTTGGAGGCGACGTAGGCGGAGAAGCGCGGCGCATTGGTCAACACCCCGATGGAGGAGATGTTGATGATGTGGCCCTTCTTCTTCTCGATCATGGTGGGCAGCACCCCCATGATCACCTTGAGGGTGCCGAAGTAGTTGAGCTGCATGGTGCGCTCCAGATCGTGGAAGCGCTCGAAAGAGTCCTCTATGGCGCGGCGGATGGAGCGGCCGGCATTGTTGATGAGGATGTCCACCCCGCCATGCTCGGCCACTATCTGCCGGGTGATCGTCTCCCCCTGCGCCAGATCCGCCAGATCCCCCTGATAGACCTGCAGGGTCAAGCCCTGCTCGGCAAACTCGGCCTGGGTTTCGGCAATCTTGTGTTCGTCCCGGGCAATGGTCAGCACTGTTGCACCCGCCTCGGCCAGCTTTCTTGCGGTGGCCTTGCCGATGCCGGAGGTGGCGCCGGTGATCAGCACCACCTTGCCCTCGACCCGGCCGCGCAGGGTGCGATCGATGAACAGCTCGGGGTCGAGGTGACGCTCCCAGTAATCCCACAGCCGCCAGGCATAGCTGTGCAGCGGGGGCACTTCGATGCCGGTCCCTTTCAACACCCGCTGGGCTTCGCGGTTGTCGAAGCGGGTGGGATAGTTGATGAGCCGGAAGATGTCCTTGGGCAGGCCGAGATCGGCGATCGCCGCATCGCGAATGCGCCGCACCGGCGTCAGCGCCATCAGCATGGTCATCAGATGGCGGGGGATGAAGCTGAACAGGGCCGCATTGATGCGAATGGCGGGCTCGGGTGCATGGGCTGCGCGGGAGAAGGTGCTCAGCATGTCGCCAACCCGCATCGGATGGGAGTCGGTCAGGTGGAACGCCTTGTTGTCCTCCCCCTCGAGGTGAGCGATGTGATCGATGGCATCCACCACGAAGTTGACCGGCACCAGGTTGATGCGGCCCCCTTCGACCCCGATGGCGGGCATCCAGGGCGGCAGCATGCGGCGCAGCTTCTGGATGGTCTTGAAGAAGTAATAAGGGCCGTCCACCTTGTCCATCTCGCCTGTATTGGCATCCCCCACCACTATCCCGGGTCGGTAGATGCGCCAGGGGATGGTGCTCTCCTGGCGCACTATGCCCTCGGCCTCGTGCTTGGTCTGGAAATAGGGCATGTCGAGGTGTTCGGCCTCATCGAACATGTCTTCCCTGAACAGACCGTCGAACAGGCCGGCCACTGCTATGGAGCTGCAGTGATGGAAGCAGCGGGCGCCGAGTCGCTCGGCCAGTTGCAGTGCCTGACGGGTACCCTCGGCATTGACCTGCTGCTGAATGCCCGCCTTGGCGTTGAGATCATAGATGGCGGCGAGATGGAGGAAGTGATCGATCCGGCCTATGAGAGGCTCCTGCTCGGCCACACTCACGCCGAGTTGCGGATGGGTCATGTCCCCGACGACCGGAATTGCGCGCTGCGCGTCGACCCCCCAGTAGGCCAGCAGATCGGGTACCCGCTCAAGATGGGCTGCGCGCATCAAGAAATGCACCCGGCTATTTGGGCGCTGCAGCAGTTTTTTAATCAGCCGGCGGCCGATAAAACCGCTGCCCCCCGTGATGAAATAGTCCATGGTATTTATTTCCCTTACTGATTGGGCTGTTAGTTGCTGTTAGATATATCACGCTTCAAATGGAAATATTCATTTGAACGTCATCTTCGTGACCCAGACCAAAATTACCACGACTGCCTGTTCCGTTATTAGGTAGAACCCTCTATTTTTTCTCCATAGACTGAGGATGAAAGCTCAGTAATGCCACAACGAATGTACCAAGGTTGTTGTCATTACCTATATCCCACTCACCAGTAAGGAAACAATCATGGCCAAGAAATTGAAAGCGCTGGCAAGCTCGGTGACCGACAACCAGCTCACCTCGACCATCAAGGAATCCACCCAGCAGATCTGGCTGGCGGGCTTGGGCGCCTACGCCAAGGCGCAAGAGGAAGGGGGCAAGATCTTCGAAGCCCTGGTACAGGAAGGCGAGGCATTGCAGACCCGTACCCGTCAGAGCGCGGACGAGAAGATCGCTGCCATGACCGACAAGACCACGGGTACCTGGGGCCGTCTGGAGCAAGTGTTCGAGGATCGCGTGGCTCGTGCCGTCGCCAGCCTCGGCATCCCGACCCGCAAGGACATCGACAAGCTCTCCAAGCGCATGGCCGAGCTGACCGAGGTGGTGCAACAACTCATCGATGCGCAGGATGAAGAGGACGCGCCGGCCGCGGAGCACAAACCCGCCGCCGCGACTGCCGCCAAGAAACCGGTTGTCAAGAAGGCACCGGTGAAGAAAGCCGCCGCAGCCCCCATCGCCAAGGTGAAGGAAGAGGTCAAGGCGCTGGCGACCGAGGTCGAGAGCGTAGTGAAAGAGGTCAAGGAGAAAGGCGAGACCGCACTCTCCTGATCTGACAAGCAACGCCTGATTGGCCTTGCGTCATAACCCACCGGCCCATGCCCTCTTGCTGGGCCGGTTTTGCTTGAGAAGGGAGGCCATGTCATGAGCACGATTGCGATTGCCCTCGCCGGAGGTGGACCTCTGGGAGGGATTTACGAGATCGGAGCCTGCGCCGCCCTGGCTGACAGCATCAAGGGGCTGCGTTTCGAGCAGGCCGACATCTATGTGGGGGTCAGCTCGGGGGCCGTGATCGCCTCGGCGCTGGCCAATGGCATCTCCCCCGACAAGCTGGTGCGGATCCTGCTCAGCGACGACAGCGGCGAATTTTTCGATCCCTCCACCCTGTTGCGTCCCGCCTTCGGTGAATACGCGAAGCGGCTCTCCTCCTTGCCGCCACTGGCCTGGGAGTGCCTGGCCGATTACCTCTCCGCCCCCTTGCACAAGAGCCTGCTCGGCTCCTTGCAAGGCTTGTCCAAAGCGATCCCGACCGGCTTGTTCGACAGTCGTGGAGTGGACCGGATCCTTACCCAGTTCTTCTCTCGCCGGGGCCGCAGCAACGATTTTCGTGAACTCAAGAGCCGTCTGTTCGTCATTGCCACCGAGCTAGATACCGGCCACGCGGTCGCCTTTGGCAGCCCAGGGCTGGACGACGTGCCCATCTCGGCGGCGGTACAAGCCTCTGCCGCCCTGCCTGGTCTGTTTCCCCCGTCACTGATCAACGGCCGCTACTACGTGGACGGGGCCCTCATCAAGACGCTGCACGCCTCGGTGGCGCTGCAGGAGGGGGCCGATCTGGTGTTCTGCATCAATCCGCTGGTGCCGTTCGATGCGGGCATGGCGAGTGAACACCCCGCCAGTCTGGTGGAGAGCGGCCTGCCGGTGGTGCTGGCCCAGACCTTTCGCGCCATCATCCACTCGCGCATGCACGTGGGCATGGATCGCTACAAGCACCAGTATCCACAGGCCGACGCCCTGCTGTTCGAGCCCTCTCCGGCCGATGGCAAGATGTTCTTCACCAATGTGTTCAGTTACCGGGATCGCCGCCGTCTGTGCGAGCATGCCTTCCAGCATACCCGCCGGGATCTGTGGCAGCGACGGGCCGAGCTTGGCCCCATTCTCGCCAGGCATGGTCTGGCGCTTGATCTGAGTGCACTGGCTGATGAACAGCGCTCCCTGCTCACCCCGGGCACCGGCTCGGTAGCGGCGCTGGATGCCTCACTGACCCAGTTGCAGCACTGGCTGACCCACCGTTATGGCGGCAAGGGTCGTCGCCAACCGAAGGAGTAGCATGGACCGCAAACCCAAGCGGCGGACGCGGGATCGCATTCTGGCCACCGCCCTCGCCCAGTTCAACCTGCTGGGGGAGCCGACCGTCACCACCTCCGCCATCGCGGCCGAGCTGGAGATGAGTCCGGGCAACCTCTATTACCACTTCCATAACAAGGAGGAGATAGTCAACGCCCTGTTCGGCGAGTTCGAACAGGAGATGGCCCATCTGCTCGACACTGTCACCCCCCCGCTGGACGAGACGGAAGACATCTGGTTCTTTTTGCACCTGATGTTCGAGCTCATCTGGAAGTATCGCTTCTTTTACTACGACATCAGCACCCTGATGAGTGGCAACCACAAGGTGGAGCTGCGCTTCTCGGCCCTGCTGAGGCGCAAGGAGCAGACCGCCGCCGCCATCTGCCACAGCCTGTCCGGCAGTGGCTTGCTGCTGGGCAGCGACGCCCAGATCGGCGCTCTGGCGGCCAACATAGCGCTGGTGGGCACTTTCTGGATCTCCTACCAGCGGGCGTTGCACCCGCGTGCGGATGCCGACATAGCCCTGGGGGTGTTTCAGGTGATGCAGCTGGTGGCCCCTCGTCTGCGGCCCAATGCCCGCGCCCATCTGGATGCCATCGCCACCCATTACCAGCCCGCCACGACGGCGGGTTAACAGAACTGTGTTTTTGATTGTGTTTTTAACAGGGAGAATCATATGACCACTTCACAACCCAACTTGTCCGACTTCACCCCCTTCCCCTGGCCGGAGGCGGCCTATGACTATGCCGGGGAGCTCCTTGAGCAGAACTGGGATCGCCTGCACCAGGGGGATGCCGAACCCTGGCCGGACGATGAGCAGGTACAGGAAGCCTGGCGGGCCTATCACGCCGGTGATTTCGCCCGGGCCGTCGCCCTGGGTCTGGGCGCCGGCGAGGATGGCCTCAACGTGGCGAACAAGGCGCTGGTGATCCACGCCAGCTACCTGCTGGATGACAAGTATGCCAAGCGGGAAGCATTCGAGCTGGCCGCCAGCAACGCCGAAAAGCTGCAAAAGCGCCAGCCCGACAACGTCAACGCCTGGTATTTTCACGCCCTGGCGCTGGGCCGTTACAGCCAGGTGATTTCTGTCTCCAAGGCGTTATCCATCGGCATAGGTGACAAGATCAAGACCAGTCTGGAAAAGGCGCTGGCGCTGGCCCCCGACCATGCGGAAGCCCACATCGCCTTCGGTGCCTGGCACGCCGAGATCATCGACAAGCTGGGGGCCATGATAGGTGGCATCACCTATGGCGCCAAAAAAGAGGAGGCCGATCGCCACTTCAAGGCGGCGCTGGCCATCATCCCCCACTCCGCCATCGCTCGCATGGAGTACGCCAATGCCATGGTGATGATGCATGGCAAGAGCAAGATGGCGGCCGCCGAGGCGCTCTACGGCGAGGCGGCCGAGTGCGAACCCGTGGATGCCATGGAGCGGCTCGACGTGGAAGCCGCCCGTGAGGAGCTGGAGGACGAATAGTCCGGCGGCGCTGCGCAATGAGAGAGGCCAACCCCCGGGTTGGCCTCTTTGTTTCATGTCAGGTGGCGTGCTAACGCGGTTCAGCCGTGCAGCAGCTGATCCAGCATCTCGGGATCGTAGAGCAAGTCCGGCTCCATCAACACCAGCAACAGCAGCTGTTCGAACTCCACGGCGAAGCGCAGGGCAATGAGATCAGGGTCCGGCACCCGCTTCTTGTCGGTGATGAGGCCGAGCTGCACCTTGTTGTCATAGGAGAGGATGGAGACACCAACCCCGATGTCACCGGCCTGAGGCACCCAGAACAGCGGCTGGCGCAGGCGGGCACCGGCCAGATAGAGGGTCTGCTGGGGGCCGGGCACATTGGTGATGACGGCGCTGGCCTTGGCCGACAGTATGTCGATGGCCTGTTGCTGCACTGCCCTGGGGGCCATGCCCATCACCTCCAGCAAATTCAGCACCACGGCCGGTTGCAGGGAGGATTTGAGCGCCTGCATCCGATCCCGCACCGCATGGAGCCGCTGCAGCGGGTGTGCTATGTCGATGGGCAGGTCCAGGGCCACCAGCCCGAAGCGGTTGCCAAGGGCCCCCTTGTCGTCGGGCGCGCGCATGTTGACCGGCACCAGCGCACGGATCTCGACGCCATCGACCTCGTCCCCCTGCGCCAGCAGATAGTGGCGAAACGCCCCTGCGGTGGCGGCGATCAGCAGATCGTTGACCGAACAGCCGAGCACCCGTCCCACCGCCTTCACATCCGGTAGCGGGATCTGCTCAGACCAGGCTACCCGCTTGGTGCTGCCGGTTTCCCCCTTCAGCCGGGTCTTGGCATCGTCGGAGAGGGTGGCTATGGTGTAAAGCTCGGCGGTCACGTCCCGGCTGGTTTTGAGGTAATCCATCGCCTTGGTGGGATGGGTCAGCACCTCGACATACTTGGACCAGAGGGTGCCGGTCAGCTTGAGCCCGGCCCGCAGCAGGCGGCTGCCCTGATGATCGTGATCCTCGTCGCTGTCGTCGTTGGCTACCGGCTCGGGTTGCGGTCTGGGGGCCGAGATCGGGCTCTCGTCCATCATGGTCAGCATGGCCCGCACCAGGGAGAAGCCATCCCCCATGGCGTGATGGAAACGCACCACCAGCGCCTGCCCGCCGAGAGAGGTATCCACCAGGTGCATCTCCCACAGGGGACGCTGGTGGTTGAGCGGGGTGGAGGCAAAATCGGCCACCAGCCGCTCCAGCTCCTCCTTGCCGGCCTTGCCCGGCAGGATCACCCGCTTGAGGTGCAGGTCGAGATCAAAGTCAGGATCGGTGCGCCAGTAATATTCGCCCCCCTCCAGACTGGCTTTCTGTCCAAAGCGCGGCTGTACCCGTACTGTGTGCAGCAGGCTCTCTCGCAGTCGGGTTTCATCCAGCTGACCGTCAAACATCAGTACGCCGACGATCTGCATCAGATTGTTGGGCCTGTCCATCCGCAGCCAGGCGGTATCGACACAGGAGATAAGTTCACAGGGTGACATGGTATTTTCCCTACCGTTTCGCTTATTTGTCCGCGCCCTTCTCATGAAAACAAAATACTCGATGGCGAACAAACAGGTGTCGTATATGTTGGTGCTAATACGCTTCGATTAATTCTTTTTGCCGGAGCAGAACAACACGTAGCGCCGTGAACATTTCATCGCAGAACACATAATCCGCCCGCTCGCATCCTTCCAAAATATGGTTATCCGGAGGATGCGTTTCGTTCAGTTAATATACAGGAATACGAATTCCCTGCTATTTCGGCGACTGTATTGGGTGAATGTTGAATTCCCGTTCGGGCTATCCCTGACTGGGGCAAGGCAGACGATGATCGACATATTCGAGGATCTCCTGCTCCAGCACGCTGCGTACCGGCAGCAGCATCAGGCCGAGACGCACCTCCAGCTGCAGGCTGTTGTCGGTCAGGCAGAGAAAGCCATTGACCCCGGCGCCACGAAACATCAGCCGGGTCTCTTCCTCATCTTCCCACTCACAGTCGAGTTCGTACTCTTCGCTCATGTCCTGCGCGATGGCTTCGGCGGCGAGCCGTGCCCCCGCCAATCCTAGGGGATGCTGGCGGTTGACCTTGATGGTCGACAGGCTGCTGCCGACAAGGGGATCGTATAGAAACATGCTAACTCTCTGAGCGGTGACAATATTTATTGATATTAAACATATGAATCAAACAAGTGAAAGCCATTTGCAACATAATTGGGACTCACTTAACAAAGCCGGTTGAGTAAATGCTCCATGCATTTCTCCTCGTTCCCGCTCGCGTTACACTGACAGGCAAAGGCGTACCCGAGTGGCAGTTCCGCTTCCCTGTCAGGGTTCATGCCCTCGTTTTATCTAGCCGCCAGGCCATTCGGTGCAGGTCACCAGAGAGCAGCATATGACCCAAGAAACACACATAGCCGATGACCCGCAAGCTGACGACGAGAGTACCCTGGGGCGGCTCTATCGCCAGCTCAACCGGGTTGCCTCCCTGCGCGAACAGATGCGTACCCACCCGGAAGATCAACAAGACAGGGACAGCTTGCGCCAGTGGCAGGCGGATCGGTTGGGCCGCACCCACGGCGATCTGCTGCAGAGCAAACGCTACGGGCCGGCCGCACAGTTCTTCCTGACGGATCTCTACGGCCCGGGCGATTGCGCCCGCCGCGATGCGGACGTGATGCGGGTCATGCCCACCGCCGAGCGATTGCTGCCGGAGTCCGGCCTCAAGGTGCTGGCCCAGGCGATCGAGCTCGATGCCCTCTCCGAGGAGCTCGACTACCTGATGGTGGTGGCGCTGCGCCGTAGTGGGGCCATCCATCGGCTGACGGCAGAGGCGTATGCCCTCGCCTATCGGGAGGTGGGCGAACCCGAGCGGCGGGCCCATCAGATAACCCTGGTCACCGATCTGGGGCTCACCCTGGACAGGCTGGCCCGCAAGCCTTTCCTCGGCACCACTCTCAAGCTTATCTCGGGACCGGCCCATCTGGCAGGGCTCGGCGAGCTCTTCTCGTTTGTCGAGCGCGGCTATCGGGTCTGCCATCAGATGGGGCGGGCCAACGAGTTTCTGGAAACCATCGCCAGCCGCGAGACGGCCATCATGGAAGCGCTGCTGGCAGGTGACAGCACAATGCTGGATTGACCTCGGGAGTCATGCAGGCAGACATGAAAAAGCGGGCCGAATGGCCCGCTTCTCGTTTCTCCCTGTGCGCCGATAGGAGAGCGGTCAAATCACCAGCAAGTCCATAAAGGCGTGGACCGGCGTGGCGGCCAGTTGCTTGCCATCCTGGCAGAGGGCGAGGATCTCGTGTACCCGCTTGGCCGGGAAACGGGTGGCCAGGTTGTGCTGGAATTTTTCCACCAGCAGCGGTATCCCCTCCTCCCGACGACGGCGGTGACCGACCGGGTATTCCACCTCTACCTTGGCGCTGTGGCTGCCATCCTTGAAGAAGACCTGGATGGCATTGGCAATCGACCGCTTGTCCGCCTCCAGGTATTCGCGGCTGTAGCGCTTCTCTTCCTGCACCACCATCTTGGCGCGCAGCGCATCGATGCGGGGATCGGCCGCTATGCCATCCTCGTAATCCTCGGCAATGAGGCGCCCGAAGATGAGCGGCACGGCCACCATGTACTGCAGGCAGTGATCCCGGTCCGCCGGGTTGTTGAGGGCGCCTACCTTGCTGATGATGCGAATGGCCGACTCATGGGTAGTGAGCTCGATGCGGTCGATCTCGTCGAGCCGCCCTTTCACCTCCCCATGCAGCTTCATGGCGCACTCGACGGCCGTCTGGGCGTGGAACTCGGCGGGGTAAGAGATCTTGAACAGCACGTTCTCCATCACATAGCTGCCGTAGCCCTGATGCAGGGCGAACTGGTTGCCCTTGAACAGCACGTCGTAGAAGCCCCACTTGGGTGCGCTCAATACGCCGGGATAGCCCATCTCGCCGCTCATGGTGATGAGCGCCAGACGCACGGCGCGGGAAGTGGCATCCCCGGCCGCCCAGCTCTTGCGCGACCCTGCATTCGGCGCATGGCGATAGGTGCGCAGGCTCTGGCCATCGACCCAGGCCTGGGAGACCGCATCGATCACCTGATCGCGATTGCCCCCCAGCATATGGGTCACCACTGCGGTGCTGGCGACCTTCACCAGCACCACGTGATCGAGACCGACCCGGTTGAAGGAGTTTTCGAGCGCCAGTACTCCCTGAATTTCATGAGCCTTGACCATGGCCATCAGCACATCGGCCATGGTGAGCGGCGCCTTGCCCTCGGCCACGCGAGTGCGCGACAGCCAGTCGGCTGTGGCCAGAATGCCCCCCAGGTTGTCGGAGGGGTGGCCCCATTCGGCGGCAAGCCAGGTGTCGTTGTAATCGAGCCAGCGGATGATGGCGCCTATGTCCCAGGCCGCCTTGACCGGATCGAGGCAGAGCTGGGTGCCGGGCACCCGGGCGCCATGGGGCACAGTGGTGCCCGCGACTATGGGGCCCAGATGCTTGGTGCACTCGGGAAAGCGCAGGGCCAAGAGGCCGCAGCCCAGGGTATCCATCAGGCAGTAGCGGGCGGTATCGAGGGCGGCCTGGCTGGTGATGGGGTGGCTGCAGACATAATCGGCAATATCGACCAGCACCTGATCGGGTTCGGGTCTGTGGTTGACGTCGACGTTGGCGGACATCGTGATTTCCTTATCGTTGTTGTGAATAGAAGGAGGTGACGAGCGGCTGGGCCGCCATCGCCGACACATGACCACACAGGCCTGCTTGCGCAGGCGCCGGGCCGTGGTGGATGTCGACGATGGCAGGGCGCTGCATCTTATCGTTGTTGCAAAGAGACGAAATGACGGGGGGCCGGGCCGACATAATCGGCGCTCGGGCGAATGATCCTGTTGTGCTCGCGCTGCTCCATCACGTGGGCGCACCAGCCGGTGACCCGCGAGCAGACGAAAATGGGGGTGAACAGCTTGGTCGGGATCCCCATGTAGTGATAGGCGCTGGCATGGAAGAAGTCGGCGTTGGGGAAAAGCGCTTTTTCCTCCCACATTACCTTCTCCGCCTCGCAGGAGACGCGGTAGAGACGGGTGTCCCCCACCGCCTCGGCCAGCTTGGCCGACCACGCCTTGATGATGACGTTGCGCGGATCCGAGGTGCGATAGACGGCGTGGCCAAAGCCCATGATCTTCTCCTTGGCCGCGAGTTTTGCCAGCAGCTCGCCCCTGGCCTGAACCTCATCTTGCCAGGGTTCGATCATCGCCATTGCGGCTTCGTTGGCGCCGCCGTGCAGCGGGCCGCGCAGGGTACCGATGGCGGCGGTCACGCAGGAGAAGAGATCGGACAGGGTCGAGGCACAGACCCGGGCCGCGAAGGTGGAGGCGTTGAACTCGTGCTCGGCATAGAGAATGAGGGAGACGTGCATGACCCGGCGTTCCAGCTCGCTCGGGGCCTTCTGGTGCAAGAGGGCAAGGAAGTGGCCACCGATGCACTCCTCGTTGGTATCGAGCGCGATGCGCACCCCTTCATGACTGAACTTGTACCAATAAATCAGTATGCCAGGGAAGGCGGCCAGCAGGCGATCTGCCACTTCATGTTCGTGCTCGAAGCCTTCTTCCGGCTCCAGATCACCGAGCATGGAGCAGCCGGTGCGCAGCACATCCATGGGATGGGCATTGGCGGGAATGAGCTCAAGTACCTCCAGCAGGGCCTTGGGCAAGCTGCGCAGGCGACGCAGCTCGCGCTTGTAGTCCAGCAGTTGCTGTTCACTGGGCAGCTCGCCCTTGAGCAGCAGATAGGCGACCTCCTCGAACTGGGCGCCGTCTGCCAGCTCCTGAATGTCATAGCCGCGATAGGTGAGCCCGGTACCGCTCTTGCCCACGGTACAGATGCTGGTCTCCCCCGCGCTCTGACCCCGCAGGCCGGCGCCGCCCAATGGCTTCTGTTGTCCCATAACCTTGCCTCCTAATCCCTGGATATGAACAGACGATCCAGTGTCTGCTCGTAATGGTGATAGCCCAGGAAGTCATACAAGGCTTCCCGGGTCTGCATGGTGTCCACGACGGCCCTCTGGTGGCCATCCTGGCGAATGTGCTGGTAGACGTTGAGCGCGGCCTGATTGGCCGCCCGGCTGGCGCTTAACGGGTAGAGCACCATGTCGACGCCGTGGGCGGCGAGCGCCTCCTTGTCAAACAGATCTGTCTTGCCGAACTCTGTCATGTTGGCGAGGATGGGCACCCCGGCGGCCTGCTTGAAGCTGTCATACTGACCGAGCTCGGTCACCGCCTCGGCGAAGATCATGTCGGCCCCGGCGGCCACGTAGGCGGCGGCGCGCTCCAGCGCCGGGCCTATCCCCTCCACCGCCAGCGCATCTGTGCGCGCCATGATGACGAACTCCCCGTTCTCACGGGCATCCACCGCCGCCTTGATGCGATCGCACATCTCCTCCTGCGAGACCACCGCCTTGTTGGGCCTGTGACCACAGCGCTTCTGGGCCACCTGATCTTCCATGTGCACGGCGGCCACTCCGGCGCGTTCGAAGGCGCGAATGGTGCGGGCGATATTGAAGGCGCCGCCCCAGCCGGTGTCGATGTCGACCAACAGCGGCACCTTGGTCGCCGCGGTGATCCTTTCTGCGTCGATCAGCACGTCGTTGAGGGAGGTCATGCCGAGATCCGGCAGGCCATGGGAGGCATTGGCCACCCCGGCACCGGAGAGGTAAATAGCCTGAAAGCCGCTACGCTCGGCCATCAGGGCCATGTAGGCATTGATGGTGCCGACGATCTGCAGTGGCCGTTCGTTGGCAAGGGCGGTGCGAAACCGCAGACCTGCCGAGGGGGTAAGGCTGGACATCATGACTCCTTTCATTTGTCTGGTTCGACTATCTAATATCACGTTTACGTTAACGTCAATCATACTTTCGTGGCAGAACGGCGCCAGGCAAGACAGGACGCGGGTTTTAGGGTAAATTTCACCAATTCCTTCAACAGGTTGAATCGTAATGTCGGATCCCAATCCCGTGATCGTCTGCCCGGCTTGCGACTTGCTGATCGAACGCAAGTTATTGCCCCTGCGCCGCCACGCTCACTGTCCCCGCTGTCACCAGCATCTGTATGGACGCTACGCCTTTCGCCCCTCCCAGTTGATGGCGCTGACCATCACGGGGTTCCTGCTGCTGCCCTCTGCCTTCTTCGAACCGCTCATCTACCTGCGTCTGGCCGGGGTGAACTCGGATGCGAACCTGCTCAAGGGCATTTTGGTGCTGATGGTCGAGCACGAATTCTGGGTGGCGGGACTGGTGTTCTGGTGCGCCGTGCTGGCGCCTGTGGGTTTGCTGCTGGGGATCTTTGCGCTGGCCTCCGGCCTTGCCAAACGCTGGCACATACTGGCGCCGACCTTGAAGGCCGTGGAGGTGTTTCGTCACTGGGCCATGCTGGAGGTCTACATCGTCAGCCTGCTGGTCGCCCTGTTCAAGCTGATCGACATCGCCGATGTGCGCCTCGGCGGTGGCTTGCTGAGCCTGGGGATCCTGATGCTGCTCAACATGACGCTGCTGATCCTGTTCGATCCCGCCCCCTACTGGGAGCGAGTACCCCTGGAGGAACCGGATCATGTCCCAGACCAGCGCCCGTGAGCTGGGGCTCTGCCGCTGCCACACCTGCGGCCTGCTGGTGCGCTATCGGGCGGGCAGCGTCTGCCCCCGTTGCCACAGCCGGTTGCAGGTGCGGATCCCCCACTCCCTGGCCTGGTCCTGGGGTTTGCTGGCGCTGGCCACCTTCATGTTGCTGCCTGCCAATCTGCTGCCCATCACCCACTTCTACAACAAGGGATTATTGCAGTCCGACACCATCTTCAGCGGTATCATGATGCTCTATCGCAGCAAGATGTCGGGGATCGCCACCATAGTGCTGACCGCCAGCATCATAGTGCCGGTGGGCAAGATTTTGGGGCTGGGCTGGATCTGCTGGCAGCTGCAGCGGAGCAAGCCGGTGCGCCGCAAGCGCCAGCTCATCATGTATCGCATCATCGACTTCATCGGCCGCTGGTCCATGCTGGATTTGTTCGTCATCTCGCTGATGGTGGCCCTGGTGGATCGCGGCGTGCTGCTCAATGTGCGGGCTGGGCCCGGCGCCACGGCGTTTGCCGGTGTGGTGGTACTGACCATGATGTCGGCCCGCATGCTGGATACCCGCTTGCTATGGGACAAGGCGGCCCGTTGATGGCCTGTTGAACACGCATCCCGCCTGTCTGGGGATGCCCGAATGGTGAATAACCGCCTGCGCTGTCGCAAGGCAAAGCGCGGGGGACTATGTATCTGAACTGCTGTTTATCTCAGCCAATTAAGGAGTCGGTATGATCGGGGCTGAACCCGTCATTGAGAAGCGTCGCTGGTTGTCGCCAGTCTGGTTGTTGCCCGTTATCGCCCTCTTGCTGGCGGGTGGTTTCATCTACCAGCAGTTTGCGAGCAGTGGCCAACTTATTCGCATCAACTTTGCCCAGGGCAACGGTATCTTGCCGGGCAAGACCCAGTTGCGCTATCAGGGCGTGGCCATCGGCGTGGTGCAGGAGCTGGAGCTGGCCGCAGACGGTCGCAAGATAGCCGTACTGGCCAAGATTGACAGCCGGGCCCGGCCGCTTATCCGCAAGGGCTCCGACTTCTGGCTGGTGAGCCCCAAGGCCTCGCTCACCGAGATCTCAGGCCTGGATACCCTGGTCTCCGGCAACTATATCAACCTGCAACCCGGTCGGGACAACAATCCGCTGGAGGAGGAGTTCGATGCATTGGACGGCCCTCCCCCCGGCTATCAGGCACAGGGGCGCATGCTGCACCTGACCGCCGATTCGCTGGGATCGGTCGGCATCGGCGCCAAGCTCTATTTCCGCGGCATCGAGGTGGGCAGCGTCATCAACGCCCGCCTCGGCCAGGACAACCAGAACGTGATCCTGGATCTGGTGATCGAGCCGCGTTTTGAACACCTCATCAAGGCCGACACCCGCTTCTGGAACATCAGCGGCATCAAGGGCTCCTTCAGCCTGGCCGGGGTCAATGTGGAAGCCGGCAGCCTTACCTCCATACTGAGCGGCGGCATAGCGTTTGACTCCCCCAAGGCCTCCCCCGAGCCGGAGAAAGGCCAGACCTTTGTCCTCTACAAGGGGCTGGCCGAAGCGGCCCGTGGCGAGCGGATCGACATCCTGGCCGGTGATCTGCCCATCAAGGAGGGAATGCCCATCCTCTATGAAGGGATCGAAATCGGCCGGATTGACCCCATCCGCCTGACCGACAAGGGTCGGGTGGTGACGGCGCTGATCAACCCTGAACAGGCATTTAGGATCACCGGCAACAGCCGCCTCGTCTGGGAGACTGTCTCCCTCGGTGCGGCCGGTCTCAAGCATGCGGATCGCCTGCTGGCTGGCCCGGCCATTCGCCTCGACTACGTGGAAGGCGACAGGGTCAGGGCCATGGCCCTGAGCAGCAAGGATCAGGTCAGTGGCACCCGGGTCACTCTGCAGGCCGACGATCTGGCGGGGCTCAATGAAGGGGCGCCGCTCTGGTACAAGGGGCTGCAGGTCGGCCAGATCAGCCAGCTGACCCTGGATGCCAGGGGCAATGCCAGCGTCGCCCTGGTGGTCAACAACCAGTATCAGCATCTGCTGGCTCGGGCCCGCTTCTATCGGGCAGCGCCGCTGCAGATCGATGCCGATCTCAGCGGCATCAAGGTGGAGACCAGCCCGGCCAGCGCCTGGATCGGCGGGGGTATCAAGCTGGTGCAGGCGGCGAGTGGTGAGCGGATCAACCGTCTCTACCCGAGTCAGGAGCTGGCTCTGCTCGGCACCCGGGACGCCAAGCCTCAGCGCTGGTTATTGAAGGCTGAACAGGCCGATGGCATCGGCATCGGCTCTCCCGTGCTCTATCTGGGGCTGGAAGCTGGCAAGGTCAAGCAGCTGCGCGCCGCCAAGGAAGGGGTCGAGATCGAGCTCGAAATCGACGGCGTCTATGCCCCCCTGCTCTCACAACTGCCGCAGTTCTGGAAAAAACCGGCGCTGGATACCCGGGTGCGGGTTGATGGTGTGCAGGTGAAGGTGGGCAATCTGGCCACCTTGCTGCGCGGCGCCATCGAGTTCGATCGACTCGGTACTGGCCGCAGCAGTCACCAGCTGTTTGACAGCAAGGAGCAGGCCAAGGCGAAAGTGCGCAGCCTCTCTCTGGTAGCCGACAACAATCCGGGTCTGGGCCTCGGCAGCCCGATCCGCTATCGCGGGGTCGACATCGGCAAGATTGAGCAGATCGAGCTGGAACCGTCGCTGGGTCAGGTTATCTTCAAGGCCGAGCTGGATGGGCAGTATGCCGAGCGTTTCCTGCAATCCGGCGCCCGCTTCACCCTGGTACAGGCCAAGCTGGGGCTGGGCGGCGTCGCTCACCTCGACACCCTGATCAAAGGGGCCTTCGTGGAGGCTCAGCCAGGTCAGGGAGCCGGCAAGGATCGCTTCCCCTTGAGTCAGAGTGGCCCGATTGGCCTGGCCTTGACCCTCAAGAGCCCATCGGTCAATGGCCTGAGTGTCGGCAGCCCCTTGCTGTTTCGTAAACTCATGGTGGGCAGCGTCACCGGGGTCGCGCTGGCACGCGATGGCAGCGAGGTGTTGATCGAGGCGAATGTCGACAAGGAATATGCCCATCTGGTGCGGGCCAACACCCGCTTCTGGAATGTCTCCGGGGTCAAGGCTGACATAGGCCTGACCGGCGGCACCATAGAGGTGGAAACCGTGCAGAGCCTGCTGGCGGGCGGCATCGCCTTCAATACCCCGGAGCGGGAGATGGGCTCGACCGTCAAGGCCGGTCACAGCTACCCGCTGTATGGCAAGGCAGAGAAGGAGTGGCAGGAGTGGAGCCCTCGCATCCAGCCCTGATCTTCTCTCTTGTTTCATCCAAGCCCGGCCCTGTGCCGGGCTTGTTCATTTCCCACTTGCTCATTGGCCGTTAAGAATATTCCTGGCCCTGTGATAAGATGTCGCCCCTCTTTTTGGGTCAGCGAGACGGCACAGTGCACGACAATACCTACCTTCCCGATCACTTCTTGCACCATATTGCGGCCATCATGCCGGCGCATCTCACCATGGATGCGTTCGTGGCCAGCTGCCGGCGCCCACTGCGCCGCAGCATACGGGTCAACACCCTGAAGATTTCGGTGCCCGCATTTGTCGAACAGATGCAACCGCTGGGCTGGCAGCTCGAGCCCGTACCCTGGTGCGAGACCGGCTTCTGGCTGAGTCGCAACGACGAGAGCGTGCCCCTTGGCAATACCGCAGAACACCTGAGCGGCCTCTTCTATATCCAGGAAGCGAGTTCCATGCTGCCGGTGACGGCGCTATTTGCCAGCGCTCAGGTCAAGCGGGATGGCATGCTGCTGGATGCGGCCGCCGCCCCCGGCTCCAAGACAACCCAGATCGCGGCCTTGATGAACAACCAGGGCATGCTGGTTGCCAATGAATATTCCAGCAGCCGGCTCAAGGTGCTCAGCGCCAACATTCAGCGCTGCGGCGTGACCAATGTGGGCATGACCCACTTCGATGCCAAGGTGTTTGGCCAGTGGTTGCCGGAGACCTTCGACGCCATACTGCTCGACGCCCCCTGCTCCGGCGAAGGGACGGTACGCAAGGATGAAGACGCCCTGCGCAACTGGAGCATCGAGAGCATCGACGAGATTGCCGCCGTGCAGCAAGGGTTGCTGGAGAGCGCCTTTCATGCCCTCAAACCCGGTGGCGTGCTGGTCTACTCCACTTGCACCTTGAGCGAGCAGGAGAACCAGGCGGTCTGTCAGTCCCTGCTGGACAAGTTCGGCGATGCCCTGAGCGTTGACTCGCTGGCCGACCTGTTCCCCCATGCGGAGCAGGCCTGTACGCCCGAAGGATATCTGCACGTTTGGCCCCAGATCTTCGACAGTGAGGGCTTTTTCGTCGCCAGATTGCGCAAACATCACTCTGTGCCCAACACCATGTTCAAGCCGGGAAAACTCGGCAAGTTCCCCTTCTCGCCCCTGCCGGCCAAAGAGGCCGAGCCCATGTTGCGCGAGATTGAAGCCAATTTTGGCGTGGCCCCCCTGGGCCAGCTGTTTGGTCGCAATGACGAGATCTGGCTGTTCCCTCATCTGTTTGGGCAGGTGCAGGGCAAGCTGCGGTTCGATCGCATCGGCATCAAGCTGGCGGAGACCTTCAAGAAGGGTTATCGCCTCACCCATGAGTGGGCGCTGGCCTATGGCGACAAGGCCACGCTCGGGATTATCGAACTCGACAGCGCCAATGCACGGGAGTTCATGATGGGGCGGGATGTCTGGCCAGCGCAGGAAGCCGGCTCGGGCGAGGTGATAGTTCGTTATCAGGGTCATACCCTGGGCATGGGGAAGTGGGTCGGCAGCCGGGTCAAGAATGCCCTGCCCCGCGAGCTGGTGCGCGACAACAATCTGTTCGGCGCCTGAGTGCGTGAACTCACGTCTGATCGAGTCTTGAAAACCCACACTCGGGTTGAACTTTTGCTCGGATCTTGAAAAGCCTTGAGCCTTGTCTAAGCTTAAGGCTATCCGAACACCAGTTAGCGCACGGCTCTGCAAGGAGCCAATTCCCCTATGCCAGGTACAAGGAATTCGTACCTGGCTTTTTTTATGTCCGCACTTTCAGTTTCCCGTCTCTCACTCGAATGCCTCAGCCATCTCTTGCTCAACCTGGGGTTGGGATGACAGCTCATGTTGATAGAGCAGATCGATCGCCTGCTCGATGAGTGAGGCTTGACTGTCTTCGAGGTGCAACCCCAACGCCTGCAGCCGCTCTGCGTGACGATTGCTGATCCAGCACTGCAACCGGCTGTGGGTTTCCTGTTTACGCTTCACATGTTGACGCTGCCGCTCGGCATTGTTGTGCGGGACAGCCTCTTGGGCCTCATTCACGTTTATTTCCTGGCTCATATGACCTTGCAATGTTCTTCTTTAAGGTTTGTTATCTCTAACCTGTGGCACATTGTTGCCTGAACAAGAGGATTCTCCCCTCCCATCGAGCACCTTGGCAAAGCGCGACAAATATATCATCAGATCAACAAGATGAAATTTAACATAAAAAATGCAGTGACGCGGAGTGTCACAACAAACCATCCAGGGCATGATCGGAGAACTTGTGGGCATCGTCGAAATACTCCTGCAGGGTACGCATGTCCTTGTGGCGAGTCACCTCGATGATCTTGTTCATGGGTTTGCCGGCGGTGACGGCCGAGGTGATGAATCCCCGTCGCAGGCTGTGGCCACTGACATAGAGATCGTCGATGGCCTGGCCGGTGCGCCGCTTGATCATCAGGTTTATCCCCTGGGGACCGAGGGGTTCCGACATAAGCTGACCCCAGCGGTTCATGCGACGAAACAGCGCCCCCTCGCCGATCCGGCTTTTTTTAAGCCAGGAGTGCAGCGCCGAGACGGGACAATATTGCTTGCCGGGTATGAGTGCTATCTCGGTTTCATGGAGCTGATGCTTGCTCGGCTTGAGTCGAAGTCGGATCCCCTGCCCCACAAAATCGAGGTCGCTGACCTCGATTCTGGCCGCCTCCGAGCGACGCAGAGCCCCGCTGAACATCAACAGCAGCAGGGTGTGATCCCGCAAACCGGCCAGACTGGAAGTATCGATTTCATCGAGTACCCTGGCCAAGGGTTGCAGGGTCAGCGCCCCCGTCTTGCGCTTGCGGTTATCGCCAAGGCGCACTATGCCGCGCATCATCTCCTTGATTTCGGCATGTTCGGTCGGCATGGGATGGATGCCCTTCTGCTTGAAGGCGTAGCGGATCCCGGCCAGTCGTCTCACCAGGGTCGCGGGTTTGCGCGGCTCGCCGTTGCGCAGTTCCCCCTTGCCCTCTTCCTTGTCCAGCCATACCCAGTCCGCCAATATGCCATCGGCCTGATCTGCCAGAAAATTCATGATGTCGTGATGGGTGGTTTGCAGTGGATCCAGCCCATGCAGCTGGCACCAGAACACGAAGATACGGGTGTCAGCCTGATAGGCATTGAGGGTGGAATCCGCCTTGGCACTGCGCAAGAAGCGTCTCGCCCGGCTATTGAGCTGAGGATCGAACACAGTCTGCAATGACTGATGAGCGGAGGGGGCAAGGGTCGGATAAGCCACGTAAGTCTATGATTCAATATGAAGTTTGGGAGGATCTTACAGGATCCTTCATATACATCAAGTATCGATAATGAATATTATCGATACTTATAGAGACCTTGATTAAACCCTTTGAACCTCGATGCTCACCTGCAGCAATAGCATCTTTAGTCGGCCGGTTTATCCGCGATGTCATTATGCTGACATTCAATAACAGTGAGAGATAACATGTGGCGTAGACAATGCTGACGAGGGGAATGTGCGGGTGATTTGAAATAAAGAGGCCCCGTTATCCGGGGCCTAGTCGTTTATTTTTTTGCCAACTTGAACAGTTCGAAGAAGTTGCGGCTGGTCGCTTCCGCCAACTCGGCCAGCGGGATCTGGCGAAGGTCGGCAACGAATTGGGCAACATCGCGTACGAAGGCGGGTTCGTTCTCCCTCCCCCGATGAGGAACGGGGGCAAGATAGGGAGAGTCCGTTTCGACCAGCAAGCGCGCCAGCGGCAACGCCTTGACCACGGCTTGCAGCGCGGACGCATTCTTGAAGGTCGCTATGCCGGAAATGGAAATATAAAAGCCCATTTCCATGGCGGCCTGGGCCATCTCCAGGGATTCGGTGAAACAGTGCAACACACCACCCACCTGGTCGGCGCCCTCTTCACGCATGATCTGCAGGGTATCTTGCTGGGCATCACGGGTGTGTATGATCAGCGGCTTGTTCAAGGCGCGGGCGACCCGGATGTGTTCGCGGAAGGAGGCTTGCTGTACCTCCTTGTTTTCCGGCGAGTAGAAGTAGTCGAGCCCGGTTTCCCCTATGGCCACCACTCTTTCATCGCTGGCCTGCGTCAGCAACAGCTCCGCATCGACACCGGGTTCCTGATTGAGCGGATGCACGCCACAGGAAGCAAACACCTGGGGATAAGCGGCGATCGCCGCCAGCATGGTCGGGAATTGTGCCTGGGTGACGCTCACACACAGAAAGTATCCCACGTCCTGCTGCGCGGCCTTGGCCAGCACATCGGCCATGTCGGTCTGCTTGCTGCCATAGCTGAGGCGATCGAGGTGGCAATGGGAATCAACGAGTAACATAAAGAACCTTTGCGTCTTGTCAGTGTTATAACCAGCGGCTGAGCCAGTTCATCAGATGAATGGTGGGATTGGAGAGCTGGCCAGGTTGGCAGGCAGCCTTGAGCGCCACGAGCTGCTGCTCCGCCTCCAGCAATTTTTCGCTGGAGTTGCCTTCGGCCAACTGCTGGCTGAGGGCCGCCAGATCCGGCATCGCCAGCTGATGATGACCACAGCCGGCCTGAGTCTTGAGTGCATCGCACAAGAACAACTGCAACCAGTGCAGTCTGACCTGGGTTTCATCCGCCAGCTGGCTGCAGACATGGTTGGCCCGGGTCGGGGTCTGTGACAGGGAGACGAAACTCTCCAGCAACTCCCGGCGTTTGCCGTCCTGCTGCTCGTCGATGTAGCGCAGCACCCGCAGCGGGGCACCCTGACAGATCCGCACCTGGGCCAATGTGGCCTGATGACCCTGCTCGGCCAGCCAGCGAACCGTCTCACCTTCCGTCGGCAACTGGCAGACATGCTTGTGGCAGCGACTCAAAATGGTGGGCAACAGACGGGAAACCTGGGAGGCGATCAGCAACAAGAGACTGTCGCCGGCCGGCTCCTCCAGGGTTTTCAGCAAGGCGTTGGCGGCGGACTCCGTCATGCGCTCCGCATCCGGGATGATCACCACCTTGCCACGGCCGAGCTGGGCCGAGTTCTGCAAGCGAGCACAGATCTCGCGAATGGCCTCGACCCCTATGGTCTTGCTGTCAGCAGGCAGGGTGCCGAGATCCGGGTGATGACCCTTGTCAAACAGCTGGCAGGAGTGGCACTGGCCGCAGGGTTCCCCCCGATCCGGTTGCTGGCAGAGGTGCAAGCGCGCCAATCGTTCTGCAAGCTGCTCCTTGCCAAGCCCGGGATCGCCGAGCAGCAGCCAGGCATGGCCAAGCCGACCCGCCTGGGCCGTCTGGCTCAGGGCATGCCAATCCGGGATCAGCCAGGGATACATACGCGCTCGTTCGACAGGTAGTGGTCCAGTGCGGCCTCGATGGCGGCTTTGACCTGATCCGGGGTTTGTCCGGCATCGATCACCCGGATGGAATCATCCTTGGCAGCCAGTTCGAGATAACGGCTGCGAGTGCGCTCGAAGAAGCTGAGCTGCTCCAGTTCGATCCTGTCCAGCTCACCACGATGACGGGCCCGCTGCAAACCAAGGGCAGGATCGATATCGAGATAGAGGGTGAGATCCGGCTTGAAGTCACCGAGCACCGCCTGCTTGATGGCACCGATGAGGTTGGCATCGATACCGCGACCGCCGCCCTGATAGGCCTGGGAGGAGAGATCGTGACGATCCCCCACCACCCAGCGCCCCTCAGCCAGTGCCGGCTTGATGCGGGTCTCGACCAGTTGCACCCGGGAGGCGTACATGAGCAGCAACTCGGCTTCTATGGTGAGGCGCTCGTCGTGCACCTCTTTGACGATGGCGCGCATTCGCTCGGCCAGCGGGGTTCCCCCGGGCTCACGGGTGCACTCAATCTTGTCGATGCCGTGGCGTTGCAGATAATCGGTAACATAACGTACCGCGGAGCTCTTCCCTGCCCCTTCCAGTCCTTCAATCACAATAAATTTAGACATTAGGGCTTCTTCAATATGTATTCGCGAACCGCCCGATTGTGTTCATCGAGGGTCTTGGAGAAATAGTGGGCACCGCCCCCCTTGGCGACAAAATAGAGATAGTCGGTCGACTTGGGGTTGAGCGCCGCTTCGATGGAGGCCTTGCCCGGCATGGCGATGGGCGTGGGCGGCAGGCCGTCTATCACATAGGTGTTGTACGGATTCACGTCCGTCAGATCGCTGCGGCGGATATTGCCATCGTAACGATCCTTGACCCCGTAGATGACGGTAGGATCTGTCTGCAGCTTCATGCCAAGGCGCAGGCGGTTGACGAACACCGAGGCGATCTGCGCCCGCTCGTCTGGCTGACCCGTCTCTTTCTCGATGATGGAGGCCATGATCAGCGCCTCATAAGGGGTCTTGTAGGGCAGATTGGCCTGGCGATTGTCCCAGCTCTGTTGCAGGAAAGCCCTCATGTCCTGATAGGCACGACGCAGGATCGAGATGTCACTGGCATGGGTGGTATAGGCGTAAGTTTCCGGCAGGAACCAGCCCTCCAGCTTGCCATTGTCGATGCCGAGCTCCTGGGCCAGGTCGGCTTCAGATTGCTCCACGGTCAGCCGCTCCAGATAGGGCGCGCCGGAGAGCTGCTTCAGCCAATCCTCGAAACGGGAACCCTCGACGAAGGTGAGGCTGAAGTGAAACTCCTTGCCGGAGGCAAACAGGGAGAGGGTCTCCTTGAGTGGCGCCCCTTCCTTGATCTCGTAGGTGCCCGACTTGATGGCAACCAGCTCAGGATGGCCTCGCAGCCAGAGTCGCACCGCCCAGGGGCTGGATTCCCCCTCCCCCAGCTCGGCGATCAAACGCGCCGCGTGGGCTCCCTTCTCGACGGTAAAGAGGCGCGTCGGCCCCTTGTTGGTGAGCGTCTCCACCTGCTGCCATTTGTAATGTACATAGCCCCCGGCCACGGCAACTGTCAGTGCCGCGCCCGCGAGCAGGGTGTAAAGCCGATTAAACTTCAATGACCAAACGCTCCTGTAAACGGCGGATCAATACCGGGCTGGGATACTGGGTATCCCCGATGCCGCTCACCGGCACTATGCCCATCAGGGTATTGGTCAGCCATACCTCTTCGGCCTGCCACAGTGACTCCAACGGAGCCTCCACGACACGCAGTTCAATACTCATCTGTTTTAGCATCCCCATCACGTGTCGCCGCATGATGCCATCAATACCGCAGTGAGAAAGATCCGGTGTAAACACCGTCTTGCCACGGCGCCAAAACAGATTGGCACTGACACCTTCTACCAGAAATCCGCGACTGTTCAAGACTATACCTTCGACTCCCGAACGCGCCGCAAGTTCGCTTTTCAGCAACACCTGCTCCAGCCGGTTCAGGGTCTTGAGTCCGGCCAGCATGGGGGCATCACCGAGCCGTTGTTGACAAACCAGCAGTGGAATGCCGTTTTGCTGCCAGCCCAGATAGTGGCTCGGGTAATCGGCAAGGGAGACGATCCGGGTCGACGTCTGGCAGTCGCTGCCGTCATAGCCTCGGCCACCTGTACCACGGGTCAGCATCACCTTGGCGACAGCCTGGGTCTGGCCGGCGGCAAGCTGTGCCACCTCGCGGGTCAGGGTTGACCAGTCCATCTCGGCAAACCCGAGTCTGGCACTGGCCTGCTGCAGGCGCGCCAGATGGGCCGACCACCAGACAACCTGACCATGCTTGATCAGCATGGTGGTGAAATGACCATCCCCATAGGCCAGCCCACGATCCCTAGCGGACACAGCATCTGTCTGCATTCCATTGATAAGCAAAAGGATCCCTCCGATAAAAAAGGCCCGATACTGACGTATCGGGCCCATACTGTCCGCCCTGGGGCGAATTATACGCGTTTGAAGATCAGTGAGCCATTGGTGCCACCAAAACCGAAGGAATTGGAGAGGGCATACTCAAAGTGACCGGCCTTGGCCACATGAGGCACCAGATCCAGATCACACTCTTCATCCGGGTTGTCCAGATTGATGGTGGGCGGTGCCATCTGATCACGCAGCGCCAGCACTGTGATGATGGCTTCGATCGCACCAGCCGCACCCAGCAGATGGCCGGTCATGGACTTGGTGGAGCTGATCATCAGGGCGCTGGCATGCTCGCCAAACACCTGCTTCATGCCGCGCAGCTCGGCCACATCCCCCAGCGGGGTAGAAGTGCCGTGAGCATTGATGTAACCAATCTGCTCGGGGGCTATGCCGGCATCCTTGATGGCGTTCTTCATGGCGCGGGCGCCACCGTTGCCGTCAGAGGGAGGTGCCGTCATATGATAGGCATCGCCACTCATGCCAAAGCCAACCAGCTCGGCATAGATCTTGGCGCCGCGGGCCCTGGCGTGTTCGTACTCTTCCAGTACCAGCACACCGGCGCCGTCACCCAGCACGAAACCGTCGCGATCCTTGTCCCACGGACGGCTTGCCTTTTGCGGCTCGTCGTTGCGGGTAGAGAGCGCCTTGGCCGCCGCGAAACCGCCCATTCCCATCGGGGTGGAGGCTTTTTCGGTACCACCGGCCACCATCACGTCCGCATCACCGTAGGCGATCATACGGCCGGCCATGCCGATGGCATGGGTACCCGTAGTACAGGCTGTGGTCACGGCTATGTTGGGGCCTTGCAGACCCTTCATGATGGAGAGATGACCGGACACCATATTGATGATGGTGGACGGTACGAAGAAGGGGCTCAGCTTGCGCGGGCCACCGTTGATCAGGCTGCTGTGGTTCTGTTCGATCAGACCCAGACCGCCGATGCCGGAACCTATGGCCACGCCAACCCGTTCTGCGTTCTCTTCGTTGATCACCAGACCCGAGTCATCCAGTGCCTGGATCCCCGCCGCCACGCCGTACTGGATGAAGGGATCCATCTTGCGGGCTTCTTTGCGGTTGATACCGTACTGTTCGGGATCAAACTCTTTGACCTGGCCTGCGAAACGGGTCGCAAACTCGCTGGCATCAAAGTGTTCGATGGGAGAAATGCCGCTCTGCCCGTTGAGCAGGGCTTGCCAGCTGGATTCGGCAGTGTTGCCCACCGGGGAAAGCATCCCCAGGCCGGTCACCACGACTCTGCGTTTTGACACTGAGCTAGTCTCCGAGAGCTATTTTGAAAGGGGTAAACATAAAAGAAGCGGCCCTTGGGCCGCTTCTTTCAGAACAGGAACTTATTCCTGATTAGCGGTGATGTAATCGATAGCCGCTTGAACAGTGGTGATCTTCTCGGCTTCTTCATCAGGAATTTCGGTATCGAATTCTTCTTCCAGCGCCATTACCAGTTCAACGGTATCCAAAGAGTCAGCGCCCAGGTCGTCGACGAAGGAGGCAGCGTTTTTAACGTCTTCCTCTTTAACACCCAGTTGTTCGATGATGATTTTCTTTACGCGTTCTTCGATGTTGCTCATGACCTGAATTTTCCTTTAAAAATACGCTATTGCGTCTGGTTGGGGTAGTTTATTCAATTGACGTGAGTTTGCAAGTAGCTTGCCGCTGGTCAAACCACGAAATTCGCCAAACTTCGGCGTACTATCGCAAATTTGAACAGATCTCACGACAAATTGATTACACCATGTACATCCCGCCATTAACATGCAGGGTTTCGCCAGTGATATAGGCGGCGTCATCAGACGCCAAGAATACCACAGCTGCGGCAATTTCTTTTGGATCGCCCAAACGGGCGGCAGGCACCTGATTCATGATGCCGGCACGTTGATCGTCATTCAGGGCACGGGTCATGTCGGTCTCGATGAAACCGGGCGCAACCGCATTCACTGTGATACCACGGGATGCCACTTCCCGTGCCAACGATTTGGTAAAGCCAACCAGGCCCGCCTTGGCGGCGGCATAGTTGACCTGGCCCGCATTGCCCATGGTACCGACCACTGAGCCTATGCTGATGATCCGGCCATGACGCTTCTTCATCATGGCACGCAATACCGGCTTGCTCAGACGGTACAGTGAGGTGAGATTGGTGTCGATGATTTCATTCCACTCATCATCTTTCATGCGCATCAACAGGTTGTCGCGGGTAATGCCGGCATTGTTGATCAGGATGTCGATCTCGCCAAAGCGTGCCTTGATGGCCGCAAAGACAGTTTCGATGGATTCCGGACTGGTCACGTTCAGTGCCATGCCGCAACCCTGCTCACCCAGATAGGCGCTGATTGCCTCTGCGCCGCTTTCGCTGGTCGCAGTGCCGACGACTTTTGCGCCACGGGCCGCAAATGTTTCGGCAATCGCCCGGCCGATACCACGACTGGCACCTGTCACCAACACAACCTTATCGGTAAAACTCATGATCTGCTCCTGTTTACTTGGACTGGGCCAGCGCCAGCTCGAAAGAGGCAGCATCGTTGGCGTGAATGCCTTCCACGCGCTTGTCGATGCGCTTGGCCAGCCCGGTCAATACCTTGCCCGGCCCCATCTCGATCTCGAGGGTGACACCCTCATTGGCCATCCGCTCCACCGTCTCGGACCAACGGACCGGACTGAACAGCTGACGCACCAGGGCCTGCTTGATGGCGGCCGGATCCTGTTCACAGGACACGTCGACATTATTGATGACTGCGATGGTTGGAACCTTGATCTCGATCCCGTCCAGCGCAGCCGCCAGTTTTTCTGCCGCCGGTTTCATCAGGGCGCAGTGGGAGGGTACAGAGACCGGCAACGGCAGCGCACGTTTGGCACCAGACTCTTTCATCAAGACGTTGGCGCGCTCAACCGCTTCCTTGTGACCGGCGATCACCACCTGGCCCGGGGAGTTGAAGTTGACCGGGGACACGACCTGACCTTGCGCCGCTTTTTCGCAGTTGGCGGCGATGGCCTCGTTATCCAGACCTATGATGGCGGCCATGGCACCTGTGCCTTCCGGCACCGCTTCCTGCATGGCCAGACCACGCAGTTCAACCAGTTTGACCGCGTCGCCAAAGGCCAGGGCACCGCTGCACACCAGGGCGGAATATTCCCCCAGGCTGTGACCGGCCATGACGGCGGGGGTTGCCCCACCCTGCTGTTGCCACAAACGCCAGAGCGCGACGGAGGCGGTCAGCAGCGCCGGCTGAGTACGCCATGTCTTGTTCAGATCTTCAACCGGACCATCCATGACCAGGGCAAACAGGTCATAACCCAGCACCTGGTTCGCCTCGGCGAAGGTTTCCTTGATCACGGCGTGCTGCTCGGCCAGCTCGGCCAGCATGCCGACGGTTTGGGAGCCTTGTCCCGGGAAGGCAATGGCAAATTGGGTCATCATTGATTCCTTTAAGGTAAGACGAAAACGAAATCGGTCGCGGGATGGCGCAGGGCCCATCCCGCTGAAGATCAGAGGCGAACCAGCGCCGAGCCCCAGGCAAAACCACCGCCGAAGGCCTCCAGCAGCACCAGCTGGCCCGGTTTGATCCGACCGTCGCGCACCCCTTCATCGAAAGCGATGGGCACGGAGGCGGCAGAGGTGTTGCCGTGCTTGTCGAGGGTCAGCACCACCTTGTCGAGGCTCATGCCGAGCTTCTTGGCGGTCGCGCTGATGATGCGGAAGTTGGCCTGGTGCGGCACCAGCCAGTCGAGCTCGCTCGGCTCGACACCGGCTGCGGCCAGGGTTTCGGTCACCAGCTCGCTCAGGCGGGTTACCGCCACCTTGAACACATCGTTGCCCTTCATATACATGTAGGCTTCGAGTTCGGCTCCCGGCATGCCACGACGAGGGTGTGGCAGCTTGAGCAGATCGCCATAACGGCCATCGGCATGGAGATGAGTCGACAGTATCCCTGGCGTCTCGCTGGCGCCAACCACTACGGCGCCGGCACCATCCCCGAAAATGATGATGGTGCCGCGATCTTGCGGATCGCACATGCGGGAGAGCACATCGGCACCAACGACCAGCACATGGCGGGCGGCGCCGGATTTGACGAACTGATCGGCGATGGAGAGTGCGTAGGTGAAACCGGCGCAGGCGGCCGCCACATCAAAGGCGGGGATGCCGGGCACGCCGAGCAGCCCCTGCAGCTCGCAGGCGGCGGCCGGGAAGGCGTTCTCGGCGCTGGTGGTAGCCAGCACTATCATGTCGAGATCGGCCGCGGTGAGACCCGCAGCATCCAGGGCGCGCAGGGCGGCCTGGTGAGACAAGGTGGCGACGGTTTCGTCGGCACCGGCAATACGGCGTTCACGGATCCCGGTACGTTCCACGATCCACTCATCACTGGTTTCAACCATTTGCTCGAGATCGGCGTTGGTACGCACTGAACTCGGCAGATAACTGCCAGTACCCAGAATTTTGCTATGCATAGAGTTCTTATAGATCCCTGTCGGAAAAGACAGATTCAAGGCGATCTGCTATTTGCAATGGAAGTTGATGCTTGGCCTCTTGTGCGGCCAGCAGGATCGCATTACACAGAGCGCGCCGTTCGGCCCGCCCATGGCTTTTTACCACAATGCCGCGCAATCCTAACAGACTTGCGCCGTTATACTGGTCGGGGTTCAGGTAAGAAAAACGTCGTTTGAACATAAATCCGGCGATACGGCCAAGAAAACTGCGTTTCTTGCGGGGATATCCGGCCAGTTGGGCCATCATCCGTACCACACCTTCCGCCGTCTTGAGGGCGACGTTGCCGACAAAACCGTCGCAGACAATCACGTCGCACTCGCCGCTGAAGATGCGATCCCCCTCGACGAAGCCGACGAAATTGAGCGCGCTGCACTGACGCAGCAGCTCGGCGCTGTGACGCACCAGATCGTTGCCCTTGATCTCCTCCTCCCCCACGTTGAGCAAGGCGACCCGGGGAAAGGCGATGCCTTCCACCTTCTCGGCCACCACTGAGCCCATCACCGCAAATTGCAGCAGGGTGTCGGCATCGCAGCTCACGTTCGCCCCCAGATCCAGCATCACGGTACGCTTGCCACTCAAGGTCGGCAGCGCCTTGATGAGCGCGGGTCTGTCGACACCGGGCAGGGACTTGAGCACGCACTTGGCCATGGCCATCAGGGCACCGGTATTGCCGGCACTGACGCAGGCATCGGCCTCACCGGCTTTCACCAGATTGAGCACAACCCGCATGGAGGAGTCTTTCAGGGTACGCAGCGCCACGATCGGCTTGTCGCCCATGCCAACCACCTGGGATGCATGTACGAAACGAACGCGAGGATGAGTCAGCAAGCCATGTTGCTGCAACAAGGAGGTAGTCTGGTGCTGATCACCGACCAGGATCAGTTTTAACTGGGGCAAAAGAGACAGTGCCTGCACGGCGGCAGGCACTGTTTCCGAGGGGCCAATATCTCCCCCCATTATGTCTAGCGCGACAGTTTGCGTAGACAAAGGCAATCCTTAAGCGATTACCTTTTTACCGCGGTAGAAACCATCGGCAGTCACGTGGTGACGACGATGAATTTCACCACTGGTCTGATCAACAGTCAGAGCTGCACTGGTCAGCGCATCGTGTGAACGACGCATGCCACGCTTGGCACGGGTTTTACGGTTCTGTTGTACGGCCATTGTAGGCTAACTCCTAGATTCACTTACGTTTAAGCTCTTCAAGAACTGCAAAGGGATTCGGCCGCTCATCAGCAGGTTCGATATCACCCCAAGTCATCTCCATGTTACCGCGCGGGCAAGCATCCATCGGATGCATCGCCACCTGAGGCAACGAGAGGATGAGTTCATCCTCCAGGATTTGATGAAGATCTATCTCGCCGTTTTCGTCCAACTCAATGGGCTCATAAGCTTCCGGCAGTTCTTCCTCGTTTGTTTTTTCAAACAGCGGAGTGTAGATAAAATCAGCTTCACAAAGGTGTTCGAATGTATCTCCACAACGCTGGCAAACCAGGTCAACCTTGGCATGGGCAGTGCCTTTCATAACGGTCAACTTCTGGACATCTTTGCCAAAGTGCAGTGATACGTCGACATCACTCTGCAAGCCTGCGGTTGATGCCTCCAGCCTGGGCATCTGCGACTTTTCCACTATCCCGACATAGTCGAGCAGCTTCAAGGCATTACGGACTGGATCAACCTTAACGGGCAACTTCACCTTTTGCATAGGGCGCGAATATTATAGGTCCAACAACTGATAGTCAAAGGAAAAAGTCCTTACCGCCGATGATTTTAACCATACAAGTCCCTGAGATGCCGGGACTTGTTCTCATCGGTGGCTGATTATGCCATAAACCTGAGGATCCTACACAGGATCCTGCCTGCATTCGGCACATATCGAGTGTGCCGCAGTCTCGCTGACCTTGTCTCTGTTGCCGCCTCAGGAGTGCGTAATCCGACGTCTTGTCGTCAAATGACCGCCACAGGGCCCCGCCCCCTTCATCCGCCGCGGCAATCCGCGGGCAATGCCTGCCCACTGGCCATGTTTATCTGGCGGCAGCGTTCAGCGTGAAAGCCAACTCAGCCACTTCACTCCAACCCCCTGCGATCGACCGAGGCACCGATGTGACTGCGAGAGGATGCCGGTTCACAGATGCTTTTCATGCCAAGTCATGACCGTCTTTCATTCACGCCCCCCTGTAGTTACCAGCAGGCTCTTATATCCAGCCACCGATTAACGATATTGAGCCTTCTGAAAACAAGGCTGTTATCACGGTCAGCAAGGGCACAGTCAATATTTGGTGAAGATGAAATAGGAGTAACGCCCTCATGTGACTGCGAGGGGGAATATGTTATATCAACTTTCTGATTACATGTCATGGCTGACGCCAGGACATTATCGGGAACCTCCACCCTAGATTAAATACGCCAGCAGTGCTGGCGCATGACATATCATCAATACCCATCACTGGGTATAACAAGAGTGGGTTTCAAGGTTCATGAATGACGTTTTACTCGCATCCAGCAGAACCGGGGCACAGTGGGCATAACCTGTTGCCCCATCGGTGGCGCGCAGGGTACTGATATAGGTCCCCCTAGGATAAGATATAAAGGTGGAGCCTCCCGCCGGAACATCCCGGGTGTCATAAATGCCCTCCCCTATAATTTCAATATAGGCGCTGGCACGGGAACTCTGATTCATCAGCGTCAGACTCACAAAGTCTCTTGGCGTCTGCGCAGCCGCGGCACTGAGTGCGTCCATCGCCGCCGGTGCTGCCGCAGGCTGTGCCTCATCAGCCGCCACGACGCCCATAGTGCCCAGTGACAAGCACAGCAGGGCCGCAAAAATAGGTGATTTTTTCATGATATATCCTTATATGGTCAGATGGTGATTAGCACGGCAAGAAAGATCCTGTTTCTTGAGGGTGGCTATATTAGCCTCCTTGCCATTGGCTCTTCATTCGTTTGTAACGGATGGAGATATTGGCGCCAGAAATGACGATAAGGTAAAAAAGGTGTTAAAACCTGAACTGGAAATTAACGAAAATTCTTTATTGATGCGTGATATTCCCGCCCCGGTCAAAACAACTGACAAAGACTTGTCTGCCACAATGCAGATAAAGATGGGAAATGAAAGAAGTATGATAAATATCATGAGGTTGGCGCTATATACCGTTTTTCATGAAATGGATATGAGCGACACACTATTTACCTGATCGCATGGCAGTGAAACGGCACAGACAAGTCTCTTGATAAAGAGCATATTTAAAGACACCCCGGCTTAAGCCTGGAGAATACCCATCAAGGGCAAACCTCAAGGAAGAACCTGGCATGAATGCCACTTGCCAGCAGAGTGTTGCCGCGCACAAGCGCAAGGTTGGGGTGGCACAGCTTCCATCAGCCGGCGAATGGCTCGAAAGCTGTCCAGCGCCGCCTGGGCGGCAATCGGATTGACGAGCCAGCTCGGCAGGCTGTCGCCCGGGTTGGTGTAGGTTTCAAGACGCACCAGGGTGGTGCCGTTCAGTTGTGGCAATGCCTCCCAGCGCCCTTCACTGGCCCTGATCCGCACTCGCCCCGGATGGGGTGGCAGTGCATCAGGCGCCGCCCATACCGTCAGTTGCAGGCTGCAATCGGCATTGCGCCGCAGGCGAGAATGAGTGATCAGCTCTCGCTCCTGCACCGGCCAGGGGGCCGACAAGCGGGTATATACCAGATCTTCATCGGGCGCCGGCTTTGCCAGCACGCGCACCTCCAGGCTCTGGGGCAGCCACTCCTGATGACGGGCAGTATCGCGCAGCACGGCCAGCAGGGCGGATGGGGGCGCCGCTACGTTCATTTCCAGGCGCAGGGCCAGAAATGTCCCCGGTGGGTGGGCGCGGGTCCATAACAAGATGCCGGCCTCCCCCGTCTGCAATTGCCACCCCTGTCCCCATGCCGGCAAACAGAGCAGCCACAGCAGCCATATTCCATGTCTCGTCATCTGATGCCCTCGCCTGATCCTGCTTATGCTTATAGCCGCTTTTCGGCTGGCAGGGCGGTTTGTCTGCTGGCGGGCCGACATGTACCGGGCAGATGGTGGCTAGCCGGGCTCCCCCATGTGTTCGTGATAGAGCCGCTTTATCTCGTCTCGCAGCCAGAGCACCTTGGTGTTGTAGTTGTTGCGCTTGTGCCAGAGCAGGATAAAGGCGATGTCGAGCTGGCGATACAGCGTTTCTTCCAGCGGCAGTGGCAAGGAGATCAGATTGTCGTGATGCAAGCTGGCATAGCTGGCGCAATATGACGGCACGACCGCTATCAGCTCATGGGCGGATTGGGCGGCAATGTGCAGCGCCTGCTCGAAGCTGGAGACCCGGATCGGCACCCGCCGGCTGAGTCCCTCATCATCGAGCAGGCTGTCGAGGGCCCAGGCATCACTGGCCTCCCACACCACGCTCACATGGGGGTAGGCGAGAAAATTGTCCAGGCTCCACTTGCGGGCCAGCAGGGGGTGATCCTTGCGCAGAAACACCACGGGTCTGTCTTCGAACAACACCTCGTGATCGATGTAATAAGGCAGGCGGTTGACCCGGGCCAAGGAGCTGGGGTGCGTCTCGCGAGCACAGAAACCGAGATCGGCATCGCCATTGATGATGTCGCTGAGGGAGTGGTGATCCCAATTCATCACCTTGATGGTCGACTTGCGGTATTTCTCGTATATGACCATGGGCAGGCTGTTGAGAAAGCTGATGTAAAAGGGGGACTCCAGCACCAGTCTGAAAGCGGCCCCTTCCGGAATCGCGTTGCCGCAGAGGGAGGCTATGTTGCCCGACAGCTGAAACCACTCCTTGAGCTCCTCTTCCAGACTCAGCGACAAATTGGTGGGCTCCAGTCCCCGCTGCGTACGGATAAAGAGCGGATCGTCAAACCAGTCGCGCAGGCGAGCCAGCGCCTTGCTGACCGTCGGCGCAGTGACATTGAGCCGCTTGGCCGCCTTGGTCGCGCTGCGCTCTTGCAACAACAACCTGAAGACCACCAACAGATTGAGATCGAGTTCGACCAGAGGGCGCATGATCAGATTTTCTCCACGGACTGGGGATCGCAGGGGACCTGGTCGGCCACAGGCCCCATGATGCGAAAGGCGAGATAGAGTAGCACGGCGAGGAGGAGCGAATAAGCCAGCAACAGGAGGGGCGCCAGACCAAGCCAGCCCATCAGCCAGATATAGAGCGCCGAGCTGGCTATCTGAATGATGCACAGAGTCGCACTGGCCAGGGCGATCTGGTGCCGGCAACTGGCGAGAGCCTCGCCCATCGCGATGCCGAAGCTGGCGGAAAAACCGATGCAAACGAAGGCAAAGCCAAGACGGATCAGCCAGAGCGCCCACAAAGGCGAGGAACCATCATGGGCCAGCGCCATCAACAACGCCTCCTGCCGAGAAGCCAGCAGCAACAAGAGCGCCACCCCCAAGGCGCCGTGGGCCCAGGCCAGCACCCTCTCCTTGCCCCACCGGCGGATCAGCACGGGATTGAGAAAAGAGGTGATCATGCTGATCGCGGCCATCGCCATCATGATCTCGGCGTAACCTGCGGTATCCAGCCCCATCCCCGTCATCAATATCATGGGCGAGGTACTGACATAGGTCAGGATGCAGGTCATGCCGGTACTGGTCAGGCCGCACATCCACAGATACTGTCTCGTGCGCAAAAATCCAAGGCGTTCGGCAGGATGGGAAACGGTCTGTCTCCCCTCCCCTGGGCGGGTCTCCCGCAGCCAGAGCAGGGTCACCAACGCCACCATGGCGCCGAGCAGGGCCATGGCCTGGAAGATCGCAGGCCAGTCGAAGCGGGCCAGGATCAGATAACCGAGCAGCGGCGCCAGCACGGGGATCACGCAGATGACGCCGTTGATCATCGACAGGACAGCCGCCAGCCTGGCCGGCGCCAGCACATCCCGCAGCACGGTAAAGGTCATGATATAGAGGGTGCCGGCCCCTATCCCCTGACCGATGCGACCCAGCAGAAATGCCGTGATCGAGTCGGCGCTGCCGGCAGCCAGCGAGGCCAGCACAAAGATGAGGGCGCCCCCCAGGATCACCGGCTTGCGGCCATATCGGTCGGCCAGCAGCCCGCCCGCCAGCACGGTAGCGGCCATGCCAAACAGATAGGCTGAAAACGCGGTATGCAGCTGCGCCGCGCTGGCCTCCAGCGCGACCCCGATCTGGGGGAGCGCGACCAGATAGAGATCTATGCCCACCGGGTAGAGGGTGATCATCAAGAAACAGCAGACAAGGTAGGGACGCATGACAACTCCAGCAGCAGGGGACTGTCGCCCACCCAGGGCATGACAGTCGGATAAGCCTGCCACTATAGGGAAGAGGCCGATGAATGAGTCGATAGCGACACTTTCCAATCTGGAAACCGGGGGCAATCGCACGCCCTTCACACTGCGGCCACACGGGATGAACCCTGTGATACCAGCAGATCAGGCCAAATACGAAAATCCCATCAGGTATTTGCCCGGCTCAGGGCGCGGCGATACCATCTGCGCCTGACCGCATCGAACCAGGACATCACAATGCCAACACAGCTGATCCTCGCCTCCACTTCCCGTTATCGCAAAGCCCTGCTGGAAAAACTCGCGCTTCCTTTTGAATGCGCGGCCCCCGAGGTGGATGAGTCTCCCCTGCCCGGCGAACCGGCCGAGGCGCTGGTGGCGCGGTTGGCCCTTGCCAAGGCAAGCGCCATTGCCGACCGGTTTGATCAGGGACTGATCATAGGGTCCGATCAGGTGTGTGTCTGCGACGGCCAGATCCTGGGCAAACCGGGTACTGTGGAAAAAGCGGTGGCACAACTGATGGCCGCGCAAGGCCGCAGCGTCACCTTCCATACCGGCCTGTGCGTACTGGATGCCGCCAGCGGCCGGGCCGAGCAGCTGGTGGAGCCTTTCACCGTGCACTTCCGCACCCTGGATGAGGCCGCCCTTCGCCGCTATGTCGAGGCTGAGCTGCCCCTCGATTGCGCGGGCAGTTTCAAATGTGAAGGCATGGGGATAGTGCTGTTCAAGGGGCTGGAGGGGCGCGATCCCAACGCCCTGATCGGCCTGCCGCTGATCGGCCTGATCGAGCTGCTGGCGCGCCACGGCCTCGCCCTGCCCTGACGGGAGCGACATGCCCGCAATGAAAAACGGGAGCCAAGGCTCCCGTTTTTCATCTATTCATCCGCTATATCGCAGGCTAACCCAACAACCGCTTGAGCTCATCCATGGTATCGACGACGGCAAGCGGATCATGTACCTGCAACCGGCGCTTGTCGTGCACGCCCCAGCTCACCCCGATCCGCGGCATGGCCAGCGCCTCTGCCATCGCCATGTCATGGATGGAGTCGCCAATCATCACCGCCTGGTGCGCAGCCAAGCCCAGCTCATCCAGAATTTGCGTCAGCATCAGGGGATCGGGTTTGGAGTTGGCCTCGTCCGCGCCACGGGTGGCGGCAAACAGCGGCCGCAGTCCGGTATCGTCCAGCACCCGATCCAGGCCACGGCGCGACTTGCCGGTGGCCACCGCCAGCGCTATCCCCTGCCCGTGCCAGTGGTGCAGCAGCTCGCTCGCCCCGACAAACAGCGGGCTGGGCGTGTCGTCATGCACATAATGGTGACGATAGCGGGCGATCAGGGCGTTGGCCCGCTCGCCCCCCGGCGCCAGCGCAAACAGCTGTGGAATGCCGACCTCCAGGCTGAGCCCTATGATCTGATGCGTCTCTATCGCAGCGGGCACTGGCTCGCCACAATCGCGAGCCGCCCCCGCAACGCAGGCGACAATCCGGCCCACCGAGTCCATCAGGGTACCATCCCAGTCGAAAATGGCGAGTCGGACCGCCTTCATCAGCGAGCCAGCTTGTTCAGGAAGTTGTCGAGTTCAGGCGCGAGCGGGGCTTCCACCTGCATCTCGCGGCCGTCGACCGGATGGGTAAAGCTCAGCTTCCAGGCATGCAAAAACAGCCGTTTCAGCCCTTGGCTGCGCATTTTCTCGTCAAAGGCCGCTTCCCCATACTTGTCATCACAGGCGATGGGATGACCGGCATGCTGGGTATGCACCCGGATCTGGTGGGTACGGCCGGTGATCGGGCTGCACTCGACCAAGGTAGCCTCGGCAAATTGACGGGCGATGCGGAAACGGGTTTCGGATGGCTTGCCGTCACTGCTGACCCGCACCACACGTTCACCGGATTGCAGATCGTTCTTGCGCAGCGGCGCATTGACCACCTTGACGTGGGGCTGCCATTGGCCGCGCACCAGCGCCAGATACTGTTTGCGCATGGTTTTGATCCGCAGTTGCTCGTGCAGGCTGCGCAGGGCGCTGCGCTTCTTGGCAACCAGCAGCACGCCTGAGGTATCGCGATCCAGCCTGTGTACCAGCTCCAGGAAGCGGGCATCCGGGCGCAGGGCGCGCAGCCCCTCGATGACGCCGAAACTCAGACCGCTGCCACCGTGCACGGCCATGCCGGACGGTTTGTTGAGCACTATCATGGCGTCGTCTTCAAACAGGATCTGGCTCTCCAGACGCTGGATGCTGCCGAGGTTGGCCGAGGGCAGTTCGTTTTTCTCGGCAACCCGCACGGGAGGCACCCGCACCTCGTCGCCTGGGCAAAGTTTGTATTCCGGTTTGATGCGCTTTTTGTTGACGCGCACTTCCCCTTTTCGAAGGATGCGATAAATCAGGCTCTTGGGGACGCCCTTTAGCTGAGTCTTGAGAAAATTGTCGATGCGCTGCCCTTCATGCTCAGCTTCGATGGTGAGCAGCTGCACTTGTTGTTGTATCTGTGTCATGGCGCGGATTTTAACACCGCCGGCGGCCCTTGGCTGCATGCTTTGTTGAAAAATGGCGCCTTGCTATAAAAGTGGTTTAAATGGGATAATAAACAAGGTTTTGTCATTGTGTTCAAGCCTTGTACTAAGTGGCCAAAATTTATGCCACCCAATCCCGAAACACCGTGTATATAAGAACATGACGGTTCCCGGGTGCGAGGTACAGCGCATGGAGAACACAAACAGAACCGATTATTTGTCTCCACACCGGCATCCTTAATTCATGCCTTCTCGAGAAGGCCGAACCAGAGCGCCCTTAGTTTGCGCCTCATGCATACCCCAACCGGGAGGTTGCCCAAGTATGCTGAAGACCCGAGGCCGGCGCCGGCAGGATCCTGTGGAGGAAATCAAAATGACAAAATAACGAGAACTCAATGAAAAGAATGCTAATCAACGCGACTCAGGAAGAGGAGTTGCGCGTAGCGCTGGTTGACGGACAACAGCTCTACGATTTGGATATTGAAAGTCCGGGACACGAGCAGAAAAAAGCGAACATCTACAAGGGTAAAATCACCCGCGTAGAACCCAGTCTCGAAGCTGCTTTTGTCGACTATGGCGCCGAGCGTCACGGTTTCCTGCCATTGAAGGAGATCGCCCGCAATTACTTCCCCTCCGGTTACTCCTATCAGGGTCGTCCCAACATCAAAGAAGTGGTCCGCGAAGGCCAGGAAGTGATCGTCCAGATCGATAAGGAAGAGCGTGGCACCAAGGGTGCAGCCCTCACTACCTTTATCAGCCTGGCCGGTAGCTACCTGGTGCTGATGCCGAACAACCCCCGTGCCGGTGGTATCTCCCGCCGCATCGAGGGCGATGAACGGACAGAACTGAAAGAAGCCCTGAGCGGCCTGACCGTGCCGGACGGCATGGGTCTCATCGTGCGTACCGCCGGTGTGGGCAAATCCCCGGAAGAGCTGGAATGGGATCTGAACGTTCTGCTCAACCACTGGGACTCCATCCACAAGGCGTCACAGGACCGTACCGCTCCCGTGCTTATCCACCAGGAAAGCAACGTGATCGTGCGCGCCATTCGTGACTACCTGCGTCGCGATGTCGGCGAGATCCTGATCGACGACCCTGTCATCTTTGAACGTGCCCGTGCTCACATCGAGCTGGTTCGTCCCGATTTCCTCAACCGCGTGAAGCTGTACAAGGGTGAAGTTGCCCTGTTCAACCACTTCCAGATTGAGAGCCAAATCGAGTCGGCCTTCCAGCGCGAAGTGCGCCTGCCCTCCGGCGGCAGCATAGTCATAGACCCGACCGAAGCACTGACCTCCATCGATATCAACTCCTCCCGCGCCACCAAGGGCGGCGATATCGAAGAGACAGCGCTGCAAACCAACCTGGAAGCGGCCGACGAGATTGCCCGTCAATTGCGTCTGCGCGACCTCGGGGGTCTGATCGTCATCGACTTCATCGACATGACACCGGTTCGCCATCAACGCGAAGTGGAAAACCGTCTGCGTGAAGCCGTGCATCAGGACCGCGCCCGCATCCAGCTGGGCCGGATCTCCCGTTTCGGTCTGCTGGAGATGTCCCGCCAGCGTCTGCGTCCCTCCCTCAACGAGTCAAGCAGCCACATCTGCCCCCGTTGCCAGGGTCAAGGGGTCATCCGTGACAACGAATCACTGGCCTTGTCCATCCTGCGTCTCATCGAAGAAGAGGCCATGAAGGACAACACAGAGCAGGTTCATGCTCAGGTGCCGGTCGATGTTGCCGCCTATCTGCTCAACGAGAAGCGCGCCTCCATCGCCAGTCTGGAACAGCGTAATGAAGTACGTCTGTACATCATTCCGAACCAGCATCTGGAGACCCCGCACTACGAAGTGACCCGCATTCGTCAGAACGAGATCCCGGAAGCGGCCAGCTACGAGCTGAAAACCGAGATTGCCAAGCCGGTCTACCAGCCGAAGCAGGCTCAGGTGATCGAACGCGAGCAACCGCTGCTGCAAGGCTTCGTCCAGGCTCCTCAACCGGCTGCCCCTGCTGCTCCTGCGCCCGTCGCGGCACAGCCACAGGTTGCCGCCGAAGCGGGTCTGTTTGGCAAGCTGTTCAAGGCCATCTCGGGTCTGTTTGCCGGCGATGCCGCTCCAAGCGACGTCAAGGCCCCTGCCGAGAAACCGGCTGCGCCGCGGGAAGCGCGCAAGGATGAAGGTCATCGTCACCAGCGTGATGAAAACCGTGGCCGTGGCCAGCGTCCCCGTCGCGACGACAACCGCAGCAACCGCAACACGGCGGAAGCCGGCGAGAAGCGTGAAGGCGCGGCCAATCGCGAGGGCGGTGAGAACCGCAATCGTCGTCCGCGTAAAGAACGCGAACCGCGTCAAGAGCGTGAGCCCCGTCAGGAACGTGAAGCCCGCGGTGAAGTGCGCACTGAACAGCGCATGGAACGTGAGCCCCGCGAACCTCGTCAGGAACGCGAACCGCGCGCCCCGCGTCCGGCTCGTGAGCCCCGTGCACCGCGTGAGCCCCGTGCCGAGCTGGTCGTTGAAGCGGTAGAAACCGTTGAAACTGCCGTCGTCAGTGCCGAGCCCCAGCAGGAAAAAGAGCAGAAAGTCGCCGAGCGCCGCGAACGTCGTCAACTGCGCAAGCAGATCCGTGCCGATGTACCGGCCAGCAACCCTGCTGCTCAGCCGATTGATGAACCGGTTGCTGCCGTGGCCGATGCCGCTGACACTGTTGAACAGAGTGACGAACAGGCCGACGGTCAGCGTCGCTCCCGTCGCACGCCGCGCACTCAGCGTATCGAGGGCCAACGCCGCAAGCGCATCAACGAAGATGCCCGCAGCCAGCGCGATGATGAAGAGCAGCAAGCAGAGACCACTATCCTGACCACGGCAGCCCAGGCTGATGCGGCTCAGGTGAAAGTGGAAGAGCCGGCTGTGCCCGTCATCACGATCCCGAGCGCCGAAGCCATTGCCGCCGCCGTACAAGCCTCTGCTGCACTGACCGAGCATGTGGTGGTGGAAGCCGTTGCCGAGGAAGCACGTGAGCAAGCCGAAGCCGTGGCGATCGCCGCCCCTGTCGTGACCGAAGCCCAAGTTGAAGCTGACCCTGTTGTGGCTGCCGAGCCGGTTGTCGCAGACGTGGTGGCCACAGCTGTGGTTGCCGAAGCGAGCGTCGTTGTCGCACCTGCTGACGACGTCGTTGCGACCGTGGCCCCTGTCATCGAGGCGGCTGCCGAGGTTGTTGCACCCGTTGTCGTGGAAGCCGCACCTGCAGCTGAACCAGCACCCCAGGTTGCTGAACCTGTTGCTGCCGTGGTCGCCGAGCCAGTCGCAGCCGTGGTTGTTGCCCAGGCAGAGCCGGTAGCACCCGCTGCCGTCGCTGCGCCCGTGGTCAACCAGGCCAAGAAAGGCGCCGGTCTGCTGGCCGGTGCCCGCAAGGCTTCAGCCCCGATGGCAACGCCGGCTGCGGCACCCGCCCTGCCTGCGCAGGCACCTGTCGAGCAGGCACCGCTGGTGCGCAATGACGTGACAAGCTCTGGCCGCCATGGTGGCAGCACGGCTGCTGTCAACGTGGCAACCAGCCCGGCTGGTCGTCCTTGATTGCCAGCCAGCTAGCCTGATGGAAAAGAGCCACACACTGTGTGGCTCTTTTTTTATCTTCCGTTTGGGCTCGGGTGTAAACCGAGTCACTGACTCCCAGCCTTCCCCCATCGCTTTTCTCTTGTCACCAGAGCCACTCCTTCTCCTTCCACGTCCACCAATACAAGAAGAGAGTCGCCCCCTGTACGGCCCAATAAGCTGCAACGCCTGGTTACCCCTCTCGCTGTCACATCCGAGCCACTGACGACCCAAACCAAGATCTCATCCTTTATCCCCCTGCTGCTGATGAGTCACCTGTGTGCCCGTCAGACTTGTTGTCCATGCCCTGTGACGGTATCCGTCAATGAATAGCACCCTGGCCTGGAGAGATATCCTGGCCACCCATAAACTCGGCTTGCCCCAGGTGACAACGCTCCCGCGCGCAGCGCCAAGCACAGACAACAGAATGACAGGTTGCCGCCTTCTCGCCTCCCCGCTTCAATCCCTATCAAACACTGAGCAAGACCTTGTGTCTTGCAACGGATGGCACACAGCGCAGCATAGGAGCGTCCGGGTTTGACGTCCCTATTGCTGTAGACCGTCGTTGAGTAGGCTGGATTATTCACTTCGCTCAATCTGTGTTGCTATGTGTTTAACATTACAAGTTTGATGGCATATAAAGAGTCAACGGCATCAGAAACAAGTCATCGACTCTCTTCCTGCCCGCCTGCCCGGGCCAGATGATCTGCACTCTCCCAGCCAAAGAACGGGGCTGCGCGGGATCTGCAGACATGAAAAAAGGGCCCGTAGGCCCTTCGTCAATATCTGAGGTTGCGCTGCTATCAGCCGCCAAACAGGTGGTGGCTGATGAGGAACAGGCCACCAGAGAGCAGCATGGTGAGCGGCAGGGTCAGCACCCAGGCCATCAGTATGGTCTTGATGGTCTGGCTCTGCAGGCCTGACTTGTTCGCCACCATGGTCCCCGCTACCGCAGAGGAGAGGATATGGGTGGTGGAGACGGGCATACCGGTCAAACTGGCAACACCGATGGAGGCAGCCGCCGTGATCTGGGCGGCAATCCCTTGGCTGTACGTCATGCCGGTGGAGCCAATCTTCTCGCCGACCGTGTAGACGATGCGACGCCAGCCCACCATGGTACCGCAACCCAGCGCCAGTGCGATGGAGACGATAACCCAGGTCGGGGCATATTCAGCGGTCGCCGTCAGATCCTTGCGCCATTTGGCCAGATCGGTCAGCTCCTTGGCCGGCAACGGCAGCTTGGAGACCTTGCGCGCGGTATCGTCGATGCACAGCAGCAGACGGCGCACTTCACGACGGTCGGTCAGATCCAGCTCTTCATAGGTCCGTACCTGGCCGAGACGATTGTCCAGGGTTGCCATGGCCTGCAGTGCGCCATTCGCCGCACAATGGGTCATCAGCTCTTCCTGGGCCTGAGCAGGCACCTTGAAGTCCACCACATGAGCAACCTGCTCATGGTTGCGCTGATAGATCTCCATGATGCGCTGGTTGGCATCCTGGGTGCGATCCAGATCGTAGGAGCGGCTGTTCATGTCCAGAGCGAAATAGGCGGGTGCCATGCAGATCAGCACCAGCATCACCAGACCTATGCCCTTCTGGCCATCGTTGGATCCATGCACGAAGCTCACGCCCATGGCGGAAGCGACCAGAGTGAGGCGAGCCCAGAACGGCGGGTGCTTCTTGCCGTCCACCAGCAGGCGCTCTTCCGGGGTCTTGTGGATCTTGCTGCCCAACCAGACTCGCTTCATGGCAAACAGCAACAGGGCTGCCACGACAAAACCGACGGTCGGGGAGATGATCAGGGAAAGCATGATGTCGATCGCTTTGGCGACGTTGATACCCTGAGTCAGCGGCTGATGGTTGAGCCAGGCATAGGCACCGCCTACCCCCAGGATGGAACCGATCAGCGTGTGAGAACTGGAGGCCGGAATGCCCAGGAACCAGGTCCCCAGATTCCAGACAATGGCGGAAAACAGCAGGGAGAACACCATGATCAAACCCTGGGTGGAATCCATGCCCAACAGCAAATCAATCGGCAGCAAATGGACAATGGCATAGGCTACGCCCAGACCGCCGAACATGACGCCAAAAAAGTTGAAGATCCCGGATGCGACTACCGCCAGGTGAGCCGGCATCGCCTTGGTGTAGATAACCGTTGCTACCGCGTTGGCGGTATCGTGAAAGCCATTGATGAATTCATAGGCCAACACAAAAAAAACGGCCAATACCAAACCGATTGACCATAACAAACCCAAACCACTAAACATTTCAAACATAAAAACGAACCTGTTTATGAGTTGCGGCGGATTATGCCAGAAGGCTGGTTGCGCCATACCCGTTGTTGAAATATTTCAGTAAGAAAAAAAAAGAGCATTCTCTCAAAAAATAGCTTAGAGCCAGCAGTCATGCGGCTTGTCGATGATTAATTAAACAGACCCAGGCTGACAAAAACAGTCCCCAAACGGGGACAATTCATCATGATATCGCACGGCGACACAGGATCTTGCTCGGCGTCACCGTCAGCTTTCGACCGACAGAATCGCGACATCTGTACAAAGGGCAAGCAAAGGCAAGCCACTCCCCTGCCCCTTCACACCCGTCCCATCTTGCCTTGCCGCCCAAATCCGACGGCGAAGGGCGCCAGTGGCGCCCTCTTGTTTAACAGATTGCAACCGGATCCGCTGTCGACCGGATCACGCACCGCCGATCTCAATCCTGATTCATACGGCTGGCAACGGCGCCCTGCTGGCTCTTGTACTTGGCATTTTCCCGCTTGTTGTAGGGACGTGCCGCTGCCCCGGAGAGCATCTCGAAGTTCAGTGCGCCTATCTTCATCTTGGGACGCAGCGCCAGCGGCAACTTGCCGCCGTTGTAGAACTCCAGCACGATGCGACCGGACCAGCCCGGATCGATGCGGTGTGCGGTGACGTGCACCATCAAGCCGAGACGGGCCAGGGAGGAGCGGCCATCCAGCCAGCCAACGATGTCGGCCGGCAGAGTAACGGATTCATAAGTCACCGCCAGTGCCAGTTGGCCCGGGTGCAGATAGAAGGCTTCCCCATCTGCGATGTGGATCTCGTCGCTCATCACCCGATCGATGGCGTCTGCCATCTCGCTGCTCGGGCCGCTCAAGTCGATATAGGGGGCCGTGTGATCGCGAAACACTCTAAACTCGTTGCCCAGCAGCACATCGACGCTGACGCCGCTGATCCGCTCAACACCGGGTCTTGGCTCAATCACTATCTTGCCTTCATCCAGATGACGTTCAATATCGGTATCACAAAGGCGCATTGGGCGACTCTCCTGACAAAATGTTCATTTAAAAAAGCCGGGCATCACCCGGCTTGTTTCATCTTAACCAATCAACATGTGGCGGATACGCGCCTTGAGCATGTCGATGGCGATGCGGTTCTTGCCACCGCGGGGCACTATTACGTCCGCGTACTGCTTGGAAGGCTCGATAAACTGCAGGAACATGGGACGTACCGTCTTCTGATACTGCTTGAGCACGGAATCCATGGTACGACCGCGCTCTTGCACGTCACGCACCAGACGGCGCAGCAGACAGATATCCAGCGGGGTATCCATGAAGATGGAGGCATCCATCAGATCCCGCAAGCGGCTGTCGGTCAACAGCAGGATCCCTTCCAGAATGATCACCCGGCGCGGGGCGAAGGGGGTCACCTCGCTCATGCGGGTGTGCTCTGTGTAGGAGTACTGGGGAATGTTGACCGCATCGCCTTTCACCAGCTGGCTCAGGTGCTGTACCAGCAGATCGTGATCCAGGGCATTGGGGTGGTCATAGTTGGTCTTGACCCGCTCTTCCATGGTCAGGTGGGTCTGATCACGGTAGTAGCAATCTTCGGTGATCACACCAATCTGACCCGCGCCCAGTTCGGCCACCAGCTCTTCATAAATGGTTTGGGCTATGAGGCTCTTGCCGGACGCGGATGCGCCAGCAATACCGATGATCACACACGAATGTTGAGTATCAGACATTGAAAATACCTAAAGAGAAGAGCAGTGGGGATTGTTTAAACCGATCCATTATATAAAAAAGGGTGAGCCATGCCCACCCTCAAATCCACCTCAACCACACGACAGCCGATTATTCATCCACCGCCATCGTATAAAGGGGGGTCGCAATCGGTTTACCGCTGAAATAGAGCTCGGCACCCACTCGACGAGCCAGTTTCATATAGGCCTGAGCCAGGCTTCCTTCCGGTGCGCCGAACACGGTCGGGCAGCCATCATCCATGTGCTGGCGGATATCGATGTGCAGCGGCAGCTGACCAAGCAGTGCCACATTATACTGCTCCGCCATCTTCTGGCCGCCGCCGGTACCGAACAGGGGCTCGTGATGACCGCAGGCGCTGCAGACGTGATAACTCATGTTTTCTATGATGCCGAGCACGGGCACATTGACCTTGTTGAACATGGCGACCCCCTTGCGGGCATCCGTCAGCGCCACGTCCTGGGGCGTGGTCACGATCACCGCCGCCGAGGTCGGCACCTGCTGGGCCAGGGTGAGCTGGATGTCACCCGTGCCTGGCGGCATGTCCACCACCAGATAATCCACTTCGCCCCAGCGGGTCTCGTGCAGGATCTGGGCCAGCGCCTTGCTCGCCATGGGGCCGCGCCAGATGGTGGCATCCTGCTCGTCCACCAGATAACCGATGCTGTTGCTCTTGAGGCCGCAGGCCATCACAGGCTCCATCAGCTTGCCGTCATGGCTGACGGGGCGCTCCTTGACCGTGCCCATCATGGTTGGAATGGAGGGGCCATAGATGTCCGCATCCAGAATGGCGACTCGCGCCCCCTCCTTTTGCAGCGCCAGCGCCAGGTTGACAGCCGTGGTGGACTTGCCCACCCCGCCCTTGCCGGAGGCAACCACCAGGATGTTGCGAATGCCCTGCACCGCCGCCAGCCCTTGCGCCCGCGGCAGGCTGGCCACCTCTATGTCACATACCCAGTCGATGCGGGTAGCGCCGGTGGCACTGCGCAACCGGGCATCGAAGTCCTGCTTGATCTGCTCAAACAGGGAACGCCCGGCAAAGGGCAACACCAGCCTGATGGTCAGGCTTTGCCCCTGCAGCACTGCACTGCGCACAAACCCGGCCGCAACCAGATCCTTGCCCCACCCTGTCGGCTTAAATTCGGCCAGGATCTGTTTTACTGAATCAATCACCATTAACTCCTCATTATCTTGTCATTATCTTGAGGTGAACGGTTACCGCACACAAATCAGTGGCTTGCCTGCTTGCCAACCAGCGCGAGCACCAGGGCGGACAGCGCCACAACCCTAGGCAGGCTACCCCCAATTCGGGTAACATGCACGGCACTGTATCATCCCAACAAGCACATCAAGAACGACTATATGGCAACTGATCCTCGTACAATGCTGGTAACCTGCGCCCTCCCCTATGCCAATGGCTCCATCCATCTTGGCCACATGCTGGAACACATCCAGGCCGATATCTGGGTTCGTTATCAGCGAATGCGTGGCCATCAGGTGCACTTCATCTGTGCCGATGATGCCCACGGCACCCCCATCATGCTCAAGGCACAACAGCTGGGGATCACCCCGGAAGCGATGATCGCGGCCGTCTCCAAAGAGCACCAGACCGACTTCGCTGGCTTCAACATCAGCTTTGACAACTATCACTCCACCCACAGCGACGAGAACCGCGAGCTGGCGGAGTTGATCTACGGTCGTCTGAAAGCCGGTGACTTCATCAAGGGTCGCACCATCACTCAGCTGTTCGATCCGGAAAAATCCATGTTCCTGCCGGACCGCTTCGTCAAGGGCACCTGCCCCAAGTGCAAGTCTCCGGAGCAGTACGGCGATAACTGCGACAGCTGCGGCGCCACCTACAGCCCGACCGAGCTTATCGATCCGAAATCCGCCGTCTCGGGCGCCACGCCTGTGATGAAGGATTCAGAGCACTTCTTCTTCGACCTGCCGCAGTTTGAAACCTGGCTGGCCGGCTGGGTGCGCGGCTCCGGCGCCATTCAGGAAGAGATGGCCAACAAGATGCAGGAGTGGTTCGAGAGCGGCCTGCAGCAGTGGGACATCACCCGCGACGCCCCCTATTTTGGTTTCGAGATCCCGGGCGCACCGGGCAAGTACTTCTACGTCTGGCTGGATGCCCCCATCGGCTACATGGCGTCGTTCAAGAACCTGTGCAACAAGCGCGGCGACATCGATTTCGACAGCTACTGGAAGAAAGACTCCACCGCCGAGCTCTATCACTTCATCGGCAAGGACATCGCCTACTTCCACTGCCTGTTCTGGCCATCCATGCTGGAAGGGGCGGGTTTCCGCAAGCCGACCAAGGTCAACGTGCACGGCTATGTGACCGTCAACGGCGCCAAGATGTCCAAGTCCAAGGGCACCTTCATCAAGGCCTCCACTTACCTGAATCACCTGGATCCTGAGTGCCTGCGCTACTACTACGCCGCCAAGCTCAACAGTCGCATCGACGATCTGGACCTGAACCTGGATGACTTCGTGGCACGGGTCAACGCCGACGTGGTCAACAAGCTGGTCAACCTGGCCTCCCGCAACGCCGGCTTTATCGCCAAGCGGTTCGACGGCAAGCTGGCCGCCACCTGCGCCGAGCCCGAGCTCTATGCCGAGTTCGCCAATGCCAGCGCCTCCATCAGCGATGCCTATGAAGCGCGCGAGTTCAGCCGTGCCATCCGCGAGATCATGGCGCTGGCCGACAAGGCCAACCGCTACGTGGACGAGAAGGCCCCCTGGGTGTTGGCCAAGCAGGAAGGCGCAGACGCCGAGCTGCAGGCAGTCTGCTCTGTCGGCATCAACCTGTTCCGGGTACTGATGGCCTACCTCAAGCCGGTCATGCCGCTGCTGGCCGAGCGCGCCGAGGCCTTCCTGGGCGAGACCCTCACCTGGGATGGCGTGGCCCTGCCGCTGTGCAACCACCAGCTGGCCCCGTTCAAGGCGCTGTTCGCCCGCATCGAGCCCGCCAAGATTGAAGCCATGATAGAGGCCTCCAAGGAAGATCTGGCCAAGGAGCAGGCACCGAAAGTGACAGGCCCGCTGGCAGACGACCCCATCAGTGAAACCATCTCCTATGAAGATTTCGCCAAGTTGGATCTTCGTGTGGCGCTGATCAAGAAGGCCGAAGCCGTGCCGGAAGCGGACAAGCTGCTCAAGCTGCAACTGGATCTGGGCGGTGAAACCCGTCAGGTATTCGCCGGCATCAAGTCCGCCTACAACCCCGAAGATCTGGAAGGCAAGCTGACCGTGATGGTGGCCAACCTGGCGCCGCGCAAGATGCGCTTTGGCATGTCCGAAGGCATGGTGCTGGCCGCAGGCCCGGGCGGCAAGGATCTCTGGATCATGGAGCCGCAGGAAGGCGCCCAGCCAGGCATGCGCGTCAAGTAAGCGCGCTGGCTGCAACCCCCATGAAAAGAGAGGCCATCGGGCCTCTCTTTTTTTATCCCCCTTTTCCCACGGCATGGCAGCTGCCCCCCATCGTCAGCACTCCCATATGGGCTTGTTGCCACCGCGCAATTTGCCTAGACTGCCTGTTCACCTCGGGTCGCACATGGGCCCACCCTCCATCAGGCAAGGAGCAAGCATGATCACCTTATACGGAACCCCAGTCAGTCGAGCCCTGCGCATATCCTGGTTACTGGAAGAGTTGGGCGTGGCGTGGCAGTTTCAGTTTCTCGACTTCGCCAAGGGCGAGAATCGCAGCGACTGGTTTCTGGCCCTGAACCCGAGCGGCAAGATGCCGGTGCTCAAAGACGGGGATTTCGTGCTGACCGAATCCGCCGCCATCATGCAGTACCTGGCCGAAGTCTATGGCCCGGATTGGCTGCCAGCCAGAGGGACGCAAGCCTCGGCGCTGCACGCCAGGTGGGTCAGCTTCATCACCTGCGAGCTGGAGCAACCGCTGTGGACCATAGGCAAGCACAAGTTTGCCCTGCCGGAGCCCCAGCGCCTGCCAGCCATCTTCCCCACCGCCAAGTGGGAGTTCGACAAGGCGGCGGCCATCGCCGAGTCCTGGGTGCCCGAGCAGGGCTACCTGCTGGGGGAGCAGATCACCATAGCAGACCTGCTGCTGGCCCATACCCTGATGTGGGCCACCCGCTTCGAGCAGACCATTCCACCCAAGCTGGCCGCCTATCGGGATCGTCTGGCCAAACGCCCCGCCCTGCAGGCCGTGCTGGCCAAAACCCAGGCCATCGCCGACGCCGCCCAGGCCGGCTGACGCCAACATATGCAAACGGGAGCCCCGATGGCTCCCGTTTTTATGCGTGGTATGGCGGTTTCACTCCGCTCAATTGGTATGAAAGCCACTCCCTTTGGGCGGCAGCGCCTCTTCATACTCCATCCGGGTCACCTCGGCGGTGCGCGGCCCGTGTTCCAACCAGCCCAGCATCATCTGCACCCCGTGCTCGGGCCCGCAGATCAGGATCTCCACCGACCCGTCCTCCAGGTTGTAGGCGTGGCCACGCAGTCCCAGTTGCAGCGCCCGCTCCCGGGTGAAGTAGCGAAATCCCACCCCTTGCACCTGACCCCAGACGCGCACGACAAACGATTGCTCTCCCATTTCTCACACCTTCCCCTTAAGAAATTTCCCCCCAAGGCGATAATGAGCGCGACACTCTCTTCCCCTTGCAGGACGCAATACCATTATGAAAGAAGTAAAGTTTCGGTGGGTTGACCGTTATCTCATTCACCTCACGATCAGCGAAAAATTTCTCATCACCTTCTGGTGCCCTCTGTTGTTCATCGCCTTGCTCACCGGGTACCTGCTGGCCGACGGCCATGATCAGCAGATGCAGGTTCGGCTGGATCAACTCAAGCAAAGGGTCGAGACCAGCGCCCAGCTGATGAGCCAGCACGCCAGCCTCACCCTGCCCGCCGATCTCATCCTGAGCCCGACCGGCAGTGCCGGCCTGAGCCAGCAGGGCGACCACTACCGTTTCAGCGCCAGCGCAGGTCAAGCCGGTTTCGTGACCGGCAGCCTGGATGCGGGTCGTTACTCCATATGGGATGGCCAGGGTACCACCCTCACCATCATCGCCGTGCTGGCGGCCTTGCTGGCCCTCATCACCCACTACCTGATGACCTTTGTCTCCGGCGCCCTCTACTCCACCAACAAGGCACTGCAGACGGTGGCCGACGGAGATCTCACCTTCCGCCTCAATTTCTTCCCGGTGCGGGACGAGTTCTCCATCCTGGCGGGCAGCATAGACAGATTCACCGACCGCCAGCACAAGATAGTACAGCTAGTGGAAGAATCCGCCGAGGCGCTCACCATGGCCGCCGACGAATTTCGCGATCACGCCAGCGAAGGGGAGACCATGGCCCGCTCCCAGCGCCAGCATATGGACTCCCTGGCCGCCGCCATGGAGCAGATGTCCGCCGCTATTCGCGAAGTGGCCCGCAACGCCAACGACACCCTGCAGCAGACTCGCCAGTCGAGCGAAGAGGCGGCCAATGGCGCCGCCCGGGTATCGCGCACCATAGCCGCCATCCGCACCCTGGCCGACGAGATAGGCAACGCCTCAGGCGCCGTCGAGCGGCTGACCCACAACGCCAATCGCATCAACGAGGTGGTCAACGTCATCAACGCCATCTCCCAGCAGACCAACCTGCTGGCACTCAATGCCGCCATCGAGGCGGCCCGCGCCGGCGAGCAGGGTCGCGGCTTTGCGGTGGTGGCCGATGAGGTGCGCACCCTCGCCAGCCGCACCCAGCAAGCCACGGTGGAGATCCAGCAGATGATCGAAGAGCTGCAGGCCGGCACAGGTGCCCTCAACGACATCATGGAGAAGACAGTTGGCCGCGCCGCCAGCAGCCAGGTGCTGATCAGCGAAGTGGGGCTCGACATCGACAAGCTCAGCAACCACAGCGATGCCGTGCTGGAGATGAGCACCCAGATAGCCACCTCCAGCGAGGAGCAGAGCTCGGTCGCCGAGGAGATCACCCGGAACCTGGATCAGGTGCGCCACGAAGCGGGCCAGGTAGAGGAATCCGCCAGCGCCTCTGTGGCCGGCACCGCCGGCCTCAAGGCCACCGCCACCGAACTGGCCCAGGCATTGAAGGGGCTCAAGATCTGATCTGAAGCTGATGCAGGATCAGACAAGCCGGGCTCTCTTGCCAAGGTTGTTTGAGTTTTACCAGCGGGCCACATAGAATGTGGCCCCTTTTCTTTTTACCATCGGCAAACACCCATGAGCGTTTTCATCTATCTCGTCAAAGGCCGCGAAAAATCCCTGCTGCGCCGTCATCCCTGGATCTTCTCCAAGGGGATTGAGCGGGTTGAAGGCAACCCCGTTGACGGCGATACCGTCGAGATCTACGCCAACGATGGCAAATGGCTCGCCCGTGGTGCCTGGTCAGGCAGCTCCCAGATCCGTGCCCGGGTCTGGACCTTCGATAAAGAGGAGACAATCGATCTCGACTTCTTCCTCCGTCGCCTCAAATATGCCCAGGAGTCCCGGGATCCGCTGATCAAGCGTCAGGGCCTCACCGGCTATCGCCTGTGCGCCGCCGAATCCGACGGCCTGCCGGGTCTGACCATAGACCGTTATGCCGATTTCCTGGTGTGCCAGATCCTCTCCGCCGGTGCCGAGTTCCAGCGCGATCTGATAACGCAAGCGCTGCGTACCCTCTACCCAGAGTGCAGCATCTATGAGCGCTCCGACGTGGCAGTGCGCAAGAAGGAAGGGCTGAAAGAGCGTACCGGCGTCATCCATGGCGAGACCCCGACCGAGCCTGTGGTGATCGAAGAGAACGGCGTCAAGATCCTGGTGGACATCCGCAACGGTCACAAGACCGGCTTCTATCTGGATCAGCGCGACAACCGTCAGGCTGTCTCCAAGTACACCTCGGCTAAGCGGGTGCTCAACTGCTTCAGCTACACAGGTGGCTTTGGCATCTATGCCCTCAAGGGTGGCGCCAAGGAAGTGGTCAACGTGGATCTCTCCCAGACTGCGCTGGACATCGCCCGCCAGAACGCCGAGCTGAACGGGCTGGATATCTCCAACACCCAGTTCATCCGTCACGACGTGTTCAAGCTGCTGCGCGAATACCGCGAGAAGGGCGAGAAATTCGACGTCATAGTGCTGGATCCGCCCAAGTTTGCCGAGAGCAAGGCCCAGCTGCTGGGTGCCTGCCGTGGCTACAAGGACATCAACATGCTGGCGTTCCAGCTGCTGGCGCCGGGCGGCGTGCTCTTGACCTACTCCTGCTCCGGCCTGATGGAGCAGAGCCTGTTCCAGAAGATAGTGGCCGATGCGGCGCTCGACGCCGGTCGCGATGCCCAGATCCTGGAGCTCCTGTCCCAGGCTTCTGATCACCCCATCGGCACCGCCTATCCGGAAGGTTTCTACCTCAAGGGTCTGGTGGTGCGCGCCCGCTAAGAGCCGCCGACCAGAGTTGGCCGCCCCTTGACCCCGGTTCCAGACCCGGGCTTGGTGCGGCAAGCCAGCCATCAAAAGGCCCGCTATCGCTAGCGGGCCTTTTTTGCGCTGCACTCCAAAGAGATAACGCCGCTCACTCCCTCTCCTCGGCTTGCCGCTGCCATCCCTCTAGCGTGCGTTTCCAGCCCTTTAACCAAGCACTGTGCTCACGGCATCCACCCAGGGAATGGCACTCAGCCCACCTACGGGAACCTGACCGATCTTTTATGTATGCAAAAATATGAAAATAAAATCACCAAGATTGGAAAATCTTCGGGGAAATATCGGCATAAATTGCATCAAAAATCACTCTGCTGCATAAATCAGTTTTCCCCCTCTCCTGATCCCGGCCATTCCCCCATTTCGGCTGCACATCATCTCTGAGTCGGCAGCAGGCCTGTCGTCGGGCCCAAGCACCCGGCTCAGTCACGGGCCGGCGCCCCCAGCGGGAAATAATGCCGAAATGGCCGCGCCTCATCCACCACGCGCACCACAGAGGGCCGGCTCAGCAGGCGAGTACGGTAGGCCCGCAGTCTGGTGTGGGAGTGCGGTATCTCATGGGCCCAGTCGGCATAGAAGAGCGAGGGGGCGGCGGCGCAATCGGCCAGGCTGAAGCCATCGCCGGCGATCCAGTGACGCCCTTCGAGCCACTGATCGAGCCAGGGGTATATCTGGTCGAGCAGCTCGCGGGCCTCCATCACGCCATAGCCGTCGCGCTCGGCCTGCGGGCGCAGCGCATCCAGCACCACTTTCTGCATGGGCGTCATCACATAGTTGTCGAAGACGCGATCCAGCATGTGAACCTCCAGACCCGCATCGCCAGTCGGGATCAGGCTAATGGGGCCCGGATGGTGCGCCTGCAGATGCGCGACTATGGTGCTGCTCTCGAGGATGCAGCGCCCGTCATCCAGCAGCACGGGGAAGCGCTTGAGCGGCCAGAGCACGGCAAGCTCGGCGTTGGCCGCCGGGTTTTCAAGACTCTGATAGTCAAACGGAGTGGCATTCTCGTAGAGGGCGATCAGCACCTTCTGGCTGTAGGATGAGAAGGGATGGGCATAGAGTTTCATCAGGCGTGCTCCTTGCGATCAGATGGACGACACCCCTAGTCTAGATCCCCACGCCTGCCCCTGATCTTGCCCCCATACAGCTGGCTGTTTTTGCGTAAAAAACGCATATTCATGACAAAAGTCACACCCGTATGACTCTCTTTTAGATAGGGTGATCCCGCCTGTGGCCAGCATGAGTCCAGGCTGCTGGGGCATCAGGCTCGATGCCCCAGCACAACAACAAAATCGATGTCAGGCCAAGCTGAACATCGCAAGGGATCCCGATATGAATCAATCATTGCCGCTGTTGACGCCGCTGCGGGGCATCGCTGCCCTGATGGTGGTGTTGTTCCATGCCCGCTTGCTGCTCTTTCCCCAGTGGATGGAGTCGATCGCCGGTCACACCCAACTCATCGAGAACGGCTACCTCTGGGTCGATCTCTTCTTTATTTTGAGCGGCCTGGTGCTGGCCCACGTCTACGGTGAGGCCTTCAGCCACACGCCCCGCACCCTGGGCTATGGCCGCTTTCTCTGGCTGCGGCTGACCCGCGTCTACCCCCTCTACTTTGTGACCCTGGTGCTGCTGGTGGGCTGGGAACTTTACAAGGCCCGCCATGGGGTGGGCTTCTATGCCGGCCCCCTGTTCAAGATGTGGGAGTGGGAGGGAATGCCTCCCTTCGGCTCCCCCTTCACCCCGGCCGAGGCGCTGCCAAGCGCCTTCCTGCTGCTGCAGGTAGTGACCGATCACGGATTGACCTGGAACTTCGCCGCCTGGTCCCTGAGCGTGGAGTGGATAAGCTACCTGCTGTTCCCGCTGCTTATCCCGCTCGCCGTGACCCGCAGTCGCTGGAGCCATCTCGCGCCCCTGTTGGCGCTGACGGCGCTGGCCTTTATCGTGCACAGTCGCGGCACGCTGGATGTCACCAGCGGCGCGCTGGCGGTGGGACGCGGGGTGAGTGAATTCGTGCTCGGCCTCTGGCTGCTGCCCAGGGTCAAGGCCGCGCGACACTTGCCCATGATGCAACGGGATCTGCCGATCTTGATCGCCTTTGTGCTGCCCTTCGCGCTGATGCAGTTCACCATGACGCCGCAGCTGACCCTGCTGCTCATCAGTTCCTACGTGCTGCTGATCTGGATTGCCGCCTGCCAGAGCGATCGCCAGAGCCCGCTGCTGCGCCTGCTGGACAACCGCGTCACCAACTGGCTGGGGGATCTCTCCTACTCCATCTACCTGCTGCACGCGCTGGTGCTGCTCACCGGGTGCGAAATGATTCACTATCTGGCGCCGGGGCTCACCGACTGGTGGTATGCCCAGACCCACCCGCTGCTGGGGGTAGTAGCGACCCTGTTGATGCTGGCGGTGCTGATCGGCCTCTCGGCCCTTAGCTACAACCTGCTGGAGCGACCGCTGCAACGGCGCCTGCGTCGCTGGGGCAAGGCTCGCCAGCCGGTGATGGAGCAAGCCGGGTAAGGTTCTCCACCCAAACATGGCCCCGAAGTGAGACAGGCTCGGCCTCATCGGGACAACACAGGGGGATATGCCTCACCGCCAGCGTATGGCGAAGGCTATCCCCTCTCTCATTTTTCCCGCCAATCCCCTGCGCTTTGTGTGAATTCCAGTTCGAACCAGAGAGGGCATTTGTGGCATAATGGCCCGTCCTGTGGCCCTTGGCGGGGCTGCTCTGGCGCACCATGTCGCCCCTCCTCCCCCGTCCGGCTTGGCGGCCTTCCCATGGCTGCCTGAAATCGTTGCCCCTGTTGGCACCGAGGCCACCCATTTTTTGCGGTATCTTGTCTGCCTGTCTACAAGGCGACGGATGACCGCCCATTGACCAAGACGGCTCCACAGAGCCTCTGCATAAGGGGTAAGTATGTCTTCCATTCGTCTGACCCAATACAGCCACGGCGCTGGCTGCGGCTGCAAAATTTCTCCCAAGGTGCTCGACACCATTCTCAAGAGCCAGATCCCGGGCTTTGACGACCCGACCCTGGTGGTCGGCAACAGCAGCAAGGATGACGCGGCCGTGGTCGATATCGGCAACGGTCAGGGTATCGTCTCCACCACCGACTTCTTCATGCCCATCGTCGATGACCCCTTCACCTTCGGTCGCATCGCCGCCACCAACGCCATCAGCGACATCTACGCAATGGGCGGCAAGCCCATCGTCGCCATCGCCATCCTCGGCTGGCCCATCAACACGCTCGCTCCCGAGATTGCGCAGCAGGTGATCGACGGCGGCCGTCAGGTATGCCATGAAGCGGGCATCTCGCTCGCCGGCGGCCACAGCATAGACGCCCCCGAGCCCATCTTCGGCCTCGCGGTGACCGGCATAGTGCCGCTCGATGCCATCAAGCAGAACGACACCGCCCAGGTGGGCGACATCCTCTATCTGACCAAGCCCCTTGGCATCGGCATACTCACCACGGCCCAGAAGAAGGGCAAGCTCAAGCCAGAGCACGAGCAGCTGGCCCCCAACGCCATGTGCGCCCTCAACAAGATTGGCCAGCGCTTTGCCGAACTGCCGGGCGTGCACGCCATGACGGATGTGACCGGATTTGGTCTGGCGGGCCACCTGCTGGAGATGTGCGAAGGATCAGGGGTGTGCGCCACCCTCGATTTCAAGGCGCTGCCGCTGCTCGACGAGGTGGATTACTACCTGAGCGAGGGCTGCGTACCGGGCGGTACCCTGCGCAATTTTGACTCCTATGGCCACAAGCTCGATGCCATGGACGATCGTACCCGCAACATCATGTGCGACCCGCAGACCAGCGGCGGCCTGCTGGTAGCCGTCGGTAAAGAAAGCGAAGCCGAGCTCCTTGCCATCGCGACGCAAGCGGGGCTGACCCTCTCCCCCGTCGGCCAGCTGAAGGCGCGTACCGGTGATCAGTTTATCGAGGTTGTCCAATGAGTCAGCGGCTGCTTGCGGAGGCCATGCTATGAGCCAACTGCCACTGGCCACGGATCTGGCCCGGATTTTTCTGGACGATGTCCCGCTCATCGACTTGCGTGCGCCCATCGAGTTCAAGGAGGGGGCCTTCCCCTGCTCGACCAATCTGCCCTTGATGACAGACGATGAGCGGGCCCAGGTCGGGACCTGCTTCAAGAAGCAGGGTCAGGCGGCCGCCATCGAACTGGGTCACAAGCTGGTGGGGGGCGCCGTGCGGGCCGAACGCCTCGAAGGCTGGCTGGCGCAGTTGCGCCAGCAGCCCGACGCCCTGCTCTACTGCTTTCGCGGCGGCCTGCGCTCGCAAACCGTACAACTGTGGCTGCATGAGGCCGGGGTCACTCGTCCCCGCGTCGCCGGTGGCTACAAGGAGCTCCGTCGCTTCCTCATCGACACCCAGGACAAGGCCTCTGCCGAGTGCCACTGGACCGTGCTGACCGGCATGACAGGCTCCGGCAAGACCCATATGCTGGGCCATGTGACCCAGGCGCTCGATCTGGAAGGCCATGCCCGCCACAGGGGCTCCTCCTTTGGCCAGTTGCCCGGCGGCCAGCCCGGCAACATCAACTTTGAAAACAACATGGCCATCGAGCTGCTCAAGCGCCGCCACAAGGGCGAACAGGCCTTCGTGGTAGAGGACGAGAGCCGGCTCATCGGTCGCTGCTGCCTGCCGAACACCCTGTTCGATGCCATGTGCGAGGCCCCGCTGGTGGTAGTGGATGTGCCGCAGAGCGAGCGGGCCGAACAGATCCGCCAGGACTATGTGCACGATCTCTGGCTGCGTTATCAGGCCATGTTCGGCGCTGAAGCGGGCTGGCCGCTGTTTGCCGCCTACCTGACCGATGCGCTGGCTCGCCTCAAGCGCCGCCTCGGCGATCAGGCTCACCGCGAGCTGGATGCGCTGATGCAGACGGCCCTCACCGAGCAGGCCAGCAGTGGCGCGACCGAGCTGCATCTGGCCTGGATCACCCTGCTGCTGACCCGCTACTACGACCCCATGTATCTCTATCAGCTTGGCAACAAGCGTGAGCGCATCGTGTTCCGGGGTGACAAACAGGCCTGTCTCGACTACTTCACCGAGCAGCACGCCAGAGCGCAACAGGGCTGAGCCCGTCGCCTTTCCAACAAGAGGACCCCATATGTTGAAATTCGAGGTGATCCCGGTCACCCAGTTCGCCCAGAACTGCTCTCTCATCTGGTGTGGCGAAACCCATCAGGCGGCGCTGATCGACCCAGGTGGCGAAGCGGACAAGCTGCTGGCCGCCATCGCCAAGCGCGGACTGACCCTGACCCATATCCTGCTGACCCACGGTCATCTGGATCACGTGGGCGCGGCCGCCGAGCTGCGTGAAAAGACCGGCGTGACCATCACGGGGCCCCACAAGGAGGATGCCTTCTGGCTCGACATGCTGCCCCAGCAGAGCCAGATGTTCGGCTTTACCCATACCCCCGCCTTCGCCCCCGACCAGTGGCTAGCCCAGGGTGACAAGGTGAAAGTGGGCAACTGCGAGCTGGAGGTCCATTTCTGCCCGGGCCACACTCCGGGCCATGTCATCCTGCTCAGCCAGAGCGAGCGGCTCGCCTGGGTCGGCGATGTACTCTTTGCAGGCAGCATTGGCCGCACCGACTTTCCGCGCGGCGATCACGCCACCTTGATTAGGTCGATCACCGAGACCCTGCTGCCGCTGGGGGACGAGATCGTCTTCATCCCGGGCCACGGCCCCAGTTCCACCTTCGGCCGCGAGAAGGCAAGCAATCCCTACCTGACGCAACCTATCTGGTGATCCCCCGCTCCTCACGGGTGTCCCACTGGGCCTTGAGGCGCAAGATCTCCGGCATGATCTCGAGAAAACATGCGAACAGCCGGGGATCAAAGTGCTGGCCAGCACCGTCACGCATAGTGGCCAGCACCTGCTCCAGAGGCCAGGGATCCTTGTAAGGGCGACGCACGCTCAGGGCGTCAAACACATCGGCGATGGCCACGATCCGCGACGCCTCGGGGATCCCTTCGCCGGTTTCTCCTGCGGGGTAACCCGAGCCGTCCCACTTCTCGTGGTGATGCAGGGCAATCTCCGCCGCCATGCGGAAGATGAGCCCGTCGGAGCGTTTCAAGATTTCGTAACCGATGCGCGGATGGGTGCGCATGATGGCCCACTCCTCTTCGGTGAGGGGGCCGGGCTTCTTGAGGATGTAGTCGGGGATCCCGATCTTGCCCATGTCGTGCATGGGGGCCGCTAGCTCCAGCAGCTCCGACTGCTCCGAACTCCAGCCCGCCGCATCGGCCAGGGCTCGGGCATAGGCGGCCATGCGCCAGATATGTACCCCGGTATCGGTGTCGTTGTAGTGACCCGCCTCGCTCAACATCACGATGGCGGTGCGGTAGCTGCGCTCGAGCTGATCGAGGCGTACCAGAGAGAGGTGGTTGCGCACCCGGGCGCGCACCGTGCTTGGGCAGACCGGCTTGTAAATGTAATCCACCCCGCCCGCCTCGAACCCCTGGCTCTCGCTGTCTGCGTTGTCGCTCGCCGTGATAAACAGCACCGGGATCCCGGCGTGGGCCGGATCGGCCTTGAGCCGGCGACACACCTCGTAGCCATCCATGTCAGGCATGCGCACATCAAGCAGGATCAGGGCGGGCTCGTGGCGCTCCACGGCGGCCAGCCCCTCCTCGCCTCCCTTGGCGAAAAAGAGGCTGTACTCCTCCTTGAGGATTTGCCGCAGCAGCCCGAGGTTGCTCGGCTCGTCGTCGATGATCAACACTCGCGGTCGATTCATGATCCAGGTGCCTCCCGATTTTCCAGATACCCCTCCAGCTTGCAGGTCGCGAGCTGGATGTCGAACAGCTCCAGGGCCGCACTGATCTCGCTCACCAGCTCAGAAGGCAAGTAACTCTTGGCCTGGCCCAGCGCAGGTTCAATCAGTTCCAGATCCTCGCTCATCAGGGCCTCACGCAGAGCGTGCAGACACACCTCCTGCGCCTCACCCTGAGCCAGCGGGGAGTTGACAGCCCCCGGCTCGCGCCCGGCATAGATGTCGATGGCCTGTTGCGCCCGTTCCAGCGCCTCAAGGAAGGGGGCCATGAGCTGGCTGGTGTCCCCTCCCTGCTCGATGGCCTCATTCAGTTCTGCACTGATGCGCGCCACATCGGTGAGCGACAGGCTGCCCGCCACCCCCTTGAGCTTGTGCGTCAGGCTCGCGGCGGCATCAGTCTCGTGCTGGGCTATGTAGTCCGGCAGCACGGTACCGACCGTCATGTAGTCATCGCGGAATCGGCGCAGGTATTTGAGATAGACAGAGGCCTCACCCCAGTTGCGAAGTCCGGTATCGATATCAATGCCGGCCACCGGCTCCAGGGCCGCCGGCGCGTCGCTGATCGTGAGCGGCACCACACTGTCGGGCAGGTAACGCAGCAGGGTCGCGATGAGCTGTTCCACGTCGAGCGGCTTGGCGATGAAATCGTTCATGCCGCAGGCCAGCGCCGCCTCGCGTTGATCCTTGAACACCCCGGCGGTGAGTGCCAGCACGGGCGTTTCCTTGCGTCCCTGCAGCTGGCGCAGGCGACGGGTCGCCTCGTAACCATCCATCACCGGCATCTGTACGTCCATGAGTACCAGATCGATACGCTGCGCCGGGTCGGCAAGACAGGCCAGGGCCCGCTCCCCGTCGATGGCGGTGATCACCTCGGCCCCCTCCCGCTGCAGCAAGCGGGTTGCCACCTCCAGGTTGATGTCGCTGTCATCGACCAGCAGTATATGAACGCCAGGCAGGCGCAGACGGCGCTGACCGCTCTTCAGCAGATCCACATGCTCGCGCTTCTCGTGGATGAGGCGCGCCACCGCGTTGTAGAGGCTGGAACCTGTGACCGGCTTGTGCAGCACCAGATCGACCTGCTCCGAGCCGGGGCTGCGCATCAACTCTTCCTGGGAATAGGCAGTCGCCATGATGATGATGGGCGAGCGCTCCTGCAGCTCGAAGGCACGGCGAATGGCCACGCAGGTCTCGAGCCCGTCCATGCCCGGCATGATCCAGTCGAGCAGGATCACGTCGAAACGCTCCCCCTGACGCAGCAGATGGTGCAAGGCCTGCTCGCCTGACTCCACCACCCGTGACTGCCAGCCGAGGGAGCCCACCGTCATCGACAGGGTATCGCGGGTCACCTGGTTGTCGTCGGCGATCAGCAGCGAGACGTGCTGCAGCCGCTCGTGGAAGGCCTCAGGCTGCTCTACCTGCTCCAGCCGGACGCGGAACCAGAACTCGCTCCCCTTGCCCAGTTCGCTGGTGACGCCGATGTCGCCCCCCATCAGGCTCACCAGGCGGCGACTGATGGTCAGGCCAAGCCCGGTTCCCCCAAAACGGCGGCTGGTGGAGGAGTCGGCCTGGGAGAAGGCATTGAATATGTTTGCCTGCTGCTCGGGCGGAATGCCGATCCCGGTATCGCGCACCCGAAACAGCAAGGTGGCCATGCCGTCTTGTTCGGCTTCCAGCTCGACCTTGACCTCCACCTCCCCGCGCTCGGTGAACTTGATGGCGTTGCCGGTCAAGTTGAGCAATACCTGCTCGAGGCGCAGGGCGTCTCCAACCAGATGGGCGGCCTGCTCGGGGGCACTGCTCACTACCAGCTCGAGGTGCTTGTTGCCAACGCAGGTGGACATGATGGCCGCCACATGATCGAGCACCTCTTCCAGGCTGAATGGCACCTGCTCAAGCTCGAGCCGGCCCGATTCAATCTTGGAGAAATCGAGGATGTCGTTGATGATCCCGAGCAGAGCCTGCCCGGCCTGATGGATCTTGCGCACCAGGGCGCGCTGGCCATCGTCGAGCCCCCCTTGTTCGAGCAGGTAGGCCAACCCCATGATGGCGTTCATGGGAGTACGGATCTCGTGGCTCATGTTGGCGATGAAATCCCCTTTGACCCGCGCCAGCCTGGCCGCCTCCTGCTGCGCCAGCTGCTCCCGATGCCGGCTGAGCACCAGCGAGGCCACTCCGGCACCGAACAGCAACAGCAAGATGGCGCAGGTGACCGAGATGATCCCCCAGATGTGAGTGCGAATGGCCAGCAGCTCGCTGCGTGGCACCATGGAGGCAGCCTTCCAGACCAGCTGATCGTGATTCAGTGCCGGGTACAGCGTGGTCCAGCTCCACAGGCCGTCGGCTAGCTCAACCTGGCCGCTCGAAGCACCCAAGAATGCCTGCCAGGCCTGGGGAGAAAACAGCTTCAAGGTGAGGTCCGGACGCTCGAGCATGAAGCCCCACTCTTGTGCCGGATCCGGGCTGCGCAGCCAATAGCCATCCTGATTGAGCAGCATGGTGTGATCGGCGGCCTTGCCACTGCTGTTGGCGAATACCTTGAGCATACGGCCGGCCTGTACGTTGATAAGCAGCAAGCCCAGATCGCGATCCCCCAGGCGCAGGCGCTTGGCGATACGGATCATGGGATTGAAGGGGCGATCGATCACCCCCTGCTCGACGTTGAGATCGAGCGGCGAGACGTAGATCCGCTCCCAGGGCAGCGCCATGGCATCGCGGAAATAGTAACGATCCTTTTTGTTTTGCAGCTGGTCGTCAGCCACACGCTGCAGATGCTGGCCTTGACGATTGAAGCGCACCAGCTCCATGCCATCCGGCGCCAGCCAACGCACCTGGGCATAGTCGGGATTGCGGTTCATCAGAACGGTGAACTGGGCGGCAATGTTGTCACGCTCGTCGCGACCCGCCGCCTCGAGCAGGATGGGCTCTTCAGACATGCTACGCACATGGCGCAGCGGCACCGCCAGCTCGTCGTCGAGACGACCGCTGGCGAGCGTCAGGAAGGTGCTCTCATCGCTACGTACACGGTAGAGCTCGCGCTCGATCAGTGCGTCACCCAGCAGATACCCACCCACCAAAACCAGCACAAGAATGGGTGAGAACAGCAGGAAATATCCCCGTATGATTCCCTTCATCACGGTCAACATCACCCCGTATGTAGACTTGTTCGAATACTTTATATATGCCAGAGCACCACAACGGGTGTCCTGCTGTCAATCATGCCTACAAGTAAAGACTAACCGTACTATTTGAGTATTTTATTTTTATCGGGAAAAAACGCCGTAAAAACAAAGAGGCCACCCGATTGGGTGGCCTCTTTACAGGAACCTTCGTTGCCGATTAAACGCGAACGAAGTCCAGGTGAACCAGCTTCGGCTTAACCGGGTGACGCTGGATAGCCTTCACTTTAACGCTGACTTCTTCACCGTTGATGACCAGGGTCAGCACGGATTCGTAGAATTCCGGCTTCTCTTGGGCAATGATGAATTTTTTGTGGTCAACAGTGATGGACTGGGCTTCTTTGCCTGCACCATAGATGATGGCAGGAACTTGGTCAGCGTGACGCAGGCGGCGGCTCGCACCTTTCCCCAGGTCAGAACGGACTTCAGCTTGGAATACGAAAGACATAGTGGTTATCTCATATAGATGAATTTATGGTGCTGACTGCGACCGGTCAGCACCTCGCAAAACGAGGGCGCATACTAGCACGGGCCCAGTACAGTGACAAGAAACCTTAACGCCCCTGCTCCAGCCGGGCAAACCGCTGCTGCCGCTCTGCCGCACTCAGGGCATCGAAGCGGGCCAGGGTCTGGGGCGCCGGACAGTAGAGGGTATCCCCCGCCTTGACCCTGATGCTGTTGCCCATCAGCGGACGATTGTCATCGACTATGGCCAGCAGATAGCTGTAAGTGTCTCCCGCCGCCCCTGTGACGGTGCCATTCTGGGCCAGGGTGGCGGCGATGCGCCACAGTGTCTCCCCGGATGCCACCTGATGACAGACCCGCTTGCCATTGCCGGCCGCCGGCGCCGAGAGCGTGAGCGTCTCACCGCCGGGGGATGCGTTCACCGCCGGTGGTGTCTCACCATTAGCAACACGGACCAGCAGGGTATCCGGCGCTCGCCGGGCCGTGTTCAGAGCCAGGCTCACCGCCAGCCGTTCTGTGCCCAGGCTGGCGGTGTGCGGCTGACCCGGCATCACTGGCGGCGTGAATTCGGCCATGAAGGGTACTCCCAGACCGGCCACCTCCTGCTCGCTGTAATACGGCGACGTGACGGGCGCGACGGGTGCTAGGCCATAGGCAGCCTCATCGATGCGCCTGAGCCTGGCCAGATACGCCTTGGAGAGCTGCGCCTCCCCTTCGAACAGATCGAAGGGCGGCACCAGCCGGGCCGGAAACAGCACCTGCCAGCGCCCCTTCTTCTGCTTGAGCTCGAGAGGGGGAAACTGATTGCCCCGCCAGGCCACGAACATGGCCGGCGGTGAGCGGTGCAGCGGGTAATATTCCGGGTTCAGCTGCACCCAGGTTTGCTCTGCAATAGGCTGGTAACCGCTGATCACCACCTGCGCCACACTCAACCAGATCCCCAGCATCCTTGCCTCCCTGACTTGTGGTTTGAAGGGGGCGCCTGACTGGCAGCGCCTCCTCATAAAGCTATATCATGCAGTTAAAACAGACAGATAGCAGCTTAGCACTGGGCGATGGCGTTAAGCACCCGTTTATCTGACACCGGATAGGGGGTCCCCAGATTCTGGGCGAAGAAGGAGACCCGCAGCTCCTCTATCATCCAGCGGATATTGGCCACCTCGGCCGGGATCAGCTGGGATTTGGGGATCTTGGCCAGCAGTGCCTTGTAATCGGCCTCCACGCTCTGCACCTTGAGCATGTAGACCCGATCCCGGTTGGGATCGATGGCCAGCTTCTCCATCCTGCGCTCGATGGCGCGCAGGTAGCGCAGCAAGTCCGGCAGCCGCTGCCAGCCGGTCTCGGTGACGAAGCCCTTGTGAATGAGGTTGCCCAGCTGCAACTGAATATCGGACATGGCAAAGGCGGTATCGAGCTGCATCTTGCCCTTGAGTCGCTTCTTGATCTCGTGAGACAGGGTCAGCACGGCTTCCACCTGGCTGGCCACCTCCACCACCGCATCGTTGAGCTCGGCGCGCACGAACTCCTTGAGCGCCTCGAACCCCGCCTCATCCCAGGCTAGGCCGCCGTGGCGCTCGATGAGCTTGTCGCAGCCGCAGGCGATGCAGTCATCGATCAGCTCAGCCACCTTGCCAAAGGGGTTGAAGTAAAGACCCAGCTTGGCCTTGTTGGGCAGCTTCTCCTGCAGGTACTTGATGGGGGATGGCACGTTGAGCAGCACCAGCCGGCGCTGGCCCGCCCACATCAGCTGCTGCTGGGCCACAGGGCTCTCCACCAGCTGGATGGAGACAGAGTCCTTCTCATCCACCAGCGCCGGATAGGCCTTCACCTCGAAGCCGCCGCGCTTCTGGCTGTACTCCTGGGGCAGCTCGCCGAAACTCCACAGGGTGAGGCCGGACTGCTCTATGTCATCGTCCGCCACCTGGGACAGCGTCTCCTGCACCTTGCCGCGCAGGGATTCCTTCAGCGCTTCCAGGTCTTTCCCTTCCGCCACTTTCTTCTGCTTGTCGTCCACCACCCGGAAGGTGAGTTTCAGGTGATCGGGCACAGATGCCCAATCCCAGGATTCGCGGGGCACGGAGACGCCTGTCATGCGGCGCAGCTGGCGCTCCATCTCGTCCAGCAGCGGCCCCTGCTCGGGGTTGAGGCTGGCGAGCAACGCATCGGCATAGTTGGGAGCCGGCACGAAATTCTTGCGCATCGGCTTTGGCATCGACTTGATGAGGGCCACCAGCAGCTCATGGCGCAGCCCGGGGATCAGCCACTCGAACCCTTTGACCTCCACCTGATTGAGCAGCGGCAACGGAATGTGCAGGGTGACGCCGTCCGCCGCCTCCCCCGGTTCGAACTGATAGCTCAACTTGAGCTTGAGTCGCCCCTGCTGCCAGAAGTTGGGGTAGTCGAGATCGCTGATGTGGGCCGCATCCCCCTTCATCAGCATTTCTTTCTCGAAGTTGAGCTGCTCGGGATCCTGCTTTTGCGCCTCCTTCCACCACTTGTCGAAGTGACGGCTTGATATCACCTCCTGTGGCAAACGGGCATCGTAGAAGCGGAACAGGTCCTCGTCATCCACCAGGATGTCGCGGCGCCGCGACTTGTGCTCCAGCGCCTCCACCTCGGCGAGCAGCTTGCGGTTCTCGCCAAAGAAGCGGTGACGGGTCTCGAAATCCCCCTCCACCAGGGCGCGGCGAATAAACAGCTCGCGGCACAGGGCCGGATCGAGGCGGCTGAAGTTGATGGTGCGCTCGTTGACCAGGGTCAGGCCATAGAGGGTCACCTTCTCCTTGGCCATGACGGCGCCACTTTTCTTCGACCAGTGCGGGTCGCTGTGGTGCAACTTGATGAGGTGCGCCGCCAGCGGCTCCACCCATTCCGGCTCAATCTTGGCGTTGACCCGGGCGTAGAGGCGCGAGGTCTCCACCAGTTCGGCGGCCATCACCCACTTGGGCGGCTTCTTGAACAGGCCCGAGGCCGGGAACAGGTGGAAGCGGCCGTTGCGGGCGCCGAGAAACTCGGGTTTCTCCAGATCCTTGTTGCCGATATGGCTCAGGAGGCCGGTCAGCAGGGCGCAGTGCACCGTCTTGAAATCCGCCGGTTCATGGTTGGCTTTAAAACCAAGTTCCTTCACCGTCTGGCGCAGCTGGAAGTGGATATCCTGCCACTCGCGCACCCGCAGGTAGGAGAGAAACTCCTTCTGGCACATGCGGCGGAACGGGTTGCTGCCGAGCGCATCCTGCTGCTCTTTCAGGTAGTTCCACAGATTGACGAAGGCGAGGAAGTCAGAGTCCTTGTCCTCGAAGCGTCTGTGCTGCTCGTCGGCGGCCTGCTTCTTCTCCATGGGTCGCTCGCGGGGATCCTGGATGCTGAGACCGGCAGTGATCACCATGACTTCGCTCAGGCAGCCGGTTTGCGCCGCCGTGATCACCATCTTCGCCAGACGTGGATCAAGGGGGATGCGCGACAGCTGGCGACCTGTGTCGGTCAGCTGCAACTTGGGTTCGAGATCCTGTTCCTGGCCGGCTTGCTGGGCAGCGGCATGACGGGCAGGCAGTTCGCGCACCGCCTCCAGCTCTTTGAGCAGGCTCAGGCCATCCTTGATGTGGCGCGATTCCGGCGGCTCGACGAAGGGGAAGGCCTCCATGTTGCCAAGGCCGAGTGCCAGCATCTGCAAGATGACGGAGGCCAGGTTGGTGCGCAGGATCTCCGGATCGGTAAAGGCGGGGCGGCCGTTGAAATCCTCTTCCGAGTAGAGACGGATACAGATACCGTCCGCCACCCGGCCGCAACGCCCCTTGCGCTGGTTGGCACTGGCCTGGGAGACGGGCTCGATGGGCAGGCGCTGCACCTTGGTGCGCCAGGAGTAACGGCTGATGCGGGCGGTACCCGGATCGATGACGTAGCGAATGCCCGGCACCGTCAGCGAGGTCTCCGCCACGTTGGTGGCGAGCACGATACGCCGGCCGGCATGTTGCTGGAACACCTTGTTCTGCTCGGCGTTGGAGAGACGGGCATAGAGCGGCAGCACCTCGGTATCGCGCAGGTTGAGCTTGCGCAGGGCCTCAGTGGTATCGCGAATTTCCCGCTCGCCGTTCATGAAGATGAGGATATCCCCCAGCCCTTCGCGGGCCAGTTCTTCCACCGCATCGAAGATCCCCTGCAGCTCGTCGCGCTCCTCCAGCCCTTCACTCTTGTCACTGACGAGGGGACGATAGCGCACATCGACGGGATAGGTGCGACCGGAGACCTCGATCACCGGCGCCTTGTTGAAATGGCGGGAGAAACGCTGGGGATCTATGGTGGCCGAGGTGATGATCACCTTGAGATCCGGGCGCCTTGGCAGCAGCTGCTTGAGGTAGCCCAGGATGAAGTCGATGTTGAGGCTGCGCTCGTGGGCCTCATCGATGATGATGGTGTCGTACTGGGTGAGCATGCGGTCGTGCTGGATTTCTGCCAGCAGGATACCGTCTGTCATCAGCTTGATGTGGGTCTGCTCGCTCACCTGATCGGTAAAGCGCACCTTGTAGCCCACGTAGTGACCCAGTTCGGATTGCATCTCTTCGGCGATGCGGGCCGCCACGGTACGGGCCGCGAGGCGCCGTGGCTGGGTGTGGCCTATAAAGCCTTTCACTCCGCGCCCGAGCGAGAGACAAATCTTGGGGATCTGGGTGGTCTTGCCCGAGCCGGTTTCGCCAGCGATGATCACCACCTGATGTTCGCTGATCGCCTTGGCGATCTCCGCCTGCTTCTGGCTGACCGGCAGGTTGGCCGGATAGGTCACCTTGGGCACGCCCGCCAGACGGGACTGGTAGCGCGCCTGTGCAACATCCAGATCTGCGGCCAGGGTCTCAAGCACGGCAGCCTGCTTGCCCTCAGGCAGTTTCTTGACCCCGTGCAGACGGCTGGAAAGGCGACGGGCATCGAGATTCATGCAGGCAGAAAGACGGCGGCGCAGCGCCTCGATAGAGAGAGACAAGGTACGAATTCCTTAAATGAGTGCCCAGAGGGGCCATATCGACAAGCGTCGGGAGATCCTAAAGAGCGAGGAAGAGAGGTGCAAGCCTTAAAGCGATTGGGGTGGCGATGAAAACCGGAATAACGGGCGCCTGGGCAGAAGCATCTGAATGGCGCGTCTGAATAAAAAGAGCAGGCACCCGGCCTGCTCCCGATGACGCATGGCGCCCAATCCGATCAGGCCCGGGCCTTGTGTACGAAACAGGTACCCAGCTGGGCGTGGATCGCCAGCATCACATCGTGACGGCTGATCACCCCGAGCAGGTGCCCCTCCTCCACCACAGGATAGATCTTGGGCTTTTGCCCCATCATCATCTCGGCCAGCTCCAGAATGCTGGTGTCGGGTCCGACCGCCAGCACCTCCTTGCGCATCACATCCTTGACCTGGGCGACCTGCTCGCAGTGATAGGCCTCCTTGAGCATGACGGCGATGCAGTCCTGTTCGGAAACCCAGCCGATCAGATGGCCTTGCGTATCCACCACGGGGCCACCAAGTTGGTGGCTGTTGAGAAACTTTTCGACCGCAGACTGCACCATCATGTCAGCGCTGAACGTGATGGGCCGGGTCTGCATGTAATCCTTTGCCTTGAGTGATTCCATTGTGCGTTCCCCCAACCAGCCTCCCGGGCGGGAGGCGCAAGCCGGGCACTATGTCCGGCTCACTCCAAGCATAGCTCGCACCGGATCAGGAGATGGACTGCAGCAACAGCAGCAGCTCGTTCTGGCTGTGGCAGTCGGTCTTCTTGAACACCCCCTTGAGGGTCGAGCGGACGGTTTCTACCTTGACACCGCGCAACTCGGCGATGTCGTTGCTGCTGTAACCCTTGCTCATCAGCACCAGCAGCTCCTTCTCGCCTATGGTGAGCGGATAGAGGCTGGCCAGCGCTTCTATGTCGGGATTGAAGGAGTGCTCGGGATCCCGCAGCACCACTTCCACATAGCGCTCGAACCGGCTGAGACCGCTCATCAGGGTGCACTGGATCAGCAGCGGCCTTAAATTGGCCTGGCGGGGAATCGACATATAAGCGCTCGCCCCCGGCAACAAGTAGGCAAAGCCATTCAGGATCTCCTTGAACTGGCGTTGTTGATCCTTATTTTGCAGCGAGAAAATACCATTGATGGCCCGCAGTTCCACATTCTCATCGGAGATACGATTGAAGGCCACATTGGAATAATGGATATGACCTTTGTCATCGACGATGGCGCTGGGCTTATTATGGTTTTTAACCAGTTGCTGCAGCTGATAGTTCTGGGTTTCCAGGGCCAGCAGGTTCCAATAATGGTGGCTCCAGGCCGCAAGACCAGAATAAACCTCCGTCAGCGAGGAGATATCCTGAGCGCTGAAGTCATCCTGGCTGGCACCGCGATAGGTGCACAGGCTGCTAAGGCCCCGCCCCTTCACCCGGCAGACGCCCCCGGCTGCAAACTGGGCGCCGAAACTGGCCAGCAGCCCGGCCGAATTGGATAGTGTGGTGGCATTGACTATGCCCTGGCAGCCCTTGTCCAGATAGTGATTGAACCACACATCCTGGCGATGGTGCTGCACATAGAACTGCTGCTGGGCCTCCGTCAGCCCACTGGAGAAGAGTTTTATCCCGTCGCTCTTGTCATCATCCCGTAACAGAAACAGCGAGGAACTCCCCGACACATCGGAGCGGAACTGATCCACCACCAACTTAATGTCAGAGTCATTAATACCGCACTCATATAACTGGCTTATATAGGGCGATACCCTTTCTTTTGCTAATGCCTTCACACCCGAACTCCTAATTCTTATTTTTATTGAAGTGGCATCTTACTCTGCAATGAGAAACCCGAAAAGTAGTCAAATGAACAAAGGTTTTATAACTGATCCATAAATAGTAATGATGAAAGTACATAAGGATGAGCGAAAGCGAAAATCTGAAATCCAAGTTAATGTTTTATATGATTTTTGTCGCTATAGATCTTTTTGTCATCATCAGGGTTCCCGTCACGGCGAGATCCATATCCCACGACAAACCTCGCATTTTTTCCCCTTTGGCCCCGACGACCGGCCCGGTTCCAATAAAGCTCCCGCCCCCTGCCTCCCCTGGCCTAGTTATTCTTGGTCTGGCGATGCCCGCACGACAGCGCCACATCTTGTCTGACCGCGAGCCTCCCCTTTGCTGCCCATCTACCCAGCCAGGCTGGTTATCCCACTCGCCACCCTTTGCCTCTCCTGCACCCAGCTCGCCATCGACGTGGCCATCCGCTCGCCCTCTCACGCCGGACTCAAAGTGCCAATGTTTCACATTGGTTAATTTTGTGTTTAATTTATGAGCCGGTAACGATATTGTATATACAATTAGCTCGGTCAGATGTCGGGCAGGTGTCACACCCCAAGGAGAAATGACAGTATGGAACAGGACAATGTACTCATAGCCCCCACAAAATCAGGTGCCGGCATCAAGCTGTTGCTGACCAGCCTGCTTGGCATCGCCATCTTTTTCATCCCGTTCGAGCTGGCGGGACGCAGCACCATACTGGTGGATCATCTGGCTGGCTTGCTGATGGCACAGCGGCCATTGGCGGTGGGATTGATCCTGTTGCTGATTACTTATGGGGCCTTGACCCCGCTGCTGGATGGCCGCTGGCGCGCGCGTCCCTTCGACCGGCTCCTGAGCCTGTTCAAGCTGCTCGGTCTTGGGCTGGCAGTGATGCATGTCGCCGAGCTGGGACCGGCCTGGTTGATGACGCCGGATCGCCTGCCCTTTCTGTTCGACAAGCTGGCCATGTCGGTCGGCCTCATAGTACCCATAGGTGCCATGGCCCTCACCTTCCTGCTCGGCTTCGGCCTGCTGGAACTGATCGGGGTACTGATGCAGCCCGTGATGCGCCCGCTATGGCGCACACCGGGACACTCCGCCATCGATGCGGTGGCCTCGTTCGTCGGCAGCTATTCGGTTGGTCTGCTCATCACCAACCGGGTCTTCCTCGCGGGCAAATACACTGTGCGGGAAGCCGTCATCATAGCCACCGGGTTTTCCACCGTGTCGGCCGCCTTCATGATCATTGTGGCCAAGACCCTCAACCTGATGGAACACTGGAACTTCTATTTCTGGTCCACCCTGGTGATCACCTTTGTCATCACCGCCATTCTGGCGCGCGTGCCCCCCATCTCCAACATGGCCCATCACGGGGAGACCGATGAGCCACTGCCAGCCGGCATGCGCCGCTGGCAAGCCGCACTGGCATCCGGGCTGGCTCAATCCCGTCAGGCGGACCCTGTGTTGCGCCAGTTGCAGGACAACCTCAAAGATGGCCTCAGCATGGCGGCCGCCGTGGTGCCCACCATACTGTCGGTCGGCCTGCTCGGCCTGCTGCTGGCACAGCACACCCCCTTGTTCGATCTGCTGGGCTGGCTGCTGTGGCCCCTGACCTGGTTGCTTGATCTGGGCGAGCCACTGGAGACAGCCAGATCGCTCTCGGCCGGCTTGGCGGAGATGTTCCTGCCCGCCATCCTGCTCAAGGATGCGGATCTGCTGGTGCGCTATGTCACCGCTGTGGTGTCGGTCAGCTCTGTCCTCTTCTTCTCCGCCTCCATTCCCTGTATCCTGGCCACCAGGATCCCGGTGAGCGTGGACCAGCTGGTGGTGATCTGGTTCCTGCGCACCCTGCTCGGCATAGTGCTGGCCGCACTCTGCGGCAAGCTGGCCATGGCGGCAGGCTGGCTGAGTTAAGCGAGGTGGCAACGCTGGTGATAAAGCGCAAGCGTGTGCACAAACCAGGAAGGCGCCCGAGTGCGCCTTCATTTTTGCGCAGCAGCCATGACACCCGCCGCAACAGGGGCTGGATTGGCACGCACGCATAAAAAAACGCAGCTGATACAGAGTGCCTGCATCAACTGCGTTCTGGTCATGCTTGATGGGGCTTGCCATGCCAGATGGGGAAGGTATGAAACACCCACCCTGCGCCACATCGCGGGAACATCAGACCGTTCTGGTCCTTAGCCCGCGCCCCTGTCAAAGCATTGGATTGACATCCTTAGAAGGGCAGCTTCATGCCCGGGGGCAGTTGCATGCCACCGGTCAGTTCGCCCATCTTGGTCTTGTTCTGCTCTTCCACACGACGAACGGCATCGTTGACGGCGGCAGCGACCAGATCTTCGATCATCTCTTTGTCATCTTCCATCAGGCTCGGGTCGATCTCGATGCGACGCACGCTGTGGCTGCCGGCCATGGTGACCTTGACCATGCCAGCACCGGCTTCGCCGACCACTTCCATCTGGGCAAGCTGCTCTTGCATCTTCTGCATGCGCTCTTGCATCTGTTGGGCCTGCTTCATCAGGTTCCCCATTCCACCTTTACCAAACATATGTCGTCTCTCGTCTTGAAATCCGGCATCCAGCGCCGGGCTGTGGGCTTGTCTGTCCTAGATGGGGACAAGCAAACCGCTTTTCAACCGGGCACAAGGCCCGGCATGGGTATTAAGCATCGAATTCAATTGCTGAGCGGTTCTATGCTCTCGTGGTGGAGCACGGCGCCGAATCGCTGAACTAAAAACTGCACGTTGGGATCCTGCTCCAGATCCCGGCTTACCTGCTCGCGCACGCCCAGATAGAGGCGATGCTCTATCTCCAGCGGCGTCTCCTGCTCGGGCACCAGGCCCAGGGTCACCTCCACCTGCACGGCCTGACCCAGCTCGGGGCCTATGATCTCGGCCAGATCGGCGCGGGCCCGATCGCTGATGAGGTGGCGCTGCTCGGGCTTGAGGGTCAGCAGCACAGTGTCTCCCTGCTGGCGCATGACGGAGTTGATCGCCAGCTGACGCAGCCGGCCACCGACCCCGGTGCGGGCAATCAACTCGGCCCAGGGATCGCCGCAGTTGACCAGCAAGGAGGACGGGATCAGTCTGGCGACCTCTTCCCCCTCCTCGGGTTGGCTGTCGCTCTCCAGCTCATCCCAGTCGATGGTCTCCATCACGGAGGTCACCACCGGCTGTGGTTCGCTGGCGGCAGCAACCCGGGGCGCTGCAGGGGCGGCGCTGGGGCTGGGCACGGCAGGCGCTACCTGCGCCCTCGCGGCCGGCGTACCGTCCAGATCCCAGGGCGGTAGATCGTCCGGGTTGGGACTCGCTCTGGCGGGAGCCTGAGCCGGGGCAGCCTGACCATAGGCAGGCCCGGCGCTGGCCGTCGGCACCCGGTTCGGCATGGGCGCACTGGCAGCGGCATCGCTAAAGCCCTGGCTCAGATACTCTTCATAGTCGCTGCCACTGTCGTCATAGGCATCGAGCGGCGGCAGATCCTCATAACCCGCTACCGCTGAACTCTGGGCTGGCACCACGGCGGCGGCTTGCCAAGCGGGGGATGCGGGCGCCGCAACCGGCTGCGCGATCGGGCTGGCCTCGGGGGCCGCCACCGGCCGGGTGGGCGCAACGCGAGGAGGTGCAGATGCAACGGCAGTGGCTCCTGGCTCACCACGCAGGCGGCTGCGCAGCAAATTGCGCTTGCCCAGCAGGCTCTGCATGCTGGACGCGGCTGAGGGCGCAGCTTCCTGCTCGGCAACGGGAGCCGCCTCCATATGAGGCTCGGAGGATGGCGGTGCTGCCAATGAGGCATCCTGCATCGCAGGGTCATTCTCGCTGACGGAGGCCATTGGCTCACTCGCGCCAGAGGATCCCTCATAACCCATCTGCTGCGCCTCACGCAGCAACTCGTCCTGCTCGGCAAACAGCGGCGCACTCAGCGCGTCGCTGGCGCTCTCTTGCTCATCCGCAGCAGAGGGGATGACAGGCTCGGCCTGCACAAGGGTGTGCTCCCCCGGCGTGGAGGGCGGAGCATCACCAGATACAGCCGGTTGGGCCACAGTCGCTGTGGCCGAAGCGGGGGCTGGCTCAACCCCCTGTGGCTTTCCCAGCGGGGCCGGTGCGGTCCTTCCTGCCACGGCAAGTCCGGGCGGCAAAGCGGCAAGGTTGGCCGGGTGCACAGCCTCACGGCGCGGGGAGAAGGCCAGCATGCGCAGGCAAGTCATCTCGAGCGCAGTGCGGCCATCGGGCGCCCAGGGCAGATCCTTGCGCCCTCCCAGCACTATCTGGTAGCAGAGCTGCACCTCTTCCGGGCTCATGGCCTGGGCCAGCTGCAACAGGGCATCGGCATCGGCCCCCTGCTCCTGTACGGTGGCAGGCAGCAGCTGGGCCATGGCGATGCGATGGAGCAGCCCTTCCAGCTCGGCGTGCAGCTGATCAAAATCGGGACCCAGGGTCGCAATCTCGGTGATCTTGGCCATGGTCGCCGGGGCATCCTGGCGCAGGATGGCCTCCAGCAACTGGTGAAGGTGGCGATGATCCAGCGTCCCCAGCATGGCCAGCACGCTCTCGAGGCGTACGCTGCCATTGCCGTGGGCCAGCGCCTGATCGGTCAGGCTCAGAGCATCGCGCATGCTGCCGTCGGCCGATTTGGCCAGGGCCTGCAAGGCGCGCGGCTCGAACGGTTGCCCCTCCTGATCCAGCACCCACTCCAGCTGCTTGGCGATCTGGGTCTGATCCAGACTCTTCAGATGGAACTGCAGGCAGCGGGAAAGGATGGTAATGGGCAGCTTCTGCGGATCCGTGGTGGCTAGCAGGAACTTCACATAGGGGGGCGGCTCTTCCAGGGTTTTGAGCAGGGCGTTGAAGCTGTGGCGCGACAACATGTGCACCTCATCGATGAGGTAGACCTTGAAGCGGCCACGGGCCGGCCGGTACTGCACGTTGTCGAGCAGCTCGCGGGTGTCTTCCACCTTGGTGCGGGACGCCGCATCGATCTCCAGCAGATCGACAAAGTTCCCCTGATCGATCTCGCGGCAGGTGTCGCACACACCGCACGGATGGCTGCTGATCCCCTGCTCGCAATTGAGACTCTTGGCCAGAATGCGGGCTATGGTGGTCTTGCCAACCCCACGGGTACCGCTCAGCAGATAGGCGTGATGCAGCCGTCCCTGATCCAGGGCGTTGGTCAAGGCGGTCAGCACATGGTGCTGGCCTACCACTTGTTCAAACGTATGGGGGCGCCATTTACGCGCCAGAACCTGATAGCTCATAAGTCTCGATGCAGGGATGACAAGGCATTGAGGCAGAATGCTAACACAAATGCCAGGCGGGCTGTATCGGCTATCGGCGAGGTCGGGAGGGATCGCTTGAATTTCAAACCGATGCCCGGATGGGCACCGGTTTCGGGACACGCAGCAGGCTGACGAGGCCTGCGTTGCATCCTGGGGGATTACTCGCCGGCCAGTTCGACCAGTGAGACGACCTTGATGCCGGCCGCCGTCAGGCGGGCATCGCCGCCCAGAGACGGCAGGGAGATGATGAAGGCCGCATCGGCCACATCACCACCGGCACGGCGGATGAGCTTGACGGTCGCATCGACGGTGCCGCCGGTGGCCAGCAGATCATCGACGACCAGCACCTTGTCACCCGGCACTATGGCATCTGTGTGCAGTTGCAGGGTGTCGGTACCGTATTCGAGGGCATAAGACTCCTCGATCACGTCGCGGGGCAACTTGCCCGGCTTGCGCACAGGCACAAACCCCAGGCCCATGGCGAAGGCGACCGGCGCACCAAAGATGAAGCCGCGGGCCTCGGTGCCGACGATCTTGGTGATCCCTTGATCACGATAATGCTCAGCCAGCAGATCGATGGTGGCCTTGAAGGCCTCCGCGTTCTCTATCAGGCTGGTGATGTCACGAAACAGAATGCCCGGCTTCGGATAGTCGGGGATGGTCTTGATGCTCGCTTCGATAAATTTCAGGGTATCCGGATTCATTGTTTGACCGCTTATTTTTTGAGCCCAGGCGTGGCCGTATTTCTCGATTCCCGCCAGCGGGAAATAAAAAGGCCCGTCACGCAAAATGACAGGCCGACTCCATAGCATTATTGCCGCAATAGCTTAGGGACTTCACTTCGCCATTGCAACTGGCTCCAGTACCGGCAGACGCATTAACCAGGTGAGCAGGATCACCATTATGGCAATGAGCAGCAGCCTGACCCACAGCAGGGGCACCACCGCCAGCGACACCGAGAAGGAGAGCAGGATGAAGATGATGGCCCGGCGCCGGGCGTGGCGGCGAATGCCGCGATACTGCTGCCAATCGGCGATGGGGGGGCCAAACCAGGGGTGAGCCAGCAGCCAGCGGTGAAAACGGGGGGACGAGCGGGCAAACAGCGCCGCCGCCAACAACATGAAGGGGGTGGTCGGCAACAGCGGCAACACGATTCCTATGATGCCGGTGACGAATGCCAACCAGCCCAATCCCATCAGACACCAACGTTTCATGGCCACTCCTCTTCCATCCAGCTCTGCTTAGCCTAACAGAGTTGACCCGAAAGCTGACAGCCCAGCCCCGCGAGCGGCGGCTGATTAGGCTCAACGAGTGGGCTGACGGCTGACAAGACCGGCCATTGCCACTACAATCTGCGCTCTTTTTTCTCCCCTTGTCTTCGGAAGCAGCTATGCGCGTTATTTTGGCCCCCATGCAGGGGGTGCTGGATCACCTGATGCGGGAGGTACTCACCTCCGTCAACGACTACGACCTCTGCGTCAGCGAATTTATCCGCGTGGTCGATCAGCTGCTGCCTGCCAAGGTGTTTTATCGGATCGCGCCCGAACTCAAGCAGGGCGGCAAGACCCGCGCCGGCACCCCGGTACGGGTGCAACTGCTGGGGCAACACCCCGAATGGCTGGCCGAGAACGCACTGCGCGCCATCGAACTAGGCTCCCCCGGAGTCGATCTCAACTTCGGCTGCCCTGCCCCCACGGTGAACAAGAGCAAGGGCGGCGCCGTCTTGCTCAAAGAGCCCGACACCATCTACCGCATCGTCAAGGCGGTACGGGAGGCTGTGCCCGCCCACCTGCCGGTGAGCGCCAAGATCCGCCTCGGATACGATGACAAGGATCTCTACCTGGAGAACGCCCAGGCCGTCTATCAGGCGGGGGCCAACGAGCTGGCGGTGCATGCCCGCACCAAGCGCGAAGGCTACAAGGCCCCGGCCCACTGGGAGTATGTGGACGCCATCCGCCGCGCCCTGCCCATCCCGGTCACCGCCAACGGCGAGATCTGGGATCATCAGGATGCGCTGACCTGTGCCCGCGTCTCCGGCTGTGATGCCCTCATGGTCGGGCGCGGCGCCATCTCCCTGCCCAACCTGGCCAACGTGATGAAGACAGGCTGCGCCCACATGAGCTGGGCCCAGGTGCTGCAGCTGATGGTGAACTACACGGAGCAGGATCTGGCCAGCGAGAAGGCGGACTACTACCCCAGCCGCATCAAGCAGTGGTTCAGCTACCTCAAGCGGGAATACCCGCAAGCCGACCTGCTGTTTCGCGACATCCGGCTGCACAAAGAGACGGATCCCATCCGGGAGGCCTTGCTGCAAGCCTCGAAAACTGTGATCTAACCGTCCTTTACTTGACGCATATCATCTTGATAATCCTGTCGTCTCCCTATACTGCCCTGGATTTGTAATTCGTCTGTTGGGGGCTAGTGTGTGTGAAATGACGCAAGCTCGGTTGGCCGTGTGGCGTGATCGCCTGCTGACTGACTGGGCGCAAGTAAGAGAAGAGTTGATCGGTCAGCTCAAAGCCTGTCGGCGTGACGAGTGGGCGGAAAAAGTGGATCACTGCGAACGGGATCAGCTGGTGGATCTGACCAGTCGCCTCGACTTGCCCAAGGTGGAGCAGAGCGTGGCCAGCCTCAAGCGGATTGATGCCGCCCTCTGCCAAATGGATCTGGGTCTCTATGGCCTCTGTTCCGATTGCGAAGAGCCGCTTGCCATAGAGCAGCTCGAACAGGATCCGACCCTGCAACGCTGCCCGCGCTGCGAAGCCCGCTATCGCAAGGGATTCCACGCCCACGAACTCTGAGGGATGCACATTCGTGCATCCTCGCTTCCGGGCTGGTCAGCCTGCCGTTTCTATCCAATAATCAACAACAACCACGCTGAACAGGGACAGATCCGTGTACAGAGTCTTGTTGTTATGGTGTCTGTGTTGCACCGCCTGGGCACAGGAGTCACTGGTCGTGGGCTGGTCAAGCTGGCATCCGTTCAGCTTTCGCGATGAACAGCAGCAGTTGCAGGGGCTGGACATCGACTTGCTAGAGGCCATCTTCAGCCGGGCCGGTTTTGATGCCAGTTACAGCGAGATGCCCTGGGCCCGCGTGCTGCGCGAGCTGGAGTTCGGCTCCATACAGTTGGCCATGTCCGCCAGTCAAACCGCCCAGCGTGAACAGTTCGCCCGCTTTTCCATTCCCTATCGCAATGAAGAGACTGTGCTGCTCATCCGGCGCCAGGACATGTCACGCTGGCAGGGGATAGCCCAGCTCTCCGATCTGCTGCCTCGCACCGAATTCACCATAGGCATGCTGCGCGACTTTGACTATGGCGTGGATTTTCGTGCCTTCATGCAATCTCCCCAGCTGAAAGATCGCCTGCTCGTCAGGCTGCGGCTGGACCAGCTGGTGAAATTGCTGCTGGCAGGCCGCATCCAGGGTGTGGTCATTGATCCCATGGGGCTGCAGGAGCTGAGCCTCGTTGGCATGCCACTCGATGAGCTGGCCACACTGCTCACTATCCAGCAGACACCCGTGCATTTGATGCTGAGCCGCCGCACCACCACGCCCCAGCAGTTGCAACGGCTCGATGAGGCCATCCGGGCGCTGCTGCAGAGCCCGGAATATGGGCAGATCCTCGCACGCTACCGCTACCCGCTGCAGTGAGGCATAGTGAAACAGATAAAAAATGGGCCCATCGGGCCCATTGTTGACTGTATAGCTTATTGTGCCAGCAGGTGACCCACCAGCTCATGACGCCACCCTTGCAGCAGCATGGGCTTGTCGGCACGAGCGCGCTCTTCATCGCTCATGCGCCAGCTCCAGGTGAAGTACTGGTGAATGATCTTCTTGCTCGCCACCAGTTCCGGCGGAATGTTGCTGGCCTTGGCCTTCTCTTCCACCATCCCCTTGATGCGCTTGAGCTCGGCCTTGTACTGGGGATAGTCCACCAGCCGGCGAATGGGCTCGGGCCAGCTCGCAGGGTCGCTCTGCTGGGCCGTCGCGACTATGTCCAGCATCCGCTTGCCGTGGATCTTGATCTCGATGGGAGCCAGCCCCAGCTCGTTGAGATCGCGCAGCGACGTGGGTTTGCGCTCCGCCACCTTGAACAGGTGCAGCTCCTTGACCACGAAGTTGAGGGCCAGATCCCGCCTTACCGCCTCTTGCTGACGCCAGGCGGCCAGCTCGCGCAATATGGCCAGTTCACGGCGCCCCAGTTGCCAGGCATTGATTATCTCGAGATAGGCCTGACGGGGATCGCTGCCCTGGGTTTTGCGGGCCGAGTGGTTCTGACACTCCTGCTCGAACCAGGCAAACTTGCCGCTCTCTTGCAGCCGGGCCATCACCATCTCGTAGAGCGGCATCAGGTAGAACACATCGGCCGCCGCGTATTCGAGCTGACGCTCGGTGAGCGGACGAGCGAGCCAGTCGGTACGGGCCTGATCCTTCTCCAACTCCACCCCGAGGAACTCCTTGACCAGGGCGCCGAAGCCCACCGAGACGCCGTGCCCCAGAAAGGCAGTCGCCAGCTGGGTATCGTGCATCTGATTGGGCAGATGGCCAGCCTCGTGCTGGATCAGCTCCAGATCTTCGCCGGAGGCGTGCAATATGGCGATCTGCCCTGCCCGGCCAAGCCGTTGCCAGAGAGGGGTGAGATCCAGGGCCAGAGGATCCAGCAGGGCCAGATGCTCGCCATCATAGATCTGGAACAGGCCCAGTTGGGGGTAATAGGTGCGGGTGCGGACGAATTCAGTATCTATGGCCAGGGGAACGTCGGCCAGGGAAGCGAGATACTGTTCCAGTTCGGCTTGCTGTGAAATGAGTTGATAGTGCATCTTTGCCTGCGCGTTGATCAGGGCCAAAAGAAAAAACCGTGGCATGACCCACGGTTTTGCATGACAGCGGCGCATCGCCCGCTATTGCTTGGCAATTTCCTCGTCGCGCAGCACGCGGCGCAGGATCTTGCCCACATTGGTCTTGGGAAGTTCGTCGCGAAATTCTACCAGTTTCGGCACCTTATAGGCAGTCAGATGTGTGCGGCAGTGGGCAATAATCTCGTCCTCCTGCAGTTTTGCATCTTTCTTGACCACGAAGATCTTCACCAGCTCGCCGGAAACCTTGTGCGGCACACCGACCGCCGCCACTTCCAGCACCTTGGGGTGAAGCGCCACCACATCCTCGATCTCGTTCGGATAGACGTTGAAACCCGAGACCAGGATCATGTCCTTCTTGCGATCGACGATCTTGAAGAAGCCCTGCTCGTCGCACACTGCGATGTCGCCGGTACAGAGCCAACCATCCTGCATCACCTCGGCAGTGGCCTCTGGACGCTGCCAGTAACCCACCATCACCTGGGGGCCGCGCACCTGCATCTCGCCGGGCTTGCCAAACTCGGTGATCACCTGACCGGCGTCATCCACCAGCCGGATGTCGGTGGAGCAAACCGGCAGACCGATGGAGCCGTTGTAGTCGAGCAGATCGTAGGGGCAGACGCTCACCAGCGGCGAACACTCGGTCAGGCCATAACCTTCCAGCAGCGGGGTATCGGTCAGCCCCTTCCACTGTTCGGCCACCGCCCGTTGCACCGCCATGCCACCCCCTATGGTCAGCTTCAGCTTGCTGAAATCCATCGATTGGAATTCGCCGTTGTTGACCAGGGCATTGAACAGGGTGTTGACCCCTGTGATGCAGGTGAAGGGGTATTTTCTGATCTCTTTGACGAAGCCCGGGATGTCGCGCGGGTTGCTGATGAGCAGGTTGTATCCCCCCATGCGCATGAACAGCAGGCAGTTCACCGTCAGGGCGAAGACATGGTAGAGCGGCAGTGCCGTGACCACGAACTCCTTGCCCCGCTCCAGCATGGGACCGTAGACGCCGAGGCACTGCTCGACGTTGGCGATCATGTTGCGATGGGTCAGCATGGCTCCCTTGGAGAGGCCTGTGGTGCCGCCTGTGTACTGCAGGAAGGCGAGATCGTCATTGGTGATCTCGGGCTTGATGTACTGCAGGTAGCGCCCCTTGGAGAGGGCCTGACGCATGGTGCTTGCGTGGGGCAGGTTGTATTTGGGCACCAGCTTCTTGACGTATTTCACCACGAAGTTGACCAGCGTGCCCTTGGCCAGCCCCAGGTTGTCGCCCATGCGGGTCAGGATGACATGCTTGATCGGGGTGTCGTAAACCACTTTTTCCAGGGTATGGGCAAAGTTGGAGACGATGACGATGGCCTTGGCGCCCGAGTCCTTGAGCTGATGCTCCAGCTCGCGCGGGGTGTATAGCGGGTTGACGTTCACCACTATCATGCCGGCGCGCAGTATGCCGAACACGGCGATGGGGTATTGCAACAGGTTCGGCATCATCACGGCCACCCGATCACCCTGGCTGAGCTTGAGCTCGTTTTGCAGGTAGGCGGCAAAGGCGCGGGACTGCTCTTCCAGTCGGCGGTAGGTGATGGTCTGCCCCATGTTGACGAAGGCAGGTTGATCGGCGAACTCGGTCACCGATGCCTCAAACATGTCGACCAGGGAGCTGTATTGGTCTGGGTTGATCTCGGCGGGAACCCCTTCCGGATAACGCTTCAGCCAGACTTTTTCCACGAACTTCTCCTGCATAACTAGCACCTGTGCGCTCACTGTGTTGCCTCCGTCCCTGTTCACATCCATTTAAATCGGTTGTTTTAAGCTCATGCTCTAATGCCGCACATATTTACATAGGGCAACATCAATTAACAGCAAATTAACAACGGAAAAGTGTGAGGGGGAAGACAAACCTGGAATTATTGAAAGCCGGTGATTCTACCGAATTTGACAAAATTTTTCGATACAAACGGCGGTATCGACCGAATTTTCCATATGAAAATGATGGTTTCCCGCCAAAACGACCATTTCTATTCGCTCGAATGCGCCATGACGCAACTGCCACTGCGCCAGCAGGCTGGCAAAGCCCTGCTCGCCCCGGATAAACAGCACAGGGCAGCGGATGGCCCGGATCAACGCCTGGGCCTGGCCTTCGCTCATGCGCAGTGGCGACAGATCCCGCAATCTGGGGTCGCTGCGCCAATGCCAGCGCCCTGCCCGCTCCACCAGTTGTCGCTCACAGATAAGCCGCGCCGCGTTCGGGGCAATGTCCGCCACCTTGCAACGGGCCATTGCCGCTTCCTCGATGGAGGCAAAACCATTGGAGACCCGCTCACGGGTGCGGCTGCGATTTAACATCGCCCGCCGCAGCTGGGCCGGCACCTCCTCATCGGGCTGGCTCAAGGGGCCCAACCCCTCCAGCATGATGAGCCGCTCCACCTGCTCGGGAAACACCCCGGCATAGGCAGAGGCGATCAGCGCCCCGAGGGAGTGGCCGAGCAGACTGAAACGCGGCCAGCCTGCCGCCTGAACGATCTGGTAGAGATCGTCCAGCCAATCGACAAAGACATAGGGGGTGGTTTTGTGATCCGAGTGGCCATGGCCCGGCAGATCGACGCAGATCAGATGAACATCCTGCAGATGGGGAGCAAGGGGCAGAAAGCTGGCGCCGTTGTCGAGCCAGCCGTGCAAGGCGATCAGCAGCGGCTTGCCCTGCTGCTCGTTGTCAAGCAAGGCCACCCGGCGACCATCGGTCAGGGCGACCATTTTCTCCTGCATGATGACTGTCATGGGCAACCTTAGCGACGCAGCGGCCGTCTCGGCCAGAAGGGATCATAGAAAGGGTCGTAAAAATAGGGATCCATGTAGCGGATCTCCACCTCCTTCACCGGCGGCCACAGCTTGCTGGAGCTGGCATTGAGCACGGAGAAGCGATACTTGTGCTGGCCAATCTGGCCATCCACCGGCTTGCCGATAGTGCCGAGCACCGTCAGGCTGCGCCCCTTGGCGTACAGGGTCGGATCGACGAAGCCCTTCATGACAGCGAAAAATCGACCCGGGCTCTGCTCGGTCTGCTCCGGCACGCCGTTGGATTTGAGCGGCAGATAAACCATTTCGATGACACTCTTTTCCGTCAAATTGTGCACCGCCGAGATGACCCCGCTCCAACGCGCCGGCTTGCCTTCCTGACCAGCCAGGGCTGGCTGATACGCCACCAGCTGGCTTTCCGGCTCATAGGCCAGCTCCTTGGGCATGGAGCTGCATGCGCCGAGCAACAAGCCAGCTACCCCTATCACAATCGCACGTTTCATCATGTCACTCTCCTGTTTGCCGAATACCGAACCTGTTACCAGACCCTGTCCGGCATGGGGATCCTGGTTTACGGCAGGAGCGACAGGCATGCCACGCCGCTTCCTGCCCTTATTCGCGACCCGGCAATTTTTTCCAGGTTACCTTGTCTCGCAAGTATACCGGGGTGGCCTGCTCCACAGGTACAGCCTCCCCCGCCAGCAAGGCGGCACGCGCCAGCGGCAGCATGTCGACGGCCGCCGGGAAGCGTACCTGGCTCATGACAACCTCCTCGGCCAGACCACCCAGGATCTCGCCATAGGTCTCAAAGCCGGTGCCGACACGGGCCCAGCGACCCGCCAGCGGGCCAGACGCCAACAGCGCAGCCGGATCACTCACGACCTCCTCACCCACCAGCTGCATGCGGCCATCCTTCAGCGCGTACTGACCGAAGTAGACCTCCCCCATGCGCGCATCGATGGCGGTCAACACCCGCTCGGCGCCTTCCAGCCGATAAGCCCCCTGCGCCATGGCGGCCAGAGTGGAGATGCCGATGAGCGGCACGCCAACCCCGAAGGCCAGCCCCTGGGCCACGCTGATCCCGATCCGCACGCCGGTGAAAGAACCCGGGCCACGCCCGAACGCGATGGCATCGAGCTCGCTCAAGGCTATCCCGGCATCGTCCAACACAGCCTGAACCATGGGCAAGATTTTGCGGGTGTGATCCCGCGGCGCCTCTTCCCAGCGGGAGAACAGCTTGTCACCCACCAGCAGGGCGGCGGAGCAGGCTTCGGTGGCGGTATCAACGGCCAGGATCTTCAACTCGTTCATGCTTTCCAATCTCTATAAAATCAGTCAATTACGTAACCGGCAAGCAAGTTGTGCTCGCCCGTTGTTCAATTCTGTCATCTATCTGCAAGCGGCTCGATGAAAAACCCTCGAAGCGGGCTGCGTGGCCGCCGCATCTCTTGAGAAAATAGCCTTAACTGCCATGAACAGGCCACTGGATGCCCATCAGCGGGGCACCTATTCGCCGCGATCGAAGAAACTCCCCAGCGTCCCTAGCTCCCGGGTACGGGGAATGGCGGGCAGACTCTTGATAAAGGTGGCGCCGTAGGGTTTGTTGACCATGCGTGGATCACAGATGACCAGTACACCGTGATCACTGCGATCACGAATGAGCCGCCCCACCCCCTGTTTGAGCGCGATCACCGCCTTGGGCAGCTGCAGCTCGGCGAAGGGATCGCCCCCCTTGAGCTTGCAATCATCGACTCGCGCCTTGAGCAGCGGGTCGTCGGGGCTGGCAAACGGCAGCTTGTCGATGATAACACACGACAACGCGGCCCCCCGCACGTCTATCCCCTCCCAGAAGCTGCTGGTAGCCACCAGCACGGCACGGCCATTCTCCACGAACTCCTTGAGCAGCCGCTGCTTGTTGTCCTCCCCCTGCAGCAGCACGGTGCGGCCTATCTCGCGGCGCAGCACCTCGGCCACCTGGCGCATCACCTGATGGCTGGTGCAGAGGAAGAAGCAACCCCCCGGCGTCTTGTTGATGAGGGGGATCATCAGCTGGGCCAACTGCTCGCCCCGCCCGAAGGCGTTGGGCTCGGGCAGAAAACGGGGCACGCACAGCCGCGCCTGTTCGGCGTAATCAAACGGGCTGTCGAGGATGAGCTCGGCGCTGCCCGCCAGCCCCAGCTCGGCCTTGAAGTGGTCAAAACGCATATCCACCGTCAGGGTGGCGGAGGTAAAGATCCAGGCCACCTCGGGGCGCAGCACCTCGGCGCCAAAGCGCTCGGCCACCGACAGCGGGGTGATGTTGAGGGAGAAGTGCAGCCGCGAGCAGTCATACCAGTAGGAGAAACCGGTCTGGTTGATGGTCAACACCTCCCCAAGGCGGGCGCGCAGCTCGCAGATCCGCTCGAAGGCGTGATCCAGCTGCTCACCACGCCCCAGCGCGAGTTTGAGCACCTCGTAACAGAGCCCGAGGGCATCGTTGAGGCGGGCCAGCGCCTGGGCCCAGAGCGGCTGGCGCAACATGTCGCGGGTATTGCCACGGCCGCCGTCCACCCCGAAGGCGAGGCGCAGATCCTGGCTGGCGATGGAGAGCCGGTCCGCCGCCTTGCCAAGCTGCCCCATGTCGTGGGCCTCGGCGCGATAGGCAAGCTGGATATCCTGCGCCAGATCCTGGATGGTGCGGCTGCCCACCGACTTGCCGAAGTAGTTGGTGGCGATCTCCGCCAACTGATGCGCCTCGTCGAACACATAAACCTGGGCTTCGGGCACCAGCTCGCCAAATCCCGTGTCTTTCACCGCCATATCGGCGAAGAAGAGGTGATGATTGATCACCACCACCTGGGCATCCATGGCGCGGCGGCGGGCCACCACCAGATGGCAGTCGTCGTAATAGGGGCAATCGCGGCCGAGGCAGTTGTCGTTGGTGCTGGTGACGTGGGCGAGGATCTCGGCGTTCTCCTGCAGACCCGGGATGTCACCCACATCGCCGTTGTCGGTGGCAGTGGACCAGGATTTGACCTTGACCAGATCGTTGAGGATTTCCGGCTTTTGCAGATGGGATTCGCTGAGCAGGCGGTTCATCCGTTCTATGCACAGGTAGTTGCTGCGCCCCTTGAGCAGGGCCACCGGCGGGGTGTAGGAGAGCGCCCCCGTGATGGTAGGCAGATCGCGATAGAAGAGCTGCTCCTGCAGATTTTTGGAGCCTGTGCTGATCACCACCCGCTTGCCGGACTCCAGCGCCGGCACCAGATAGGCATAGGTCTTGCCGGTACCGGTCCCCGCCTCCACCAGCAGACGGCCACCACTCTTGATGGCGCTTGAGACGGCTTCGGCCATGGCCAGTTGCGGGGCGCGGGCAACGAAGCCGTCGATGTGGCTGGCCAGAGGGCCATCTGGCTTGAACAGGGTCTGGATGGTCAAAAGGGCGTCCCGCAGCAAAAGCGGGCATTATGCCAAAAATGCGGTGAAAGCGGGACTGATAATGCGTTCAGACGAAGAGATCGATCTGGTGCTCGGGATCCGGCTTGTGATCGTCCTCTTCTGGCTTTGGCTGATCACGTTTGGCAGAGGGGTAGGCCTGCTGGCGCTGCTGGGACTCACCGTTGTCGGTGCTGGTCTTGCGCAACTGGTGCTTCTGGCTGATCTGGGTCACTTCCCGCTTGATGTCGTCAGGACTCGGGGTCGCTGGCGCCCGCGGCAAAATGGGGAACAACAGGTCCTGGCTGGGCATGATCTCGCCTCCTCTGGGGCATCTTGTCTAGTTATCGACCAAGAAACCGTTTTCTCAACTTTAATCGATGGAATCACATTTTCGAGTTGCTTTTTCCGTCAAGGAAGGTAGTTTAAATCGGGCGTCAACTACGACATCTTATTTGTAAAGGATTAGTTACATGAAGTTCACCCTGCTGAAGACTCATCACCACCATCATCATCCCGACTAGTCTTTCAGGAGGTTGACTGCTGGAAGACACTTAACTGGTGACTTCCAAAAGGACCGCAAGATTCATAAACCCTCGGAAGCACATACTTCCGAGGGTTTTTTCGTTTTTGACTAGAAGGAAATCGAGCAAATGGAAACACAACGCCTGCGTATCGCCATGCAAAAGTCCGGTCGTCTGAGCCAGGATTCCCAAGCCCTGTTCAAGAGCTGCGGCCTCAAGATCAACCTGCGCGAGCAGCGCCTTATCGCCCATGTGGAAAACATGCCCATCGACATACTGCGGGTGCGTGATGACGACATCCCCGGTCTGGTGATGGAAGGGGTGGTCGACCTTGGCATCATAGGTGAGAACGTGCTGGAAGAGGCGCAGCTCATTCGCGCTTCCCAGGGGCTGCCCGCGGAAGTGAAAACCCTCAAGCAGCTCGATTTCGGGGGCTGCCGCCTGTCGCTGGCGGTGCCGGACGATGTGGCCTACACGGGGCCGCAGAGCCTGGCGGGCAAGCGCATCGCCACCTCCTACCCGGGCCTGCTCAAGCGCTTCTTCGATGAGAAGGGGCTCAATTTCAAGAGCGTCATGCTGGGCGGCTCGGTGGAAGTGGCGCCGCGCGCTGGTCTGGCCGATGCCATCTGCGATCTGGTCTCCACAGGCGCGACCCTGGAGGCCAACGGCCTCAAAGAGGTGGAGGTGATCTACCGCTCCAAGGCGGTGCTGGTGCAGGCCCCCAACCCCTTGAATGAGGCCAAGCAGAAGCTGATCGACAAGCTGCTGCCCCGCATCCAGGGGATGCAGCAGGCGCGCGAGAGCAAGTACATCATGCTGCACGCCCCCAAAGACAAACTCGATGCCATCACGGATCTGCTGCCCGGCGCCGAGCGCCCCACCATAATGCAGCTGGCTGGTGACACCAATCAGGTGGCGCTGCACGTGGTATCCAGCGAGACCCTGTTCTGGGAAACCATGGAGCAGCTCAAGGCCCTCGGTGCCAGCTCCATCCTGGTGCTGCCCATCGAAAAAATGATGGAATAAGGAGGGGACACCATGCAGACCCTGATCTGGAAGACCCTCTCCCCCGCCCAGCAAACCGACGTGCTGACCCGGCCCGCCCTCAATGACGAGGTGGACATAGGCGCCGTGGTCAAGGAGATCATCACAGCCGTGCGCAGCCGTGGCGACGAGGCCCTGCGCGAGCTCGGCCTGCGTTTCGAACGCGCGCCCCGTGAACAACTGCGGGTCAGCGAGGCCGAAATCGAGGCCGCCTGCGCCCGACTGGACGATGACATCAAGAGTGCCATCGAAGCCGCGATTGCCAATATTCGCACCTTCCACGCCGCCCAGGTGCAGCCGGTGGTGCGGGTCGAGACCCAGCCCGGCGTGGTGTGCGAGCTGCGCACCCAGCCCATCAGCCGGGTCGGTCTCTATGTGCCGGGGGGCAGTGCACCGCTCCCCTCCACCGTCATGATGCTGGCAATTCCGGCACGCCTAGCTGGTTGCCGTGAGGTGGTGCTCTGCACCCCGTCGCCGGCCAGCGACGAGATACTGTTTGCCGCCCGCGCCTGCGGCGTCGAGAAGGTATTCGCCATCGGCGGCGCCCAGGCCATCGCCGCCATGGCCTATGGCAGCGAGAGCATTCCCAAGGTGGACAAGATCTTCGGCCCGGGCAACGCCTACGTGACCGAGGCCAAGGGCCAGGTCTCTCGTGACTGGCGCGGCGCCGCCATCGACATGCCCGCCGGCCCCTCCGAGGTGCTGGTGATTGCCGACGAGAGCGCCAACCCCGCCTTCGTGGCAGCAGATCTGCTTTCCCAGGCCGAGCACGGTCCCGACAGTCAGGTGGTGCTGGTCACCACCTCACCCCTGCTGGCCGATGCCATTGCCGGCGAGATCAAGGGCCAGCTGGCCCGGCTCAGCCGCCGCGAGATCGCTGCCAAGGCGCTGGGTGCCAGCCTGGTGATCCTCTGCGACAGCCTGGACGAGGCCTGCGCCATCTCCAACGCCTATGCGCCGGAGCACCTGATAGTGCAGACCCGGGCGCCGCGGGCACTGCTCGGCAAGCTCGAGAACGCCGGCTCCATCTTCCTTGGGGCATGGACACCGGAGTCGGTCGGCGATTACGCCAGCGGCACCAACCACACCTTGCCCACCTACGGCTACGCCCGCACCTGCTCGAGCCTGGGGCTGGCCGATTACCAGCGCCGCTACACTGTGCAGGAGCTCAGCGTCGAGGGCATCCAGGGGCTCGGCCCCATAGTCCAGCGCATCGCCCAGGCAGAAGGGCTCGATGGCCACAAAAACGCCGTCACCCTCAGGTTGAGCGCACTTTCAAACCAGCCGCAAAAGGATTTGTCATGAGCATCGCCAATCTGGCTCGCCGCGTGGTGCGGGCCCTCACCCCTTACCAATCCGCTCGCCGCATCGGCGGCAAGGGCCACATCTGGCTCAATGCCAACGAGGCGCCGCAGGCCTACCCCTTCACCATCGAGGGAAATCGCCTCAACCGCTACCCCGAGCCCCAACCGGCCGAGGTGGTCAACGGCTACGCCGCCTATGCGGGGGTGAGCCCAAGTCAGGTGCTGGTGAGCCGGGGCGCCGACGAGGCCATAGAGCTGCTAGTTCGCACCTTCTGCGAGGCGGGGCAGGATCAGATCCTGATCTGCCCGCCCACCTACGGCATGTACGCCATCAGTGCCGAGACCTGTGGTGTGGGTATCGTCGAACAGCCTTTGACTGCCAGCCGTCAGCCGGACTGGGCCGCCATCGCCGACCGCCTCTCCGACGTCAAGCTGGTGTTCCTCTGCTCCCCCAACAACCCCACCGGGGATCTGATGGGTCGCGACGGCCTCATCGCCCTGCTGGAGAAGGCCAGAAAGCGCGCCATTATCGTGGTCGACGAGGCCTATATCGAGTTCTGTCCAGAGGCGTCCGTGGTGGACTTGCTGGCCCGTTTCCCCAATCTGGTAGTGACCCGCACCCTCTCCAAGGCCTTTGCCCTGGCCGGGATCCGCTGCGGCTTTACGCTGGCGAGCCCCGAGGTGATCCCCATGCTGGCCAAGGTGATAGCTCCCTACCCCATCCCGGATCCCATCGCCCAGATAGCGGCGCAGGCGCTCTCCCCCATGGGACTGGAGCTGATGCAGGAGCGGGTCACCGAGCTCAACAAGCAGAAGGCGATCATCAAGGCCGAGCTGGCCAGCCTGGCCTGCGTGCGGGAGCTCTTCGAGGACAAGGGCAACTTCATACTGGTGCGCTTCGTTGACGGCGCCACCGTCTTTGCCGCCATGAAGGCCGCCGGCATCATATTGCGGGATTTCTCCACCAAGCCGGGCCTGGACAACAGCATTCGCATCACCATCGGCTATCAGGGCGAAATGGACGCCGTGATCGCAGTATTGCGCGACGTCTCGGCCAACCAGATGCCACTCAACAACCCGTCTGCCGCCAGCGTATAAGGATGTCATTGATGAAGACCCCGTTTTTGTTTATCGACCGCGACGGCACCCTGATTGAAGAGCCGGTGACCGACAAACAGGTGGACAGCCTCGCCAAGCTGCGCTTCGAGCCCATGGTGATCCCTGTGCTGCGCGAGCTGCAGGCCGCCGGTTACGTGCTGGTGATGGTGACCAACCAGGATGGGCTGGGTACGGCCAGCCTGCCGCTGGAAAACTTCCAGCCGCCCCACGACCTGATGATGCACCTGTTTGAATCGCAAGGGATCCACTGGGAACAGGTACTGATCTGCCCGCACTTCCCGACCGACGGCTGCAGCTGCCGCAAGCCGAACCTCGGGCTGGTGAAGGAATATCTGGCCTCCGGTCGCATCGATTTCGCCAACTCTTTCGTGATTGGTGACAGACAGACCGACCTGCAGCTCGCCGACAACATGGGCATCCGTGGCATTCGCTATCAGCCGCAGGATCACGACTGGCTCGCCATCCGTGATCAGCTGCTGTCCAAGGGACGCGTGGCCGAAGTGGAACGCTACACCAAGGAGACCCGCATTCAGGTGGCGGTGGATCTCGACAAGAGCGGCGGCAACCAGATCGCCACCGGCATCGGCTTCTTCGATCACATGCTGGATCAGATAGCGACCCACGCCGGTTTCAGACTCAGGCTGAAGGTGAGCGGCGATCTGCACATCGACGATCACCACACTGTGGAGGATGTGGGGCTGGCGCTGGGTCAGGCCATGCGCCAGGCGCTCGGCAACAAGCGCGGCATAGGCCGTTTCGGCTTCGTGCTGGCGATGGACGAGGTGCAGGCGGTGATCGATGCGCGCCCGCTCACCGAGCAGGAAGTGAGTACCGCCCTGGACTTGAGCGGTCGCCCCTACTTCGTGTTTGACTGCCCGAGCGGCTTTGGCCGCGACAGCGTGGGCGAGATGGCCACCGAGATGGTGCCCCACTTCTTCCGCTCCCTGTCGGATGCCATGGCCATCACATTGCAGATGAAGGTCGGCAGCGGCAATACCCACCATCAGGTGGAGGCGCTGTTCAAAGGCTTTGGCCGCGCCCTGCGCCAGGCCATCCGGGTGGAAGGGAGCGAGCTCCCCTCCAGCAAGGGAGTCTTGTGATGACAACGAACTCTCAGAAGCTGGTGAATATCGATACCGCATTGATGGTGCGGATCTCGCCAATCGACATGGGTAGGGGCACACGATGAGCACTCAGAAACTGGTCATCATCGACACCGGCTGCGCCAATCTGGCCTCGGTCAGAATGGCGTTCGAGCGCCTCGGCGTGCAGCCGCTGGTTTCCAGCAAGGCGGCCGATATAGAGGGTGCCGACAAGCTGATCCTGCCCGGGGTGGGCACAGCCGTGGCGGCCATGAAAAACCTCAACGAGCGCAATCTGGTGCCCCTCATTCGCGCCGCCAAACAGCCGCTGCTGGGCTTTTGCCTCGGCATGCAGATGCTGGCGGAGGCGTCCGAAGAGAGCATGAGTGCAGATGGCAGCAGCGGCGATCTGATCGACTGCCTCGGCATAGTGCCGGGCAAGATCCGGCTGATGGAGGTGGGCCAGCTGCGCCTGCCCCACATGGGCTGGAACCAGATTGAGCACGACGAGCGCCATCCCCTGCTCAAGGGCATCCCAAGCGGCAGCTACTTCTACTTCGTCCACTCCTACGCCCTGGAGGTGACAGACGCGACGCTCGCCACCTGTGACTATGGCACGCCCTTTACCGCCATCGTGGCCCGTGACAACTTCTTCGGCGCCCAATTCCACCCGGAGCGCTCAGGCGCAGCGGGTGCCCGTTTACTGCAAAACTTTCTGGAGTTATGACAAGGATGATCATTCCTGCAATTGACCTTATCAATGGTCATGAGGCTTGCTCGCCTCTATCAGTGCGATGACGAGATACAGGCAATAACCCATTCAACGAGTTGGAGTTTGAACAAGATGATTATTCCTGCAATCGATCTCATCAAGGGTCAGGTGGTTCGCCTCTATCAGGGTGACTACGACCAGAAGACCGCCTACAGCGACAGCCCGCAGGCCCGCTTTGACGAATATGTCTCCCAGGGGGCGGTGCAACTGCACCTGGTGGATCTGGACGGTGCCAAAGAGACACAAGCCCGCCAACTCCCCCTGCTGACCCAGTTGCTGTCGGCCACCGAGGCGCCTGTGCAGGTGGGCGGCGGGGTGCGCACCGAGCAGGATGTGGCGGATCTGCTGGCCGCCGGCGCCAGCCGGGTGGTGATCGGCTCCACCGCCGTCAAATCCCCGGATCTGGTGGCGAGCTGGATGGAGAAATATGGCCCCGAGCAGATAGTGCTGGCGCTGGACGTCAATATCGACGCCCAGGGCAATCGCCATATCGCCGTGGCAGGCTGGCAGGAGAACAGCGGCGTGACCATAGAGGCGCTGATCGAGCGCTTCCTGCCGGTCGGTCTCAAGCATGTGCTCTGCACCGACATCAGCCGCGATGGCACCCTGGCTGGCACCAACGTCGAGCTCTATCGGGATCTCTGCGCCCGTTACCCGAGCGTGGCTTTTCAGGCCTCTGGCGGCATTGGCGGCATCGCGGATATCGAGGCGCTCAAGGGCTCCGGCGTCAAGGGGATCATCCTTGGCCGCGCCCTGCTGGAGGGCAAATTCTCCGTGGGTGACGCCATCACCTGCTGGGCCAACGGCACGCCAGATTGACGGCTTGATCGGCCGCCGTGACATGAGAGCCTGCCTGGCCACGGGGGTCGGGCAGGGATCTCTCCATCCAGAGATAAGTCGGGGTAAGTCCTTATTACTTGGTAACAATTGACTCTATACTCGAACTCATTGAGACAACGTCACGGAGGACTTATGTTCACATCTCACGCCGCCACCATACTGATCGTCGATGACTCGCCCGAGAATCTGATGGTGCTGACCGATCTGCTCTCTCCCACCTATCGGGTGCTGGCCGCCCAGAGCGGAGAGAAGTGCCTGCGGATCGCCACTGGCAAGACGGCGCCGGATCTCATCCTGCTGGATGTGATGATGCCGGGCATGGATGGCTATGAGGTGCTCAAACAGTTGCGCATCACCCCCGAGACCAGCCGTATTCCCGTGGTACTGCTCACCGCCCTCGCCGATCCCCAGAGTGAAGAGTACGGATTGTCGCTCGGAGCGGCAGATTACATCACCAAGCCCATCAAACCGGCCATCGTTCAGGCCCGGGTGCGTACCCAGCTGGAGGCCAAACAGGCCCGTGACGGCTTGCAGAGCCAGAACACGGCGCTGGAGGCCGAGGTGGCACGCCGCATGACGGAGAACGACCTGATCCAGCAGGTCTCCATACGAGCCCTTGCCCACCTGGCGGAGATCCGCGACCCCGAAACCGGCAACCACATCTTGCGCACTCAGGGTTACGTGCGGCAACTGGCCAGCGCCCTCGCCACGCATCCCCGCTTTGCCGAGACCCTGACCCCCCGCTACATAGACCTGCTGAGCCGCTCGGCTCCCCTGCATGACATCGGCAAGGTGGGCATTCCCGATCACATACTGCTCAAGCCGGCCAAGTTGACGGTGGACGAGTGGGCAACCATGCGCACCCATGCCAAGCTCGGCAGCGATGCCATCGAGCAAGCGGAACAAGACATAGAACAACCCTTGGCATTCCTTACCCTGGCCAAAGAGATTGCCCACTGGCACCACGAGAAGTGGGACGGCAGCGGCTACCCTGACGGCCTGCACGGCGATGATATTCCCCTCTCGGCCCGGCTGATGGCGCTGGCCGACGTGTTTGACGCCCTCATCAGCGTACGGGTCTACAAGGCCGCCATGCCCTATGACGAGGCGAGAACCCTGATCCTCACCGGCAGCGGCCAGCATTTTGATCCGGACGTGGTGGCGGCATTTGACAGCCATTTCGAACAGTTCGTCGCCATCGCCGAGCGCTACAAGGATGACAATGAGGCACAGCATGGCTGACCAGCCCCCGCTCACCCGAGCTCACATCCTCAATGTCGTACTGACCTATGCCGCCGTGGCCAGCCTGTGGATCCTGCTCTCCGACAAGGCGGTAGAGTGGTTGTTCAGCACTCAGGCCCAGTTCGCCCTGGCCAGCACCATCAAGGGCTGGCTGTTCATCCTCATCACGGCGCTCATGCTCTATGCCATGCTGCGCCGTCGCATCGACATGCCAGTGGTCACCCATCAATTCTCTCGCCGTCAGCTCTTGCCCCTTATCCTGATCAACGGCCTGATCCTGGGGCTCACCGGCATGGCCATCGCCCAGAGCCTGGGTCACACCCAGGACAAGGAAGTCGCCCGGATCGAGGCCATCGCAGATCTCAAGAGCAAACAGATCACTGAGTGGCTCAATGCCCGTGAGCGCGATGCCCGCCTGCTGATCGAAAGCCCGCTCTATGCCAATCTCTATCGCCAGGGACAAGTTGCACATCCGGCAGATGGACATACCCCCCTGATGACCCGGCTGGCCGAGTTCATCTCCATCAGGGGATTCAGCGCGGCGACCGTATTCAGCCCGGCCGGCACAGCCCTGTGGCAGACTCCCGGTGCCAGCGGTCTTGGCACGCCACTGCGCGAGGCCTTGGCTCAAGTGGAAGCGGGCAACGTCATGCGGGTGGGGCCCTATCTCGATGAGCAGGGCCAGCCCAGGCTCGACTTCATAGCCCCGCTGTCCATGCCTGGCAGCGGCGCCCCTCTTGTCGTGCTGCAGATCAGCTCCAGCGACTGGCTCAACCATATTCTCAAGCAGTGGCCCATTCCGGCCAGCAGCGGGGAAGCCCTGCTGTTTCGCAAACACGGCAATCAAGTGCAGTTTCTCAATGACGTGCGCTATCGCCCCCACTCAGCCCTCACCCTGCAGATCCCCATCGACAACAAGGCGCTGCTGGCAGCCCAGTTTCTCAACGGCGGTGCCAAAGAGGGGCTCAGGCAGACGTTCTTTGGCCAGGATTACCGGGGGGTCGAGGTCTTTGGCACCATCCACTCCGTTATCGGCACCGACTGGTATCTAATCGCCAAGATAGACAAGGCGGAGCTCAACCACGCAGCTTTCAGGGAGAGCATCTGGATTGGGCTCATAGGCATGCTGGTGCTCTTCATCGCCAACGCCGGCATCATATTGCTGCGCCAGCACACCCAGCTCTTCATGGCCGAACAGATCCGTCAATCCCAGGCGGGACGCCTGCAGGCGCTGCAACTGCTCTCCGCCATTGCCGACAGCTCGGAAGACGCCATCTTCGCCAAGGACATGGAAGGTAAATACATCTTGTTCAACCGCGCCGCCAGCCAGTTCGTCGGCAAGCCGGCCGCCGAGATGCTGGGCCAGGATGACATGGCCATCTTCCCGCCCGACCAGGCACGAATGTTGATGGATCTTGGCAAGCAGGTCATAGCCCGCAACAAGGTACAGACACAGGAGGAGTACCTCACCCTGCCCAGCGGCGATCGGGTGTTCCTCGCCACCAAGGGGCCGCTGCAAGACAACGAGGGCCAGGTGATCGGCATCTTCGGCATCTCCCGCGACATCACGGATTTCAAACGGGCCGAGGCGGGCCTCAAGGAACGGGAAGGGCTGTTTCGCGCCCTGGTGGAACAGTCCCTGGCCGGCATCTACATACTCCAGCAGGGCCAGCTCTGTTACATCAACCCGGGCTTCGCCCGTCTGTTCGGCTACGGCTCGACCAACTCCCTGCTCAAAGTCGGTACGCTGCACGCACTGGCCAGCCCGAAAGACAGCGACAGGGTGGCGGAGCAACTGCTGCGCTGCGAGCAGGAAGATACCGAGATCCACACCCGGTTCACCGCCTTGCACCACGACCATCAGAACATAGAGGTGGAGCTGTATGGGCGGCGCGTCGACTATCGCGGCCAGCCCGCCGTTCTCGGCCTCTTGCTGGACGTCACCGAGCGGGAGCAGGTCGAGCAGGCCCTGACCCGCCAGGCCGCGGAACTGCGCCAGCAAAACAGCGAGCTGGAGCGTTTCAACAAGGTGATGGTGGACAGGGAGCTGGCCATGCTCACCCTCAAGCACCAGATCAATGCACTGTCACTTCAGCTCGGGCAGCAGCCACCCTATCCTCAAGCCCCCACGCCGCCGGAGGAGTCCCTATGATGAGCTGGTCCCAGCTGTGGCATGCCCGCCAGCCCCGGCAACGGTGGGGGGTCTGCCTGCTGGCCATTCTGTTGCCCATTCTCATGTTGCAGATCCGGATACAGCTGCCCATCGCCTTTGGCGAACGGCCGCTGCTGGTGCTCTTCATGCTGCCCATCATCCTCTGCTCCCTGCTCGGTGGCCTGCTGCCGGGTCTGCTCAGCACCCTGGTGAGCGCCCTGGTCACCACCTACTTCCTGCTGCCCCCGCTCCATTCGCTGACCATTGCCGCCGGCCAGGATCTGGTGCAATGGGGAATACTGCTCGCCAACGGCGTCCTCATCAGCCTGCTCAGCGCCGCCATGCACAGCTCCCGCGCCAGGGAGACCCAGCGCTGGCAGGAGCTGATGAACATCCAGTCCCGTCTGCAGCAGAGCGAAACCCGCTTTCAGGCCACCTTCGAGCAGGCGGCGGTGGGCATTGCCCTGGTCGCCCCGGACGGCAAATGGCTGCGGGTCAACCAGCGGCTGTGCGACATGGTGGGTTACCAGGCCGATGAGCTGATGGGCATGACTTTCCAGCAGATCACCCACCCGGACGATCTCTTCATCGATCAGACCTATGTGACCCAGATGCTGGCGGGCGAGCGGCCTCACTACACCCTGGAAAAACGTTACCTGCGCAAGGGGGGTGACATCCTCTGGATCACCCTCACTGTGGCGCTGGTCCGGGATCTCAAGGGGGAGCCCGACTACTTCATCTCGATCATCGAGGACAACCAGCAACGCAAGGAGACCGAAGAGGCCCTGCGCCGCAACGAGGTGATCCTGCGCGAATCCCAGCATCTGGCCAAGATAGGCAACTGGCGCTGGCACATTGCCGACAACAGCCACTACTGGTCACCCGAGATCTACCGTATCTATGGCCGCGACCAGTCTCTGCCCCCCGCCGTCTATCCCGAGGTGAGGAAATATTTCACCCAGGAGGGGTGGCGCGCCATCGCCCAGGCCGTCGAACATTGCCTGCAGACCGGCTATCCCTACGAGTGCGATGCCGAGGTGATCCACGAACAGGGGGAGCCCATCTGGATCATTGCCCGGGGCGCCGCCTTGCGCGATGGCAGTGGCACCATAGTCGAGCTGTACGGCACGGTACAGGACATCACGGAGCGCAAACTGACCGAGCAGCAGCTGTTGCAAAACCAGCAGGTGGCACTCGATACCCAGCGCCGTGCCCGCCTGGCGGCACTGAATCTGATGGACGATGCCATCAGCGCCCGCATCCGCGCAGAGACCACCAGCACAGCCCTGCGCAATAGCGAACAGCGCCTGCTGATGGCCCAGGAAGGGGCACACGTCGGCATCTGGGAGTGGGACATCCCGAGTGGCCAGCTGTTCTTCTCCCCCGAATGTGCCCGCCTCTATGGCCGCAGTGTGGAGCAGCTCAACACCTTCAGCACCTGGCAGAGTTGCGTGCATCCGGACGACAAGGCCCGCATCGACAAGCTGCTGTCCGACTTGCCAGGAGCAGGCAAACCGCTCGAGATAGAGTTTCGCATCCTGCTGCCCAGCGGTGACATTCGCTGGCTGGTGAGCAAGGGCAGCGTCTATCGGGATGCCCAACAGCGCCCGCTGCGTCTGCTCGGCATCAATCTGGATATCACGGAGCGCAAGCAGGCCGAACAACAGTTGCGACAACTGTCGCTGGCCCTGGAGCAGAGCCCGGATGGCGTCTTCATCACGGATACCCATGCGCGCATCGAATACGTCAACGTCGCCTTCCTGGCCGCCAGCGGATACCAGCAGAGCGAGGTCTTGGGCCAGACCCCTTCCCTGCTGCGCTCAGGTCTCACCCCCAAGGCGACCTATGTTGCCCTGTGGGACGCCATCCATCAGGGTCAGCGCTGGCATGGCGAGTTCATCAACCGCCGCAAGGATGGCTCCCACTATCAGGTGCTGGCCACCGTCTCCCCCATCCGGCAGGAGAACGGCGTCATCACCCACTATGTGACAGTACAGGCGGACATCACGGAGAAGAAACAGCTCGGCGAAGAGCTGGATCAATACCGCTACCACCTGGAAGAGATGGTCAACGAGCGCACCCTGCAACTGGCCCAGGCCCATCAAAGGGCGGAGAGCGCCAACCGTGCCAAGAGCGCCTTCCTGGCCAACATGAGCCACGAGATCCGCACCCCCATGAACGCCATTTTGGGGCTCACCTATCTGCTCAAGCGCGACACCCCGGATCACACCCAGCACGATCGGCTGGAGAAAATAGACAACGCCGCCCAGCACCTGCTCACCATCATCAACGACATTCTGGATCTCTCCAAAATCGATGCGGGCAAGATGGTGCTGGAGCAGAGTGACTTCTCCCTCACCGCCATGCTGGACAACGTCAGCGCCCTGATGAGCGAGCAAGCCCGCGCCAAGGGACTCACCATCATAGTCGACATAGGGGATACACCCGCCTGGGTCCATGGCGACATCACCCGCTTGCGCCAGGCGCTGCTCAACTACGCGGCCAATGCCATCAAGTTCACCGAACAGGGCTCGGTCACCCTGCGGGTACGGATAGAACGTCCGCTGCCCACGGGATACCTGCTGCGCTTCGAGGTGGAAGACACCGGCATCGGCATCAGTCCGGAACAGAGCGAGAAGCTGTTCCAGGCATTCGAGCAGGCCGACGTCTCCACCACCCGCAAGTACGGCGGCACCGGCCTTGGCCTGGCCATCACCAGTCGGCTCGCCACCCTGATGGGGGGCGAGGTCGGTCTGAGCAGCGTGCCGGGCAAGGGCAGCTGTTTCTGGTTTACCGCCCTGCTCTCTCTGGGGCAGAGCGAGCCGCAGCAAGCCGCGCGACTCGAGCAGACGGTGCAACAGACACTCTTTTTCTCCAACCACGCCCGCGTGCTGCTGGTGGAGGACAACGCCATCAACCGCGAGGTGGTGCTTGAGCTGCTCAACAACAGCGGCCTCGTCATCGAGACCGCCGTCAACGGCCAGGAGGCGCTGGAGCGCGTCAGCCAGCACGCCTTCGATCTGATCCTGATGGACATACAGATGCCCCTGATGGATGGCTACAGTGCCACTCGCGCCATCCGTGTCTTGCCGGGCTGGGAGCAGATCCCCATTCTGGCGCTGACCGCCAGTGCCTTTGAAGAGGACAGAAAAGCCTGTGAGGCGGCGGGCATGAACGATTTTATTGCCAAGCCCGTGACCCCCGCCAAGCTGTTTGAGGCGCTGCAACTATGGTTGCCCGCCAGCACGCCGGTGCAGCCTCAATACCAGCGCCGGGCCAGCGATACCCTGATAGCCCCGCTCGCCCGGCTGCAATCCTTCCCCGGCCTGGATCTGCAACAGGGGCTGGCGGCGCTGCAGGGCAACCAGGTGAAATACGCCGCCTTGCTGCGCCACTTCGCCAGTGAACACAGCCAGGACATGCAACTGCTCAGCAGCCATCTGCAGGCGGGCGATCAGCCGGCCGCCACACGCCTCGCCCACACCTTGCGCGGCGTCGCCGCGACTCTGGGCTGGGTATCCCTGGCCGACCAGAGCCAGCGACTGGAACACGACCTGTCCCGCGATGGCAGCGAGCTGACCGATCAGATGACGGAGATAACGAACGCACTCGGCGCCCTGCTTGAGCAGCTGGGTCAGGAAGAGCCTGAACCCGCCGCCGTGTCGGCCCCCCTCAACGGCCACTGGCAGCAGCAGTTGCTGCGCCAGATTGAAGGCCTGCTGCTGCAAAGCGACACTGCCGTCATTCCGCTGTTCGAGCAGTACGCCGGTCCCCTGCTCCTAGGCCTCGGACCCAAAGGGGATACGCTGGCACGCCAGTTGAAAGTGTTCGATTTCGACGGCGCCCTGCTCACCCTGCGCAGCCTGCAGGCGACGCAGGAACATACCACAGGATTTGAACCGGCGGGCCCGGATGCACCGACCCGGCATCCTGCGGCGACAAAGAGAGATAAAGGGTTGAATCACTGAATAAAGTCATGCATATAGTGTTGGTTCCCCTGTCGAACACGTCCCCTTGCGGCCACGTTGTCGCCCGGCTGGGCACCACCTGTTGAAGCATGCCGACGATCTTCACTCATTGGCCGTCTGACGCCCGCGTCATCCGGCAATAATGATGTTTTTAACCGTGCGTTACATGGAGCAACGAGCATGTTGTCAAAGCGTATTATCCCCTGTCTGGACGTCAAAGATGGCGTTGTGGTCAAGGGAGTGCAGTTTCGTAATCATGAAGTGATGGGCGGTATCGTCGAGCTTGCCCGCCGCTACGCAGAGGAAGGGGCCGACGAGCTGGTGTTCTATGACATCACCGCCTCGAGCGATGCCCGTGTGGTCGACAAGAGCTGGGTCAGTCGGGTGGCCGAGGTCATCGACATCCCCTTCTGCGTCGCCGGTGGCATCAAAAGCGTGGAGGATGCCCGCCAGATCCTCGAATTCGGCGCCGACAAGGTCTCCATCAACTCGCCGGCCCTGGCCGATCCAACTCTCATCACCCGACTGGCGGAGCGCTTCGGCGTGCAGTGCGTGGTGGTGGGGATCGACTCCTATTTTGATGCGCAGACCGGTCACTATCAGGTCAAACAGTTCACCGGTGACGAGAGCCGCACCCGCACCACAGCCTGGCATACCCTGGATTGGGTGCAGGAGGCACAAAAGCGCGGCGCCGGCGAAATCGTGCTGAACGTGATGAACCAGGATGGCATGCGCCAAGGCTATGATCTCGAGCAGCTCAAGCTGGTGCGCGCCGTCTGCAAGGTGCCGCTGATCGCCTCCGGCGGCGCGGGTGCCATGGCACACTTCCTCGATGCTTTTACTATCGCCGACGTGGACGGGGCCCTGGCCGCCTCCGTGTTCCACAAGGGCCTTATCCCCATTCCCGAATTGAAACGCTGGCTGAAAAATGAAGGAGTCGCCATCCGTGAATAATCAAGCAGTAAACAACGAGCTACCGCTCGCCGAGCGCCTGGACTGGGCAAAATGTGACGGCATGATCCCCGCCATCGTCCAGCATGCCGCCAGCGGCGAAGTGCTGATGCAGGGTTTCATGACCCGCGAGGCGCTGGAAAAGACCCAGGCCACCGGCCAGGTCACCTTCTTCAGCCGCAGCAAGCAGCGCCTCTGGACCAAGGGCGAGAGCTCGGGCCATGTGCTCAAGCTGGTCGCCATCAGCACCGACTGCGATCAGGACTCTCTGCTGATCGCCGCCAACCCCGTCGGCCCCACCTGCCATCTGGGCACCCCCTCCTGCTTCGACGGTCACCCTGTGCCGCCGCTTGGCTTCCTGGCCGAGCTCGAGCAGATCCTCGCATCACGCAAAGGTGCCGACCCGGCCACCAGCTACACCGCCAGCCTGTATGCCAAAGGCACCAAGCGCATCGCCCAGAAGGTGGGTGAAGAGGGTGTGGAAGTGGCGCTGGCCGCCATGGCCAAGGATCGTGAGGAGCTCATCAACGAATCCGCCGATCTGCTCTACCACCTGACCGTACTGCTGCAAAACGAGGGACTGGAGTTGAAGGATGTGGTGCAGCGCCTCTATGAGCGCCATAACAAGTGAACAACGAATCCCTCCTGACGGCTCTATCACCTCACCGTACTGCTGCAAAACGAGGGGCTGGAATTGAAGGATGTGGTGCCGCGGCTTCATTAGCGCCATAACAAGTGATCGTAAAACCGATTTGAAAAAAGCGGGCCCTGATGGGCCCGTTCTGTTTTACGGCTGTGGCAGCTTCAACTGCCCAGCTGCTGACGCAGCATAAATTTCTGCACCTTGCCGGTGGAGGTTTTCGGCAGCGGGGTGAAGATGATGCGCTTGGGGGCCTTGAAGTGGGCCATCTGCTCACGGCAGAAAACAATCAGCTCGGCCTGGGTGAGCTCACGCCCCTCCTTGAGCTTCACGAAGGCGCAGGGCACCTCCCCCCACTTCTCGTCCGGCATGGCGATCACCGCCACCTCGTCCACATCGGGATGGCGATAGAGCACGTCCTCCACCTCCAGGCTGGAGATATTCTCCCCGCCGGAGATGATGATGTCCTTGGATCTGTCCTTGATCTCCACATAACCGTCCGGGTGCCACACCGCCAGATCGCCGCTGCGAAACCAGCCCTCCGCCATCGCCTCGGCGCTGGCAGAAGGGTTCTTGAGATAGCCCTTCATCACCACATTGCCGCGCAGCACTATCTCCCCCAGGGTCTTGCCATCCTGGGGAACCGGCTCGCCGCTGACCGGGTTGATGACCCGCATCTCCCCCTGCAGCGGGGATGCCACCCCCTGGCGCGCCTTGAGACGCGACAGCGTGGTGGCATCCTGCCCCTGCCAGCTTTGCTGGGGTTCGCACAGCACGCAGGGGCCATAGGTTTCGGTGAGTCCGTAGACGTGGGTCACGGCGATCCCCATAGCCTCCATGCCGGCGATCACGGTGGCGGGCGGCGCCGCCCCCGCCGTCATCACCTTGATGGGATGATTGAGCCCATATTTAAGCGCAGGGGCGGCATTGTTGAGCATATTGAGGACGATGGGCGCGGCGCAGAAGTGGCTCGCCTTGTGCTCGCGCAGGGCATCAAAGATGGCCGCCGCCTGCACATGGCGCAGGCAGACGCTCACCCCGGCGGTGGCCGCCAGGGTCCAGGGGAAGCACCAACCGTTGCAGTGAAACATCGGCAGGGTCCAGAGATAGACGGGGTGTTTGGGCAGCTCCCAGGAGAGCACATTGTTGACCGCATTGAGGTGGGCGCCGCGATGGTGATAGACCACCCCCTTGGGGTTGCCCGTGGTCCCCGAGGTGTAGTTCAGGGAGATCGCCTGCCATTCATCGCTCGGCAGCCAACCGGGCTCATCCTCGTCCCCTTGGGCAAGAAACGCCTCATAGTCGAGCTCGCTTATCAGCTCCCCCTCCCGATAGAGGGGATCGTCGATGGCGATGAGCAGAGGTTGCGTCTTGACAAGGGCCAACGCCTTGCGCACCACGGCGCCGAACTCCCTGTCCACCAGCACCACCTTGCTCTGGGCATGCTGGAAGATGAAGGCCATGGACTCGGCATCGAGCCGGGTGTTGAGGGTGTTGAGCACGGCGCCGCCCATGGGCACCCCGAAGTGGGCTTCGAACATGGCCGGAGTATTGGGGGCGACGATGGAGACAGTATCCCCCTCGCCTATGCCATGCCGACGCAGGGCCGAGGCGAGCTGGCGGCAGCGTCGCTCGGTCTGGGCCCAGTTTTGACGCAAGGCCCCATGGATCAGCGCCGGGTAGTCGGGATAGACCCGCGCAGCCCGCGCCAGGAAGCTGATGGGGGTCAGCGCCTCGAAATTGGCGGGGCTTTTATCAAGGCCGGTCTCATAGATGTTCTGCTCTGTCATCGGGTTCCTTCCTCGCAGGTGGCACAAAGCGGCTGGATCGGATTGGGCGGGAGATCTCGTCGGCATCATGCCCTTGCGCAGATCTCTTATGGGGCTGACAGCCTAACAGCAGGGCCATGGCGGCAGGTATTAGCAAAACGTCTTAGGCGATGGCGCTGCTTGGGTTTTCACCCGGTCAGACCGGCCATGATACGAGGCATTGCCAGCCTTGAATAATATGTATCCATTATCAAACCGGCATGGGTTGCCATGCATCCTTTACATCTTTATTTGCAGCCGAGGCGTTGTTGCCAATTATACCAACCAAATGAACCGGGATAATTATTGAATATAATGACCCAGCATGGGCACGGCATTGAAATTAACGACAATTCCATCAGCAAATATATTCTGTGAGCCAGCCCATAAAGCGGGCCACGCTTCGTATTCATCCCGACACCAGCAGGTTATGGTTACATAGTGAAACAATCTACCGCATGCCCAATATCAGGCCAGACTTCTCGCCAACGAGTGCGCCATTACCAGTAGATCTGCGCATTTCTGCCCCATGACGAAGGAACCCTGTCGACCCGATATTCCGCCGAGCCCGAACCTGCTTTATCGAGGAGCATTTTATGTGTGCCGAGCCGAATACCAAGCCACGCAGACAATTTCCCACTGCCTTTACCATTTTGTTTCTTATTATGTTGCTGGCCATTGCCCTGACCTGGATCATTCCGGCGGGGGCCTATTCCAAGCTCTCTTACAACTCGGCCAACAACACTCTGATGGTCAATAGCCCGAAGGGGGAAATAAGCCGGGTGCCCGCCACCCAGACCGAACTTGAAAAACTCAATATCAATATCGGGGTGGAACAATTCACCAGCGGCACCATCCGCAAGCCCATCGCTATTCCCGGCACCTATGAGCGACTGGCGCAGGCCCCCAAGGGACTCGCCGACGTAGCGGTCAGCATGGTCAAGGGCACCATAGAGGGGGCTGACATCATAGTCTTCATCCTGGTACTGGGCGGGCTCATCGGCGTCATCAACAAGACGGGAGCTTTCAGCGCCGGCCTGGTGGCGCTGTCGCGCAAGACCCGGGGCAACGAATTCATGTTCGTGGCGCTGGTCTGCGTCGTCATGGCGCTGGGGGGCACCACCTGCGGGCTGGAGGAAGAGGCAGTCGCCTTCTACCCCATACTGGTACCCATCTTTCTGGCACTCGGCTATGACGCCATCGTCTGCGTGGGAGCCATCTTCCTCGCCGCCTCCATGGGCACCACCTTCTCCACCATCAACCCCTTCTCGGTAGTGATCGCCTCCAACGCCGCCGGCATCCCCTTCACCGAGGGGCTGATCTTTCGCGCCGTCGGCTGTCTGGTGGGCACCCTGGTGGTCATTGGCTATCTCCACTGGTACTGCAAGAAGATCAAGGCCAACCCGGCCTTCTCCTACACCTATGAGGACAGAGACAGCTTCCGCGCCCGTTTTCTCAAAGAGGGCGCACTGGATGAAGGGGTCCCCTTCACCCTGCGCCGCAAGATCATCCTGACCCTGTTCATCCTCGCCTTTCCGCTCATGGTGTGGGGCGTCTCCATGGCCGGCTGGTGGTTCCCGCAGATGGCGGCCTCCTTCCTCGCCGTCGCCATCATCATCATGTTTATCTCGGGGCTGAAGGAGAAAGAGGCGGTCGAGGCCTTCACCCAGGGCGCCTCCGAACTGGTGGCGGTGTCGCTGATCATAGGGCTGGCGCGCGGGGTCAATCTGGTGCTGGATCAGGGGATGATCTCGGACACCATACTGGCTTACGCCTCCGACCTGGTCTCCGGCATGCACGGCGCCGTGTTTGCAGTGGCCCAGATGCTGGTGTTCACCCTGCTGGGGCTGGTGGTGCCCTCTTCCTCGGGGCTCGCGGTGCTCTCCATGCCCATCATGGCGCCGCTGGCGGATACAGTGATGATCCCCCGCTATATCGTGGTGTCGGCCTACAACTGGGGGCAATACGCCATGCTGTTCCTGGCCCCCACCGGGCTGGTACTGGTCACCTTGCAGATGCTCGGCATCCAGTTCAACCTGTGGGTCAGGTTCGTGCTGCCCATGGTGGGCTTCGTGCTGGGCTTTGGCGCCCTGATGCTGGTGGTGCAGGTGATGATGATCTGAGGCGGACCTCACTGCCAGAGCGCGCCCGGCCCACAGTGCTTGGCGCTCTCTATGCGGTCCACGGCTCCAGGGAAACGCTCTCTCACTCGTGCATCAATGGCGTACCCGGCCCTGTTGGCGAAAGCAGTAGAGCTTGAGGCTGATGTCGACTATATCGGCGGGCAGCTCCTTCGCCACCTCGGAGAGGGGTTGATAAAGGGATGCCAGCAGTCGCTGTGCCTGCTGCTGGGTAATGATCTCGGCCTGTACGGCCGGCTGTATCCATCTTGGCAGCATCGACATAAGTCCCCCTTGCCGATTATTGCTTGACCACCACAGTCCCAACGCGTGCCGCATCGGGATTGCCCAGGTATTGCCGTTGTCACTTTCACTGGCCCCGAGATGATGACGGCGTTACCTGGCTCACCGGCACTGCATCGCGCCTGTCGGGGTGAGCCACTGTCGCTCATGGGCCCGTCACACTCTCTGCCAAAAGACCAAGCATAATGCTTGCCGTGATCTGTTATCGGCAGCCCTCCTGCGCCGGTAAAGCGATTTATCAAGCACTTGCGCACGAGTCGGTGCCTGCGGGCAAGCCCTTAAAGCCCGCGTCGGGGGACAAGCGCGGCAGAGTGCCGCTCTAGGGCGATGGCGCGGCAGTGGTTTGACGCAAAATGAATAAAAAGACCCCATATGAATCGCAAATTGCGACGCATCCACCCGATCCAGAGTGACATGCCCATTTTCCAGCCCCAGCTCCACGGCCTTTGTCGCCAAAGCCCGACACCTTTTTGACGAGGGGCTTTTTGGTGAAGTCAGGGCTTGTCGTGCCCGCACGCTGGCCGCCTTGTTCATCCTCCGGGTTGTGCCAAGATCGCGGCAAGCAACAGCCGCATCAGGTGATGCATTTCAGGAGAACGCAAAATGAACAAATCCATGTTGGCAGGTGTCGGGATCGGTGTGGCCTCTGCGCTGGCATTGTCGGCCGCCGCCAGCGGATCCCTGTTTTCAGCCCAGCCTCAGTTTGCCGAGGTGCTGGCCAGCAAGCCGGTGACCGAGACCATCAAGACGCCCCGTCAGGAGTGCCACAACATCACAGTGACCCACCGCAAACCCGTGCAGGATGAGAACAAGATCCTGGGTACAGTGGTTGGCGCGGCGCTGGGCGGCGTGCTCGGCAACCAGTTTGGCGGTGGCAACGGCAAGAAGGTGACCACGGCCGCGGGCGCCGTGGCCGGTGGCTATGCCGGCAACCAGGTGCAGGGCAACATGCAGGCGGGCGACACCTACACCAGCACCCAGCAGCGCTGCAAGACGGTGCAGGAGAGCAGCACCCGCACCCTGGGCTATGACGTCACCTACCGCCTCGCCGGTCAGGAAGGGGTCATCCGCATGGAGAAGGCCCCCGGCGCCACCATACCGGTCAAGGATGGCAAGCTGGTGATCGACAGCGCCCAGAGTCAATCCTGACAGACCCAGTTCTATGAGCACCCCAAGGCCCATCACACCGATGGGCCTTTTTGTTGCGCGCCAGCGCCTCGTCTGGCATGGCTGCCAACCCAACCCCATCATGCCCAGCAAAAAGGGGCCCGCAGGCCCCTTGTATCACGCATGTTCATGATGCCTATCAGCGGCGGCCAAACGGCCACCAGGGCTTGTCGTTGTCCACTATGTCGACCCGGGTCTCCTGCAGGTTGCCCGGTTGTCCCCCCTGCAACTGGCGCAGGCTCACCCTGAACTGCTCGGTGGGCTCCACAAACCAGTCATCGATGATCAGCACCTTGACCGATTTGCTGCCCCCCTCACCGGCGGCCCAGCTCACCGACTGGCTGAACCAGGGCAGGAAATCCAGCCCCCAACGCGCCGTAACCCCCTCAAGGCCCAGCTGGGCACGGGCCGGCTTGCTCAGATCGCCGCTGCGCACCACGGGGATCTCGGCAAACCACTGCCCCTCGTTCACCGTCATGCTGGCGCGAGCCAGCGCAATGGTGGACGGCGCCAGCTTGTCCTTGACGGTCACCAGAGTCTGGCGCTGCTCACCCAGAGTGGCGCCGCTGGCATCGAACAGTTCCAGAGTGAAGGTCTCATCCCCCTCGTGCAGGGTATCGCTCTTCACCGGGATGCTGATGGGCTGGCTGTCGCTCTGGCCGGCCGCCCAGTTCAGGGTGCCGGTCAGTGGCGCCACGTCATTGGCATCCGCGCTGCCGTAGGAAATGCGATAGCTGACGCTGGCCTCCCCATGAGTGCCGTCACGACGCGCAACGCTCAGCGTGAGGGTACTGCCCTCCTCCACGCTGGCGACTGCGCTCTCGAGGCTCAACACCCCGGCAGGCGGCAACGGATACTGGATCGCCACCAGCACGGGATCGTGATCCGAGGCGCTGAAGGGGCCGTCCGATTTGGCCAGCTGGCCTGTGTACTTGCTGCCGTATTCGAAGAAGTTGCTCTCGGCGGAGTTGATGTGCCAATCCTCTATGCCGATCACCTTGGCCGCCAGGCTGGGGCTCGCCAGGGCGTGATCCAGGTTGCCGAGCTCACCTTCATAGCTGTAGGAGTAGGTATCGGTGCCATGGAAGCGGGTGTTGAGGTTCACGAAACCATACCCCTTGCCAAGGGCGCTGCCGCTCTCCTCATAGGGCTGGCCCGCCAGCGTGGTGAAGGAGGCGCTCATGATCTGGCGCGGCTGGGCCGCCGGATCATAGCTGGTCAGCACCCGGATGGGATCCTCCATGCCATAGGCGTTCATGTCGCCGATGAGCAGCAGATCCCCACCCAGCGCCTTGAGACTCTCCCCCAGCACCCTGGCGGCGGAGACCCGCAGCGCGTTGCAGTGACCCTGGCCATCCAGCGGATCGGCGGTTGCATAGTCGGGGTAATCCTCGAAGCAGGCGGAGCCCTTGGACTTGAGGTGGTTGACCACCAGGGTCAGAGGCGCATCCCCCTTGGGTGAGCTGAACTGCTGCAACAGCGACTCGCGCATGCCCTGCTTGATGGCCACCGGCTTGCCGCTGGCGTCCAGAGCCTCGGCCTGCTGCACCGGCAGCACTATGAGGCTGGCTGCCCCTTGCGGCGTCACGCTGGCAGGTCGGTAGATGAGACCCACGGTAATGGCATCTGTGCCTATGGGCTGGCCATCCGGCGAGGCAATCCAGCGGTAGTGATCCGCCTCATCCGGCTGGGCGGCGTTGAGGGCCGCCACCAGGTTGGCGATGGCGGAATTGTCGCCGTAGCCGTTGTTCTCTATCTCCATCAGCCCCACCACGTCGGCGTTGAGGCGGGTGATGGCGCTGACGATCTTGGTGCGCTGCTTCTCGAACTCCGCCACTGTCAGGGCGCCACGGTTGCTGCCGGTGGGGTTGGCATCCCCGCCCACCACAGTGGTGAAGAAGTTGAGCACGTTGAAGCTGGCGACCCGCAGATCCCCCGCCTCGGCGAGTTCTGGGGTTTCGACCCTGTCCCAGCCGCTGTGATCTATGTCGCCGCTGTCGATGCGGTTGTTCGCCACCAGCCGGAACAGGTTGTAGGAGTAACCCAGCGCCCCCTCCAGGCCATTGAGCTTGTCGCCGATGCGCAGGTAGCCATCTTCGGCATTGAAGGCGGGATACCAGGGCAGCACCCCATCCGGCGTCTTGGCGTCCGTCTCCACCACCAGCTGGTTTTGCTGGTTGCGCAGGGCCCACTGGCTCGCCTCCTCGCTCATGGCGGCAAACTTCTGGGTCGACTTGATGAGGGGCGCGCCATAAGAGAGCACCAGGTTGTTGCGCTTGCCGTCGTAATCGAAGCTGAAGTTGCGGGTCACCACCAGGCTGGACTCGGGCACCAGCCGCACCCGCATCCCCTCATGACGCTCCAGCAGCTGGTTCAGGGTCTCACCCGCCACCGGCACCAGATCCACCGCCGGCAGCAGAGCCACCATGGGCTGGGTCACCACCAGTTGATCGGCATTGAGCTGGGTCTGGTTGAAGTACTCCTTCACCTTGCCCGAGACGCATACCTCGGCCCCCGGCACTATGGCGCCATTGGCCTGGGTGCTGTAGACGAAGAGACCGTCCGAGCTGGCCGGATCCCCGTCCCCTTGCGGATCCTGGATGAAGAAGCCCTTGTAGAGACCGTTCACCACCTGGGTGACGATGCCACGGGTGGCATAGGCCTGCTCGGATTCAAACTTGCCGGCCGGCACCAGCGGGCTGCTGCTGCCGGGACCCTGAATGGCAGGCACGGGTATCAGCTGATCAACCGGGCAGACGAAGGCCGGTGGCAGAGTGCCATCGCAGGGACCATCGCCACTGCAACCCAGGCCGCTGGCGTCATCCTTGGCGGCGGCCACGTACTCAAGCGCCGGATCGAAGGGGCCGGTCACATCAGTCCGGCCCGTGGTGACTGTGGCCTTGCGGCGCAGTGTCATGTCCAGGGTCGAGACGCTGCCGGACACCCAGGCCGTGCCCGGATCCACCCCCACCTGCCCGAAGCTGTCCACTATCTCACTGCCGCGATAAAGCACCAGGGCGTCGTCACCGTTGAACACCAGGTTGCCACTGGTCTGATTGGCCTTGGCCAGGATCTCGGCGTTGGCGGAGGGGTTGGCCAGCACCAGGCTGGCGCCCGGGGCCAGGGTGCCTTGCAGCACCAGGCTGTTGGTGGGGGTATCGGTAAGAGGTTTGCCGTTGGCATAGAGCGCCAGCCGGTATTGAGAGAGATCGACGGGAGTCGCGCCCAGATTGCTCAGCTCCACCGCCTTGTTGTTGCTGGATCCTTCCAGGTATTCGCTGATCAGCAGTTGTGCCTGTGCCTGTCCTGACAGCGCCAACCCGACCGCGAGCGCCACCAGAGAGTGTCTTCCTGACATAGCCAATGTTCCTTTTCTTATTAGCAGATATGTTATTGGCGCCCCGCGTTAGGCGGGCCACAGCACCTTGTTACAGCTATCAAAACAGTCGATACGGGCCCATGGCCAAATATCGCGCCTACTCTGCCCGTTTGGCCCAAGAGCCGCCGCGAGCTGGCTAACAATTACAGAAAATTGTTGCGAGCAGGTGACGAAAAATAATGTTTTTCCGCTGACACCTCTGCCACAGGATGAGCGGCGCACCACCATTGGCATTTGCTGCCGCCAATATCCGGCAACGGCGCACAAGATGGCGACACAAGCTGACATAGGGAGAAAAAACAGCAGCTTGAGAAAGGATCCCGCCAGCGATACCCAGGGCGAATCGCGAGTGACCATTCACGGGACAATTAGCTGGAAATAGCGACGACGGCAGAGGATACCCGGCCATATGGCGTCACTGTGTCGCCGGGCGAAAATATCGCTCACCCTCCCATGGATAAATATCACGCCATTAATATGAGATGACCAAAATAAGGTTTTCCAGGCCCCGCCTGTTGTTTGCATGGCCGTCAGATGCCGCCTTGCCGGCAGCTATATTGGAAGCAGGCATGCCCCCAACATAGCCGCCCCGCACATGACGTTCGGGGCGGCAGCCTCACCCTAGCCCTTGCAGCATTTTTTCACCGCCCGCACCACGTTCTGGTAGCCGGTGCAGCGGCACAGATTGCCGGAGAGGCCACGGCGGATCTCCTCGTTTGTCAGCGGGCGGCGATCTGTCTTGTCGAGCAGGGCGGCGCTCGCCATCACAAGGCCGGGGGTGCAAAAGCCACACTGCACAGCCCCCTCGTCGATGAAGGCCTGCTGCACATCGGAGAGCTGATTCCCCTTACGCTCCCCCTCCACGGTACGAATGGATTTGCCATCGGCCCAGACCGCCAGATAGAGGCAGCTGTCGATGGCTGTGCCATCCACCCGCACGGTACAGGCGCCGCATTCGCCGACGCTGCACCCCTCTTTCACGCTGATCAGCCCCTGGCCACGCAGGAAGTGGAGCAGCGACATATTGGGGGACACCGCGTAGCAGTAAGGCTTGCCGTTGATCTCGCACTGGATCTCCACGGCGGGACAGGTTTGCGGTTGCATCATAGAATCTTGCCTCCGGCACGTTCGACGGCGCAGGTGATCACCCGCTGCGCCAGGGTCTTGATCAGGTGCAGGCGAAAGGCTTTCTCCGCCCGCCAGGAGGAGCGCGGCGCCACATCGGCCACCACAGCCTCGGCAATGGCCGCGAGCGTCACCCGGGTCAGGGGTTGTCCCTCGGCCACCGCCTCTGCGTGAGGAGTGCGCACCGGCGTCGGCGCCGCCACCCCGTAGGCCAGCCGCAGGCGCTTGAAGCGGCCATCCTCAATCTGGCAGTAGGCGGCGCAGCCTATGGTGGCTATGTCCATGGCACCCCGCATGGCGTATTTGAAGTAGTGGGAGCCCACCTGAGGGTGGGGATCGGGGGCAAAGTGAAAGGCCACCAGGATCTCCGCCGGTTGCAGTGCCACCTTGCCGGGGCCTGTATGAAAACCTGCGATGGGGATGCGGCGCGTGCCGCCCGGCCCCGCGATTTCCAGTTCGGCCTCCAGCGCGACTGTGGGCGCCGCCGAGTCGGCACTGGTGGCACCATTGCAGATGTTGCCGCCATAGGTGGCGACGTTGCGGATCTGCGGACCGGCTATGGTGGCGGCCGCCTCGGCCAGCATCGGCAGGCGGCGCTGCACCAGTTCGTTTTCGATAAGCTCGGTAAAGGTGGTACCAGAACCGATGCGGATCGCTCCATCAGGCAACTCGCTCACCCCCTTGAGCTCGGGCAAGTCGTGAATATCGACGATATGACGATAGGCGGCGTTGAGGTGGTGCAGCTGGATCATCACATCCGTGCCACCGGCCAGCAGGCGCGCTTGCGGGTCGGCTTGGCGCAGGGCCACGGCCTCGGCCACGCTGCGGGCCTTGTAATAACGGGCAATATCAAACATGGCGTTGCTCCTCGCTTGACCCCTCGGTAATGAGACCCGCCTGCACAAACTCCCGAAACAGGGTCTTGGGGGTGATGGGCAGCTCGTTGATGGCGACCCCGGTCGCCATGCGAATGGCGTTACGAATCGCCGGGCCCGGCGAGATGATGGGCGGCTCCCCCAGGGATTTGTGGCCATAGACAGACTGGGGCTCGTAGGTCTGCACGAAGTCGCATTCGAGCTCGGGCAAATCCAGCATGGTGGGGAACTTGTAGTCCAGCAGGTTGGGGTTGCGCACCACGCCGGTCTTGGCGTCTATGATCATCTCCTCGAACAGGGACCAGCCGATCCCCATCCCCATGCCGCCGTGCACCTGCCCCTCCGCCAGCTGCGGATTGAGGATCTTGCCCGCATCGTGCAGGTTGATGATGCGGTTGATGGTCACCTTGCAGAGATCGATATCCACGCTGAGATCGACAAAGGTGCAGCCAAAGCTCGGCGGGTTGGTGGTGGTCTTGTGGGAAACCTCGGCAGTGATCTGGCCGCCTATGGTGAGGTGGTAGTAGGCATTGACCGACACCTCGGCGACGCTGATCAGCACCTTGTCCGGCGCACCGGCCAGCACCACGTAACCGTCGATCAGGGTCAGGGATCCCACATCCTGATGACAGAGCTGGGCTGCCAGCGACAGGATGCGCGCCCGCAACTGCAGCGCCGCCTGATGGATGGCAGGGGCCGCCACGTAGCTCTGGCGCGAGGCGAACGAGCCAGGGTCGTAGGCTGTGATGTCGGTGTCCTGAGTCGAAATGACCCGGATCTGCTCAAACGGAATGCCTAAGGTCTGGGCCGCCATCTGGGCAAAGACGGTGTCCGACCCCTGCCCTATCTCGGTGGCGCCTATCTGCAGGTTCACTGTGCCATCCTGATTGAGCAGCATGCGGGCGCCGGCAATTTCGACCCCCACCGGATAGGTATTGGAGCCGTAGCTAAAGCAAGCCACGCCCACTCCGCGTCGCACCCGGCTCGCCGGCTCCTGCGCCAGACACTCGGCCCGCAGGCGTTCCCACTCGAACTGCTCGCCACCCCGGCGCAGGCACTCGGGCAAGCCGGCGCTGTAGATGGTCTTCTGGTTGACCTGATTGACATCCCCCTCCCGCGCCACGTTGGCGATGCGCACGGCGAGCGGATCCAGACCCAGCTCGGCGCAGGCGTCATCCAGCATGCACTCGAGGGCAAAAATCACCTGAGGCGCGCCGTAACCGCGCATGGCGCCGGCGGTGGGCAGGTTGCTGTAGAAGGTCTTGGCGTCATAACCGAAGGCGCTGCGCGGATAGAGGTAGCTGATTTTGTTGCCACCGGCGCTGGCGATGGAGTGGCCGTGGGAGGCATAACCGCCTGTGTTGGAGAGCACGTCGAGCTGATAGCCCTTGAGGGTGCCGTCGCGGTTGAGCCCTATCTTGCCGTCGATGGCAAAGCCGTGGCGGGTGCGGGAGGCAAAGAAGCACTCCTCACGACTGAGCGTCACCTTGACCGGCACACCGCCGAGCTGGTGGCTCAGAAACGCCGCCATCGGCTCTTCCAGCACATCCTGCTTGTTGCCAAAACCGCCGCCCATGTAGGGCTTGATCACCCGTACGCTGGACCAGGGCAGGCCGAGGGATTTGGCCACCCGGCTGCGCACTATCTGGGGGATCTGGGTGCTGGAGACCACTATGATGTGGTCCGGCTGATCCATGTAGGCGTAACAGGTCACCGTCTCCAGATGGCAGTGCTGCACCACAGGGGTCTGATAGTGCGCCTGAAATTGCAGGTCTGCCGCCGCGATGGCCTGCTCCGGTCCATTGGCGCTGAGCTGGCTTTGGCGAAGCAGATTGCCGGTCGAGTGTATGGGGTAGGCACCCTCGGCCAGCGCACTCTGGGCATCCGTCATCACCGGCAGCGGCTCGTAGGTGACCTTGACCAGGGCCGCCGCCTTCTCGGCGACCAGGGGATCCCGGGCCACGACTATGGCGACGCCATCGCCGAAGTGGCGCACATGGTCGGTGAGCAGACGCCTGTCTTTCACATCCCGTTTGGTCTCATCGAGAGACCAGGCGTGACCGGCGGTACGAAAACAGGTGGTGGGCACATCCTCGTGGGTGAACACGGCTTCGACGCCGTGCAGGGCCAGCGCCTCGCTGGCGTCGATGGCGATCACCTTGCCGTGGGCGATATGGCTTCGCACGTACTTGGCGTGGCGCATCCCGAGCATGATGTTGTCATCGGTATAGCGGGCGCTGCCGGTCACCTTGGCCTCGGCATCCACCCGCTTGAGCGGTAATCCTATGGACATATGCAAGTCCTTGCTTCAGGTAAGAAAATCCAGAACCAGGATAAAAAACAGCAAGATATGCGCCTGTTTCCCGCAGGCAGGCCAGCGATGGGGATAAGTGTGAAGAAGATCCCATCCGGCACCCCAGCCGGGCTCGGGGCGCTGCCGGATTGCCGATTTTTAATACGCATCAAGCCGCTGGCATGCGCCCCGTTATCAATCTGGTAATCCCCATTATCAAAATGGTACCTGCCGCGGCTGAAAAGCATCGGGGGCCACCTACCGGTGGCCCCCGATGAGACGCTCGCAATGACACAAGCCCCTGGACTAGATGGCCCAGCCACCGGCGTAGAAGAGCACCAGCGCCAGGGCGATGATGACGGTGCCGACGTTGAGCTTGCGCCACTCGTTGGAGCAGATGCGGCCTATCACCAGGGCGCTGAAGCCCAGCATGATGCCGGTGACTATGTTGCAGGTGAGCACGATGAAGACGGCGCACAGCAGGCCGGACATGGCCCCGACGAAGTCATCGAAGTCGAGCCGGGCGACGTTGCTCAGCATCAGGAGTCCCACGTACATCAGGGCCGGAGCCGTAGCATAGGCCGGCACCAGGTAGGAGAGTGGCGAGAGGAACAGCATCAGCAGGAACAAGGCTCCCACCACGGTGGCGGTGAGGCCGGTCTTGCCGCCCGCGGCCGTGCCCGCCGCCGATTCGATATAGACGGCGGCCGGCGCAGCCCCCACCAGACCGGAGAAGATGCTGCTGATGGAGTCGGCGCTGAGCGCCTTGCCGCTGTTGATGATATGGCCATCCTTGTCCAGCAGATTGGCCTGCCCCGCCACCGCCCTGATGGTGCCGGTGGCATCGAACACGGCCGTCATCACCAGCGCCAGCACGCTTGGCAGAACCAGCGGCGAGAGCGCCCCCATGATGTCCAGACTGAAGATGAGGGACTTGCCCTGCTCATAGGCCAGACTCGGCATGGCAAACAGCCCCTGATACGTCACCGCCGGATCGAAGATGAGGCCGAAGAGGGAGATGGCGATGATCACCAAGAGGATCCCGCCCGGCACCTTGAGCTTCTCCAGCCCGACGATCACCGCCAGGCCGATGAGGGACATGATGACCGGCATGGAGGTAAAGGCCCCCAGCGCCACCGGCAGCCCCTCCAGCGGGTTCTTGATCACCAGCCCCACCCCGTTGGCAGCGATGAGCAGCAGGAAGAGCCCTATGCCGATGCCGGTACCGTGGGCTATCCCCATCGGCAGGTTGTCGAGGATCCAGCTGCGCACCCCGGTCACCGAGATGGCGGTAAACAGCACCCCCATCAGGAAGACGGCGCCGAGCGCCACCGGAATGGAGATGTGCTGCCCCAGCACCAGGCTGAAGGCGGTAAAGGCGGTGAGCGAAATGGCGCAGCCGATGGCCATGGGCAGCTTGGCCCAGAGCCCCATCAGGAGCGAGCCAAAGCCCGCCACCAGACAGGTGGCCACGAACACGGCGCCGGGGGGAAAGCCCGCCTTGCCGAGCATGCCGGGCACCACTATCACCGAGTAGACCATGGCGAGGAAGGTGGTGAGCCCGGCCAGCACCTCCTGGCGCACATTGCTGCCCCGCTCGCTGATCATGAAGTAGCGATCCAGCGCACCGGTTGAGGACGGCTGTCGCCCCGATGCCTCACCCTGGCCACTGGCCGCCTCTTTCACACTGTTTGTCCTGCTTGCCTGGGTCATAACCCACTCCTTCCAGCATCCCTGAATATGTGTGACGAAATGGCGGCCCGTGCCGTGGCTCTGTCATGCCACGATCGCAGGCGATATGGTGTTCGGAAGATCGACAAACGTTTGCTTTGCTGATCAAAAAAACCGGGCCATTTCACCTTCTGTTGCGGGGAAACCTTCCCCGCGCTTGCTTGCTCGCTTGCTTAAGTGCCGGCCTCCCTGTGGGCCCGCCAGCCACCGTATTTTATGGGGCTGCGCCCAGGCAGCCCCCTCCATCCCTAGCCCCGTTCGTGTACCAGCTGGCCATCCACATAGGTGCGGTAGATGGATCTGTCATCCCCCAGGGTCAACAGCACAAACAGCTTGTCCCGCAAGGTGGTGGAGTTGTCATAACGCAGCTGCTGCAACGGGGTGGCGACCGGGTCGAGCACCACGAAGTCCGCCTCCTTGCCGATGGCAAAGCTGCCAATCTTCTCGTCCAGCCCCAGCGCATGGGCGCCGCCCAGGGTGGCGAGATAGAAGGCCTGATAGGCCGAGAGGCGCTCCCCCTGCAGTTGCATCACCTTGTAAGCCTCGTTGAGGGTCTGCAGCATGTTGAAGGTGGTGCCGGCGCCGATGTCGGTGCCCATGCCCACCTTTACCTGCTTGCGCCACGCCTTGTGCAGCTTGAAGAGCCCGCTGCCCAGATAAAGGTTGGAGGTGGGGCAGAAGGCGATGGTGGAGCCGGTCTCTTTCAGGCAATCCCACTCCTGCTCCTCCAGATGGACGCAGTGGGCAAAGACGCAGTTGTGACCGGTGAGGCCGTGCTGGTGATAGACATCGAGATAGCCCTGATGCTCTGGGAACAGAGATTTGACCCAGGCTATCTCGTCCTTGTTCTCGCACAGGTGGGTGTGCAGGTAGGTGGTCGGGTACTCTTCGCGCAGTCGTCTCGCCATCGCCAGCTGCGCCGGGGTCGAGGTGGGGGCAAAGCGCGGCGTGATGGCGTAGAGCAAGCGGCCATTGCCGTGCCAGCGCTCGATAAGTGCCTTGCTCTGTTCATAACTGCTCTGCGCGGTATCCAGCAGATAGTCAGGGGCGTTACGATCCATCATCACTTTGCCGGCGATCATCCGCATGTTGATGCGGCTCGCCGCCTCGAACAGGGCATCCACCGACTCGGGGTGGACTGTGCCGAACACCAGCGCCGTTGTGGTGCCGTTTCGCAGCAGCTGCTTGATGAAGAAGGTGGACATCTCGCGGGCGTACTCGAGGTCGTTGTAGCGCCGCTCGGCCGGGAAGGTGTGGCGGTTGAGCCACTCCAGCAGTTGCTCGCCATAGGCCCCCACCATCTCGCTTTGCGGGTAGTGAATGTGGGTATCGACGAAGCCAGGCACTATCATCTTGCCGCGATAGTCCCGCACCCGCACCTCGGCCGGAATGCGCTCCCGGCCCTCCTCCCACTGACCGAACCAGTCGATACAGCCGTTGCGAATGATCAGCAGGCCGTCTTCGATGAGGCGGGCATTGGGCTCTATCTCCTCGGGCTGGTCCACCACCCGGCTGATGTCGAAGAAACTGCCGCGCACCGCTTTGACGGAGTTGTCGTTTTTCATAACCGTGTCCCTGTTTCTCTTGTTCTGTTGACGTTTTTTGTCGGTTTAACCGTCAGATCCGTTCCACTTGTGGCGCCACCACTTGCCCGGGCACGTCGTCCTGTGAGCCCTGTGGCTCACTCTTCCTGCCCCCCGGCTGACCCGTGTTGCGGGCGGTGAAGATCACATCCGGTTTGTCGCTGAGCTGGATCAGCTCCACCGCCTCGGCATCCCTGGCAGCCGCCTTGCGTTTGCGACTTTGGGGCAGCACCAGGTTCATGATGATGGCGGTGATGCCGCCGGCGCAGATGGGGTTCTCCACCAGCATGTAGAGCCCGGCCGGCAGCACCTTGAAGACGTTCGGGTCGTAAGATACGCCGAGCCCCAAGCCGAGCGAGGTGGCGACTATCAGGGTCTCGCGCCGATCGAAGCCGTGGCTGATGATGATGCGGCCACCGGCGATGGCGATCATGGAGAACATGATGGTCATGGCGCCCCCCATCACCGGCGAAGGAATGGTGGTGAAGAAGCGTCCCACCACCGGGAAGAGGCCCAGCAGCACCAGGATGACGGCGATGAATTTGCCCACGTGGCGCGACGCCACCCCGGTCATCTGGATGACGCCATTGTTCTGGGCGAAGGTGGTGAGCGGCAGGGAGCCGAGCGCCGAGGCGATCACCGACACCAGGCCGTCCGCCAGTACGCCGCCACTGAGGCGTTTTTGAAACTCGGGGCCCTGGATATCCCGGTGGGAAACCATGGCGGTGGCCGTGATGTCCCCCACCGCCTCCAGCACGCTCAACAGATAGATGGTGCCGGCCAGCACGAAGGCGTGAAAATCGAAGGAGAAACCATATTTGAACGGCACGGGAATGGTGACCAGGGGGAGGTTTTCCAGCGCCGAAAAATCCACCATGCCGAGCATCAGGGCCACCGCATAGCCCACCATCAGGCCGATGGCGATCCCGCTCATACGCAGCAAGGGGCTTCGGCTGCAGTTGAAGGCAACGATGACGCAGAGCACCAGCAGCCCCAGGCCGATGTTCTCGTATTTGCCAAAGGTGCCGCTGCTCATGGCGGAGAAGCCGCCGCCAAAGTCGATGATCCCCACCTTGATAAGGCTCAGACCAATCATCAACACTACTACCCCGCTCACGGTCGGGGTGATCACCCGCTTGAGGTAGGGCAGCACGAAGGAGGAGCCCACCACCAGAAAGGCCCCGACGAAGGAAACCCCCAGCAGGGTCGAGACGATCAGCTCCTCGTGCAGGCCATCCTTTTTCATGGCGCTGCCGAGCGCGATCATCACGGTGACGAAGGAGAAGTTGACCGATTGTATGGAGAGCAGGCCCGATCCTATGGGGCCGTAGCGGTTCACCTGCAACCAGGTGCCGATACCGGAGGCGATCATCGCCATGGAGACCAGATAGGCGGTGGTTTCGGTGGAGAGCCCGAGGGCCCCGCCGACGATCAGCGCCGGGGTCACCATGGGCACGAAGATGGCCAGCAGGTGGGTCACGGCGCCCATCAGGGTTTGATAGAAGGGGGGCTTGTCGTCCAGCGCGTAAATCAGATCCGAGTGCTTGCGTGTTGTTTTAGACATCATGTTTGTCCCATCACACAGAATGTGGGCGGAGTACTCATTCCGCCGTCAGGTGCTGGGGGCGAGCCTGTGCCCGCCCCTCACCTTTTCTTTTGTTATGCCGACTCTTTCTGCTCCAGCTTGCCCAGTTCGCGCAGGATCTGCTCCGGCGTGAAGTGCCACTTGCGCAGCCAGACACCGCAGGCGTCATGGATGGCGGTGGCGATGGCGGGCGCGGCCCCGTTGACCCCTATCTCCGAGATGGACTTGGCGCCGTAGGGGCCGACCTTGTCATCGCTCGGCACCAGGAAGGCCCGAAAATCGCGCGGAATGTCGCCAATCTTGGGGGCGCCATAGCTCTTGAGATCCCGGGTGAGCGGAATGCCCCTGCCGTCGTAGCAGATCTCCTCCGTCATGGTGTGGCCGATTGCCCGCATGGTGGCACCATAGATCTGGCCGAGTGCCAGCTCCGGGTTGATGGGGGTGCCGCAGTCGAGCAGGGCGTAGAACTTGTCGAGCCGGATCTCGCCCGTTCTGACGTTGACCGCCACCTCGGCGAAGTTGGCCCCGTACGGGAAGGCGAGCTCCGAGGTGATGTAGCTGGCGGTGCCCACCAGAATGCCGAAACCGGTGCCTGTCTCGGACTTGTGGGCAATCTTGGCAAAGGAGACCTCCCCCAGCTTGCCACGCACCAGGCCCGGGAACTCCAGCGCCACCTCCTCTACCGGCTCGCCCAGCATGGCGGCGCCGTGGAACAGGATCTTCGCCTTGAGGTTCTCGGCCGCCATCTTGGCCGCGTTGCCGGAGAAGCAGGTACCGGACGAGGCATAGGCCCCCTTGTCGAACAGGGCGTGATCCGTGTCGCCAGAGATCACATGCACATCGCTGAGCGGGCAACCCAGCACCTCGGCGGTCAGCTTGGCCACCACTGTATCCAGGCCGGTGCCGATATCGGCGCCACCTGAGTGGACGATAAAGGTGCCGTCCGATTCCAGCTTGACCATGCAGTTGGCCTGATCGATATCGGGGATCCCCGATTTTTGCATGATGATGGCGACGCCACGACCGATGCGCCAATCCCCGTCGGCGGGTTTGGGGCTATCCCAAGCGATGAGCTCCCGTCCCTGCTTGAGGATGGGCTCGAGTGCGCAGCTGGCGGCGTGGGGCACAGAAGTAGGCATCTTGCCCTCGCCAATGGCCCCCAGCACCTTGAGGATGTCCCCTTCGTGCACCCGGTTGTGCTCCACCATGTCGAGCTGATCGATCCCCAGTTTTTCGGCCAGTTCGGCAATGGCCATGGTCAGGGCAAAGTTACCCTTGGGCGCACCGTAACCCTGATAGGCCCCGGTCGGGCAGATGTTGCTGTAGTAGGTGTTGACGGTAAAGCGCACGTTGTCGCACGGATAGAGCGGCAAAGAGAGCGCCGGGCCGTTGCTCGGCACCGTCAATGAGTGGTTGCCGTAAGGGCCGGTGTTGGCACGAAAATCCATGTCGATGGCGGTAATGGTGCCATCTTTTTTGGCCCCCACTTTCACCTTCACCTTGGCCACGTGGCGGGAGGTGTTGCTGATGAACTCCTCTTCACGGGTGTAGCGGAAGGTGACCGGACGGCCGGTGACCTTGGTCGCCCAGGCGCACACCTCTTCCAGCAGGATATCTTGCTTGGAGCCAAAGCCGCCCCCTACCCGCTCCTTGATCACATGCACCTGATGTTGCTTGAGGCCGACGATGCGCGCTACCTGACGGCGTACGTGCCACGGCACCTGAGTGGAGGCGTGGATCACCAGACGATCCCCATCCATGTAGGTAAAGCAGATGTGCGGCTCGGTCGGGCACTGCTGGGCCTGAGTCGATTCGTAGGTGCGCTCGACAATCTCGTCCGCCTCGGCAAAGCCTTTTGCCACGTCACCAATCTGACCATGGACGCTGGCGGCGATGTTCTCGTGCGGGCGGGAGCCGATGGGGAAGTTGATGATCATGTGCTCGTCGCCACGGCGTACCGAGCATGCGTTCTGCTGCTCGAGATCCGCTGGCGCACCCGCCATGTAGAGGATGGGTTCGTCGTGCACCAGGGGTGCATTGGGGGCCATCGCCTGGTCTATGTTCATGACCGCTGGCAGCACCTGATACTCCACCTCGATGAGTTTCAGCGCAGCCAGCGCGATCGCTTCGCTCTCGGCCACCACAGCGGCGACCCGATCACCGACGTGGCGCACCTTGCGGCTGAACATGCGGCGATCGAGCGGTGACGGCTCGGGCGCACTCTGACCACCCGGGGTGTAAAACACATCCGGGCAGTTGAGATGGGTAATGACATGCACCACACCCGGCATGGCTTCGGCGCGGCTCACATCGAGTTTGGTGATCACCGCATGGGGATGGGGGCTGCGCAGCATCTTGATGATCAGCGCATCCTCGGTAACCCTGTCCTCCACGTAGCAGGGCTTGGCCTGCACCATCTTGGCGGCGTCTACTTTCGGGCAGCTCTTGCCGATATGGCGCAGATCGTCTCGAAACTCCGGGGCTATCTGGCACAGATAATCGGGATCCTTCATCCGCGAGCAGGCAAGATCTATGGCCTGATAGAACTGCTGGTAACCGCCATCGCGGTGAAACAGGCCCGAGAGGGCATCGTCGATTTGATCACGGGTGGGCTCGGGATGGCGATCAAGCAGGTCGGTAACAATCAGCGCGGCGGCCGGATCGTTGTAACCGGACTGCACCACCCCCACATCCACCATCGCCTGCTGCACCAGACTTAAGCGATCCCAGCTGCCCAGCGACTCGGCTGTGCGCACCTGCGCTCCCTCCAGCTGGGCGGCGATCAGCAGAGAGGCGTTGATCACCTTGCCGTTGAAGAGGATGGCGTCGGAGCCAGCGAAACCGAAGCCGTCGTCGCTGTTGCGCACCGAGTGCATCCGGCACTGGTTGAACAGCACCCGCTGGGCATTGTCACCGGCCTTGCAGATGACGGTACGCAGGGCACCATTCAGGGTAAAGTTGAGTTCCATCATGCTTGCACCTCCTGCTGCTGGCAGTCCACCAGCAGATCTGCCACCACCACGCCGCTGATATAGCGTTTGTAGGCCACGCTGCCCGTCAGATCGGCGCGCGGGATCAATATCTTGCTGACGGCCGCTTCCAGCGCCCCGTCATGGAGATCGTGGCGCTCCACGTCTCGCAATCGCATCGGCTGCGGCGTGACGCCAGCCAGGGCGACCCGCATCTCGCCAATGCTGTCGAGGGCCACGGCGGCCGTCATCACCGCCAGCCCGTCGGCGTTGCGGCTGATGCGGCGGGTGGCGCAGCGCAGTTCAGGCTCCGGCAGCACAATCCCCAGAATGAGCGCATTGCGCTGCCCCGCCAGATAGGCGTCTATGGGTTGCAGCTGGTTGTTCTCCAGCACTACCACGGCTTCGAGCACCAGCAGCACCGGCAGCAGCGGGGAGTCCTGCTGCTGGCAGGCAAGCTCGCCGCCGAGGGTGGCCTGATTGCGCAGATGGCGGGAGTAGACAAAGCCCAGCGCCTCGCACAGGGCGGCCGGGGTACGGGGGTCATCTTTCAAGGTCTGCAGGGTAACTGTGGCGCCGATATGGAGCTGGCCGTGCTGCTGTTCAATCTGGCCAAGTCCCAGCCGGGCCAGCGAGATGGCGACCTTCTTGTCGGTGCGGGTCGGGGCGGCGTTGAGCTTGCTGCCGCCCCCCATGTAGACGGCGTCGCTGCCAAAGCGGGCCTTGAGTTCCAACGCCTGACCCAGTTGCTCGGGTCGGAAGAATTGCTCAATCATGTGTCGTCCTCACTCTTGCTGCCCGCCGCCGGGGCTATCCACTGGGCGGGCAATGCGGTCCAAAACCGTGGAAGGTGGCCTTAGGCCAGCTGATCCATCCGTTGCCACAGGCGGCTCGCCACCTTGCTGGCCTGCTCATAAAGGGGCGCGACATCGAACGGGAACTCGCGATCCTGATAGACCATGCGCCCCTCCACCATCACGCTGTTGACCGAGGATGAGCCCATGCCGAAGGCGAGATGGCCGCCTAGGTTGCGCGGGGCCAGCGGGGTCGGTGCGGCGTAGTCGCAAATGGTGAGGTCGGCCTTGTAACCCGGCTCCAGGCGGCCAAATTTGGCGCCGAAGTTGCGCTCCAGCAGGCGGTTGCCGTTCCACAGGAAGCGGGCAAAGCTGTCTGGCCACAGCGCGCCGCCGGCATCCTTGTGCTTGAAGTAGGCAAACTTGAGCTCTTCGAGCATGTCGGAGCCGATGCCATCGGTACCGAGCGCCAGGTTGCGGTATTCCGGCAGGTGCAGGTTGTAGCCCACGTGGTTGTTCATGTTGGAACGGGCGTTGTGCACCAGGAAGGCATCGCGGCTGTTGAGCAGCTCGATGTCGGCCGGGCTCAGGTAGATGCCGTGGGCGATCAGAGTCTTGCTGTCGACAAGATCAAACTCGTCCAGCCGGGCGATGGGCTCCTTGCCATGGTGGTGGTGGCCGTGGGCCATGTCGTATCTGTCTTCCGCCACATGGATATGCAGCCCGCGACCGGTGACCTGCACCGCTTCGCGCAGCATGGCCAGCCCCTCGTCGGGCACGGTGAAGGGGGCGTGAGCGCCGATATGAGCCTCCACCAGATAGGGTTCGCTCCCCTTGGCCTTGGCGGCATCGATCTGTTGGGCGAACAATATGTTCTCCTCCACCCCGGCCTGCAGCTCGGCGAGGCCGCCGTTGCGATCCGTGGTCTCGAAGCAGGTCATGCCGCGCAGACCCGCCTCCACAAACCCTTTTCGCAGCACGTTCAGGGACCCCTTGATGAAGTTGGGCGAGGCGTGGTGGTCGATCACCGCGCTGCAGCCGCTCTTGATCGCTTCCAGCGAGCAGATGAGGCCGCTGTAGTAGAGGGACTCTTCATCGAGCGCCCGATCCAGCCGCCACCAGAGGTTTTTCAGGGTGGAGATAAAGTCCGGGCAGGGGGCTATGTTGGCCATGATCCCCCGCGACAGGCCGGAGTAGAAGTGGTTGTGGGCACAGACGATGCCCGGCATCACCAGCTTGCCGCCCATCTCCCGATAGTTGGCCTGCGGGTAGAGGGCCCGCAGATTGGGCCCCACCGCTTTGATAAGCGATCCTTCGATGGCGATATCCACCCCTTCCAGCACCCGGGTCGGTTCCAGCTGGACGGCGGTGACGTTTTTTAGAATAAACATGGTTTGCTCCTTCGCTTATTCGTTATTCGCTCAGGCCGCGACGGCCCCCAGCAGGTAGTGGTGATGGGCGTGGACATGGCTGATGATGCGGCACATGTCAGCGAGCGCCTCGGGGGCATCCTGGATCCGGCTCTGCTCGTCTATGGTCAGGCGATAGGTCTCGCCACCCTGACGCACCCTCAGCTCGCCACCATCCGCCAGATAGAAACCGGGGTTGCGGCTGTTGTCGAAGTCCTCGGGCAGGCTGAAGATGGTGACCTTGTCCTGATAGGGCTTGCCCTGCCAGGGGCAGAACTGGGCGCAGTTGCCGCACTCGTTGCAGTAGGCATCCAGGTGCAGGGTCTGGAATTGGTCCTTGAAGCCCGGCACGGCTATGGCGACGTTGGCCCGGTTGGGGCAGACATCCACGCACTTGCTGCAGAGGTAGTTGCACTCGAGGCAGCGGTGCGCCTCTTGCGCCACGAAGGCCTCCCGCTCGCCCTTGTCGACCAGGGTGACGGTAATGCTTCCCTTACGGCGGTAGATCTCGTCCTTGCCCGACGGCTGGATTGACACCTCGGTCTGGCTTCCGGCGATATGCTCGCGGGCCAGTACCAGATCCGCGGCGCGGCGGGCACCACCGATGGCCGCGACTATGGAAGACGGGCCGCTCTGCACGTCACCGATCAGGAAGACGTTGCGACGGCTGGTTTCGCCAGTCTGGCTATCCACCTCGGGCCAGCCATCGCTGCCAAGAGGAATGCCCATGGCTTTGAGCACTTCGCAATCAGGCTGTTCGCCGATGGCGGTGATCAGCGCATCCATCTGCATCACTTCTGTCTGATCTGTGGGTACCGGACGGCGGCGGCCCTGTTCGTCAGGATCCCCCAGCGCCATCATCCGCACGACAAGCTTGCCATCTTTGTCAAAGCGCTCCGGATTGGTGAGGAAGCAGAAACGTACCCCATCCTCCACCGCTTCCAGATATTCTTCGCGATAGGCGGGCATCTCTTTCTCGCTGCGGCGGTAGATCACGGTCACATCGCTGACACCCGGCACCTTGAGGGCCGCGCGGGCGCAGTCCATAGCGGTGTTGCCCGCCCCGATCACAGCCACATGGCGGCCGAGCGGCAGCGGTTTACCCTGATTGAAACTGCGCAGGAAGTTAAAGGATTTGTAGACCCGATCATGACCCCCTTCGAGGCGCATGCCGCCATTCTTGTCGGCACCGATACCGACGAAGACATAGGTAAAGCCCTGGGCGTGCAGCTTGTCGACGGTGAGCGCCGGATCGCAGCCAAACTCGAACTTGACCCCGTGGGCGGCGACAAAGTCGATATCGTGCTGGATCAGCTCGGCCGGAATGCGGAACTCGGGGATGATGCGCTTGACCACGCCACCGGCATCGGCTTCACGCTCGAACACAGTGACCGGATGACCGGCACGGGCCAGGAAGTAACCGGCGGAGAGACCGGCCGGGCCAGCACCAATAACCGCAACCGGGTGCTTGTCACCGCTGCCTGCCGGTTTGTGCCAGCGCGCCTTGTACCCTTCCCAGCCGCGCTCCAGCGCTACTTTTTTCAGCTCACGGATATTGAGCGGGCTGTCGTAGTCGAGACGGGTGCAGTTGTACTGGCACTGGTGATCGCAGATATGGCCTGTGATGGCGGGCAAGGCGTTGCGCTGATAAATCAGCTCAAGGGCAGCGACATACTCCCCCTCGCCCATCAGGCGAATGTACTCGGGGATATCCTGATGCACGGCGCAGGCGGTGACGCAGGGCGCCACGTAGCAATCGGTCATCGGCAGGCCGCCGCCCACTTCGATACGATCGTCGGACTTCCACTCCTTCTGGGTGTAATCCATGGTGAGGGCCTTGGCGGCAAGCGCCTCCAGCTTGGCCACATCCACCTGACTCATGCCCCAACTATCGGAAGCGTCGATCTCTTTGAGGCACTCAATCTGGCGCAGGTAGCCACCCGGTTTCAGCAGGTCGGTGGCCATGGTAATGGGGCGAATACCGGTCTCGAAGATCTCCGCGATGTTGAACTTGCTGGCGCCGCCCGAGTAGGAGATGGGCAACTTGCCATCGAAGGCGCGTGACAGCACGGCGGCCACGTTGATGGAGAGGGGGAACAGCGCCCGGCCGGACATATACATCTCATCGCCGGGCAGCGCCCCCTTACGGTTGATAGTCCCGAGCGTGTTGGTCAGCTTGACCCCAAAGGTGAGCCCCTTCTCGGCCCCCAGCGCCATCAATCGGGTCAGCATCGCCTTGGCCTGATCCAGCTTGAGGTCGTGATCGAACGACTCTTCGCTCAGACCAATGTAATCAAAGCCACAGGTGTCGAGGATCTCGCGTACCCGCGGGTAACCCAGCAGGGTCGGGTTGAGTTTGACGAAAGTGTTAAGCCCCTTCTCTTCCAGCATGTAGCGGCAGATGGCCTCAATCTCGTTGGGCGGGCAGCCGTGCATGGTAGAGAGGGTAACGCCATGCACCAGATTGGCCGGAATACGATCCACCAGCTGTTGCAGGCGGTCACGGCGGGCACCCAGTCCCAACTCGGCGATAAACTGCTCGTCGGCAACCAGTTCGCGCAGCGCTTGCTGGTACTCGGCAAATTTCGGGCTGGTGCTGGCATCCTTCAAGCTGTGGATGAACTGCTGCATCGGCGGCTGTTTGATGCCATCGAGGTTGTAACCCACGCTCATGTTGAAAATGAAGGACTTGGCCTCCCCTTCCAGACGGGGATCAAACACCTCTTCCAGCAGATAGAGGGCAAACCAGGCTTTCAGGTACTCATCGAACGCCTTGGGCAGAGTGAACTCGGTAGACCACTCGGTGTTGAAGCACTCATCCTCGGCATCGATGCAGGGCTTTGCCAGTTCAAGACGGTCCAGGATCTGCACCGTCTTGAGCTCGATAAAGCGCCCGCCGGTCAGCCAGGAGGTGACGATATTCTGGGCCAGCTGGGTATGGGGGCCAGCCGCCGGACCGATGGGGGTTTCGCAGGTTTCACCGAACACCTTGATCTTGCGCTCGTCCTGCTTGCGATAGAATTGCGCGGCGGGAATACCGAAAATGCTCTGACTCTCTTTATATTCCGCGAAAATACGGGTCAGAAGGTTCTTGAACGGAACGGGTCGCATAATATCGCCCATGATGATCTCCTTGCAGCGGCTCTGCTCATTGACTGGGTGAATAAATGGGGCTCATTCACGAGACAGCCCCTTGAAACAGACAAGAGCAACAATCAGGCCAGTGCTGGCAAATTTAATTATGTGAGCGTAAAAGCGTGAGGCACCTCGAATTAATGAAATATCGACATGCAATACCTGTTTCGGGGATGAGAGCGGCTATCAATAACGCACATTAATCACGTTGAAATAGCGATAGATGCTGAGAATGTCTCACATTGGCGGGGTCGAATATCAGTTTGATAATCTCGTTTCGCCTGCCTTTATCAGGCCACGCAGGGTGATAATGTCGGCCACCACACCGTGTTCGACCTGGCTTTACTCGTCATAATTATGCACTGACATGCATTTGATAATAGCCAGGCTCAGCCAGCGTCGTCTGCCCGCAGCAGCGCCTGATAACGCTCAGGGGTGTCCACATCCAGCAGGATGGCGTCACTTTGCACCTCGACGAAGCGATGGGGATGTGCCATCAGCCAGCGGCGGATCGAGCCTTGTACCGGCGCCTCGGCCAGCGCCTTGCCAAGGGATGATGGCAGCAATACCGGGTGCCCTGACTCGCCCCGATGACGGGGAAAAAGTGTGTGGGGACCCCGTGCCTGCCAGAGCGTCTGGTAGACATCGGGGGGAATGCAGGGCAGATCACCGTGGGAGATGAAGAGGTAGTCGCTGCTGCTGGCCGCCAGTGCCAGCCGGATGGAGCTGCCGAGCCCCTGTGCATAATCATGGTTTTCCACCAGCAGGATCTCGGGTCTCTCTGCATAGCGCGCCATCAGCTCGTCACCGCGATGCCCCACCACCAGAATAATCCGGTCACAGAAAGCGAGGGCATTTTTGAGACTCTCATCAAGAATCGTGCTCTGGCGATACGGTAGCATCAGTTTCCACGCGCCCATTCGCGACGAGAGGCCGGCCGCCGTTATTATGCAGTCGCATCTCGCTCTGGAATGACAGTGCTGTTCACTGCCTGCGCCCTTATTTGAATCGGTCGTTGCCATGCCCATCCCCTCACCTGTCCAGCGTGCCTTTCCCGATATTGAGACACTATTAAACCCGCTCACCGAAAATATAGATAGCCGTACCACCTTAATTAGCCTCTGCGGCGCAGGCGGCAAAACCAGCACCCTGTTCTGGCTGGCGGAATATTTTTATAAACAGGGTAAAAGGGTGCTAATTACCACCACCACCCGGATGTTTCTGCCAGCCCCGTCACACTATCGGGAATTGATCCTGGAAGCCGATCCCGTCCGCCAGCTGACCCGCTGTCAGCAACTCCCCGATGAACCGACCCTGATCGCCCTGTTCAGCCATATTGATCAGGCCAGCGGCAAGGTGGCGGGCCCCACACCCCAGCAGATTGATCTCATCAAGGGGCAGCAGCGCTTCGATCTCATCCTGGTCGAAGCGGATGGCGCCAATCACAAGTTATTGAAAGTGCCCGCTTTGCACGAACCTTGCATTCCCCAAAGCAGTGATTGGGTGATCGCCCTGACGGGCGGCGCCATGGTGGGAGCCAAGGCCGACCCGCAGCAGATCCACCGCTGGGCCGAATTCCAGGCCCTGTGCGGGATAGAGGCCGGTGACCCGCTCGACTGGGCACTGTTTCACAAGCTGCTCTCCCACCCTCAGGGGGTGTTCAAGGGCACCCCGGCCAGGGCGCGCCGGATCTGGTTTATCAATGGCGATTATCAAAATGAGCCGTCATGGCTACCGCCATTGATAAACCTGCTGGCCCGGCACCCCGAGCTCCACGCCATCTGGCAGGGAGCGGTACGCGAGCCCATCGCCATTCGTCATGTGGTGAGCCAGGCCCCTCTGGATGGCGGACTGGTGGCTTCACCGCGCACATGACCCGTTAAGGATGAAATGAGGTACCTTATGAATCTTTTTTCACACGCAGCCCGACTGGAACAGGAGAACACTCCATTCGCCATTGCCCAGATCATCGAGAGCCGTGGATCCACCCCGCGCCATCAGGCCCAGATGCTGGTGATGGCCGATGGCCAGATCCTCGGCACCATAGGCGGCGGCATGATTGAGCGGCTGGTGATCGAGGAAGCCGTGGCAGCCATTGGTGAGCGCAAGCCACGCATCTTCCACGGCCGCATGGCCCGCAACGGCGAGCATGCGGTGGGCTCGGATTGCGGCGGCGCCATGTCGGTCTATATCGATGTCTACGGCCTGCGCCCCCGTCTGGTATTGATCGGCGCCGGTCACGTCAACCGGGCGCTGGCCCATGCCGCTGCTCCCTTGGGCTTTGATATCCATGTCGGCGACTGCTTCGAGGGGAGCCTCAACCCCGACCACTTCCCCGCAGGTACCCATCTCAAGCAGGCCGATACCATCAGCGCGGTGATCGAGGCGCTGGCCATAGAGCACGCCAACTTCGTCATCATCGCCACCAACCATCAGGACAAGGAGGCGCTGGAGCGGCTCATCACCCGTCCCCTCGCCTATCTGGGGCTGCTCGCCAGCAAGCGCAAGGTGCAGACCTTCACCCAGGCCCTGCGCCAGCAAGGGATAAGCCAGGCGCAGCTGCAACAATTGCACGCCCCCATCGGCTACAACATAGGCGCCGAGACCCCGGAGGAGATCGCCATCAGCATCCTCGCCGAGCTGCTGCAGGTAAAAAACGGCAAATCGGGTGGTCTGATGCAGGATGACGTGCGCCTCAAGCGGGATCGACTGGTGGTGATGCGCGGCTCCGGCGACATAGCCACCGGGGTAGCGCTGCGGCTGCACAATGCGGGCTTCAAGGTGGTGATGCTGGATCTCGACAAACCTACCGTGATCCGCCGCACCGTCGCCTTCGCCCAGGGGATGTTTGACGGTGAAACCAGTGTCGAGGGGGTGCGCGCCAAGCGCGTCGAGAGCGTCGAGCAGGCGTTCGAGCAGCTGGATCTGGGCATCATTCCGCTGCTGGTTGACCCCGACTGCGCCACCCTCACCGAGCTCAAACCGCGCTATCTGGTAGATGCCATCCTCGCCAAGCAGAATCTCGGTACCCACAAGGAGATGGCCCCCATTACTGTGGCCCTCGGTCCGGGTTTTGAGGCGGGTCGCGACTGCGATGCGGTGATCGAGACCAACCGTGGCCACCATCTGGGGCGAGTCATCTATCAGGGCCCCGCCCAACCCAACACAGGCATTCCCGGGGTGATCGAGGGGCACTCCGCCCGCCGGGTGGTGCGCGCCCCCGCCCCCGGGGTGATGAAGAGCCTGATCAAACTCGGCGATCTGGTGCAGGAAGGGGATGTGATAGCCCATGTGGGGGACGCCCCCATTATCGCGCCGCTCTCTGGCATGGTGCGGGGGCTGCTCAGCGATGGCATCGAAGTGCCGGTCGGCTTCAAGATCGGTGACATAGACCCGCGCGGCGAGCGCGCCGATCCCACTACCGTCTCTGACAAGGCACGGGCGATTGGCGGCGCCGTACTGGAAGCCATGATGCACCTGGCACAGCGCAGATAAGCCAGCACAGAAGCGAAAAAGGGCCCGCCATGATGGCGGGCCCTTCTTTGCTATTCCTTTACCTGCGATGGGCTCAACCGTGCTTGACCCGGGTCTCCCCCGCCACCGACACCACGGAACGCTTGCCCTTGCGGCTGATGACAACAAGCGCCAGCACGATAAGCAAAATGCCGCTCCCCTCCACCGGCCCCGGGTTCTCGCCGAGCAGCCACCAGGAGAGCAGCACGCCGGTCACCGGCACCGCCAGGGTGCTGAGCCCGGCAATCCCCGCCGGCAATTTTTTCAGCACAAACAGCCAGAGGCTCCAGGCCAGCGCGGTGGCGAAGATGGCGCTGTAGGCGAGTGCACCAAACACATAAGGCTGCCAGTCGATGGAACGTTCCGGCACCAACGCCGCCACCATCGCCATCACGGCAGTTGCGTAGATCATCTGCCAGGTGGTGAGAGACATCAGATCCACCCCTGGGTGGCGGGCATACATCCTCTTGGCGATGATGGCGCTGATCCCCCAGCAGATGCCGGAGGCTATGCCCAGCAGCGCGCTCTTCATGGAGTCGAGGTGCAGCTGCCAAGGCTCTATCACCAGCAGCAGGCCGCAAGCTGCCACGCCGACCGCCAGATAGTGCAGCCTGCGCATCCGCTCACCGAGAAAGAGGGCCGCGAAGATCACCACCCAGAACGGCATGGTGTAACTCAGAATCGCCACCTTGCCCGCCCCGCCGCTGATGAGCGCCCACTGGGCCAGCCCCACCATGCCGCAGGTCTGGAACAGGGCTATGGCCAGGGTGTAGCGAAACGGGGTGGGTGCGAGGTATTGGCGACCACGCAGGCACTGCACCAACAGCAGCACCAGGGATCCGCACAGGCAGCGCAGGGCGGTGAACTCGAACGCCCCCGCGTAGAGCATCACCTGCTTCATCACTATCCAGCTGTAACTCCAGATGGCGGTGAGCAGGATCAAACCCACCAGCGCCGCCATATTTATCTTTCCACTCATTGCTCTGCCTTGTCGCCTCTGCTGCTGGCCCATCTTATGCCAAGGGGGGCCATCTTACGCCTCTCCTTTCGCCCTGCCCATCGTCGGGTAACGGGTCTGTCTGCCAACACAAAGGGGGCCTTGGGCCCCCTGTTTGCAACCATCAAAGGCGAGGCTACAGGCTGATCAGGGTGCCTGTCTTGCCAGCGATCCCCTCTGCGGCCTTCTCCAGCAAGGTGATCAGGGATTTGCGCCCCGGCAAGGATATGGCGAACGAGAGCGCCGCCTCCACCTTGGGCAGCATGGAGCCCTTGGCAAACTGCCCCTGGGCGATAAAGCCGTTGGCATCGGCCACGCTCAGGGTATCGAGCCACTGCACATCAGGCTTGCCAAAGTTGATGGCAACTTTCTCCACCGCAGTGAGGATGATCAGCATGTCGGCATCAATCAGTTCCGCCAGCTTGGCACTGGCCCAATCCTTGTCGATCACTGCGCTGGCACCGCGCAGGTGATTGCCCTCCCGCAGCACAGGGATGCCGCCCCCGCCGACGGTGATCACCACTTGCCCGGCGGCCAGCATGGCGGAGACTGTCTCTTTCTCTATGATGTCGATGGGTTTGGGGGATGCCACCACCCGACGATAACCACGACCGGCGTCCTCCTTGAGGTGCTCACCCTGCGCCATCAGTACCTCGGCCTCCTCTTTGCTGAAGAAGCCGCCGATGGGTTTGCTGGGATCGAGGAAGGCGGGATCGTTTTTATCCACCTCAACCTGAGTCACCAGGGTGGCGACCGGCTTGTGAATGCCGCGCGCCAGCAGGGCCTCGCGCAGGGCGTTTTGCAGGTCATAACCGATATAACCCTGGCTCAGGGCCACGCAGACCGACATGGGCAGATGGGGAGCTTTGGAGTCGTGGCGGGCCGCCACCTCGAATGCCTGCTGGATCATCCCCACCTGGGGGCCGTTGCCGTGGGTCACCACCACCTCATGCCCCTGAGCAATCAGGCCGGCTATGGTGTGCGCCGTGCTCTGCACCGCCTTCATCTGCTCGGGCAGGTTGTTGCCAAGGGCATTGCCACCCAGAGCCAGTACGATTCGCTGTTTCATCTTGTTATCTCCAGTGATGAGACAAACCGGTGCGATACCGGCCCACCTTTCGTTGTTCACATGATCTTGTTGATTTGCGTGTTTCGAACTGCCTGTCAGCCCGCCACAGCGGAGCAAGGCGAGTGCAGATCCGGCGCCAACGCAGGGTCAAAGGGTGCCCTGGCCAGAAAGCGGCCGTGACCCCGTTGCCCGGTGAACTTGCCATCGCGGGCCACTGTCTCGCCGCGACTCAGGGTCATCCTGATCCGACCGGGGCAGCGCATCCCCTCGTAGGGGCTGTAGTCGCCGTTGTCGTGCAGCGCGGCGTGGCGGATTTGGGTCTCACCACGGGGGTCCATCAACACCAGATCGGCGTCGGCCCCCGGTTGCAGGTTACCCTTGCGCGGCCAGAGGCCGAACAGCCTGGCCGGATTGGCGCTGGTAAGCGCCACGAAGCGCGACGGCGAGATGCGCCCACCGAGCACCCCGTGGGCAAACAGCAGCAGCATCCGGTTCTCCACACCTGGCAGCCCGTTGGGGCAGAGGCTGAAATCGCCGCCCGAGAGGGTCATGCGCTGGGCGTGGGAGAAGTTGCAGTGATCGGTCGCCACCGTATCGATATCGCCGGCAGCGACGCCGACCCACAGCTTGTCCTGCTCGCTGCGCCCGCGCAGCGGCGGGCTCAGCAGGAAGTCGACCCCGTCTTCGCGGTAGTAGCAGCTGTCATCGAGCAGCAGATATTGAGGGCAGGTTTCCACCCAGACCGGCTGCCCCTGGCGGCGCGCCAGCTTCAGGTACTCGAGCCCCAGCCCGTTGGAGAGGTGGACGATATAGAGCGGCGCATTGCCAGCGAGCGCCGCCAGATTGATCATCCGGGCCACCGCCTCGGCTTCGCACTCCAGCGGGCGGCTCTGGGGGTGATACCAGGGTTCATGGTGGCCCGCGGCCAGCAGGGCCGAACGGCGCGCCGTGATGGCGGCATCGTTCTCGGGATGGACGGTGGCGAGCGCCCCCACCTCCTTGAGGCGGGCCAGCGCACGCAGCACGTCATGGTCCCCCAGCTTGTACTGGTAGGTGAGATAGAGCTTGAAGCTGCTGATCCCCTCCTCCTGCACCATGGCGGCCATTTCGTGGAGGATGGCGTCATCCACATGCTGGATCACGCCATGAAAGCTGTAGTCGATCACCGCCTGTGTGGCGGCGTAGTCGTGATAGCGGGCCAGCTGGTGATGCAGATTGCACCCCGCCGGGCCAAAACCCATGTGATCGATGATGGTGGTGGTGCCACCACAGGCGGCGGCACGGGTACCGCTGAAAAAGTCATCGCAACTGCGGGCAATCCCCACATCGATGTTGAAGTGGGTGTGGACATCGATGCCACCCGGCATCACGTAGCAGCCACTGGCATCGATCAGCTCGGTCTCGCCATCGGGCTGGATATCGGCGGCACGTGCCCGGATCACCCCGTTCTCGATAAGCAGATCCTGACGATACTCCCCTTGTGAATCGACCAGCACACCGTTTTTGATCAGCCGTTTCATCCCCACCACCTCGAACATCAGATCGCTTCAAACACCAAGGCCCCGCCTCAATGGAGACGGGGCACTGGCAACAGAGGGGCGGCGACAGCACTCGCCGCCCGGCTGGCCCCTCATTCGTCCAGCTCGGCCAGATAGAGCATGGGGATCACGGCGTACATGGCGGCGCACTTGACCAGATGCTCTTTCCAGGTCTTCTCGTTCGGCGCGTGGGCCTCCGGCTCCTTGCCCGGGCCAAAGCCGATGACCGGAATGCCGTGGCGACCCATGATGGAGACCCCGTTGGTCGAGAAGGTCCACTTGTCCACCACAGGCGCCTTGTTGAACAGCTGGGTGTAAGCCTTGGAGAGGGTCCGGACCGTGATGTGATCCTCTTCCACCTTCCAGGTCGGGAAGTAGCACTCGGTCGGGTAGACCAGCCCTGTGTAGGCCGGGCGATCGTACTGGTACATGGAGACCTCGGCCCCGGCGGCTTGCACCGCAGGCAGGGCGCGGATCTCGTCCAGCGCACCTTGCCAGCTCTCGCCCCAGGTGAGGCGGCGGTCGATGGAGACGGCGCAGCTGTCCGCCACGGCGCAGCGGCTTGGGGAGGTGAAGAAGATCTCGGAGACGGTCAATGTGCCCTTGCCGAGGAAGTCGTCATGGCCGAGGTTGTGGCTCAACTCCTGCAGCTCACCCAGGATGGGGCCCATCTTGAAGATGGCGTTGTCACCGCGCTCCGGCGCCGAGCCGTGGCAGCTCACCCCCTGCACCTCGACGCGGATCTCCATGCGGCCGCGGTGGCCACGGTAGATCTGGCAGTCGGTCGGCTCGGTACTGACCACGAACTCGGGGCGGATCTTGCTCTGCTCTATGATGTACTGCCAGCAGAGGCCGTCGCAGTCCTCCTCCTGCACTGTGCCTGTCACCAGCAGGGTATATTGATCTTCCAGCCCCATCTCCTTGATGAGCTTGCCGGCATAGACCATGGAGGCCATGCCCCCTTCCTGATCGGAGGCGCCGCGGCCACCTATGATCTCGTGATCCTCCATCCCCTCATAGGGATCGAAGGTCCAGTTGGCGCGGTTGCCGACCCCGACGGTATCTATGTGGGCATCCATGGCGATCAGGTGCGGGCCCTGGCCGATATAGCCGAGAATGTTGCCCATGGGATCGATTTCGACCCTGTCGAAACCGACCTTCTCCATCTCCTGCTTGATACGCAGCACCACCCGCTTCTCGTCACAGCTTTCGCTCGGGATGGCTATCATGTCGCGCAGGAACTGACTCATCTCGGCCTTGTACTGATGGGCCTTCTCCAACACCATTTCAAACGGAATCTGCTTGCTCATTGTCATTTCTCCAAACATTCGAGAGTGTGCTGCCTGTTCATCGGCAGCGCCCTGTGCCCGTTACCGCGCCCCGTTGGCGAGGCGCGATCAGTTCTTCAATTCGTGTCTCTGCTCTTGCAGGGAGTGACTCTCAGCCGGGGTTAGTCGCAGGCTGGATGTTTGCCTTCCCACACCACTTCCCGGTAGTGCTTCACATCGGTATCCCCTTCGGTGTTGATGATGAGCACCACCGAGTTGCTATCCAGCCCGAGGCGAGCCATCAGCGCCGCGCGATCCGGGTGGTGACGCACTGCCGCCAACACGCCGGTGCCGACCGAGCCGGATTCGCCGGAGATGATGCGCGGATCATTGCCAAGGGGGTTGCCCAGCACCCGCATGCCCAGCGCCGACACCTTGTCGTGGCAGGAGATGAACTGGGTGGTGCAGCTCTTGAGCAGCGGCCAGCCGAGCGGATTGGGTTCGCCACAGGCGAGACCGGCCATGATGGTGCGCATGTCGCCCCCCACGTTGACCATCTCCCCCGCCACACCGGAGCGGTAGATGCAGTCGGCCTGATCCGGCTCAACCACGATACTGTGCAGGTTTTTCGCCCCGAAGCAGTCCACCAGATAACCGAGCACCCCGCCTGCCAGCGCCCCGACCCCGGCCTGCAGCAGCACGTGGGTGGGCTGCTTGATGCCCATTCCCTGCATCTGTTCGACCGCTTCGTCGGCCAGGGTGGCGTAGCCCTGCATGATCCAGGTCGGGATCTGGGTGTAGCCCTCCCAGGCGGTGTCCTGGACTATGTGCCAGCCGCGCTCTTCGGCCATCTTCATGGTCAGGCGCACGGTGTCGTCATAGTTCATGTCGGTGACGATGCACTCGGCACCGAGATTGAGGATGTGATCCACCCGCTCCTGCGCCGAGCCCTTGGGCATGTAGACCACCGCATGCTGACCTACCTGCTTGGCAGCCCAGGCAACGCCGCGACCGTGGTTGCCATCCGTGGTGGTGGCGAAGGTCATCGGCTCCTTGATGGTGCGTTTGATCAGATCGAAGGAGAAATCCTCGACTGCCACCCCGTATTTTTCACAGAGCAGGTTGGCGATGGCGTAGACGCCCCCCAGCATCTTGAAGGCGTTGAGGCCAAAGCGTTTTGACTCGTCCTTGACCAATATATTTTTCACCCCGACATAGGCGGCCAGCGCTTTAAGATCGCACAGGGGGGTCGGCTCATAACCGGCCAGTTTCTTGTGAAAGGCGCGGGCCTTTTGCGCCTCTGCCCGGGAAAACAGAGATAGGGATTCACCGGTAAAAAAACGGTTATCGGCAATATCCATCTTCAGGGAGAATTGTGACATGAATACCTCACAGAGAGTCATCTCGCCGGGGATCATTGATTAAAAAGAGCCCCGGGGAGAGAACCCGTGACAATGATTGCGCCATGATGGCCGGGCGGGGAAATAATCCAGACCCGGCCCAACCATTATTTGACGCGTTTTTGCGCCTCTTTTATCAAGCCCTCAAGCGCGGCGCCTGGCGCCGAGAATTTACGGGCAACTATCATGGCGGCGATAATATAGGGCTTCCAACTCGCCTCTTTATAAGTGGCGATGCGGTATTTCTCGAATACCCCTTCGCTCACCTCGCCCGCCTGACAGGAGACGCCGGTAATATCGGCCGGCAGGCAGTGCATATAGAGCGCCTCTCCCCCTTTGGTGAGGGCCATCATCTCCTCGGTGCAGTGCCAATCCTGATGCTTGGCGTTCTGCGCCAAGCACTGCTTTTCCAGCTCCTTGAGGCCGGCGTGATCGTTGGCCCGCAGCAGCTCGGTGCGCTGCTCCATCACCTGATAGGGAGCCCAGGACTTGGGATAGACGATGTCTGCATCCTTGAAGGCCTCTTCCATGGAGGTGACCTGACGAAAGCTCCCGCCGGAGGCCTTGGCGTTCTCATGGGCCACAGCGATCACGTCCGGGATCAGGTCATACCCTTCGGGATGGGCCAGGGTCACGTCCATGCCGAAGCGGGTCATCAGCCCTATGATGCCCTGCGGCACGGAGAGCGGCTTGCCGTAGCTCGGGGAGTAAGCCCAGGTCATGGCAATCTTCTTGCCCTTGAGGCTCTCCAGGCTGCCGAAGTGCTCCTGCAGCCAGGCGAGATCAGCCATGGACTGGGTCGGGTGATCAATGTCGCACTGCAGGTTGACCAGGGCCGGGCGCTGGGGCAGCACCCCCTTCTCGAATCCTTCGTCCAGTGCCGCGCCCACTTCACGCATGTAGGCGTTGCCCGCCCCCAGATACATGTCGTCACGAATGCCGATGGCATCGGCGCAGAAGGAGATCATGTTGGCGGTTTCACGCACCGTCTCGCCGTGGGCTATCTGGGATTTGCCCTCGTCCAGATCCTGCTGGGTGAGGCCGAGCAGGTTGAGAGCGGAGGCATAGGAGAAACGGGTGCGGGTGGAGTTGTCACGAAACACCGAGATGCCAAGGCCGGTATTGAACAGCCTGGTGGCTATGTTCTCGGCCCGCAGTCCCTTGAGGGCCTCGGCCAGCTTGAGGACCAGCGCCAGCTCCTGGGGGGTCTGCTCCCAGGTCAGCAGGAAGTCCTTTTCATGCAGGTTGGATTTGAGCTCATTGATCTCTTTGATTAACTGGTTCACTGCTTTCATCGTTAGCCCCAATCTGTTGATGAGATATGGATTGCTCCCCTTCCACTCACAAGGTCACCGAAAATAGGGCCATTGGGTGAGTTCATCGGTCAGCGTCAAACAAGAGCAATCAATAAGCGTGCCAATGCGGTATTTAAGGAGGAATAACGAGAAACAGGAAAATAGATGTGAGCCAGCGCACATGACAACGCCATTCAGGCATATGGCGTGGCACTTTCACGATAAATGCCGGCACGCCAAAGCCGTATTTAAAATAGTGCCAAGATGCGCACTGATAATTATCACCCTGGCTATCAGATGCGGGCCGTTAATTGATAGGCGATGCGGGGGAATTATCATAATGATAATGGCCTTGCCCCAGGCGCAGCCATTATCTGCGAGCAGGTCGCCGCTTGTGGCCAGCGGCGGTGTGAGGATCAGGCCTGCACGGCGATCTCGTACTTCTTTATCTTGCGATAGAGGGTCGCAATCCCAATCCCCAACGCTTGGGCGGCCAGCTTCTTGTTGCCAAGACGCAGCAAGGTCTCCTCTATCACCTGCTTCTCCATGCTCTCCAGCCCGTTTTCCCCGAGGGGCAGATCCAGGCTTCGCTCGGCCTGGCCGGCTCCCCGCACCGCTGCGTGGCCTTGCAGGCTCCCTTCTCCCGCCAGGGGCCAGGTAGCCCCGACCGTGCCCTGCGTACCAGGTGCAGGGCTGACAGCTGCATTATGGCCAAAGGAGGGATCGGAGGCCGCTGCATGGGCGTAGGGCTCGGGCGCGAGCGGCATCCGCGCGATTTGCGCCGCGCTGCCGGGTTGCTCGTCCGCCGCGCTTCGCTGGTTGCGCAGGATATTGGGGGGCAACAGTATGCTCTCGATCACCTCCCCCGCCTGCACCACGTTGACCAGGTATTCGATGAGGTTGCTGAGTTCGCGCACGTTGCCTGGCCAGCGATACCCCTCGAGCAGGCCCATCACCTCAGGGCTCAGTCCCGGATAGATGAGGCCGATGCGGCTGGTGTGCAGGTTGAGGAAGTAGTGGGTCAGCAGCGCCACGTCCCCTTCCCGCTCGCGCAGGGGCGGCAGGTGAATGGGGATGACGTTGAGGCGATAGAAGAGGTCTTCGCGAAACTTGCCCTCGGCAATGTACTGCTCCAGATGCTGGTGGGTCGCGGCTATGATGCGAATGTCCACCGGCACGGGCCGGCTGGCACCTATGGGCGTCACCTCCCGCAGCTCCAGCACCCGCAGCAACTTGGCCTGCATGGTGAGCGGCATGTCTCCTATCTCGTCGAGAAACAGGGTGCCCTGATGGGCGGCCTGGATCAGCCCCTGCTTGCCGCCGCTGGAGGCGCCGGTGAAGGCCCCCTTCACGTAGCCAAACAGCTCGCTCTCCAGCAACTGCTCCGGAATGGCGGCGCAGTTGATGGCGATGAAGGGCTTGTCATGACGCGGGCTGAGCCGGTGAATGGCGCGGGCCACCACCTCCTTGCCGGTGCCGCTCTCGCCGCAGACCAGCACGCTGGAGGGGCTCAGGGCGATGCGATGGAGCAGTTTTTTCAGCGCCCGCATCGGCTTGCTTTCGCCGATCAGCAGCGCCATGCCCTCGTCCGGCTCCAGCGGCTGGCTCAGGGCCGAGTGGGACTGGTGAAACGCCATCAGAAACAGCTGCTGGCCCTGCACATGGTGCAGCTGGCCAATGATGAGCTCCTGGCGATCCGCCAGTGTGATGATGTGCTGCATGTGCCCGGTCAGCCCCTGCTGGGCAAAGGTGAGCGGACGCACGCCAATCTCGCGCCCCAGCAACTGCTCCTGCTGGCAGTTGAGCTGCTTGAGCGCCACCTCGTTGGCATAGCGTACCTGGCTCTTCTCGTCGAGCAGCAGGCAGCCCTGATCCATGTGGCTCATCAGGTTCAGGAACACCTTGTTGACCCCGTCCGACAGCCCGCGGGAATCGAGCAGCTTGGCCACGAAGATGCTGGAGATGTGCTGCACATAGTCACACACCTCCTGCAGATTGTTGTTGAGGCGCGCCTGCTGCTCGGCGTTGAAGGCCACCAGGCTGATGACCCCGATGCAGGTTTCCTCCACCATGATGGGCACCCCGAGGAAGGCGCGCTCCCGACAGCTCTCCTTGCAGCTGCACCCCTCACAGACGGGATCCTCGCTGGTGTGGGTGACTATCTTCTCGCTCTGGTGTTCGATCACGTAGCGCAACAGGCGGGAGTCTCCCTCCAGCTGGCGGCCGAAAAACTTGCCGTAAGGGCCGGTTCCCGCCACCCGCACCATGTTGGCGTCGACGATTTCCACTTCCAGTTGCAGCACGCTGGCCAGCATCTTGGCAAAGCGCAAGATGGTGGGCTGGATCTGCATCAACAAACATTGGTTACTGACGGACATCATGTTGTAAATCCCTTGGCTCCCACCCTGGGTGGGATTCATGCTGGCCAGATACTATGCCAATTCGACGGCAGCGACTTCGCCGAGGATCACGAAAAGGGAACTTGCGCTCACCCCGCTGCCGGGAGTGGGAGCTGGCGCAGACTGGGGAAGATAAGAGCGAAGGAGCAAGCCGTGGACGCCAGCAGGCGTCCACGAAAACTGCGGAAAAAACCGGCTCAGCCGTTAATGTGCAGGGCCAGCCAGACCGCCAGCGGAATGACGACGACCGAAAGCGCATTGCCGCCGAGCACGATACTGGCCACCTTCTCGGGCTGACACTGGTACTGCTCGCACAGCATGTAGTTGAGCACCGCCGGGGGCAGCGCCACCGACAGCATCAGGAGCGGGATCCAGGCCGGTTGCAGCGGCAGCAGCCAGACCGCGAGTCCAAGGGAGATCCCGCCCGCCAGCAGGTAGAGCAGGTTGCACTTGAGGGCGAGCCCCAGGTGGTCAAGCTCCCCTTCCATCAGCCGGATGCCGAGGGCAAACAGCATCAAGGGCACCGAGATCTGGCCGAGCAGGGAGGCGCTGGTCACCAGGTATTCCGGCAGCGCAATGTGCAGGTTGGCCACCAGCAAGCCGGCGAAGGCGGCCCACAGCACAGGGCTGCGCAGCCAGAGCCAGCGGGAGGTGTTGGCCGAGAGGATGAACATGCCCACCGAGAAGTGGAGCAGGTTGGAGAGCACGAACAGTATGACGATGGCGCCCAGCTGCTGCTCGCCAAAGGCCAGCACCATCAGCGGAATGCCGAGGTTGCCCGTGTTGCGAAACATGGCGGGCAGGATCAAGGCCGGTCTGCTGATGCTTTTCAGTCTGAGCAGGGAGAGCAGCAGACCCGGCAACAGGATCACCAGGGCCCCCGCCGCGATGAGCGGCAAATGGGCCATCAGCGCCAGCGGATATTTGACCAGCGCCGAGAACACCAGCGCCGGGGTAAACAGCTCGATATTGGCCCGGTTGACATAGCCCAGCGCCCCGCCCGGTCGCAGCCGGCCATAGAGGGCACCCAAGCCCACCACGGCAAACACCGGGATGACGATATTGAGCAGTGCGCTGAACATGGGCGAGCCTCTTTACAGTTCGCGGGCGGGTGGCCCCATCAGCAAGACGGGATCCAGCGTCACTTCCAGCGTGCCGTTGCTGACCCAGAGCTGACCGTCGGAGATGGTGCAGGTGAGGTGCATGGTGCGCGCCACCATGGCGGTCAGCGGCAGGGTCTGGCTGTCGGAGAGCTCGATCACGGTGAGGTTGTCGTGCTGGCTGAGCTTGCCCTGATTCTGCTTCCACCAGACGTTGGTGCCACGGCCGCCGTAGAGGTAGAGCACCACATGACGGGAGCGGTTGCACGCCTTCTTCAGACGACGCTCGTCGGGCTGGCCCAGCTCGATCCAGAGCTCGATTTCATCGGAATAGTTCTTGCGCCACAGCTCGGGCTCATCGTCGGCGGAGAGCCCCTTGGTGAACTCCAGCCGCTCGGCGGCGTGCCAAGCGAAGGCCGCCAGCCGGATCATCATGCGCTCATCGGTCTCGGAAGGGTGACGAGCCAGGGTCAGTGAGACGTCCTGATATTGGTGGCGGTCCATGTCGGACAGGCTGAGTTGAGCCTTGAATACGGTTGCCTTGAGAGCCATAGAAACCTTGAATACCTTGAGTGGTCAATCCGGAGTGGAAAAACTGCGCGCCAGTGTAATCAAAATCGGCTATCGGTTCGACCACCTTGGCCAAACATTTACCCTGAGCGGCGCGGATAAGTGCCGAAAAAGGCTCAAAAAACAAATGCCAGTCCGAAGACTGGCATTTGGCGGTATGAACGAAAGAAGCGGATCACTTCTCGGCGGACTTGACCCCGAAGGCATTGAGCAGCAAGCAGCAGGTCACTGCCACCGCCACAAACCCGCTCAGGAAGATAAAGGGCATGGCCCCGTATCCCAATACAGTCCAGATGGTTTGTTCAAGCAGACTCATTATGTGTCCTTCATCCAGTGAAATGGGTGTCCCTTTCGTGACGGGGTTATCCCCCCGTTCCTGATGATGCTATTTGACCCCAACCAGCGCCTGAGTCCTATGCCACCAAAGTAATAAATAGGGGGCGACTTTGCGCTGGATCAACAATTTGGCCCTTGGCCAGGACAAATATGGACGCAATTCAGCCAGTTGTCAGCCGACTGTGCCTGCCGCCCACGGCATGGATCGCGTAAAACGAAGGAGGCGACCCTGGGGTCGCCTCCTTGACATCAGCCCTGCCGTCACCGGCAAGGTGCGCTGCTTAGTAGAAGCTCAGCTGCTCCGCCGCCATCGCCTTGAGGCGCTCGCAGGGTGCAAAGCGGTCGCCGTAGCGTTTCTGGTAGTGCTCGAGGCGCCCCACCAGATGTTCTATGCCGAGGCTGTCCATGTAGCGGAAGGGGCCGCCGAGGAAGGGCGGGAAGCCGATGCCGAAGATGGCGCCTATGTCGCCGTCACGAGCCGAGGCCACCACGCCGCTGTCCAGCGCCATGGCCGCTTCGTTGAGCATCATCAGCACGCAGCGTTCGGCAATCTCCATCCGGGATTGCTTGGGCACAGGCTTCACGCCCAGCACGGCGTAGACGCTCTCGTCCACCTTCTTCTTGCCTTTGGCCGCCTTGCCATAGAGGTAGAAACCCTTGCCGTTCTTGCGCCCCTTGCGATCGTTTTGCAGCAGCTTGTCAAACGCCGCCGGCGCCTGGAAGCGCTCGCCCCCCAGCTCTTTCTCCAGGATGGGCGAGATCTTGGCGCCCACGTCTATCCCCACCTCGTCGAGCAGGGTGATGGGACCGACCGGGAAGCCGAAATCGAGCAGAGCGCCGTCCAGCACCTCCACCGGCTCCCCTTCCAGCACCAGCCGTGCCGCCTCGTTCATGTAGGGCGCCAGGATGCGGTTGACGTAGAAACCGGCCTCGTCTTTCACCACGATCGGGGTCTTGCCCTGGGCACGGGCAAACGCCAGCGTGGTGGCCACCGTCTCGGCACTGGTGCCGGCGTGGGGAATGATCTCGGCCAGCGGCATCTTGTCCACCGGGCTGAAGTAGTGCAGCCCCACGATCCGCTCCGGGTGCGCCGCCCCGGCCGCTATCTGGTGGATGGGCAGGGAGGAGGTGTTGGAGGCAAAGACGGCTGGCGAGCCGCACTCGCGCTCCACCTCCTTCACCATCTGATGCTTGAGGGCGAGATCTTCAAACACCGCCTCCACCACCATGTCCACCCGGTGGAAACCCGAGTAGTCCAGCGTGCCTGACAGCAGGCTCATCTGTTTCTCCAACTCGCTGCGCAGAATGTGGCGACGCTTGAGCTTCTTGGCCAGGATCTCGTAGCTGTAGCGCATGGCATTGCCAATACCCGCGCTCGCCACGTCCTTGATCCGCACCGGTACACCCGCCTTGGTGGCGGTGACGAAGGCGATACCGCCCCCCATTAGGCCCCCGCCCAGCACGGCAGCGTGGGTAACCTTGCGCGGTTCGGCTCCCTGATAGGTGACCTCCTTCTTCATCTCTGTGGTGGCGAAGAAAATGGAGCGCAGGGCGGCGGATTCCGCCGTCATCACCAGCTCGCCAAAGTGGCGGGATTCGGCGGCGAGGCCGGCCTGCATCCCCTCTTCCACCCCGATGCGTACCACCTCGAGGATCCGCTCCGGCGCCGGGTAGTTGCCGCGGGTCTTGGCTTTGACCCCCTTGCGGGCCTGATCGAACAGCACCTTGCGACCCAGCGCATTGGTCTCCAGCAGCTTGCCCTGCAGATCCCGCTTCAGCTCGTGACGGGGTTTGCCCTTCTTGGCCAGCTTGATGGCAGCATCAAGCAGGATAGAGGGCGGCACCACATCGTCCACCAGTCCCAGTTTTTTGGCCTGTTTGGCCCGCACCTGCTTGCCGGTCAGCATCAGATCCAGCGCCTTGGCCACCCCGATGAGACGCGGCAGCCGCTGGGTCCCGCCGGAGCCCGGCAGCAAACCCAGTTGTACTTCCGGCAGCCCCAGCACGGTTTTACCCTGATCTGTCACCACCCGGCCATGACAGGCCAGCGCCAGCTCCAGCCCGCCGCCGAGGCAGGGGCCGTGAATGGCGGCGATCACCGGGATGGCCAACGACTCGATCTCGGCAAAAATCACCTGCCCTTCCCGCGACAGCGTCTGGGCATCCTGGGCACTGGTGCAGGCCGCCAGCATGCTGATGTCGGCGCCTGCGATGAAGGAGTCCTTTTTGCCGGAGGCCACCACCAGACCGATCAGCTCCTTGTTGGCCTTCACCTCGGCCAGCACGGTGCGGATCTCGTCCACGAAGGCGGCCTTCAGGGTATTCATGCTCTCGCCCGGCACATCCATGGTGAGGATACCGATGCCATCCTGGCGCACCGCCAGGGAAAAAGTCTTCTCGCTCATCACTCTACCTCCAACACCATGGCCACACCGAGCCCACCCGCCGCACAGGCGGTGTTAAGTCCCAATCCCCCACCCCGACGACGCAGTTCGTGCAGCGTCTGGGTGATCATGCGCGCACCGGTTGCGGCAAAGGGATGGCCATAGGCCAGGGAGCCACCGAGCACGTTGAACTTGTCCATGTCCACCTCGCCGATGGCTTGATCCCGGCCCAATTTGCTGCGGGCAAACTCCAGGCTTGAAAACATCTTGAGGTTGGCCAGGGTCTGGGCGGCAAAGGCCTCGTGCATGTCGATCAGGGTGAGATCGCTGAGCGTGATGCCGGCGCGGTCCAGCGCCAGCGGCGTGGCATAGGAGGGGCCCATCAGCATGTCCTGCCACACATCGATGGCAGAGAAGGCGAAGCTGCGGATGTAGCCAAGCGGCTCGAGGCCGAGCTCTTTGGCCCGCCCTTCGCGCATCAGCAGCACGGCGGCGGCGCCGTCGGTGAGCGGGGTGGCGTTGGCGGCGGTGACAGTGCCATGCACCCGGTCAAACACGGGTTTGAGCTTGGCGTAGCTCGCCAGATCGGACGCTTCGCGGATGTTGTTGTCCCGCTCCAGCGGCGACTTGTAGGGGGGCACGTGGGCGGTGAACACCTCGCCGCTCAGCTTGCCATCGGCCCAGGCTTGCGCCGCCAGGCTGTGGGAGCGGTGGGCCAGCGCATCTTGCGCCTCGCGGCTGATCTGGTGGCTCTTGGCCATCTGCTCGGCGGTCTGCCCCATGGAGAGACCGGTGGAATACTCGGCCACGGCGGGCGGCACCGGCATCAGATCCTTGATCCTCAATGCCCGCAGAATATTGAAGCGCTGCTGCAGGTTGCGAGCCTTGTTGAGATCCACCAGGGCGCGGGCCAGCGTCTTGCTGACGCCGATGGGCAGCACTGAGGAGGAATCGGCCCCGCCGGCGATGGCGATGTCGACCGTGCCGGCCATGATGGATTCGGTGACGTTGGCCACCGCCTGGAAACTGGTGGCGCAGGCGCGCGACACGCTATAGGCATCCGTGGTGACGCTCATGCCGGTGCCGAGCACGATTTCACGGGCTATGTTGGGCGCTTCCGGCATCTGTACCACCTGGCCGAACACCAGCTGGTCGATGAGTGCGGGATCGAGATCGGTACGGGCGAGCAGTTCACTCACCACCAGCTTGCCGAGATCCACTGCGGGCACGCCGTGAAAGGCGGTGGCCTGCTTGGCAAAAGGGGTACGCAGACCCGCCACGACGGCAATCCGTTCGCCCTGGCGAGTCGTCAGTTTCAATGGCTGTTTCATCCTGGCTCCTTGGTTAAACGAGAAGATTAAAAGGAAGAGGTCTGACCTCGTTGGGCCACATCTTAACAATCCACTCACAAATTTCATACGGCTGATTGAAACTAAATTGCCCCCATCTTTGCCCCCTCCCTCGCCCTCGGGGGCCAACTGGAGTATAAAAAGATCAACCTCCATAAAAACAACGGGTTCATCACATGGCAGCGGCCGAGTTCAGAGCGCTTGGGGACTATCTTGGCAGTCAAATTCTGGGACAGGGAGCACTGATAGAAGGGCTGCTGATCGCCCTGCTATGTGAAGGACATGTGTTAATCGAAGGGGCCCCCGGTCTTGCCAAGACCCGCGCAGTCAAAGCGCTGGCCGGTGCCGTGGAGGGGCGTTTCGCCCGCATCCAGTTTACCCCCGACCTCTTGCCTGCCGATCTCACCGGCAGCGAGGTGTTTCACCCGCAAGACGCCAGCTTCGTGTTCCAGCCAGGTCCATTGTTCAACCACCTGGTGCTGGCGGACGAGATCAACCGGGCCCCCGCCAAGGTGCAATCCGCGCTGCTGGAGGCCATGGCCGAGCACCAGATCACGGTGGGCAAGAAGAGCTGGCGCCTGCCACCGCTGTTTATGGTGGCGGCCACGCAAAATCCGATAGAACAGGAGGGGACCTACCCGCTGCCGGAGGCCCAACTCGACCGTTTCCTGCTCAAGCTGCTGGTGGATTACCCCAGCCCCGCCATGGAGCTGGCCATCTTGCAGCTCAACGCCCGGGGCGAGCAGCTGACGCCACCGCCGGTCACCCTGAGCCAGGCCGATCTGCTGGCGGCCCGCTCGGCGGTACAGGCCGTGCAGATGCAGGGGCGGCTCGAACACTATCTGGTGCAACTGGTGTGCGCCACCCGCCCGGGCAGCGGCCTGTGCCCCGAGCTTGAACCCCTCATCGCCGTGGGTGCCAGCCCCAGAGCCAGCATAGGCCTGGCCCGCGCCGCCCGCGCCCAGGCCTGGCTCGCCGGACGGGACTTCGTGCTGCCGGAGGACATACAACAGCTGGCCCCGGCCATACTGCGCCACCGCCTCATTCCCAGCTATCAGGCGCTGGCAGACAACCTGGACAACGACACCCTGATCGCCCAGCTGCTGGACGCGATACCGTGCCCTTGACTCCCCAGCCGGATCCCCGCGCGCATCCCGCTATTGCCCTCACCCTGGCCCAGTTGCTGGCCATCCGGCTGTGGGCGAGACAGGGGCCGAGGGCGCGTGTCCAACCGGCCCAGCAGGGCAGGCTTGGCCGCATGCCGGGGCTCACCTTTCGCGAGCTGCGCGCCTATCAGGCGGGGGATGAGGTGCGCCACATCGACTGGCGGGTCACAGCCCGGCTCGGTCGCCCCTACACCAGGCTCTACAGCGAGGAGCAGGATCAGGCCCACTGGCTGCTGCTCGATCTCTCCCCCGCCATGTACTTCGGCTCACAGCTGCAACTCAAGGCCCGCCTGGGTTGCGAGCTGGCAGCGGCCCTCTTGTGGCAGGGGGAGAAACAGGCCAACACCCTGATCTGCCACGGCGTTGAGTGCCATGTCCAGCCCCAGCGCGGCTCCCTGGTACCCTTGCTGGAGACCCTTTGCCACCACTACGACCAGGGGCTGGATCGCGCTCCCCTGCCGCACTCGCTGGCGCAGACCCTGGCACGGCTCACCCTGCCCCACGGCGCCAGATTGACGATCATCACGGATCACCAGCCCTGCGATGAGGCCCTCCGCCAGCAGTTGCAACTGCTCGGTCACCGCCACGACATCCACTGCTGGCAGATCCGGGATCCGCTGGAGGCAAGCCTGCCCGCGCAGGGACGACTGGCGGTGCAGGCGGGCAGACAGCACGGCTGGCTCGATGCCACTCAGCCCGGCTTTGCCCACCGCTACCAGCGGGCGGCCGAGCGGCTGGCCAGGCAGTGTCATCAGCAACTGCTGCCGCTGGTGCAGCGTCTCTACCGGCTCGACAACGGCCAGCCGCTGCAGCGTCAGTGGCAGGAGGGTGCATGTCGCCAGTTCTGAGCCTGCTCGCCGCCGTCTCAAGCGCGCCACCCATGTCTGCGCTGGCGGCGCAGCTGCGCGATATCCATCCTGGCCCCATGTTGACCCAGGCAGCGGATCCCCGCCTTCAGGGCTGGTGGGCGCTGCTGATCATGCTGCTGATGGGGGCGCTGATCGGTGCAGCCCTGCTCAGCCTGCTGCGCTATCGCCGCTGGCAGCGACAAATCGACTGGGAGGCGCCCGAGCTGGTGCCCAGATTGCAGGCAGTGCTGCGCGAGGCCGCCCTTGGCCGCTGGCCCGAGGCGCGCACCTTGCAAGGGGAGGCCTGGCTCGCGTTCCTGGACAGGCAGGGCAGCAGCCAGTTTCGTGAATTTGCGGCCCTCTGGCCACACTGGCTCTACGGCCAGGGGATACCGGATGCCCGCCAGTGCGAGGCGCTGCGCCGTGCCTACCTCAGCTGGGGGCGAGCCTGCTGCTGCCTGCCACAGAGGGTGATCACACTGAGGATCCGTTGGCAACAGGGTCTGGTGCGCCTGCGCACCAGCACTAGAACCGGGAGATCATCATGATCCTCGCCTGGCCCTGGTTTGCGCTGGCACTGGCACTGCCACTCCTGGTGCGCTTCGGCCTGCCGCCGCGTTCAACCGACCCGCACAGCGGCACTGCGCTGGCGCACGACGGCTTTCCTCTGTTGCGTGCCCACGCCGGCCAGCCACTCTGGCGCATGGCCCTGTGCTGGTGCGCCCTGGTGCTGGCCCTGTGTCGCCCTCAATGGCAGGAGCCACCCCTCGTCAGCTACCAAAGCAGCCGGGATCTGATCCTTGCGGTTGATCTCTCCGACAGCATGCGCACCCAGGACATGCTGGATGAGGGAGAGCAGCGGGACAGGCTCAGTGCGGTGCGCCAGCAGATAAGTCAGCTGATCCAGGCGCGCCCTGGCGATCGCATTGCCCTCATCGTCTTCGCCGATCACGCCTACCTGCTCTCGCCCCTGACCCAGGAGACCCAGGCCCTGCTCACCCTGGCCCGCGAGCTGGACTTCGATCTGGTGGGCCGCACAACGGCACTGGGGGAAGCCATACTGCTGGCCCGCCAGCATGCCGACCCCAACCGCCCCACTGCCCTGCTGCTGGTCACAGATGGTCGCAACACCGCGGGCAGCGCCGATCCTCTGAGTGAGGCCAAACGGGCCGCCGCCAGCGGCATGACCCTCTATACCCTGGGGGTGGGGGCTGATCCCGATACCTTCGCCGAGGCCATGGCTCCGGCGCAGAGCGATCCCAGCGCCGAGCTGGACGAGGCCCTGCTGCAACAACTGGCCAAGGTGGGCCATGGCCGCTATTTCCGCGCCCGCACCCAAAGCGATCTCGCTGCCATCAACCAGACCCTGGATACCCTGGAGCCCGTCGCCACACCCCACACCCGCTATCGGCCAAACGTGGATCTCTACCCCTGGCCGCTGGCGCTGGCCTGGCTGCTGTTGATCTGGCCCGCCCGGCTGCGCTGGCCCCGCTCCTTGCGTCTGCGCTCGCGACTGCCACGGGGGCAGGCTCATGATTAAGCTCCCCTGCCAGGAATGGCCGTCATGGAGCTGATCCTGTTGCGCCCGCTCTGGCTGCTGGCCCTGCTGCCCTGGCTGTGGCAAGGCTGGCGTCGTCGCCGGCAGCCACAGCTGCTCGCCCCCGCCATGCAGGCCTACCTGCTGCCGGGCCGGCGCCGTACCCTGCCCTGGCTCTGGCTGGCGGGCCTGCCCGTCATACTGGCCCTCAGCGGCCCCGCCCTGCGCCAGCAGAGCCAGGCCATACCGACGCAAGCCCTCGACATCTGGTTGCTGGATCTCTCCCGCTCCATGCTGGCCACCGATCTGCTGCCGGACAGGGCCACCCGGGTGCGGGTGCTGCTGCAGGATATGCTGGCCGAGGCCCGCTCGAGCCAGGAGGGACGCCCCATCGCCCTCATACTGTTTGCCGGCGATGCCTACCTCGCCATGCCCGCCACCCGGGATCACCAGGCCATGGCGCTGCTATTGCCCGACCTGCGCCCGGCCATCATGCCCAGACAAGGGAGTGCGCCCGAGCGCGCCGTGGCGCTGGCGCTCGGCCAGATCCCCCCGGGCCAGCAGGCACGCCTGCTGCTGGTCACCGACGGTCTCTCGGCGAGGCAAGCGGACCGGATCCGAGCGCTCTGGCCCTGTCAGGGCAGCCTGTTTTGCCATGAACGGGCAGCCCCCCGCCTCGACATATTGCTCGCCAACGGCGGCAAAATCAGCAGGCTGCCGCCCGCCGCCAGCGAGGTGCAAGGCGTTGGCGCCCCCTTCGGCCGCGAGCTGCCCGCCCCCGATGTGGCGACCATGCAGCAACTTGCCAGCGAGCTTGGCGGTCAGTTGCAATGGCTGCAGGCCGGGCTGCCACGCTTTGCGCCCCTGCCCATGAGCCAGACGCTGACGGCCCATCAGTCGCGGGATCTCGGCCCCTGGTTGCTGCTGCCCCTGCTGCCGCTGGCCCTGCTGGCCCGTGTCGGCACGCTCTGGTTGCTTCTGCTGGTCGCAGGCGCGGGTCTCCTCACCCCGCCTCCCTCGCAGGCCAGCCCAGCCGCAGCGCTATCTGCACAGGAGAGCCAGGCCTGGCAAGCATTCCAGCAGGGGCACTATCTGGCGGCGGCTCGCCGCTTCCAGGACCCCGTCTGGCAGGGGAATGCCTGGTATAGAGCCGGTGACTACGCCCGGGCCGTCGCCGCCTACGCCAGTGCGAGCAGTGCCACCGCCCACTACAACCGGGGCAATGCGCTGGTGCAGCTCGGGGATCTGGTCGCCGCCGAGCAAGCCTATCTGGCGGCGCTGGCGTTGGAGCCGGGCCACCAGGATGCGCTCTACAACCTCGCCCTGCTGCGGGCTCAGCCGCCCCAGGCCAGCCCGGCAGCGCAGGATCCCAAGCCCATCGACGCCCCCGAGCAGGCCGCCACCCCGGACGCGCCGCTGCCGCCAGCCCCCCCTGTGGTGCTGCTGGAGCAGCGGTTGCGCAAGGAGGCCCAGCGTCGCCAGCAGCTCAAGGAAGAGGTAAAAGGCGCCTGGCCTTCAGCGCTGAAAGGGGATGACACCTGGTGAAGATCAATCCTCTGCTGCCTTGGCTGCCTTGGCTGTCTTGCTGGCTGCTGCTCTGGCTGCTGTCAACCCCGGCCCTGGCCGCGCCGCCCAGGGCCGAGCTGTTGCCGGGGGCCGACAGCCGTGACTGGCTGCTGATCATAGAGGCAGACGGGGAGCGCCAGAGCAACGAACTCGCCATTGCTCCCCTGCTTCGCCAGTTCGCGGTGGGCAAGGTGACCATGAGCCGGGTCACCACTCCCGTGCACAGCCTGACCCGCTGGCAGATCCCGCTGCACACCCTGGATACGGGCCCCGGGGTCGTGCCCCCCCTGTCACTTGGGCCGGAGCAGACCCCGGCCTTGCCCCTGCCAAAGCGCAGCCAGGCGGGCACGCTGGCAGCGCAACCCAGCCAGCCCATCTCCCCCATAGAGCTGCAGGCCAGGGTGCTGCATCAGGGGCCGCTCTATCCGGGCCAGCCCTTCATCTATCAGCTCAGCCTCTGGCTGCCCGCCAACATGGAGGCCCCCAACCTCACAGAGCCGGCCAGCGACGCCTTCACCATTCGCCGCCTGGGCAACGATCAGTGGCAGGCTCCGGCGGGGGCGGGATTGCCGGGTCGGCTGACCCGCAACTGGCTGCTGCAGGCCAGGGAGCCCGGGCTGCATCCGCTGGTGTCGCCGCGCTTTCAGGGCCGCCTGCCCCAGGATAACGGCACCAGTGACCCCCTCTCGGCCAGAGCGGCCACCCTGTTTGTGAAAATCGATCAGGCGCCGCAGCAACCCGTGGCCAGCCAGCTGACTCTGAGCCAGCAGTTGAGCCCGGCCTCGGGCGCCAGGGAGGGAGAGCCTGTGATCCGCACCCTGACGCTGGTGATGGAGGGCGGCGATGGCAACCGGCTCACCCTGCCCGGGCTCACCGGGCCCGCTGCCCTGCCCGCCGGCATGCAGGCAAGACCGGATGGGGAACAGCAGCAGGAGCGCTTTCTCGCCAAGGGGGCGCTGCGCTTCGAGCGCCAGTGGCGCCAAGCCCTGACGGCCACGGCGCCAGGCGACTACCTGCTGCCGGCCATCACCCTGCCCTGGTTCAACACCCGAAGCGGGCGCATCGAATACGCCCGCCTGCCCGCCACCCCGCTGCGCATAGAGGCGGGCACACAGGCACAGGAAGCCTTCACAGAACCAAACCATGAGAGCCTTCACTGGGCGATCTGGGCCCTGCTGCTGCGGGCTCTCTGGCAAGGGTGGCCACGCTGGCACGCCTTCTATCGCTTGCAGCGGACACTGCGGCGCGAGGATGCAAACCACGCCAGAGCGGCCCTGCTGGCATGGGCCAGTCTGCGCTGGCCACGGCGCCATACGCACCTCAGCGGCTTGCCCTGTCGTCATGCCCCCGCGCTTGCCGCCGGACTCGCCGCGCTGGATCGCGCCTGTTTTGCCACCCAGGCCACCCCCGCCGACCGTCAGCGCCCATGGCAAGGCCTCGCCGGCCCGCTATGCGCGTATGAAACTTTTGCGATAGCCTATGGCCTCAGGCAACTGGCCCGCCTGGGTCAGTGACCCTTGAGGACCCTCATATAAAAAGGAAGCCCAGCGATGGCGTTAGGTTTTTTCAGAAAAAAAGGTGCCACGGTCGGAAAGGATCCCACGGCTTCCCCGGTCTATGGAGACATGGCAGACAAACAGACCAAATACGAAGCCCTGGTGCATGCCCTGCACGGGGACATTTATCGCTACGCCTACTGGCTGTGCCGGGATCCGCAGGTGGCGGAGGATCTGGTGCAGGAGACCTTTCTGCGCGCCTGGAAGGGCATAGACTCGCTGCTCGATGACAAGGCCGCCAAGGCCTGGCTCATCACCATATTGCGACGGGAAAATGCGCGCAGGTTCGAGCGCAAGCAGTTCGATCTCATCGATCTCGACGAGCATCCCCAAAGCGATCCGGATGCCTTGCACAACGAGCAGGAGATGGAGAACGAGTGGCTCAGACGCCACATAGCCCGCCTGCCCGCCGAGTATCAGGAGCCCCTGCTGTTGCAGGTGCTGGGGGGCTTCAGCGGCGACGAGATAGCGGCGCAACTGGGATTGAACAAGAACACCGTCATGACTCGCCTGTTTCGGGCCCGCAACCAGATCAAAGAGGCCATGGAGTCAGCGACACAACAGAGAGGACACACCAATGGATGAGCTGGAATTTCGCCGTCGGGCCATCGCCCATCCGCTGGAGCATGATCCCGCCTTTGTCGACGCGGCGCAGGCCTCCCCCGCCAATCGCAAGCATCTGGACGAGATGAAGCAACTGGATCGTCGCCTGCATCAGGCGCTGGAGGTCGAGGTACCGGCCGGGCTGGCCGAGCGCATCCTGCTCAGACAGGCGCTGGAGGCCGAGCAGGAAAGCCGGGTTCCCCTGCCGGTGCGCCCGCGCAGCCAATGGCGTCCGCTGGCCATGGCCGCCTCGGTCGCCTTCCTGCTCGGCATGAGCACCCGCTGGCTCAGCTGGCCACTGACACCGCCCGCTGAACTCTCCCTCGCCCAGGTCGCCATGGCCCACGTCTACGGTGAGGAACCCTTTATCAAGGATGTGGATGAGAAGGTGAGCCTGCGCACCATCAACGCCAAGATGGAGAAATACGGCGCCACCCTGATGGGCATGCAGGGTCTTAAGGTCACCTACGTCAATCACTGTGCCTTCTACCAGGGACCGGCACTGCACATGGTGTTTCAGGGCAAGATGGGGCCCGTGACCCTGTTCCTGGTGCCCAAGCATGTGCCACTCACCCTGCAGCCCACTTTCGAAGATGGCCAGCTCAAAGGGGAGATAGTGCAACTCAAGGGGGCCAACATGGTGTTGATCGGTGACATGCAGGAGCCGCTGGATCCGGTGGCGCAGGCGCTGGAATCCCGTCTGCACTGGTCGATTTAACAGGGGTTAACCCAATCCTGACTCGCACCGCATAGAGTCAACTGCACGGGCAGACAATCCGGTTGTCTGCCCGTTCTTCTCCATTTCCACCACAATCCTCACTCATTTGCCGCCCAATCACCGCAAATGGTCAAAATTATTTTTGTGACGAAGATCATCCTTAACGCTCAGATTTCACTCAATAAGTGGCAAAAGAGACTATTTAAACGCCAAGTTAAAACAAATGATTAACACAATAGACACTTTTATGTATTCTGCTGTCACTGGTCTGATTTCTTACCTCCTACCAGATCCATAGAATCACGCCAGAATTGAATGGGAAGAAGCTGAAATAACAACAGATCTTGTCGTATACGGTGGCAAAAAAGCCCCGATGCTGACAGAAAATCTGCCTACAAGAGAGAACACTATGACAACTGCCTTTTTCAAAAAGAGCCTGATCGCTGCCGCCGTCACCCTGGCCAGTACCCAAACCTTCGCCGCCGCGTTCCAGTTGAACGAACACTCAGCCTCCGGTCTGGGTCGCGCGTATGCAGGGGAAGCCGCCGTGGCGGACAACGCCTCCGTGTTGTCCCGCAACCCGGCAGCCATGACCCGCTTTGACAAGATGGCACTCTCCGTCTCCGGCACCTATATCAAGCCGGACGTGGATGTAAATGGTGATATCTATGCCGGCTCCACCAAGTTGGCAAGCGCCAGCGAAAGCGGTATCGCACCAAGCGCCTTCGTGCCTGCCACCTACTTCATCCAGCCGCTGAACGACCAGTGGGCCTGGGGCATCGGCATGTTCTCCAACTACGGTCTGGCCACCGAGTACTCCGACAACTTCAACGGGGGCTCAGTTGCCGGCAACACAGAACTGCTGACCTTCAACATCAACCCGAACATCGCCTACCGCGTCAACCAGCACTTCAGCTTCGGTGCCGGTCTGAACCTGGTGTATGCCAAGGCTGAATTGAACCGCCGCGCCGGTGTACTGGCCGCCGTACCGCCGCTGAGTGGCGTGCCGGGTATCGGTAAGGACACCATCGTCAGCCACCTGAAAGGAGATGACTGGGGTTACGGCTGGAACGTGGGCACCATGTATGAGGTGAACGAGAACAACCGTTTCGCGCTGACCTATCGCTCCCAGGTAGACCTGAAGTTCAAGGGTGACTATCAGGGCACCTCCTCCGGCTTCAAGACCGTCAGTGGCGAACTGCCGCTGGATCTGCCAGCCCAGGCCGAATTTGCCGGTTACCACCGTCTGAACCAGCAATTTGCCGTTCACTACTCCGTCAACTGGACCGACTGGAGCGCCTTCCAGGAGCTCAAGGCCACCAGCGACCAGTGCAAGAGCACCGACGGTGCTGGCGTCTGCCTCTACAAGCCGGAGAAGTTCAAGGACTCCACCCGTTACTCTCTGGGCGGTACCTGGTACGTCAACCCATCATGGGAAGCGCGTATCGGCTTCGCCTACGACAAGACCCCGATCGAGCCGGAATATCGCAGCCTGAGCATCCCGGATTCCGACCGCGTATGGTACAGCGCCGGTGCCACCTACCACATCGACAAGGACATGAGCGTCGATTTCGGTATGGCCTATCTGGACGGCAAGAAAGTTGACGTCAACGAGAAGCTGGTCGAAAGCAATGAAGCGCTGCGCTGGAAAGGCACCTCCCACGGCAACGCCTTCCTCGCCTCCGCTCAGTTCAACATGAAATTCTGATCATCTGCCTATCGACAAGAGCGCCTGCGGGCGCTCTTTTTTTATGCAAAATTCCATTTTCAGCGTACAGATGTAGCAAACAGTTGTACGCTTTTCCTTTTTTATCAAGCTATTAGCGCCCTATCTCTCAGCATTTAATCTTGTTTTTCTCCCCACGGCTCCCCTGCCGTTGCCTTACTGGTCATACCATATAAAATCCTGCACCCAACCATAAGACAGATTGAACGCCGAGTTCACTTTCAAGGACCATTCAATGCACTCCATCATGAAGCCGTCTCTCATCGCCCTGCTGGTGCTGTCAGGCCAGGCCCAGGCGGCAGGTTTCCAGCTGGCCGAACAATCCGCCACCGGCATGGGCCGCGCCTTCGCAGGCGAGGCCGCCATCGCCGACAATGCCAGCGTGCTCTCCCGCAACGCCGCCGCCATGACCCGTTTCGATCGCATGGCCTTCTCCGGCGGCTTCATCTATGTGCGCCCCGACGTCAACATCGAAGGGATCACCCGGGTGCCCACCGCCATGGGGCCCGTCACGCTGGATGCGAGCGCCCACGACATTGCCGATGATGCCTGGGTACCGAATGCCTATCTGATTGTGCCGCTCAACGACCAGTGGCGACTGGGGCTGGCGGCAACCTCCTACTACGGCCTCGGCGTCGAGATGCCGGACAATTACAATGCAGGTCACTTCGGCAATGTCTCCGACATCAAGACCCTGGATCTGGGCGCCTCGCTGGCCTATCGCATCAACCGTGTCTGGTCCGTCGGTGCCGGCCTCTCCGCCATTCGGGGGGAAGGAGAAGTGGGCGGTACCTTCCCCTCCAACAACAAGATCGCCAAGCACCTGAAGGGGGATGGCTGGGCCATGGGCTGGAACCTGGGCACCCTGCTGGAGCTGTCGGACGCGACGCGTATCGGCCTCTCCTACCGCCACGACGTGACCCTGAAGCTCTCTGGCGATGCCATCGGCATCGATCAAAATGGTCAGCCCTTTACCGATACCGGCAGCCTGGAACTGCCCCTGCCCGCCACCGCCGAACTGGCGCTGTTTCACCAGCTGACACCCAGCCTGGCGCTGCATTCAAGCATCAACTGGACCAACTGGAGCAAGTTCGTTCAGCTCGAATCCGAGCTCGACCACAACGGCGTCATGCACATCAAGGACGAGCACTGGGAAGACAGCTGGCGCTACGCCCTGGGCCTGACCTATCAGCTGGCGCCGCAATGGCAACTGCGCTCCGGCCTGGCCTATGACCGCAGTCCTGTGCCGGCGGATCGCCGCACCATCTCCATCCCTGACTCTGATCGGGTCTGGTACAGCGCCGGGGTGGGTTACCAGATCGACCGCAACCTCTCGCTGGATCTGGGCCTGACCCTGATCGATGGCAAGAAGGTGGATGTAACCGAAACCATGCAGCTGAAACCCGGGATCCCGCAGACCACCTCCACCTTCCAGGGGACCTCGGAAGGGGATGCCTGGCTGGCCGGCCTGCAGTTGAATTACCTCTTCTAGTCCAAGCCGGGGCAGATCCTCCTCCCATACAAGCACTATGCCAGTTATTGACCGTTTCCGGCCCGGCAGCACTGGCATAGTGCTCATCTTCACAATAAAATCAATCCAGTACCCACACTGGAGAGATGCATGTATTCATACGTAGCAAGGCAGCCCATCCTGGATCGGGAGTTGAATACCCACGCCTATGAGCTGCTGTTTCGCGACAGTCTGAATAATGTCTTTCCGGTGATCTCCTCCCAACAAGCCACAGCCAGACTGGTGGTCGAGCAGTTCCTGCAACAGAACATAGATCAGCTGCTCGGTGGCCGTCCCTGCTTCATCAACTTCCCCCACTCCCTGTTGCTGGAGGGGCTGGCCGAGTGCCTGCCACAAGAAAAGGTGGTGATCGAGATCCTGGAGGATGCCGATCCCGATGATGCCCTGCTGGCCAAGGTGCAGCAGCTGCATGAGCTGGGTTATCAGCTGGCGCTGGACGACTTCACCATGTCAGACGAGTGGGAGCGCTTCCTGCCCTATATCCACATCATCAAGTTCGATCTGCGCGCCACCTCGCTGTTGCGGATCAAGGTGTTCATCCAGCAGCATAAGCATCTGAAACTCACCTACCTGGCTGAGAAGGTGGAAGACAAGGCGGAGTTCGAGCGGGCAAAACGGCTCGGTATCGATCTGTTCCAGGGCTTCTTCTTCAGCCGGCCCGAGATGGTGAAACAGGCCACCATGGAGCCCGCCCAGGTGGTGGTGATGCAACTGCTCAACGTGGTCAATCAGGAGGAACCTGACCTCAATCGCATTGAGCAACTGCTGAGTCAGGACATCTCCCTGTCGCTCAAGCTGCTGCGTTACGTCAACCACCTGAAGAGCCACGCCAATCCCATCTCCTCCTTTCGCCAGGCCGCCGTCTATCTTGGCCACGCCCAGCTCAAACGCTTCGTGACCCTGGTCGCCGCCACCAGTGCCGGCCACGGCAAGAGCGCCGAGCTTTATCAGATGTCCATGATCCGGGCCCGTTTCTGCGAGCTGCTGGCCCACGCCCATGCCCCTACCCAGCAGGCACAGCAAGCCTTCATCACAGGCTTGTTCTCACTGCTGGATGTGCTGATGGAACAGCCGATGGACAAGCTGCTCGGCACCATTCCCCTGATCGAGGAGATCCGGGTCGCCCTGCTGGAACGCAAGGGCAACCTGGGATTTTATCTCTCGTTCTGTGAGGATTATGAGAGTGCGAACTGGCAGCGCATCACCGCCAGAACAGCCCGGCTCGGGCTCAATGAAGAGAAAGTCAGCCAGCTCTATCTGGCCGCCACGGCCTGGGTCAACCAGCAACTCCAGGCCATGGCGGACACGGATTAGCCCAGCTCGAGGGCAACCGCCGTCGCCTCTCCCCCACCGATACACAGGCTAGCCACTCCCCGCTTCAGGCCGCTCGCGCGCAACGCATGAATGAGGGTGACCAGGATCCGGGCACCGCTCGCCCCCAGAGGATGGCCCAGCGCACAGGCCCCGCCGTTCACGTTCACCTTGTCATGGGGCAGCTTGCAGCCCGCCATCGTCAGCAGGCTGACCATGGCAAACGCCTCATTGATCTCGAACAGGTCCACCTCTTCCACTCGCCAGCCCACCTTGGCCAGCAGGCCCTTGATGGCACCGATCGGTGCACTGGTAAACTCGGCAGGCGCGGCGGCATGGCTCTGATAACCCACCAACCGGGCCAGCACCGGCAGGCCCAGTTGCGCCGCCGTCTCGGCCCGCATCAGGATCAATGCCGCCGCCCCATCCGAGATGGAGCTGGCGTTGGCCGCCGTGATGGTGCCGGTCTTGCTGAATGCCGGTTTCAGATGGGGGATCTTCTCGGGCCTGGCCTTGGCAGGCTGTTCATCCTCGGCGAGCAGCAGGGTATCCCCGGCCATCACAGCTGCCAGCTCGGCCTTGAAGGCACCGCTCTGTTGCGCCGCCAGGGCCCGCTCCAGCGAGGCGATGGCAAAAGCGTCCATGTCGGCGCGGGTCAGTCCGGCGCGATCGGCACTCAGCTGGGCATAGTGGCCCATCAGCTGGCCCTCATAGGCATCCTGCAAGCCATCGAGGAACATATGATCGAGCACGCTCTGGTGCCCCATCCGAAAACCGCTGCGCGCCTTGTCGAGCAGATAGGGGGCGCGACTCATGCTCTCCATTCCTCCGGCGATCACTATGTTAGTGTCACCGAGGCGCAAGCCGTCTGCCGCCAGCATCACCGCCTTCATGCCGGAGCCACACACCTTGTTGACCGTGGTGCAGGGCACGCTGTCCGGCAAGCCGGCCTTCAGCACGGCCTGACGGGCGGGCGCCTGCCCCACCCCGGCGCTGAGCACATTGCCCAGATAGGCCTCGTCGATTTGATCGCCTCTGAGCCCGGCCTGCGCCATGGCGGCGGCGATGGCACAAGCACCCAGCTCGGGGGCCGTCTGGTTGGCCAGGGCCCCCTGAAAGGCCCCCATGGGGGTACGTTTGGCCGCAACAATCACTATATCCATCAATTGCACTCTCCTTGTTACATAGACATAACATATGCTGCCACCGCAGCAGGAACAAGACTTGCGGGGCAGTTGACGTTTGGGTAAGGTGCCAGCCTGCATTGACAACCAAGATGGCAGCCAAGACAGCCGTATGACCAAATCCAAGGATGACACGCGGACCTACAGCATCAGCGAACTGGCCCGTGAATTTGATGTTACGACCCGAAGTATTCGTTTTTATGAAGATCAGGGACTTTTGAATCCGGCCCGTCAGGGACAGACCCGGATCTACAGCCGGCAGGACAGAGTGCGTCTCAAACTGACCCTGCGCGGCAAGCGTCTGGGCTTCAGCCTGGCGGATATCCGCGATCTGTTCGATCTCTACGATGCGGACAAAAGCAGTCGAACCCAGCTGCAGACCATGCTGGGACTGGTGGCCGACAAGCGGGAGATGCTGGAGCAGCAGCTGGAAGACATCAAGATGGTGCTGCTGGAACTCGATGCCGCCGAGCAGCGTTGCCAGCAGGCACTGACCCAACTGTGATGAGTCCCTCTCAGCCGTCATAAAGAGAGGGGCCCGCAGGCCCCGCTGAAACTCGATGCCGCCGAGCAGCGCTGCCAGCTGGCGCTGGGCCAGCTGACGCCCTGAGTCGGTAAGAAAGGGGCGACAATCCCGGCCCGAGGAAAATAAAAAGAGGGAGGCTTGCGCCTCCCTCTTGTCATTCATGGCAGTGAGCCTGCTCTCAGGCTTCCTTGCTCCAGCGATCCGGATCGTAATCCGGGCTGTAGCGGTCGACGATAATGGCGCAGGCCGCATCCCCCGTGATGTTCAGGGCGGTGCGGATCATGTCGAACAGGCGATCCAGTGCAAACAGCAGCGGCAAGCCCTCGATGGGGATCCCGGCAGCCAGCAGCACGGCCACCACCAGGAAGCTCGGGCCTGGCACACCGGCCTGACCAATGGCTCCCAGGGTCGCGGTCACTATGATGGCGGCCCAGGCACCCATGGAGAGATCTATGTTGTAGACCTGGGCGAAGAAGATGGCGACCAGACCGTAATAGATGGCGTTGCCGCTCATGTTGATGGTGGCGCCGAGTGGCAGCACGAAGGACGCCGTGGCGTTGGTCACCTTCAGATCCTGCTCGCAGGTTTCCATGTTGACCGGCAGGGTCGCCATGGAAGAGGCGGTGGAGAAGGCGACGATCTGCGGCTTCTTCATTGCCGACAGGTACTTGCGCACCGGAGTGTTGGAGAAAAGTACGATCAGCAGCGGGTAGACCACGAAGGCGAAGATCAGGATGGCGGCCAGATAGACCAGGAACAGCTTGAGCACCAGGGTCAGCACGTCGAAGCCGTAGGTACCTATGGCCTCGGCCATCAGACCAAATACCCCGAGCGGCGCTATCAGCATCACCTTGTTGATCATCCAGACGAAGGCATCCACCAGGGTGTTGAGGCCGTCCACCAGCGGCTTGGCACGCTCGCGAGGCTGCTTGGCCAGCGCGATGCCGAGGAACATGCAGAACACCAGGATCTGCAAAATGTTGGCCTCGTTCAGTGCCTGGAACACGTTGGTCGGGATCATGCCGAGCAGGGTCGACACCGCATCCGGCAAAGCGCCCTTGTCAGCGTAGTCGCCGGAGAACATGGAGGCCATGGAGCCAAACTCGACCCCGACGCCCGGTTTGAAGATTTGCCCCATGACCAGCGCCAGCAGCACGGCCAGCGCAGAGGTACCGAGGAAGAAGATCAGGGTGGTGACCCCTATCTTGCCCGCCGCAGGGCTGGCGCCCAGGTTGGCCGCACCCGACAGTATGGCGACGGCCACCAGCGGGATCACCAGCATCTTGATCAGCTGGATAAAGAGGGTGCCGAGCGGCGCAAAGACGGTGGCTTGTTCACCCATGAACGCCCCCACCAGTGCTCCCAGCACCATGGCGACCACCACTTGGAAGCCAACGTTCTTGATGAGTCCTTTTGTTAACACAGCATGTTCCTTTAATTAGCAGATATTCACACTTTCCCAGTGCAATTAACCAAACAGGGGAAGAACCTCTGTTCATTCCCCTGAGCGCGCGCTTTATCTCATATTTATCTGCTGTTTTAAATCGCCTGATCGTTAACGGGTGTTATTGATAAGTTTGCAACAAAGTGAAGATTCAAAAGGGACATGGCGATTTTTGCCGCTTTGTTCATGACAACTGACAAAACATTGTGCTACTTTTGCTGTGCAAACATGCATACAGGGATGAAAACATGCTGAAAGTTAACGAGTATTTTGACGGAAATGTAAAATCTATCGCTTTCGAGCAAAAAGGCGACAAAGCCACAGTCGGAGTGATGGATGCGGGCGACTACCAGTTCAATACCGCCGCCCCAGAGCGGATGACAGTGGTCAAGGGAGCCCTCACCATACAGCTGGCCGATGAAGATGAATGGCACACCTATAGCCAGGGCCAATCCTTCGACGTGGCGGGCGACTCCTCCTTCAAGCTGGAGGTGAAAACCCCCACTGCCTATCTGTGCGAATTCCTCGACTGAGTGACTGAACGCAGATGAGTGGCTGAACAGTGCCAGGGAGCGAGCCTAAGTCTCGCTCCTTCTCTTTGATGCCGCGCGCCAATTCCAACCTTTATGCCCGCTGCCAGCCACTCATTTGTATGCCGCCATCACACGTCTCAGCTTCCCCGCTTTCCATCGACTACAAAAAAATTACAATGTTTAGACAAAACCCATAATCGGAGTGGTGTCATGATCAGTGTCTTCGACCTGTTTTCCATCGGGATCGGCCCTTCTTCTTCGCATACGGTGGGGCCGATGCGGGCCTCCTGCGCCTTTGTCAAAGAGCTCAAGCGGCAGGATCTGCTACCCAGGATCGAACGGGTAGAAGTGGAGTGCTACGGCTCCCTCGGTCAGACCGGCAAGGGCCACGGCACCGGCAAGGCCATCATTCTGGGGCTGGCCGGTTTTGAACCGGAATCGGTAGACATAGAGGCCATTCCCGCCTTCCTCGGCGAGGTGGATCGCAACCAGTCGCTGCTGCTGGCTGGCGAGCAGCCATGCCAGTTCGCCCGGATCGGCGCCATCATCTTCAATCGCCGCAAGACACTGCCCGCCCACTCCAACGGCATGACGCTGCGGGCCTTCGCCAGCGGCGCCCTGCTGTTCGAGCAGACCTACTACTCGGTCGGCGGCGGCTTCATCATAGAAGAGAGCCATTTTGCCAACGCCAAGGAAGAGGCGGCCCGCTTCGATGCCGCCCACCCCATCCCCTACCCGTTCGAGAGCGGCGCCCAGTTGCTGGCTCACTGCCAGGAGAGCGGTCTCTCCATCTCGGGGCTAATGCTGGCCAACGAGAAGGTGTTTCGCAGCGAACAGGAGATAAAAGCGGGGCTGCGCAAGATCTGGCAGGCGATGCAGGCCTGTGTCGAGCGCGGTTGTCGCAGTGAAGGCGTGCTGCCAGGCGGCCTCAAAGTGAAACGCCGGGCCCCGGCCCTCCACCGTCAGCTCAGTTGCGAGACCAACTTCAACAAGGATCCCCTGATGGTGATCGAGTGGGTGGACCTGTTTGCGCTGGCCGTCAACGAAGAGAATGCCGCCGGAGGCCGGGTGGTGACAGCCCCTACCAACGGCGCTGCCGGCATCATTCCCGCCGTGCTGCACTACTACGATCGCTTCGTGCGCAAGGTGGATGATGAGCTGCTGCTGAGCTACTTCCTCACCGCCGCCGCCATTGGCATCCTATATAAGAAAAACGCCTCGCTGTCGGGAGCCGAAGTGGGCTGTCAGGGAGAAGTAGGCGTCGCCTGCTCCATGGCCGCCGGTGCCCTGACCGAGATCCTGGGGGGCAGCCCCGCCATCGTCGAGAATGCCGCCGAGATAGGCATGGAGCACAACCTGGGCCTCACCTGCGATCCTGTGGGCGGGCTGGTGCAGGTGCCCTGCATAGAGCGCAACGCCATGGGCGCGGTCAAGGCAATCAATGCCGCCCGCCTGGCCTTGCGCGGCACGGGCGAGCACAAGGTATCCCTGGACAAGGTGATCAAGACCATGTGGGAAACCGGCAACGACATGAAGACTAAGTACAAGGAAACCGCCCGCGGCGGCCTGGCGGTTAACATTACAGAATGTTAAAAACAGCCAATTGACTCCACTTTTTCCCCCTATACCCGGCCTGGCCGGGTATTTTTATGGGCAAACGCTTAACAAAATGGATAAGCATCAAAATAAATTTTATACTCGCGCCTCTGATTCAACAAAAATAGATCTATTTCAACTTTTTTTAGGCTTTGAACCGTTACACTGCGGTTATCTGGTTCATTGACCTCGGCGACGACGCCCTCGTCCCATGGATCACCCCGTTTCTGCGAGTGGGCATGGCGCCCCCTTCTATCCTGAGGTAATTGTTACATGATCAGCGTTTTTGATATCTTCAAAATCGGTGTTGGCCCCTCCTCTTCCCACACTGTCGGCCCGATGAAGGCTGCCAAACAGTTCGTGGATGAACTGCGTGCAGGCGGCAAGATCCGTGACATCACCCGGATCCAGGTCGATGTCTACGGCTCACTCTCCTGGACCGGTAAAGGTCATCACACCGATACCGCTATCATCATGGGTCTGGCGGGTAACCTGCCGGAAAACGTCGACATCGACGCCATCCCTGAATTCATCTCCCGCGTAGAGCAGACCGGCCGCCTGCCGATCGGCCTGCACTGCCACACCGTCAGCTTCCCGCGCGATGCCATGGTATTCCATGACGAAGCCCTGCCGCTGCACGAGAACGGCATGAAACTGACCGCGCTGGTCGAAGATCAGGCCGTCTACAGCAAGACCTATTACTCCATCGGTGGTGGTTTCATCGTCGACGAAGAGAACTTCGGCAAGGCCGACAGCGGCGACATGTCCGTCAGCTACCCGTTCAAGAGCGCGGCTGAGCTGATCGCCCACTGCAGCCAGACCGGCCTCTCCATCTCCACCCTGATGCTGGAGAACGAGAAGTGCTTCAACACCCCGGAAGAGATCTACAAGAAGCTCGGCAAGATCTGGAACACTATGCGCGAAGGGATCGAGCGTGGCTGCCGCACCGAAGGTGTGCTGGCCGGCCCGCTGCGTGTGCCCCGTCGTGCGGCGCCCCTCTACCGTCAGCTGACCACCAACGAGAACCTCTCCAACGATCCGATGAACATTATCGACTGGGTGAACATGTTTGCCCTGGCGGTGAGTGAAGAGAACGCCGCCGGTGGCCGCGTGGTCACCGCCCCGACCAACGGCGCCGCCGGCATCATCCCGGCCGTGCTGGCCTACTACGACAAGTTCATCCAGCCGGTGGGCCGCGACGAGTACACCCGTTTCTATCTGGCCGCCGGTGCCGTGGGCATGCTCTACAAGATGAACGCCTCCATCTCGGGTGCCGAAGTGGGTTGCCAGGGTGAAGTGGGTGTCTCCTGCTCCATGGCCGCCGCGGGTCTGACCGAACTGATGGGCGGCAGCCCGGAGCACGTGTGTGAAGCCGCCGAAATCGGCATGGAGCACAACCTGGGTCTGACCTGTGACCCGGTTGCCGGTCAGGTGCAGGTGCCCTGCATCGAGCGCAATGCCATCGCGGCCATGAAGGCGGTCAACGCTTCCCGCATGGCCCTGCGTCGCACCTCCAAGCCGCGCGTCTCCCTGGACAAGGTCATCGAGACCATGTACATCACCGGCAAGGACATGGACTCCAAGTACCGTGAAACCTCCCGTGGTGGCCTGGCCATCAAGGTGATGCAGGTTGCCTGCGAATAAGCCGCATTTGCCAGAAATACAAAAAGGCGGGAATTCCCGCCTTTTTGTTGCCCGTTATTTCGATTGTCCCGCCTGACTCATCACCCCTGCTCATCCCATATTCCCGCGACCCATGCACCTCTCCAGATAAACACAGCGTTCAACACGTCTCCCGAGCCGCCCGGCGCTGCGCCGGTTATTCCACGATGCGATCGGCCAGGGTGCCCACCGCCACCACGAAATAGTGGGAGCGATTCCAGTGGCGCAATACCAGATAGTTGGGATAGGCCAGATAGGCGCGGCCCTTGGCATCATCGGGGCGCACCAGGGAGGCCTGCATCTCGACCCTGGGCAAGGGGGAACCGTCGAGCTGACGTACGCCGAGAGCCTGCCACGCCGATAGCAGTCGGGTCTGCTCCAGCCCGAGCAGGGCGGGATCCAGCTCCTCGGGCACCTTGACCTGGCGCCCCCAGGTTTCATCCCCGTGCCAGCCATTCTGCTGCAGATAATTGGCTGCCGAACCAAACACATCCGCCAGATTGCCCCACAAGTCCTTCTTGCCGTCCCCATCCTGATCGACCGCGTATTTGAGGAAGGAAGAGGGCATGAACTGCACCTGCCCCATGGCGCCGGCCCAGGAGCCCTTGAAGGCGGCGGGGGTTACATGCCCCTGCTCTATGATGCGCAGTGCATCCAGCAGCTGACCCTTGAAAAAGTCCTCCCGCCGACCATCCCAGGCCAGGGTCGCCAGCGAGGAGATCAGCGGATATGTGCCGGTCAATTTACCGAAATTGGTTTCTATGCCCCACAAGGCGACAATAAATCGGGGTTGCACGTCATATTCCGCCCCTATTTTTGTGAGCAGCGGCAAATGCTGACGATATAAGGCCTTGGCCTGATTGACTTTCCATTGCGGAACCGCGCGGGGAATATAGCTGTCCAGCGTCAGTTTAAATTCCGGCTGGTTTTTATCGTGCTTGATGGCGGGCTCTATGACCCTAATATCGGCAAAGGCGGCCGCCACGGTTTCGGGCTTGATCCCGGCGGCCAGAGCCTGCTGTTTGAGTCCAGTGACATAGGTGTCAAAATCGGGGCTGGCCTGCAAGGGGGCACTTAACAGCCCGCTCAATAATAACAGTGCCAGCCGACCCTTCATCAGCCCGAGGCCTTTAATTGTGCCTTGTGCTGCTCCAGCAGATTTTCCGGCGGTGGTGGCACCTGCAGATAGAAGCCCTGGCTTTTCAGCGCCTCCATCACCCGGCTGGTCGAGGCGATCCCCAAGGGCCTGGCTGGGTCCAGCTTGGTCATCAATACCAGCTCGGGGCGCCCAAATGTACTCATCAGCACCTCGGGTACGCGGGAAAAATCCTCTCTTCTTTCAACAAAAAGATAGGTCTCGGCTTTTTTGCGACTTTTATAGACTGCACATAACATGGAAATTGATATAATCCGACGGGTTTATTGCCTCTGATGGTGGCAAACTATAACATCAGGAATTGAATAACAATAACGGATTACCGTCTCTGTCTCGGGGAAGATTCATGGTTGAGCGCGATAACGAATTGAAAGGGACCACCTTCACTATTTCTGTGTTGCATATCAGCGATGGCAAGCCTGAGCGGATCCGCCAGTTGCTGGCGGCAAAGGTCGCCCAGGCACCCCAGTTTTTTAATTGTGCTCCCCTCGTCATCAATGTGGAACGACTGACGGATATTCCTGACTTCGAACAGCTCAAGGAGCTGGTGGAGTCGGAGGATTTCGTGCTGGTCGGGATCACTGGGACACAAAACGAGGCGATGAAGACGGCCGCCAAGGCGGCGGGCCTGGCGGTGATGGCGTCCGGCAAGAGCCGCAAGGCTGAGCTTCCGCCGGAAAAAGCGCCAATCCCGGCGCCCGTGGTCGAGGTCAAAGCCGCCCCGGCGCCTCTGGTGCCGAGCAAGGTACACGTGGGCCCGGTGCGCTCCGGTCAGCAGCTCTATGCCGCCGGCACCTCGCTGGTGATACTGGGCTCGGTGAGCCCGGGCGCCGAAGTCATCGCCGACGACAGCATTCATATCTATGGCACCCTGCGCGGCAGGGCCATAGCCGGTGCCAAGGGCAACACCCAGGCACGGATCTATTGCCAGCAATTACAGGCCGAGCTGCTATCCATCGCAGGCACGTTCCAACTGAGCGATGCGCTGCCGGCCGGCCTGATACAACAGCCGGTACATGTCCGGCTGGATAACGAACAACTCCGAATAGACCATATCAAATAGAGTTACAAGGAAGCGAGAATGGCGCGAATCATAGTCGTTACATCAGGTAAAGGTGGCGTTGGCAAGACCACAACCAGCGCGGCCCTGAGCACAGGTTTGGCTCAGCGTGGCCACAAGACTGTGGTCATCGATTTTGACATTGGCCTGAGGAATCTGGATCTCATCATGGGCTGCGAGCGGCGCGTGGTGTACGACTTCGTCAATGTGATCAACGGTGAGGCCAACCTCAATCAGGCCCTCATCAAGGACAAGCGCAGCGATAATCTGTTCATCCTGCCCGCCTCCCAGACACGGGACAAGGACGCCCTGACCCGTGAAGGGGTCGAGAAGATCCTGGATCAGCTGGCGGAGATGAAGTTCGATTACATCGTCTGCGACTCGCCGGCCGGGATCGAAGCGGGTGCCCTGATGGCGCTCTACTTTGCCGATGAAGCCATCGTCACCACCAACCCGGAAGTCTCTTCCGTGCGTGACTCGGATCGCATCCTCGGCATCCTGGCCTCCAAGTCCCGTCGTGCCGAGCGCGGCGAAGACCCGATCAAGGAGCACCTGCTGCTCACTCGCTACTGCCCGACCCGCGTCAGCCGTGGCGACATGCTGAGCGTGCAGGATGTGCAGGAGATCCTGGCCATCAAGCTGCTCGGGGTGATCCCGGAGTCCCAGGCTGTGCTGCGCGCCTCCAACTCGGGGGAGCCGGTCATTCTGGACAAGGAGTCCGATGCCGGTCAGGCCTATGAGGATGCCGTTGCCCGTCTGCTGGGCGACACCAAGGATTTTCGTTTTCTGGAAGAAGAAAAGAAGGGCTTCTTTAGCCGACTGTTCGGGAGTTAAACATGTCATTATTGGATTATTTTCGTTCCAACAAGAAACAAAACACCGCACAACTGGCCAAAGAGCGGTTGCAGATCATAGTCGCACACGAGCGTTCATCCAGAGGGGGGCCGGATTACCTGCCCCAGCTCAAACAGGACCTGCTCGACGTGATCCGCAAATATGTACAGATAGACCCTGACAAGATCACGGTCCAGCTGGACAAGAAGAGTGATGAGCTGTCGGTGCTGGAGCTCAATATCACCTTCGCCGATGACAAGAAGGGATGAGCTGACGCCCCATGCGTGACCCTTTCCCTCAATGAAGACCGGATCCTGTAGCAGGATCCGGTTTTTTATTGTCACAAACGGGGCCGGCTCGCGGAGCCGGATCTCGCCAAGGGCGCGGGGGCCAGCTAGAATACCGCGCGCCACCGTCCGGCATCGCCGGCGGGGCTTCTCTTTTTATTATCTGGAACAGACCAATGTCTTTGAACGATGAAATGCACAGCGTCGAGGAACTGCTCGACACCGCCCTCGAACTCTTCATGGAGCTGGCCTCCGACAACCTGCCGGAACAGGAGATAGCCCTGTTCAACCAGGCGTTCAACGATCGGGGTCTGCTGGCGGAAACCGATCCGGCCGATGACTGGGAAGCGGACGTGGGCTTTGCCGTGAGCGATGCCGAGTACGCCGAGATCTGGGTCGGGCTTGGCAATGCCGAGCAAGAGTATGAGCATCTGTTTGCCCGCATGCTGCTCTCCCGCCGTGTTGACGAGAAGTTCTGCCACATCGAATGGCTGCCCCAATAATTCCGGATCCCGATGATCCTGGCCACTACGTCTGGGATACCGAGCCCGAGCCCGTGCGACCGGCCCTGAAACGCCGCCTGCTGGGCTGGCTCGGCAGGCTGCTGCTGGCAGCGCTGGTCAGCTCCATCGTCTCGGTGGCGCTGCTGCGCTTCATCGATCCCCCCATGTGGACCTGGCGCATCGAGCGGGCCCTGTTTCCGCCCGCCAAGGTGGCCGAGGTCAAGCACGACTGGGTGCCGCTCGAGCGCATTTCGCGGGAGCTGCAGTTGGCGGTGATCGCCGCCGAGGATCAGCGCTTCCCCGATCATAACGGCTTCGACATGAATGCCATCAGCTCGGCGCTCAAGCACAACCAGCGCAGCGAGCGGGTGCGTGGCGCCAGCACCCTGAGCCAGCAAACGGCCAAGAACCTCTTCATGTGGAGCGATCGCAGCTTCTTGCGCAAGGGGATCGAGGCCTGGTTCACCCTGCTGATGGAGCTGGGCTGGGACAAGTCCCGCATCCTCGAGGTGTACCTGAATATCGTGGAGTTCGGTCCCGGCATCTATGGCGCCGAAGCCGCCGCCAGGCACTACTTTGGTAAACCGGCCACCCGCCTGACCCGCTACGAAGCCTCTCTGCTGGCCGCTGCCCTGCCCAACCCCTGGCGCTATCGGGTCAAGCCGCCCTCCCCTTATGTACAGCAGCGCTCGGCCTGGATCCGCCGCCAGATGGGGCAGTTGGGCCAGGTCACCCTCAACAGGGTGCATCAGGCCGACTAAGGCATTCGGGCTCGGTGGGCGATGCTCAAGCCTGCGGGCTCGAAGTCCTCCCTCTCCCAGATCACAGCAGATCAATCAGAGTCCAGGGGGGAAGCTTCGGCTGGCGGGCCCGGAAGATCAATCAGAGCCCGATGGAGAGGTCTCGGCCGGCGGGCCCAGATGACCACCTACCGTGCCCTGGTGCAGCGGCAGATAGTGCCACCACCAGGTCTCCCGCCGTCGTTTGATCTGCTGTCGCCGCACCCGTCGCTTCATGGCCTCACTCCTGTGAACAGGGCCCGGGCTCAGCCAGCCCGGGTTAACCGCCTCTTCAACCATACCTCCTGCCCGCTTCGTTGGACAGGCAGCAAATGGCCATCCGCACTGGTCTGGCCGCCACCGTCAATACTTGCTACAGTAGCGAACCTCGATGTATCTGGAGTGATTTCATGGAACAGCGTACCCCGGATCAGCTGGTCGAATGGGCCTATGATCAGTTTCTTGAGCAGGCCGCAGACATGCTGGCCCCCGAACAAATCGTCGACATCACCCTGGAGTTTGAACAGCGTGGCGCCGTCGAGGCGACCCTGCCCAACGGAGACTGGTCAACCGAACTCGGTGTGCCGGTCGACATGGAGCGCTGGGTCGAAGTGTGGGTCGGCTTGCTGGACCATCAGGATGAGTTTGAGGTGATCTATGCCACCTTCCTGCTGCCCCGTTATCTGAACGAGCACCATGTCCATGTGCGCTGGCACCGCCAGCAACAGGCATAAAAAAGGCGCCATTGGCGCCTTTCTTGTTTTTGTTCTCTGCTAAGCCTGCGCCGCTATGGCCTTGGCCAGACAGCGACGACACCAGCAGGCGCTCGCCTCGCTCATGGGCAAGACGGGCAGCTGGCTGCACCAGCACTGATCTATGGTCTGACCGGCGGAGACGGCGCAAAACGCCGGCTCGCCACAGCCAGGGCACGCATGGGTGCTTGTTGACCCATCCAGCTCGGCCATCACCGCCAGCTGGGCATCGCTCTCCATGGCCGACCAGTGCCCGATCTCGGTCAGGGTACGGCCACAGCCGAGGCAGAGTCCATCCCGGGCCTGACACAGGCCGATACAGGGACTCGGCACCTATTCGCCGTCCGGCGCGCTATCGGCAGCAACGAGCGTGATGCAGTTGTCTTCGATGACAATCTTGCCCTGCTTGTAGAGGCCGCCGATGGCCTTCTTGAAGGTACCCTTGCTCATGTTGAACATCTTGTAGATGAGCTCGGGTTCGCTCTTGTCGCCCACCGCCAGACTGCCACCCTGCTTCATCAGCCGGGTCAGGATCCGGCCACCGGCATCGTCCATCCGATCCATACCCGGCTTTTGCAGGGTCAAGTCCAGCTTGCCGTCGTCGCGCACCTGCTTGACCCAGGCGGTCAGCGGTCGACCCGTCATCACCCGGCCAAATACCTCGTTCTTGAACAGCATGCCGGAGTATTCACCGTTGACGATCGCCTTGATGCCAAGCGGCGTGTGTTCGCCTGGCAGCGCCGTCACCTCGTCACCGGCCTTGAAGGGAGGCTTGTCGGTGCGCAGGAAACGTTCCAGCCGGCTGGTGCCCACCATGCGACCCTCGTTGTCGAGCATCAGGTGCACCAGATAGACGTGGCCCACCTGCATGGGTTTGTTCTGCTCGCGGGTCGGCACGAACAGATCCTTTTTCATGCCCCAGTCGAGGAAGGCCCCGATCTTGTTGGCATTGACCACCTTGAGGCCGACTATGTCGCCCACCATAGCGAACGGCTTGTCGGTGGTGATCACCGGCTCGCAGTCGGCATCCAGATAGAGAAAGACTTCCACACCGTCATCCTCGGCCACGCCTTCCGGCAGCTGACGCTTGGGCAGCAACAGCTCGCCATATTCGTCGGCCGCAAGCCAGGCGCCCCTCTCTTCGAGCTCGATTACGGTGAGGGTGTTCATCTTGCCAATCTGTAACATGGTGATCTCTTCTTTCATTATCCGGATGGTCAATTTTTCATTGCCCGTATGGGCGCGCATGTTACCTCAAGAGCGGTAACCGGGCCTAGTCCCTTGCCCTTCTCTCACACGATTTTCGGGGCGGCCAGCCCGGTTGGTGGCGATATAATCGTCAATCAGCCAGGGCTTTGCTGCAAATAACCCCACTTTTGGGTAGACTGCGCCGCTGTTCAAATCCAGAGGAACTGTCGATGAATCCATCCACTCGTACCCGTCATCTCAATCAATGGATCCAGACCCACAGTGGGCAGGACATGACCTACCCGGCGCTGCACGGTTTTCTGTGCGCCCGTCTGGTGGGACCGGATGCCCCTGACTGGCAGGCCCCGCTGGCCGATCTGTTGCCACATGACGCCGAGCTGGATGAGAAGAGCGCAGAGGCGCTGCACCATCTGATCGCCGAACTGGAAACCCAGGCGGACGAGGCCCAGCTCGCCTTGCCGAGTCAGTGCCGTCTCTCCACCGAGACCCCGGAGCAGGTGTTCGCGCAGAGCCACCCCCTAGGCCAGTGGTGTTACGGCTTCAGCCAGGGGTTTGCCAGCTGGCCCAAGCCGAAGGATCTGAACGATCCCACTACCCAGTACCGCTTCAGTCTGGCCGCCGAGCTCAGCCTGTTTCGCGACAAGCCCATGGCCCAGATGCTGCACGCGGCCGCCGGCAGCGAGCTGCCCTTCATGGAATTTTGCAAGCGCCAGCGTCAGAACATGAAGACGGCGCTCAACCAGCTGCTGCAGCTGGATGAGTATCAGGCGGTGCCCGGCGCTCAGGCAGCCCTCGATAGCGAGCAGGCCGAGCAGTGGCAGCAGTGGTTCGAACTGGCCAATGCCTGCCGCGATCCCCAGGCTCGCCTCGGCTGGTTTGACAAGGTGATTGACGATGCCGAGCCCCTGTTCGATGCCGCCTTCTGGCAGCAGATGGCCGGCCACGGCTGGAGTGCCCACGAGGCCCGCCCCCTGCTCGCCGCCAGGGCTGGCCGGGCCGATTGCCTGCTGCGTCTCGGCCAGCTGGAACAGGCGCGCAGTGAATATCTGGCGCTGCTCGAGCTGTGCATCGCCGACGAGCTGGGTTGCCGTTATCCCCTCTCCAGCCTCTATGCCCTGCAAGGGGATTGGGCCGCCCTGCGCGCCTTGCTGGTCCGCTTCGACGAGGCCTCCAGCTGGCTGCTCTACAACAGAGCGCTGATGGCGTTTGTCTGTGACGGCCCCGAGGTGGCGCAGCCACGGCTGGATGCGGCCATCAAGGCCAATGCCCATGTGCCGGCCTGTCTGCTGGGTCAGCGCAAGCTGCCCAAACAGGAGCCACAGAGCTGGCAGGCGGGCAGTCGCGATGAGGCGGCGCTCTACACATTGCAGAGCCGCGAAGCCTGGCTCAAGCACAACGCCTTGATCTGGTTGCGTAAAGGCTGAGCAACCCGAGGCAAAAATCAGCTTCGAACAGACCCGGTTGCGGCGGATGACGTGCGCAACCGCACATTTCTCTGGTGCATGTTCAGACAAATGTCCTTGTGTTACGTATCATCAAGGTCAAAGTATCAAGAGAAACTGCACCCGATGCAGCCGTCACAGCAGGATGTCATATGTCAAAGATCATAGAGCTGCTTGCGCACTACCCCCCCTATCAGCTGGTTCACGCCGCCGAGATGGTGCGCGACACCTTTGAGCAGTTTTACCAGCAGCGCTATCAGCTGACGGTGCCCCAGTGGCGCCTGATGATGGTGCTCGGCCCCAACTACCCCATCAGCCAGAAAGAGCTGGTAGAGGCGAGCGGGATGGACAAGGTGCGGATCTCCCGCGAAATCCACCGCCTGGTGGAGAAAGGGATCCTGTTTACCGAGAGCAGCGAACAGGACAAGCGGGTCAGTCTAGTGTCACTCACCCAGGCCGGGCTCACCCTGTTCCAGCAACTCAAGAGCGAAGCGGGCAGCTGGCAGCATACCCTCACCGACTATCTGCCCAGCGAGGCGCGCCAGACCATTCGCCTGCACCTGCAAAGCGTCAGCGACGCCATCGAACAGTTGCATCTGCTGGATAACGAGCACACCTCATGAACCTGAACAACTTCGCCACCATGGACGTCAACATGCTGCTGAGCCTGATCAACATGCAACTGCGTGATCGTTACGATGATCTGGATGATCTCTGCAAGGCGCAGGATCTCGACCAGGCGGCCCTGATCGCCAAGCTTGCCAGCGGCGACTTCCACTACCGACCGGATCAGAAACAGTTCAGATAGGGATCCGGATCACAACCCGACCCATGTCGCTGGCTCCGGCCGTAAAAGCTGCTATGGTGATGGCTACCCCGGTCGACTGACCTTCGGCAAGAAGTATGGATACATCTTGCTGTCACAGACCGCGGTTAGCCTTCCACTCACCAGCCGCAGCCAAGGATGACCCATGATGTTCCTGACCCGACAGACCAGCCTGATCACCCTCTGTGCCCTTCTCATGATCAGCCTGTTTTCCCCCCGCCTGCCCGACAGTGCCGAACAGTGGCTCAGCACCCTGTTGCTGGGCTCTCTGGTCGCCGTGTGCCTGATGGTGGGCAGCGGCTGTCGCCGCTTCATTCGGGATTGACTCGCGCCCTCTGCCCCTGTTGATCCCGTCTTCGCCCGCACAGAAACAACAACGCAGCCCTTGGGCTGCGTTGTTTTGTTTGGTACGACACGGCTCTGCGTTATGCCGCACCCGCCATGGTCAGTCTCTTGATCAGAGTGCCAGGGTTTCCAGCTGGCCTTTGGCCTGCTCAATGCCTTTGGCTTGCGCATCCGGACCCATACCCATGCCTTCGGCGTAGATGAAGTCCACGTCCTTGATGCCGATGAAACCCAGCACGGTACGCATGTAGGGGGTCACCAGATCGGTGGCGCTGCCGACGTGCATGCCGCCACGGGGGCTGATCACCAGGGCGCGGGTGTTTTCCACCAGACCGACCGGACCGGTTTCGGTGTAACGGAAAGTCACGCCGGCACGGGCAATCAGGTCAATCCAGTTTTTCAGCTGGGTCGGAATACTGAAGTTGTACATGGGGGCGGCAATCACCACCAGATCGCTCGCCTTGAGTTCGGCAATCAGCTCATCGGATTGGGCCATGACGGCCAGCTGACGTTCGTTCAGGTTGTCACCACCGCGCAGACCCGAGGCCAGTTCACCGTCCAGCACCGGCAGGTTGAGGGCCGCCAGATCACGCACCTGGATGTTGTCATCCAGGTGATCGGCCAGGAAACCGTCGATCAGGGCGTTGGATTGGGAATACTGGCCCAGGATGCTGGACTTGAGAACTAGGATGTTAGCCATGGTGAAACTCCATTAGGTGGTCGGTTGAACAGCAGTGCTGTCGATGGAGGTCACTCTAAACGCTGAGCTTATATGCGGATAGCGAAAATAGATGCTCAACTTGTTCAAAAATTTTGACCTTAGTTCATTCTCTCGCCAACGGACCGCAGCCAGCCGCCCAAGGCTTGGCAGAACAAACGATTGCCGTTATGATCCGCCGCACTTTTTTCAGTGACCCGGATCCCATGGCACACTCGCGCAGGCACTCTCCTTTTGCCGGTGCAGTCTGGATGATGGTGGCAGGCCTCTGCTTCGCCGCCGTCAACAGCCTGAGCCAGTACGTCAGCTTCAAACTTGGCCTCCCCTCGACCCAGGTCGCCTTTCATCAATACCTGATTGCCCTGATCTGTCTGCTGCCCTGGCTGGTCCGCCACGGCTTGCGCCAGTCACTGATGACCAACCAACTGAGGCTGCACCTGCTGCGGGTGCTGCTGGCCGTGATCGGCATCCAGTTCTGGCTGTGGGCGCTGGCGGTGCCTGTGCCCATCTGGCAGGGGATAGCCCTGCTGATGACCTCCCCGCTGTTTGCTACTCTGGGATCGGCCCTGCTGCTCAAGGAGCAGGTGAGCCGGGCGCGCATCCTGGCAACCCTGGCGGGCTTTGTCGGCGCCATGGTGATCCTGGCCCCCTGGACCGATGATTTCAGCTGGGCCTCCCTGCTGCCAGTGGCGGCCGCCCTGTTCTGGGCCGGTTACTCCCTGCTGGTGCGCTATCAGGCGGCGAGCGAGTCGTCCCACACCATAGTGGTCTACCTGCTCATCTTCAGCACCCCGTTCAACGCCATGCTGGCCCTGCCTGAGTGGCAGTGGCCGAGCGAAACCCAGTGGCTGCTGGTAGCCATGTCAGGGGTGCTGTCTGCGCTGGCCCAGATGTCCATCGCCCGCGCCTATAGCGTGGCCGAGGCTTCGTTCGTGCAACCCTTTGATTTTGCCAAGCTGCCCATGAACGTGCTGGCAGGCTGGCTGGTGTTTGGCTGGGCACCGCCCGGCCGATTGTGGCTCGGCGCTGCCATCATCATTGGCGCCATCACGCTGCTCACCCATCTGGAGCAGCGCGCCCACAAATCCGTTTCCTGAGGTACGCCATGCGTGCCTCTTTTTTTGCCCGCTATTCCCGCAATAGCGGCCATCAACTGTGACCAACGACATCAGGAGAGATCACATGTTTGGAACCGCCACCCGCCCCGGCGCCACCCGCGCCCTGCTGCTTGGCTCGGGGGAACTCGGCAAGGAAGTCGCCATCGAGTTGCAACGGCTCGGGATCGAGGTGATCGCCGCCGACCGCTACCCCAATGCTCCCGCCATGCAGGTGGCGCACAAAGCCCACGTGCTGGACATGCTCGACGGTAACGCCCTGCGTGCCCTGGTAGCCGAGGTCAAGCCGGACCTCATCATCCCCGAGATCGAGGCCATCGCCACCGATACCCTGGCCTTGCTTGAGCAGGAGGGGGTCAAGGTGGTGCCGAACGCCCGCGCCACCCAGCTCACCATGAACCGGGAGGGGATCCGCCGCCTCGCCGCCGAAGAGTTGGGTCTGCCCACCTCCCCCTACCGCTTTGCCCAGAGCAAGGAGGAGTTCATCGCTGCCGTCGAGGCGATCGGCCTGCCCTGCGTGGTGAAACCCGTGATGAGCTCGTCAGGCAAGGGGCAGAGCGTGCTGCGCGATCTCGCCAAACTGGACGACAGCTGGACCTATGCCCAGGAAGGTGGCCGCGCCGGTCGCGGCAAGGTGATCGTCGAAGGCTTGGTCCCCTTTGAATACGAGATCACCCTGCTCACGGTACGCGCCGTGGATGGCATCCACTTCTGCGAGCCCATAGGCCACCGTCAGGAAGAAGGTGACTACCGCGAATCCTGGCAGCCGCAAGCCATGAGCGAGCTGGCACTGGCCCGCTCCAAAGCCGTGGCGGCCAAGGTGGTCGAGGCGCTGGGCGGTTACGGCCTGTTCGGGGTCGAGCTCTTCATCAAGGGCGACGAGGTGTGGTTCAGCGAAGTCTCGCCCCGCCCGCACGACACCGGCATGGTGACCCTGATCTCTCAGGATCTCTCCGAGTTCGCGCTGCACGTGCGCGCCATCCTGGGGCTGCCGGTCGGCACCATCACCCAGTACGGGCCGAGCGCCTCCGCCGTGGTGCTGCGCGAGGGGCACAGTCAGGACATCCGCTATCAGGGGATTGGCGAGGCGCTGGCCCTGGTGCCGGGTGCCCAGCTGCGGCTGTTTGGCAAACCGGAGATAGCCGGACGTCGCCGTCTCGGCGTGGCGCTCGCCCGCGCCCAGAATTGCCCGGATGCGGTGGAAAAGGCCAAGGCGGTCGCCGCCAAGGTAGATGTGATTTTCTAACCCTCATTTTTTGCCACAGCAAAACAAACGTTTGCCGATGTGATCGGGCGCAAGGGGCATGGCAATGCCCCTTTTGCATTTGCCCGTCGGGCTTATAATCCCCCTTCAAATTTGTCAGGAGTACAAGATGTTAGCTGCCGTGATCTTCGATATGGATGGTGTTCTGATCGACTCGGAACCCTTTTGGCAGCGGGCCCAGATGGCTATCTTCTCCGAGCTGGGTCACCCCCACAGCGAGGAGGATTGCAACTCCACCATAGGCGTGCGCATCGATCAGCTGGTGGCACACTGGTATCGGCTGCGCCCCTGGGTGGGCCCCAGTCAGGAAGAGGTGGTGCAGCGTATTCTGGATCGGGTCAACGCCCTCATCCTGAGCGAAGGCGAGGCCAAGGCCGGTGTACTGGACGCGCTGACCCTGATGGAAGCACAGGGGCTTAAAGTGGGTCTGGCAACCTCCTCCCCCTTCGCCATGGTGGAGGCGGTGCTCGGCAAGCTCGGTATCCGCGATCGCTTCCTGGCGGTGCACTCCGCCGAGGTGGAGCGCTTCGGCAAGCCGCACCCGGATGTCTATATCCACGCCGCCGAGAAGCTCGGCATCCTGCCGGTGCATTGTCTGGCCATAGAGGACAGTTTCACCGGGCTGCTGGCGGCCAAGGCGGCCTCCATGAAGGCACTCATAGTGCCGGATCCCGCCCTGGTGGGCGATCCGCGTCTGGCCATCGCCGATCACCAGCTCGGCTCGCTGGCCGAACTGGATGCCGACATGCTGGCCAGCTGGGTGGCGTGAACGCGCGCAGGAGCCAGGGGTGCATAGGGCCAGAAAACCTGAAATGGCGGCGCCCTTGATCTCTGTCATAAACGTGCGCTTGCTCGCGGTCAACCCCCTCCCGGCCGACTAGAATCAGGGAAGATAGGCGGCCCACGGGCCCGAGGAGGTCACCATGATCGAGTACACCAGCAAGCGTATCGTCTGCCCCCACTGTGGCCATCACACCCGGGTCGAGCTGGATGCCAGCCAGGGGGATCAGGAGTTCTACGAGGATTGCATGGCCTGCTGCAACCCCATCCACCTGCGGCTGCACCGGGATGAAGCCCGCGACTGCCTGCAGCTGTTTGTGGATGCAGACGACGAGCAGATGTTTTGAACCCATGTTCTGAACAAAGATTGCCCCGTGGGTAAAATGCCAGTCAGCCAAGCCTGACTGGCATTGTTTTTATTAGCTTTTTTAACACTGTGCTGCTGCGGCAGCGCCTTCACACAAGGGGGTCACTGCGCCCTCGTCGTATCGACAAGATGCACTTTCCCTCGTACTGCTCAAGGTCTGCTACCCGCTCTGGTTTATCCCCCGTTGAAACAGATGACATTGGGCTGACTTCGGGAATGAGGTACACCGATGTCATATGAAGAGTGAGCTCGCCGTATCGCTATTCAGGCTCACCGCCATCCATATCATCTGCCAGCGCAGCAGGTTGTATGCCAGCCACACACACCACAGATCTTGCCGTATTCCTTCTGCCTTCCTGGGGCACAAGTTCAGCCGATGTCTGTTGCAAGCAGAGTTTGTCATAGTCACGCGTTGCCTAGTTGCTCAGGAGAAATGTCCATACAAAGTGCCCCAGAACAGAGAGTGCCGAAGGAGTATCGTCAGGCCCGACAACGCAGCCGGCCAGCAAGCGAAACATGCCAAACATGCCAAACATGCCAAACATGCCAAACATGCCAAACATGCCAAACATGCCAAACATGCCAAACATGCCAAACATGCCAAACATGCCAAACATGCCAAACATGATGAAGAGAATATGTTGGAAATATATTCCAACTGCAGATGACAGCACAAAACCAAATCTCAAATTGGTTACTCGTTGTCAATCTGACTATGGCGCGTTAACATTCCAGATTTCCTGTGTGGAAGTCAGAGAGGAAGATGATGAGTGAAGAAAGCAGCACTCCTGCGCTGAATCGAGGCCCCGTTGATCACGATGTGCGGGATCAGATTGTAATTGCCGCCACCGAGCATTTCAGCCGCTACGGCTATGGGAAAACCACAGTATCTGACCTGGCAAAATCAATAGGTTTTTCAAAGGCCTACATCTACAAGTTCTTCTCGTCCAAGCAGGCGATTGGCGAGAGTATTTGTGCAAACTGCCTGGGTGATATCCAGGAGGATGTTCGAAGAGCGATTGAAGAAGTTGATCAGCCCCCCGAGAAGCTGCGCCGCATGTTTCAAGAAATCATTCAGGCAAGTTGCCGGTTGTTCTCCGCTGACCGAAATCTATACGAAATAGCGGCGTCAGCCGCAGCCGAACGCTGGCAGGCCACAATCGTCTATGAGCAAAACATCAAGACGTTACTTCAAGATATCCTTCAAGAAGGGCGTAAAACTGGTGACTTTGAGCGTAAAACCCCGTTGGATGAAATAACTACGGCAATTTATCTTGTCATGAGGCCCTATTTAAACCCCCTCATGTTGCAACACAACTTCGACTGCATTGACAAGGCGCCAACCCAATTGTCTAACTTGGTGCTACGCAGCCTAGCGCCATAAAGAGAGTGACCATTGACTGATTTAGTCACTTGAATTAGATTGCCTCCTGAACCGTTCCTCATGGAGGCTTGTGTATGTCTCATCACAGCATACTGGCAATTATCACTGCTTTACCGCTGGCCCTGACGGCTTGTGGTGAGCAACAACCATCTGACCCACGTACGCAGGCCCCCCTGGTGCGCACTGTCACTGTCAATGATATCGGGGTTGAGTCGCGCTCTTTTACGGGTGTGGTGGCGGCTCGAGTGGAGAGTGACTTAGGTTTTCGTGTCTCTGGCAAGGTGCTGCAGCGCCTCGTGGATACGGGGCACACAGTTAAACGGGGTCAACTGCTGATGCGTATTGACCCTGTAGATCTGAGACTCGCAGCGCACACGCAACAGGAGTCCGTTGTGGCGGCCAGGGCAAAAGCGAAACAAACCACAGCAGATGAAGCCCGTTACCGAAATTTACGTGGCACGGGTGCGATCTCCGTTTCAACTTACGAGCAGGCCAAGGCGGCGGCGGATACTGCCCAAGCCGAACTTCGAGCCGCTGAAGCTCAAGCGGAAGTGGCCCGTAATGCCACGCGTTATACGGATCTGATCGCCGATGTTGATGGTACCGTTGTGGCAACCCTGGTGGAGCCAGGGCAAGTGGTTAACGCTGGACAAACCGTCGTGCGCGTTGCCCACGCAGGAGCCCGTGAAGCGATCATTCAATTGCCAGAAACCTTGCGCCCCTCACTAGGCTCTCAGGGGCAAGCAACACTCTTCGGAAGACTTGATCAAGTCTCTCCAGCAACGTTACGACAACTCTCAGATGCCGCAGACCCGAGCACTCGCACCTTTGAAGCACGATATGTGCTGACAGGGGAGCTTCAGGAGGCGCCTTTGGGTGCTACGGTGACCATCCATCTGAAAAGAGACCAGGTTGCGGCAAAACCTGGCTTTCAGATCCCGATCAGCGCAGTGTTCGATGCGGGTCAAGGCCCTGGTGTGTGGCGTGTTCACGGCACACCGACAAAAGTCTCCTGGAGCCCTGTCACAGTGTTGAACCTTGACAGTGACGCTGCCCGCGTTGGAGGCCAGCTCCAGCAAGGTGATCTGGTGGTTTCTATTGGCGCTCACTTGCTCCATGAAGGGGAATTGGTACGCACCTCCGTGCCTTCTATCCATGTGGCAACGGAGGAAACACACCCATGAGCGAAAGTCGCTTCAACCTGTCGGCGCTTGCGGTACGCGAGCGAGCCATCACGCTGTTTCTGATCATCCTGATCTCGCTGGGCGGGGTCACTGCCTTCTTCAAGCTGGGGCGGGCCGAAGATCCCTCATTCACGATCAAAGTCATGACCATCATCACAGCCTGGCCCGGTGCCACCGCACAGGAGATGCAAGATCAGGTCGCCGAGAAGATCGAAAAGCGGCTGCAGGAGCTGCGCTGGTATGACCGCAGCGAAACCTACACCCGTCCGGGCCTGGCCTTCACCACGCTGACCTTGCTGGATAGCACCCCGCCATCGGCAGTGCAGGATGAGTTCTATCAAGCCCGTAAAAAGGTCGGCGACGAAGTGCGCAATCTGCCACCCGGCGTGATGGGGCCATTTCTCAACGATGAATATTCCGATGTGACCTTTGCCCTGTTCGCACTCAAGGCGAGGGGCGTGCCACAGCGTGAGCTGGTCCGGGATGCGGAAATGCTACGCCAACGCTTGCTGCACGTGCCCGGTGTAAAGAAAGTAAATATCGTTGGTGAACGGCCGGAGCGTATCTATGTCGAGTTTTCTCATGAGCGCCTGGCGACGTTAGGCGTCAGCCCACAAGAGGTATTTTCTGCTCTCAATGACCAGAATGCGTTGACGCCTGCCGGCTCCATCGAGACCAGGGGGCCAGAGGTGTTCATTCGCCTGGACGGCGCCTTTAACGAGCTGCAAAAAATACGCGACACCCCCGTTGTGGCGCATGGACGCACCCTGATGTTATCTGATATCGCGACGGTGAAACGGGGTTATGAAGATCCGGCGACATTGATCATCCGTAACGGCGGCGAACCTGCGCTGTTGCTGGGGGTCGTGATGCGTGACGGCTGGAACGGGCTCGACCTGGGCAAGGCCCTGGATAACGAGATCACCGCGATAAACGCCGAGCAACCGCTGGGCATGAGCCTGAGCAAGGTCACCGACCAAGCCGTCAACATCAGCTCGGCTGTCGATGAGTTCATGATCAAGTTTTTCGCTGCGGTGCTTGTAGTCATGCTGGTGAGTTTTGTCAGCATGGGCTGGCGTGTCGGTGTCGTGGTCGCCGCAGCCGTGCCATTAACACTGGCCGTCGTCTTTGCCGTGATGCTCGCGACCGGCAAGAATTTCGACCGCATCACCTTGGGGTCGTTGATCCTGGCCCTGGGGTTGCTGGTAGACGACGCCATCATCGCCATCGAAATGATGGTGGTGAAGATGGAGGAGGGCTATGACCGTATCGCTGCGTCGGCTTACGCCTGGAGTCACACCGCAGCGCCCATGCTATCGGGCACATTGGTCACAGCCGTCGGATTCATGCCCAATGGTTTTGCGCGCTCCACGGCGGGTGAGTACACCAGCAACATGTTCTGGATCGTGGGCATAGCGCTCATCGCCTCCTGGGTAGTGGCCGTGGTTTTCACGCCATACCTCGGGGTCAAGCTGTTACCCGATATCAAGAAAGTCGAAGGTGGTCACCATGGGATCTACAACACGCCGCGCTATCACCGCTTTCGCACATTGCTGGGTAATGTCATTGCCCGCAAGTGGCTCGTGGCAGGCTCGGTGATCGCGCTGTTCGTGGCATCGGTGCTGGGCATGGGCATGGTGAAGAAGCAGTTCTTCCCGATCTCGGACCGCCCTGAAGTCCTGGTTGAAGTGCAGATGCCCTATGGCACCTCGATTATCCAGACCAGCGCGGCGGCGGATAAGGTGGAAGCCTGGCTGGCCAAGCAGGAGGAGGCCAGGATAGTCACTGCCTACGTCGGCCAGGGTGCTCCCCGCTTCTTTTTCTCGATGGGACCAGAGCTGCCCGACCCCTCGTTTGCCAAGATAGTGGTGCGTACGGACAACCAGAACGAACGCGAAGCCCTGAAACACCGTCTGCGGCAAGCCATTGCCGAAGGGCTGGCCCCCGAGGCACGTGTGCGCGTCACCCAACTGGTGTTCGGCCCCTACTCGCCCTTTCCTGTGGCCTACAGGGTGACCGGACCTGATCCGGCGGTGCTGCACAACATCGCGGCTGACGTACAGCAGGTCATGCGCTCAAGTCCACTGATGCGCACGGTCAACACCGACTGGGGAGCACGCGTGCCAACGCTGCACTTCACCTTGCAGCAGGACCGACTGCAAGCCCTGGGACTGAACTCAAGCTCGGTGGCGCAGCAACTGCAATTCCTGCTCAGCGGCATTCCGATCACTGCCGTGCGGGAAGACATTCGCACGGTACAGGTTGTTGCGCGCTCTGCGGGCAACAACCGGCTCGATCCGGCCAAGATTGGCGATTTCACACTGGCCGGAGCCAATGGACAGCGTATCCCGTTGTCGCAAGTGGGCAAGGTCGATGTTCGCATGGAAGAGCCGGTCATGCGCCGACGCGACCGGGTACCGACGATCACGGTGCGGGGCGACATCGCCGACAATTTGCAGCCGCCAGACGTATCGACCGCGATCACCCAGCAGTTGCAGCCCCTCATCACAGTCCTGCCAAGCGGCTACAGCATCGTAGAGGCCGGCTCCATTGAGGAGTCAGGCAAGGCAATGGCCGCCATGTTGCCTGTCTTCCCCATCATGCTGGCCATCACATTGCTGATCATCATCCTGCAGGTGCGCTCGATAGCGGGCATGGTCATGGTTTTCCTGACCAGTCCGCTGGGTCTGATTGGCGTAGTGCCGATACTGTTGCTGTTCCAGCAGCCCTTCGGCATCAATGCGCTGGTTGGCTTGATTGCGCTATCGGGCATTCTGATGCGCAACACGCTGATATTGATCGGGCAGATCCGTGAAAACGAGCAGGCTGGACTGGCTCCTTTCCATGCGCTTGTTGAAGCGACAGTGCAGCGTGCTCGTCCGGTCATTCTGACTGCGTTAGCCGCGATCCTCGCCTTTATTCCGCTAACCCATTCGGTGTTTTGGGGAACACTGGCTTACACCCTGATCGGCGGCACGTTGGCGGGTACGATCCTGACGCTCGTGTTCCTGCCCGCCATGTATTCCATCTGGTCCAGGATCCAGCCTGGTTGAAACAGGGATCAGAAAAACGTTGGAATGAGATAAACCCCGTCCTGGTGCTGAAGGTTATCGATGCCTCTTCGAGCAGGCAGAGAACAAATGAGATGCGCGATCACCGCCCTGACACGGCACAGTGCCAGGGCGGTGATACCACTATTGGCGCGCCGCCAGCACCCGCTCCACTGTGTCGACGATGGCCTGGGTCTGGGGATCTATCTCGATATTGGTGTGCCAGCCGGCTTTGACCCAGCCCAGGTTGGTGCGGGCCAGGGTCTCCGGGATCAGGTTGACGCAAAAGGTGTTCTCACGCACCTCACCCACGGTCAGGCTGATGCCGTCGATGCCGATGTAGCCCTTGGTCAGCACATATTTCATCAACTCGGGGGCGAGGCGATACCACACCTGGCGATTGTTGGGGGTGTCGATGACGGAGATCACCTCAGCCGTGCCCATGATGTGACCGGACATGGCATGACCGCCGATCTCGTCGCCAAAGCGGGCCGCCCGCTCCACGTTGACCTTGTCCCCCGGCTGCAGCTGGCCCAGGTTGGTCAGACGCAGTGTCTCCTGCATCAGATCGAAGCTGACCAGATCTCCTTCCACCCGGGTGACGGTCAGGCAGCAGCCGTTGTGGGCCACGGAGGCGCCGAGCGCCAGACGCTGACCCCAGGCCTGGCTGGGCATGCGGATCAGGTGGGTGCGAAAGTTGGGCTGCTCTTCGATGGCCACCAGTTCGGCGGTCCCCTGCACTATGCCGGTGAACATGTCTCGTCTCCTGCTACGAAAAAAGGCAGGTTAACCCCGCGCCGCGGCACTGACAAGCGCGCCAGCTGACAAGCCAGCCCTCGATCGCTATAGTGACGGCGTTCACATTCGGGTTAACGAGGAAAAAGAAATGCAGGTATATCAATGTTGTGAGGCCATTCGCATCGCCTATAACCAGATAGGCTCAGGTGATCAGGGCTATGTGCCGCAGGCCATAGCCGCGACCATACGGGCGCTCAACGCCGTGGCCTCTGACGAGCGGGTGCCGGCCGATCTGCGCGAGCAGGCCGCCTATGCCGCCGCCAATCTGCTGATCAGCGATCACGAAGACGCCTGATCCCGCCACAAAGCCGCCCCTCAACCGTTTCATGATGGTTGATTTTCAGGCTAGAATGACACCCCCGCATGTTGTCTCCCCACAGTGGGGAGACAAAAGCCCATCCGTTATCTGTTCTTTCTCATTTATCTGATCCACTCGGAGGTGTCAGTGCAACGTTATTGGTCCGAGGCGAGGCAGCTCGTTCGTTTAGCCAGCCCCATTCTGGTGGCCCAGGTCGCCCAGGTCGCCATGAGCTTCGTCGATACCGTGATGGCGGGCCAGGTCAGCGCCGTGGATCTCGCGGCAGTGTCGGTCGCCTCCAGCTTCTGGCTGCCGATCATCTTGCTGACCCAGGGCATCATAATGGCGCTCACCCCCATCGTCTCCCAGCTCAATGGCGCCCGCAAACGGGATGAAGTACGCCCGGCCGTGCACCAGGGCTTCTGGCTGGCGCTCATGGTGATCCCCTTCGCCATGCTGGCGCTCTATTTCAGCCCGCTGGCACTGCATCTGATGGACGTGGATCCTGTCATGGCGGACAAGACCACCGGCTTCCTGCACGCCATCATGTGGGGCCTGCCCGCCTTCGTGCTGTTCCAGGTGCTGCGCAACTTCAGTGAGGGACTCTCCCATACCATGCCGACCATGGTGATAGGTTTCGTGGGGCTGGCGGTCAATATTCCCGCGAACTACGTCTTCATCCACGGTCACTTCGGCATGCCCAAGCTCGGCGGTGTCGGCTGCGGCGTCGCCACCGCGATAGTGCTCTGGGCCATGCTGCTGGCGATGATCCTCTACGTGAAGTTATCCTCCCACTTCAAGAAGATTGACCTGTTCGCTCAACTCGCCCGTCCCAATGGCAGCCGGATCTGGCGCCTGTTCCGGCTGGGCTTCCCCATCGCCATGGCCATCTTCTGCGAGGTGACCCTGTTTACCGTGGTGGCCCTGATGCTGGCCCCCTTCGGCGCCGAAACGGTGGCGAGCCACCAGATAGCCCTGAATTTCTCCAGCCTGGTGTTCATGCTGCCGCTCTCCATCGGGGTGGGCGTGACCATCCGGGTCGGCCACAGCATAGGCGAAGGCCAGCCTGCTCACGCCAGGGTCGCCGCCCGTACCGGCCTGATGCTGGGCATGGCGGTCGCCGCCGGCACCGCCGCCCTGACTGTGCTGCTGCGCGAGCATATCGCGGGGATCTACACCGACGACATGCAGGTGATCACGCTGGCCGCCACCCTGCTGTTCTTTGCCGCCATCTACCAGATCTCCGATTCGGTACAGGTGGTGGCGGCCGCCGCGCTGCGTGGTTACAAGGACACCAAGGCTATCTTCTACGTCACCATAGTCGCCTACTGGGGTCTCGGGCTGCCCACCGGCATGATCCTGGGGCTGACCGACTGGCTGGTGCCACGGATGGGGCCGCAGGGCTTCTGGGTCGGCTTCATCGTCGGCCTGACCGGCGCCGCCCTGATGCTGGGCGCCCGTCTGCGCCTCATCTATGGCCGCTTCGCCAGTCCAGAGGCCTGTACCGCCCTCTCCCGGGCCCAGTAAATGTGTGCTCGGCGAGCCGCTCACGAGAGTGGCTCGCCTGCAAAATCAACAGGCTGCGCAAGAACTGGGCAAACAGTCTCCTTTGTGTGTGCGGCCTGTTGACAGCCTTGGGGGGCATGGGTAGTATGCCGACCACGCCAGCGACGTCGTGTTCGCTTGCGTGCTGAAAAGCGGGTTTATAGCTCAGTTGGTTAGAGCACTACCTTGACATGGTAGGGGTCGTTGGTTCGAATCCAATTAAACCCACCACTTTTCGTGATGCGTCCTTAGCTCAGCTGGTTAGAGCACCACCTTGACATGGTGGGGGTCGGTGGTTCGAATCCACTAGGACGCACCATCACGACACTGTTATGCGTCCTTAGCTCAGCTGGTTAGAGCATCACCTTGACATGGTGGGGGTCGGTGGTTCGAATCCACTAGGACGCACCATAACAGTTAATAGTTTGATGAAATTGCAGATGTGGGTTTATAGCTCAGTTGGTTAGAGCACTACCTTGACATGGTAGGGGTCGTTGGTTCGAATCCAATTAAACCCACCACTCCCCTGCAACACAAAGTCGCCTTGCGCACCCTGCGTCCTTAGCTCAGCTGGTTAGAGCATCACCTTGACATGGTGGGGGTCGGTGGTTCGAATCCACTAGGACGCACCAGATTAAAGAAGCCCGCTCATTGAGCGGGCTTTTTGCATTTTGGCTTCTTGCCAATCGGGAACAGAGGTCAGCTTGCCCCCGCCTGAGCTCACCTCCCCGCGTCCTTTCCCTCCACGTCTTGCACGCCTTCGGATTAGAAGAGATCCAGCTGCTGACCGCAGATCCGGTCGAATGACTCGCCGATGAAGGGCAGTATGGCGTCGGCGATGGGCCTCAGCTGCTTGTCGATGTAGTGCTCGTAATCGATGGCGCTGCGCCTGTATTCCAGCGGTTCCGGGCCGCCCAGCGTCATCAGATAGGCGATGGTGCCCCTGTGCTGATAGCGCTGGGGTTGACCGCGGCGCAGATTCTCCTCATCGGCCAGACGCGCCGCCCGCACGTGGGGTGGCACGTTCTTCTGGTACTCCTCCAGTTTCTGGCGCAGCCGCTTGCGGTAGATGAGCAAGTCATCGTGCAGGCCGGCCCGGGTCTCATCCACTATGGTGCGCACGTAGCCGCTGGGGTCCTGGTCGTGAAACACCAGCTCGTAGAGACGGGTCTGGAACTGCTTGGCCAGCATGGTCCAGTCGGTGCGCACCGATTCCAGCCCCTTGAACACCAGATGCCCTTCCTCCCCTCGCCCCTCTTCCTGTTTTCCAACCAGGCCGGCGTAACGCTTCTTGCTGCCCTTCTCCAGCCCGCGGATGGTGGGCATCAAGAAACGGCGGTAATGGATCTCGTACTGGATCTCCAGATGGCTCGGCAGGTCGAACTCGCGCTTGATCAGCGCGCTCCAGTTGTCGTTGATCATTCGGGCCAGCTCATGGCCAATCTCGTCCGCCGCCTCGGGGCTGGTGTCCCGATTAAGGTGGACGAAGGTGGAGTCGGTGTCGCCGTAGATCACCTCGAACCCCTGCGCCTCTATCCACTCCCGGGTCTGCTGCATGATGCTGTGGCCACGCAAGGTGATGGAAGAGGCAAGCCTGGGATCGTAGAAGCGACAGCCCCCCGAGCCCAGCACGCCGTAGAAGGAGTTCATGATGATCTTGATGGCCTGGGAGAGCGCCTTGTTGCTGGCCGCCTTGGCCCTGTCTCGCGCCGCCCACAGGGTGGCGATGAGATCCGGCAAAAAGTGGCGAGTACGGGAGAACAGGGCGCCGCGAAAGCCGGGAATGGCCTGTTCTGGGTGCTGCAACCCCTCCACCAGCCCCATGGGATCGATGCAGAAGGTGCGGATGATGCTGGGATAGAGGCTCTTGAAATCGAGCACCAGCACGTGGCGATAGAGGCCGGGTTTGGAGTCCATCACATAGCCGCCCGGGCTCGCCAGACCGCCATCGGCAGGCAGATTGGGCGCCACATAGCCACCGCGATGGAGCCGCGGCAGGTAGAGGTTGGTGAAGGCCGCCACCGAGCCCCCCACCCGATCGAGTTCGAGGCCGGTGAGGGAGGCGCGCTCGATGGCAAAGGGAATGAGGTGGCAATAGTCGAAGATCTCCCACACCAGCCTGCAATCTTCCAGGTTGTAGCGGGCGAGCGCCTCCTTGTCGGAGTGGAACAGCTCGGTGATCTTCTCCCCCCGGTTCGCCACATCCTCGATATCCTTGCCGCGACCGAGCAGCTCGCTTGCCACCGCATCCAGGCTGTAGCTGGCAAACTGCCAGGTGGCGCTTTTCAGGGTGTCGATGCCGTCGAGCACCATGCGGCCCGGGATGATGACGTTGCCGGTCTGGGGATCGTTGCGTGACGAGCGCCAGAAGCAGAGTTCGCGCCCCCGCCCGAGGCGCAGCCGCCGCTTGTTGAGTTCGGCGCGGCGCAGCAGCAGGCGAAAATCGAAATTGACCACGTTCCAGCCGATCACCAGATCGGGATCGTGCTGGCTGAACCAGGTTTCCAGTGCGCTCAGCAGGGCATTTTCATCCGCCACCCACTCGATGCGGGTCTCCCACGCCTCGGCACCGGCTTCGGGGGCACCTATCATGATGACGCGCGCATCCTCACGGCTGTAGAGCCCCACCGAGAAGAGGGCCCCGTCCATGGCACACTCCACGTCCAGCGACACCCAGGAGAGGCTCGGCATCACCGCCTGCGGGGCGCAGCGCGCCTCGTTCACCTCCCAGTAGCCACGCTTGCCCCCCTTCTGCCGTGCATGGCCGCCGAAACGGACCCCGGCCGTGATGAAGCGCTCCATCAGGAAACGCTCCGGCAGCCGGATATCCGCCTCGAAGTGCTCCAGTCCGCGGATCAGCAGCAGCTCGATGGCGCGGTGAAAGGCGCTCAGGGTGGAGAAATAGCAGCCCACCACGGCACGCCCGTCGAAGGTGTGCATGGGCAGACGGCGAAATCGCCCGCTCACGCCGGCCCCCTTGAACAGCTCGGCCGCCTCCTGCATGTGGCTTTGCGGCAGGAAGAACACCGGCTCCTGCCCCGGCACCACCAGCCGCACCGGCCCCTGCTCGCTCCAGAGCCACATCACTATCTCGGTGCGTCCCCCTTCCCCCGCCCGGCCACGCACATCCCGGCCATGACGGGTCAGGATGAAACCGTCGCGAGGCGGCGTGGCAGGAGAAGTGGTCGTCACTGTGGGCTGGGTCGCAGTCATTCAGGATAAAGGGGTCGGCCTTGGGATGAGACTATTGTACGTTCATACAGTGCCTGGCCGCAATTGCCACGCCAGGCTGCGCGGCCGGGACCAAGCTGCTAAGCTCGACCCTCTGCCCATGCGCCGGGAGCCCAGTCATCGCCGCCCATTCCCTGCGCCTGTTCACCCGACACGAGGAGCCCTGGTGACACTCTATTCCCTGCTGGACCGGCTGGCCATTTCCTATCAGCGCATCGACCATGCCCCCGTCTTCACCTGTGAGGAGGCGAGCAGGCTGCTGCCCGACCTGCCCGCCGCCAGGACCAAGAACCTGTTTTTGCGCGACCCCAAAAGCGAGCGGCTGTTTCTGGTAGTGACACCTGAAGAAAGCCGGGTCGATCTCAAGGCGCTGGCCAGGGTGCTCGGGGTCAAGCGGCTGAGCTTTGGCTCCCCCGAACGGCTGGCTGCCGTGCTCGGCCTCACCCCGGGCGCCGTGACCCTGCTCGCCATGGTGCGCGACACAGAGCGGGCGGTGACCCTGGTGGTGGACCACACCATCTGGCAAGCCGAGCGGGTGCAGTGCCACCCGCTGGTCAACACAGCCACCCTCATCATCACGCTGGACGATGTGCGCCGCCTGCTGGCCCATCTCGGCCGGGAGGCCACCGTCATGGCGCTGCCGGTGCAGCCAACCTGACACTCCCCAGACGGGTGGCGCGATCGACAAACCCCGTCTCGTGTCCTTGATGAATCGCGTCAGCTGCCGCCATCGATCCGGTTGTGGCCAGGATCGGGATCCAGCCGCTCAAGCCATTGATAATGGGTCGGATTCATGTTGTGATCCGGCATTGTCATGGAGACCCTTAGGGTCGAGACACAGTGACCGGCAGGACGAGCCCAGAGAGACCCCTAGATGCAAAATCTGTTTTCCTCAGCGCAATTGTTGAGCCTGGTGCTGTTCGTCACGCTGTCGCACGTCGGGGTCGCGGTCATTTTCGCCTATGTGTGGCATACCCAGCGCCGCATCCGGGCCCTGCTCTACTGGTCGGCCAGCGAGCTGGCCATCGCCGCCGCCTTCGGCTGCCTGCTGATCCGCCCGCTCGCGGGGGAGACCTCCCTCGCCAATATTCTGCTGACCAACCTGCTGCTGATCGCCACCCCCTTGCTCTATGAGCGGGGCCTGCGTCATTTCTTTCGGCGCGAGGCGGACCGGCTGGGCTGGCTCTGTCCCGCCATCGCCCTCACCGGCTTCGCGCTGTTTGCCCTGACTGCCAGCCTGCGGCCGCTGTCCGATGTGCACAGCCGGATCATAGTGCTCTCCGCCGTGCTCTCGCTGCAGATGGCCGTGCTGATCTGGCAGCTCTGGCGTTATCAACGGCTGGCCCCCGGCTATCGGGTGCTGCGCTTTGCCATACTGCTGCTCGGCCTGCAGCTGCTGTTGCAACTGCTGCGGATCGCCAAGCACCTCTGGCTGCCCGAGTTCGCGGCCACCACCTTTACCGATCCCCTGCTCGGGCCCGTGATCCTGCTCAGCCTGCTCTTCACCATAGCCCGCAGCTATCTGTTGCTCAGCCTGGTGCACACCCGCCAGCAGCAGGCGCTGCTGGCAACTCAGCGCGAGCTGGAGCGGCGCGCCAATCTGGACGCCCTGACCGGACTGGACAGCCGCCACCATTTCGAGCTGCAGCTGGCGGCGCGTGCATGTCGACACGCCCGTCCATGCCAGCTGCTGCTGATCGATCTGGACAACTTCAAGCTGATCAACGACCGGCACGGTCATCCCGCAGGTGATGCCATGCTGCGGGTGGTGGGCCGGGTGATCCGGGAGAACCTGCCGCCGGCGGGGCTGGCCGGGCGCCTCGGTGGCGACGAACTGGCCTTGCTGGTGATGGAGACGCCGCAGACGTTGCCCGGTTACTGCCACGCCCTGCAGCAAGAGGTCACGGAGGCGACCCGCTGGCTGGCGGGCGGCCCCATCAGCCTCAGCATGGGCCTCACCTCGCTGCAGCCGGGAGAGAGCTTCGAGCAGGCCTATCTGCGGGCGGATCAGGCGCTCTACGCAGCCAAGCAGACGGGACGGCAGCGGGCCTGCGTGCAGGAGCCCCACCACAGCGCGCCCCAGCCACTGCAGACGGCAGAGCAGCGCTCATGACGGCCGCCATAGAGTGCCGGGCCGCACAGCTTTGTGATGCGCCCGCCTATCGCCGTTATGTGGCCGAATGTGGCGCCGCCGGGTTGCCGCTCTATCAGGTGGCGCAATTTGACCCGGATCAGTGGCTGCAGGATCTGCTCGCCCATGCCGATGGACGGCATCTGCCGCCGGACTACCCGCCCACCACCACCTACTTTGCCCTTGAGAGGGGGGAGATCCTTGCCACCTTGCGCCTGCGCCACGGCGACAATCCGGCCATCCGGGCCTGGCTTGGCCACATAGGCTACGAGACCCGCCCCTCCCGCCGGGGTGAAGGGGTGGCCCGCACCCTGCTGCGCTGGTTGCAGCAAGCTGTGCTGACCGAGCCCCTGCTCATCAGCTGCGACGAAGCCAACGGCGCCTCCCTCAGGGTCATAGCGGCCGCCAACGGACAATGTCTGGATCGCCGCTACCATGCAGGGGATGACTGCTGGGTGCGGTTTTACCGGCTCTCTCCCGCACTATGACCACCTGCCTGACTCGGCACAGATGCAGGTCGCAGCCATAAAAAGAGCGCCTCCAGGGCGCTCATGGTGTGACTGATGAGGTGATGATGGCGGGGATCAGTAGCTGTCTTCCTGCTCGGCCTTCATCCGCGCCTGACGGGCCAGCGCCTCCTCTTCGGCGCTCTCGATCTCGTGCAGCACGGCATCGATGTCGATGGCCTCGGTGCTCTCCTCGAACAGGCCGGTCAGCTCGCTCTCGGGGGTGAGCTTGCCATCTTCGAACAGCGCCCACATCTCCTTGGCGTAGCGGGTCTTGAGCAGCTCGGGGGCATACATGCCGTAGTAGTTGCGCATGTTGTTGACGTCCCGCTCCAGCATGGCCTTGGCCTGGTTGTTGGCGGCGGCATCCACCACCTGGGGCAGGTCTATGATGACGGGCCCCTCGGCATCCACCAGCACGTTGAATTCGGAAAGGTCGCCGTGGATGAGGCCTGCACAGAGCATACGCACCACGTAGCGGATCACCTTGGCGTGATCGTCGATGGCCTGCTCGGGCGAGAGCGCCACGTCGTTGAGACGGGGGGCCACGTTGCCCTCCTCGTCGGTGATGAGCTCCATCAGCAGGACGCCGTCGAGGCAGACATAGGGCTGCGGCACCCGCACCCCGGCCGCCGCCAGCTTGAACAGGGCGTCGACTTCTGTGTTCTGCCACACCTCTTCGTGCTGCTTGCGACCGTACTTGGAGCCCTTCTCCATGGCGCGGGCGCTGCGGCTGTTGCGTACCTTGCGCCCTTCCTGATAGACCACGGCCTGCTTGAAGCTGCGCTTGGACGCCTCTTTATAGACCTTGGCGCAGCGGATCTCGTCACCGCAGCGCACCACATAGACGTCGGCCTCTTTGCCGCTCATCAGCCGGCTGATGACGTCATCGACCAGGCCGTCATCAACCAGAGGTTGGATTCGATTTGGAATTTTCATGGCCGCCCTTTTACCCTATTTGCGCATCAGAAGATAGCCCCTGCGGGGCCAGCTTGCATATCCCTGTTATCTGGCGCCCCGCGGCGCCCTGATTGCCGACTTTTTGCCCACCAAACTGCCTGAAGGACAAGCAGTTGTCACCCTCCTCTGCTCAACACGCCAGCCGGTGTATTTCCCTTCAGGGTTCGGGGGGCAGACCGCTGCGGATCCGCTTAATGCCCTCTTCGTAGAGACCATCCGGCCCCGTCTGATGCTCCTGGGTTTCGAAGATCTTGAGAAACCACATGTACTGCTCGGGATGACGGCGCAGCTGCCGCTCCACCATGCGGTTCATGGCGTTGACATCGGCATTCAGGTCCCCGCTGGGATAAGGATCGAACGGCGGTTCAATCTCCAGCCGGTAGCAGCCCTCCTCCTCGTCGTAGCAGGCGAGGATGGGCACGGCCCTGGCACCGGTCAGCTTCACCAGCTTGGGCAGCGCCGGCAGGGTCGCCTTGGGGTGGCCGAAGAAGGGGATGAACAGGCTGGCCTCGCGGCCATGATCCTGATCCGGCAGGTAGAAGAAGCTGGCGCCGCTGCGAATGGCCTTGATGGCCGGCTTGATGCCGACGCTGCGCTCGTACACCTTGCCCCCCTTGGCCCGCTCGCGGTTGATGTACCAGTCAAATACCTGGTCTTTCGGGCTCTTCATCATGGTGCAGAGCACAAGCCCCTCGTCGGTCAGGTAGCGGCCTATCATGTCCACCGCCCAGGTGTGGGGCACCACCAGTATCATGGGACGCCCGGCGGCCTGCTCCGCCGCTATATGTTCCCAGCCCCGCACCTTGATGCGGCGCTTGAGGTGGGCGGCACTGCGCAGGGTCAGCTCGCCAAAGCCCATGAAGGTCTTGAGGCCGGTGCGGATCGCCTTGAGCAGCAGGGTGCGGCGCCCGGCCGCATCCAGCTCGGGAAAGCAGATCTTGAGGTTGGTCTCGGCGATATAGGCCTGTTTCCTGGAAAAACGCAGCAAGGCAGGTGCTATGACATTGGCAAAACGATCGCGCAGCCCGTGGGGAACCAGCGCCAGCAGGCACAACAGGCCGAGCGCCAGCCAGCTGCCCCACCAGCGCGGGTGAAGCAGGTGGGCATGAAATGAGGTGTCAAAAACCGGATCGTGTGAGGACATGGCCGCCATCAAGTCATAGAAAAGAAACGGTTATTTTAATTATCCTGATATTTTTTTCCACTTTGGGGTGCAAGGGAGTGCACCATCCCGGGTGCAGCGCCCACAAAAATGGCCCCGAAGGGCCATGACAAACAGCAGTGACCCCCCCTCAGGGGCGAGGGGGAAGATCTCCCCGGATCCGTTTAATGCCCTCTTCGTAGAGGCCATCCGGCCCCTCCTGATCCTCGCGGGTATCGAAGATCTTGAGGAACCACATGTACTGGCCGGGATGACGGGTCAGCTGCTGCTGCACCATGTCATTCATGCGGCAGGTGTCCGCCATCAGATCGGCGCTGGGATAATCCGTAAACGGCGCCTCTATCTCCAGACGGTAGCAGTAGTGCGCCTCGTCATAGCAGGCCAGCAAGGGCACGGCCCGTGCGCCGCTGACCTGCACCAGACGTGGCAGGGCCGGCAGGGTCGCCTTGGGGTAGCCGAAGAAGGGGGCAAAGATGCTCTTCTCGCGGCCATGATCCTGATCCGGCAGATAAAAGAAGCTGTGTCCCCCCTTGATGGTCCGGATCACCGCCTTGATGCCGGCGCTGCGCTCGTAGACGCGGCAACCGTTCTTGGCCCGGGCCCGGTTGAGGTGCCAGTCAAAGACCGGATTGCGGGAGCTCTTCATCATGGTGCACATGGGCACACCACGCTGGGTGAAGTAGTAGCCGGCGGCATCGACCGGCCAGCTGTGGGGCACCACCAGGATCACGGGGCGGCCGGCGGCCTGTTCGGCCTCGATATGTTCCCAGCCGCTCACCTGGATGCGGCTCATCAGGTAGGCGGGGCTGCGCACCGTGAACTCACCGAAGCCGAGCAGGGTCTTGAGACCGATGCGAATGGAGGTCATCAGGATGGCATCGCGCTCGGCGTCGCTCTTGTCGGCAAAGCAGATATCCAGGTTGGTCCTGGCGATATAAATCTGCTTCTTGGACAGCTTGACGATCAGCGGCGCCAGCCATTCTGCCAGCTTGTCACGCCAGCGGGGCGGCACGAAGGCGAGCAGACAAAGCGCACCGAGCGCCAGCCAGCTCGGCCAGTAACGCGGGCGCAGAAAACGGGTCTGAAAAGAGGAGTCAAACACAGGATCTTGGGCAGACATGAATGAGGTCAAACGAAGAAAATGGGGTTGCATTGTATTCGTCCTGACAGGTAATACCAGTGAAATTCATCGTGAGCCCCCCACGGTGAGCGCTGGTTCAAAAAATGGATCCGCCAGGGACTGACATCCCCGCTTTCGACCCGCAAGAAGAGACAAAAAAGCGCTCCACCCATGGTGGAGCGCTGTCGCTGCTGTCTGGTCAGCGGAGCATGTCATCACGCATGCCCTTCTCGTTGACCGACCCCTTATCCCCTTGCTCTCCAGCAGAGTCTTTGCCTAGCGGCGGGCACCGTGCCGGGCCATGCCGGACGCCATGCCGCTGTCACCCAGCGGCAGGAAGAACATCAGATAACGCAGGGCCACGTAGCCGACAATCAGGGTGGCGGCGCCCAGCTCGAAGTGGGCAAGCAGGTTGATCTGTTCCACATAGTGAGTCGCTTGCGGCCACTGCTCCAGCAGGTGCCCCACCTTGAACAGGGCGGTGGCGCCTATCACCAACGGGAAGGTAAAAGCGGCATAGCCCGGTGAGAACGGCAGACGCAGCAGCTTGATGAAGGCCAGGTAGATGATGCCGGTCATCAGGATGGCGATCCCCAGCAGCACGGCCACCAGCAGCAGGGAAGGATCCTCGGTCACCGTCAGGTAGCCGGCCAGTGACAGGCTGGCAGGGGCCGCCAGAATGGCGATGGTCGGCTTGGCAGCATCCGGCACCTCATGGCTGAAGATGAGACGGTAGAGCATCAGCGGCAGCATCAGAGCGTAGCAGAGCATGCCGAACCAGAGCAGACCGTCGGCCAGCGCGGCAAACTGGCCGCCGGGAAAGGCGACGTCAGCCACGATAATGCCCACAGGCGGTACGAACCAGCTCGGTACCATGTGATGGATCTCGAACTGTCTGGCCCTGTGCCAGAGGAAGGTCGCCAGGAAGAGAAGGTGCAGCACCACGGCAAACAACCAGAGCCCCTCGCCAAGGCCCGGGCTCAGCATGCCGATCGCCTTGGAGACCACCATGGTGCCCATGGCATAGGTGGGGACCACGCTGCCCACCACGGGGTGAGCCAGATCCTGCCACAGCAGGCGCGGATGGAGCAGAAACTTGAAGGTGAGGATCACCAGCAGCACGGCGGCGACGGCGGCGCCCAGCAGTTGCAGGCGGCCATCGAACTGACCGGCATTTTCCCAGCACCAACCCAGACTGGCGATCCCGAGTGCCAGGCCCGCCATGGGGGTCGGGGCTTTGCCCAAGGATTGACGGGTTCTTGCGATCATGTCTGAAACCTCTTGTGAGAGACGATGTGCATAGGATAAAGAGCGGCTATCGTTTACGATATCTAAATGAATTGAATCAATCGTTCAGGTTAACCAAACATGAAACTGACCCTGCAACAACTCAAGGTGTTCGCCACCATAGCCCGCTATGGCAATCTGGGACTGGCCGCCAACGAGCTCTGCCTCAGCAAGGGCGCCGTCTCCCAGTCATTGCAGGAGCTGGAGCGCCAGCTCGCCACCCCCTTGTTCGACCGCATCCACCCCAGATTGCAGCTCAACAACGAGGGGCGCCTGCTGCAACCGGCCGCCGAAGAGTTGCTGACCCGGATGCAGGATATCGAGACCCTGTTCAGCCCGGATGCGGAGCCGAGCGGCCAGCTGCGCCTCGGTGCCAGCCAGACCATAGGCAACTACCTGCTCCCTACCCTGCTGGCCAGCAGCAAGCAGGAGCTGGGTCTGCCCCCCAGGGTCACCATCACCAACACCCACAAGCTCTGCCATCTTCTGGCCAACTTCGAGCTGGATCTGGCATTGATAGAGGGGCAGAACCACCACCCGGATCTCGTCAGCGAGCCCTGGCTCAATGACGAGATGCTGATCGTGGCGCACCCCGACCACCCCCTCGCCCGGCGCAATCGCCTGTCGCTCAGCCAGCTGAGCGATGAGACCTGGGTGCTGCGCGAACCCCAGTCGGGCAGTCGCGAGCAGTTCGAGCTGCAGATCCAGCCCGAGTTGCCCCGCTGGCAGGCGGGGCTCGAGCTCAACACCCTGGAGGCCGTGATGCTGGCGGTTGAAAAAGGGCTGGGGATCTCCTTCATCTCCCGCCTGGCGGTGTCGGATCGGTTGCAGGCCGGTCGGCTGGTGGCCTTCTCCCTTGCCCGGCGCTTCCCCCGCCAGCTCTCCCTCATCTGGCATCGGCAGAAATACCACTCGGCCACCCTGCGCCGCTTCCTGCAGTTTTGCCGCGCACAGGAGGGAGCCCTGCCTCAGCCTCAGGTGACCACAGCCGGGTCGCCAACGAGCAGATAGGGTGAGCGTCTGAGGCATGATGGCTCGCCGCTTGCCGCTCAAACCAGCAAGAGATCAGACAAAAAGAGAGGGCGCCCCGGCGCCCTCCCTGCACATCATGATCACAAGCCGGCTTGCAAGCCACGCTCGACCCAGCCCAGCACTTGTCTGGTCAGGGCCTGCGGCACCCAGGGTGAATCGCTCAACCCCTGCCTGACACTGGCGGCGAAATGATCCGCCTCGTACTGCATGCCGCCGCCCGCCACCGGCTCTGCAATGTCTCCCGGCCAGGCAGGCAAGGGATCGCCCGTGAGCCAGCATACCTGCTGGGGGTTCCACCACTTGCCGACCAGTTGCAGGGCCCAGCCCTCGCCGCCAAGATACGCCGCCTTGTCGAGATCCTGGACGATGGAGGCATCCAGCTCGGCCACGAGGGGGCCGGCAAAGCGGAAGCTGGCGGCCTCGTCCACCTCGCCAGTCTGGCGGGAAAGAGCGACCTGCGGCTCACCCGCAGCCAGCCCCAGCTGGTGACAGATGGCGGCGTAGAGCCAGAGCGGATAGACACCCACATCCCAGGCGGCGCCGCCGGCCAATGCGGGATCAAACAGCTTGCCGTCTCGCTCCTGCACCGAGCCGAAGGCCGCCCGCAACCGGTTGGGGGCAGGCAGGGCGTCGAGCCGCCGCATCAATTCGCGCATGGCGGGGAAGCACATCACCTTCATCGCCTCCATCAGCAGCAGGCCGCGCGTCCGGGCGAGCTGCACCAGCGCATCCCAGTCTGCTACCTGAGTCACCGCCGGCTTTTCCACCAGCACGTGCTTGCCCGCCAGCAACATCTGCCTGATCAGGCCGGCGTGCTCAGGGTGGATCACCGCCACGTAGACGGCCTCCACCTCGGCGCTGGCCGCCAGCGCCTGATAGCTGTCATAGGCAAGGGGCAGTCCCTGTTCATCGGCAAAGGCCCGGGCCCGCGTCTGATCACGGGCGGCGATCGCCACCACCCGGCTGCCACTGGCGTGATCATTCACGTCCCGGCAGAAACGACGGGCGATGGCCCCCGCCCCGGCAATGCCCCAGCGCAGTGGCGCCGCGCTCAGTTCCTCTGTTTGCATCCGTTCTTTCTCCTGCACGGGTTATGCCTTGGCCAGACTGCGCAGCCAGCGGATCTCGTCGCCCCAGATGGACTCATCTATGGTCTCCAGGATCAGCGGAATGCCGTCGAAACGCTCGTCATTCATGATGTGGTGGAATACCGCCTCCCCCAGATTGCCCTGCTGCAGGCTGTGGTGGCGATCGACCCGGCTGCCGAAGGTGCACTTGGCACCGTTGATGTGCATCCCCTTGAGATACTGGAAACCGACGATGCGGTCGAAGTCGGCGAACACCTGGGCACAGGACTCGGGCGTGCGCAGATCGTAACCGGCGGCGAAGGCGTGGCAGGTATCGAAACAGACGCCGACCCGGCTCTTGTCTTCCACGCCGTCGATGAGGGTGGCCAGATGTTCGAACGACCAGCCGAGGTTGCTGCCCTGCCCGGCTGTGTTCTCGATCACCGCCGTCACCCCCTGGCTGCGCTCCAGCGCCCAGTTGATGGATTCACTCACCAGTTTCAGGCTGGCCGCTTCCGGGATCTGTTTCAGGTGGCTGCCGGGGTGGAAATTGAGGTAGCAAAGCCCCAGCTGCTCGCAGCGCTTGAGCTCATCGAGGAAGGCATCGCGGGATTTGGCGAGGCCGTCGGGATCCGGATGCCCCAGATTGATGAGGTAGCTGTCGTGAGGCAGGATCTGTTCGGGGCGAAAACCGGCTTTCTCGCAGGCCTGCTTGAAGGCGCGGATGCTGGCCTCGGAGAGCGGCGCCGCCTGCCACTGGCGCTGATTCTTGGTAAACAGGGCGAAGGCGTTGGCGCCGATGGCTTCTGCGCGGGCTATGGTGTTCTCCACCCCGCCGGCGGCACTGACGTGGGCTCCGATATATTTCATGAGATCTCCTCTGCTCTGTAAGAGCGCCATTATGCCGATCTCCCCCGCCTACGCCAAACCGGGATCCTCGATGGCCGTCATAGAGGTTCTGATCACAGGTGCCCCGCATGACGAATGGAGGTCATCCGTTACCGACCCCGCATCAGGTGACGACCGCCGAGTCAGCAGCCAGCGCCTCATCCAGCACCTCGCTCAGCCAGTGGATGAAGGCCCGCACCCGGGGCGAGAGCTGGCGACGATGGGCATAGAGGGCATGGATCGGCAAGGGCGGCGCCTGCCACTGGGGCAGTATGGCCACCAGCTCCCCACTGGCGAGCAGCGGCTCGACCCCGACTCCTGGCAGCTGGATGATCCCCAGCCCCGCCTGCGCCGCCGCCAGATAGGCTTCGCTGTCGCTCACCGTGAGGGTCCCCGCCATCGCCAGCACGGTGCGAGTGCCATCGGCCTGCACATACTCGAAACCGGCCTCGCGACTCCCGGGCCCGGCCCCATAGTGCACCAGCCTGTGCTGCGCCAGATCCGCCAGCGTCTGCGGTGTGCCGTGGCGAGCCAGATAGGTGGCGCTGGCGCAGTTGATCTGGCGGTAGTGACCCAGGGGGCGCGCCACCAGGCTGGAGGACTCCAGCGCCCCCACCCGCACCACGCAGTCGAAGCCCTCACGCACCAGATCGACCCGTCGATCCGTGCTGCTCAGCATCAGCTGCAGATCTGGATGGGCCGCCAGAAAGGCGGGCAGCGCCGGGATGACCAGATGGCGCGCCATCCGGCTTGGCATGTCCACCCGCAGCTGGCCGCTGAGTTGTCCCCCCTGCCGGAACAGCCCGTTGAACTCCTCCATGTCGGCCAGCAGCTCCTGGCTGCGGGCATAGCAGAGCTGACCATCCGTGGTCAGCTGCACCCGCCTGGTGGTGCGATGGAGCAAGCGGGTGCCCAGCTGTTCTTCCAGCCGGCGGATGGCCGCGGAGAGCGTTGCCTTGGGCATGCCCAGCTGCTCGGCGCTGCGGGTGAAGCTCTCAAGTTCGGCCACCCGCATGAACATTCTCATCGCATCCAGTTGATCCATGGCATCATTGTCACTTTGAACGGAACAGTGCATCTATTATTACCATCTTTATCCATGGTGCACGCACCAATAGAGTGGCACTAGCGGCTCGTCCCGAGCCCGCATCCACCCCATTGACAGGAGTCGTACCATGACCCGTTCCATCGCCCTCATCACAGGCGCCAGCCGCGGCCTCGGCAAACACTCGGCCCTGGCCCTTGCCGCCAAAGGCGTCGATCTCATCATCACCTATCGCAGCCAGGCCGAAGAGGCGGCCACCGTGGTGGCGCAGGCCAATGCGCTCGGCATCAAGGCCCACGCCTTGCCACTCGATGTGGCCGACAGCGCCTCCTTCGCCACCTTCGCGGCTGAGGTGCGCCAGTTGCTGCAGCGGGAGTGGCAACGCGAGCGGTTCGACTTTCTGGTCAACAATGCCGGCATCGGTATCCACGCCAGCTTCGAGCAGACCACTGAGCAGCAGTTCGATACCCTCATGAACATTCACCTCAAGGGGACCTTCTTTCTGACCCAGCAGTTGCTGCCCCTGATCCGCGATGGCGGGCGCATCATCAATCTCTCGACCGGCCTCACCCGTTTCGCGCTGCCCGGTTACGCTGCCTACGCCGCCATGAAGGGGGGAATAGAGGTGTTGACCCGCTATCTGGCCAAGGAGCTGGGCCCGCGCGGGATCGCCGTCAACGTGGTGGCGCCCGGTGCCATCGAGACTGATTTTGGCGGGGGTGTGGTGCGGGACAACCAGGCCGTCAACGACTTCATCGCCAGCCAGACCGCGCTCGGGCGAGTCGGCCAGCCGGACGACATAGGCGGCGTGATAGCGGCCCTGCTCTCGGATGACAGTCGCTGGGTCAATGCCCAGCGCATCGAGGCCTCGGGCGGCATGTTTATCTAGCGCCCATCGCAGCATGCCCCTGCATCGCACAAGAGGTCGGCGGCAAAACGAAAGGCCCCCTCACACGAGGGGGCCTTTTCCGTAGCAGAGCCTGTTGTACCAACGCAATCCGAACCGAGTGATTTACAGCGTCTTGCCGCCGCTTGCGATCACCGATTGATACCAGTGGAAGCTCTCTTTCTTGATCCGACGCAAGGAGCCGCCCTGCTCATCGCGATCCACATAGACGAAGCCGTAACGCTTCTGGTAGCCGTTGAGCCAGCTCAGGATATCGGTGAAGGACCAGGCGCAATAACCAATCAGCGCCACCCCGTCCTGCAGCGCCTGCTGACAGGCGACCAAGTGGCTGCGCAGGTAGGCGATGCGGTAATCATCGTGCACCTTGTCATCTGCCCCCAGCTGGTCAAACTCGCCGAGGCCATTCTCGGTGATCATCAGCGGCAAGCCGTAGCGGGAGGAGAGGCGGCGCAGGGCGATGCGCATCCCGGTCGGGTCTATGGCCCAGTCCCAGTTGCTGGTTTCCAGATGGGGGTTGGGCGCCGTCTTGTAGAGGCCCGGAATGCCGCTCGAGGGGGTGGTGCCCTTTTGTCCCGTGGTGTTGATGCGCTGCAGTGTCTGGCCGCCGAGAGGGTTGTCGGTGAAGGTCAGGGTGTAGTAGTAGTTGACGCCTATGTAATCCGGCGTGCCTTCGCGCAGCAGCTCAAGATCTCCCGGCAGTATTTCCGGAGCCTCGCCATTTTCTTTCAGGTAGGCGAGCGCCGCCTGGGGGTAGCGGCCGAAGCAGTAAGCGTCCAGCCACCAGTAGTTGGTGAACTCCTCGGCATTTTCGAACGCCAGCATGTCTTTGGGGTCACATGACGCCGGATAGGCGGGCGAATAGGCAAAGCTCGGGCCTATCAGGCCGTTCGGCACATGCTGGCGGAACGCCTTGATCACCCGGGCGTTGGCCAGGAAGGCGATGTGGTTGGCGGCGAAGAAGCGCTTGCGGTCCTGCACTGCGGGGGGATGGGTGCCGAGCTGATAGGCGTTGGTCAGGTTGTAGTTCTGCTCGTTGAGCGATACCCAGTACTTCACCTTGCCGGCGAAGCGCTGATACAGGGTCACGCAGTAGCGCTCGAAGTCGTCGATGATGCGTCTGTCTTCCCAGCCGCCGTACTCATCCTGCAGCGCCTGGGGCAAGTCCCAGTGATAGAGGGTCAGCACGGGCTCGATCTTGTGCGCCAGCAGGGTGTCGATGAGTTTTTCGTAGAAGGCGAGACCCGCCTCGTTCACCTCGCCCCGGCCGGTCGGGTAGATACGCGGCCAGCTCACCGAGAAACGGTAGGCCTTGAGCCCCATCTCGGCCATCAACGCCACGTCCTCTTCCATGCGGTGATAGTGATCGACCGCCACATCGCCGTTGCTGCCCTCAAAGGTCTTGCCCGGCAGCTTGGTGAACAGATCCCACACAGAGGGGCCCTTGCCGTCGGCATTCCAGGCCCCTTCCACCTGATAGGCGGCGGAGGCGGCGCCCCACAGAAAATCTTTCGGGAAATCGTTGAACATATGGTGATGCATCTGGTGTTGCTCCTTCTGCGCGTATGGTGTCAGCCATCTCTGATAAGTCGGCGCCCCATTCAAGGGGTCCCAAATAAATTGGCATAAGCATCGAACAGTTCTAAAATTCCGTCCAATGATAAATGTGGCCATTCAACATTCCCAACAGGAATGAAAGGAGCTGTGGTGGAGCTACGGGATCTGAAAGCCTTCGTGACCCTGGGGGAGGTGCTGCACTTCGGTCAGGCGGCGGTGCGCCAGCATGTCACCCAGTCGGCCCTGAGCAAGCAGATAAGGCGGCTGGAGGAGGAATTTGGCGGCGAACTGTTTGAGCGCAACGCCAGCAGCACCCGCCTGACCGTGCTGGGGCGGGCGCTCTATGCGGATGCCAGCGCCCTGGTGGCCCAGAGCGAACAGCTAGGGCGCACCGCCCGCGACGTGCTGGCAGGCAACAGCGGCACCCTGCGCATCGGCTTCGGCGTGGCCACCAAGATACTGGTACCCGCTGCCATCGCCCGCTTTCGCGCCGAGCGGCCGCAGGTGACCATAGAGCTCAACGACCTCTCCACCCATCATCAATTGCTGGCCCTGAGCGAGGGCAGGCTGGATCTCGGCTTCTGCCGCCTGCCCGCCCCCAAGGGCTGGGAGGTGCTGCCCGTGGTGCAGGCGCACTTTGTCGCCGTACTGCCAGCCAGCTACAGCGGCATAAATGAACTCGCGGATCTGGTGGACAAGCCGCTGGCCATTTTGCGCCGGGACAAGGCACCCTCGTTTTACGACAACCTGATGCACTACCTGGCCCAGAGCGGCATGCGCTTTCGCGATATCCAGTACGTCAACGACTTCGCCGCCGGGGTCGCCACCGCGGCGGCGGATATCGCCTGGACCCTGGTGCCCTCCTCCACCACCATAGAGCACCCGGATGTGCTTACCCTGCCCCTGCGCGAAGCCGAGGCAAGCTGGACCATAGGCCTCATTCGCCCGCCCCACAGCAAGGGCCCGCTCATCGATGCCTTCTGGCAGATTGTCGCGGCCATGGTCGCACCAGCGGGCGAGCCGGGTTGACCTTTGCCACGCGCACTCGCCGCCTCGCCTGCCCAGGGAGAGGTCCCTGTCAGGGGTGACGGCCCCACGACTGCCTTTATTGCGTGATCCGTGCCGGCCAAGGATGGGGAACAGAGAAGATCACCTTTTCGATCAAGGCATTGAGATGGGTGGGCCAGGCCGGATAGTAGTAGCTTTTCGGCAGTTGGCTCCATTAGAATCAGCTGGCTCATTTCCACTACCGCACCTTGATACCGGACGCCTTCCTGCTCATGCTACTTCCTCGGTTCCTGAAAATTGACCTGCGCAGCCTCATACTCGCACTGGCCGTCATCAGCGTCATGGCGACCCTGAGCAACAGTTTTTATGCCACTTACGAGGCGCAGCGGGCACTGCTGATCAGCAACACTCTGGATGCCAATCGCGTCTACGCGGCCAAGCTGGCCGAGATGACCAACACCATGCTCCAGTCCAGTCAGAGCCAGCTGGCCTACAGCGCCGCCCTGCTAGCCCCCGCCATGAAGGATGACAGCACCCTCTTGAGTGAAATGCAGCGACTGCAACAGCAGACGGCGACCTTCAACTCGGTGGCCGTCGTGAATGCCGATGCCGTGGTCGTGGCCGTCTATCCCGATACGCTGCAAGTAAAGGGGGCCAGACTCACTTCCCAGAGCGCCAAGCGCTCCATCACGACCCGCCAGCCGGTGATCACGGATCCGTTCGTTTCGCTCTCGGGCAACTATCTCATCAGCATCTCCTACCCCATCTTCGACAAGGAGAAGCGCTATCTCGGCTATGTGGCGGGCACCATCTACCTCCAGTCACACAACATGCTCTCCGGCATACTGGGCCAGCACTACTATCAGGATGGCTCCTCCCTCTATGTGGTGGATCGCAACAGAACCCGCATCTATCACCCGGACAGTGCCAGGGTTGGTGAAAAAATCCGTGACAACGGGGTGGTCGATCGGGTGTTGAATGGCGAAGAAGGGGCGCTCGCACTGACTGACGAAACGGGCACAGAGATGCTGGCCGGCTTCGCCCCCATCCCGCAGACCCACTGGGGGGTGGTGGCACAGCGTCCCCGCGCCGCCACCCTGGCCGGACTGGATCAGCAGATGATGCATGTGCTGCTCAAGATCATTCCCATCAACCTGCTGATCCTGCTGTTCATCTGGATTTCCGCCATCTTCATCTCCAGGCCACTGTGGCAGTTGGCCCACAAGGCCAAGCTGATGGATCAGCAAGAGTCGCTGAAGAACATCGCCAGGATCCGGGTCTGGTACTTCGAGGCCGCCCAGCTCAAGCAGGCCATGCTCAAAGGGCTGGGGCTGCTCAATACCAGGATCACCCAGCTGCACAATGACAGCCATACCGATGCCATGACGGGCCTGTTCAACCGCCGGGGCATGCAGCAGGTGCTCGACAGCTATCAGGCGCTGGGCCAGCCCCTCGCCGTGATAGCGCTGGATATAGATCACTTCAAGCAGATCAATGACGGCTTCGGTCATGATGTCGGGGACCAGGTACTGGCCGCCCTCGCGGCCTTGATGCAGCAAGGCGCCAGACAGGCGGATGCCTTGTGCCGCAGCGGTGGCGAAGAGTTTCTGGTCTTGCTGCCCGGCCTGCCGCTCCCCCTCGCCTTCGAAATCGCCGAGCGGTTGCGCCAGCGGGTCGCCGCACATCCCATGCCCGGCGCCGGCCACATCACCATCTCGCTCGGGGTTGCCCATTGGCCCGGCAGCGATGACGATCTCAACGCCGTGTTGAAACAGGCCGACAAGGCACTTTATGAAGCCAAGCGACGAGGCCGCAATCGCACCGTGCTGGCCGGTCGCGATCAGCAACCCGTCCATGACGGTGCCCTGCCACCGCCAGAGGCTCCCCAAAAGCGCGGACACCCCGACTAAGCAGGTGTCATCTGGGCAGCCAGATTGGAGCAAGGTGCACAGACCCGACCATGGGAGTCAGGCTGCGGCAAGCGGCTTGATGCGATACGCCATTCACCGTCAGCCGGAGCATGGCTCAATTCTATGGCTCATTGCCCTCGTCAGACGTCGAGCCTGCGCTGGGTCAGCCACTCCACCATGGCGGGGCCACGGTGAGAGCAGCAGGTTTCGGTCGCCTGATCCCCTGACATGTCAAAGTCGGGAACAGTTTGTAGGGGCATATTGTCAGCCCCACCATCTCCACCAATGACCAGACGGCGGCGCACATCCGGGCCAGTCGTCTGGTTCCCCTGCTACCCGAACACATGAGGGCATGCACAGCCGGTTATCTATTACGGCAGCCGCACCTTGCCCACCGCCGGGGCATCAAGGATGTCATACCAGAATAGAGAAAACGGTGGGCCACCTGCAGCAGGATCGGAAAACGTGCGAAGAAGGTTATTTATTTACTTGAAAGAGGTCTTGGTCATACACATAAAGTGGATGACCAAGAGGACGGAAAGAGTATTAGAGACTGATTAATTGGATTGGTCGCCTTTACCAGGCTGCCGCATAGTTGGTTACAACAGTACATCCCTTTCCCAAGAGTGGTTATGGAACAGTCAAGGTGTAGCACACTATTAGTGATTTGCTATTTAGCGAGCATGTCTTCCAGTTTTAACTCAGCAGCCAATAAACAACGCAATCTTATTATTGAGCACCTCTGGACATGGTAACGACTGTATCACCTAAAAAGATGACCGGGAGGACTCGACAACGACATCTCACGTATCTCATATTCGAGTTTATACCTTAGCTAGCCTGCTAGGAATTTTACTACGATCAGCCACATATTTTGATTAGGCATGATAAATCAGCTTAATACGCTCCTGGCCTGTGATGCCGGCATAACTATCCATTGTTCGATATCGAGTCAGATAGCATCGATGTCAATCATTGCAGTAGATATAGAAGCAAAGTGACGCAAGCACCCATCCTTTCAGTTGGCCAGTTCACTTTGATAGTGCAGCGTGCACGCTGCATTCAACGCCTACATTCGACGGTATAGCGTGCGAATGGGATACAGGTTGAGGGATAGATGCTGGTTACAACACGGTATTTTTCTACAATTCTATGCTAAGTCACTTCAGTGCTTTTTATGAAAATAGATGTTGAGTAAATACATCAACTATTCGTGGTTCGTAGCAAGCGCAATTAAACATTAAAAAATGCACTTGCCAAATGAATCCAAACTTGTCTATTGTCTACAAGCGCTTGCTACTCTCCTGCAGTAAATGGATTTCGGCGCCATTATCTTGTTCAAGGAGAAAAACATGGATCCCTTTCTCGGTGAAATTCGCCTGTTCCCCTGGGGTTGGGCACCTGATGGGTGGCTCCCTTGCGAGGGCCAGGTTCTACCATTCAACAGCAATGTCGCGCTGGCCTCCCTGCTGGGCAAAAACTTTGGCGGTGACGGCACCACCACCTTCGGCCTGCCGGATCTGCGTGGCCGGGTCGCTCTGGGGCAGAACTTCAGAGCCTCCACTGTCGATCCGGTCATGGATCAACACCTTTTGGGCACCAAAGGCGGTAGCGAAACCGTGACGATGCCGCAAAACTCGGTGGCACAGCATAACCACGCCACGCATGTCTCCAACGACCCGGGCAACGATGACCCGGGCGGCAACATTCCTGCTGTCAGCTCGAACACCAAAGGGGTCCCGGCAAAACCGACCTATACCTCGGCAACCGGCACTCTGATCGCCCTCAACAGCGCGACCGTCACCCCAACGCCAGGCATGCCCATGCCGAATGTGCAGCCCTCCATCGTGGGCTATTTCTGCATCGCTACGACGGGCATCTACCCGCCGCGCCAGTAACGGCTGTCTACAGACCCTCAAGCAAGGAAACTGACATGTCTGAAGCTTTCGTCGGAGAAATCCGCATGTTCGCCGGCAACTATGCGCCAGAGAATTGGGCGTTCTGTGACGGTTCGCTGATGCCCATCAGCAACTTCCAGGTGCTCTACTCGTTACTGGGCACCCTGTACGGCGGCAACGGCAGCACCAACTTCGGTCTCCCGGACTACCGTGGCCGGCTCCCCGTGGGCCAGGGCACCGGCACCGGACTGACCCCAAGGACGCTAACGCAGAAGTTTGGCGTGGAAACCGTGACCATGAGGCCGGAAAACACTGCCTCCCACACCCATGGCTTTATGGTGAGCGCCCAAGATGCCACGTCGCCGATCCCATCCCCAGCCGCAACGCCCAATAGCATGACCTTTGGCAAATTCCCGGGCGCGGGGATCATCACCGGACTGTACAGCGCAGGAACCGGAACCTCCGTCACCGTTGCGATGAACCCACAGTTTCTCGACTCGGCACTGACCCCGAGCGGTGGCGCTGCAACCCCCCACAGCAACCTGATGGGTTCGTTGGCGATCAACTACATCATTTGCCTGGTCGGCCTCTATCCGACCCGACAGCAGTGACCCCCTCACTCAATCTGGAATGACCGATCATGGACGCTTTTACCGGTGAAATCAGACTGTTCCCCTACAACTTCGTCCCGCAAAACTGGGCGTACTGCGATGGCTCGCTCATCACCGTCCAGCAGAATCCAGCCCTCTATTCGGTGATTGGCAACCTGTATGGCGGCACCCCCGGACAGAACTTCAATCTGCCCAATCTCAACGGGCGCGTGGCCATGGGGGCCGGGCCCGGCCCCGGGCTGACCGACAGGCCAGTTGGCACGGCCATGGGAGCCGACCGGATAACCATGGTGGCCAGCAACTTCGCCCCGCATACCCATCAGGTGTTGGCCAAGGACGGCAGCGAATCGGCGGCCGCTCTGGATATTCCCAACAACACCGCCTACCTGGCACAACCCCGCAACGTCCGCCTGTACAACAACACCGCACCAACGGCGACAAACCAGACACTGGCGGCCACCACTGTGGGCAACGCCGGTAGCGGCGCAACGTCGACGGCCTTGCGCAACACCATGCAACCCTTCCAGACACTGTCCTACTGCATCTGCCTGGATGGCGAGTACCCGATCAGAAGCTCATGACTCACATCACCGCTCTCCATTTGCCGACAGGCAACGTGGCCGTACTGCGCAAGCAGAACAGCCACGACCTGGGATTTCTCCAGGCGCTGTACGCCTCACGCCGCTGGGCCGAAGTCAGTGCAGTGCCTGGCTGGAAAGACGCCCAGCGCCGGGCTTTCCTGCACTCCCAGGCCGAGCTGCAACGCCAGCATTATGAAAAGCACTTTCCCGCCGCGGACTTTCTGATCGTCGAGCAGGCCGGCAGCCCGATCGGGCGCCTGTGCGTGCAGTACGCGGCCGACGATGTGCGCATTGTCGATATTGCCCTGCTACCGGACTGGCATGGCCGGGGCATCGGCACCGAGTTGTTGCGCACGGTACTGGCCAAGGCCGACGCCCAGCGTCAGACCTGCAGCCTGAGCGTCGAACAGGGCAGCCGTGCCCGCCGGCTGTATGAGCGGCTGGGCTTCCGGGCCGGTGCCGACAGTGGCCTATACACCCAAATGCAGCGTCCCGCGCGGATGGCCGCCCGGGAAGAGATCGACAGTCCCTGAGCATCGAGTAATACCTGCCCCCCAAGGGGCCGGCTGTAGCCGTGCTGTAAGCGCTGGACCTTTATCAACAATCACGCTGGACACGACCCAAAACCGTTCGCAAGGCAGGAAGCCCTCATGAGAACACCGCTGACCGCGCCAGGTAACTGGCTGACACGCCCGCTGATTTCACTGTTTCTGTTGCTGGTCATGCTGACCATGAGCAGCCAGGCCATGGCGGTTGCCCCCGTGATCACCAATCCGGCCTCCGGCAGCACCTTGCCCACCATCGCGGTGGGTCAGAGCATGAGCATCACCATCAGCTCTGTCGGCGGCACCATGCCCCTGGACCGCTGGGTGGAGTGCGACGCCAACGATCCGGACTACGATGGTGTGACCCCCTGCCTGCCACCGGGCCTGATCCTCGATGCGTCCCCCGGCAGTGCGACCACAGTGTTGCACGGCACCCCGACCGCCGCCGGTAACTACACCTTCAGCATCACCCTCAATGACGGCAACAACGATGGCGGGGTCGCCACCTACAACCTGCTGGTCACCAGCTCCGCAGTACCGACCCTGACTTCCGCTGCACCGAACAGTGGTTCCACCGCTGGCGCCACCTCAGTCACCCTGACCGGCACCAATCTGACTGGCGCTACCGCCGTGAGCTTTGGCGGAACAGCGGCCACCGGCTACACCGTCAACAATGCAACCACCATCACCGCGACCACCCCGGCCCACGCCGCCGGCGCGGTGAACGTGGTGGTCACCACGCCTGGGGGCAGCGCGACCCTGACCAACGGCTATACATACACAGTACCGGCACCGATCGCCGGCCCGGTCAGCGCTACGGTTGCCGCCAACAGCAGTGCCAACCCGATCACCCTGGCCCTCAGTGGCGGCACTGCCACCAGTGTCGCCGTGGCCGGCGCCGCCAGCCATGGCACTGCCACCGCCAGCGGCACCAGCATCACCTACACCCCAACCGCCGGATTCTCCGGTTCAGACAGCTTCACCTACACAGCCACCAACGCCAGCGGCACCTCCAGCCCGGCTACGGTGACCATCACCGTCAGCCCGCCGAGCATCAGCCTGAGCCCCACCACGTTGAGCAACGGCACTGTCGGCATCAGCTACAGCGCGACGCTCACCGCCTCCGGCGGCACCGCGCCCTACACCTATGCGATCACCGCCGGTAGTCTGCCGGCCGGCCTGAGCCTGAATACCAGTACAGGTGACATCAGTGGCACGCCGAGCGCCAGCGGCGCAAGCAACCCGACCGTCACCGCCACCGATGCCAACAGCGCGACCGGCTCCCGGGCCTACACCCTCACCATCGATGCCCAGGCCCCAGTCGCCAGTGCCGTCAGTGCCACCGTCGCCGCCAACAGCAGTGCCAACCCGATCACCCTGGCCCTCAGTGGCGGCGCTGCCACCAGTGTCGCCGTGGCCAGCGCTGCCAGCCATGGCACTGCCACCGCCAGCGGCACCAGCATCATCTACACCCCGACCGCCGGATTCTCCGGGTCCGACAGCTTCACCTACACAGCCACCAACGCCAGCGGCACCTCCAGCCCGGCCACGGTGACCATCACCGTCAGCCCGCCGAGCATCAGCCTGAGCCCCACCACGTTGAGCAACGGCACTGTCGGCATCAGCTACAGTGCGACGCTCACCGCCTCCGGCGGCACCGCGCCCTACACCTATGCGATCACCGCCGGTAGTCTGCCGGCCGGCCTCAGCCTGAATAACAGCACAGGTGCAATCAGTGGCACGCCAAGCGCCAGCGGCGCAAGCAACCTGACCGTGACCGCCACCGATACCAACAGCGCTAGCGGCTCCCAGGCCTACACCCTCACCATCGATGCCCAGGCCCCAGTCGCCGGTGCCGTCAGCGCCACTGTCGCCGCCAACAGCAGTGCCAACCCGATCACCCTGGCCCTCAGTGGCGGCGCTGCCACCAGCGTCGCCGTGGCCAGCGCCGCCAGCAATGGCACTGCCACCGCCAGCGGCACCAGCATCACCTACACCCCGACCGCCGGGTTCTCCGGTGCCGACAGCTTCACCTACACAGCCACCAATGCCAGCGGCACCTCCGGCCCGGCTACGGTGACCATC
>NZ_CDDA01000015.1:298918-299456 GCF_000819745.1 Aeromonas bestiarum | reverse complement strand
CGGCTACGGTGACCATCACCATCAACCCGCCGAGCATCAGTCTGATCACCACCACGTTGAGCAACGGCACTATCGGCATCAGCTACAGTGCGACGCTCACCGCCTCCGGCGGCACCGCGCCCTATACCTATGCGATCACCGCCGGTAGTCTGCCGGTCGGCCTGAGCCTGAATACCGGCACAGGTGCCATCAGTGGCACGCCGAGCGCCAGCGGCACAAGCAACCTGACCGTGACCGCCACCGATGCCAACAGCGCGACCGGCTCCCAGGCCTACACCCTCACCATCGATGCCCAGGCCCCAGTCGCCGGTGCCGTCAGCGCCACTGTCGCTGCCAACAGCAGTGCCAACCCGATCACCCTGGCCCTCAGTGGCGGCGCTGCCACCAGCGTCGCCGTAGCCAGCGCCGCCAGCCATGGCACTGCCACCGCCAGCGGCACCAGCATCACCTACACCCCGACCGCCGGATTCTCTGGATCCGACAGCTTCACCTACACAGCCACCAACGCCAGCGGCACTTCCAGCCCGGCTACGGTGAC
>NZ_CDDA01000015.1:219322-298691 GCF_000819745.1 Aeromonas bestiarum | reverse complement strand
CGGCTACGGTGACCATCACCGTCAGTCCGCCGAGCATCAGCCTGAGCCCCACCACGTTGAGCAACGGCACTGTCGGCACCAGCTACAGCGCGACGCTCACCGCCTCCGGCGGCACCGCGCCCTATACCTATGCGATCACCGCCGGTAGTCTGCCGGTCGGCCTGAGCCTGAATACCGGCACAGGTGCCATCAGTGGCACGCCAAGCGCCAGCGGCGCAAGCAACCTGACCGTCACCGCCACCGATGCCAACAGCGCGACCGGCTCCCAGGCCTACACCCTCACCATCGATGCCCAGGCACCAGTCGCCGGTGCCGTCAGCGCCACTGTCGCCGCCAACAGCAGTGCCAACCCGATCACCCTGGCCCTCAGTGGCGGCACTGCCACCAGCGTCGCCGTGGCCAGCGCCGCCAGCCATGGCACTGCTACCGCCAGCGGCACCAGCATCACCTACACCCCGACCGCCGGGTTCTCCGGTGCCGACAGCTTCACCTACACAGCCACCAACGCCAGCGGCACCTCCGGCCCGGCTACGGTAACCATCACCGTCAGCCCGCCGAGCATCAGCCTGATCACCACCACGTTGAGCAACGGCACTGTCGGCACCAGCTACAGCGCGACGCTCACCGCCTCCGGCGGCACCGCGCCCTACACCTATGCGATCACCGCCGGCGCCCTGCCTGAGGGCCTGAGCCTGAATGCCACCAGAGGCCTCATCAGCGGTACGCCAAGCACCGCCAGCACTACCGACCTGACCATCACAGTCACTGATGCCAAAGGTGCCAGCAGCTTGCAAAACTTCTCGATCACCATCTCTGCCATGGAGATCTCCGTGCCAGCATCCAGCCAGATCCTGGCCGTGGGACAGTCTGCCACAGTCGACCTGACCCAAGGTGCCACCGGTGGTCCGTTCACCCAGGCAACTCTGGGTTCGGTCACCCCTGCCTCCGCCGGGCGAGTAACGATGATGGGCCGCTTCTCGATGCGTTTCGTACCGTCGGTCGCCTTCGCTGGGACGGCAATCGTCAGCTTCAGCCTGCGGAACGGTAGCGGTGCCAGCTCAGCCAGCACCGTCAGCTTCATCATTAAGGAACGTCCAGACCCGACCAAGGATGCCGAAGTTATCGGCCTGCTTAACGCTCAGAGCCGGACAGCAGAGCGCTTCGCCGGCACTCAGATGGACAACTTCAACCGACGTCTTGAGCAGTTGCATCAAACAAATTGCGACCGTAATTCGTTCAATGCCAGTTTACGCAAGGATGACAGTGCCATGCCCCTGGGCGAGATCGCCAAAGCTATCCAGAGTCAGCAAGGAGATTCCGCCAACCAGGCACAACTGGAAGAAAGCAAGGCCGCAACCTCGGTGCAGAAGAACGGCTGCAAACAGGAGGCCTTGGCATTCTGGAGCGACGGCTTCGTCAACGTCGGCTCTACCCATGCGCAGGGCGCGCAAGACAACAGCTTCACTACACTGGGCCTGAGCGCCGGTGCAGACTATCGCCTATCACCAACTGCCATCGTCGGTGTCGGTATCGGCTACGGCAACGACCGCAGTGATATCGGCAAGAACAACTCTCGCAGTGATGGGAAAGCCATCGGTATCGCCACTTATCTAAGCCTGAACCAGGCGCCGCAGGTATATGTCGACGGCCTGCTGGGCTACAACCGTATCAGTTTTGATTCACGCCGTTACATCACCGACAGCGCAGATGACTATGCCAGTGGCTCGCGGGATGCAGATCAATTGTTCGCATCCCTGACTGCCAGCTATGAATACCGCAAGGGGCCGTTGTCGCTGGCGCCTTACGGCCGCTTGAACGCCAGCACAACCCTCATGGAGGCTTACCGTGAAAGTGGTGGCGGCATTTACGGTCTGTCCTATGAAGAGCAACGCCAAGAGAATTTCACATCCTACCTCGGTGTGCGTACTAGCTATGACCTGATGGCTCCGCTTGGTGTGGTGACACCCAAGGTTGGCCTGGCTTGGGGCCACAACTTCAGTCGTAGTAGCGACTACAAGATGCGCTATACCGATCAGGGCGACGAAGGCATGCTTTACAGTCTCAAGCCCGATGCTCAGGACAACGATTTAGCCGGCCTGGATATGGGTATCGACTTCAACCTAGGACACGCCTGGCAGCTAGGGGTTTCATACAAAACCAATCTTGGGTCAAATGAACGCAACGACACTTTCCGAGTGGGCTTAAATGGCAGGTTCTGAACCCAGGTCTGGGAGATAGCAACAAAACAACACTCCGCCATACTCCGGCGGAGTGTTGAACATTCGCCGTGATAACGTAGCCGATGTAGTTCTTCTGGTTGCTGAGCGCTTTTGGTGCCCAGAAAAGTGCCCTCTCTTTCAGGGTGCGCTCACTGAGTTCTGAGAGTACAGGGGATGAAATAGCAGAAGGAGCCATCAGGACTGACTGAGGGGCAGGATTGGCCGCTGGTTGTCTCTGTTGTTGTAGCTGCTGAGATTCCGATAGGGAGTTGCCGGAGGTTCTGGCTGGGCAGCTACTGGCTTTACGCGAAAATGCCCACAGGGGAGCAAGGTCACCTTGCGGTAGTACCAGATACCTTGCGCAGAGAGCCAGAGATTCAGAGATTCACTATGAAGACTCAAGATCCATCCACACAAAGTGGATGACCAAGAGGTCTAGAGGGGGGTTGAGAGGCTAACTTATTGATCTGCAGAAACAGGTGGTGGCCCCACCAGCCACATCCCGGCACTCGAGTCCCCCGCCTTGGCTGCTACCTTCCGGTCCTGACCAGGTTGACGAGTTATCAATGCGAGAGGACCAATGGGACCACCGGCGAGGAGAATAGCAAAGTCCCGTTTCATTGCAATGGCTTTCTGCCGAGGGACGAACCGTTCGCCTTATTTTTCAACAATCTGCCGAATGAATCAGCTAAACAGCATGAACTTGGCCCCCACCAGCAGCATCAGCAGGGCGAACGCCTGCTTGAGCCGTTGCGGGGAAAGTTTATGGGCCAGCTTTGCCCCCACCCGGGCGAACTGGGTGCTGGTGAGCACTATGCCGAGCAGGGCGGGCAGGTAGATGAAGCCCAGGCTCCATTCTGGCAGGGAGGCATTGCCCCAGCCGGCGTAGAGGTAGCTCAGGCTGCCCGCCAGCGCGATGGGCATGCTGCAGGCGGCGGAGGCCGCCACGGCGTTGCGCATCGGCACGCTGTTCCAGCTGAGATAAGGCACAGTGAGCGAGCCGCCGCCTATGCCAAACAGCGCCGACATCCAGCCGATGACGGTGCCCGCGATGCCGGTGCCGACAGGTCCCGGCAGGTGCCGCTCCGCCTTGGGCTTGAGGTTGAGCCCCATCTGCAGTGCCATGGTCCAGGCGAAGCAGCCGATGATGATGTTGAGGGTGCTGGCGCTGAGCAGGTTGGCTGTCATGCCGCCAAGCCAGGCGCCGATCAACATGCCGGCCCCCAATCGGCGGATCACCACCCAGTCGACCGCGCCGGCCTCCTGATGTGCCCGCAATGAGCTGAAACCGGTGAAGATCATGGTGGGCAACGAGGTACCCAGTGCCAGATGGGTAATGATATCGGGGGCCACCCCCTGAGCGTGGAAGCTGAGAACCAGCACGGGCACTATGATGAGACCGCCACCGATCCCGAACAGCCCCGCCAGCATGCCCGCGAAAGCACCCAGCAGCAGATAACCCATAAACAGCATAAAAATTCCTTCCGAGGCGGCGCCTGACCATTCAGGCCAACACGCGCATAAAAAAAGAGATGGCCCTTGGGCCATCTCTTCATTGTGCCGGTTAACTCAAGGGAATGGTACCGTCCATCACCTTGTAGAAGGCCAGCACGGCGCAACCGAGCAGGGCCGCCGTCATCCCCTGCTCCAGCCGGTTGAGGCCGCGCAGCCCGTGGTGCTGGCGCGCCTTCCAGTAGATGAAGATGCCGGGGCTGTAGAGCAGCGCCACCAGCAGCAGGTATTCCACCCCGGCGGCATAGACCAGCCAGCAGCCGTAGAGGGTGGCCACCAGCGCCAGCAGCAGGTCGCGCTTGCGCTGATGGGGCTGACCCTCGTAGGTCTCCCCTTTCAGCGCCAGCTTGAGGCCATAGGCACCGGAGAAGACATAGGGCACCAGCGCCGCCGAGGTGGCGATGTTGACCAGCGCCAGATAGGTGCTGCTCTGGAAGTAGATGATGATGAGGAAGATCTGCACCAGGCAGGTGGAGCACCAGAGCGACACCTTGGGCGAGCCGTTCTTGTTCTCCTTGGCAAACCAGCCAGGGAAGACCCCTGTCTTGCCCGCGATATAGGGCACTTCCGCCGCCAGTACCGTCCAGCTCAGCAGGGCCCCCATCACGGAGATCACCAGACCTATGTTGATGAGCCAGGCGCCCCAGGGGCCCACGACGGCTTCCAGGATCATGGCGGTGGACGGGTTCTTGAGGGCGGCCAGCTGCGGCTGACTCATGACACCGAGGGAGAACAGGGTCACCATCACGTAGAGCGCCAGCGCGCCGAGCAGCGCCAGCACGGTGGCACGGCCCACGTCCTTGCGATGACGGGCGCGGGCGGAGACCACCACGGCCCCTTCGATGCCGATGAAGACCCAGAGCGTCACCTTCATGGTGGACTTGACCTGATCCATCACGGAACCCAGCTCCACGTTGTCGTGGCCCCAGATATCCAGAGTGAAGGTCTGCATGTTGAAGGCAAGCAGTATGGCCACGCAGAACACGATGAGCGGCACCATCTTGGCGATGGTGGTGACTATGTTCACCAGGGCCGCGACCTGGATCCCACGCAGCACCAGGGCGTGCACCGACCAGATGAGCAGGGAGGCGAGCGTGATGGCCACAGGCGTGTTGCCGTTGCCGAAGATGACATTGTCCGGCGTGTCGAAGAAGTAGCTCAGGGCGCTGAACACCACTATGGCGTAGGAGACGTTGGCCAGCAGCTGACAGAGCCAGTAACCCCAGGCGGCGTTGAAGCCGATGAAATCGCCGAAACCGGCCTTGGCATAACTGAAGATACCGCCATCGAGATCCGGGCGGCGCATGGAGAGATTCTGGTAAACCAGCGCGAGACAGATCATGCCAAGACCTGTGATGGCCCACCCCAGGGCGACGGCCCCGGCGCTGGCATGAGCGGCAATATTTTGTGGCAGACTGAAGACCCCGGCGCCGACCATGGAGCCGATCACCAGCGAGATGAGGGCGCCAAGCCCTAGTTTCTTGTCCATCTCAATCCTGTTTGATTAGGCGGCGGTAGAGCATCCGTATTCATACTGCGCGCAATATGGGAGGGGCGAAAAATCCGTACCCCGTGAAAAAGGCGGCAACTATATTGCATGACTATTCCGACCGCAATCCCTCGTACCGTCAATCGTGCACCGTCTTGACCGCGCGCAATTCTACAGCACTGACCTCAAGCGCCTGTGAGCTGGCTCAAATTAAGAAAGACCCGTTGATATTTCACATTTTTCCATGACTTCGCCCCCGTTTTTCGGAGCAGACCTGCATGAGCATGCAGCTTGCAGCCTGGGTCGGCAGCATCGACTGCTGACAAACGTTTCAATAAAAATGCCCCTGTACCAGGGGCCAGGGGCATCTGCAAAAGGCAGCCGGAATTTAGAGTCGCAAGCCGCCGTCGAGCTCTATCATGCGGCCGGACAGATAGTCATTGGCGAGAATAAAATGCACGGTTTCGGCCAGCTGGTGCGCCTGCCCCAGGCTGCCGACCGGAATGGCCTGCTGCATGCGCGCCATCGCCTCCGGTTTCATCGCCGCCGTCATGTCGGTGGCAAACACCCCGGGGGCTATGCCCATGACCCGAATGTTGTGGCGGGCCAGCTCCCGCGCCCAGGTCACCACCAGGGAGGCCACCCCCGCCTTGCTGGCGGCGTAGTTGCTCTGGCCTATGTTGCCCGCACGGGCGATGGAGGATATGTTGACTATGACGCCCCCCTGCCCGCCTTTGGCCATCAGGGCCGCCCCTTCGCGACCACAGAGGAAGGTGCCGGTGAGGTTGACGTCGATGACGGCCTGCCACTGGGCCAGACTCATCTTCTCCACCAGTTCGCCCTCTTTCACCTTGATAAGCATGCCGTCCCGCAGTATGCCGGCGCAGTTGACGAGGCCATGCAGGGCGCCACATTGCTCTTTAATCGCGGCAAAGGTCGCCTCCACCTCGGCTTCACTCGCCACGTTGCAGACGAACAGGGCACACTGGCCATCGCGACTGCGCAGCTCGGCTTCGGTCACCTCCAGATCGGTGCGATTCACATCGATCAACGCCAGCACGGCGCCCTGACTGGCCAGGCTCAGGGCGATGGCACGGCCGAGCCCCCTGCCCGCCCCCGTGATGGCGATGACTTTCTGCTTGATATCCATGGGTACTCCTTGTTGTTAACTGAGTTGCCGCCCGCTTGATGAGGTGATGAGCAAACTGCGCAGACTAGCCGGCCTGTGACGGGTCCCGCGTTTTATCCAGATAGAGCTCGACGATACTGGAAAAATCCTTGCTCTCCTGGCCCTGGCTTGCGTGCAGGTTGAAGAGGTTGCGGGCCAGGGCCCCCATGGGCACGACGCTGTGGGCATGTTCGGCCAGGGCCATGGCCAACCCCAAATCCTTCACCATCAGCCGGGTCATAAAGCCCCCCTGATAGTTGCGGGCGGCAGGTACGTTCTCCATCACGCCAGGCCAGGGGTTGTAGCGCTCCAGGCTCCAGTTGTTACCTGAGCTCTTGCCCATGATGGTGGAGAGCACGCTCGGATCCAGCCCCTCCTTCACCCCGAGCGCCAGCGCCTCGGCGGTGCCCGCCATGTGGATGGCGAGCAGCATGTTGTTGCACATCTTGGCGATCTGGCCCGCCCCGAGCGCCCCGGCATGAAACAGGTTCTGCCCCATGCAGGCGAGCACGGGTTTGGCCGCCTCGAAATCCGCCAGTTCGCCGCCGACGATAAAGGTGAGGGTGCCCGCCGCCGCCCCGGCGACGCCACCCGAGACGGGGGCATCGATAAAGCGGATCCCCCGGGCTCGTGCCGCCTCCCCCACCTGGCGGGCCGAGGCCACGTCTATGGTGGAGCAATCGATCACCAGGGCCCCCGCGGGCAAGGCTGCCAGCAGATCCTGTCCTCCCCGCTCTCCAGCACTCTCGCCGAGCCAGAGCCCGCGCACGTGCTCACCGGCGGGCAGCATGCTGATGACCACATCGCAATCGGCCACCGCCTCGCGGGCATCCCCGGCGGCGATACAACCGGCAGCGATCGCCTTGGCGACACTCTCCGGCATCAAATCAAATACCCGGACCCCGTGCCCCGCCCTGGCCAGGTTGGCGGCCATGGGCCCCCCCATGTTGCCCAGCCCGATAAACCCAATCCTTGTCATCTCGTCTGCTCCTTGCCGTGCTGGCGATCCAGCACCTGTGTCTGTTCATCCGCCCTGATGCCCTCTCGAAGGCTCAAGGCGTCAGGGGATTTTTCCCCTCGGGCCAGCGATAGAAGGCATTCAGCCAGTCAGTGCCGGGCTGTGGCGCCTGCCAGCGCGGGGACTTGTCCTTGTCGATGAGCAGTGCCCGCACCCCTTCCACAAAATCCCCCCTCAGCACGCAGTTGACCGAGAGCGCCAGCTCATCGGCAAACACCTCGGCCAGCGACTGACGGCGAGCCTGCCAGTACTGGCGCCACAGGATGGCGCGGCTGATGGGGCTGCCACTGCGGCATGTTTCACGGGCCTGCGCCAGGCTCCCTTCGCCAAGCTCGGGATCGAAGGCGGCATCGTATAACCGATCCAGCACCCCTTGCAGGGTACGCCCGGCCAGCAGGAGATCGATCTTGGCCTGATGGGGCAAGATCACAGGCGCTGGCAGCGGCTGGTCGGCCTCTGCCTGCAAGCCGCTCAGCAGCCGTTCGATCTGCTCGCGCGGCGCGGCCTTTGCCCCCCACTCCAGCGCGGCCAGTCGCGGCAACAAGGCAGCACGCTCACTGCTGGCGATGGCGTGATCCGCCAGCCCCAGGCCGATGGCATCCGCGCCGTTGAAACGGGCGCCGGTCAGCCCGAGCCAGAGCCCGAGTCGCCCCGGCATGCGGCTTAAAAACCAGCTGGCCCCCACGTCCGGGTAGAGGCCTATGGTCACCTCCGGCATGGCGAACAGACTCTTCTCGGTCACCACCCGAAAGTCGGCACCGGCGAACAGGCCTATGCCGCCCCCCATGCAGATGCCGTCCGCCACGCAGATGAGGGGCTTGCCGTAGCTGTGGATATGGTGGTCGAGCCGATACTCCTGCTCAAAGAAATCCCGCGCATAACCAAACAGCGCCTGCTCGCTCTCCTCCTGCTGACGGTAATAGAAGGAGCGAATGTCGCCACCGGCGCAAAATGCCTTCTCGCCGGCCCCTTGCAACAAGACGCAGACGATGGCCGGGTCCTGCTCCCAGCGGGTCAACGCCTCCTGCAACAACTGGATCATCTCAAGGCTCAGGGCGTTGAGGGAGGCTGGGCTGTCCAGGGTCAGCGCGCCGATACGATGGCCGTCTGCCGTGGGATGGGTTGCTACATGTACCGGTTCACTCATGCCTCATCCCCCTGCCTGGCAGATGTCTCGTATTGCCAGCGGGGCGGGCGCTTCTCCAAAAAGGCGGCGACCCCCTCACGCTGGTTGGCGTCAGCAAACAACGCGAGGAACAGGCTGCGCTCCAGCGGCAAGGCGGCATCACGATGGCCACTGCGCCCCTGATTGATAAGGGTCTTGCAGGCGCGCAGGGCGCTCGGGCTCTGACGCTCCACCAGCTGGGCCATCTGGTGCGCCGCGTCCCAGGCGTGCCCCTCCTTCACCACCTCCTCCACCAGCCCCATCTCGTAGGCCAGGGTGGCGCTCACCTTCTCGCCACAGAGGATCATCCGCTTGGCCCAGCCAGGTCCCACCAGCTCGGTGAGGCGCTGGGTGCCACCGGCGCAGGGCAGCAAGCCCACGGAGGCCTCCGGCAGCCCCAGCTTGGCCTGCTGCTCGGCGATGCGGATGTCGCAGGCCAGCGCCACCTCCAGCCCGCCACCCATGGCGTAACCATTGATGGCGGCTATGCTGACGCCGTGGAAACCGGCCAGCGCCTCGAAGGCACGACCGAAGGCCTCGGCCACCTCGCGAGCATGGTCCAGATCGCCGTCGGCAAACATCTTGAGATCGGCGCCGGCGCAGAAGAACTTGTCCCCCGCCCCGCGGATCACCAGGGCCACCACATCAGGGCGGCTGTCGAGCTCCACCATCATCCGCAAGAAGGCTTGCAGGCTGGCCAGGGTCCAGGTGTTGGCGGGCGGATGGTCGAGGGTGATATAGGCCACGTGACCGTGATATTCGAGCCTGATCCTTGTCATTGCATTGTCCTTGTGAATGAGACTGCCCCATGATGACAGGGTTGAATGGAGCCAACCTTCGGCCGGCTCACAAAGCCTGCGACGAGTCGCGCCGGCCGCATCGTCAGGGCGGGCTACCGTGGATGGCGGCCCCATCCCGCTACTCCAGCGACAGACCGGGATCCGCCAGCAGGCGGCGGGCTATGATCAGCCGCATCACTTCGTTGGTACCTTCCAGGATGCGGTGGACCCGGGTGTCGCGCAGGTAGCGCTCCAGCGGATACTCGCGGATATAACCATAGCCGCCAAAGAGTTGCAGAGCCTCGTCACAGACGCGATAACCCACGTCGGTGGCAAAACGCTTGGCCATGGCGCACCAGGCACTCTTGTCCGGGCTGCCCCTGTCCAGCTTGTCGGCGGCCTGGCGTACCATCAGCCGAGCCGCCGCCAGCTCGGTGGCCATGTCGGCGAGGCGAAACTGCACGCTCTGAAATTCGCTGATGGGGTGGCCAAACTGCTGGCGCTGCTGCACATGGGCCAGCGCATCGTCCAGCGCCTGCTGGGCTGTGCCCACAGAGCAGGTGGCGATGTTGATGCGCCCGCCATCCAGCGCCTGCATGGCGAACTTGAATCCCTCCCCCTCCTGCCCCAGCCGATAGCTGGCGGGAATGCGCACCCCGTTGAAAACCACCTCCCGGGTCGGCTGGCTGTTCCAGCCCATCTTCTCCTCCGCCTTGCCGTAGACAATCCCCTCACTACCGGCAGGCACCATGAAGGCGGAGATCCCCTTGGCCCCGTCACCCCCGGTGCGAGCCATCACCACCAGCACATCCGTGCTGCCCGCCCCCGAGATGAACACCTTGCTGCCGTCGATGAGGTAGTCCTCGCCGTCACGCACAGCACGGGTCTTGAGGGCCGCGGCATCTGAGCCCGCCCCCGGCTCGGTAAGGCAATAAGAGCCCAGCAGTTCGCCGCTGGCGAGCCTGGGCACCCACTGCTCGGCGACATCGCCAGGCAGCCAGCTGCCCAGCATCCAGCTCACCATGTTGTGGATGGTCAGATAAGCCGTGGTGGAGGTGCAGCCCATGGCGAGGCGCTCAAAAATCAGGCTGGCATCGAGCCGGGGCAGGCCGAGCCCGCCATACTGCTCCGGGGTATAGAGACCGCAAAAGCCGAGCGCCGCCGCCTGCTTGATGGTGGGGATGGGAAACTCGTGATCTCTGTCCCAGCGGGCGGCATGGGGTTTGAGCGCCTCATTGGCAAAGGCGGTGGCCGCCTCGACATAAGCCTGTTGATCCTCGGTCAGGGTAAAATCCATCTTGTCCGCTTCCTTGTGTCCTTTGTCTGTTGTCTCTTTGGCCCACGCTCAACGCAGGCTGATGGTCATGTTGGGGCCTGTGGGGATATCCTCGTCGAACCAGCGTTCGGTCACCGTCTTGGTCTCGGTGTAGAAGCGCACCGCCTGCTTGCCGTAGGCGTGCAGATCCCCGTAGAAGGAACCGCGCCAGCCGGTGAAGGAGAAGAACGGCAGCGGCACCGGGATAGGCACGTTGATCCCCACCTGGCCCACGGCCACTTCGTGGCGAAACTTGCGGGCCGCCGCGCCGCAGCCGGTGAAGATGGAGGTGCCATTGCCATAGGGGTTGTTGTTGATGAGGGTCAGCGCCTCGTCCAGGCTCTCCACTTCCAGACAGGCGAGCACGGGGCCGAAGATCTCCTCTTTATAAATCCGCATCTCTGGGGTCACGCCGCGAAACAGGGTCGGCCCCACCCAGTTGCCCACCGGATAGCCCGCCACATCGCAGAAGCGGCCATCGAGCAGGCACTCGGCCCCCTCCTTGATCCCCGCCTCGATGAGACCCTCTACCCTGACTTTCGCCTCCGGGCTGATGAGGGGACCATAGGCTGCTTGCGGATCGTGCCAGACCCCGGGTGTCACCTTGGCAAACTCGGCGGCAAGCTCGGGGATCCAGTCGCGGGCGGAGCCCACGAACACAGCCACGCTGATGGCCATGCAGCGTTGCCCGGCCGCGCCGACGCCGGCCCCCACCAGGTTGCTCAGCACTTGCCCCTTGTTGGCGTCCGGCATGATCACCATGTGATTCTTGGCACCGACGAAACACTGGGCCCGCTTGAGATGTTCGGTGGCGGTGCGATAGACATGCGCCCCGACCCGGGCAGAGCCAACGAAGCTGACCGCCTTCACATCCGGATGACACAACAGCGCATCCACCTGTTCGGCGCCGCCGTGTACAACGGAGAGTATGCCCTTGGGGGCACCCGCCTCGGTGAACAGCTCGGCCAGCCGCATGGGGGTGAGCGGGTCCTGCTCGGAAGGCTTGAGCACGAAGCCGTTGCCGCAGGCCACCGCCAGCGGGAACATCCACAGGGGTATCATGGCGGGGAAGTTGAACGGCGTGATGCCGACACAGACCCCCAGCGGCTGCACCCAGGAGTGGCCATCGACCCGGCGTGCCACGTTGCCCATGGTCTCCCCCATGGTCTGGCTGGCGATGCCGCAGGCCTGCTCCACCACCTCGATGCCGCGCCACACATCCCCCCTGGCATCCGCCAGATTCTTGCCGGTCTCCCGGGCCAGCAGGGAGGCCAGCTCATCGTGATGGGCTTTGAGCAGATGCTGGTAGTTGAACATGACCCGCGCCCGCTCGGGGGCCGGCACATCCCGCCACAGCAGATAGGCGTCGTGGGCACTGCGCACCGCACGCGCCACCTCGGCCGGGGTCGCTTTTGGCACCCGCGCCAGCAGGCTCTGATCCGCCGGATTGGTCACCTCGATCCATGCCTCGCTCGTGGAAGCGCAGGCCTCGCCACCGATATAAAGCGGCACATCGCCGTACTGGGTTTGATGGTTGCTCATGCCCTGCTCTCCTTGCTGGCAGACTGCAATGGGTACTGGCTGGTCATGCCGCTCACTCCTTGAGTTCGGTTGGTGGAGGGAGACGAGCCACCTTGCAGCCGCCACCCGACAAATTTACCTTAGACTAACAATCAATTTACGTTTACGCTAACGTAAACTTAACGCACAAATGGACTGACCAGTTTGACCCCCTATTTCGGCTCGTCGGGGCAACCAGACAGGTGAGCACCCATCATTCAAAGGAGAGCAAGGATGCACGCAGTGATGGATGAGACCCTCCGCGCCCTGACCGAGCAGGTCGAGGCCTTCTGCCAGAAAGTGATAGCGCCGCGCGCCGCCGAGATCGATCAGAGCAACGCCTTCCCGCGCGATCTCTGGCCGCAAATGGGCGAACTCGGGCTGCACGGCATTACGGTGGCGGAGGAGTATGACGGCGTGAGCCTCGGCTATCTGGCCCACGTACTGGTGATGGAGCAGGTGAGCCGCGCCAGCGCCTCGGTCGGCCTCTCCTACGGCGCCCACTCCAACCTCTGCATCAACCAGATCCACCGCCACGGCACCCCTGATCAGAAGGCGCGCTACCTGCCCGCCCTCGTCAGCGGCAAGCACGTGGGGGCCCTGGCCATGAGCGAGCCGGGCGCCGGCTCAGACGTGGTCAGCATGCGGCTGACTGCAGATAAAGAGGGCGATCACTTCGTGCTGAACGGCACCAAGATGTGGATCACCAATGGCCCTGACGCCGACACTTTCGTCATCTATGCCAAGACGGATGCCAAGGCCGGCGCTAGGGGGATATCGGCCTTTATCGTCGAGGCGGGCACGCCCGGTTTCACCACGGCCCAGAAGCTCGACAAGCTCGGCATGCGCGGCTCCAGCACCTGCGAGCTGGTGTTCGACAACTGCCGCGTCCCGCAACAGAACCTGCTCGGCACCCTGCACGGCGGCGTCAAGGTGCTGATGAGCGGCCTGGATTACGAGCGGGTGGTGCTGGCGGCGGGCCCCCTCGGCATCATGCAGGCCTGCATGGACGTGGTGCTGCCCTATGTGCGCGAGCGCAAACAGTTCGGTCAGGCCATCGGCGAGTTCCAGCTGGTGCAGGGCAAGCTGGCGGACATGTACACCCGCCTGGCCAGCAGCCGCGCCCTGGTCTACTCGGTGGCCGCGGCCTGCGATCTGGGCCATACCAGCCGCAAGGATTGCGCCGCCGCCATCCTGTTTGCCGCCGAGAATGCCACCCAGATGGCGCTGGATGCCATTCAGCTGTTGGGGGGCAACGGCTACATCAACGAATACCCCACAGGCCGCCTGCTACGGGACGCCAAGCTCTACGAGATAGGCGCAGGCACCTCGGAAATCCGTCGCTGGCTCATCGGCCGCGAGCTGATGGGAGAGAATGCATGAAGCCTCTCCTGTTACTCCCTGATATCGGCAGCAACACACTGACGGGGGAAGACGCATGAGCCGGATCCACTCCCGCCTCGACACGGCGAGCCCCGAATTTGCCGAGAGCCGCTCGGCCATGCTGGCGCTGGTCGAGGATCTCAATGCCCGTCTCGACGAGATAGCCCAAGGCGGCGGCGAGGCCAACAACGCCCGCCATCAAGCCCGTGGCAAGCTGCTGCCCCGCGAGCGCATCAACCAGCTGCTGGACCCGGGCTCCCCCTTTCTCGAACTCTCTGCGCTGGCCGCCTGGCAGGTCTATGACGAGCCTGTGCCCGCCGCCGGCATCATCACTGGGCTGGGCCAGATTGCGGGCCGGCTCTGCCTGCTGGTGGTGAACGATGCCACCGTCAAGGGGGGCACCTACTACCCGCTCACGGTGAAAAAGCACCTGCGCGCCCAGGCCATCGCCGAGCGGCTGCGCCTGCCCTGCCTCTATCTGGTGGATTCCGGCGGCGCCTTCCTGCCCATGCAGGATGAGGTGTTTCCCGACCGGGAGCACTTTGGTCGCATCTTCTACAACCAGGCGCGCATGTCGGCCCGGAACATCCCCCAGCTGGCGGTGGTGATGGGGCTGTGCACCGCAGGCGGCGCCTATGTGCCCGCCATGGCGGACGAATCCATCATGGTCAAGAACCAGGCCACCATCTTTCTGGCGGGGCCGCCGCTGGTCAAGGCGGCCACGGGCGAGGAGATCAGCGCCGAGGCCCTCGGCGGCGCCGAGGTGCACTGCGCCCACTCAGGCGTGGCGGATCACCTGGCCAGGGACGATGCCCATGCGCTGGCCATAGCCCGTACGTTAGTTGGCAACCTGGGAGAACACACCACTTCATCCACTTCAGCCTACGACGCCCCCTGTTATCCGATAGAAGATCTCTACGGTCTGGTGGGCACCAGCCTCAAGCGCGCCTATGACGCCCGCGAGCTCATCGCCCGCCTGGTGGACGGCTCCGCGTTCGACGAATTCAAGGCACTGTTTGGCACCACGCTGGTCACCGGCTTCGCCCGGATCGAGGGCATGCAGGTGGGGATCCTCGCCAACAATGGCGTGCTGCACAGCGACAGCGCCCAGAAAGGCGCCCACTTCATCCAGCTCTGCAACAGGCGCGCGATCCCCCTGCTGTTCCTGCAAAACATCACCGGCTTTATGGTAGGCAGTGCCGCCGAGCGAGAAGGCATCGCCAAGCATGGCGCCAAGCTGGTCACCGCCGTGGCCTGCAGCCGGGTGCCCAAAATCACCCTCATCGTCGGCGGCAGCTTCGGTGCCGGCAACTACGGCATGTGCGGCCGCGCCTATGAGCCCGACTTTCTGTTCAGCTGGCCCAACAGCCGCATCTCTGTGATGGGGGGCGAGCAGGCCGCCGGTGTGCTGGTGCAGGTGCGCCGCGACAAGCTGGCCGCCGAGGGCAAGCCATTGAGCGAGCAGGAAGCCGACGCCATCCGCGCGCCCGTGATCGCCCAGTATGAACGGCAGGGTCATCCCTACTACGCCAGCGCCAGGCTGTGGGATGATGGCGTCATAGATCCAGCCCAGAGCCGCACCGTACTGGCGCTGGCACTGGCCGCTTGTCAGGGGGCCGAGACAGGCCCGGAACAGTACGGCATCTTCCGGATGTAAGGAGTTCGACATGTCCGATCCACTTTTCAGCGGCGCCCAGCAAGGATTTCGCCTGGAGCGTCACGGTCCGCTGGCCGAGCTGGTGCTCTCGCGCCCCGCCTGCCACAACGCCTTCGATGCCGACCTCATGCTGGGGCTGCTCGATTGCCTCGACGATCTGGCCCATCTCCACGGTCACTCCCTCGCCGAGCGGCCTCATGCCCTCTTGCTGCGGGCTGAGGGCAGGCACTTTTGCGCCGGCGCCGATCTCAACTGGATGCGCAACCTGGCCCACGCCGACTTCGAACACAACCGGGAAGACGCCCGGGTACTGGCACGGCTGATGCAAACCCTGGACGAGCTGCCCTTCCCCACTGTGGCGCTGGTGCAAGGCGCGGCCTATGGCGGGGCGCTCGGCCTTGTCTGCGCCTGCGATCTGGTGCTGGCGAGCGAGGATGCCCGCTTCTGCCTCTCCGAGGTGAGTCTGGGGCTGGTGCCTGCGGTGATCAGCCCCTATGTGGTGCGCGCCATGGGCATGCGCCAGGCGCGCCGCTACATGCTGAGCGCCGAGCCCTTCGATGCCATCACCGCCTGTCGACTCAATGTGGCGCACCAGCTGGCCAGGCCGGAGCAGTTGCTGGCCGAAGGGCGCGCGCTGGCCCTGCGCCTGTGCCACAACGGCCCGGAAGCGATGAAGGAGACCAAGCGGCTGCTGGCCGCCATCGAGAGCCACACCGCCAGCCTGCACGAAGAGAAAACCGTCGAGACCATAGCCCGGGTGCGAGTCGGACTCGAGGCCCAGGAGGGCATGCAGGCCTTCTTCGATAAACGTCCCCCCGCCTGGCGCCCCCGTTTCAAGGATGAGACATGACCCATCACACTCCGATTAAACGCCTGCTGATTGCCAATCGCGGCGAAATCGCCGTACGTATCATCAAGACGGCCCGGCGCCTCGGCATCCACACTATCGCCCTCTACTCGGACGCCGACGCCTGCGCCATGCATGTGCGGGAAGCCGACGAAGCCTGGCATCTGGGGCCGGCTCCCGCCCGAGAGAGCTACCTCGACGCCGCCAAGGTGCTGCGCATCGCCCAGCAGGCCAAGGCCGACGCCATCCACCCCGGTTACGGCTTCTTGTCGGAGAACAGCGACTTTGCCACCGCCTGCGAACAGCGTGGCCTGCGCTTCATAGGCCCGAGCGGCGCCGCCATTCTCGCCATGGGCGACAAGTCGGGGGCCAAGGCGTTGATGCTGGCGGCCGGCGTGCCCGTGCTGCCCGGCTATCACGACGCGGATCAACGCCCCGAATGGCTGCGCGAGCAGGCCTTGCTGACCGGCTTCCCGCTCCTTATCAAAGCCGCCAGCGGCGGCGGTGGCAAGGGGATGCGCCGGGTCGATCGGATCGATGAATTCGACGCTGCGCTGGCGGCGGTGAAACGCGAGGCGCAGGCCGCCTTCGGGGATGATCATGTGCTGCTCGAACGCTATCTGGCCCGCGCCCGCCACGTGGAGGTGCAGGTGTTTGCCGATACCCTCGGCAACGCCATCTACTTGGGGGACAGAGACTGCTCCTTGCAGCGCCGCCACCAGAAGGTGATCGAAGAGGCCCCCGCGCCGAACATAGCGCCTGGCCTGCGCCGCGCCATGGGCGAGGCAGCCGTCGCCGCCGCCAGGGCCATCGACTATCGAGGCGCCGGCACCATAGAGTTTCTGCTGTGCGGGGATGAGTTCTTCTTCATGGAGATGAACACCCGCCTGCAGGTGGAGCATCCGGTCACCGAGGCCGTCACCGGCCAGGATCTGGTGGCCTGGCAGTTGGCGGTGGCCGAAGGCAAGCCGCTGCCGCTCACCCAGGAGGAGGTGGTGCTGCGCGGCCACGCGGTGGAGGCGCGCCTCTACGCCGAGGACGTGGGGGCCGGTTTCCTGCCCGCCAGCGGCCCCATCGCCTGGCTCAGTTGGCCCAAGGGGGTGCGCATCGATACCGGCGTCGCCGCCGGTGATGAGGTGAGCCCCTATTACGATCCCATGATTGCCAAGCTCATCGCCCACGGCCAGAGCCGCGCCGAGGCCTTTGCCAGCCTGGCCGATGCGCTGGCGGCGCTGGAGCTGGGCCCCCTGGTACACAACGGGGCGCTGCTGCTGCGCCTGTGTCAGGAGCCGGACGTGCTGGCCATGCGCCATCACACCCAGTGGCCCATCCCCACCGAGCCGCAAGCCATCCCTGAGCTGGCCTGGCCGCTGACCACCCTCTGGCTCGCCAGCCGCAGTGCCGACGACTCCCCCTGGCAACAGGCCCGCGGCTTTCGCTTGGGGGCCGGCAGGCACTGGACGGCGGCGGTGCGCATCGGCGACGAGGCCCGGATGCTGACCCTGTCCGAGCGCGCCGGTACGCTGACGTGGCAGGGGGGATCACTCCCCTGCGAGCTGGGCGCCGATCATATCCACCTCCAGCAGGCAGGGCGCTGGCAGCGCTACCCCGTCCAGACGCTGACCGCCACCGAATGCGTGTTGCTGCTCGATGGCCAGCGCATTCGCTTCTGCGCCGATGATCAGCACCATCAGCTGCATCATGATCAGGACAGTGGCGCCGCACAGGGCGCAACGGCCCCCATGCACGGCATAGTCGTGGCGCTGCTGGTCGAGACCGGCCAGCGCGTCAGCAAGGGCCAACCCCTGCTGGTGCTGGAGGCGATGAAGATGGAACACGTCTTGAAAGCCGACCGGGATGGGGTGATCGAGACCCTGCAATGCAAACAGGGGGAACAGGTGAGTCAGGGGGCAATACTGGTGCGCTTTGCCGATGCCGTGGATCAACAAGAGAGCGGGTCATGAAGAGAGAATCAGGAATGCAGGATGACAAGGTGAGCCTGGTGGAGATGGGCCCGCGCGACGGCCTGCAAAACGAGACCAGTACCCTGCCGCTCGTCCAGCGGCTGGAGCTTGTTCAGCGCCTCGCCGAGAGCGGCCTGCAGCGCATCGAGGTGGGGGCCTTCGTCTCCCCCAAAAAAGTGCCGCAGATGGCGGACTCCGCCGAACTTTTCAAGGTCCTGCCGCGTAAGGGGCCGACCCGCTACGGCGCCCTGGTGCCCAACCTGCAGGGCTTGCAGGCGGCCATTGCCGCCCGCGCCGACGAAATTGGCCTCTTCACCGCCTGCTCCGATGGCTTTACCCGCGCCAACATCGGCATCGGCGTGGAAGAGTCCCTGATACGCTTCGCTCCCCTGGTGCTGGAGGCGCGCCGCCTCGGCATCAAGGTGCGCGGTTATCTCTCCACCGTCATCGCCTGCCCGTTCGACGGCCCTACCCGCCCGAAACGGGTCGCGGCCATGGCCGAGCGGCTGCTGGATCTCGGCTGTCACGAGATCTCCCTGGGCGACACCATAGGGGTCGGCACCCCTGGCACGGTTGCGCCCATGCTGGATGCTGTGCTGCACGAGATCCCGGCGGGCCGGCTCGCGGTACACTTTCACGACACCTATGGCCAGGGGCTGGCCAACCTGCTGCCGGCGCTGGAGCGCGGCATCCGCACCATAGATTGCTCTGTGGCCGGGCTGGGCGGTTGCCCCTATGCGCCGGGGGCCTCCGGCAACGTCGCCTCGGAAGAGGTGGTCTATCTGCTGCACGGCCTTGGCATGAGCACAGGGGTGAGTCTCGATAAATTGGCCGCCACCGGCCAGTGGGTGAGCGAGCAGCTCGGTCGCCCCAACGGCTCGCGAGTCGGCCAGGCCCTGCACGCCAACGCCCTGCGGCTTCGCGCCGCGCTGTCAATGGAAGCACATCATGATCTCTGATCCCCCGCCAGGCGGGCCCGGCCTCCCTGGGCCCAAGCGACTGCAGACCCGATTTGCCACAGGAGCGCACCATGATGCCTGATCCCCTGCCCGGCAAGGAGATCACCTACAGCATCTCCGAGCTGGCCCACGAGTTTGATATCACGCCGCGCACCATCCGCTACTACGAGGATGAAGGCTTGATCACCCCGACCCGGGAGGGCCAGACCCGCATCTACAGCCACAAGGACAAGATCCGGCTGAAGTTGACCCTGCGCGGCAAGCGGCTCGGCTTCAGCCTGGCGGAGATCCGCGAGCTGTTCGACATGTATGACACGGACAGATCGAGCAAGACCCAGCTTCACTCCATGATCCAGCTCATCGACGCCAAGCGCCAATCCCTGCGCCAACAGCTGGAAGACATCCAGATGGTGATGGCGGAGCTGGAAGCCGCCGAGCAGCGCTGTGCAAATTCCCTCAACAGCTTGAAAACCAGCGCAGATTAACCGAATCTGGGATCATCTCACCGCCCTGGTGCCCCCCATGAAACGCTGGTGCTGCTGGTTGTTATTGCTCTGCTCCACGGCATGGAGCCACCCCCTGATCAAGGTCGGGGGCTACCCTTATGCCCCCTTCGTGGTCAAGGAGGGTGACAACAGCTATCGCGGGCTGACCCTGGATCTCATCGCCGAACTCAACGGGATTCAACGGGATGTGCGCTTCGTGTTCGTGCCCACCTCGGCTTCCCATCGCTACCAGGCGCTGGCGCTCGGTCGCTTCTCCCTCATGCTGTTCGAGGACATCCGCTGGGACTGGAACGCGGATCAGGTACGCATGACCCGGCCCCTGCTGCTGGGAGGCGAGATCTATGTTGCGCTCAAGGCACCGGGGCGGGATCAATCCTTCTTCGAGCACCTGGAGCAGCGTCGGCTGATAGGCGTAACCGGCTATCACTACGGGATCGCCGATTTCAATGCCACCCCGGCGGAGCTGAAGCAGCGTTTTGACATCACCCTGGTCAAGGACAACATCAGTGCCCTGCAGGGGCTGTTCAAGGGGCGCGGCGAAGTGGCCATGCTCAACCTCTCCTACCTGAACCAGTTCAGCAAACAGTATCCGCAGCAGGCCGCCCGCCTGCTGCGATCGGACAAATGGGATCAGCAATACGAACTCAGGGCGCTGCTCAGTCTGACGGCCAGCGTCTCGGCCAGCCAGCTGGAAGCCTGGCTGGCCGCGTTGCAGAGCAGTGGAAGACTGACACGCCTTTGGACAAAGTACGGCGTACAGCATCAAGCGGCACCATGATCATCGCCTGAGATTTTGGTACCCTATGCGCATCAATTGGAGACCTTCATGCCCAAGCCCCTGCGTGCCCGCCTGCTGCGCTACGTCCTTTACTCTTGCGCCGTATTGCTCATCTCCCTGTTCATCCTGTTATGGCAAGCCCCCACCCTCACCCAGCGCCACCTGCCGGGCTGGCTGGCCAAGCATTATGGTCTGAACCTGACTCTGGGGGAGATAAGCGTCGGCCTGCGTCACCCCTCCCTCACCATAGGTCCCTCAGCACTGCTCGATGAAAAACAGCAACCCATCATCGCCTTCGAGCAGTTGCAGGTTATCCCCGCACTTGGCGAAAGCTGGCGCCAGAAGGCCATCATACTGAGCGACGCCAGCCTCACCCGGCCAGCGGTGCAGCTTGTTCGGCTGCCGGACGACAAGGGGGCCATCCGCTTCAACCTGACCGAGGCCCTGGCCCGTTTGCTGGCCCCCACGCAGACGCCCGAACCGGCCGGCGGCGAACCGCCCCAGGTACAGATAACCAGGCTGGCCGCCACCGCGGGCCATATCCGCTATCAGGACAGTCGCAAGAGCAGCAGCCCGGGCTGGGTGCCGCCACTCACCCTGAGCGGGCTCGAATTGCAGTTGCCGGATTTCACCACGGCGCCGGCCCACGCCAACCAGTTTCAGTTGAGCGCCAGCCTCAACCAGCGCAGCCCGCTCAAGGCCAGCGGCCAGCTCGATATCATGACGGGGGCAGGCAAGGGCCGGATCAGCCTGGGCAAACTGGCGCTCTCGCCCTTCGCACCGCTCTGGGCCCCCTATCTCAGGGTCAATCTGGTGAAGGGCGAGGCCAGTGCCGAGCTGGATTACCGGCTCACGCCGGGCAAGCAGGGGCTGGATTGGCAGCTCGCCAAGGGCAAGCTGACCCTGAACGACTGGCAGCTCAGGCAGAGCAAGGGGGCCGAGTTTGCCCGCTTCAAGCAGCTGGCGCTGGCAGGCATTGCCATGGATGGCGGCAAGCAGTCGATCCAGATCGACAAGATAGCGCTCAAGGCACCGGCCGTCAGCGCGGTACTCGATGCCAACCAGCAGCTGGATCTGGCGGCCCTGCTGATCCCCCAGCCACCGGTCAAAACGAGTAAGGGCGCAAAACCGGTCGCACCGGGCAAACCCTGGCGCTGGAGCCTCAAGCAGACCCGCATCGAACAGGGCGAGCTCAAGCTGACCGAGTCGAGCAGCGGCAAGCCGCAACTGCGGGAACTCTCCGGGCTGAACCTCACCCTGGGCACCCTGAGCAGCCAGGCAGGCCAGCGCAGCCCGCTCACCCTCAATGCCACCCTCAACGCCCAGAGTACGCTGGGGTTTGACGGCGCCCTCACCCTCACCCCCTTCACCCTCGACGGGGATATCAAGCAGGCAGGGCTGCCCCTCAAGTGGGCCCAACCCTACCTGCAGGATCTGCTGCGCATCAGCGTGCGCGATGGCCTGCTCGCCAGCCGCACCAAGCTGGCCATCGCCACCGATGCCAAGGGGGAACTGAGCCGGCTAGACGTCACGGGCGGGCTCGACATCGAGCGTCTCAATGTGCTGGATCGGGCCGACAATCAGCGTCTGCTGCAGATAGATCACCTGCAATTGAGCGGACTGCACTATGACGGCATCAGCCAGCAGGTGAAGATTGGCGACATCTTGCTGCGCAAGCCCTTTGCCCGCATCGAGATCGACGAGGACAGGGTGACCAACGTGCAGCAACTGCTGCTGCCGCAAGCCGCCAGTACCAAGCCGGCCAGCGGGCCCGCCCCCCGCATTACCATAGATCAGATCCGCACCGAACAGGGCAACCTGCGCTTTGCCGATCGCAGCCTGAGCCCGGAGTTCGTGGTGGACATCGCCTCCCTCAGCGGCCAGAGCCGCCATATCAGCAACATTCCCGGCCAGCGTTCGGATCTCGCCTTCAACGGCAAGGTTGACCGCTATGCCCCCGTGACCATTCGCGGCGGCACCAACCTGCTGATCGAGCAGCCGGTGCTGGACGTGGCCGTCACCTTCAGCAACCTGGAACTCACCACCTTCACCCCCTACTCCAGCACCTATGCGGGCTATGCCATCGACAAGGGGCAGCTATCCATGAAGTTGAACTACAAGCTGCAGGGCAACCGGCTTGAGGGGGACAACGACATCACCATCAAGAAGCTGCAACTGGGGGAGAAGATCAAGAGCGAGCAGGCCAAGGATCTGCCGCTGGGGCTGGCCATCGCCCTGCTCAGCGACGCCAATGGCGTCATCCAGATGAACCTCAAGGTGAAGGGCAATCTGGATCAGCCGGACTTCAGCCTGGGCAACATCTTCTGGGATGTGCTGAGCAACACCCTGAGCAAAGCCATCACTTCCCCCTTCTCCCTGCTCGCCTCCCTGGCCGGCGGCACCGAAGATCTGGACGAACTGCCCTTCCTGCCCGGTGAGCCGGATCTCACCCCCACCCAGCAGGAGAAGCTGGCCAAGCTGGCGCAGGCCCTCAAGGAGAGGCCCAAGCTCAGCATGAACATTCGCGGCAAGGTCAACTTCAACGAGGAGCGCCCCATCTTGCAGCGCCAGAAGCTGGAACGGGCGCTGGCCAAGATCACGGGTGCACCGGTCGACCTCGCCCTGCTGGAGCAGGATCCCGCCCTGCAAGCGGCGCTGTCCGAGGCCTATGAGGCGCGCTTCAACGAGGATCTTGGGGATCTGGCCGATCGGCTGAAACTGGATGAGTCGAGCCCGGCCCTGCGCACCCAGGCGGAGATCCTGCTGCGGGATCAGCAGCTGATCACCGCCAAGTCCCTGCGCAACCTCGCCATGCGCCGCGCCCAGAACACCAAGGAGTATCTGGTGGATACCCAGGGGATAGCGCCGGAGCGGCTGTTCGTGCTCGACAGCCAGGTCAAGGAGACAGACAAGGATGCCAAGGTCGTCCTGACCCTGGATGATTGACCAACAGCGGGGGGCCGAGAGGATTCCCCCCTTGCTCACCATGCCTGTTGTCTTTTCGCATCGCCCCGCCTTGCCCACAGCGACCATTTTCCCCCAAGCGCCACCATATGGCGGCGCTGTGGGGGGCCAGGCTGCTGGCGCCGGTGCGACGATCCGGCCCCTTCCCCGGATGCCCCACTCCCGTTGTCCCGTTGTCAGCAATGATCTCTCTTCTCTGTGTCCCTGCCAAACCGGCTTGCACCCAACATGAGCCGAGATCTGTCCCAGCCTCATATGGTAGTGGCACACTCTTGTCTGATGGCATATCAGACTATTTTTCGAACTACAGAGCACCGCTCAGGCAATAAAAAGAGGGACAAGATGCAGCAGTCAAACATGCCCACGTCCTATGTTGCTTACTTTCACAAAGCGCGTTTTCAATACAAAAAATCAACCTTGTCGGCGCGATTCATTCACTTGCCATCTACCTGAATGGCACGAATGGTCCATGGGGTAAAATTTCGTGTAGTTTTTTTACCATTTCTGCGGTTCCCCCTCTTGCTCGGGGCCAAGAGCCTGCCTAAAATCGCGCGTCTTTTATCAACCCCCACCTCTATTTTTGGAGAACGCCACGTGAGCGAAAAATTGGCCAACCCTGCCCCTCTGGGTCTGATGGGTTTCGGTATGACCACCATTCTGCTGAACATACATAACGCAGGTTTCTTCCCCATCAGCGCCATGATCCTGGCCATGGGCCTGTGCTATGGCGGTCTGGCCCAGATCATCGCCGGTATCATGGAGTTCAAGCGTGGCAACACCTTCGGTGTCACCGCCTTCATCTCCTACGGCACCTTCTGGTGGAGCCTGGTGTTCCTGCTGGTGATGCCGACCATGGGTCTGGCCGAAGCCACTCCCCACGCCTACATGGGCTGGTATCTGCTGATGTGGGGCATGTTCACCCTGTTCATGCTGGTTGGCACCGTCAACTACCCGCGCGTGAAGCAGTTCGTGTTCGCCTCCCTGACAGTGCTGTTCTTCCTGCTGGCCGCCCGTGACTTCACCGGCAGCACCCTGATCGGCACCATCGCCGGTTTCGAAGGCATCATCTGCGGCGCCAGCGCCATCTACCTGGCCATGGCCACCGTGATCAACGAGCAATTTGGCCGTACCGTGCTGCCGATTGGCGATCACAAGAAAGCCGCTGCCGTGCAGCTCAAGGCCGCTGCGTAAGCGCAGCCCCAGGCCCTCGCGCCCATGCAAAAAGGCACCCTCAGGGGTGCCTTTTGTTTATCTGCCGTTGGCAAGCCAGAGCGTGTCAACCCTGCAGTTCAGGCTCCCCTGCCAGCAGCCGGGTGGCCGGGAAACGCGTCGCCGGCTGCTGGCCGAAGAAGAGCACGAACTGCTCATACACGGCGGGATAGGTGTCACGCAGGCGCAGCGGATCGGTAAAAAAACTCTCGCAGCACACCGCAAAGAACTCGGCCGGGTGCTCGGCGGCATAAGGGTCGATGGCGGTCACCTCATGGCGGGCCAGCTGGGCATTCATGGCATCGAATGCCCCCTGCAACGCCTGGGTCCACTGGCGCGGATCCATGCCTGCCGGCAGTGGTGGCGCACCGTCGGCCTCCCCCCCCAGCATGTCGAGCTTGTGCGCCAGTTCGTGGATCACCAGATTGAAACCGTCCCAGTCCCCATCCTGCTGCAGCTCGCTCCAGGCCAGCACCAGCGGCCCCTGCGGCCAGGACTCCCCGGCGTTCTCCTCTTCCCACTCGCTCACCAGACCGAACTCATCCTGCACCTCCTGACGACGGGTCACTGGCTCGGGGATCAGGATGATTTCGTGAAAACCGCGATACCAGTCGAGCCCCAGATGCAAAATGGGCAGCACGGCCTGCAGGGCCAGCACCGCCTGCTGACGAGAGGTGAGCTCTACGCCAATCTGGGTGAGCGTCTTGCGAGCCAGAAACTGCTGCGCCAGCGCAACCAGCCGCAACTGATCGCTGTGGGTAAATCCTTGCAAAATGGGCACGGCAGCCAGCGCCTGCTGCCACTCCAACGCACCCGGGGCATTCTCTTCCTGCCGGGATGCACCACCAAACAGACTCCATAACCTGGACCAGAACACATGGACTCCTCTTGCTGATCAGAATGATTTCACGAACCGTTTTGGGCGTTCAAGATAGCCCTGCGCCAGATAGAAGCGATGGGCCCCCTCACGCTTGAGACTGCTGGAGAGCTCCAGCTGGCTGCAGCCCTGTGCCAGGGCGCTGGCTTCTGCCGCCGCCAGCAAGGCGGCCCCCACACCCGCCCCCCTTGCACCTTCATCGACGACCAGCGCCGAGATCAGGCCCCAGTCTGGTGCAACATGCAAGGGCCGCAGGCGGTGCCACACCAGCACACCCGCCACCTCATCCCCATCACAGGCAAGCAGCACCTCGCTAGCAGGATCCTGCCTGCCCCAGCGCTCTCCCACCTCGGCCGGGCTGGCCGGATAGCCGAGCTGCCCGAACAGCTGCGCCATGGCATCGGCATCCGCCTGCCCGGCGGGCCGGATCTGCCACCCCTCTCTTTCCATCTTCATCTTTGGCCTCCATTTTGCTCTGTCTCAGCCACCCCAATCCATCCAGGAGCAAATGGCGATGATAAAGGGGTTGCGCCGTATCGTGTCCAGTCAAATCGACCATTTGTTAATGTCAATTCACAAATTAACAAGCCGACAACATATTTCACTGGGAAGCCCATGAACAAATGGATATGTTAAAACCCGCGGACTTGGCAGTTGAACATTCCGCACACCATTGAGTGGCCCCCTTGGTCACTCACTATTTTAAGGGAGCGGGGCGCAGACCCCGCCAAGACAGCACGACAAAGGAGTTGTTGTACATGAATGAGATCGTCAATGCCATCAATGGGGTGATTTGGAGCCCAGCGCTCATCTTTCTGTGTCTGGGGGTAGGCCTCTACTTCTCCCTGCGCAGCCGCTTCCTGCAACTGCGTCACATCAAGGAGATGATCCGGCTGATGTTTGATGGCAAGAGCACGGATGCCGGCGTCTCCTCCTTCCAGGCGCTGGCCATGACGCTGGCCGGCCGGGTCGGTACCGGCAACATCGCCGGGGTCGCCACCGCCATCACCTTCGGTGGCCCGGGCGCCCTGTTCTGGATGTGGATGGTCGCCTTCCTCGGCGCCAGCTCCGCCTTCGTGGAATCCACCCTGGGTCAGGTCTACAAGGAGAAGATCAACGGCGAATACCGCGGTGGCCCGGCCTTCTACATAGAGAAAGGGCTCGGCATGAAGTGGTATGCCTGGACCTTCGCCATCGCCACCATCTTCGCCTGCGGCGTGCTGATGCCGGGGGTGCAGGCCAACTCCATCGGCTCCAGCCTGCAGACCGCCTTTGATATCGATCCGAACGTCACCGCCGCCGGTCTGGCGCTGTTGCTCGGCTTCATCATCTTCGGCGGTGTGAAGCGGATCGCCAGCTTCGCCAGCACAGTGGTGCCCTTCATGGCGCTGGGCTACATCATAGTGGCCTGCGTCATCATAGCCCTCAACATCACGGCCCTGCCGGGCGTGATCCTGCTGATCTGGAAGAGTGCCTTCGGCTTTGATGCCGGCTTTGGCGCCATTTTGGGTCTGGCCATCATGTGGGGGGTCAAGCGCGGGGTCTACTCCAACGAAGCAGGCCAAGGCACAGGGCCGCACGCCTCCTCCGCCGCGGCGGTGAGCCACCCGGCCAAGCAGGGTCTGGTACAGGCGTTCTCCGTCTATATCGATACCCTGTTCGTCTGCTCCGCCACCGGTTTCATGCTGCTCATCACAGGCCTCTACAACGTGCAGGGACCGGATGGTGCCGCCCTCTACACGGGGATAGCCGGCATAGCCGCAGGGCCTGGTTATGTGCAGACCGCCATGGAGAGCATGATGCCCGGCTTTGGCAGCATGTTCGTGGCCATAGCGCTGTTCTTCTTCGCGTTCACCACAATCGTCGCTTACTACTACATAGCCGAGACCAACATCGCCTACATCAATCGCAAGGTGAACCGTCCCTGGCTGACCTTCATGCTCAAGTTGACGCTGATGGCCTCCACCGTCTACGGCACCGTCAAGACCGCCGATCTGGCCTGGGGTCTGGGTGATATCGGGGTCGGCCTGATGGCCTGGCTCAACATCATCGCCATCCTGCTGCTGCAAAAGACCGCCTTCGCCTGCCTGCGGGATTATGAAGCCCAGCAGGCCAAGGGACTGGATCCCGTGTTCCACCCGGAAAAGCTCGGCATCAAGAACGCCGATTACTGGATGGGCCACCGCTCCGAAGACAACCTGGAGCAAGAGAAGGCCGGCCACCCGTTCGAGCCGGATCGCAAAGTATCCTGAACGCAATGCCCAGCAAAAATGGCAGCCTCGGCTGCCATTTTCATTTGTTCTGCATCAGTCTGGGGTACGGTTGGCCGCTCAGAGCGCGTTGCGCCTGGGCCCGAATGGCAAGCGCCAGTGAAACAGGCTGTTGAGGGTGGCGCGCCACTGGTTGGGGCGCCCCAGGATCTGCTTTTGCAGCCGGGTCTCTTCCTTGAGCATCGCCTCGTCGCTGCGGGCCCAGGCCTGGTTGTAGAGCTGCTTGATCCCCGCCAGCGCATCCGGCGACTTGGTGATGAGCGTCCTGGCAAACTCCCGCGCCTCTGCCAGCGGATCCTCGCAGACCCTGCTCACCAGCCCGAGGGATCTCGCCTCCAGCGCATCGCATTCACGCCCGCTCATGGCCAGCTCCATGGCGGTATCCACCCCCATCAGGTTGCGCAGGGTGACGCTGCCGCTCATGTCGGGGATGATGCCCCACTTGATCTCCATCACCGAGAAGCGGCAATCCGGGGTGCTGAACCTAAAATCGGCCCCCAGCGCAATTTGCAGGCCGCCACCGAAACAGACCCCCTGGGTCACCGCAATCACGGGCACCGGCAGCTGATGCCAGCCGTAAGCCACCCGCTGGGCCAGGTTGGTCGCCTCATCCGCCTCGCGCTTGAGGATGTCGAGCGCCGCCACCGGCTGCTTGAGCATGGATTTCACATCCAGTCCGGCGCAGAAGGCGCGCCCCTCACCGTGCAGGATCACCGCCCGCAACCCCTTGTGCTGCGCGAGCTGCGTCAGCGTCTCGTCGATGGCGCCGAACATGCTTCTATCCAGCGCATTGAGCTTGTCCCCCCGCGCCAGCATCACTTCGGCGATGCCGTCCCGGATCTCGCACTTGACCCTTGGTTTTTCCATCTCCCTTGTCCTCTCCTTGATCCCTGTTATTGACTCACTGGTCATACCACCACGTTATCAGAGTGTTATCGCCAGGTACAGCAAGGAGCCCAGTTTCCCACTGCCGCAGGCGTGCGACTAAAGTCGGCTGGCTCAGACGCTACCGCTTTGTCAGACTGACCTGACGCCACCGGCCAAGGATTGCCATGACCACCCTGTTCAACTTTGCCCGCCCGCCGTTTGACAGCCTGAGCGCCGAAGAGCGCCAGCGGCTCGCACAGAGCCTCTCCATCTGCTATTTCCGCGCGGGCCAGGTGGTGCTCAACGCCGGTGATGTCCCACCCGGCCTCTACCTCGTCATCAAGGGGGCGGTGGAGGAGTCGGCGCCTCACCACCACTTCGGTGACTACGGGGTCGATGATCTGTTCGACGTGCGCGCCCAGTTTGACGGCCGCTGTCGCCACAGCTTCACGGCGCTGGAAGATACCCTCTGCCAGCTGATCCCCCGCCACACCTTTCTGGCCCTCTGCGAGCAGGCGCCGGCGCTGGCCAGCTACTTCACCGCCAATCTGGTCGAGCGGCAGCAGCAGCAGGATCAACGGGAACAGCTGGGCCAGAAGAATCTGGCGGAATTTATCCTGACCCGCATCGAACCCGGCCATCTGCAGGCGCCGCTCGTCGTCGAAAACCGGCTCAGCCTGCTGGCGGCCACCGAGGCCATGGTGGCCAAGGGCACGGATTGCCTGCTCTACCCGGCGCCGGATGGCAGCCTGACCCTGGCGACCCGCAAGACACTGCTGCACGCCCTCACCCTGAAGGGACTGCCGCTGATGGCGCCACTCGCCGTGCTGACCCCGACACCGCTCATCGGCCTGCCGCTGGGCAGTTACCTGTTCGATGCCCTGTTATTGATGACCCGTCATCGCATCAAGCGGCTGGTCATCTGGCAACAAGGCGAGGTGGCGGGCATATTGCAACTGACCCAGGTGCTGGGGCTCTTCTCCACCCACTCCCACGTGCTGACCCTGCGCATCGCCCGGGCAGACAGCCAGAGCGCCCTGGAGGCGGTGGCCAGGGAACAGCAGCAACTCATTCGCACCCTGTTTGCCCAGGGGATCCATACCCTCTTTCTGATGAAGCTCATCGCCACCATCAACGAGCAGCTGATCGCCAAGGCCTTCGCCCTGGTGATCCCCCCCGAGGTGCAGGAGCAGGTATGCCTGCTGATGCTGGGCTCGGAGGGGCGCGGCGAGCAGATCCAGAAAACCGATCAGGACAACGCCCTGATCCTGCCGGATGGCCTGCATTGGCCAGACCGCCAGGCCGATCTGGCCGCCTTCAGCGCCCTGCTCGCGCGGCTCGGCTATCCCCCCTGCCCGGGGAAGGTGATGGTCAGCAATCCGGAGTGGGTCAAGGGTGCCCGGCAGTGGCAGGACGAGATAGAGCAGGCATGCGTGCGGGCCAGCGAGGCCGACCTGCTGTGGCTCGCCACCCTGGCCGATGCCCAGGCCATCATGGGGGATCGCCCCCTGCTCGCCCCCCTCGCTCGCCACCTGAGAGAGCGCCTGGCCGACAGGCCGGATCTGCTGGCGGAGATGGCCCGGGCAGCGGTCGCCTTCCACACCCCCCTCACCCTCTTTGGCCGGCTGGAGCAGGCCCCCGAGGGGCTGGATCTCAAGCGCGGCGGCCTCTTCCCTCTGGTGCACGGCCTGCGCGTGCTGGCCCTGGAGGCAGAAGTGCTGGAGACCTCGACCCTGGGGCGGATCGACGCCCTGGTGGCCGCGGGGCGCCTCAGCCCCGACTATGGCGCCAACCTGGCGGAAGCCTTCCGGCTGTTTGTGCGACTGCGGCTGCGCAGCCAGCTCAAGGATGGCGACAGCCGGGTGCAGGTCGCCGAACTCGCTCATGGTGAGCGGGATCTGCTGCGCCACGCCCTGCATCAGGTGAAGAAGTTCCAGCAGTGGCTCACCTTGCACTTTCGTCTGAGACAATAGGCATGTGGAACCACTGGCGACGCCGTTGGCTTGGTCGCGCCTTCCGTGAGGGAGAGTTCGCCCCGCTCTTCGCCGCACCGCCGGGCGATGAGCGGATCGCCCTCGATTTCGAGACCACCAGCCTGGATCCCGAGCGGGCGGAGATAGTCTCCATCGGCGCCGTGCGCATCCAGGGCAACCGGCTGCTGACCGGCGAGGCGCTCACCCTCAAGGTGCAGCCACCCGCCAGTCTGAGCGCGCAATCCGTGGTGATCCACGGCCTGCGCCATCAGGATCTGCAACAGGGATTGACGCTGGAAGCCGCGCTGCGCCTGCTGCTCAACTTTATCGGCCCGCGCGAACTGGTGGGCTACCACATCGCCTACGACCTGCGCATTCTCAACCTGGCCTGCCAGAGACTATGGGGGGTGACCCTGCCCCAGCGGGGCATAGAGGTGAGCCGCCTCTATCATGACAGCCTCTACCGGCGCTATCCCGACGCCGCCATCGACTTGCATCTGGCCGCCATCTGCCAGCACCTGGCATTGCCTCCCCTGCCCGTCCACGACGCCCTGAGTGACGCCATCACGGCCGCCCTCATCTACCTGCGCCTGACCCAAGGCGGGCCATTGGCTTATCCCAAAGTCTAATTGCTCATAAATAACATTTAATTCACATTTCACTTACATGAGCAGGTCTGCTGCTCGGTAGGGACCTCCCTTCATCCACCGCTGACACTCAATGTCATGGAGAACTGCAATGGAACAGCAACCTTATCTTCGGATCCAGCAAGATCCCAACTTCCAGGAGCTGATCGCCAAGCGTCAGCGCTTCGCCTGGACTCTCTCCATCCTGATGCTGGGGCTCTACCTGGCCTTTATCATGCTCATCGCCTTTGCCCCCGGCTGGCTCGGCACCCCCTTGAGCCAAGGCTCCACCATCACCCGTGGCATCCCGGTCGGGGTGGGGCTGATCCTCGCCTCCTTCGTGCTGACCGGCATCTACGTGTTCCGTGCCAACGGCGAGTTTGACGAGTTGAACCAGAAGATCCTCAAGGGAGTGCAATCATGAAAGGCAAGTCTCTGCTGTTGCTGGCCTCGCTGGCCTCTTCCCCCCTGCTGGCGGCCGACGCGCTGACCGGTGAAGTCCATCGCCAACCCCTCAACATCTCGGCCATCGTCATGTTCGTGATCTTCGTGGCGGGCACCCTGTTCATCACCTACTGGGCCTCCAAGCGCAACCGCTCGGCCTCCGACTACTATGCCGCGGGCGGTCGCATCACCGGCTTCCAGAACGGGCTGGCCATCGCCGGCGACTACATGTCCGCCGCCTCCTTCCTCGGCATCTCGGCCCTGGTCTACACCTCGGGCTACGATGGCCTCATCTATTCCATCGGCTTCCTGGTGGGCTGGCCCATCATACTGTTCCTGATCGCGGAGCGGCTGCGCAACCTCGGTAAATATACCTTTGCCGACGTGGCCTCCTACCGTCTCAAGCAGACCGAGGTGCGCACCCTCTCCGCCAGCGGCTCCCTGGTGGTGGTCGCCCTCTACCTGATCGCCCAGATGGTGGGGGCAGGCAAGCTCATCGAGCTGCTGTTCGGCCTGCAATACCACGTCGCCGTGGTGCTGGTCGGCATACTGATGGTGCTCTACGTGCTGTTTGGCGGCATGCTGGCTACCACCTGGGTGCAGATCATCAAGGCGGTGATGCTGCTCTCCGGTGCCAGCTTCATGGCCATCATGGTGATGAAGTCCGTCAACTTCGACATAGGCGCCCTGTTCAGCGAAGCGGTCAAGGTGCATGAGAAGGGCATCGCCATCATGAGCCCCGGCGGTCTGGTGGCCGATCCCATCTCCGCCATCTCGCTCGGTCTGGCCCTGATGTTCGGCACCGCCGGCCTGCCCCACATACTGATGCGCTTCTTCACCGTGAGCGATGCCAAGGAAGCGCGCAAGAGCGTGTTCTACGCCACCGGCTTCATCGGTTACTTCTACATACTGACCTTCATCATCGGCTTTGGCGCCATCCTGCTGGTCAGCACCAACCCGGCCTTCAAGGATGCCACCGGCGCCCTCTTGGGCGGCACCAACATGGCGGCCATTCACCTGGCCGATGCGGTCGGCGGCAGCCTGTTCCTCGGCTTCATCTCGGCCGTCGCCTTCGCCACCATACTGGCGGTGGTCTCGGGCCTGACCCTGGCGGGCGCCTCGGCGGTTTCCCACGACCTCTATGCCAGCGTCATCAAGAAGGGCAAGGCCAACGAAACCGACGAGCTGCGCGTCTCCAAGTACACCACAGTGGTGCTGGGAGTGGTCGCCATCGGTCTGGGGATCCTGTTCGAGAAGCAGAACATCGCCTTCATGGTGGGCCTGGCCTTCTCCATCGCGGCCAGCTGCAACTTCCCTGTGCTCTTCCTCTCCATGTTCTGGTCCCGTCTGACCACCCGCGGCGCCGTCTACGGTGGCTGGCTCGGGCTGGTCAGTGCGGTCAGCCTGATGATCCTGGGCCCGACCGTGTGGGTGAAGGTGCTGGGCCATGCCCAGGCCATCTTCCCCTACGAGTACCCTGCCCTCTTCTCCATGGCAGTGGCCTTCATCGGGATCTGGCTGTTCTCGGTCACCGACAAGTCGCAGAATGCGGCCGACGAGCACGCCAAGTTCCTGCCCCAGTTCGTCCGCTCACAAACCGGGCTGGGCGCCTCCAGCGCCACCGCCCACTAAGCGCGGATCCCCTTTTGCAAGCCGGCCCAGTGCCGGCTTTTTTCATGGTCGCCCATCATGAGCGGCAACCTATGCGCAATGGGGGCGGATCACAGTTCTTGCTAAAACTTTCGGGGGATCTGTGCCATAATGCGCGCCATTTGGCAGACAACCCGGGACACATCCTTTGTTAAGCAGCAACAATATCACCATGCAATTCGGCGCCAAGCCGCTGTTCGAGAACATCAACGTCAAGTTTGGCGGCGGCAACCGCTATGGCCTGATTGGCGCCAACGGCTGTGGCAAGTCCACCTTCATGAAGATCCTCGGTGGCGACCTTGAGCCCACTGGCGGTAATGTGAGCCTGGACGTCAATGAGCGCATCGGTAAGCTGCGCCAGGATCAGTTCGCCTACGAAGAGATGCGCGTGCTGGACGTGGTCATGATGGGCCACAACGAGCTGTGGGCCGCCATCGCCGAGCGCGATGCCATCTACGCCAACCTGGAAGCCACCGACGACGACTACATGAAGGCCGCCGAGCTGGAAGGTCTGGTCGCCGAGTATGACGGTTACACCGCCGAGGCCCGCGCAGGCGAGCTGCTGCTGGGTGCCGGCATTCCCATCGAGCTGCACAACGGCCCCATGAGCGAAGTGGCGCCGGGCTGGAAGCTGCGGGTGCTGCTGGCACAGGCACTGTTCTCCAACCCCGACATCCTGCTGCTGGACGAACCGACCAACAACCTGGACATCAACACCATTCGCTGGCTGGAGCAGGTGCTCAACGATCGTGAAAGTACCATGATCATCATCTCTCACGACCGTCACTTCCTGAACTCCGTCTGTACCCACATGGCGGATCTGGACTACGGCGAGCTGCGCGTCTACCCCGGCAACTACGACGACTACATGACGGCGGCCACCCAGGCCCGCGAGCGTCTGATCTCCGACAACGCCAAGAAGAAGGCCCAGATCGCCGATCTGCAATCCTTCGTCTCCCGTTTCAGCGCCAACGCCTCCAAGTCGAGCCAGGCTACCTCCCGCCTCAAGCAGATCGACAAGATCAAGATTGAGGAAGTGAAAGTCTCCAGCCGTCAGAACCCCTTCATCCGCTTCGAGCAGGAGAAGAAGCTGTACCGCAACATCCTGGAAGTGGAAGGCGTTGCCAAGGGCTATGGTGAGGCGCCCCTGTTCAAGGGCCTGAGCATGATGCTGGAAGTGGGCGAGAAGGTCGCCATTCTGGGTACCAACGGTATCGGTAAATCCACCCTGATCAAGACCCTCATGGGCGAGCTGGCACCGGACAGCGGCACCATCAAGTGGTCCGAAAACGCCCAGATCGGCTACTACGCCCAGGATCACGCCGAGGACTTCGACACAGATCTCAACGTGTTCGACTGGATGGCCCAGTGGAAACAGGCCAACGAAGACGAGCAGGCGGTGCGCTCTGTGCTGGGTCGTCTGCTGTTCACCCAGGACGACATCAAGAAGCCAGTCAAGGTACTCTCCGGTGGCGAGCAGGGTCGCATGCTGTTCGGCAAGCTGATGATGCAGCGTCCCAACATCCTGATCATGGATGAGCCGACCAACCACCTGGACATGGAATCCATCGAATCCTTGAACCTGGCGCTGGAGATGTATCAGGGCACCCTGATCTTCGTCTCCCACGACCGTGAGTTCGTGTCGTCCCTGGCGACCCGCATCATGGAGCTGACCGAGAACGGCATCCGCGACTTCGGCGGTACCTACGAGGATTACCTGCGCACTCAGGGCGTGGTATAAGCCTCGCCAGCCAGGCGATTGAATAGAAAAAACCGGCAAGCGATTGCCGGTTTTTTTATGGCCGGGCTGACGATCAAGCTTGCTCTGCACTGCAACGCAGCCAACGCAGCCAACATAACGACCCCAGCACCAATCCTGCAGATAAAAAAACGGCCCCATCACGGGGCCGTTTTCAATGGGTTGCAACCGGTCGGGTTTATTCGACTGTGGCTTCCACATCGGTGAAGTACTCGATCTTGGCAGCTTTGCGCAGCTCGTCGATCAGCGACTTGTAGCTCACCTGAGCCTTGCCCTGGCCAAGCTGGCCTTGCAGCAGGCTGACCATCTGGGATGGCTCCTTGGTCACGTTGACCTTGTCCAGGGCCACCACGACGCGATCGCCATTGGCTTCGGTCACCAGCTCGACGCTCGGCTTGCCATCCTGCGGATGAGGCATGCGGAACGCCTGTGCCAGCAGGTTCTGATCCATCTCCTGAGTGAAGCGGGCAACGCCCTTGTGCGTCTCCACCTTCAGACCTAGTGCAGTCAGATCGGCCTGGATGTTCTCACCGGCCTTCAGCTTGTCCAGCAGACCCTGCGCCTTGCCACGGGCCACTTCACTGGCCTTGTCGTGCTTGATGGCAGCAATCACCTGCTCCTTGATCTCCGCCAGCGGTTTGGCCGCTTTCGGTTGATGGCCGGTGATGTGCATGACCAGGGCCTTGCCATCCGCCAGCTCGATCACGTCGGAGTTGGTGTTGTCATCGCGCAGCTGCTCGGAGAAGGCCGTGGACAGCGCCTTGGGATCATTGAGCGGTGCCGGCGCATCGGCCTGACTGAAGTAGTCAGAGGAGATGACCTTCAGACCCATGGCATCGGCGGTCAAGTCCAGCGAATCCGGGTTCTCGAAGCTGCTGTCGGCCATCTTCTGCTGCTCGGCAAAGAACAGCTCCTTGGCCTTGTCAGCTTGCAGACGGCTGATGGTCTCCGCTTTCACATCGGCAAACGGCTTGGTCTGGGCCGGTTCAACCCCCAGCAGCTTGATGACGTGGAAGCCGAACGGGCTCTTCACCACGGTGGAGAGATCGCCCGCCTTGGCCAGCGCGAAGGCCGCCTTCTCGAATGCCGGATCCATCACCCCTTTCTCGAACCAGTCGAGCTCACCGCCCTTCTTGGCGGAGAAGGTGTCGGAAGAGTTGGCCTTGGCCAGCGCGGCAAAATCATCGCCCCCCTTGGCCTGTGCCAGCAGGGCGTCAGCCTTCTGCTCGGCCGCCTTCTCGTCCTTGCCAAACGGGATCAGGATATGCGCCACGTGACGACGCTCGGCACGCTGGAACAGGTCCTGGTGCTGATCGTAGTAATCCTGGGCATCCTGCTCGGTGACCTTGATATCCTTGCCGAGGGTAGCGGCATCCAGCAGCAGATAGTCGACCTTGACCTTCTCGTCGTTCATGAAACGGGCGCTGTTGGTCTTGTAGTACTGATCCACTTCCTCATCGGAGACTTGAACATCCCCCATGTAGGCGGCGGCAGCCAGACGTACCAGGCGCAGATCCCGGGTCTGGTTGTAGATCCGGTCGAGCTGCTCGGCTTCACCCTTGAGTGCAAATTCGGAGCCAAGCAAGGCGCCCATCAGCTGCTGACGCACCATGTCCTGGCGCAGGGAGTCACGGAACATCTCGGGGGTCATGCCGGCACGACGAATGAGCTGCAGGTAGCGGTCATTGTTGAATTTGCCATCTTCGGCAAACTCCGGCATGGCGACGATGGCCTGCTTGATCTGCTCGTCGCTGACGCGCAGACCCAGCTCGCGGGCCTTGCTGTCAAACAGGGCCTGATCGATCAGCCGGTCCAGCACACCGCGGCGGAACTGCTTCATGTAATCGGGATTGGCGGCCAACTGGCTGAAAGACTCCCCCATTTGGGATTCCATGCGGGCCCGCTCGTTGCGATAGGCATTTTCCAGCGCAGCCGAACTGATCTCATTGCCGTTGACGGTGGCGGGGGCGGTACGTGCCGGGCCATTGAGGTAGCTACCTACACCGGCCAAGGCAAAGGAGAGGATGATCAGGCCCAAGATAACCTTGGCTACCTTGCCCTGCGCCCCTTCGCGTAGTTTATCCAACATCATGTTTGTACTTATGCTCCCGTACTCGATGGGCGTAAATAATGAAAAGGCGCACCGATTGCGATGCGCCTTGGTCAATCAGTATGAGGGAGAGCCCTCTCACTTGTCTGGTCTGCGACCAAGGACGGTGGCCGATGTGATATCAGCGCCCGGACTTAGTTGACAGCGTCTTTCAGGGCCTTACCGGCTTTGAAGGCAGGAACTTTACCAGCGGCGATTTCGATGGTCGCGCCAGTTTGCGGGTTACGGCCAGAACGGGCAGCACGCTCGCGCACGGCGAAAGTACCGAAACCCACCAGAGCAACCTGGTCACCCTCTTTCAGGGCTTCACCAACGGCGTCAATGAAAGCATCCAGCGCACGGCCAGCAGCGGCTTTGGAGATATCAGCACCGTCTGCAATCTTGTCAATCAGTTGAGATTTATTCACTCTTATATTCCCCTTTTATCGAACATCGCTGCGGCGCCGATTTCCCTGGCCACAACAAGTGGAGGTTTTATAGCAAGCCTCCTGATCAGTTGCAAGTGACAATCTAGCGCAAACCCGCGCCACATCACGCATTGCGACTCATCATGAGTACCCGATCGGTGGTCAAGGCTACTTCCGTTACCCGGCGCATGCAAGCCTTAACCACCCCCCGAATGCGCCAAATTTGCGGCGCATCAACATTTACACGACAGAAACGCGCTCAAACCCCTGCGGATTGTCCTGCAACGCCAGTTCCAGCACCTCGTCAATCCAGCGAACCGGATAGATTTCAAGGTCTTGTTTGACGTTGTCCGGGATCTCCTCGAGGTCCCGCTCGTTCTCTTTCGGGATCAGCACACGCTTGATACCACCGCGATGCGCCGCCAGCAACTTCTCTTTAAGACCGCCGATGGGCAAGACTTCGCCGCGCAAGGTGATTTCCCCCGTCATGGCCACATCAGCACGGACCGGATTGCCGGTCAAGCTGGAGACCAAAGCGGTACACATGGCGATACCGGCACTCGGACCGTCTTTCGGGGTCGCTCCTTCCGGCACGTGCACGTGGATATCGCGCTTCTCGTAGAAGTCCGCATTGATGCGCAGCTTGTCGGCACGGGCCCGCACCACCGTCATGGCGGCCTGGATGGACTCCTGCATCACGTCACCGAGCGAGCCGGTGTAGGTGAGCTTGCCCTTGCCCGGCATATTGGTGGTCTCGATGGTGAGCAGATCGCCGCCCACTTCGGTCCACGCCAGACCACAGACCTGACCTACCTGGTTCTGGTCGGTAGCCTTGCCGTAATCGAAACGCTGTACCCCGAGGAACTCCTTGAGGTTGGCCTGATTGACCTGAACATGCTTGATGCTCTTGTCCAGCAGGATGCGCTTGACCGCCTTGCGACAAATCTTGGAGATCTCGCGCTCCAGATTCCGCACCCCCGCCTCGCGGGTGTAGTAACGGATCACTCCGACCAAGGCAGAATCTTCGATGGTGATCTCGGACTCTTTCAGGCCGTTGCGCTGGATCTGCTTGGCAACCAGATGCTGCTTGGCAATGTTGAGCTTCTCATCTTCGGTGTAACCGGAGAGACGGATCACTTCCATCCGGTCCAGCAGCGGACCCGGGATGTTCATGGAGTTGGAGGTGGCCACGAACATCACGTCCGACAGGTCATAATCCACTTCCAGGTAGTGATCGTTGAAGCTGTTGTTCTGTTCCGGATCCAGCACTTCCAGCAAGGCGGAAGCGGGATCGCCGCGCATGTCCGAGCTCATCTTGTCGATTTCATCGAGCAGGAACAGCGGGTTCTTCACGCCAACCTTCGCCATCTTCTGGATAAGCTTGCCTGGCATGGAACCTATGTAGGTACGACGGTGACCACGGATCTCCGCCTCGTCACGCACACCGCCGAGCGCCATGCGCACGTACTTGCGGCCGGTCGCCTTGGCGATGGACTGGCCCAGCGAGGTCTTGCCCACACCGGGAGGCCCGACCAGACAGAGGATGGGGCCCTTGAGCTTGTTCACCCGCGCCTGCACCGCCAGATACTCGAGGATGCGATCCTTGACCTTCTCCAGGCCAAAGTGATCCGCGTCCAGCACCTCCTGCGCCTTGCCAAGGTCTTTCTTGACCTTGGAGCGCGCCTTCCACGGCACCTGCACCATCCAGTCCACGTAGCTGCGCACGACGGTGGCTTCGGCAGACATGGGGGACATCATCTTCAGCTTGGAGAGCTCGGCCTGGGCCTTGTCACGGGCCTCCTCCGGCATCCCCGCCTCTTCAATCTTGCGATTGAGGGCTTCGAATTCATCCGGGCTGTCTTCCAGCTCACCCAGCTCTTTCTGGATGGCCTTCATCTGCTCGTTGAGGTAGTACTCGCGCTGGCTCTTCTCCATCTGCTTCTTGACGCGAGTGCGGATGCGTTTCTCGACCTGCAGCAGGTCAATCTCCGACTCCATCATCGCCATCAGAAACTCGATGCGCTCGGACACAGAGGCGATTTCCAGCACCTTCTGCTTGTCTTCGAGCTTGAGCGGCATGTGCGCGGCCATGGTATCGGCCAGACGCGCAGCGTCGTCGATCGCCGAAATCGAGGTCAGCACCTCGGGCGGGATCTTCTTGTTGAGCTTGATATAGCCTTCAAACTGACCGATGGCGGAGCGTACCAGCACATCCTGGTCCTTCTCCTCGATGGCGGTGGAGGCGATGTACTGCGCCTCACCGACGAAGAAATCCTTGTCATCGATCATCCGCTCAAGACGGGCACGCTGGCCACCCTCCACCAGCACCTTGACGGTGCCATCCGGCAGCTTGAGCATCTGTAGAATATTGGCCACTGTCCCGACGGAGAAGATCTCCTCCACCGTTGGCTCATCGGTTGACGCATCCTTCTGGGCCACCAGCAGAACTTTCTTGTCCTGCTCCATGGCCGCTTCCAGACAGCGAATGGATTTTTCCCGCCCCACAAAGAGTGGAATGACCATGTGGGGGTAAACCACCACGTCACGAAGAGGCAGGACGGGAATCTCGATGCGTTCTGAACGCTCTAGGTTCATATATGTCCTCTCGGCTTGTTATACCGTTGGCAAAGCGCTTGGCTGAGTATATGGGGGCGCAGAGATGAGATTCAATCGCCGAAACCGTAAAAAGCATGAAAGGGGCAAAAAGCCCCTTTCATTTGATTAAAAATCAGACTGTTACTCTGATGCAGCGGCCTGGGTCTCGGGATTTTCGTAGATCATCAAGGGCGCGGAGTCCCCTTTGATCACCGTCTCGTCGATCACCACCTTGCTGACGCCATCCAGGGAGGGCAGGTCATACATGGTATCGAGCAGCACGGCTTCCACTATGGATCTCAGACCACGGGCACCGGTTTTCCGCTCCATCGCCTTGCGCGCAATGGCGTTCAGGGCGTCGTCACGGAACTCCAGCTCCACCCCTTCCAGATCGAACAACGCGGCATATTGCTTGGTCAGCGCGTTTTTCGGCTCTTTCAGGATCTGGATGAGGGCAGCCTCGTCCAGCTCGGTCAGGGTCGCGACCACAGGCAGACGACCGATGAACTCGGGGATCAGACCGTATTTGATCAGATCTTCCGGCTCCACCTTGGCAAAGTTCTCGCTCAGGGTCGCTCTGGCATTCTTGGATTTGACGTCAGCGCCAAACCCTATGCCGGTGCCCTTGACGGAGCGCTGCTCGATGACCTTGTCCAGACCGGCAAAGGCGCCACCACAGATGAAGAGGATCTTGGAGGTATCGACCTGCAAGAACTCCTGCTGCGGATGCTTGCGTCCACCTTGCGGCGGGACGGAAGCAATGGTGCCTTCGATCAGCTTGAGCAGGGCCTGCTGCACCCCTTCCCCGGACACGTCGCGGGTGATGGAGGGGTTGTCTGACTTGCGGGAGATCTTGTCGATCTCGTCGATGTAGACGATGCCACGCTGGGCCTTCTCTACGTCGTAGTCACACTTTTGCAGCAGCTTCTGGATGATGTTCTCCACGTCTTCGCCCACATAACCGGCTTCGGTCAGGGTGGTGGCGTCGGCCATGGTGAAGGGCACATCCAGCAGACGAGCGAGTGTCTCGGCCAGCAGGGTCTTGCCGCTACCGGTCGGGCCAATCAGCAGAATGTTGGACTTGCCCAGCTCCACACCACCGGCTTCGCTGCTGTTGCGCAGACGCTTGTAGTGGTTGTAGACGGCGACGGCCAACACCTTCTTGGCATATTCCTGCCCGATCACATAGTCATCCAGGTGAGCACGGATTTCATGAGGGGTCGGCAGCTCGCTACCATCACGCTTAGGAGAGATCTCACGGATCTCTTCGCGGATGATGTCGTTGCACAGCTCGACACACTCATCACATATGTAGACGGAAGGGCCAGCGATCAGCTTGCGCACTTCATGCTGGCTTTTGCCGCAAAAAGAGCAGTAGAGCAGCTTATCACCCTCACCCTTGCGTTTTTCTGTCATTCAGCAACCTCGTTTTATCAATAGAGGATGGATCGTCCTGTTGAGTTTACAACAGTCCGGGACACCCTGCTCAGCCGCGCTGGCTCAGGATACCGTCTACCAAGCCATAGGCCACGGCTTGATCAGCCGACATGAAATTGTCACGGTCAGTATCACGCTCTATGGTGGCCATGTCCTGCCCGGTGTGGAAGGCCAGACGATCGTTCAGGGTATTCTTGATCTTCAGGATTTCCTGGGCATGGATCTGGATGTCAGATGCCTGGCCCTGGAAACCGCCCAACGGCTGATGGATCATCACGCGGGCATTGGGCAGGCAGAAGCGCTTGCCCTTGGCACCACCGGCCAGCAGGAAGGCACCCATGGAGCAGGCCTGCCCCATGCAAACTGTGCTGACATCCGGCTTGATGAACTGCATGGTGTCATAAATGGACATGCCGGCCGTGACGGCACCACCCGGAGAGTTGATGTAGATGCTGATGTCCTGATCAGGATTCTCTGACTCCAGAAACAGCAGCTGAGCTACCACCAGATTCGCCATATGATCTTCGACCTGACCGGTCAGGAAGATCACCCGCTCCTTCAGCAGACGAGAATAGATGTCGTAGGAACGCTCCCCTTTTGCAGTCTGCTCTACCACCATGGGGATGAGCGCATTGCGTGGGGATTCAGTCACATCGTTATAGTTCTTGTACATAAGGCATTGTCCCTAAAATAAAATGGCCCGAGTGGAGATCACACGAGCCATTATACTTAACAGTCTTGACCTTAAGTCAAATGTTCTTAGGCAGCGGCACCGGACTTGTTGATCACTTCGTCAAAGGCAACTTCTTTCTCGCTCACTTGCGCCTTGGACAGGATCAGGTCGATGGCTTGATCTTCAACCGCCAGATTGCGCACGCCATTCAGCATTTGCTCATTCTTCTGGTAGTACTCGATCACTTCCTTCGGATCTTCGTAGGCAGTGGCCATGGACTCGATGATGCTGGTCACGCGGGCATCGTCAGCCTTGATCTCGTTGGTGCGGATGACGTCACCCAGCAGCAGACCTACGCGAACACGACGCTCGGCCTGGGCCTGGAACAGCTCGGCCGGCAGCTCAGGTGCGTTGCCGCCCTGGAAACCACCGAAACGCTGCAGGGCCTGTTGACGCAGGGTATCGATTTCCTGAGCAACGGCAGCCTTCGGCAGATCGATCTGGTTGGCTTCAACCAGGCCGTTCAGCACTTGCTCTTTCACGCTGTTTTTCAGGGCTTGAGCCAGTTCGCGCTCCATGTTCTTGCGCACTTCGGCTTTCAGCTCTTCAACGTTGCCGCTCTCGATGCCGAAACGCTTGACGAACTCTTCGGTCAGCTCAGGCAGGATCTGCTCTTCAACCTTGTTCAGCTTGGAGGCAAACTTGGCCGCCTTGCCTTTCAGGTTTTCGGCGTGGTAGTCAGCCGGGAAGGTCACGTCGATGGTGAACTCGTCGCCTGCTTTCTTGCCCATGATGGCGTCTTCGAAGCCAGGGATCATGCGGCCGGCACCCAGTACCAGGTTGAAGCCTTCGGCTTTGCCGCCGTCGAACTCTTCACCGTCGATGGAACCGATGAAGTCCATGGTCACACGCATGCCATCGGCAGCGGCGGCATCAACATCAGCCCAGGTGGCGTGCTGCTTGCGCAGGGTGTCGATCATGTTGGCCAGATCTTCATCCTTGACGGTCGCAACCGGCTTCTCGACCTTGATGGTCTCGAGGCCAGCCACTTCAAACTCGGGGTACACTTCGAAAGTGGCGCTGAATACGAAGTCCTGACCTTCCTGGATCTCTTTCGGATCCATGGTCGGGGCACCGGCCGGGCTCAGTTTGTTTTCGATGATGGCCTTGATGAAGTTGCTCTGCATCATTTCATCAGCAACGCGAGCGTGAGCCATGGCACCGAACATCTTCTTGATGATGGTCACCGGAGCCTTGCCAGGACGGAAACCGTCGATGCGACGGGTTTTGGCCAGGCCATTCAATTCTTTACGCACGGCAGCGTCAACGGTAGCAGCCGGTACAGTGATGGTAAGACGGCGTTCCAGACCCTGGGTTGTCTCTACAGAAACTTGCATTCTTTTACCTCGTTCAACTCAGCACTGTGTGCTGACCCTTATTGCCCCTGGGCAAAGCCCGGAGTCTTCCTGTTTATAAAGACAACGACTGTCTTTGTGATGAGAAAATATGACGCGACATTATAGCGGCGCACTTTGGTCGAGTCGAGCCACACATCCCCCAACGGGGGTGCCGATGGCACAATTCGCGCAAATCTGACTCTTATATGGGGAAGCCCAGGCCCGACTTCAAGCGCGCAATGCACAAGAATTTGCACTTGCTCACCTTTTTTCGCGCAAAGGCCTACTTTTTCACCTCATTTCCCGCTAAAAAGCCACCCGGCTCGCAGGCTGCGACCCAAATTGTCCACCCCATCACATCAACCATTGCGTCCATGGCTGCTGCTCGCTATGGTGACAGCCAAATTTATGAGTCTGGAGTGACCAACATGGCCTTTTTCCGCTTCTTGTTTAACCTGCTCTGGTTTGTACTGGGGGGCGTCTTCATGGGGCTGGCCTGGTGGCTGGCCGGGCTGCTCTGCTTTGTCTCGCTGATCGGGATCCCCTGGGGGCGCGCCTGCTTCGTCATCGGCACCTTCACCTTCTTCCCGTTTGGCAAGCAGGCGGTGAGCCGCAAGAGCATGACGGGGCAGAGTGACATAGGCACAGGCACCCTGGGGCTGATTGGCAACATCCTCTGGTTCCTGGTGATCGGGATCTGGCTGGCCATCGGCCACATCGCCTCGGCGCTGGCCTGCTTCGTGACCATCATAGGCATTCCGTTCGGCATCCAGCACCTCAAGCTGGCGCTGATTGCCCTGGCCCCCATAGGTCAGATGGTGGTGACCAACCACGAAGCCGAATCCGGTCGCTACATTCGCTGAACACCACGAAAATCGCACAGGCAAGCTGCCTGCGCCGCAAAAAAAGGGCAGACTAGGGTCTGCCCTTTTTCATTGCCACCGTCCGAGGCCAGCCATGCTTCCCAGCCACTTCTTCGCCAATCTCGCCCGCATGAAACTCATCTATCGCTGGCCGCTGATGCGCAACATACAACCCGAAAACATCGCCGAGCACAGCCTGCAGGTAGCCATGGTGGCCCACGCCCTCGGGCTCATCCACAATCGGCTGTTTGGGGGCAAGATCGATGCGGATCGCGCCGCCGTGATGGCGCTCTATCACGACAGCAGCGAGGTGTTGACCGGCGATCTGCCCACCCCGGTCAAGTACTTCAATCCCGAAATTGCCCGGGAGTACAAGAAGATAGAGCTGGCCGCCGAGCAGCGTCTGCTGGCCATGCTGCCGCCGGAACTGGTGGAGGATTTTCGCCCCCTGCTGGACTCGGGCGCGCAGGATGCCGAGCTGGCCCGGTTGGTGAAGGATGCCGATACCCTCTGCGCCTACACCAAGTGTCTGGAGGAGATCAATGCCGGCAACCGGGAATTCGAGCCAGCCAGGAAACGCCTCGAAGCCATGCTGGAGGCAAGGATGAGCCCGCAGATGCGCTACTTCATCGACGTCTTCGTGGCCAGCTTCTCGCTGCCGCTCGATGAGCTCAACGCCCACTAAGTCAGTCCAAACGACCAGAAAACAGCAGGGCCCGCCGGTTTGCACCGGCGGGCCCTTCGTTCTTTATCAGCCAATCAGCTGTCGTACATCAGTGTCCCAGCTCCCGGGACGGCACCAGACCACTCGCCCGCCAGGCGGGGTAAAGCGTCGCCAGCAGGCTCATCAGCATGGCCGCGCCGGTCACGATCAGCAGATCCTGCATGTGCAGTTCGGTCGGCAGGAAGTCGATGAAGTAGATGTCGGGGTTGAGGAACCTGTGGCCTATCAGCCCCTCGATGAAGCTCAGGATCTGGGTCAGCTTGCTGGAGAGCAGGCCGCCGAGCAGGGCCCCGAGCAAGGCGCCGAGCACCCCGTTCACCATGCCCTGAATGACGAAAGTGAGCCGGATCTGGCCCGGGCTCGCTCCCATGGTCTTCAAGATGGCGATCTCGCTGCGCTTCTCGTTCACCGCCATCACCAGGGTGGAGACTATGTTGAAGCAGGCCACCGCCACCACCATCAGCATCACCACGTACATGACGGTACGCACCATCTGGATGTCCTGATAGAGATAGCCCTGGCGGCTCATCCAGCTGCTGATATAGACGTAGTGCGGGAATTTCTGGGCGGCGGCCACAGTAATGGACTGCGCCTTGAGCACGTCGTTAACCTTGAGGCTGAAGCCCTCTACAGCGCTGCCCATGCCGGTGATGGCCTGGGCATCGGCCAGGTGCATGAAGCCCAGCACGCCATCTAATTGGCCGCCGATCTCCAGCAGTCCCACCACCTTGAGGGATTCCCGTTTCGGGTTCTTGATGGCGGACGCATCGCCCGCCTGGGGCAGCAAGAGGGCGACCGTATCCCCGATCGTGACCCCCAGCTTGTCGGCTATGGTCTTGCCGAGAATGAGCCCGTGTTCGCCGGCCTGCAGCTCGCGCAGACCGCGCCCCGTCATGTACTTGCCCGCATCGGACAGATTGGCTTCGAGCTCGGGCAGCACGGCGCGCACCTGCAATCCCTTGAGGGCATTGCCGTGCTCCAGCAGCCCATCGAGCCGGATGACGGGCGCGGCGGCTTCCACGCCGGGCTGGGCCAGCAGGTAGTCTCGCAACTTGGGCCAATTGGGCAGCGGCGCCTCCATCCCCATCAGCTCACCATGAGGCACCACTGAGAGCACCCTGTCTTTGAGCTCCCGCTCAAACCCGTTCATGGCAGACAAGCCCAGAATGAGCGCCATCACCCCGAGGGCGATACCGATGAGAGAGGAGGCGGAAATAAAGGCGATGAAGCCGTTGCGACGACGGGAGCGGCTGTAACGCAGGCCCAGAAACAGGGGCAGCGGTTTGAACATCAGGCGACCTCCGCCATGATGCCGCTCACCAGGGTCACCCGCCGATGGAGCTTGGCAGCCAGGCTGAGATCATGGGTAACCACCACAAATGCCGTGCCCAGCTCGCGGTTGAGCTCGCACAAGAGCTCATAGACGGCGGTGGCACTGGCGTGATCCAGGTTGCCGGTGGGCTCGTCCGCCAACACCAGGCTCGGCTCGTTGACCAGGGCACGGGCGATGGCCACCCGCTGGCGTTCGCCACCCGAGAGCTCGGAGGGTCTGTGATTCAGGCGATGGGAGAGCCCCACCCGCCCCAGCATGCGCGTCGCCTTGTCGGTGGCGCTGGCCACAGACTCGCCGGCGATCAGCAGCGGCATGGCGGTGTTCTCCAGGGCGGTGAACTCGGCGAGCAGGTGGTGGAACTGGTAGACGAAGCCCAGCTCCTGATTGCGGAATCTGGCCTGGGTGCGGCTGTCCCAGTGATGGATATCCTGCCCCTTGAACAGCACGGCGCCGCTCGACGGGTTGTCCAGCGCCCCCATCAGGTGCAGCAGGGTGGTCTTGCCCGAGCCCGAGCTGCCCACCACCGCCAGCATTTCGCCGGGGGCGACGGACAAGTCGATCCCCTTGAGCACCTGGGTCTCCAGCTCGCCCTCTTTATAGACATGATTCAGTGCCTGGCAACGCAGCAGAGGTTCACAGGAGAAGGGTTCATTCATAAAGGGAGCTCCACTTACACCGGTAATCTCACCGGAGGTAACAATAGAAGATGAATTATTCATAACGCAGCGCCTCGGCCGGTTTCACCCGCGCCGCACGGGCTGCAGGGTAGAGAGTGGCGCTGAAGCTGAGCAGCACGGCCCCCAGCAAGATGGTGATGACCTGAGCCGGCTCCACTATCACCGGCAGACCGCTGCCACCGGCCGTCATGTAGAGGTTGAGCCCCACCGCATCGAGCAGAGGGTTGAGGCCGAGCGAGAGGCCGAGCCCGGCCAGACCGCCGAGCAGGGCGCCGATCACACCGCTGGAGGCACCGAGCACCATGAAGATCTTGACTATCCCTGCCTCGCTCATGCCCATGGTGCGCAAAATGGCCACCTCCCCTTCCTTGTCGGTGACCACCATCACCAGCGCGGAGAGGATGTTGAAGGTGGCGACCGCGATGATCAGCACCAGCATCAGCCCCATCATGCGCTTCTCCATGGCGACAGCCTGAAACAGCTCGCCGCGCTCGCGGCGCCAGTCCTGCCACTCCAGTCCGTCCGGCAGCGCCGTCTTTATCACCTGATCGGCGGCGAAGGGATCGTCCAGCCAGAGCCGAATGCCGCCGACGGTTTCTGTCGGCAGGCGCAGCAGGCGCTGGGCATCCCCCAGCGCGATCAGCGCGACCTGGCTGTCCACGTCGGCACCAACCCCGAAGATCCCGGAGACGGTAAACAGCCGCTGGGCCGGCACCCGGCCAAAGGGGGTGAAACGGGTGCCTTCGGTCAGGATCAGACGAACCTGATCGCCCATGGAGACCTTGAGGTGATTGGCCACCCCCTGCCCCAGCACTATGTGGTATTCACCGCGCTGCAGGCTGTCGAGGCGTCCCATCTGCATCTGGGCATGCAGTATGTCATCCTTTGGCCAGCGGGCCGGATCTATGCCCTGCACACTGACGCCGGTGAGCTGACCCGGGCTCTGCAGCATACCTTCGCTGTCGAGCATGGGGGCGCTGGCGATCACATGGGGCAATTTGGCCAGATCGGGCAAGCCTGCGGGCTGGGCGTCGATGCGGCCAGCCTGATTGGTCACCACCACATGGGGGATCACCCCCAGGATGCGCCCCTTGAGCTGCCCCTCGAAGCCGTTCATCACGGAGATGACCACCATCAGGGCCGCGACCCCGATGGCGATACCAAAGGTGGAGAACAGGGAGATGAATGAAACGAAGCGGTTACTGCGTCGTGAGCCTGCGTAGCGAAGGCCTATGGCCAGCGACAGCGGCTGAAAAAGTCCAGTCTTCAAGGATATCTACGTTGCCAACAAAATAAGATACCGGATAATAAAGGGAAACCGTCCATGACAACAAGGGATAGCCTCCATGCAGGAACAGTTCTTCAGCGTCACCCATGCCACCCCGGTCAATGTGATCCCCATGCCCGGTGACTTTCATCTGCCGACGCTGGAGGCACTGGAAGCCGAACTGCCCGAACCCTTTCGCATCGCCTCCTCCATCACCTCCATCGACATGGTGACCAGTCGCCTGATGCGCAACCAGAACGAGTCGATGCACGACCTGGTGGAGATAGTCAATCAGCAGTCCCGCAAGATCGACATGATCATGGGCTATGTGCTGTCGGTGCAGGATCACCCAGAGCATCGCTTCCACACCCTGCGCTTTGGCGCCGGCCAGCTCACTTACCTGCATCCACGCCAGGGCCATGGCGAGCCGCCGCACCTGCACCAGATAGTGCGGCTCAAAATCTTCCTGCGGGAAGAGGCCTCTGCCATCTACTGCTATGGCCAGGTCAAGCAGCTGGAACCGAGCGAGCACGGCATGCACGTGGTGCTCGACTATGTGCGGATCCGCGAGGATGACCGCGAACTGCTGGTGCGTGCCAGCCTGCATGTCCAATCCAAGCAACTCAAATTGCGTGCTCAAGACCGTCAACGTTAAAAGAATCGAATGATGCCAATGAAGCTTCCCGCCTTGCCCGCCAAGGCGGGCCAAAAGTTAACGCTCGGCCAGTTGACAGGCAGCAGCCTCTCGCTGGTTGCCGCCCGCCTCACCCAGGAGGCCGACCGCCCCGTCCTGCTGGTGACCGCCGATACCCCGAGTGCCCTGCGCCTCGAGCAGGAGCTGCAGTTCCTGCTGGCAGATCAGGGCTTGCCTGTGCTGATGTTCCCGGACTGGGAGACCCTGCCCTACGACACCTTCTCCCCCCATCAGGACATCATCTCCCAGCGCCTGGAGACCCTCTACAAGCTGCCGCAGATGAGCGCCGGCGTGCTGATTGTGCCCATCTCCACCCTGATGCTGCGCTGCGCCCCCCGGGTCTATCTCGACAAGTACAGCCTGATGGTGAAGGCCGGTCAGCGTCTCAACCTGCAACAGTTGCGCGGGCGCCTGGCCGAAGCCGGCTACGTGGCGGTGGAACAGGTGCTGGAGCACGGGGAATTTGCCGCCCGTGGCTCACTGCTCGATCTCTTCCCCATGGGCAGCAACAGCCCCTATCGCATCGACTTTTTTGATGACGAGGTGGACTCCATACGCCCGTTCGATCCCGAGACCCAGCGCTCCAGCGAACCGGTCAAGACGGTCAGCCTGCTGCCGGCCCGGGAGTTTCCCACCGACGAGGCCGCCATTGAGCTGTTTCGCGGCCAATTTCGCGAACAGTTCGAGCTGTCGCGCGCCGAGGGCTCCGTCTATCAGGAGGTAAGCAAGGGTCGCTGGCCCGCCGGCATCGAATACTATCTGCCGCTCTTCTTCAGCCAGACCGCCAGCCTGTTCGATTATCTGCCGGACAACACCCTGCTGCTCACAGTGGGGGATATCTATCCCGCGGCCCAGCGGTTCTGGAACGACATAGGCCAGCGCTATGAGGACAGACGCTGGGACAACACCCGCCCGCTGCTGCCCCCTCAACAGATCTACCTGCCGGTGGAGCAGCTGTTTGCGGCGCTGGGCCACTATGGCGCCGTGCGGTTGCAGGAGGCTGCCACCGACGGCGGGGCCGGCCAGCGGGATCTCCCCATAGCCCCCCTGCCCGACCTGCAGCTCGATCACAGCAAGGAGCAGCCCATGCTGGCGCTGGGCCAGTTCCTGGACAGCTTCACGGGTCGCACCCTGTTTGCGGTGGAATCCGAAGGGCGCCGGGAAGTGCTCGGCGATCTGCTGGCACGCATATCCTTGCAACCCAAGGAGTTCGCCTCCCTCGATGCCTTCATGGCGAGCAAGGCGCGCCACGGCCTGCTGGTGGCGCCACTGGAGCGAGGCTTCCTGCTGCAGGAGAGCGGCAAGGACGCGCTCGCCCTCATCACCGAAACCGAGCTGCTGGGGGGCAAGGTCCGCAGCAAACGCGCGCGGGAGAAGAGCAAGAACCTGAGCTCGGACGCCGTGATCCGCAACCTCGGCGAGCTGACCCAGGGCCAACCTGTGGTGCACCTGGATCACGGGGTCGGCCGTTATCTCGGGCTCGAGACCATAGATGCCGGCGGTCTGCCCACCGAGTTCCTGACCCTGGAATACGCCGGTGGCGACAAGCTGTTCGTGCCGGTGACCAGCCTGCATCTTATCAGCCGTTATACCGGTTCGGATAACCCGCCCAGCCACAAGCTCGGCGGCGAGTCCTGGGTCAAGGCGCGGCGCAAGGCGGCGGAGAAAGTGCGCGACGTGGCGGCCGAGCTGCTGGATGTGTACGCCCTGCGGGCGGCCCGTCACGGTTTTGCCTTCCAGCACGACAGGGAGGCCTACCGCCAGTTTGCCGCCGGTTTCCCGTTCGAGGAGACAGAAGATCAGCTCAACGCCATCAACGCTGTGCTGGGGGACATGTGTCAGGCCAAGAGCATGGACCGGCTGGTGTGCGGCGACGTGGGCTTTGGCAAGACGGAAGTGGCGATGCGGGCCGCCTTCGTGGCGGTCCATGGCGGCAAGCAGGTGGCCGTGCTGGTGCCGACCACCTTGCTGGCCCAGCAGCACTACGACAACTTCCGCGATCGCTTCGCCAACTGGCCGGTGCGGGTCGAGGTGTTGAGTCGCTTCCGCTCCGCCAAGGAGCAGAATGCCGTCATGAAAGAGCTGCGCGAGGGCAAGGTCGACATCATCATAGGCACCCACAAACTCTTGGGTTCAGAGCTCACCTTCAAGGATCTGGGGCTGCTGGTCGTCGATGAGGAGCACAGATTCGGGGTACGCCAGAAGGAGAAGATCAAGGCGCTGCGCGCCGACGTGGATATCCTCACCCTCACGGCAACGCCGATCCCGCGCACCCTCAACATGGCGATGGCCGGCATGCGGGATCTCTCCATCATAGCTACCCCGCCCGCCAAGCGGCTCGCCATCAAGACCTTCGTGCGCCAACAGGAGCCCGCGGTCACCCGCGAGGCCGTGCTGCGTGAACTCAAGCGCGGCGGCCAGGTCTATTACCTGCACAACGACGTGGAGAGCATCGAAAAATGCGCCAGCGATCTCGCCGAGCTGGTGCCCGAGGCGCGCATCGGCATCGCCCACGGCCAGATGCGCGAGCGCGATCTCGAGCGAGTCATGTCGGACTTCTACCACCAGCGCTTCAGCCTGCTGGTCTGCACCACCATCATAGAGACCGGCATAGACGTGCCGAGTGCCAACACCATCATCATGGACCGCGCCGATCATCTGGGGCTGGCCCAGCTGCACCAGCTGCGGGGCCGGGTTGGCCGCTCCCACCACCAGGCCTATGCCTACCTGCTCACCCCCCATCCCAAGCTGATGAGCAAGGATGCGGTCAAGCGGCTCGAGGCCATCGCCTCGCTCGAAGATCTCGGTGCCGGCTTTGCGCTGGCGACCCACGATCTGGAGATCCGCGGCGCCGGCGAGCTGCTGGGCGACGATCAGAGCGGCCAGATCGAATCTGTCGGCTTCACCCTCTACATGGAGATGCTGGAGCAGGCGGTCGAGGCGCTGAAAAATGGCAAGGAGCCGTCGCTGGAACAGCTGATGAGCCAGCACACCGAAGTGGAGCTGCGCCTGCCGGCCCTGCTGCCGGACGACTACATACCGGACGTCAACATGCGCCTCTCCATGTACAAGCGCATCGCCAGCGCGGCGGACGAGCAGGAGCTGCGCGAACTCAAAGTGGAGCTGATTGACCGCTTCGGCCTGCTGCCGGAGGCAACCAAAACCCTGATGGAGCTGGCCGCCTTCCGCCAGCGCGCCACGGCGCTTGGCATTCGCCGGGTGGAGATGAGCGAGCGCGGCGGTTACCTGGACTTCACCCAGGAGACCCGGGTCAACCCTGGCTATCTGGTCAAGCTGCTCTCCGAACAGCCGCGCATCTACAAGATGGATGGGCCGACCCGCTTGCGCTTCCAGGTACCGACCCAAGACCGCGCCATGCGCCTGAAACTGGTGGATGGCTTGCTGGCGGATCTTGCCAGCCATACCAGTCACTGAGGCAAGCGACCTCACCCAAACAAAACGGGAGCCAAATTGGCTCCCGTTTTTTATCTGCTCATCGCAGGCACGGCATACGGGCATCAACCCTGACTGGCAGGATCCTCATGGGCGGAAAACTCCCGCATGAAGGCCTCGGCCCGCTCCACCATCTTGGTGGAACCGACGAAGTAAGGGGTGCGCTGGTGCAGTGCTGTGGGCTGCACATCCATGATCCGGCCGAAACCGTCGGACGCCTTGCCACCGGCCTGCTCCACCAGAAACGCCATGGGGTTGCACTCATAGAGCAGACGCAGCTTGCCGTTCGGAGAATTGGTGCCGGACGGATAGATGTAGATGCCGCCCTTGAGCAGGTTGCGATGGAAATCGGAGACCAGTGAGCCGATGTAGCGGGAGGTGTAGGGTCTGTGGGTCGCCTCGTCCCGCTCCTGGCAATATTTGAGGTACTTTTTCACCCCGTCCGGGAACTTGATGTAGTTGCCCTCGTTGATGGAGTAGATCTTGCCCTCCTCCGGGATGCGGATGTTCTCGTGGGAGAGGCAGAAGCAGCCGATGGAGGGGTCGTAGGTGAAGCCGTTGACGCCAAAGCCGGTGGTGTAGACCAGCATGGTGGAGGAGCCGTAGACCACGTAACCGGCGGCGACCTGGCGGTTGCCCGGCTGCAGGAAGTCTTCCAGGGTAACACCGGCACCGGGCGTGCTGACGCGGCGGTAGATGGAGAAGATGGTACCGACCGAGACGTTGACATCTATGTTGGAGGATCCGTCGAGCGGGTCGATCAGCACCACGTATTTGGAGTGACGGGAGAGCTCGGAATCGAAGGAGACGAAATCCTCCTCCTCTTCAGACGCCATGCCGCACACTTCACCGCGTGCCTCCAGCGCCGCCTTGAAGCGCTCGTTGGCGTACACATCCAGCTTCTGCTGCACCTCGCCCTGCACGTTTTCAGCACCCATGGAGCCGATGATGTCTGCCAGCCCCGCCTTGTTGATCTCCCGGTTCACCACCTTGGCGGCCAGGCGGATGGAACTGAGCAATGAGGTCAGCTCCCCGGTCGCGGTGGGATAATCCGCCTGCTTTTTGACGATGAACTCGCCCATGGTGATCATGTTTCGCATTATTGTTCCTTTAAGATCGTTTCCGTTGGCTTTGAAAACGTTTGCACGCGTCAACAAAAAAAGTGCCGATCCTCGGCAGCCTTGTTTTGTAACCTAATGTAACGCCTGTTTTTTGTTTTTGCAGCGAATTAAGCCGCTGGATAAATGCGCACCCTGGCCGTCAAGCCCTTGTCAAAACCCCCTTTAATCGGTGCCAATCGGTAACTTTCACCATGTTAATTCGTGGTGAAAAGTCACGAACAGGCCGCCATGGTGGGTGCAACAGCCCACTTGGCCCCCTATCTGGGTAGCGGACGGCAAGGTCAGCGTCCCCCTCTTGAGATCTCCAGATCAATCCAGCACACTGGCCAGGCTTTGGAAGCAAAAAAACATAAGGATATTCAATGAAAAGGACTCTCATTGCCGGCACGGTTGCCGCCCTGTTCGCATTACCCGCCCTGGCCGCCCAGGTACCGCCCGGCACCAAGCTGCTAGCCGCCGATCAGCAAACCTTCGTGCGCAACATAGGCACTGAACCCGCCTCCATCGATCCCCAGATGGTGGAAGAGAGCGCGGGCAGCGACATAGTCAACGATCTGTTCGAGGGGCTCTACACCCTGGATGGCGACGGCAAGCTGCAAGCAGCCGGCGCCCTTGGCTACGAGCTCGACAACACGGGCACCGTCTACACCTTCAAGCTCAGACCCGAGGCCAAATGGTCCAACGGCGAGCCGGTCACGGCGGCGGATTATGTCTATGGCTGGCAGCGGGCGGCGGATCCCAAGAATGCCTCCAACTACGCCTGGTTCATCGAGCTGACCGGCGTCACCAACGCCAGCGACGTGGTGCAGGGCAAGAAGAGCCCGGATACCCTCGGCATCAAGGCGCTCGATGCGCATACCCTGCAAATCACCTTAAAGAACCCTGTGCCCTTCTTCCTCAAAACCCTCTCTCACTACACCACCTTCCCGGCGCCGAAGGCGACCATAGAGAAGTTCGGTCATGAGTGGGTCAAGCCGGGTAACATAGTCTCCAACGGCGCCTTCGTGCTCAAGGAGTGGACCCCCAACGAGCGGCTCATCTCCGAGCGCAACCCCCATTACTGGGACAACCAGCATACAGTGCTGAACAAGGTGCTCTATCTGGAGATAGTCTCGGACACCGCCGCCTACAACCGCTATCGCGCCGGTGAGCTGCACTACACCACCTATCCGCTGGAGCAATACAAGCAGCTCAAGAGCCAGAGCCCGGAGGAGCTGATAAATGCCCCCCTGCTCGCCACCTATTACTATGTGTTCAACACCCAGCGCAAACCGTTCGACAATCCCAAGGTGCGCAAGGCATTGTCGCTGGCCATCGACAGAGACACCATCACCGAGAAGATCCTGGGACAGGGTCAGATCTCCGCCTTCAGCCTGACCCCGCCGAGCGTCGACGGCTTCGAACTCAAGCGCCCTGCCAGCCAGCTGCTGAGCAAGGAAGAGAGGATCAAGCAGGCGAAAGCGTTGCTGAGCGAGGCGGGCTACGGCCCGGGCAAGCCGCTGGATGTGGACATCCTCTACAACACCAGCGAGGGGCACAAGAAGATAGCCCTGGCCATCTCCTCCATGTGGAAGCACAACCTGGGGGTCAGCGCCAAGCTCAACAACATGGAGTGGAAAACCATGGTGTCAGTGCTCAACGAGGGGGATTTCGGCGTCAGCCGCTACTCCTGGAACGGGGATTACAACGATGCTTCAACCTTCCTCGACATCATGACCTCCAGCAGCAGCGCCAACAGCGGCAAGTGGTTCAACAAGCAGTATGATGCCCTGCTGGCCAAGGCCCATGACTCCAAGGATCCGGCCGAGCGCAACCAGCTCTATCAGCAGGCCGAGGCGCTGATCGATGACGAGGCCCCCATCGCCCCCGTCTACTTCTACGTCAAGTCGCGGCTGCTCAAGCCCAACATCAAGGGCTATCCCTACCAGAACCCGCAAGACGTGGTCTACTCCAAAGACCTCTATCTCATCGCGCAGTGACGCCCTGACCCCCTGAATAAAAAGACCGCCTCGAAGGCGGTCTTTTTTTCAATCTTCCCGGCAGGCGGCCAGCGCCACCCGGCGCCGGCGCAGCACCACTGGCTGCACCAGCAGTTGCGCCAGCAAGACCCCGAGCAGCGTCATGCCGCCCCCTATCAGGTGATAGCTGGTCAGCTCTTCCCCGAGCCAGCTGATGGCCAGCGCCGCCGTCATCACCGGCAACAGGTTCATGAAAATGGCGGTGCGGCTCGCCCCCAACAGGGCTATGCCTTGCATCCAGAGCCAGGGTGACAAGGCCGAGGTAGGAATACCGGCGTAGAGGATGAGCCAGAGTGCGCGGCCATCTGGCCACTGCCCGTCCACCAGCAGGTAGAACGGGGTGAGAAACAGCAGGCTGCACAGCACCTGGCCATAGAGCATGGACCAGTTGTCCAGCCCCAGATCCCACTTCTTGAGCAGCACGCTGTAGAGCGCATAAGTGCCCGCCGACAGCAGCATATAGACGGAGCCGATGTGAATGCCCTGGGTGATCAGGCGGGAGGGATCCCCCTGCCCCAGCAAGATGGCCAGCCCCAGAATGGAGATGACGCCGCCGAGCAGGGCGCCCCAGGTTGGGCGCTCGCGCAGCAGCCAGATGCTGAGCACCACAGTCATCAGCGGGGTCAGCCCCATCATCAGGCCGATTTCAGTCGCCCCCAGGGTTTGCGCCGCGTAGTAACCGAAGGTCTGGTTCAACACCATGCCGAGCAGGGCCAGCGCCGCCAGCTGGTAGAAGCCGGCCCGCAGCTTGGCGCGATCCCGCCAGGCGCGGTGCGCGAGGAAAGGCGTCAATATGATGGCGGCCACCATCCAGCGTGACCAGGCCAGCGCCGCGGGTGAGAGCACCCCGACCGCCAACTTGCTGACGATGGCGTTGCCGGCCCAGATGGCCATGCAGGAGAAGGGAAACAAGAAGGCAAGGGGCATCACTATATCCAGAAGAAAGCAGCGGGTATTTCCGGCGGGAAGTATAGAGAGGCAAACAGGATTAGCAAGTGCTTGCCGGCCTTGCCGATGCAGGCGGGTTTGAAACGGAATCGAACAGAGCCGACTCGGGCAGATCAGGGCCAAAAACAATCATGCCCGCACGGTGGCGGGCATGAAGCGTCTGGATGGGATAGTGAAAGTATCACGCCGCATCCATGTGCAGTCTGGAGATCATGGCGTTGACCTCGACCACGGTCTGGCGGTGGGGAATGTCAGCTGGCGTTGGCATCATCAGCAAGCCTGACTGGAAATCAAAACGCCCCCTGCCGTGGATATAGATCCGTCCCTTGAAGAAGGTTTTGACATGTTTTGCCACCATGAGTGGCAGGTACTTCTTGAACACTCTCATCGTTTGCAACCTCTTGCAGTTGTATCCGTATGACAGCAGCTTCTGCGAAATAATTCCGTAAATTCTATATAAAAATCCGGAAAAATCGCGACTCTCTTCCCCAAAAAACCAATTTATAACTTTTTATTAACTTTTAGCGTATTGTATGTGGTCCTTCCAGCCAGAGCAAGACCCCCTTGTCATCTTGCCACTCGATGCAGGCCAGACCCGAGGTGGCAAACATGGGCGCACCCGCTGCCGGACAGAGGCTCTGCACCAGATACCCCACCAGCGGCAGGTGGCTGACCATCAAAATATTGTCATGTGTTGCCGCCAACGCAGTGAGATAACTCGCGACAAACGCCGGGTCGCCATAAGGGGTGATCTCGCTGCTCTCCTCGACCCTGGCGGCCTTGGGTAATTCACTGCATATGCTCTGCCAGGTTTGTCTGGCACGCAGGTAATTGCTGTGAACCACCAAATCCAGTTCGCCATCCAGCTGAGGGGCCAGCCAACTGGCCATGTGAATGGACTCTTCGATGCCCTGCTCGGTCAGTGGACGCTGTTCATCTGTTTTCGCATTCATGCCAGCCTGGCCATGACGCATTATGTAGATTTTCATTACAACCTCGCCCAAGGGGCCTGTTTTGATAGCGGGGGGATCTTACCCCGCCATGCCGGGGGAAACAATTGCGCTACCTCTCAGAAAAGGGTTTGCCTCACTGGATAGCGGGGTCGATAATCATGTTTAAATTCAAATAAATCCAACATGAGTCACGCCCCAATGAGCCCATATGCCAGTCCTAATGACCATCGGCAGTACCACTATCTGGAGCTGGCAAACCGGCTCAGGGTCTTGTTGATCTGCGATCCCGATACCGACAAGTCTGCCGCTTCCCTGGCCGTCAACACAGGTCATTTCGACGATCCGGCCGATCGGCAGGGGATGGCTCATTTCCTTGAGCATATGCTGTTCCTTGGCACTCGTACTTATCCCAAGCCTGGTGAGTACCAGCAATTTATGAGCCGTCATGGCGGCAGCAACAATGCCTGGACCGGCACCGAGTTCACCAACTTCTTTTTCGAGATAGACAACGGCTTCTTCGAGGCCGGGCTCGACCGTTTTTCCCAGTTCTTCATCTGCCCCACCTTCACCCCCGAGTGGGTGGACAAGGAGCGCAACGCGGTCGATTCCGAGTACCGCCTCAAGCTGCAGGACGATGTGCGCCGCAGCTACCAGGTACATAAAGAGACGGTCAACCCGGCCCACCCCTTCTCCAAATTCTCGGTCGGCAACCTGGATACCCTGGCGGATCTGCCCGGTCGGGATCTGCGCGCCGATCTCATCCGGTTCTACGAGTCTCACTACAGCGCGGATCGCATGGCGCTGGTGATGATCTCGCCTGAATCCATAAAGACCCAGATGGCTTGGTGCGATCGCTTTTTCGCTCCCATTTTGAATCGCAATTTGGGAATACCGACCCTGACGACCCCCCTCTATCGCCTCGACGATCTCGGCATCCGCATCCGCATCAATCCGGTCAAGGAGACCCGCAAGCTGGCGCTGACCTTCCCGCTGCCCAACGTCGACGAGTTTTATGACAAAAAACCCCTCACCTTCCTGAGCCACCTCATCGGCTATGAAGGGGATGGCAGCCTGCTTTCCCTGCTGAAAGCGAAAGGCTGGGTCAACCAGCTCTCAGCCGGCGGCGGCATCAGCGGTGCCAACTTCAAGGATTTCGGGGTGAGTTTCGGCCTCACGCCGCTCGGGCTCGAACACGTCAACGAGATAGTGGCCGCCCTGTTCGGCTATCTGAAGCTTATCGAGCGCGGCGGGGTGGAAAGCTGGCGCTACGACGAGAAGCGCACAGTGCTCGAGTCGGCGTTCCGCTTCCAGGAGCGGGGCCGGGCACTCGACACCGTCTCCGGGCTGGTGCTGAACCTGTTCAGCTACACGCCCGAGGATCTGCTCTACGGCGACTACATGATGCGCGAGTACGACGAGGCGCTGATCCGCCGCCTGCTCGCCAAGCTCACGCCACACAACCTGCGCATGACCATCACGGCGCCCGAGCTGGCCACGGATCGCCTGGCCCGCTGGTATCAGACGCCCTATGGCGTCGACGTCATCACTGAGGCGGAGAAGATCCACTGGCAGCAGAGCGAGCCTGAACCGGCCCTCGCCCTGCCCTTGCCGAACCCCTTTATCAGCAGCCGGCTCGATCCGCGCCAGCCGGCGCTGCAGGCCGACATGCCCGCCTGCCTCATCGACAGGCCAGGGTTTCGACTCTGGCATCTGCACGAGCATCAGTTCAGCGTGCCCAAGGGCAACCTCTACATCTCCATCGACAGCGAGCACGCGGTCAAAAGTCCGCGCCACATCGCCATGGCACGGCTCGCGGTGGAGCTGCTTACCGATCACCTCAACGCCCTCACCTACCCGGCGGAGCTGGCGGGACTGGGCTACCAGATCTATGCCCACCAGGGCGGCTTTACCATCAACCTGAGCGGCTTTGCCGACAAGCAACCCCTGCTGCTGGACATGATCCTCGGCAACCGTACCCTGGGCTATCCGGATCCGGGCCGCTTCGCCGAGATAAAAGAGCAGCTCATCCGCAATTGGGACAACCAGTCCAAGGCGCGGCCCATCTCCCAGCTGTTCAACCAGCTCACCAGTTTGCTGCAACCAAACAACCCGCCGTTCGAGCAGTTGCTGCGCCATCTGCGCACCGTGGAACTTGACGAGATGCCGGCGTTTGTCGCCCAACTGTTCGGGGAGGTACACATAGAGGCGCTGGTTCACGGTGACTGGAATGCCGCCGAGGCGCTCGAACTGGCCGCCCTGCTGGAGCGCCACCTTGGCACCCACAGCCAGCCCAGTGCCGAGACCCGCCGCCCGCTCATCTCCATTCAAAACAGGGGCACCCTCATTCGCGAGCAGGGGTGCGAGCACGAAGATTCGGCGCTGCTGGTCTACTACCAGTCCCGCACCACCCGGGCGCGGGATCTCGCCTGCTTCACCCTGGCCAACCACATAATGTCGTCCACCTTCTTCCATGAGCTGCGTACCCGCCAGCAGCTGGGGTACGTGGTCGGTGCCGGCAACCTGCCCCTCAACCGTCACCCCGGCCTCATCTTCTATATCCAGTCGCCAGTGGCAGGGCCCCAGCACTTGCTGGATGCGGTGGAAGAGTTCATCGACCTCTTCCCGCTGGCCATGCTGGAGCTGACCGAGCAACAGTGGCAAGACAGCAAGGTGGGCCTGCAGGCCCAGCTGAGCGAACGGGATGCCAACCTGCGCAGTCGCGGCCAGCGGCTCTGGGTCAGCATAGGCAACAAGGATCTGGGCTTCGATCAGCGGGAAAGGGTGTGCGAGGAGGTGGGCAAACTGAGCCGCGCCGATCTGGTGCGCTTCATCATACAGCTGCGCTCACGCACCTCGGACAGGCTGATCCTCTGCAGCTATGGCCAGGGTCACGAACACGACGAGCGCATCACGGGCCAGTTTATCGACGACCCCAAGGCGTTTCGACTCAACGCCAGCACCTTCGAGGCCTGAGCAGGCATACTTGTCCATCAGCAATTCCCGCCCAATAAAAAGCCGACCCCTGGGGGTCGGCTGGAAAAACCATAATCAATTGCGACCTAAGCCGCCAAAAGTGAACATGAGCGTGAAAATCAGACACTGAGTTGATGATCGGCCATATGGTTCAAACCAGAGCTCATCTGCCGATGCCAACAGTGATTGAGAAACAGGCTCATCTTAGGCACTCCCCTCCCTTGCCACGTTGATCTATGTCAAAGGAGGTAGCAAAGAGTCCGTGACCTGCGGCTTTGTCGCGCGGGATCACACTTTCAACTGCGCCTCAGCCCCGGCGGATCAGGCGATAGGCCACTTCATCGAAATAGGAGAGCTGGCCGGAGAGCACTCTGGGGTGATCCACCTCTGCCGCCCTGCCCAGCACCTCCACCCGAAAATCGCGCTCGAACAGGGTGCGCACTTCCATCTCCCCCACCGAGAAGGGCGGCTGTTTCTGCTGCTCCGGCTGATACTCCAGGGTCACCAGCAGGATCTGACCACCGGTTTCCATCAGGCGGCTCATCAGCTCCGCATACTGGCGGCGCATCTCCGTTGGCAAGGCGATCAGCGCCGCCCTGTCATAAGCCAGCCGGTAGCGACGCCCCAGCTCGGGGGCGGCAAAAAAATCCCCCTGATGGATGCGCAGGGAACCGTGCTGATGACACTGATAGGGGCCCAGCTCGCTGAGGGTATCGGTGAGCTGGTTTTCACTGAAAAACTGCTCGATGGCGAGCGCCGAGAGCTCGAAGCCATCGATGGGGTGGCCCAGGCCATTGAGCCAGAGCATGTCGCGGGATTTGCCGCACAGGGGCACCAGCACGGGTTCATCCTGTTGCTGGGCAGACCACCAGGATTGCAGCCAGCGATTGAAGTCTGCCTGATGAAAGCCAATCCGGTTCTCTTCCCAACGCTGATGCCAAAACGCAGCTTCCATCCTAATACCCCTGTTACCTGAAGATGCCTCAATATCACAACTTAACCCGGCGCACGCAAGCCTTGCGCCGGGCCTATGGGTGATTTTTGCCAGAAAAACGATTGCAACATGAAACGACGCTCCAAGGCGTCTTTTTGACATCTTTGTGTCATGGGAGTCTGCTGCGTGCTGTGCAGCCCCTGCTCGCAGTCAGATGCCCGCTAATCTCGCAGGCTCAGGCTCAGGCACAGACGGGCTCGGCCTCCATCATGGCCGCCACTGCCGTTATCCTGGCCGAGATCTGCGCGAACGAGGGTCGCTGCAACACCTGCTCGCAGAGGCATGCCCGAGCCAGCAGGGCAAGATCCTGCAGTGCCTCGCTCTGTGGCTGGCAGCGGGCCAGCAGCTCGTCCAGCAGGCACCCAAAGGCTCTCACCTCTATCCGCTCCAGCCCCTCGGCCAGCACGCATTCCGTGCGGTTGTAGCAAGAGGCCGCGCCAAAATCGCCGAGCAGCACCCGGCCCTTCCCTTGTAAAGAGTGCAGTATGTTATGGCCATAGAGATCGCCGTGCATGATGCCTCGCTCATGCAGATGCCCCGCGGCAGCCGCAATGCCCTGCGCCATGGCGAGCAGGGCAGCCGGGGTGAACAACAGCCCTGCCGGATAGACGTCCCGGGTGCAGGAGTCCAGGCTCGGCGGCCCGGCCAGATTGGCAAACGTTGAGTCTATCAGCGCCATCACCAGCGCCGGTATGCCGGAGGGGTGATCAGCCACCCGCCCCAACACCCTGATGAGATTGGGATGGGTGCCGGCCGCCAGCGACGCCGCCATCTCGCAATGGGGCAAGCCATCGCTGGTCACAGTCCCCTTGAACAGCTTGACCGCCACCGAGCGCGGCCCGTCACCCTGCAATCCGTCACAGGTGATGCGGGTAGCACTGTGGATCACGCCAGAGGCCCCCTGCCCCAGCAGCTCACCCAACTCAAGCGCCAGCCACGGCACAGTGGCGATATGAGCCACATGATCCACATCGATGGCCCGCGCCTCCTCGATTTCGCTAAAGGGGTTGCCGGAATAGGCGAGCCAGGCGAGGCGTGGCAGCGTGAGCAGCCTGTCGGGGAAGCGTTCGATCCGGTTGGCGGCGATGCGCAGCAGTTCGAGTCGATGACAATTGGCCAGTGTCTCTGGCAAGGCGGTCAAGCGGTTGCCCGCCAGCATCAGCTTTTGCAGGGCCTCGCACTGACCCAGCTCATCGGGCAGCTGCTCGATGGCGTTGTCGGTCAGGATCAGCCAGCGCAACCCCGCCGGCAGCGACGCGGCGGGGACTGTGGAAATCTGGTTGGCCTTGAAGCCCACCATGGTGAGTGCCGGGCAGCGCCCCAGCACCTCGGGCAGCTCGGTAAAGCGGTTCTCGGAGCAGAAAATGATGCGCAATTTGCTAAACCCGGCCAGCTCGTCAGGGAGCGCGCTTAGCTGGTTGCCGGTCAGATCCAGCACCTCCAGCGTCTCTTTAAGGCTGAGGATCTCGGGTGGGAACTCTGTGAGGTTTTCACAGAGCTTCAGATGGCGGGCGCCGCACAGTTCACCCGCGCGCAGCTGTTCCAGAGTATGCATAACCGTTTCTCAATCCTGATCATCTGCCTGATGGCGTAGCCAGCCATCAGCGCACGCCGAACCTGCATCCGGCGGTTTTAAAGGGGGGCATTATAAAGAATTCGGGGCGCAGATCGCCCCTTTTGTTGCCACGAAGGCCTGCATCGATGTGTAGCAAAGCGACATGGGAGCAAAGAGAGCAAGATCCGGGTCGTGCCAGCGAGGGCCGGTTGCCATAGTGGGGCCAAACCAGAGTGGGGCCGACCCCCTTGAGGTTCCAACCCATTACCAACCCTGTGCGTCCGCACAACACACCTGCGAGGGAACTGCCATGTCATTACTGTCCAACAAGGTCGCCATCATCACCGGAGCCAGCTCCGGCATCGGCCGCGCCAGCGCCATCCTGTTTGCCCGCGAAGGGGCCAGCGTCGTCGTTGGTGCCCGCCGCCAGCCAGAGCTGGATCTGCTGGTGGAGGAGATCCGCCATGAGGGGGGCCAGGCGGTAAGTCTGGCGGGGGACGTCAGAAGCGAGACTTACGCCCGCGATCTGGTGGATCTCGCGCTGACCCGTTTCGGCGGGCTCGATATCGCCTTCAACAACGCCGGTACCACAGGCACGCCGAGCAGCGTACAGGATCTTGAACTGGCGCAGTGGCAGGAGACTCTGGATACCAACCTCACCAGCGCCTTTGTGGGGGCCAAGTACCAGATCCCCGCCATGCAGGCACGCGGGGGCGGCTCGCTTATCTTTACCTCCACCTTCGTCGGCCATACCCTGGGGCTGCCCGGCATGGCAGCCTATGCCGCGAGCAAGGCGGGCCTCATTGGCCTGACCCGGGTGCTGGCCGCCGAGTATGGGGCGCAAGGGGTGCGGGTCAACGCCCTGCTGCCGGGGGGCACCGACACCCCCATGGGGCAGACCTTTACCAATACACCGGAGAGTCTCGCCTTTGTGCAGAATATGCATGCCCTCAAACGGCTGGCCCAACCGGAGGAGATCGCTCGCTCGGCCCTTTATCTGGCGTCCGATGCATCGAGCTTTACCACCGGCATTGCCCTGCTGGCCGATGGTGGGGTATCTATTTGTCGCACATGACCTTGTCGCACCCAAGATCCTGTGGCTACACACCTATCGTGAGAGCGCCTTATGTCTGATTACGCCCGCATCGCCGATGCCATCCGTTTTATCGCAAGCCAGGTGGAGCGCCAACCCACCCTGGACGAGATAGCGGCGCACGTTCACTTAAGCCCCTTTCACTTCCAGCGGCTGTTCAGCCGCTGGGCCGGGGTGACGCCCAAACGCTATCTGCAGGTGCTGACCCTGGAGCGGGCCAAGGCGCTGCTGCAGGAGTCGCGCCCGCTGCTGGAAGTGGCCGATACTCTGGGCCTTAGCAGCGGCTCGCGGCTCTACGATCACTTCGTACAGCTCGAAGCGGTGACGCCGGGCGAGTACAAGCAGCGCGGGGCCGGGCTGGTTATCGATCACGGGGTGCACGACACCCCCTTCGGCCAGGCGTTCGTCGCCCTGACCCCACGGGGGGTATGCAACTTCTCGTTTCTCGATGACAAGGCTCCAGAGGCGCCGCTGACCACCCTCGCCCAGAGCTGGCCCGAGGCGGAGCTGCGGGAGGCGCCATCACGCACCCAGGGGGTCATCGACACCATGTTCGATGGCAGCAAGAAGGCGGATCGCCCCATCTCCTTGCACGTGAGCGGTACCAACTTTCAGATCAGCGTCTGGCGGGCGCTGCTGCAGATCCCACCCGCCAAGGTGGTGAGCTACGCCCAAGTGGCGAGCGCCGTCGGCAATCCCAAGGCTGCCCGCGCCGTGGGGTTGGCGGTGGGCACCAACCCCGTCGCCTTGATGATCCCCTGCCACAGAGTCATCCAGCAAAACGGCAGGCTCGGCGGCTATCACTGGGGCGAGACCCGCAAACAGGCGATACACGCCTGGGAAGCGGCGAGGTATGAGTGAACCTGGCCTTTTTCTGTCCGGCCTGATGAGGAAAACAGGAGTATTGGTAGTGAGTCAGCAGACAATCAGGCAGCGCCCGACAGCGTGCGGCGATATAAAACGGGAACATGAGAAGAATCGGGACGAAGATCGTCCCTTTCTTTGCTTGGTCACGAGGCATGGCAGCATTCGGACATCAGTGCTCCGCGACAACAAAGATGTTGAAAGCAAAGCCAATGCAGTACGGCTGACTCAAGATCATGAACGCCTTGTGTGTTCATAATTTTCGTTTATGTAGCCTAACGTTTGAATTAAGCGGACGCAAAAAGTGCAGTTTTTTGGAAGTCCGCTTGAATTAATTTTTAGATAATCAGTGGGGGGTGCCTCTGCGCCCCTTTTCGGCAAAATATTTATAGAATCCAATGCATTCGTCTAGCACGTCTTTGTTGTTCATCCTGGCTTCAGCACCATTTGATAGCTTTGCCTTCCAGTTCGGAAATTGCAATCCATCTCTCACCAGTTGATGCAACTCACTTTCCGCCTCTAGGAATAACAAATATGCAGCCTCGGTACATAAGAACGAAGTGATGCTAGAGCTCCCAGAGGATTTTTTGTATTCGCCAAATTTTTCGGAAAGCAATGAATAGTATTTAAAGCTAAATGTGTTTGCTGGGATCGGGCGCGGAGCCAATGCCTTTCTATTCGGGTCATTTGTCTCTGTAAGCCTGAACATGATGTTTCCAATCTTGTATTGGCCTGGGTCTTCTTGCAAATAGACAACTTCTTTTGCATTTCCTAAAGTCATTATTCCCGAACACTGGGCGCATGATTCAAGAGATGTATAGATGGTTACGCCCTGAAGCAACTGACCGTAGCTGTTACTGGCTTCAGAGGTGGATCCCACGTTCCATGATTCGTTTATTTGGTTCAGAGAAAACACTCTATTTAATAGACGAGCTTCCGCGTGCTGAGTAGAGCTATTAAAAATTTCATTGTGATTGAAGTCAAAATCGATAACGAAGCCATCTCTGTCAACCGCAAACGCAGCGATGTTATGGCCGAGGTAATCACCTTTTAGGCTTCTTCCTCGTGGCACTAGTTTTTCAGAAGTGGAAAGTAGTACGTTGCCCCCATAATCTTTGGAGAGCGATGGTTTTAGACTATCTTCAACACCCCGTTTGTTTGAATTCCAATTGAATGCGACCATGCTCATCAAAAGAAGCGAGTAAATTTTGTGCCGCTCCTTTTCTTCTTCAGGAATTACTCGAGGAGAGTCCGCTACTAGATCAGACACTGGCTTTTTCAGGTATTCGTCAAGTTTGGGCACTGTAAGTTCTCCTAGTTCTCTAACGCCGAGCTAAGGGGCAGTTTGAAGTGTCCCAATGAGCGCAGCGAACACCTTCAGCAACTTAAGACGCCACAAGGGCGTCTTTCTTATTGCTGGGTTTGGGGCCAATCGATTGAGAGTTTCCCCCTCCCCGTCTTGCCCCACTACCCAATCAGATCGGGGTGATGGAGGTGATATGGGCCGAGCCATCCAGAGACTGGAAGATCTGCACCACGGCTTCCCCGTGGATCGGGTTGGGCAGCGGCACCGTGGTTTTGCATTTGAAACGGTAGTTGGTACCGGCGACGACCTGGGTGGAGACTTCGAAGGGTTGGTACTGCACCCCGACAAATCCTTTCAGTGCCAGGTCAAATACCGCCTGATCTTTTGCGCTCAGCTTGTGGTATGCGGTCCATCCACCCAACAACACTGCTTGTTCTGACATAACAAACCCTCCGTGATCTCTTGTCCCTACTCGTTTGGCTGTTCGGGTTCCGCCCCGTTTATTCAAGTGGTGTCCGGACTCCACCGGGGGCCATACCGACCATGTACCAGTATGTCCGGTGCCGGCAGCGTGAATGAAGGCCTGCTGGCACCCTGCTTCCCCTCTTGCCACGGCCGCCGCCTCACAGCACCGGTCTCAATTGGCATGGCAGAGCCTAGTGCGAGATCCATAAAACACCTCCTGTCATATCTGACAGGGGCAAGGAGGCGAGAAAGCGGCTAGCGAACGGAAAATTGAGGCGCAAACGATTGGAAAAAGAAAAGACGCCGCAAGGGCGTCTTTTTGGCATTTTTATGCTCGAAAGGCAGAAGGGCGTGAGCCGCTTATTCCCATTCGATGGTTGCGGGCGGCTTGCCGGAGACGTCGTACACCACGCGGGAGATGCCATTGATCTCGTTGATGATGCGGTTCGACACGTGACCCAGGAAGTCATAGGGCAGATGGGCCCAGTGAGCGGTCATGAAGTCGATGGTTTCGACGGCGCGCAGGGCAATCACCCAGTCATATTTGCGGCCATCGCCCATGACGCCGACGGAGCGCACCGGCAGGAAGACGGCGAACGCTTGGCTGACCTGGTTGTAGAGGTCGGCCTTGCGCAGCTCTTCGATAAAGACGGCGTCGGCGCGGCGCAAGATATCGCAGTACTCTTTCTTCACTTCGCCAAGCACGCGCACGCCCAAACCGGGGCCCGGGAAGGGGTGACGGTAAAGCATGTCGTAGGGCAGACCCAGCTCCAGACCGACACGACGTACTTCGTCCTTGAACAACTCGCGCAGCGGCTCGACCAGACCCATCTTCATCTCGGCCGGCAGGCCGCCGACGTTGTGGTGGGACTTGATGACGTGGGCCTTGCCGGTCTTGCTGGCGGCCGATTCGATCACGTCCGGATAGATGGTGCCTTGTGCCAGCCAGCGGGCATTTTTCAGCTTCTTGGCTTCGTCGTCGAACACTTCGACGAAAACGCGGCCGATGATCTTGCGCTTGGCTTCCGGCTCATCTTCGCCCGCCAGGGCGGAGAGGAAGCGCTCTTCGGCTTCGACCTTGATGATGTTGAGACCGAAATGATCGCCAAACATCTCCATCACCTGCTCACCCTCGTTCAGGCGCAGCAGACCGTTGTCGACGAAGACGCAGGTCAGGCGCTCGCCGATGGCACGATGTACCAGCATGGCGACCACGGAGGAGTCGACACCGCCGGAGAGGCCCAGGATCACTTCATCGTCACCCACCTGCTCGCGGATGCGGGCAACGGCGTCGTCGATGATGGTGGCCGGAGTCCACAGGCATTCGCAGCCGCAGATGTCCTTGACGAAGTGCTCCAGCATGCGGGCACCCTGACGGGTGTGGGTCACTTCCGGGTGGAACTGCACGCCGTAGAAGCCCTTGGCCTCGCACGCCATGGCGGCATGGGGGCAGGTGGCGGTCTGGGCTATGGTGGTAAAGTCGGCGGGGATGGCGGTGACCTTGTCGCCGTGGCTCATCCAGACGTCCAGCAGCGCATTGCCGTTGGGGGCGATGGCATCTTCGATGCTGCGCAGCAGGGCATTGGTCTGGCCCAGCACTTCCACCTGGGCATAACCGAATTCACGTTCGGTGGAGGATTGCACCTTGCCACCCAGCTGCTCGGCCATGGTCTGCATGCCGTAGCAGATACCGAACACCGGCACACCGGCGTTGAACACATAGGCGGGGGCACGGGGGCTGCCGGCCTCGGTCACGGATTCCGGGCCGCCGGAGAGTATGATGCCGCTCGGATTGAATTCGCGGATCTGCTCTTCGGTCACGTCCCAGGCCCACAGTTCGCAGTAAACGCCGATTTCCCGGACACGGCGGGCGATAAGCTGGGTGTACTGGGAACCGAAGTCCAGGATCAGGATACGGTGCTGGTGAATGTCTTTAGTCATTTTATTCCTGCATCAGGCTGGTGTGGGGATAAAAACTGGTGGAGAAACGGGGCCGCAGCCCCGTTTTATCAGCCCATCCGATAGTTGGGGGCTTCTTTGGTAATGGTCACATCGTGGACGTGGGACTCTTTCATCCCGGCACCCGAGATGCGCACGAACTCAGCCTTGGTGCGCATGTCGTCTATGGTGGCGCAGCCGGTCAATCCCATGGAGGAGCGCAGACCGCCCATCTGCTGGTGAATGATCTCTTTGAGGCGGCCCTTGTAGGGTACGCGCCCTTCGATCCCTTCCGGCACCAGCTTGTCTGCGGCGTTGTCGGTCTGGAAGTAACGGTCGCTGGAGCCCTTGGACATGGCGCCCAGAGAACCCATGCCACGGTAGGACTTGAAGGAGCGACCCTGATAGAGCTCGATGTCGCCCGGCGCCTCTTCGGTACCGGCAAACATGGAGCCCACCATGACGCAGCTGGCGCCAGCAGCGATGGCCTTGGCCACGTCGCCGGAGAAGCGGATGCCGCCATCGGCAATCACGGGCACGCCAGTGCCTTCCAGCGCGTCAACAGCGTCGGAAATAGCGGTGATCTGGGGCACGCCGACACCGGTCACGATGCGGGTAGTACAGATGGAGCCAGGGCCGATACCAACCTTGACCGCATTGACGCCAGCGGCGACCAGCGCCAGGGCACCAGAGGCGGTGGCCACGTTGCCACCGATGATCTGCAGCTCAGGATAGGCATCGCGGGTCGCCTTGATGCGATCCAGCACGCCCTGGGAGTGGCCGTGGGAGGAGTCAATCAGCAGCACGTCCACACCGGCTTCCACCAGGGCGGCGACGCGCTCTTCGTTGCCGGCACCGGCACCGACGGCCGCACCGACACGCAGGCGACCGCGCTCGTCTTTACAGGCGTTCGGCTTGCGCTCGGCTTTCTGGAAGTCTTTGACGGTGATCATGCCCTTGAGTTTGAAATCGGCGTTGACCACCAGCACCTTCTCGATACGGTGCTTCTGCATCAGGGCGACTACCTCTTCACGAGGAGCCCCTTCACGCACTGTCACCAGACGATCTTTCTGGGTCATGATCTGTTCGACTGTCTGGGAGAGATCGATCACGAAGCGCACGTCGCGGCCGGTGATGATACCGACCAGCAGGTTGCCCTCGGTCACGACCGGGTAGCCAGCGAAGCCATTCTTGTGGCTCAGCTCCTTGACCTGGGCAATGGTCATGTCAGGACGTACTGTGACGGGGTCGGTGACCACGCCGCTCTCGTACTTCTTGACCTTGCGCACTTCTGCAGCCTGCTGCTCGATGGACATGTTCTTGTGGATAAAGCCGATACCGCCTTCCTGGGCCAGTGCGATAGCCAGACGGGCTTCGGTCACTGTGTCCATGGCAGCGGAAATCATTGGGATATTCAGGCTGATAGAGGAAGTCAGCTTGGTACGCAGATCGGCAGTATTGGGAAGAACATCGGAGTGGGCGGGAACCAACAGTACATCGTCGAAGGTTAACGCTTCTTTGGCAATCCTGAGCATGGCAATATCTCACCGTTGAGGAAGTGGGGGTGTAAAATATTGCCGACGAAGTTTACTCACCGATTGGTCACTGGTAAAGAAGTTTTTTGAATTTTTTATGGCGTAGCCCGTGTTTGACGTGCCAAAAGGCCAAAAAAACAAGATTATCAGTCCTAAAAGGGCACTTTGGGGGTAGAAGAGTTGCCAGACTGCGATTTTATGCAAAGAGGCCCCCTGCTCAGTCATCAACCAGCTCCCCAAGGTCACATCCTCGCTTGCCAAGACACTCTATTGACGCGACTCAGGCTACGCTGACATGGCCGAGGCAACGGATGGCGGCATGCAGATCAGCCGGATCCGATGCCATGGGGAATATCGAGGTGTCCGACACTGTGTTCACTTTGACCAAACCTCGCGTATCATAATTAACATTATGAATTGAAATGGAATTTCATGATGATCAATGAACATCATCAAGGGCGCATGGCGATTACCCTGGCCGCCTTGGGCGTTGTCTACGGTGACCTTGGCACCAGCCCGCTCTACGCCTTGAAGGAGAGCTTTGCCGGGCATATTGGCCTGCAGCCGGCCCCTGCCGAGATCCTGTCGATCATCTCCCTCTTCTTTTGGACCATCATGATCGTGGTCTCATTTAAATATGTCTTGCTGGTATTAAGGGCTGATGACAAGGGTGAAGGGGGCATCTTGACCCTGGCTTCCCTGGCCTCACGCCGCCTGTCGCCCAAGGCCCGCTCCCTGGTCATGTTGCTGGGGCTGGTCGGGGTGGGCTTGTTCATCGGGGATGCGGTGATCACACCCGCGATTTCGGTGCTGTCTGCCGTCGAGGGCCTGCAGGTGGTTGCCCCCGAACTGGCCTCTTTCGTCTTGCCCATAACCCTCATAGTGCTGGTGATACTGTTTGGCATTCAGCATTACGGCACAGCAGGAATAGGCCGACTCTTCGGCCCCATCATGTTGCTCTGGTTTGGCGTGCTGGCAGGACTCGGGGCAAAGGAAATTGTGCAAAACCCGGCCATCCTGCAAGCCATCAATCCCCTCTATGCCCTCGATTTTCTGCTCACCCGGCCAGGAGTGGCCTTCATCACCCTGGGCGCGGTCGTGCTCTGCGTCACCGGTACAGAGGCGCTTTACGCCGACATGGGCCATTTTGGCCGAGGTGCGATCCGGCTGGCATGGGGCTCTCTGGTGATGCCGGCCCTGTTGCTCAACTATTTCGGCCAGGGGGCGCTGCTGCTACGCCGTCCTGACGCCATTGAAAACCCATTCTATCTGCTCGCCCCCACCTGGATGGCCATACCGTTATTGGTCCTGGCGACCATGGCGACTGTCATCGCATCCCAGGCCGTCATATCCGGCACTTACTCCGTCATACGCCAGGCGATCCTGCTCGGGTATCTGCCACGCCAGGAGATCCGCCATACCTCCGAGCATGAGATTGGCCAGATCTACCTGCCGCTGGTGAACTGGCTGCTGCTGGCCGGCATAGTGCTGGTGATATTCTGGTTCAGAAGCTCCAGCAATCTGGCCGCCGCCTATGGCATAGCGGTGACAGGCACCATGGCGCTCACCACCCTGTTGCTGATGGTGGTCGCCGCCCATCGCTGGAAATGGCCAACCTGGCTGATCGTGATCGCGGGAATCCCTCTCCTGCTGGTCGATGTCACCTTCTTTGCCGCCAATACCACCAAGTTCCTGGCCGGCGGCTGGTTGCCCATCCTGTTTGCGCTGTTGACCATAGTGGTGATGACCACCTGGAAGCGCGGTCGCGAGCTGGTTCTCGACAAGCTTGAGCACAAGTCACTGGCGCTGAAAGGATTTGTCAACAACATGCTGGCTCATCCACCACTGCAGGTGCCGGGTACGGCCGTGTTCCTCTCCAAGTCGGTGCAGGTGGTTCCTCATGCCATGTTGCACAACCTGAAACACAACAAGATCCTGCACGAGCGGGTCATTTTTCTGACCATACAGATAAAGGATGAGCCCTGGTTGTCTTTCAAGGAGCGCATCCTTCTCACCCACCTTGGGGAGGGGTTCTGGCAAGTCGTGGCGCACTTTGGTTACAAGGAGGCCCCTTCCATAGAGGAGATCTTCCAAGCCTGTGCCCAGCAAGATCTGAAGGTCTCCATGCGCGATGCCTCCTTCTTCCTCTCTCACGAAAATCTGGTCAGTACCGACCTGCCAGGCATGGCGCGCTGGCGGGAAGGCTTGTTCGTCTGGATGAATCGCAACTCCCTCAAGGCGACTGATTTCTTCCATATTCCGGCCAACCGGGTGGTGGAGCTGGGGGTATTGCTGGAGCTGTGACTGATAGCCCGGCGCCCGATGCACACCTCCGGATGGCACTCGACCCGGTTCACCCGGCCAGCTGGATGCGGCTGGCCAGCGCAGACCGGATCCCGCACGACAGAGAGCTGCCCGACCCGCATCTGGCTATTGCATCACTCGATTAAAATGCGATTGATAATGGTTGTTGTTTGTGATTGGCATCATCAGGCATGCTAGTGCCCTGTACTGGCTCTACCACACTAGCCGTTTGAGTATGAACATGAAGATTTGGAATGGAGGGCAGTGATGGATGCCTGCAGCCCGAGGCCACCACTGCCCACCGCACACCCAGGATCCGCCCGCCTCGCTTGCCTTGCCATCACGGTCGTCCTGCATCTTGCCGCCTTCTGGTGGCTCTATGAACACCAGCCTGCACCCATCACCCCGCCCCTGCCGCTGACCCTGTCGGCCCGCTGGGTCGGTGAGGCCAGCGCCAATGACGCGCCGGCCAAGGCGCCGGCAGCCGCCCCGGCGCCGCCCGTGGTCAAAAAGCCGGTGCCGGTTCAAAAGAAGGTCGTTAAAAAACCGGTCAGGAAACCCATTCCCAAACCCGCGCCCAGGATACCGGCGCCACCAACGCCCAAGGCCACTCTGGTGACCAGGGCAGAACCGGTCGCGGCGCCCTCGGCCCCCGCCACGCCGGTGGCGACCAATGCCCAACAAGGCGGCAGTGGCACAGCGCCGGTCAAGTCCCGGCAGAGCGGCAGCGGGGCTGGCAGCAGCGCTCCCATCGCCCGCGATGCGCGGCTGAACAACCCTGAGCCACCCTACCCCTATGAATCCAGAAGACGGGGTGAGGAGGGGCGCGTCATCCTGAATGTACTGGTGGCGGCCGATGGCACCGCCTCCTCGGTGGAGGTAGACAAGGGCAGCGGTTATCGGCGGCTGGACATGACGGCGCGCAAGACGGTCAGTCGCTGGCGCTTTATTCCCGCCAAACAGAACAATGCGGCCGTTGAGGCCTGGGCAAAGGTCACCATCATTTTTAAATTAAGGGCTTGAATATGGATCCGGAAATCGCAAACAACGGGATGGGCGTCGCCCATCTGCTCAGTCAAAATACCGGTGTGGGGCTGCTGCCATTCATTTTGCTGGTATTGATGTCCCTCGGCACCTGCTATTACACCCTGCTGAAAATCGTGCTGGGTCAGCGCGAGCGCCGCCTCAACGCACAATTCGTGACCCGCTTCTGGCAGCACGAAAGCGTGCAGGATATGGAACGCCAGCTGGCCCATCTCCCGCCGCAGGAGGCCTATGGTCGCGTGACCAGCACGGCGCTGGCGACGGTGGCGCAACTGAACCGGGCCGGGGAGCGGACCGTATCGCTCAAGCTGGGTTCACCGGACGAGTATCTGTTGCGGGCGCTGCGCCAGGCCATTACCCACGAGCGGGTAAGGCTGGAGCACGGCCTGGCCTTCCTCGCCTCCGTGGGCTCCGCGGCCCCCTTCATCGGGTTGTTTGGCACCGTCTGGGGTATCTATCATGCGCTGCTGGCCATAGGTGCCGCCGGTCAGAGCAGCCTGGACAAGGTGGCAGGCCCAGTGGGCGAGGCGCTGATCATGACCGGCTTTGGCCTCGCCGTCGCCCTGCCAGCCGTGCTTGTCTACAACTTCTTCGTGCGCCGCAATCGCCTCAAGCTGGCCGCGCTCGAGGCCTTTGCCTACGATCTGTTTGCCCTGCTGGTGACGGGATTTGAGCAGGCCCCCTCCAACGTAACCCAGCTGACCGAGCGGGAAGCCAAGAAGGGGCACGGGTAATGGCATTTGGCAAATTGTCGGACGACGGAGACGATCAGCCCCTCTCCGAGATCAACATGATCCCCATGATCGACGTCATGCTGGTGCTGCTCATCGTCTTCATGATCACGGCCCCCCTGCTCACCAATGCGGTCAAGCTCGAGCTGCCGGAGGCCAGCAGCCAGCTCAATCAGCCGGAGAAGGAGGACATCACCCTCGCCATCGATGGCACCGGCAAGATCTACTGGAACGGCAAGGAGGTCGATGAGGCCGCCCTGCTTGCCCAGATGGAGACTGCCGGCAAGGCAGAGGGGGAGCTGCCCGAGATCCAGCTGCGCATCGACAAGCGGGTCGAGTACGGCATCATAGCCAGGGTGATGGCGCAGGCGTCCCAGCATGGATTGCACAAGATTGCCTTTGTCAGCCAGCCGGACGCAGGCTGACCCCGGCCTTGTGGCGCCCGCCACCTGGCAATGTGCAAAAGGCATCACCCAGGGTGATGCCTTTTGCACAAGGACGCCCCCCATACACGCAGTTGCCATCCCACGCCCGTACCCGGCATGATGTCGAGTCTGACCCGCATCAGGTTGGCCTGCGGCCATCATTTCAAGGAAGCAAGATGAGAACATCGGATTATGTGAGACTGCTGCTCCTGGCCGCGATCTGGGGCGCCAGTTTTCTGTTCATGCGCATTGCCGCACCGGCCTTTGGTTCGGTCAACACCGCCTTCCTGCGGGTCTTCTTCGGCCTGGTGGGGCTTGGCGTCATACTGCTACTGCTGCGCTCCCCCATGCTCTTCCAGGGCAAGCTCAAGTCCGCCATGCTGCTCGGGATCATCAACTCAGGCATCCCGTTTCTGATGTACGCCATCGCCGCACTCTGGTTGCCGGCGGGTTACTCGGCCATCCTGAACGCGACGACGCCGCTGATGGGGGCCCTGATCGGCTTCTCCTGCTTCAACGAGCAACTGAGCGGGCGCAAATTGCTGGGGGTCATGCTGGGCATAGTCGGCATCACCCTCATCACTACCACCAGCGAGGTGAATGTGAGCGGCAACCTGGTCACTGGCGTGCTGGCCTGTCTGATCGCCACCGCCTGCTACGGCTGCGCCGGGTTTCTGACCCGGCGCTGGATCACGGAGCGCGGCGGCCTCGATGCCAAACTGGTAGCCTTCGGCAGCCAGCTGGGAGCGTGCGTGTTCCTGCTGCCCTTCTTCGGCTACTCGGTGACGGCGGGGCCCGCCGTCAACTGGGCCATCCCCGAGGTGTGGGCCAGCGTGCTGGCGGTCGGTCTCATCTGTACCGCCCTCGCCTACCTCATCTACTTCAGGTTGATCGCAGATATCGGGCCGCTGCGCTCATTGACGGTCACCTTTCTCATTCCTCCCTTTGGCATCTTGTGGGGTTACCTGGTGCTCGGGGAGACCATCACTGAGGGCTTTGTGGTCGGCGGCGCCATCGTCTGCCTCGCGGTCTGGCTGGTGGTCAGCCCCGCCAGACGACAGGCTCCCATAGAGCAGGAACTGGAGCGCTGACCCGGCTTGAGGAGCACCGGGCCACGCCCGGACTCGGCTCTTGCACCGAACTGCGCTAAGATGGCGCCATTGTTTTCTCCCCTTGCCCGGGGCACAGCAGCAGGATCCCCCTTGAATCGCCTCAACCCATCCAGCCAGCAACAACAGGTCTTTACCGTCACCCGCCTCAATAGCGCAGTGCGCATGATCCTGGAGCAGGATCTCGGCCTGGTGTGGCTGACCGGCGAGCTCTCCAACCTGGCGATGCCAAGCTCGGGTCACTGGTACTTTTCGCTAAAAGATCTCGGTGCCCAGGTGCGCTGCGCCATGTTCAAGGGCAACAACCGGCGGGTGGCGTTTCGCCCGCAGGATGGCATGCAGGTGCTGGTGCAGGCGCGGGTCTCCCTCTACGAGCCGCGTGGCGACTATCAGCTCATCATCGAATCCATGCAGCCCGCCGGTGATGGCGTGCTGGCCCTGCGCTTCGAAGAGCTCAAACGCCGCCTCGGTGCAGAAGGGCTGTTTGACGAGGGCCGCAAGCGCCCCCTGCCCCGCGAACCGCGCGCCGTGGGCCTGATTACCTCAGCCACCGGCGCCGCCCTGCACGACATGCTGACCGTGCTCAAGCGCCGAGCGCCGGATCTCCCCGTCTTCATCTACCCGACCCAGGTGCAGGGCAGCGCCGCCATCGGCCAGATAGTGGCGGCCATTGCCCTGGCCAACCGCCGCGCCGAGGTGGACGTGCTGATCGTCGGTCGCGGCGGCGGCTCGCTGGAAGATCTCTGGTGCTTCAACGAGGAGGCGGTGGCGCGCGCCATTGCCAACTCCAGCATCCCCGTCATCAGCGCTGTGGGCCACGAGGTGGACGTGACCATCAGTGACTTTGCCGCCGACTTGCGTGCCCCGACCCCGTCGGCCGCCGCCGAACTGGTGGCGCCGGACAATCAGGCCCGCATCCAGCGCCTCGCCCATCTGTGGCAACGGCTGGCACAGGGCATAAGCCGCCACCAGACTGCCGCCCGCCACGGCTTCGCGCTGCTGCAAAAACGACTCGACCATCAGGATCCCAAACGGCGGCTGGAGCAGCAGTCCCAGCGCCTCGACGAACTCTCTGCCCGCCTGCAGCAGCTGATGAATCAAAAGTTGCATCAGGGGGAGCGGCGCCTCGCCAACCTGGAATTGCGCCTGCAAGGCAAGAGCCCGGAGCGGTTGCTGGCCGCCGGCCGTCGCCGCCATCAGCTGGCCGAAGAAAGGCTCTATGCGCTGATCGCCAAACGCCAGGATCTGGCCAGCCACCGCCTTGCCATGCTCACCGCCCGCCTCGATGGTGTAAGCCCGCTCGCCACTCTGGGTCGCGGTTACTCCATCACCCGCACCCAGAGCGGTGAGGTGATCAGCCGCGCCGCCCAGGTGAACGCCGGGCAAACCCTGGTCACCACGCTCGCCGAGGGGCATCTGCAGGTGCGGGTGGAAGAGGTGCACAACCGATAATTGAACACGGGGGCGCTTTGCAGCGCCCCCGTTTTATCCTCTTCCCTGTCGTTGCCGCCTGTCCGTCACACCAGCGAATGGCGCACCATGTCGGCCGGAGCCGGCGCCGCATCAGATCCCGCCAGCGGATTGAGTTGCAAGTACTCAAACATTCCTGCCTGCAGATTGACGTTCCAGAAACGCCCCGCCAGGGTCAGCTCAAGCCGCGCTTGCGTGAGCGTCGCCAACCCGTGCCGCTGCCAGGTCTCAAACAGCGGCAGCAGGTGGGCCCGCAGCGATGCGGGCAGACGCGCCAGCGTCAACCAGCCGCTGTCGAGGGCGCCACGCAGCAGGCCGTCCATGAGGGCATTGGGGTTCTTCCCCATCACCATGCCGGGCGCCCGCACACCGCCTGCCAGCGCCTCGTGCCAGAGGGCCAGATCCCGGCCATACATGAGGCCATGGCCGTGCACGCTGCCTCCGGCCCCGGCCCCGAAGGGGAGGATCTCGGCGCCGCGCTTGGCCATCTGGTTGTAGCGGCTCTGCTCGGCATCACCGCGCCGCCAGTGGCTGCAGGAGAGCCGCTGCCAGCCGCCCTGCTCCAGCGTCTGGGCGCCATAGGCATACATGGCGGCTCGCTGCTGACCATCGGCCGCCCAGCCCAGTTTGCCGCTCGCCTCGGCCCGTTCCAGATTGGTGCCCGCCATGGCGATCAGCTGATAGAGATCCACGCCGTGCACCCCGCAGGCCATCACGTCCGCGATATCCTGGCGCCACACGGCATCATCCTGTCCCGGCAGGCCGAAGATGAGATCCGCCACTATCACGGCGGCATCATCCCGGGTCAGATCGCTCAACCGGGCCAGCAGGCTCTGCCTGTCGTCGAAGCGGGCCGCCTGCTGGCGCACTTGGGTATCAAAGCTCTGCACCCCGAACGAGAAGCGGTTGAAGCCCCCCACCAGTGCTGTCTGCCACTTGGCATCATCAAAGCCGTTGAGACGCCCCTCCAGGGTCACCTCGGCATCTGCGGTCAGCGGAAAACCCTGGATAGCCCTGGCCAATCGCGCCAGATCCTCGACCGCCATGTCGGTCGGTGTGCCGCCTCCCACATAGACGGCCGAGCAGGGCTTGCTCTGCCCAAAGGGGGTATCCGCCGCCTGCTGCAGGCTGGCGCACAGGGCCGCCATGTAACGGCTCATGCGCGCCGGATTGGCGCCATTTTCGAAGAAATTGCAGAAGCTGCAGCGCTTGCGGCAAAACGGGATATGGATGTAGAGCGCCCGCTCCCCGGCCTCGCTCTCTTGCTGCCACCAGGCTTGCCAGCCCCCATGGTCGAGGGTGAAGGGGCGAATGCCACCTCGGCTGGCATGGGCCGAGGTTTTGGCGCCGAAGGCAAACTTGAGGGGATCCGGCGTGTCGAGTCCGGTCATGGTCGGGGTCAGTTGTAATGTCATCACTGGCTGGGTTACCGCATGGAAATAATGCAAATGATAACCACTATCAATTAATGCCGAGTTTGTGCTGGATCAAACCAGGCTCAGACAACCCAGCTTTGCTACCCATCCTTAACCTCCATCATGGATCCAGTTAACAGATAATTTACTCAAGATGGGGTAGGGTGTGCCGATAGAGAACCATCTCCCCCGCCCTGACGAGCGAGCGTGAGGAGAGTCGTCCGGCATTGACGCTCGCCCACTTGCGCATGGACCCTGCAAACGATGCAAAATCTGTCACTGAACTGGAAAATCTTCCTCCCCCTCACCCTGGTGATAGGCTGTACCTTCGCCCTCAGTTTCGAACTCTCCGCCTGGCTGCAACGGGATCTCGCCATCCGGCTGGCCGGTGAAAAGGTCGAGAGCGCCGCCAACACCTACATGGATCAGCTCAACGTCATGATGATGACGGGAGCCATCGCCAACCGGCAAATCGTGCAGACCAAGCTCAAGAGCGAGGCGGGGATCGTCGAGGCTCGCC
>NZ_CDDA01000015.1:218253-219129 GCF_000819745.1 Aeromonas bestiarum | reverse complement strand
GATCCGCGCCCCCGCCGTGACCGACTTGTTCGGGCCGGGTCACCCGGATCAGCAGGCAGAAGACAGCTGGGATCAGCGCGCCATAACGCAAGGGGAGACCATACTCGAGCAGCAAGGCAACCGGCTCACCCTGGTCAAGCCCTTCAAGGCGTACAAGGAGTACCGCGGCACCCAGTGCACCACCTGCCACCAGGTGCCGGAAGGCACCGTCATGGGGGCTGTGCGGATCAGTTACGACCTCAGCCACACCTTCGGCGAAATTCGCCACAACAACCTGATCCTGAGCGGCAGCCTGGTGGCGGTGTTCGGGCTCGGTTTCGGCCTGCTTGGCTGGGTGCTTCAGCGCTACATCAAGCGACCGGTGCGCCACCTGCAACTGACCATGACCCGCATGGCCAAGGAGCGGGATCTCTCCCTCCCCCTGCTCAACCCGAGCCAGGATGAGCTGGGCCAGATGACCCGCGCCGTCAGCGACATGGTGCAGGGTTTTCGCCACAGCCTGCAGGAGGTGGAGCACGCGACTCTGCAGCTCTATCAGGAGTCGAACCAGATCCGGCAGGTCGCCACCCAGACCGAAGGCTCAGCCCGCCAGCAGGAGAGCATGACCACCCAGGTCGCCGCCGCCGTCAGCGAATTGGCCGCCAGCTCCCACGAGGTGCGCGAGCACGCCCGCCACAGCGCCGAACTCTCCGCCCTCACCAACCAGGATGCGGCCGACACCAGTCGCCTTGCCCAGCACTCCATCACCGACATGGGCGAGATGTCGGCCGAGATTGAACGGGTCGATAGGGTGATCCAGCAGCTCGACAACCGCTGTCTGGCCGTCGATGGCGTGCTGGAGGTGATCAAGGGGATTGCGGATCAGACCAACCTGCT
>NZ_CDDA01000015.1:0-218203 GCF_000819745.1 Aeromonas bestiarum | reverse complement strand
GCGGATCAGACCAACCTGCTGGCCCTCAACGCCGCCATAGAGGCGGCCCGTGCCGGCGAGCAGGGTCGCGGGTTTGCGGTGGTGGCCGACGAGGTACGTGCCCTATCCAACCGCAGCCGCGCCGCCAGCGAGGAGATCTCCCAGATGATCGCCGCCCTGCAAAAAGAGGCCCAGAGCGCCGTTGCGGTGATCGGGGATGCAAAATCCAAGGCGGACGAGAGCATCCACAAGACGGAGGCGACCCTGGCCGCCATGCAGAACATCATAGGTCGCATCGCCAGCATCAACGATCTCAACGCCCAGATGGCACAATCCGCCGAGGAGCAGGACAGGGTCTGCAGCGAGGTGGACAGCTCGGTGAGCGACATTCGCAACACCTCCAACGATACCCTGGGCCAGGCCCACGCCGCCAACCTCGCCAGCATCCAGCTGGTGGAGCAGTGCCAGAAGCTGGAGCAGTTGCTCAAGACCTACCGCTGGTAAGGCGCAACGCCCCCAACAAAAAAGCGCGACCCGAGGTCGCGCTTTTTATTGCCTTGCTGCTGCCGCAGGCAGTCAGCCGGGACAGATCAGGATCAGCCCGCGTTGCGAGTGGCCACCGCATCGGCCAGATTGCGCAGCAGCACTTCGGTATCGGCCCAACCGATGCAGGCATCCGTGATGCTCTGACCGACGGTGAGCTCGCAGCCGTCCACCAGATCCTGGCGCCCTTCCACCAGGTGGCTCTCCACCATGACGCCGAACACAGCCCGGCTGCCGGCGCGCAGCTGACCGGCCACGTCCTCGGCCACCAGCATCTGGTTCTTGAACTGCTTGCTGCTGTTGGCGTGACTGAAATCTATCATCACCTTCTGCGGCAGACCGGCCTTGTCCAGCCCCTTCACCACCTCGTCAACGTGCGCGCCGCTGTAGTTCGGCTCGCGGCCGCCACGCAGTATGATGTGACAGTCCGGGTTGCCCCGGGTGGCAACGATGGCGGAGTGGCCATACTTGGTGACCGACAGGAAGTGGTGCGGCGCGCTGGCGGCACCGATGGCATCGATGGCCACCTTGATGGTGCCGTCGGTGCCGTTCTTGAAGCCGACCGGGCAGGAGAGACCGGAGGCCAGCTCACGGTGCACCTGGGATTCGGTGGTACGGGCCCCGATGGCGCCCCAGCTCATCAGATCCGCCACGTATTGCGGGGTGATCATGTCGAGGAACTCGGAGGCGGTCGGCAGCCCCATGTCGTTGAGATCCAGCAGCAGCTTGCGACCGATGCGCAGGCCGTCGTTGATCTGGCAGGTATTGTCGAGGTGGGGGTCGTTGATCAGCCCCTTCCAGCCGACCGTGGTGCGCGGCTTCTCGAAGTAGACCCGCATCACGATTTCCAGCTGCCCCTTGAGCTCGTCACGCAAGGTCTTGAGGCGCTTGCCATATTCCAGTGCGGCGGCGGGGTCGTGGATGGAGCAGGGACCGATCACCACCAGCAGGCGCTGATCTTCACCGGCCAGGATCTGATGAATGGCCTGGCGGGATTCGAAGACGGTACTTGATGCAGTCTCGGTGGCCGGAAACTTCTCAAGCACCGCAACCGGGGGTAATAACTCTTTGATTTCACTGATACGAACGTCGTCGGTTTGATGCTTCATGACAAGGCTTCCTGCTAGATGACTGCGATAAAGAAACTTCAATCTAGCCCGCACGCGCAGCGGTGTAAATAGAAAATTACATCTTCAGGAAATGAATTTAGCAATGCTGTCTTGCAAGTTGTAATAATACTGCTAGCGGATGGTTGGCGGGCTGAAAAAACAAGGCCCGCACTGAGGCGGGCCTTGGAGCAATCGAAACTGGCTCAAACGGCCTGACTGACGCTGGCCAATTTGTCGAAGTAGTCCGGGAAGGTCTTGGAGGTACAACCCGGATCATTGATGGTGACGGCAGTATCCGACAGCGCCACCAGCGAGAAGCACATGGCGATGCGGTGATCGTTGTAGGTGTCGATGGCCGCATGCTTGAGCTGGGCCGGCGGCGTTACCGTGATGAAGTCGTGCCCCTCCTCCACCTCCACACCCAGCTTGCGCAGCTCGGTGGCCATGGCGTGCAGACGATCCGTCTCCTTCACCCGCCAGTTGTAGATGTTGCGAATGGAGGTGGGCCCCTCGGCAAACAGCGCCGCAACCGCTATGGTCATGGCCGCATCGGGAATATGGTTCATGTCCATGTCGATGCCGTGCAGCGGGGCCTGCTCGGCCTCGATGAAGTCATCACCCCAGGTGATGCGCGCACCCATCTTCTCCAGCACGTCGGCGAAGTGGATGTCGCCCTGGATGCTGTGCTTGCCGATGCCGGTCACCCGCACCTTGCCCTTGATGGCCCCGGCCGCGAGGAAATAGGAGGCGCTGGAGGCATCCCCTTCCACCAGGAAGTCGCCCGGGCTGACATAGCTCTGGTTGCCCTTGATGTAGAACAGCTTGTAGTTGTCGTGCTCTATCACCACCCCGAACTGCTTCATGATGTGCAGCGTGATGTCGATGTAGGGCTTGGAGACCAGCTCCCCCTTGATGTGGATGCGGGTGTCGCCGGCCGCCATGGGCGCCGCCATCAAAAACGCCGTCAGGAACTGGCTGGAGACGGAGCCGTCGACGTGCACATCACCGCCCCACAAGCCCTTGGCATCCACCACCAGCGGCGGGTAGCCGTCTTTTTTCAGATACTGGATATGGGCACCCGCTTCGCGCAGGGCATCCACCAGATGGCCGATGGGACGCTCTTCCATGCGTGGCTCGCCGCCCAGGGTATATTCGCCTGAGCCCAGACACAGCGCGGCGCACAGCGGGCGCATGGCGGTACCAGCGTTGCCGAGGAACAGATTGACCGGCTCCTTCACCGCGAAGCTGCGGCCCAGACCGTGCACTGTGCACTCTGTCTTGTCGGCGGAGAGCTTGTACTTGACCCCGAGCTGGGTCAGTGCCGCCAGCATGTGACGAATGTCATCGCTGTCGAGCAGGTTGGTGAGCCGGGTGGTGCCACGGGCCAAGGCTGCCAGCAGCAGCGCCCGGTTGGACACGCTCTTGGAGCCGGGCAGATTGACCTCACCGGCCACACGAGAAATAGGTTCCAAACGCAACGAATTCATAAACTTCCTGTACTGTCTCAAATAATTCACCTGACCGGACGTTAGCAGCCCGCGCCTTGCTCGGCAAGACCGCGCGTGGCACAAAAGCGGGCCAGACTCGCGGCCGATCAGGATCCACTGAAAAAACAGACGCCGGGGAGTCCCCGGCGTCGGCAATTGGGGAAAAACGCCTCAGCCGTGACGCTTGGCAAAGCCATCCATAAAGCTCACCAGGGCCTTGACCCCTTCCAGCGGCATGGCGTTGTAGAGGCTGGCACGCATGCCACCGACGATGCGGTGCCCCTTGAGCGCCAGCAGACCGGCGGCTTCCGACTCGGCCAGGAAGAGCGCGTCCAGCTCGGCATTTTTCAGCTGGAACGGGATATTCATGCGGGAGCGGCAGCTGGCATCCACCTTGTTGCCATAGAAGCTCGACTGGTCGAGGTAGCCGTAGAGGAAATCGGCCTTCTCCTTGTTGCGCGCCTCCATGGCGGCGAGCCCGCCCTGTTCTTTGAGCCACTCGAACACCAGACCGGCCAGATACCAGGCGTAGGTGGGCGGGGTGTTGAACATGGAGTCGTTCTTGGCGGTGAGCTGGTAGTCAAAAATCGAGGGCACGTCGGCGCGGGCCTGGTTCAACAGGTCATCGCGCACTATGGCGATGGCCAGGCCCGACGGGCCTATGTTCTTCTGGGCACCGGCGTAGATGATGCCGAAGCGGCTCACGTCGATGGGGCGGGAGAGGATGGTGGAGGACAAATCCGCCACCAGGGGCACATCGCCGGTGGCCGGGATGTCGAACATCTCTATGCCGTCTATGGTTTCGTTCGGGCAGTAATGCACAAAGGCCGCATCGGCACGAAACGCCGGGGTCGGCAGCAGGTGGGAGATCCCCTGCGCGTTCTTGGCGACCCCGGGGAAGGTCTGGATGTCACCGTACTTGTGGGCTTCATCCACGGCGCTCTGGGCCCAGACACCGGTCAGCAGATAATCGGCCTTCTTGTTGGCACCGCCGAGCAGGTTCATGGGCACGGCGGAAAACTGGCCACGACCACCACCGTGCATGAAGAGCACCTTGTAGTTGTCCGGCACCGCCAGCAGTTCGCGCAGATCGGCTTCCGCCTTGGCGGCGACCGCCATGTAGGGCTTGCCGCGGTGGGAGAGCTCCATGACCGAGGCTCCCAGCCCCTGGAAGTTACAAAATTCGCGCTGGGCGCGCTCCATGACTTCAACCGGCAACATGGCGGGGCCGGCGCAGAAGTTGTAAATCTGTTTGCTCATGACGCTTTCCGTGAGTGGATGAGAGTAATCGATGACTTGTCTGGTTTTACACAAGAGCCGCCCCAGGATCAAAGGCTTTTTGGGAGCTGGCTCAACCTTTTGTCGCCCGGCCCGGCTCAGGCCATGATGAAAAAAGCCCTGAACGGGTCAGGGCTTGCAGGGAACATGCATGGAAATGGGGGACAGGCCGCATCAATGACAGGCAAGGCCCCTTTTCAACAAATTCACAGCTTGGCGGTGAGCTCGGGCAGCAGGGTGAAGAGATCCCCCACCAGCCCGTAGTCGGCTACCTGAAAGATGGGGGCCTCACCATCCTTGTTGATGGCGACGATCACCTTCGACTCCTTCATGCCCGCCAGATGCTGAATGGCACCCGAGATGCCGACAGCTATGTAGAGCTCGGGGGCGACCACCTTGCCGGTCTGGCCCACCTGCAGATCGTTGGCCACATAACCCGCATCCACCGCCGCCCGCGACGCCCCGACCGCGCCGCCCAGCTTGTCGGCCAGCGCCTCGATCAGGGCAAACTGCGCCTTGGAGCCAAGCGCCCGTCCGCCGGAGACCACCACCCGCGCCGCCGCAAGCTCGGGTCTGGCGGATCGCACGGCACGCCGCTCGACCAGCCGGGTGCGGCAGGCCACATCGGCCACCGGCAGCCGCTCGACAGCCGCCTGCCCAGCCCCGAATTCGGCCTTGGCAAAGGCGGTCGGCCTGATGGTGAGCACCTTGATGGGGGCACTGCTCGCCATCCGGGCAACGGCATTGCCCGCGTAGATGGGCCGCAGGAAGGTATCACCGCTCTCTATGCCGGTCACCTCGGAGAGCATCTCGACCCCGAGCCTGGCCGCGACCCGCGGCAGCAGATCCTTGCCCTGGGTGCTGGCCGCCATCAGGCAGTGCTGATAGTCGCGTGCTATGTGGGCGAGCAGAGGATCGACGCCGTCATTGAGTCCTTCCGCCAGCATGGGATGCTCGGCTAGCAGCACCCTGTCCACCCCTTGCAGGCTGGCGGCCTGTTCGCCCGCCTCGGTCAGCCCCTGACCCAGCAGCAGGAGATGCACCTCGCCGCCAAGCTGGCCCGCCGCCGTGACCAGCTGGGCCACGTTGTCGGCAAGCCTGCCCTGATGATGTTCAGCAATAACCAGTACGCTCATGACAACACCCTATCGTTAGCAACGCGTTTCATCGTGCAAGCCCTCATCCCAGCCTGGGGCAGGCACCCAATATGTTTCACCATCACAGGTGCGCTCATGGCAGTACCTTGGCTTCGTGCCTGAGTTTGTCCAGCAGCTCGTCCACCGAGCCGACCCTGACGCCGGCGCGGCGCACGGCTGGCGCCATCACCCCAAGCAGCCGGGTATGGCCGGCGGGTTCTACGCCTAGGGTCGCGAAGGGGGCACTCTCAAGCGGCTTGCGCTTGGCTTTCATGATGTTGGGGAGCGAGGCAAAGCGGGGGTCGTTCAGGCGCAGATCCACAGTCACCACGGCAGGCAGCGGCATGCCGAGGGTCTCCAGGCCGCCGTCTATCTCGCGGGTCACCTGCAGCTCGCCGTCCACCAGCTTGATGGCGGAGGCGAAAGTGGCCAGCGGCCAGTCGGTGAGGGCTGCGAGCATCTGGCCCGCCTGGTTGTTGTCAGAATCGATGGACTGCTTGCCGAGCAGCACCAGATCGGGCTGCTCCAGCTCGCACACCTGTTGCAGGGCGCGCGCGACGGTAAGCGGAGTGAGCGTCTCATCGGTCACATAATGGCGGGCCCGATCCGCCCCCAGCGCCAGGGCATGGCGCAACTGCTCGACCGCCGCCTCAGGCCCGAAGGTCACCACCACCAGCTCGGTCGCGATGCCGGCTTCACGCAGCCTCACCCCCTCCTCCACCGCAATTTCACAAAACGGGTTGATCCCCATCTTCACATTGGCGAGCTCCACGTCGGAGCCATCGCTCTTGACCCGGATCTTGACGTTGTAATCCAGTACCCGCTTGATCGCGACCAGCAGCTTCATGACGCGCATCCCTCGCTTCGGTTGAGTGAATCCATTGACGAGCCCTCGCATTTTTTTGCTTACAATTGCTTTACGTTTACGTAAACTACCAGCACTACCCTAGGCCAAGTCAAGCGCAGAGGCAAGATGGAACGCGAAGCAATGGAATTTGATGTCGTCATCGTCGGTGGCGGCCCGGCAGGGCTCAGTGCCGCCATCGCCCTGAAGCAGCACAATGCCGATCTCTCGGTCTGTCTGCTGGAGAAGGGAGCGGAAATTGGCGCCCATCTGCTCTCCGGCGCCCTGTTCGACCCCATAGCCCTCAAGGAGCTGTTGCCGGACCGCTGGCAGCAGGCGCCCCTTGGCATTCCCGTCAACGATGATCGGGTTCATTTGTTGCAAAACGATAGCCGCGCCCTGCAACTGCCCCACTGGGCCGTGCCGCCGCGCATGCACAACGATGGCAGTCATATCCTCAGCCTGGGCAACCTCTGCCGCTGGCTCGGTCAGCAGGCCGAGCAGCTGGGAGTCGAAATATACCCGGGTTTTACCGCAAGCGAGCTCATCATGGAAGCGGGGCGGGTGCGGGGTGTGATCACCGGCGATCTCGGGCTGGACAGAGCCGGCAATCCCAAGGCGGATCACGTGCCCGGCATGGTACTCTATGGCCGCTACACCCTGTTTGCCGAAGGGGCTCGCGGCCATCTGGGCAAGCAGCTGATCGCCGAGTTCAATCTGGAAAACAGCGCCCAGCCGCAACATTATGCCATCGGCTTCAAGGAGCTGTGGCAGGTGCCCGCGGATCAGGCCAAGCCGGGCCGGGTGCTCCATGGCAGCGGCTGGCCGCTGGTCGAGCGCCGAGCCAGCAAGAGCCAGGGCGGCTTCTACCTCTATCATATGGAGGGCAATCAGGTGGCGGTCGGGCTCATCGTCGATCTCAACTACAGCAACCCCTGGCTCAGCCCGTTCGACGAGTTCCAGCGCCTCAAGCACCATCCCCTCATCGCGCAGACCCTACAGGGAGGCGAGCGCATCAGCTACGGCGCCCGCGCCATCACCAAGGGCGGCTGGCACTCGCTGCCGCGCATGCACTTTCCCGGTGGTCTGCTGATTGGCTGCGATGCCGGCACACTCGACTTCTCCCGCATCAAGGGCATTCACACCGCCATGAAGTCGGGCATGCTGGCGGCGAAAACCGTCGCCATGACGCTGCGCGGTGGCGATGAGGGTGGCCGGGATCTGGCCGAGTACAGCGATGCGTTGCAACAGAGCTGGCTGGGGCAGGAGCTGAAGACAGCCCGCAACTTCGGCGCTGCCCTGCATCGCTGGGGTCCCTTGCTTGGTGGCGCCTTCAACTGGCTGGAGCAGCGGGGTTCCTCCTTACCCCTGATGGGCTCTTTTACCCTGCTGGACCGGGAACCGGACTACCGTCAGCTGCGCATGGCCAGCCGCTGCGATCCCATCGATTATCCCAAGCCGGACGGCAGGCTCAGCTTTGACAAGCTCTCCTCTGTTTATCTCGCCAACACCAGTCACGATGAGGATCAGCCTTGCCACCTCAAATTGCAGGACGCGAGTATCCCGGTGGCGGTCAACCTGCCCACCTGGGCAGAGCCCGCCCAGCGCTACTGTCCGGCCGGGGTGTTCGAGATAGTGGAAAGCGAGAACCAGCCGCGCTTGCAGATCAACGCGGCCAACTGCATTCACTGCAAGACCTGCGACATCAAGGATCCCAGCCAGAACATCATCTGGACGCCGCCGCAGGGAGGTTCAGGCCCCAACTATCCCAATATGTGATGGAAGGTCTGCAGCGCTACGGCGACACCAAGGATGCGCAGCCCCAGAACATCGTCTGGACGCCACCGCAGGGAGGTTCGGGCCCCAACTATCCCAATATGTGATGGGACTGGCCATGCAGATCAGCGGCGACACCAAGGATGCGCAGCCCCAGAACATCGTCTGGACGCAACCACAGGGTGGCTCGGGTCCCAACTATCCCAATATGTGATAGGAGGACCGCTGCGTTACGGAAACAGCAAAGATGAGCAGTCCCAGCACATCGTCTGAACGCCACCGCGAGGGCTCAGGATCCCGCAATCCCGGCAGGTAAACCCGAGTCATCTTTCGCACAGAGGTGAACAAGGAGGTCGAACAAGCATTGCCACTTTAACGGCCGGATCCGCTGATCCGACCTCGCTGTTTTTTTGAGCGAACAGGCTGAACCCCGGATGAATAGGCCCTGACAAGCGCGCCCCGCCCCTGTATAGTTCGCCGCATTCAGGTTTTCCATCGGCCCGTTTTGCTTGTCCACGGGATCGCTTTCTATGCGATCTAGGCCGCATGACCTGTGCAACCATCCCTGATTACCCATGACTTCTTAAGGGGGGACAGATGATCACCGCCTACATTCTCAATAACAAGGTACTGGACATAGTCACGCTCGGGCCTGACGACATAGTGCCTGACAACACCGTCTGGCTGGATGCCTACAAGCCGGACACGGCGGAGCGAGAATGGTTGACGGGCCTGTTTCTGGAAGAGGTTCCCGACAAGGAAGAGCTGGATGACATCGAAGCATCCGCCCGTTTCTACTGGGATACCGATGGTCTGCACATTCACTCCCTGTTCCCCCAGCGGATCGGCCGTGACACCAAGGGTGTCCACGTCTCCTTTACCTTGCGCAACAACCTGCTGATCAGCATCCGCGAAGATGACATCGGTCTGGTGCGCCTGCTGCGCCACTACATGCGCCAGGACAGGCTGGAGGTGGAGGATGCCCTCGATATCCTGCTGGAGGTGCAAAACCTCAAGGTGGAGTACCTCTCGGATCTCATCGAAGACGGCTACAAGACGTTGGAGAACACCGCCGATCAGATCTTCGAGCCGGATCAGATCAATCCCATGCTCAAGGAGTTGATGGCACAGGAAGAGGCCAACGGCCAGATCCGCCTCTCCCTGCACGATACCCGCCGCGCTCTGCGGTTCCTCAAGCGCAGCCTGCGCCAGCGCATGAGCAACGAGCAGAACAAATGGATCGACGAGATGCTGCACGACGTGGAATCTCTGTTGCCCCACACCCAGTTCCTGTTCGACAAGATCAACTTCCAGCTGGAGGCCTCCATGGGGGTGACCAATCTGGAGCAGAACAAGGTGATCAAAATCTTCTCGGTGGCAGCTGTCATCTTCCTGCCGCCGACGCTTATCGCCAGCATCTACGGCATGAACTTTGGGCGCATGCCGGAGCTCGCCTGGGAGTATGGCTATCCGCTCTCGCTGGTGTTGATGGTGATGTCATCGCTCGGCACAGGCCTCTTCTTCAAGCGCAAAGGCTGGCTGTAAACGCCGCCAGAAAGTGCGATAGCAAAGAGACGATGGATTGGGGGGCACTGACCCCCCGATTAATTCGTGTCACCCGGCACGCCTTGCAAAGGGCACCAGCCTGCCCCATATCCTCTTCATCATTTGCACAACCCAAGCGGATAACGGGCGACCATGACCCTCTACCCCGAACACAGATATGACGATCACGGCCAGTTGCGCCCTCCCCTCTGGTTTTGGCCCATCGCCCTCTTGCTGACCCGCTCGGTCTGGCTGTTTCTGATGGCCGGGGTCACCCGCGAGAGCGGCAGCGAGATCCTGACCCTCTTCTATCCGGACAAGATCAGCCTCTACATCAGCCTGCTGACCGACGTGCCCGCCATGCTGGCGCTGCTCGCCTTTGGCGGCACCTATCAGCAGACCAACAGCGTGCGCGCCTGGCTCAGACGCCACAGCCGCGGCCTCTTGCTCTGCTCCACCGTCAGCGGCCTGCTGATGCAGCTGCATAGCCTCAACCTGCAGAAATGGTCGTTCAGCTGGCCCACCGCCCTGGTGCTGATCGGCAGCCTCTGGGCGCTCTGGTATCTGCTGCGCAGCCGCCAGATCCGCGAATACGCCGCCGATCAACCTCACTGAGAAAATAGGGGTCACTCATTGACGCGTGACCCGGATCTGCAGGGTCTGGCGATCGCTCTGAGAACCGCGGCCTCCCTGCAACTGGGTACCCAGGCTGCTGCCTTGCTGGGCCGAACTGGTGGAGAGCTCCCCCACCGTCAGCCACTGCCCCGGGGCACCGCTCACCTCGGTGGCGTTCTGCCCCGTGCTGATGGTGCCCTGCTCCAGCCTGGCCTGTTCGCTGCTGAGCGCTATCTGTACCCTGTCCCCTATCAGGGTAGCGGTGGCGTAGAGACCGTTGATGAGCGGCATCAAGCCCACCACCTGGCCACCGCGCCACTGATAGAAGGTGACCGGCTGGTAGGAGCCCATCTGCAGCAACACGGGCCGCCCCGACAGGCCGCGTACCTGCCAGCTGTCGTTCTGGCTGCGCTGGTATTGCCGGGCATTGCCCTCCAGCAGCCATTGCCGTTTGGCCGCATCACCACCGATACCCGCCTCTATCTGCTGACCGCTTGAGGCGCCATCCACCCGCCATTCGACGAGCAGGCTCTGGGGCGGCTGGTTGAGTTTGGCCAGGGTCGCTTCGGCCTCCTGCAACTGGGCCGCACTGCCGCTCAGCACCAGCTGATTGCCCATGGCACTCACCCCGAGATCCGGGTAGATCTCCTTGAGGGTCTGCACCGCCGCCTGGGCCTCGAATACCGGGATCACCTTGACCTCGGCCCGCAGCGGCAGGCACCAGAGCCCGCACAACAACAAGATCCCGCTCCAACGCCACCTTTTCATCTCTCTCTCCTGTCCGGGAGCCCGGCTCACCGTCTCTGCCAGTCTGGCTATCACCATCATGATCCATCTGCCTCGCATTTCAATGACTTTGCACCCCAGGGGCAAGGGCGGCATGGGCCGAAGCGCCTCCCTTGACGGCCTGCGAGCCGAAAGGGCGGAGATAGATCAAATAATACAAATAAAAATGATTACCATTTGTTGTCACGAAAAAATCGCTCGGATACAATTCGGACTCATTTTTTCGAGCCAGCCGCTGATGAAGCCTGTTACCGCCACCACCACCCCTGCCATCATCCATCTGGCGATGCTGATCAACATGCTCTCCATGGGCAGCATGATGATGGTGATGCCGCTCGGGCCGGATCTGGTCATCAGCCTCGGCATGCAACCGGAACAGACAGGTTATTTCAGCGGCGGCGCCACCCTGGGCGCGGCTCTGATGGGGCTTATCGCCGCGCCCTGGCTCGATCGCGTCAACCGCAAACCCGCCCTGCTGGTGCTGCTGACCCTGCGTTTCCTGCTGCTGATGGCCTGCGCCCTGGTGCAGAACAGCCAGCAACTGCTGATGCTGTTCATTCTGTCGGGCTGCATGGCCGGGCCCCTCTCCGCCATCCTGATGGCCGCCGTGCTGGACCTGGTGCCCCCGGCCGAACGGGGCCGCCGCCTAGCCTACGTGGGCATGGCGTTCTCGCTGGCTGCCATTTTGGTGGTGCCCATCGCCCTGGTGCTGGCCCAGTGGCTCGGCTGGCAGAGCCCCTTCCTGCTGTTTGGCGCTGGCGGCCTGCTGCTGGCCCTGCTCTGCGCCCGGCTGCTGCCCTCCCTGCCGGTCAGCCGTGCCCCTCACGGCAGCGGCTTGCGCCAACTGCTGGGCTCGCCGCTCTGCCAGGGCGCCCTGCTCATTCTCTGTTTGCAGATGTTCGGTCATTTCCTGCTGATCCCGCATTTTGCTAACTACTTCCAGTTCAACCTCGCCTTCCCCCGCGAGCAGATCGCCGCCCTCTACCTGTGTGGCGGCCTCGCCAGCATGGCGACCATGCGGCTGTGCGGTGGCTGGATCGATCAGGGCCGGGCGCTGGCCGCCATCCTGATCACCAGCCTGTTGCTGGCACTGATCACCCTGCTCGGCTTCGCCGCCCCCGTCGGCGTGCCCGTCTACCTGCTGTTTACCCTCTTCATGGCGCTGAGCTCGGCCCGATCCAGCACCACGCTCGCCATCACGGCGGCCATTCCGGCCCCCCATCAGCGCGCCGCCTTCATGTCCTTCCAGGGCACAGTCACCAATGTGGCGGCCGGGCTCGGCAGCCTGCTCTCGGCCAGGTATCTCTTCTCGGATGACACTGGCGCCCTGCACGGCTTTGCGGGGCTCGCCTGGATCAATATCGGCTGCGGCCTGCTGGCCTGCGGCGGTGTCTGGCTCCTGCTCAAGGGGCTGGCGCAGACAAGGAATAACAATAACCCCGAGTCTGGCGCCGCCAGACAAGGAAGTCAGTGAGCTACCGGCCCCAGAGCCGGACCCCATAACCTCTGTTTTATTCATGGAGTTTTGACTATGCAGTTGCAGCCTGGCGTATTTCGCTTGAACCCGATTTTGCTCTCCCTCGGCCTGTTTGCCCTGCCGGGCCTGGCCCAGGCCGAATCGGTCAAGGCCAACGAGACCATGGTGGTCACCGCCACCCAGACCCAGCACACCGAGCTGTCCGCCCCGGCCAGCGTCTCTGTGGTGACCCGCGCCGATCTGGACAAGATGAACGCCAACAACATAGGCGATGCCCTCAAGCATGTGCCTGGCGTCAACATCATAGGCACCAACCCCACGGGTCGCAGCGAGATCAAGATCCGCGGCATGGGCGGCGACTACACACTGCTGCTGATCAACGGCAAGCGCGTCAACGCCCGCGAGACCCTGGGCAGCTCCTTTGGCAATGACTTCGACTTGAGCTCCATCCCCATGGCGGCCATAGAGCGCATCGAGGTGATCCGTGGCCCCGTCTCCTCCCTGTACGGTGCCGATGCCCTCGGCGGCGTGGTCAACGTGATCCTGCGCCAGGCCAAGGAGAAGACGGAAGCGGCCTTCGGCTACACCCACACCATGCCCACCAAGGGCGACGGTGGCGATGCCAACCAGGGCAGCGCCTTTGTGTCCGGTGCCCTGATCGACAACAAGCTGCTGGGCAGCGTGGTGGTGGAAGGCTATCAGCGCGACCGCTGGCACAGCGATCAGTCCAACAACCCGGATGCCGATGCGCTGGAAAAACGGGAAGTGGTCAACATGCTCTCCAGCCTGAAGTGGCTGGTCAGCGACAACCAGGATATCGATTTCGATCTGGGCTACAACCAGAACGACATGGACAGCTACTTCAACAACGTGCCCCGTGCCCCGACCGCACCGGCCACCCCGCACAACGTGCAAAAGCTCGATCGCCTGAGCCTGGGAATCACCCACAACGGCCGTTGGGAGCACTTCGACAGCCGCGCCCGCTACTACTTCGAGCAGACGGATCTGATGGATGACTCCCAGCTCAATGGCGGCGCCGCCGATGTCACCCAGACCAACCACACGGTCGATGGCCAGCTGAGCGGCTATCTGGGGGATCACCTGCTGACCTCGGGCGCCGAACTGCGCAAGACCGAGCTGGAGCACAGCCGCAGCATCACCAACGGCAGCGTGGATGCGAGCCAGAGCGCCCTCTATCTGCAGGACGAATTCAGCCTGGGGGATCTGGCGCTGACCCTCTCCGGCCGCCTCGACCACCACGAAACCTATGGCAACGAGTTCAGCCCGCGTGCCTATGCCCTCTACAAGCTGAGCGACGAGTGGGTGATCAAGGGGGGCGCCGGCAAGGCGTTCAAGGCACCGACCCTGGCCCAGTCCAGCGAAGGCTTCGCCACCACCGCCTGCCGTGGCGCCTGCAAGGTGGTCGGCAACCCGAACCTGAAACCGGAAACCGCCGTCAGCTATGAGCTGGGCACCGCCTACGAGAGCGCTCGCTTCGGCGCCGGTGTGACCGGCTTCCACAACGACATCGAGGATCTGATCCAGAGCGATCAGTGGGGCCCGGGCTACCGTCCGACCGTCATGACCTACCTCAACGTCAAGAAGGCGCGGGTGAAAGGGCTGGAGCTGAACGGCTGGGTCGACGTGCGAGACGACCTCAAGCTGACCGGCAACTGGAGTCTGCTGGATTCCGAAGACAAGAGCACGGGCGAGGATCTGGCCAAGACCCCGGATCACACCGGCAACCTCAGCCTGGATTGGCAAGCCACCGAGATCGTCAGCACCAACCTGGCCTGGCAATACGTGGGCAGCCAGTTCATCAAGGTGCCGATGCACAACTCCCAGGCGCTCAAGTCCAAGCACTATCAGACCCTGGACCTCAACACCAACTGGAAAGTCACCCCGGCGCTCGACTTCAAACTCGGCATCACCAACCTGACCAACACCCAGCGTGACCAGGTCGCCACCGACGCCGACTTCATTCTGGAAGGTCGCACCGTCTATGCCGGGGTGAATTACAAGCTGTAATCCCCTGTTCGGGAGCCCAAGCGGGCTCCCTTTTTCCGTTTTTATCGCCTCGACAATAAGGAGTATCCGGGTGCTCAGACACCAAACACAGCTGTTCTGGCTGGGAGTTGTTCTCCTGTTCATGCTGATCTGTCTGTCACTGGCCACGGGTGCCGGTGTCTATGGTGGCCGCGAGGTCGCCGGATTTCTGCTGGGCGATCCCGCCCTCATGGCCGACGAAAAACTCGCCATGATCATTCATACCCTGCGTCTGCCCCGCACCCTGTGTGCCCTGGTGGTGGGCGTCTGTCTCGCGCTGGCGGCCTCCATGCTGCAAAGCGCTACCCGCAATCCGCTGGCCGAGCCCGGCCTGCTCGGCGTCAACGCTGGCGCCGTCTTCGCCCTGGTGATAGGGCTGACCTATTTCGGCGTTGAATCGGCCTACGGTTATCTGCTCTGGTCCGGCATGGGAGCCCTGCTTGGCAACCTCATAGTGCTGGGCCTGGGCCTGATGGTGGGTCGCTCCAATCCGCTCAAGCTCATCCTGGTGGGGGTCGCCCTCTCCGCCACCTTCGGCGGCCTCTCCAACTTCCTGCTGCTCTCCAACAAGGTGGTGCTGGAACAGTTCCGCTTCTGGAACCTGGGGTCGCTGGCGGCCTCGGATCTCGACGCCGTGCTCACCGTGGTGCCCTTCGCCCTGGCCGGTCTGCTGCTGACCCTGGCCCTGTGCCGCCAGCTCACCCTGATGCAGATGGGGGACAACCAGGCCCAGGCGCTCGGCATACGGCCGACTCGGGTACGGATCGGCGTGCTGCTGGCCGCCACCCTGTTCACCGCCTGCGCCATCGCCATCGCCGGCCCCATCGGCTTCGTCGGCTTCCTGGCCGCCTACTGCGCCCGTCTGGTCGAACCGGTGCGTCTCGCCATCCAGGTGCGTTTCTCCGCCCTGTTTGGCGTGCTGTTCCTGCTCGGGGCCGACATACTGGCCCGCTGGCTGATCCAGCCGTTCGAGCTGCCCAACGGGGTGATCCTGGCGCTGATCGGTGCCCCCGTGCTCATCATGGTGGTGCGCAGCGGCGGCTTCCGCTCCCTGCTGGCCGTCAAATAAGGTCGCCTGCCTCATGAACAATCCAATGAATACACCGCTGAACGCTTCCCTCCCCTCCGGCACCCTCTGCCTGCGACTGGGTGAGCGCACCCTGCTGCTGCATCGCCGAGCCTGGCTCATCACGCTGGGGCTCCTGGTGGCCCTGGTGCTGCTCTCCCTGCTGGCACTGACCCTGGGTTCAAGCAAGCTCACCATGCTGGGGGTAGTGCAGACCCTGCTTGGCGAGGGGAGCCGGCTCGATGAAGTGACTGTCTTCAAGATCCGGCTGCCGCGCATCGTCGCCGTGCTGGTGGCAGGCGCCGCCATGGGCCTCTCCGGCTGCCTGGTGCAGACCCTCATTCGCAACCGCCTCGCCACCCCGGACATGATAGGGGTCAACGAGGGGGCGTCGCTCGCCATCATCGCCTTCTCCCTCTATCTCACCCTGGGCAGCTGGCCCTGGTGGGCCGCGCCCCTCGGCGCCCTGTTTGCCGCCGCCGTGCTCTACGCCCTGTGCAACAAGCCGGGGGAGCAGGGCTATCTGTTCGTGGTGATCGGCATCGGCGTCTCCGAGCTGATGAACGCCATCGGCCAGTTCGTGATGTCCACCCAGTCGCTGGTGCACCTCACCAGCCTCTACCTGTGGAACATGGGCAACTTCGTCGGCCAGGGCTACGGCACAGTGGTGCCTGTGGGGATCCTGATCCTGCTGGTCTGTCCCTGGATCATTTATCTCTCCCGCGCCCTGGGCGTGCTGCGTCTGGGCCCCATCACGGCCCAGAGCCTGGGGGTGAACGTCAACCGGGTGCAGCTCGGCGTGCTGGCCCAGGCCATCATCGTGGCAGCCCTTGGCACCGCCATCGGCGGCCCAGTGGTGTTCATCGCCATGGCGGCCCCCATACTCGCCTCCTGGATGAGCCGGGATCGCATAGTGCCGCTGTGGATTGCCGCCCTGTGCGGCGCCCTGCTGCTGCTGGCGAGCGACACTCTGGTGCGGGTGCTGGCCAGCCCCCATGAGGTCGCCACCGGCATCATGACCCGTATTCTTGGCGGCATACTGCTGCTGTTTATTCTGATCAAAGACAGACAGAGAACCGACTGATGACCCTCACCCTAAATCGCCTCCACTTCGGCTATCAGCAAAAGCCCGTCTTCAACGACATCTCCTTCACCATTCCCAAGGGCAAGCTGGTCGGCATAGTCGGCCCCAATGGCGGTGGCAAATCCACCCTGCTCAAGCTGCTGGCGGGCCAGGAGCAGCCCCAATCCGGTGAGATACTGCTCAAGGGCAAACCGCTGGAGAGTTACGGCATGAAGACGCTGGCCCGGGAGCTCGCCTACCTGCCCCAGCGCCCCCTGGTGCCCGTCGGCATTCAGGTCGAACAGCTGGTGCAGTACGGCCGCCATCCCCATCAGGGCTGGTTCAATCAGTGGAGTGAAGAGGATGCCCGCATGGTGCGCTGGGCCTGCGAGCGGATGCAGCTTGGCGACATCTTGGCGCAGAGCGCCAGCTCCCTCTCCGGCGGCCAGGCCCAGCGGGTGTGGCTGGCCATGGTGCTGGCCCAGGACGCGGACATCATCTTGCTGGATGAACCCACCAGCGCGCTGGACATAGGCCACCAGACGGAGGTGATGGAGGCCATCCACCAGATCACCGCCGAAGGCAAGACGGTGCTCATCGTCATCCACGATCTCGCCACCGCCGCCCGCTACTGCGACGAGCTGATCGCCATCGGCGAGGGCAAGATCCAGGCCATGGGCCCGGCTCGCGAGGTGGTGACCAAGCCCCTCATCGACCGCCTCTATCAGACGGACGTGGACATACTGCACGCCCCCGGCGATGGCGCCCCCATCATAGTGCCGCGCCGCCGCCCGCACGCCTTTGCCATGAAGCAGCGGGCCTGAACACAGGATAAAAAAACCGCCTTGATGGCGGTTTTTTTTATCCCATGACACCGGACAGCGGGTTGAGCGGCAGAGGTTTTCTCAGAGTAAAAGCGTGGTCAGCACGCCCCCCGGCAAGCCTTGCCAGTGCAGGGTACAGTGCCAGCCGACGGGCAGCTCCGGGGTCAGCGCGCTTTTTAGTTCTAGGGTGAGGGTCTGCTCCGTCATGGCCAGCCAGCGAGCATCGAGAAAGTCAAAATAGCGCCCCACCCTGGGGTAGAGCGCCTTGAACAGGCTCTCCTTGGCGGAGAACACCAGGGTCAACCCCTGGGCCGGACCGAGCGGACAGCGCTGCAACCGCCCCCACTCTTCATCATTCACAATGCCGGGCCAGAGATTGCACGCCTGCTCATCCTCCAGCCAGGCTTCCAGATCCAGCCCCATCCCTGCCTGGCCCGGACGCACCGCACACAAGGCCATGCCGCGCCCCTGCAACAGGCTGTGGCTGATGCTGCCCTCAAACCCCGCAGGCCAGCGCGGCTCGCGGGCCGATCCTATGGCCACCACATGATCACCCAGCCCAAAGCGGCGCAGAGCCTCACGGGCCGCCAACCGACCGGCCAGAAACTCTCCCAGCCGCTTGGGGGCCGCGCGCTGCAAGCTGGCGGGCAGCAGGATCCGGGTTTGCTCATAGCAGACCGGGGTGAAGGCGGCGGGATCGAAGCAGACCCGCTGCAGCGCAAGTTCCGCAAAACCGGGCAGCGGCAGGCAGTCGGTCTGCAGGATAAAGCTGCCTCGGGATCCGGCAGCCAGGGGAGCGATTGGCATCGAAAAAGCCCTTGGTTCGAGAGCGGCCATGGTAGCAAATCACCCCCTACCGACACCACAAACGCAAATGACAATTTTTATCATTTGAATTTGTGATAGCATAAGGCCGCCCGTTTGGGGCCCGGTTTTTCGCTGATTTCACCAAGAAGGATGTAACGATGAAGATCTCCTCCCCCCTGGCCGCCGCGCTCATGCTGGCCAGCCTGGTCGGTTTTCAGGCCCAGGCCGGCACCGAGACCCGTCAGGTGACCGATGCCGATGGCAAGACCCAGGTCGTGCCCGCCCAGCCCAAGCGAGTGGTGGTGCTGAGCGAAATCGATCTGGATACGGCCCTGACCCTGGGACTGCAGCCGGTCGGCACCGTCAATGGGCGCGGCCAGGGCACATTGCCCCGTTACCTGCTGACCAAGGCGGGCAAGGATATCGCCGTGGTCGGCGATCTGGACAACCCCAATCTGGAGCGGCTGATCGATCTGGAGCCGGATCTCATCCTGACCGGCCAGACCAAGCCCGAGCTGCTGACCCTGCTGCAAGAGATAGCCCCCACAGTGGTCACCGGCAACTGGGGCGATTCCTGGAAGGAGATCTTCAATCGCAGCGCCCACGTGCTGAACCGGGATGCCGAGGGCAAGGCCTTCCTCGCCCAGTATGACGCCCGCCTGCAGGAGGCCCGCAGCAAGCTTGCCAAGCATCAGGGCGAGCGCCTGAGCATAGTGCGCTGGAACCCGAAGGGCCCGAGCTACATGCACGGCGGCACCTTCGCCAGCAGCGTGGTGGAAGAGATGGGGCTGGCCCGTCCGACCCACCAGATCGGCGACAAGACCCCCCACTCCCCGGCCCTGAGCCTCGAATCCCTCAACCTGCTGGACGGTGACTGGCTGGTGATAGGCACACTGAGCGCCAGCGGCGATGCGGTGGATGCCATGAAGCAGGCCGAGCAGACCCCGGCCTTCCAGCAACTGAACGCCATCAAGGGCAAGCGCTTTGGCGCCGTGGACGGCTCGCTCTGGACCTCCACCGGCGGCCCCCAGGCGGCCCTCAAGGTGATCGACGACGTCGAGCAGCTGATGAGCAAGCCGGATGCCGCCCCCATCACCCAATAAGCCCGCGCTCATATGACAGCCAAAAAGAAGCCCGCATCATGCGGGCTTCTTTGTTTATCAAGGCACTCGGGCAGAACCTATTCAGGCAGTGGCAGCGCCTTTCTGTCCAGTTTGCCGCTGCCGGTCTTGGGCAGCGCATCGAGCAGGAGGATGCGCGCCGGCACCATGTAGTGCGGCAGCGTGGCCTGAAGCCCCTTGCGCAGGGCGAGGCGATTGAGGATCACCCCGGCCTTGGCCTCCACATAGCCCACCAGCATGGCCTCGTCCCCCTCGCCAAAGAGGCGCACCGCCGCCTCCTGCACCCCGGGTTGGCGACGAAGGCCCGCCTCCACCTCCCCGAGCTCGATGCGAAAACCGCGCAGCTTGACCTGATCGTCGCGCCGTCCCAGGTAGAGGAAGCGATCCGCCCCCAGTCGGCGCACCCGATCGCCGGTGCGATAGAGGCGATGGGCATAGACCCGCAGGAAGGCCGCCGCCGTCAGCCCGGGCTTGCGCCAGTAGCCTTCACACAGGGCCGGGCTCTCGATGCAGAGCTCGCCGCACTCCCCCTCTGCGACCTGCTGCCCCGTCTCGTCCAGCACCCAGTGGCGATAGCCGGGCAGGCTGTGGCTGATGGTGATCTGCCCCTCCGCCGGTGGCCAGCGCACCTCGCTCACCAGCGACCAGACGGTGGCCTCGGTCGGCCCGTAGCAGTTCCACAGCCGCTGGGTGCGACTGCAGAGCTGCTCGGCCAATCCCGAGTCCAGCGCCTCGCCGCCACACAGGGCGGTGAGGCGCTCGCGCCCCTGCCAGCCCGCTTTGAGCAGCATGCGCCAGCAGGCCGGGGTGGCCTGCAGCCAGTTGATGGAAGGATCCGCCTCGAGCAGCGCCATCATTCCCAGCGGATCCTTGTTGTGCTCGCCGCCGGCCACCGTCAAGCGGCCCCCGCCCCAGAGCGGCCCCAGCATCTCCAGCAAGGAGATGTCGAAGGCCGGGGTGGTGATAAAGAGCCAATGGCAGTTAGGTGATAACCCGAGCCGCTCGCGGATCCCGTCGAGGAAGCAGAGCAGGGCCCGCCGGCTGATGACCACCCCCTTGGGCTCGCCGGTAGAGCCCGAGGTGAACATCATGTAGGCCGTCAGCGCATCGTCCACCTTGGGCCACTGCACGGCCGCAGTCCCCGCGTGACCGGGACAGGCGAGGGAGCGCAGCGGACAGCCGAAGGTAGGCACCTCCCGATCTCCATCGCAGATCACTGCCGAGAGCCGGGCCTGACGGGCGATACCCTGCAGCCGCTCCACCGGGAAATCCGGCTCGAGCGGCACAAAGGTGAGCCCGAGCCGCAGGCAGGCGAGCAGGCTGGCCACCAGATCCGGTCCTCGCGCCAGATAGAGGCCGACCCGCTCTCCCACCGCCAGCCCCTGCAGGCGGGCGGCTATCTGACCGACCCGCAGGCTGAGCTCGCCATAGTTGAGCCAGGCGCCGGGGCCGGCCTCGCCCGTGCCGTGCTCACTCATGCCTTGCTCACTCATACCGACCCCGCCCATGCCGATGGCGGGGGCCAGCGGGGTGGCGGCGAGGCAATCGGCCAGACGCGAGCCCAGGGTCTGTTCGGTTGCCAGCCCGCCTTGCGGGGGGCTCAGCTCCCGATGGGCTCTCGGTTTGACGGGAGCCTGGTCAATCTGGGTCAGAACCGTCATAGCACCTCCTCGGGCAGCCGCACCAGCCAGTGCTGATAGAGCCGGCTTGGGGATGAATGGGCCTTGAGGTCCCGCAAAGTGAGCGGCGCACGCTCGCCAGCGAAGGCGGCATTGAGGGCCGCCAGCAGGGCGAGCTGCTGCACCGAATCCACCCCGAGTTCGCACAGGGTCTGTTGCCAGACGCCGGGCACGCCGCACTGGCGCTCCCACAGGGCCACCAGCGGACGGGCCGCGGGCGGGCAGGACTCAGCGACTGGCGCCGCGACGCGCGCGGCCATGGGGGCAGGCAGGCTCATCTCATCGGGTCTGGCCGGCAGCGCAAGGCTCGCCCCCGCCAGCCAGCCGAGTTCGGCCAGCCAGGCGGCCAGCACGGCTTCTGCCTTCGCCATGGGGATCAGATCCCCGTCGAACTCGAGGCGCAAATTGAGCCGGCCACCGCGGGCGTTCACCACCAGGGAGAGCGGCAGTTCCACCTTCTCCACCACGGCGCCAAAACGCGGCACCAGCTGATGGGGCTCCGGCTCCTCCGGCAGTGCCGGCACAGGGTAGTTCTCGAACACGAACAGGCTCTGGAACAGGCGCGCCCTGCCTTGCGTCAGCGCCGCGAGCGACTGGGTGCCGTGCTCGTTGAGTGCCATCGAGTCCGACTGCAGCCTGCCTATATGCTCGGCCAGGGTCGCCTCGGTGCGCCAATCCAGGATGAGCGGCAGGCTGTTGATATAGAGGCCGACACTCTGGGTGATCCCCTCGATGGGGAAATCCCGGCCCGGGGTCACGTTGCCCACCAGGGTTATCTCGTCGCCACAGCGGCGGGCCAGCAACCGATGCCAGGCGTATTGGGCCAGCAAGCCCGTGGTCACCCCCAGCTCGCGGGCGCGAGCCTCCAGTTGAGCCGACACCTGCGGCGCCAGGGTCTGGCCGCACACCGCAGGCCTGTGCTGCGTCAGCTGCGGCTCCAGCGCCACCCCGAACAGACGGGAGAGATCGTTGGGTCGGGCCAGCAACTCGGCGCGCCCCTGCCAATAGGCCTCGCTGACGCGGGCTTGGCTCGCGATATGGCGGCCAAATTCGAGCCAGGCCCCATCCGCTTCGGCTTGCGGCAGCAGGCCGTTCATCAGGGCTTGATAGCCGCGATGCAGGGAGCCCAGCAGCACTGGGCCGCTCCAGCCATCCAGCACGCCATGGTGGGCGCTGAAGATAACCTTGTGGTGATCGGGCGCCAGTTTGAAGCAGGCGACCCGCAACAAGGGAGCCTGATCAAGCGGGATCGGGCGGGCCAGATCCTGCTGGCGATAGGTTGCGATGCGCGCCTCGGCCTGCTCATCCCCCACCAGATCCTGATGGTGGAACGGCAGCTCGGCATGGCGCAGGATGCGCTGCAGCGCCACCCCATCCGCCAGCACCAGTTCGCTGCGCAGGGCCGGCCAGCGGGCGATCTGCGCCTGCCATGCCTGGCGATAGACGGCCAGGTCCAGTGGCTGGTGATACTCCATCTCGGTCTGCAGGTGGTAAGCCGTGTCACGAGGCGCCAGCGCCCTGTGATAGAGCATGCTCTGCTGCAAGGACGTCATGGGCAGCAGTGTCTCCACCTCGCGCCCGCTCAGCACCTGGTCGAGCGCCGCTTGCGAGAGGCCAAGCCCCGGGAAGTCGCTCGGGGTGTGGCGCGGGGCGCTCACCCCACAGCAGTGATCCACCAGGGCACGCAGGTTGGCCGCCAATCTCACCATCAGGGCGTCGCTCCCTTGCTGGTTGAGGGCGCCGACCTGGCGCAGGGTGAGGCAGCCGTCATAGACGCCCCCGTGCAGGCTGATGAGCTCCCGCGGCAAGTTGTCCGGTGAGGAAGGCGCCCCCGGCGCCATGGGCAGGGGTTGCCAGGGCTGACCTGCAACGCCCTGATGGCTGACCCCCAGGTAGTTGAAGACGATGAGGGCTTCGGGCAGCTCCCAGCCACGGGGATGGTGCAGACGCAGGGCGTTGAAGCCCACCCCCTTGTCCGGCACGGCCCGCAGCCGCTCCTTGGTGGCACACACCAGCGCATCCCACGCTGGCTCATCGGCCAGCGCCAGCGGATAGGTGCTGGTGAACCAGCCCAGGGTACGGCTCACATCGAGTTCAGCATCGATGGCCTCACGGCCGTGCCCTTCCAGCATCACGCAGTGGCGGGCGCCATAACCCAGCTCGCTCAGGGTGCGAGTCAGGGCGGCCAGCAGCAGGTCGGGCACCCGGGTGAAGAAGGCCTGGTTGGCCGGGTCAATCAAGCGGGCCGTGGTCTCCTTGTCCAGTTGCAGCAGGCTGGCGGCGGCGCGGCCATCTTCGGCGCGTTCGGCCTCCAGCAGGCCTTGCTGGCTGCCCTCCCCCTGGGCCAGCCAGAACGCCAGTTGATCCTCTTCGCGCAGGACGTAGGCGGCCAGCCCTTCGCCCCACTGGCGATAGCTGCTGCCCTTGGCGGGCAGGGGCTCGCCCCTGCTCACCCGGGCGAGATCCTCGGCCAGGATGCGCCAGGAGACGGCATCGATGACCAGATGGTGGAAGGCGAGGAAAAGCCCCTCCACAGGATCGGCCTCACCCTCTATGGCCAGGTTGCGCAGGCGGGCCCAGGCCAGGGTGTGGCCGCTGGCGGGATCGAGATCCCCCTGCAGCTCGGTCAGGCGGGCCTGCAGTTCAGCCCCGCCGAGTGTTCCTGCATCCAGGGTCGGCAGCGGCGGCAGCGCCAGCTCGGCCAGATAGCGCTGGCCGGTTGGGGTCACCGCCAGACGCAGGGCATCATGATGCTGGCGCAGTGTGGTCAGCCAGCCGGCCAGGGTGTCATCATAGATCCCCGCGGGCAGGCGCAATATCACCCCCTGATTCCAGTGGCCGGGCTTGGCAAAGCCCTGCTCGAAGAACCAGTGCTGGATGGGATGCAGCGGGAAGTCGCCGACCAGGTTGCCCTGTTCGGTCAGGTGGCTGACCGCCTGCTGCTGGCCGAGCTGGCGGCAGAGGCGGCGCACAGTCTTGGCCTCGAACACGTCCTTGACGCTGCAGTGCAGCCCCGCATCCCGCAGCCTTGTGGTGAGCTGGATGCTGAGGATGGAATCCCCCCCCAGGCGGAAGAAGTCATCCTCCACTCCGAGGGGCTGCTTGAGCACCCCCTGCCAGATGACGAGCACCGTCTGCTCCAGCTCGCTCTGTGGCTCGCGCTTGCTCTCCTGCCAGTCAACGGCAGGCAGGCGGCGCAGGTCCAGCTTGCCGTTGGGGGTGAGCGGCATCTCGGGCAGCCAGCAGAGCCGCACCGGCACCATGTATTCGGGCAGGCATTCGCCGGCCCGTTGCAGCAGGGCCTCGCCGTCCGGCTCGCTCGCCCCCTCATGCAGGCAGGCGTACGCCAGCAGGCGGCCGTCTTGCACCACCACCTTGATCTGGCGGATGGCCGGGCACAGCGCGGCGACTTGCGTCTCTATCTCGCCGGGCTCGATGCGATAGCCGCGCAGCTTGATCTGCTCGTCAATCCGGCCCAGATACTGGATGTTGCCGTCGCGGCGCCTGAGCGCCCGATCGCCTGTGCGGTAGAGGCGATGGGTACGACCGTCGAGAGCCAGCTCGATAAAAGCCTCTTGGGTTCGCTCCGGTAGATTGAGGTAGCCACGAGCAAGACCCAGACCACTCAGGCAGAGCTCGCCGGGCACACCCACGGGGCAGAGGTTGCCCCCTTCGTCCAGGATCAGTGCTTTTAAATTGCTGATGGGCTGGCCTATGGTGATGGGCTGACCCGGCACGAGCCGCGCGCAGAGCGCAGTGACTGTGCACTCGGTCGGGCCGTACATATTAAAGAGTGCTACCCGCTCCCCCCAGCGTTCCACCAGGCTGCTCGGGCAGGCCTCACCGCCAAAGCCGATGGCGCGCAGAGAACCGAGATCGGTCGGTGGCAACAGGTTCGCCAGCAGGGCGGTCGGCAGGATCATATGGCTGGCGCCACAGTTGATCGCGGCCGTGATGGCCCCCTCGCCCGGCTCACCAAAGTGCAGGGCCGCGCCGCAGTAGAGCGGCAGCAAGGTGGTCATATTGCCCGCATCAAACGACAGAGACATGCAGTTGAACATGGCGCCATCCTGATCAAGGGCAATGCGCGCGCCATGATCCGCCATCAGGTTGACCAGGCTGCCCTGCTCCACCATGACCCCCTTGGGCAGGCCCGTGCTGCCGGAGGTATAGATGACCTGGGCCAGCATGGCGGCGTCCCGGGGGATGGCGGGAGTGCTGGTTGGCAACCCATCCAGCGCCAGCCGATGCAGGTTGTGGTAACCGGCATCTGTGCCCTTGATGGCCTCGGCGAGCCGGGCATCCGGCTCTCCCCCCAGCACCAGCCCAATGCTGGCGTCACTCAGGATATGGGCCAGCCGCTCGGCGGGATAGGCAGGATCCAGCGGTACATAGGCCGCCCCCGCCTTCCAGCAGGCGAGCAGGGCGATGACGAAGGCGACATCGCGTCTGGCCTGGATGCCGATGGCGGCGCCCGGGGTCACGCCGCAGGATTGCAGCCAGTGGGCCAGCCGGTTGGCGCTCGCCTCCAGTTCGCCATAAGACAGAGCGTTCGCACCATCGCTGACCGCCAGCGCGCCCGGGAACTGCCCGGCCCGCTGCTCGATATGGCAGAGCAGGGTGTCGCGGCTGGGGTAATCCAGAGGCAGGCTGGCAAGCTCGGCGGCCAGCGCCGTCTGGTCTGTGCCCGCCTCCAGCGGCAGTTGCCAGATGTCGGTCTCGGGGGCCGCTACCACGGCGCGCATCAGGTGCAGCAGCCTGTCCGCATAACTTTCAATCGTTTCCCGCTCGAACAGGGCGGTGGCGAACAGCCAGTCCACCCTGACGGAATCCATCAGCTCGGTCACCTTGACCGAGATGTCGGTCTTGGCGGGCAGCACGGGGGAGGTCTCCTCCACCAGCTGGCAGCCGGGGATGAGATCGTTGAAGTCCACCTTGGCCTGATAGACCAGCATGATCTGGAAGATGGGGTTGATGGCGGTGGTGCGATCGGCGCCTATGGCCTCGGCCAGCGCCTCGAAGCGGTAGAGCTGGTGATCGAAGGCCGCCAGATCCTCCTCCCGGCACTGTTGCAGGTAGTCGATAAAGCTGGGGCGCCCTGCCAGCTGGGTGCGCAGCACCAGGGTATTGACGAAAAAGCCCACCAGCGACTCTATCTCGTGGCGCTCACGGTAGGCGAGCGGCGTGCCTATGACGACTTCCTTCTCCCCGCTCTGGCGCACCATCAGCAGGGCGAACAGGGCGTGCAGGCCGATGAAGTTGGAGGTGCTGTGGCGCTGGCACAGCCGTTTGAAGCTCTCCCACAAGGCGTTGTCTATGGTGGAGAAGACCAGCTCGCCGCCACTGGCCTGATGGGCCGGACGCGGCTTGTCGAGCGGCAGGCCGTGGACCTCGGGGCTGCCACCGAGGCGGTCGACCCAGAACGGTTTGAACTCGGCGTGATAATCCAGAAAACGCGGCGAGTTGAACCAGTGGGCGTAGTCGAGGTAGGTGAGCGGCAACTCGGGCACGCTCAAGGGCGCACGGTTCTGATGAGCCAGGAAGGCACGCTTCAAGTCGGCAAACATATTCTTGACCGACCAGCCATCGGAGATGATGTGGTGCTGGGTGATTAGCAGCACGTGCTCATGGCTCCCCAACCGGATGAGGTGCACCCGGCTCAAGTCCCCTTGGGTCAGGGAGAAGGGGCGCCCTATCTCTTCGCGCACCCGCCGCGCCACATAGGCTTCGCGCTCGGCTTTGGGCTCTGCGCTGACATCCTCTATCTGCAGCTTGAAGGGCACGTGGGGCAGTATCTCCTGCGCCCCCCTGCCCGCCTCGTCTTTGATGAAGCGGGTGCGCATGCTGGGATGGCGGGCAAACAGGTGATCGAAGGCAAACTCCAGGGCGACTGTGTCGAGCTCGCCGCTCACCCGAAAATAGACCGGCATGTTGTAGAGGTGGGAGGCCTCCTCGTACTGCTCGATAAACCAGAGCCCGCTCTGGGACGACGAGAGCGGCCCCTGCAGGGCGCCCTGGGCGACGATAGGCGCCTCGAAGGCGGCACGGGCCGCCAGGCAGCGCACCAGCTCATCCTTGTGCGCCTTGATTTGGGCGCCGATGGCGGGGGTCACCGCCTCCTTGCTCGACTGGGAGATGAGCTGGCCCTTGTCGTTCAGGGCCAGCTTGACTCCCTGGCGCTCCAGCTGCTGGAGCAACGCAATCATGTTGTTCATAAGTTATCTCAGCCTCTTGGATCAGGCGCTCAGGGTGGCGCCGCCGTCGACAACCAGATCCTGCAGCGTGATGTGGCTGGCCAGGCTCGAGGCCAGGAAGAGGACGGTATTGGCGATCTCGCGGGGGGTGGCGATCTTGTTCAGTGGGATGCCGAGTTTGAACTGGGCCGGCAGCCCGGCTATGGTGCGGGCCATGGCCCCTTCATCGGGCAGCATGCCGCGCAGCATGGGGGTATCCGTCGAGCCCGGCGACACCAGGTTGACCCGCACGCCGAAGGGGGCCAGTTCCAGCCCTACCGTCTGGGTCAGGCTGGTGACCGCCGCCTTGGAGGCGCAGTAGGCCGCCATCTGCATGCGCGGCACATGGGCCGCGTTGGAGCCTATGGTGACGATGGCGCCGCGCTGCTGCGCCTTGAAGTGGGGCACCAGGGCCCTCAGAAGATAGAAAACGCCGCTGGCGTTGACCGTCATGCAGTCGTGCCAGTCGTCATCGGTCAGGGTTTCGGTGGGGCCGAGGCGCAGCACCCCGGCCCCGTTGACCAGCACATCCAGCCCGCCGTCTGCCAGCAGCGCTGCGCAGCAGGCGTTCACCGCCGCCGCATCACCGATGTCGAGCAGCCGGGTGGCATAGGGGTAGTCTGCCTCGGGGAACGCCAGATCCAGCCCCACCACGGCGGCGCCGGCGGCCACGAACTGCTCCGCCACCTCGCGCCCGATGCCGCGCCCGGCCCCGGTCACCCAGACCCGCTTGCCAGTGAAATCAAACGCCATTTTTTGCTGATCCTTCGTCATCTTGCTCATCACCAGACCATCTCCACGCTCTCTTCATCCTCGGTCAGCTTGCCGTCGAGGAAACGGCAGAAGTCGTCGAGACGAGGGTGGTCGAAGACATCGGAGACCTTCACCAGCACCCCGAACTCGGCGCCGAGCCGGTTGACAATCTGGATGGTCTGCAGGGACTGGCCCCCCAGCTCGAAGAAGTTGTCCGCCGGCCCCATGGTGGCGAGCCCCAGGATCTGCTGCCAGATGGCGCCGACCCGGTTCTCGGTCTCGCTGCCGAGGGTCAGGGCTTCCCCGCCCGCATGGTATTGGGCCAGCAGCCCCTTGCGATCCAGCTTGTTGGAGCCGGTGCGGGGCAGCTGATCAAAGTGGCGATAGTCGGTGGGGATCATGGCGGCGGGCAACACCTTGGCGAGCTGCGCCTTGATGACCCGGCTGTCGCGCTCGGACCCGGCCACGAAGGCCACCAGCCGGCGCACGCTGCCGATGCTCACCCCCTGCACGCACGCCTCGTCCACCCCCGGCAGGGCCAGCAGCTGGGCCTCCACCTCGCCGGGCTGGATGCGATAGCCGCTGATCTTGAACTCGTTGTCGCGGCGGCCCAGGTAGACCAGCCGGCCGGCCACCCAGCGCACGCGATCGCCGGTGCGATAGACGGGCAGGTCCTCTTCGCCGATCCGCAGGGTGCCAAAGCTCCCCTGTACGCCGCCCACATAGCCGTTGGCCAGTTGCGGGCCGAGCAGCACCAGCTCACCCTCGCTGGCGGGTTGCTCCCCCGCCCCCAGGATAAGCGCCTGCATGCCGGGCAGCGGCAGACCTATGGGCAGCTGGGCCTGGCTCGGATCTTCCTGCTGCAGCTCCTGAGTGGTCACCACCACTGTGGTCTCGGTGGGGCCGTAGGTGTTGAACAGACGCACATCAGTGCGGCCCTGACGCTGCCACTGGGCGAGCTGCTCGGGGTAGACAGCCTCGCCGCCTATGATGACGGTGGCCAGATTGGCCGGGATATGGGCCTGACCCGCGCCCAGCGACACCACCCACTCGTTCCAGAAGGCGGTGGGCAGGTCGAGGTGGGTGATCCCCAGCTCCTCCACCCCGGCCACGAAGGCGGGGATGGATTCGAGCAGGGCGTCAGTGCGCAGCACCAGGGTGGCACCGGCGCTCAGGGTGGCGAACACCTCCTCTATGCTGGCGTCGAAGTTGAAGGGGGCGAATTGCAACATCCGCGCCCCCTCGTCCAGGTGGTAGCGGCAGCGGGCGGCGGCGGCGAAGTGATCCAGCGCCCCGTGGCTGACCGCCACCCCCTTGGGCAGGCCGGTCGAGCCCGAGGTGAACATCAGGTAGGCAACGGCGCAACCGGCGGCCGGCTGGTTGAGCCGATCGCCGCTCACCAGATCCCTCGCCAGCAGATCCCCAACCAAGAGAGTACGGCCCTCGAACAGGCTGACCAGCTTGTGGCGATACTCGGCCTGGGTGATCAGGGTCTTGACCTCCCCCAGCCGCAGTATGTGGCCCTGGCGCTCCAGCGGCTGCTCGGGGTCGAGGGGCACATAGACGGCGCCCGCCAGGAGTACAGCCAGCTGGGCGAAGATGGCCTGGGGGGTGCGGGCCAGCATGACGCCGACCCTGTCCCCCGGCTGCACACCGGACGCCTGCAGGGCCGCCGCCATCTGCTCGCAGCGGGTCAGCAGCACCTCGTAGCTGACACTCACCTCCCCTTGTATCAGGGCGATCTTGTGCGGGGTCTGAGCCGCGAAGTGGCAGAGCGCATCCAGTACGGGACGCACCTTGATCACTTCATGGTCAGGGCCCGAGATCAGCGCAGCCAGCCGCTGCTCGGCCAGCCAGTCGGCCTTGAGGCTTCCCAGAGTCAGGGTGGGCTCGGCCAGCCAGCGGCCCAGCAGGGCGAACAGGGTATCGGCGATGCGCACCAGATCCCCCTGCTGGTAGCAACCGGGATTGGCGTCCAGATCCAGCCTGGGCTGACCGTCGGCGCCGACTTGCACCTCTATGGTGAGATCCTCCACAGGGCCGGCGCTGATGTTGAGAATATGGGCATTGAGGGGGCCAAACCGGCGGGCATGATCGAACGGCATGATATTGACCAGAGGGCCGAACAGGCGCTTGTCGCCCCCCACCAGGCCAAGGTCGCGGCGCAGCAGCTCGTAGCGGTAGTGCTGGTGCTTGCGCACCCCGCGCTTGGCCTTGGCCACGGCGCCGGCGGCCCCCGCCAGACTCAGCTCTTCACCAAGCTCAAGAGCCAGGGGGGTAATGTTCATCTGCATGCAGGGCACGGTCAGGGAGGCCGAGCCGATGCGGTTCATCATCATCAGGCCAAGCAGGGTCTGGTTCTGGCCGCTCGCCAAGGAGAGCTGGGCCGAGAGGCCGGCCAGCAGCAGATCGGGCCAACCCAGCTTGTGCTCGTCGGCAAAACCGGTCAGCGCCTGCCACAGCGCTGCCGGCAGCGGGCGGCTCTCGCGAATAAACTCGGCGGCGATGGGGGCGCGGGCCTCGCCAAAGGATTTCACCTCGGGCCAGGCCTGCAATTGCTCCTGCCAGAAGCTGCGGGCGGCGGCGTTCTTGCCGCTATCCTCGCGGGCCAGCTCTTCGGCCAGCACCTCATCCAGCAGGCCAAACGGCGATGGCGACGGCACAGCCCCTGCCAGCCCTTCGCCATAGAGTTCGGCGATGCGCTGGAACAGCAAGGTGGTGCCAAAGCCGTCCAGCGCTATGTGGTGCACGCAGCTGTAGAGGTAATCCCGACCGGGGCCGCGCAGCAAGGCGAAGCGGCAGGGCGCTTCTTTGGTCAACTCGAACGGGCGGCGCAGATCGGCCCAGGCCCAGGCGCGGGCAGCGGCCTCGTCATCACTCGCCAGGTTCACCTCACCATAGGCGAGCTGTGCCTCGTCCGAGACGAAGCAGACCGTCTCCCCATCCTCTTCGAAGTGGCCCTTGAGCGCCTCGCACTCACCCACAGCCCGGGTGAGCGCAGCCACCAGCACGGCCGTGTCGACCTTGCCATCGAAGGCGATGCACTCGGCGGTGTTGAACATCGCCTTGTCGTCGTTGAGCAGATGACCGGACCAGAGCCCCTGCTGGGGTATGGTCAAGGGGAAGCGGCTCATTGCACCACCTCCAGGGTGTTTTGCTCGGCCAGCTTTTTCTCGATCAGGCGCCACCAGCCGTTGAGGGTCGGCAGCTTGGCCAAGTCCACGAAGCCCAGCTCCACCCCGGCGGCGCGCCACTCGGTGAGCAGGGACATGATGCGCACCGAATCCAGGCCGTAGTCGATCAGGTTCTCGTCCGCATCGAACTCTTCTTCATCCTCGTCGATATGGCTCAGCAGCCGCGCCTTGAGCCCCTCATACGTCAGTAACGGATTGGTGGGCTGGGCGGCAGACGCAGAAACCGGGGCGAGCGCCAGCACCTCCTCGCAGGGCACCACCTTGCCGCAGCGGGTCGCCACGTAGTCGAGCGCCATCTGGTGATCCGCCTGGGAGAAGTCCGCCACCCCGTCCGCCAGGAAGAAGGGCTGGATGTCGCGCATGAAGGCGTCGCAGGCGGTCATCATGCAGCCGATGTGGCCGTAGATGCCGCCTATGATGAGCTGATCCCGCCCCAAACCTTTAAGCATCTGTTCCAGCTCGGAGCGCTGGAAGGCGCTGTAGCGCCACTTGACCAACACAATATCGTCACGCTCCGGACGCAGCGCTGCCACCACCTGTTGCAGCTCGGGGCTCTTGTTCAGACCCGGGCCCCACATGTCGTTGAGCAGGGCTCTGTCCTCGGGGGCCTGATCCTTGGGCTGGGCGGTGTAGAAGACCGGAATGCCGAGGGCCTTGCACTGTTTGCGCACAGCGGCGAGCCGCTCGGTCAGTGCGGCGATCAACGGGCTGTTCTCGCCGTAGAAGGCGGTGAAGTACTCCTGCATGTCGTGGATCAGCAGGGCGGCGCGTTTGGGATCCAGGGTCCAGTCGACCTTGTTGGCCTTCCACTGGCTGGGCATGGCGTAATTGTTCAGGGTTGGGATAGCCATAACGTCATGATTCCTTTTTAGTTTTAAGCTGTAGAGGATTGCCGGCGGCTATGAGGTGCGCGATACGCGCCCGCAGCCCCTGCTTGTCTATCTTGCCCACCGCCGTCATGGGCAGGGCATCCAGGGTTTCGAAACGGTCGGGCAGCTTGAAATCCGCCACGCCGCGCTCGCGCAGAAACTTGCGCAAGGCCAGCGGCTTCAAGGCGGGATCCGTGCTGACGATGAAGGCGCAGCTCTTCTCCCCCATGGCGCTGTCGGGCATGGAGACCAGGGCAGCATGGGTGATGGCCGGGTGGTGCAGCAGCTGGTTTTCCACCTCTTCCGCCGCTATCTTTTCGCCGCCTCTGTTGATCTGATCCTTCTGCCGCCCCACCACCGTCAGGTAGCCGTCCTGGTCTTGCACCACCAGATCGCCGGAGCAGTAGAAGCCCTCGGCATCGAATACCCGGGCGTTGTGGGCCGGGCTCTGGTAGTAACCGCGGAAGGTATAGGGGCCACGGGTATGCAGGGCGCCGGGCTGGCCCGGGGCGACCGGGTTGCCCTCCTCATCCAGGATCCGCACCTCGTCGTCCGGGCTCATGGGGCGGCCCTGGGTGTGGATTATCTTGTCATCGCTATCGTCCAGCCGGGTGTAGTTGACCAGACCTTCGGCCATGCCGAACACCTGTTGCAGCCGGCAGCCGAGCAGCGGGGTGATCTTGCGCGCCACCGCCTCGGCCAGCTTGGCGCCGCCCACCTGCAGCAAGGCCAGGCTCTCGATCTGACGGCGGACGGACGGATCCGCCTCGGCCGCCTGCAACCAGAGGGAGACGGCCGGCGGCACCAAAGAGGTGAGGTTGACCTGGTGGCGGGCGATCAGCGGGAAGCAGCTCATGGGGCCGGGATCCGGCGCCAGCACCACGGCGCCGCCCGCCTCGAACACCCCCAGCGCCCCGGGAGAGCTCAGGGGGAAGTTGTGAGGCGCCGGCAGGGCGCACAGATAGCGGGTGTGGGGCCCCAATTCACAGATCTCGTTGCTGCGGCGCACGCTGTAGAGATAGTCGTCGTGAGTGCGGGGGATCAGCTTGGGAGTACCTGTGCTGCCGCCGGAGAGCTGGAAGAAGGCCACCTCGTCCGCAGGACTCGGGCCATAGGCGGGGACGGCCAATCCTTCGGTCTTTGCCAGATCACTCAGCCAATGGGCCAGCCCCAGCTCGCCATCTTCCCCATCGAGCAACACCAGCTCGGCGCCTATGCCTCGCAGCAGGTCACTGTGGCGATCCCCGTTGGCAAACAGCGCATGGGCGAGCGAGCCGATAAAGAGCCGGGGGGCTATCTGCTCGGCGTAAGAGGCCAGCTCCAGCCGGTTGTGGCTAAAGAGGGCATTGACCGGGGCTATGCCGACTTTGAGCAGGGCAAAAAACACCAGATAGAATTCGGCCACATTGGGGAGCTGCACCAGGGCGGTATCCCCCACCCCCAGGCCATGGCGGGCGAGCCGCCCGGCCAATCGGCTCGAGGCGGCGTCCAGCTCGCGATAACTGAAGCTGCGCTCGCCGCAGAGGATGGCCTCGGCATCCGGCGCCAGTTCGCACTGGCGCACCAGCATGGCGGTCAAGGGCTCGCCGAGCCAATAGCCCTTGGCTCGGTATTGATCCGCCAGCTCTGCGGGCCAGCGGGTATAGGGCAGGAAGCGGTTGGGCTGAGTCATTGTGCCACCTCCGGACTCAGGCCCAGGGCTTTGAGCATGGTGCCAAGCTTGGTGCCGGTCTCGGCCCACTCCATGGCGGGATCCGAGCCCGCGACGATACCGGCGCCGGCAAACAGTTCCACCTGATGGCCATCGAGCACGCCGCAGCGGATCACCACGGCCCACTCGCCATTGCCCTGACTGTCGCACCAGCCGACGATGCCGCTGAACAGGGCGCGCCGGAAGGGCTCCTGCTCGAGGATGAACTGGCGCGCCAGCTCTGTGGGGTAACCACACAGGGCCGGGGTCGGATGCAGTTGACAGGCCAGGGACAGCACAGAAACCTGCCCCGGATACAGCTGGCCGGCGATGGGCGTGCCCAGATGCCAGAGGGTATCCGTGCTCATCAGGGTGGGATTGGCGGGAATGGCCAGCTCGCGGCAGTGCGGTGTCAGCACCCGGCGGATCTCGTCGATCACCAAACGGTGTTCATGCTGATCCTTGCGGGAGGCCAGCAGATCCCGTGCCACCTGCCGGTCCTGCGCCGGCTCGCCGCCGCGCTTGGCAGAGCCCGCCAGCGGGTGGGTGAACACCTCGCCCCCGCTGACTCGCAACAGCAACTCGGGGCTGGCGCCGAGCAGGCGGCGATCTTGCCCAAGCGGCAGGGAGAAATGAAAGGCATGGGGATTCTGGCTCATCAGCCGGGCCAGCACCTGCTCGGGATCGGCGGGCTTGTGCAGCGTGAGGATCAGCTTGCGCGACAGCACTACCTTGGCGAGGTGACCCTGGGCGAAGGCATCCAGCGCCGAGCTGACCGAGGTCTTGAATTCGGCCGCCGCCGGCGTGCTCTGCACCGAGATGACCTGATTGGCCTCGGCGGCACGCTCCGCCGCAGGCGCTCGCTCTCCCCGCTCATAACGGCCGGGCACATAGAGGCAGGAGGCGTCGGCCGGGTCGAAGGCGAAGGCACCGATCAGCAGCGGATTGGCTTGCCCTGCAGCCTCGGCCGCCGCCAGCGCCCGAGCTATCTGTCGCTCCAGCAAGGGCCATTCGCAGGCGGGGGTGGTGATAGGCTGGCCCAGATCGTAGGCGCTGATCGTGCCCTGACCTGAGGTAAACAAGAAATCAGGCGGAGACGCAGCCTGGGCAGGTGCGCTATTTTCCATCACAAGAGTATCCACGTTACACCCTCAAATATGATTCAAAATGATAATGATTATCAATTTGTATTTGTGCGGCGGTAAAATACTCGCTTTGAAATCACCCGGTCAATGGGATTTTTATATCGATAAAACTGGAACTTATCTGTGGATATAGGGCAAGCCGCGCCACTGGCGGCCTGCCATGCCAGGCACCGAAGGGGTTACTCGTATGAAGACGCAGCCCACACCCCATATGAGGCTGCGACAAAAACGGCAGCTGTGTGCCCAGACTGGCAGCCAGGGGCATTTCCCCCTAAGATGGCGCCATCTTTCTGGTCACTTCTCTCAACTCACGGAACTGTCGATGTTAAAGCACCTGCTTCTGCTCCCCCTCAGCCTGCTGCTGGCAGCCTGTTCGCTCACCCAGTACAACGTCAGCGAAGGCGAAATCAACCAATACCTCAAAGAGAGGGTCGCCTTCGAGAAACAGCTGGGGATCCCCGGCATCATGTCGAGCAAGATCCGCCTGGACGAGATGCAGAGCCGCATCGGCCGCGCCCGCGCCGATCGGGTCGAGCTGGATGCTGCCGGTGATCTGCAGGTCAGCAGCCCCCTTGGCAGCCAGCAGATGAAGATCCGCTTCTCTCTCAGCGCCCGCCCCGACTATGTGGCCGAGCAGGGCGCCATCTACCTGCGTGACCTCGAACTCATCTCGGTCAAGACGGAGCCGGCCGACGTGGGCGCCGCCCTCACCCCCCTGCTGCCCACCTTCAACCAGTCGCTCTCGCTGTTCCTCTCCCAGACGCCCGTCTATCGGCTGGATGGCAGTCGCAAAAACGAAGCCAGGATCAAGGAGAAGGTCGAGGCGCTCAAGGTGGAACCGGGCCGACTGGTCATCCCCTTCAAGCTGCTGTGACCCTCAGGCCGCGCCCCTCTCGGAGCGCGGCTTTTCTCTTCTCAAGCCCATCGCCTTGGTACATAATGCACACCATTCTCATTTAGATTCATGAGAAGCGTCATAATAAAATCAAACATATGGTGAGAAGGGACATGAGAAAAACCGTACTGGTACAGGCGATCGCCTGCGCACTGCTCAGTGGCGCCGTACAGGCTGCCGTCAAGGTGGAAGACAAGACATTCAACACCGCCGCCAACATGCTGGCCTATACCGAGTTCGAGCTCTCCGGCGAGCCGCTGGCTGAAGCGCTGGGGCTGGATCTGGATGTGCTGGATGCCAACCGCGCCGATGAGCCGACCCCGTTCGACTTCGCCGCCGGCATCGAATCCTATGAATACTCCGAAGAGGCCATGTACGCGCTGAACTATCAGTCTGGCATGGGCCCCCATCTGGTGAACGGTCCGCAAAACCTGGCCCGCGGCGGCACCCTGGCCGACCTCGGCAAGCGGGTGCTGGCCATGGCCGAGGCCGTCGGCTTCCCGGCCGATGAAGTGCCGCAAGGCATGTACCCCCTCTCCCTGCCCTACGCCTCCGCCAATCCGGAATTTGCGCAAGCGGTGAACACCACCCCGGTCAACGGCGATCAGATCACCATCAAGACCGCCAAGGGCACAGAGAAAACCGTCAAGACCCAGGTACCGGCCTACTTCCGCGACTACGCCACCCTGCGCTGGAGCGGTGCCGACAACCTGCTGAACCCGGCAGCCGTGGGCGGCATACTGCTCAAAGAGGTGATGTGGTCCCAGGACTTCCTCGGCGGCATGCACGTGGCCGACACCGATGAAGAGGTGGAAGCCGCGTCCGCCACCATGGATCAGGACGGCAAGCACAAGCTGGGCGTCTCTGCCGCCGACGGCTTCAACGGCATGATGCTGACCGAGCAGTCCATCGACAAGCTGGCCATCATGCAGGGCCAGCTCGGTTTCGATGGCAAGCAGCTGGGTGCCAAGATCACACCGCAATACGATCCGTCCAAGGGTATCGTCTACTTCCCCCATCAGGTGAAAGTGACCGAAACCAGCAAGAATGAGGTAGGTGCCATCGGCAAGCTCGAGGTGGTGGATGGCTCAGCCCAGCTGCGCGACGCCTGGATGATGCTGTGGCCGCTCTCCGAGTTCTACGCCTTCAGCGATCAACGCACGGCCAACACCAACCAGAACCCGGCCTTCCACGCCGTGTTTGACGGTGCCCCGTTTGCTGCCGCCCCGGCCGCCAACACCCAGGGTCAGAGCGCCAAGCAGGTGGTCGGCGACGACGCCTTCTCCCTGGCCCTGAACCTCTCCGGCATGGTGTTCAAGAACCTCAACGCCCTGCACTTCGAGCCCAAGGCCGGCACTTTGGTCGACAGCTGGCAGGCAGGCAAACAAGGCAAGCACGTCAGCACCTTCGACGCCGCTTACGCCCTGGTTGCCCTGCAGATCTTCCAGCGTGCCCAGGATGCACTGCCTGTCGGCTACGCCGCCGGTGACAACGGCGAGCTGAACCTGAAAACCGCACAAGGCCAGCAGGCGCTAGTGCTCATTCGCCAGCAGGCCGACTTCATCCTCGGCAAGCTCAAGGGCAAGAACGGTCTGGTGCATGACGGTTTGACCCTGGGGGGCAAGCTGGATGCAGGTCAGTCCATCGACGCGCAATTTGCCGCCGTGCGGGGTCTGACGGCCGCCTTCCTGGCCACCTCGGATGCCAAGTACCGCACTGCCGCGCGCGAGCTCTTCATCGCCACCGACAAGGCCTACTTCAACCAGAAGGCCGGCACCTGGCTTGCGGCCAAGCAGGGCGAATACACCCCCTGGACCCAGGCCGCCATCTCGGGCGCCCTGCGCTCCGCCATGCTGAACCTGCGCAACGAAGGGACAGAGAAGGCCCCTGCGCTGGAACTGGCCCAGCTGACCCAGCGCTACGTGAGCTGGTTCCGTGGCACGGTCAACGGCGGCATGCAGATGGCCGAGTGGATCGGCGACTCCGGTGAGAACGTCATCGAAGGAGCCGGTGGCGACACGGACGAAGATGGCGTGCCGCAAGTCACCGCCGCCGGTGGCAAACATGGCACCGCCATGGTGATGGCCGCCAAGGCCATTGTCAGCGAGAAATGAGTCAGCGGATAAATCCAACGATCACGCCATAAAGAAAGGGAGCCGATTCGGCTCCCTTTGCATTACAACGTCTGACACAGTTTCACGCTTATCTCTCACGCCAGCTTGGCCAGCATCTCCTTGGTCACCAGCACGATCCCCTGTTCGGAGCGGTAGAAGCGGCGGCTATCCTCGTCCGCATTCTCCCCCACCACCAGTCCATCGGGCAGCACGCAGCCCTTGTCCACCACCACCCGGCGCAGACGGCAGCCGGCACCTATCTCGACCCCGGGGAATATGATGGCCTGATCCAGGGTGCAGAAGGAGTGCACCCGCACATGGGTAAACAGCACAGAGTTGAGCACGAAGGAGCCGCTGACGATGGATCCCCCCGCGAACATGGAGTTGATGGTCATGCCGTGCTGACCGTTTCTGTCCTGCACGAACTTGGCGGGCGGCGTCATGGTCTGGCTGGTCCAGATGGGCCAGTTCTCGTCATAGATGTCGAGCTCGGGCACCACGGAGGCGAGATCCATGTTGGCTTCCCAGAACGAATCCAGGGTCCCCACATCGCGCCAGTAGGGTTTCTGCCCCTCCTTGGCCCCGACACAGGACATGGTGAAGGGATGGGCAAAGGCCTTGCCCTCTCCCACGATGCGCGGGATCACGTCCATGCCGAAGTCGTGCTTGGACTCCTGATTGTGGATGTCCTCTTCCAGCAGCTGATAGAGATACTCCGCCTCGAAGATATAGATGCCCATGGAGGCCAGGGATCTGTCCTCATGGCCCGGCATGGCCGGCGGGTTGGCCGGTTTTTCGACGAAGGCGCGGATCTTGCGTTGCTCGTCTATGTCCATGACCCCGAAGGCAGAGGCCTCCGCCCGTGGCACCTCGATACAGGCCACAGTCACCTTGGCACCGAGACGCACGTGATCGAGCAGCATGGCGGCGTAATCCATCTTGTAGATGTGATCCCCCGCCAGCACCACTATGTATTTGGGGCCGTAGTCGCGAATGATGTCGACGTTCTGATAGATGGCATCGGCGGTGCCGCGATACCAGTGCACCTCGTCCACCCGTTGCTGGGCGGGCAGCAGATCGATGAATTCGTTCATCTGGTAGCGCAGGAAGGACCAGCCCGATTGCAGGTGGCGCAACAGACTGTGGGACTTGTACTGGGTCACCACCCCCACCCGGCGAATGCCCGAGTTGATGCAGTTGGAGAGCACGAAGTCGATGATGCGGAACTTGCCGCCGAAATGGACGGCAGGCTTGGCGCGGTTGTCCGTCAACTGCTTCAGGCGGCTGCCCCGTCCCCCCGCGAGCACCAAGGCCATACTCTGATTCAATAGTTGCCGTGCTTTGGCAGTATTTACGGGTTCTAACAACATGATTTACCTCTGCCTTGTTTGATCTATTTTCAACCCATCTTCGCCTTTTTAAGTGCCCATGAAAGTGGTTTCACTCACATTTAACCGATTTCAATTGGCCCTTTTCCAGGAGTTGAGCGGGATCCCATGCTTTACATCCCGAGCTTGGTTAGAATTTCAACATCACACGCATCATCAAGGATGACAAGATGTTGAACAAGCTCGGGAGTAACCTGTTACTGATCGCAGCCGTCACCTGTGCTCCTCTGCTGTTGTTACAAGGCATCTGGCTCGCCGTACAGGCAACCCCCTTCACCCTGATCCTCATCGTCGGCACTACCCTGCTTGGCTTTGGCCTGCTGTTCATGCTGGCCCATCGCACCCGCAATGCCGAGCGTGAACAGCAGGAACAAGTCTGGCTCAAGGCACTGCGACTGCGCGATCCCGCCTGTCTGGAGAGCCCGGTAGCCCAGGAGGCATTGCAACAACTGCTGACCCGGTTCAATGAAGCCGAGCTCGACGCCCATCGTCAGATCAGCGAGCTGCACAATCAGGCGACCCAGGATGAGCTGACCCAGTTGCAGAACCGCCATGCGTTCCGGCGCGACATGACGGAGCTGCTTCAGCGGGATCAGGATACCCAGACCGCCACCCTGGTGCTGATCCGCGCCACCGAACTTGGCAAGCTCAACGCCCAGCGCGGCTTCCAGTCGGGGGACGCCTACATCAAGGATATCGCCAATCTCATCACCCGGGTGGTCAGCCGCTTCCCGGGCCATCAGGTCTATCGCATCTCGGGGGCCGACTTCGCCGTGCTGGTGCAGCCGGTGGCCAACATACCGCCGCCCCTGCTCGGCCGGGATCTGAAAATCGCCTTCGATCACTATCAGCAACAACACGAGCTGGAGAGCGCCGCCTACTCGGGGCTGACGCGCCTGAGCAGCGGGCAGAAGATAGAGGCCATACTGGCGCGGGCGGATCTGGCGCTGGCCCGTGCCCAGACAGAAACGGTCAACGGCTGGGCCATTCAACAGGACGATGACGTGGTGGAACTGCAGGGCCAGCACCACTGGAAGCTGGTGCTCAATGATCTGCTGGAGCAGGAGCGCATCAGCTTTACCTATCAGCCGATCCAGCCCATGCACCGCAGCATGCTGGCCTACAACGAGATCTACACCCGCTTCAGCGGCGCCGATGGCACAGTGCTGCCGACCGACACCTTGTTTGCCATGGCCCAGCGACTGGACATGGTGATGCGACTGGAGCAGATGCTGGTCATCCACGTCATGCGCCAGTACCGGGCATTTGGCTCCAACCAGAGTCGCTGGGGCATCAGCCTCTCCAGCAACCTGTTGCAAAACAGCGCCTTCCTGATCTGGCTCGACCGGCAATTGCTCAAGGATCCCAACACCAGCGCCAACCTGGTGTTCGAACTGGATGAGGAGCATCTGGAGCGCAACATGACGGGGGCCAAGCGGGTGTTCGAGCTGCTCAGGCGCAACGGCAGTCGCTCCGCCATCTGCAACTTCGGCAAGGGGATAGGATCGTTCAACCTGTTTCGCGAGCTCAAGCCCGACTACATCAAGCTGGATCCCGCCCTGATCACGGGGCTGGAGCAGGATCTGACCAATCAGCAGTTCGTGCGGATGATAGTGGACGTATCACATCGCATGGGCTGCCAGGTGATAGCGGAGGGGGTGGAGCAGCTTGGCCAGAAACAGCTGCTGCAGGGCATGTATGTGGACGGCTTGCAGGGCTATCTCATCGCCAAGCCCCAGCAGTTGCGGCCGGATATCAGCCAGCTTGGCCTGTTTACTGAGGACGCTTCAACTTCAGCAGAGTCAGAATGATGTCGTTGAGCTGGCGATAACGTTCCAGCTCCTTCTGATCGTAACGGGTCGCCAGTGTGGTGGGATTGTGGCGATTCTTGAGGTAGCGGTTGATCTGCAGGCGGTTGAAACCCGCCACCTGATAGATCTGGCCCAGCAGGGCATTGAGCTCTTCGTGCTCGAAGCCGGCTCTGGCGAGGTAGTCGCTCTGGGCCGGGCTCTCCAGCTGGCTGCTCTGCTTGGCGATGCGGCCTGTCTCCTGCAGATAGGCGAGCCACTGTTCGAGATAAAGCGGCTTGCTGCCCGCCAGCAGATTGAAGAAACCCACCGCATCGCAGCGGCACTCGGTCAACAGCAGCACGGCCAGTTGGTCGTCATCACAGCTGAAGGTGACTGGGCCTGTCTGCCCCCAGTCCAGCGCCTGGACCCGGATCTCGGCGCGCTCCCCTGCAATGCCGGTTACGTCGAATACAAACATGGCTCCTCCCGCTCGGCAAAAGGTTGATGATGGACCATACCCCCCACAGGTGCAAAGCCAAATCGCCTTTTCATTCAGTATTCTGCAAGCTGGCCATAAAAAAACCGACATCCTAAGCGGATATCGGTTCTTCAGGCATCCGATGGCCGTGGCCATCAATGCAGAACGGTTCAGGCGTCCAGTTCGACCAGTGCCTTGGCCAGCTCTATGGGTTCGAGCTCCTGGCCTTCCAGATCGGCATTCCAGTTCGGGCCGATCAGCACATCGTCCTCGTCCAGATCGTTGATCCAGATGTCGAGGAACTCTTCCAGCTCGATCACTTCCGGCTCGTAGTCGGCCCACTCGTCCACGCAATGCAGTCGGGCATCTACCTCGGCGGACCAGAGCGGCATCACATCGGCATCTTCAAATTCGGCAGAGCGGCAGACGACCCAGTCTTCACCGTAACGCAAGCCCCACACCTGACCCGACTCGCGGACTTCTTCGATGAACAGTTGGAAATTGGCGTCAAGATTGTCAGTTAACTTACTCATGGGGCTCTCTCTTTATCGGGTGCTGCGGCCACTGCAGTGCCGAGTGGCAATGCGGTGGCCAAATGGTGTCGCAAAAGTGACATGGACTCAAGCATCTTGGGGTTATTCGCACAAAAAACTGCCCAATGCCGTGTTTTGCCTGATAAAACGCCTCCCGAAGTAGGCGTTTGCCATGGCCGGGATCAACGCTCCCAGTAAACCTCTTCCAGGCTGTCTTCCTTCTCGGGCAGACCGCGAGAGAGACGCGGGCTGCTTTGGGCCAGCACCTCATAGCTGACCCGGTTGGCGTACTTGCACACCTGGGCCAGGGAGGAGTAGGTCAGGAACTCGGACATGTGCTTGGCGGAGTTCGGCACATTCATGCGGTGATAGGCGTTGGCCACCATGTCGTGCAGCACGGCAGACAGCGCGCCATCCCCTGCCCCGTTGGTGTTCTTGATCTTCTCCGGGCCACCCATGTAAGGGGAAATGTGGGAGTAGATGCGGGCAGGCTTGCGGCACTTGGCGCGGGCCATGGGGCGGCTGAACTCATACATGTTGAACTCGGGGATGACGCCGGGCAGCAGGGTATGGGTGGTCTCGCGCTTGTAATCTTCCTCGGTGTAGCTCGCCATGTAGAGGCCGATGGGACCGGCGGTGCAGAGCACCATGTCGGCCCAGTCCAGCGCCTTGTCGGCGGCGCCGAGGGGATCGGCGATGCCGGTCAAAGCCTCGGCCTCATCTTCATTCATCGCCAGCACAGTCACGTTCTCGGCGATGAAGTCGCGCCACCACTGGGGATTGTCGGCAATGACGAAGCGGGTACCCAGGGTCAGCACCACGGGCACGCCGGCCTCGCGAGCGTAACGTACGGCGGCCATGGCGGCCTCTTTCATGGGATCGCCATCGTCACCGCGCACCAGATAGGCGGTGATCACCAGGGCGGAGGCCCCCTTGATCACCTCTTCCGGCACATGGTGCACATCCAGCTGGTTCATCTTGCCGGCGTTGATGCCAAAGCTGCGCTCGCCGCACTCTGTGATGAAGGTGAAGCAGCGACCGACCGGGCCATCCACCGGCTGCAGGTAATCGAGGTTGACGCGGGAAGAGGTGTTGCACAGATAGCGGTAGGCGTAGCTGCCGATGCGGATGTCCTGGCTCATGACACCGAGCAGGATGGAGTGGGAGTCCGCCAGCACCGAGTAGTTGTGCATGGTGTTGCCTATGGTGCCACCGGCAAACTCGCTTACCACCATGTTGTTGGTCTTGAGCTCTTCGTAGACCCGTTCGGCCACGTCGTCACTGATCACCACCGAGTGGCCCTTGCTCAGGCCATAACGGTTCAGGAAGTCCTCATCCACATGGGCTTCGATGTCCACCAGGGTCTGATCGATTCCCACCACATAGGCTTTGCCAAGTTCGGTAAGCAGGGGGTTTTGCGGGATCAGGGGATCGCGCCTGTCGACCGGGAAGTAGTGTTTGGACTTGCGCTGACCGGGAAATTTCATGGCAATGTTCTGTGCTCTGGGGGAAAGAGGGGCGGGATTTTAACACAATCCGCCGCGCCGAAAAGTCGCCTGATTAAAATATGGCGTCAGTATAGACAAGGGCTGCAGAGGAAAACGTTTATCCCGCTCCCATAAAAAAACCACCTTGCAGGGAGGTGGTTTTTCAGTCAGCAACGATGAGGTGATCAGCCGAACGAGAGCCCCTGCACCAGGGCCAGGACGGAGAAAAGCCCCAGTGCCAGCCAGAACAACAGGGTACCAAACAGCCTTGGCATGTTGGGGGCCTTGGGGATCTGGATACCGATGGCGTGCAGGATACGCCCCACCAGCAGGCAAAGGCCGCCGAGGTGCAGCCAGAGCGCACCGACCCCCGCCAGTTCACACAGGGCCATCAACAACAGGGTCAGCGGCACGTACTCGGCGAAGTTGCCGTGGGCACGGATCGCGGAGCGCATCTCGGGCGCCTCCCCTTCCCCTATCATCACCTTGAACTGGGCACGGCGCTTGACCACCCAGAAGGAGAGCAGCAGGAACAAGAGCCCCAGCAGGCCGGCGTAGATCAGCGTGATATGCATCATGAAGACAATCCTTATCGTTGAACGTTGAAACCCGGGGTGGTCACGCCAGCTCGCGGCAGATCAATGACACCATCATGCGGATATGGGCCTGATCGCTGTTGAGCGCCGGGATGTAGTGGAACTGCTCGCCACCCGCCTCGGTGAAGAGGTGGCGGTTCTCGACCTGGATCTCCTCCAGAGTCTCGAGGCAGTCGGCGGAAAACGCCGGGCAGATCACATCGAGTCGCTTGATCCCCTGCCCCGCCAGCGCCGTGATGGTGGCATCGGTATAAGGCTTGAGCCACTCCTGCTTGCCGAAGCGAGACTGGAAACTGGCGCTCCACTGCTCGGGCGCAAGACCCAGGGCCTCGGCCAGCAGGGTCGCGGTGCGGCGGCACTGATGACCATAGGGATCACCCTCGTCCTCGCTGCGTTGGGGGATGCCGTGGAACGACATCAGCAGATGCTCACCCTGGCCCTGCTGCTCCCACTGGCGGCGCACGCTCATGGCCAACGCCTGTATGTATTCGGGGTGATTGTGATAGTCGCGAATGAGCCGCATCACCGGCAGGTGGCGCTCGTTTTTCATCACCCGCGCCCAGCCGTCGAACACCGCGGCCGTGGTGCTGGCGGCATATTGGGGATAGAGCGGCAACAGTATCACCCGGTTGACCCCCTGCGCCTTGAGCGCCTGCCAACCGTCGGCCAGTGACGGCTTGCCATAGGTCATGGCGAGCACCACGGGCACATCCACCCCTTCGCGCTTGAGCTCCTGCTCGAGGGCATCGCGCTGACGCTGGCTGATGGCCATCAGCGGCGATCCCTGCTCGGTCCAGATCTGCTGGTAGAGCTTGGACACCCTGGGGGCACGCAGTGGCAATATGACGAAGTTGAGCAGGGGGGACCACAACAGGCGAGGTATCTCGACCACCCGCGGATCCTGTAGGAACTGGCTGAGGAAGGCCTTGACGGCGGAGGTGGTCGGCGCCGCTGGCGTCCCCAGATTGACGAGCAAGATCCCGGTTTTGGTGGTCACGTTAGCTTCCTGTCATGCTGTTTTTGTCATTCTTGTTATGATGCAAGAAAGGGCCCTGGATGGACCCTTGTCTCAGACTCGTTATCGACCGATTGCGGTTGGCAACGGCAGGCTTAGCCCAGAATGGCGGCCAGCTGCTTGCTGACCAGATCCACCGGCTGGGTGCCGTCGATCTTGACGTAACGGGTGTTGCCCGCGTCCGCCTCTTTGCCGTAGAAACCGATCAGCGGCGCAGTCTGCTGATGGTACACGTCCAGACGCTTGCGCACCGTGGTCTCTTCGTCGTCGGCACGGATCACCAGATCCTCGCCGGTCACGTCATCCTTGCCTTCCACTTTCGGCGGGTTGAACACCACGTGGTAGGTACGGCCGGAGCCGGAGTGGACGCGACGACCGCTCATGCGCTTGACGATCTCTTCGTCCGGCACGTCGAATTCCAGCACGAAGTCGACCACGACACCGGCATCCTTCATGGCTTGCGCCTGGGGAATGGTGCGCGGGAAGCCATCCAGCAGGAAGCCGTTGGCGCAATCCGGTTGGGCGATACGCTCTTTGACCAGGCCTATGATGATGTCGTCAGAGACGAGCTGACCTGCGTCCATCACGGCTTTGGCCTTGAGGCCCAGCTCGGTGCCCGCCTTGATCGCCGCACGCAGCATGTCGCCGGTGGAGATCTGCGGAATACCATGTTTTTCCATGATGAACTGAGCCTGAGTACCCTTGCCGGCACCCGGAGCCCCCAACAGAACAATGCGCATACACGCTCCTATTGATTGGTTATTCAATTCTTGAGAAGGCAAAAAACTACACGGTTTCGCTCATTTTCACAAGCTTGCCCCGTGTGAGTGGCTTATTTTTCACCATGTTCCCGCAGCGGCGAGGCGACTCAAGCCGCAACGCTACCCTGAAAAAATGAGTGAAAATGCAGCGCCCCCCAATAACGAAGAGAGGCGCTTGCCCCTTGTCGGGCAAGCGCCACATAAAAAAGGCCCACTGCATGCAGTGGGCCCAAACATCATGCCTGGAGTAACAGACGGTTGATACGGGAGACGAAGCTCGCCGGATCATTCAGCCCGCCCTGCTCTGCCAGCTGGGCCTGTTCGTGCAGCAGGGTGACCCACTCGCCGAACAGCGCCTCGTCCTGGATGGTGTCGAGCTTCTTCACCAGCGCATGGTCGGGGTTGAGCTCCAGAATGTACTTCTGCTCCGGCACTGGCTGGCCGGCGGCACGCATCAGCTTGATCATCTGGGTGCTCATGCCGTGGTCGTCGGTGACGATGCAGGAGGGTGAATCGGTCAGACGGTGGGTGACACGCACCTCTTTCACCGCGTCGGCCAGGCTCTGCTTGACCCGCTCAACCAGACCGGCGTTGGCTTTTTCAGCCTCCTCCTGCGCCAGCTTGGACGCTTCGTCCTCCAGATCCCCCAGATCCAGCTCGCCACGGGTGACGGAGACCAGCTGCTTGCCGTCGAACTCGGTCAGGTGGCTCATCAGCCACTCGTCAACGCGCTCCCACATCAGCAGCACTTCGACGCCCTTCTTGCGGAAGATCTCGAGGTGCGGGCTGTTCTTGGCGGCGGCGAAGCTGTCGGCGGTGATGTAGTAAATCTTCTGCTGGCCTTCCTTCATGCGGCCAACGTAATCCTCGAGAGAGACGGTCTGGGCTTCGCCCTCGCCCGCCGTGCTGGCAAAGCGCAAGAGCTTCGCGATCTCTTCGCGGTTGGCGTGATCCTCGGCCGGACCCTCTTTCAGCACGTTGCCGAACTCGCTCCAGAACTTGGCGTACTTCTCGCTGTCATCCTTGGCCAGCTTGGCCAGCATGGTCAGCACCCGCTTGGAGCAGGCCTTGCGCAGGGAGACGGTCACCTTGTTGTCTTGCAGAATTTCACGGCTGACGTTGAGCGGCAGATCGTTGGAGTCCAGCACCCCTTTCACGAAGCGCAGGTAGGCCGGCATGAACTGCTCGGCGTCGTCCATGATGAAGACGCGCTGCACGTAGAGCTTGAGACCGTGTTTCTGATCCCGGTTGTAGAGATCAAAGGGGGCGCGGGCCGGCACGTAGAGCAGGCTGGTGTACTCCTGCGCCCCTTCCACCCGGTTGTGACCCCACAAGAGCGGATCTTCGAAATCGTGGGCGACATGCTTGTAGAACTCCTGATACTCCTCGTCCTTGATCTCTTTCGGATTGCGGGTCCAGAGTGCGGTGGCGCGGTTGACCTGCTCCCACTCGCCCGGCGTGCCGACGATGGTCTCGCCATCCTCTTCACGGTCCGGGGTGCCCTCTTTGAACATTTCCACCGGCACGCTGATGTGGTCGGAATACTTGGCGACCACGGCGCGCAGACGCCAGTCGTCGAGGAACTCTTCCTCTTCGGCACGCAGGTGCAGGATGACGTCGGTACCACGGCCTTCCTTGGTCACATCGGCCACGGTGAAGGAGCCTTCCCCTTCCGATTCCCACTGCACCCCTTGATCAGGCTCGGTGCCGGCGGCGCGAGAAACCACAGTCACCTTGTCGGCAACGATGAAGGCGGAGTAGAAACCCACCCCAAACTGACCGATCAGCTGGGAGTCGCGGCCCTGATCACCGGACAAGTTCTTGAAGAACTCGGCGGTACCGGACTTGGCGATGGTGCCCAGATGCTCGATCACCTGATCCCGGCTCATACCGATACCGTTATCAGAGATGGTCAGGGTCCGGTTCTCTTTATCAACCACCAGGCGAACGCGCAACTGGCCGTCGTTTTCGAACAAAGAGGCATCGGAAAGCGCCTTGAAGCGCAGCTTGTCCGCCGCATCTGAGGCGTTGGAGATCAGCTCGCGCAGGAACACTTCTTTGTTGGAGTAGAGGCTGTGGGCCATCAGGCTCAGCAGTTGTTTGACTTCAGTCTGAAACCCGTGGGTTTCGGCATGAACGCTTTGGGTCATCGACACTATCCTCAGGCGATTCGGGTTGAACACATTCCTGATACAAGATGGGGCCTGGGATCCCCATTTCAAGGGGGACAAGTCTGCTGACGGTGCGAATGGCGATTTTTGCGCCAGCGCACTGCCAGGCGCCGCCCATCGGCCAAACAAAAACCCGCCGAGGCGGGTTTGGGAAGCAATAAGCCTGGCGCAGGCTCAGCTCAGTGGCTGATGCGGCCTCAATTAAGGGGCTGACGCGGGCTCAATTAAGGGGCTGGCGCCCCATCAAGGAATGAGAAAGCGTGGTGCCATCCACCAGCTCCAGCTCGCCCCCCACCGGCACGCCGTGGGCAATCCGGCTCACCTTGACGCCGGCGGCGCGGGCCATGTCGGCGATATACCAGGCGGTGGCATCCCCTTCGATGGTGGGGTTGGTGGCCAGGATCAGCTCGCTGATGGACTCGGCCTTCAGGCGCCGCTCCAGGATCTCCAGCCCCAGCTCTTCCGGACCTATGCCATCGAGGGGGGACAGGTGCCCCATCAGCACGAAGTAACGGCCGGAGAACTGGCCCGTGTGCTCGATGGCAGCCACGTCCGCCGGGCTCTCCACCACGCACAGCAGGCCGCTCTCTTCGCGCTTGGGATTGGCGCAGATCTCGCAGCGATCGTTCTCGGTGAAGGTGCGGCAATGGCTGCAGTGGCCTATCTCGGTCAGCGCCCGGTTGAGCAACTGGGCCAGGCGCAAACCGCCGCTGCGCTCGCGCTCGAGCAGGGTGAACGCCATGCGCTGGGCCGACTTGGGACCGACCCCCGGCAGCACCTGCAGGGCCTTCATCATCTCATCCAGCAAGGGGCTGAATTTCATGGGCTAAGTATCCTTTGACGCTGTGTCGGCGGGCGGCGACCTCAGGCAACCCTTGCGGGTGCGGGTTGCGCTTCGCCCGGCCGAACCTATCTTGTTGGCGCAGGACTATACCCGAGCCGCCCCCCGTCCGCCAATGGCCTTGTGCCTGCCGGCCCTCGCAAACCACCGATCGGATAACCCGGCATCCATGGCTGCACTACCCCAACCCGATGCGCTGACGACCGCTGTAGATCTCGGCCCGCCCCGGGCGGCAAAAGCCCACCAGGGTGAGCCCGGTCTGCTCGGCCCGCTCGACCGCGAGCTCGGTGGCGGCCGAGATGGCGAGCAGGATCTCCACACCGGCGCTGGCACACTTTTGCACCATCTCGAAGCTGGCGCGGCTGGTCACCAGGATGGCGCCGTCGCGCCGGCCGGTGCGCTGCAGGTGCCCCACCAGCTTATCGAGCGCTATGTGACGCCCCACGTCCTCGCGAATGGCCAGGATATTGCCCGCACCATCCACATGGACGGCGGCATGGGTGGCCCCCGTGCTCTGCCCCAGCAGTTGCAGCGGGCGCAGCGCGTCCAGCACCTTGTCGATCAGGGTCACCTTGAAGCGCTGGCTGTCCGGCAGCCGCGCCAGGGTGCGCACCACCTGCTCCAGGCTCTCGCTGCCACAGATGCCGCACCCAGTGCGCCCCGCCAGGGTACGCCGCTTCTCTTTCAGGCGATAGACGCAGCGATTGGCCAGGGTGATATGCAGCTCAATCCCCTGGCAGCCATCGACCTGCTCGATATCGTGAATATCGTGGAGGCTGTCGATGATCCCCTCGGAGAGTGAAAAGCCGATGGCAAAGTCCTCCAGATCGGCGGCCGAACACATCATGACGCTGTGGGCCAGGCCGTTGTAGACCAGCGCCACCGGGGTTTCGCAGGGCAGCTGCATGGCGCTGTCCGTGGTGACGCCGTCGCGCTGGTAATGGACCACCTCCCGGTGGGCGCTAAGCGCCTGCGGCGTATCGCTATCGAGTTCGAGCAACATCTTGGAGCCCTTAGTTGAGGGTCTGGGGGGCTTTCGCCGAGATACCGAGCCGCTTCATCTTCGACAGCAGGGTGGTGCGTTTCATGCCGAGCCGGTTGGCGGCGCCCCGCTCCCCCGCGACTATGCCGTTGCATTCGCGCAAGGTGTCTATGATGGTCTGGCGCTCGTCCTCCACCCCCTCGCTCTGGCCGCTGCCGCCCTTGAACAAGGCCTGCTCGGGCTCGTCATAGACCAGGGTCTCTATCTTGTGATAGCCCTTGAGCGGCATCAGCTCGTCCGGCGAGAGGTTGAGCACATGGCCCCGGGTCATCACCACGGCGCGCTCTATGATGTTTTCCAGCTCGCGGATATTGCCGTACCAGGGGAGCGACACCAGCATCTTCATGGCATCGGCCGGGATCGAGGTGATGTTGCGCCGCATCCGCTTGGCGATCTTCTTGATGAAGAAGTTGACCAAGAGCGGTATGTCTTCGCGCCGCTCGCGCAGGGGGGGCAACTCGATGGGAAAGACGTTGAGCCGGTAGTAGAGATCGCTTCTGAAGCGCTTGTTCTTGACCATGGAGAGCAGATCGCAGTTGGTGGCCGCCACCAGCCGCACGTCGATGGCGATGGGGTTGCTGTTGCCGACCCGCTCCAGCTCGTGTTCCTGCAATACCCGCAACAGCTTGGGCTGCAAGTCCAGCGGCATGTCCCCCACCTCGTCCAGAAACAATGTGCCCTTGTGCGCCCGCTCGAAGCGACCGATGCGCTGGGCCAGGGCACCGGTAAAGGCCCCCTTCTCGTGGCCGAACAGATCGCTCTCGATGAGGCCGGTGGGAATGGCGGCGCAGTTTACCTTCACCATCTCCTGTTCGCGGCGATCGCTCAGCCGATGGATGGCCTGGGCGATCAGCTCCTTGCCGGTGCCGGTCTCCCCCAGGATCAGCACTGAGCAGTCGCTCTGGGCCACCAGCTTCACCTTCTCCAGCACACTCTCCATGACGGCGCTTTGATAGATGATGCTGGAAAAATCGGCGTTGGGCTCGAGCTCCGCCACCCGGATCGTCTTCTCGCGGGCCCCCGTGGTGTTGGAGATCTCCTGCTGCGCCTGCACGTTGTTCATGGCAATGGCGGTGCGGGCCGCCACCTGCTCCAGCAATGAGATATCGATGTCGGCAAAGAAATCGGCATCCGGGTGGGAGAGGATCAAGACCCCCAGCAGATTGCCCCGATAGCGCAGCGGCAGTATACAGGAGCTGTCCGCATCGGCCGGCAGTATCTGGGAGCTGAAGCGGCAGCTCGAATCGCAGCCGTGGCCCTGCTCCCGATAGATGAAGAAGGGCTCGCTGTGGCCGAGCGCCCCCTGCAGACAGTTCTTCTCGAAACAGGAGTGGTTGATGATGCCGGGCTGATCGCTCTGCTGCTGATTGACCAGATAGCTCTTGAAGCTGTCGGAGGTGGCGTTGTATTCCGCCAGGCAGAGGCTGCTGATGGAGAAGTGGTGCTGCAGTATGGAGAAGAGGCTCCTCGGCAGCTCGGCGATGCGCACCAGTTTGATCACCGCATTGGTGACATCCACCAGGATCTTGCAGCTGTCGCGCTCCAGACGCAGGGAGTTGGCCTGCTCCAGGGTGCGCTCCTTGTCGAGCACGTTTTCGAGCGCAATGGCGACGATGGCCGCCAGCTGGGTCAGCTTGGCCAGGGTTTCCATCGGGAAGGCATTGGCCGCCGGGCTGATGAACTCCACCCCGCCCAGGTGGCTGCGGGCCGTGGTGATGGGCAACTGGCAGTAAGAGTGCAACCCCTCATACACCCCGGCCGCCGCCAGTAACTCGCAGCGGTTGTGAAAGCGGGCCGCGGGCAGCACTATGGCCTGCTCCCTGGAGAAATGGAGATCTGCCTTGGCGCAGACCAGGTGCTTGGGGCCCTTCTCCCCCATGAAGTAGAAGAGGGCCTCCTCCCCCGCCCCCAGATTGAGGATCAGGTTGACCCGGGTCACCCCGGCGAAGCAGGCGTCTATCCGGTTCAGCTTCTTGATGAAATCATCCAGGGTGACGGCGGAGAGCAGGTTCTTGGAGAGAGAGAGAAAGCCGTCATCCCAGATGGGTGAGATGTCGGTTAACGGAATGGCACTCACATTCAGCATTCTGGCCTCACGTTACATCTATATGGGCAAAAGATTGCGGGCACATTGCGGTCAGCAACGACGGTAAACAACAGGTCAGCCAGATCCGTCAGATGTTATAATTAATTTTTAAAAACTTAACGCTTAATTATAAAAACTAACATGCCTTGAAATAGCTTCTCACTGCCTGTCGCATAATAAGGTAGCCCTATCCCCATTACAACCAGACAGGCCAGCGCCAATATCCCGCCATCACTACCAAATATGCTCACATTGGCTCACATATATTGCCGTGCTCCGCCAATTCCTGTCGGCCCTCGTCGCCGCATGGCGTCGTTTGATGGGTTGACTGGATAGCCGCCGCTTGCCCATGGCTGCGCCTCGTCAGGAGGAGATGAGCTGGTAGTTGTAGAGCTTGAGGCCACCCAGGATAAAGCCGGCCGACAGCAGCTGAAATGCAATCAATAACCCACTGATATTGTCGGCTATTTCTGCAGACACCGCCTGATGGGTGAGCAGGATCACCAGCGCCAGCAAGCCCGTCAGCAGGCCATTGATCAGGGTGGTGGAGAGAAAGGCTATCAGCCAGGCCGCCTGAACGCTCAGCGCCGCCAGCACGGCGCCCATGGCGATGCGCGCGGCGATAAAACAGCCGAAGAAACCGAACCCCAGCAGAAATATCAGCTCATCGTGCCACCAGAAGCAGACCAGCCCCAATAACATCGCCAGAAAATAAGCGGAAACATAAAAGATCCCGAATGAGAGAGTTAATTCATTTTTCATGAAGGACACCTGCCAGCTGAAAAAAGGATGAGGGGATCCGGGCCCTGTGAACAGAGCCTGGATCCACTTTATTTAACGACGATTACCCCTTGGCGGCGCTGCGCAATTTCGCTTTGAGCGCGCTGTATTCAGTCTGGACGTACACTTCCGCCTCGGGCTGATCCTCAATACGCTCAATCTTCACCGCGCAGTACTTGTACTCGGGGGTGTAGGAGACGGGATCAAGGTGCTCTATGGTCAGCTCGTTGCACGCCCCGATCCACCACTGGTAGGTCATGTAGACCACACCGGCGTTGACCCGCTCGTTGTAGTTGGCCCGGGTGATCACCTTGCCGCGTCGCGACGAGATCCACACCAGCGCCTGATCCTTCACCCCAAGCTTTTGCGCATCGCTCGGGTGGATCTGCACATAGCCGGGCTCATCGGCCAGGGTCTGCAGCGCCGAGCAGTTGCCTGTCATGGAGCGGCAGGAGTAGTGCCCTACCTCCCGCACTGTGGAGAGCACCAGCGGATACTCAGCACAAGGCTGCTCCAGCGGCGCACGCCACTCGGAGGCTATCAGCTGACCCTTGCCGCTCGGGGTGGTGAACACATTCCCCTCGAACAGGGTGCTGGTGCCCGGGTGATCCTCGGTCGGGCAAGGCCACTGCACGCTCTTGAGATCCGCTATCTTGTCGTAGCTGACCCCGGTATAGAGCGGGCAAAGGGCGCGCATCTCGTCCCAGATCTCCTGGGTGTTGTGGTACTCCATGGGATACCCCATGGCGGTGGCCATCAGCGAAAAGATTGCCCAGTCCGGCTTCACGTTCTCGGGTGGCGTCACCGCCTTGTAGAAGCGCTGGAAGCCGCGATCCGCCGAGCTGTAAACCCCCTCGTGCTCGCCCCAACTGGTGGCGGGCAGGATCACATCCGCCATCTCGGCGGTCTGGGTCATGAAGATGTCCTGCACGATCACCAGATCCATGCCGCCCAGGGTGCGCCTGAACTGGGCCAGGTCGGCCTCGGTCTGGGCCGGATCTTCGCCGAAGATGTAGAAGGCCTTGCACTTGCCCTCCTCCACCTTGTGGCCAAGCTCCGTCAGCCGGTAGCCGGGCTTTTGGGAGAGCGCCGGTACGCCCCACGCCTTGGCAAACTTGGCACTGATCTCGGGATCGCTCACCGACTGATAACCCGGGAACTGGTGCGGCAGCATCCCCATGTCACAGGTGCCCTGCACGTTGTTCTGCCCGCGCACCGGACCGCAACCGGTGCCACGGCGACCGAAGTTGCCGGTCAGCAGCGCAATCCCGGCCAGCCCCTTGACCACATCCACTGCCTGACCGTACTGGGTCACCCCCATGCCCCACAGGATCATGGAGGCAGGCGAGGCCGCATAGGTGCGAATGGCGGCGCGGATATCGGCGGCCTTGAGGCCGGTGATCCCCTCCACGTATTCCGGGGTGTACCTGGCTACCAGCGCCTTGTAGGTCTCAAACCCCTCGGTGTAGTTGGCGACGAACGCCTTGTCATAGAGGTTCTCGGCGATCAGCACGTTGCCGAAGGCGTTGACCAGCGCCATGTTGGAACCGTTTTTGAGCGGCAGCCACTGATCGGCGATGCGGGCGGTCTCCACCATGCGGGGATCACACACAATTACCTTGGCCCCGTTTGCCTTCGCCTTGAGGATATGGCGGGCGACTATGGGGTGAGAGTCAGCAGCGTTGTAACCAAACACCAGCAGGCACTTGGTCTCTTGAATTTCGGGAATGGCGTTGCTCATGGCGCCATTGCCTACAGTTGTCTCCAGACCGGAGACTGAGGGTGCGTGTCACACCCTCGCGCAGTGGTCGACGTTGTTCGTCCCCAGCACGGCGCGGGCAAATTTTTGCATCACATAGTTGGCTTCGTTGCCAGGGCCACGGGCCGAGCCTGTGGTCATGATGGCGTCCGGGCCATATTTCGCCTTGATGGCGGACAGACGGCTGCTGGCAAAGTCGATGGCTTCGTCCCAGGAGACGGATTCGAGCTTGCCACCGCGCTCGCGGCGGATCATAGGGCTCTTGAGACGGGGGGTCAGCAGGTTGGTGTCGTTCAAGAAATCCCAACCGTAATAACCCTTGAGGCAGAGCTGCCCCTCGTTGGTCCGGCCGTTGGCGCCCTCGGCACCCACCACCTTGTCGTTTTCAACCAGCAGGTTGATCTTGCAACCGGTGCCGCAATAGGGGCAGACGGTAATGACTTTTTTCATGACTCACACTCTTGTTTGTTAACGGTAAAAGGCTGTTAACGATAAAAGGCCTTCAACGAAAATGGCTTGCCAGGGGTAGAGCGCACAGAGGCGCAAGCGGCGGCCAGCAAGGGCCTGCGCACGCCATCCAATGCATTACCCCTGTGCCAAGACCGGCTGGCGCTGGCAGGCCGCCATCGCCTCGGCACTGGCCAACTGCTTCTGGCGGTTCAGTTCGCCCAGCGACTCCGGGGTCACCAAGCGCAGCGCCTGGGTCGGGCACACCTCGACACAGGCCGGGCCCGCTTCACGGTGACGGCAGAGATCGCACTTCAAGGCTTGCGCCTTGGTCTGCGGGCGCTTGAACAGCGCATCGGCAGCGGGCGCCACCTCTTTCACCACCACCGCCATGGCACCGTAAGGACAGGCCACCACGCAGGATTTGCAGCCGATGCAGCGCGCCTGCAGCACCTTGACGCAACCATCCTCGCTGACAATGGCATTGTTGGGGCAGGCCAGGGCACACGGCTTGTCTTCACACTGGCGGCAGAGCACAGGCGTGGTCACCTTGCTGCCGACGATCACCTTGAGGCGCGGCTGGAAATAGCTGTCCTTGGAGACCAGATGTCCATCCTCGATGGCAAGACGCAGGCCGCCCTCCCGCTCAACGGTACCCGCGCAGGACGTTGACTGGTGTGACACGGCGCAGGCCACCTCACAGGTACGACACCCAATACAAAGACTGGGATCTGCAATCACGAAGCTGTTCATAGAGAGGGATCCTAAATGTTTCGTTACTGCCGTACTGGCATCGTCCGGCGTGCCCAAGTGTCATCGCCTCAGGGGCGCACACTCTCACATCGACGACGCAGCCGGCTCACCCACAAAGCATTTATCAGACCAAAAGCGGGGATGGGCCAAATAAAGTTCGCAACTAGCTGAAAATAAAGGGGTAATAAGAAACATAGACGACGACTTTCAAGCCGATGACGATGACGACAGCTTCGCCGAACTGTGATCGACACGACAAAAGTGACGAGCTCGACACCGGCTGACAGGCCCCTGCCCCAACCGCGTAACAGAGTCATTCAAAGGGGTTTGGAGCACGGATCGGGCACCATAAACCAGACAAGCGGAGGGACAACATCCGGGGAGACAAGCGATGCCAAGGGCTAAAAATGGGATGCGCAGTACGCAAAAGCAGCTTGGAGCTGCGGCAAGTGGCTTGATTTTTCTATCAAGCCAGCAAGCCATCACCAAGTAAAACCGAACAAAAATAGGTCGTTTAATGACTGATTTGTTGAGCCAGAGCAGGTTTTAGGCCCCTACCCCTTCAGTTTTCTATCCCTCCGGTTAATATGTGCCACTTGGCAACGCTTCGTTGAAGTGCGTTACCATGCAGATAGGAAATTAATAGAATTGATTAAAAAAAAGCAAAAGTGGACTCTGACACTTAGGAAATGAGTGAGGATGGAAAAATAAATTCTCTAGCCAGATAAATAATTTTTTAACCTGACAATTACAAATATGGAGGGAGTCAGTGAAACTGTATAAGCAGGACGATGGTTTTCTGGAACACATGGTTAAAATATCAACGATCCTAAGTTTAGGCTTTGGTGTATGGGCATATTTCAGCACTATTCACCCTGTATTTGAGAAAGAAAAAGAGTTACAACAAGCAAAAATTGAAAACCAATCTCTTGTCTCTACAAAAAATGAATTAACCAACCAAATAAAAGGCTTAAACGGTAAAATTATCGAGCATCAAAAATCGATTGCTTCGCTGAACGTTCAAGAATCTAAACTTAGCTTTTTGATAAAAGAAAAAGAGAGTGAGTTAAAAACCGTTAACTCTAAGTTAGGTGAAGCAAAAACAATAGCAGTCATAAACAAACTTAATTACTACATGGATAAAATTATAAACGGCTATCTTTTATCAATAACCACCGGTAAAAGAAACACTTTTGACGCTGTTGAGTACGCAGAGGATTTATTAAAAACTCACAAGCAGGATGATAGTGACCCATATAATGAAGAAGCATATATGTTTCTAAAACGCTATGTCGCTAGCTACAACGGTAAAAAAGTTTTTGGAGATGATTCAATTACCTTTGCCGTCACTTTGCCATTCCTGTATAAAAAAGAGCACAATTTATAAAACCTTTGATAGAAATATATGGAGCCTTGTAGATATTGACTGTAAACAATAGAAGTCATTATTAATTATATAGGGATTATTGATATGAGTGAATACTTATCAATTGGTGCAACCATTATTGCATCTTTGGGTGGTAGTGGGGCAATTATTCTTGGCCTGTCAAATTATTTAGGGAAAATATGGGCCGATCGTCTTATGGCGACAGAAAGTGCCAATCATGAACAAAAATTAGAGCGTCTAAGAATCCAGCTACAAAAAGAAAACCAGCTACATTTGGCAGAATTAAATAATGATTTGGAAATTTATAAACAAACTCACCTCAGAGAACATAGTGATAAATTGGTTATTTATAGGGCCACGATTGATCTCGTAGCAATAATGCTGGCCAAAGTTGAGATGATTGTATTGCAACATAAAAGAGAATTATCTCCTGAAGAAAAAGAAAATTTTGAAACAGAAAGACTGAAAATATATGGTTATCTTGCAATGATCGCACCGCAAGAAGTCATGGATGCTAATGATGCATTTATAGATCACTTGTTGGCTATCGTATTTGATGGAGAAACAACAAATTGGGAGATAATAAGAACGAAGACATTATATTTAACAAATGCCATGAGACGAGATATTGGCATAGATAAATCAGATGTAGCATATAATGGCAATCGATAAAATCGACCAAGCCTGATATGCAAAACGAACTGTAGGATGCTCCCCCATTGAGAACTGTTATTAGTGTCGTAGGGTACGGTAAGCGCAGCACATTGCACTTCTTTCATCTTTTAATTAGTGATGCAATTCACTTTGTCCATTGCCCCCTACCTTTTCCCACCTGACAAAAAAGACTCCATTGCCACCCAACTCTGTCCTCTTTACCCACCTCTGCATCAATTTATTGGTCAGCATTTTATCGTTTATTTTTCAACCAACCTGATTGAAAACTCTGACCAACATGGATACTCAGAGAAAACAAACGCTTGTACGCATCCCGACGGGTTATTTCAATCAATGGATAATTAATAATTTCGTTCAAAAGCCCCTTTTGATTATTTATACCAGAGCATGATCCCACAGAGTGTGTGTCATCATACGCTTAACGGCAGATGAACAGACTGTGTCCCATAATGAGCCCCTTTATATCCAGTTAACTCCCTTTCCCATCGCAATTTCTTAATGCTATCCCGATTGAATACCAGGGTTTTCCTGAGCGTTCGGGCCCTTGTGCTTTGGCAAACGTGTAACAAGATAACCTCATGAGCTGTGATAACAAACAAGCCCTGTCCGGCGTCACGCTGGCGGCGATTGGCGTGGTCTATGGTGATATCGGCACCAGCCCCCTCTATACCCTGCGTGAGTGCCTGTCGGGTCAATTCGGGATCGGTGCCGAACCCGCCGCCATCCTGGGATTTCTCTCCCTCATCTTCTGGCTGCTGATCCTGGTGGTCTCGGTCAAGTACCTCTCCTTCGTGATGCGGGCCGACAACGCCGGTGAAGGGGGCATTCTCACCCTGATGTCGCTGGCCACCCGCAACGCCTCTCCCCGCTGGACGCCTGTGCTGATCATCCTGGGGCTGATTGGCGGCAGCTTCTTCTATGGCGAGGTGGTGATCACCCCGGCCATGTCGGTGATGTCGGCCATCGAGGGCTTGAGCCTGATGGCCCCCTCCCTCGACCCCTATATAGTGCCGCTCTCCGTGCTGGTGCTGACCCTGCTGTTTGCCATTCAAAAACATGGCACCGCCATGGTGGGCAAGCTGTTTGCCCCCATCATGCTCACCTGGTTTCTGACTCTGGCCGTGCTGGGACTGCGCAGCATCATCCAGAATCCCGAGGTGCTGGGGGCGCTGAACCCCATCTGGGCGCTGCGCTTCTTCGCCGAGTACCAGACCACGTCCTTCTTTGCCCTCGGCGCCGTGGTGCTGGCCATCACAGGGGTGGAGGCGCTCTACGCCGACATGGGCCACTTTGGCAAGAACCCGATCCGGCTCGCCTGGTTTGTGGTGGTGCTGCCGTCGCTTGTGCTCAACTACTTCGGCCAGGGGGCCCTGCTGCTGGGCAACCCGGCGGCCATCGCCAACCCCTTCTTCCTGCTCGCCCCAAAATGGGCGCTGCTGCCGCTGCTGGTGCTGGCGACCATGGCGACCGTCATCGCCTCCCAGGCGGTGATCTCCGGGGTCTTCTCCCTCACCCGGCAGGCGGTGCGGCTCGGTTATCTCTCACCCATCCGCATCGTCCACACCTCCGAGCAGGAGTCTGGCCAGATCTATATTCCCGTCATCAACTGGATGCTCTATATCTCAGTGGTGATCGTCATCATGAGCTTCGAGCACTCCAGCAATCTGGCAGCGGCCTACGGCATCGCCGTCACCGGCACCATGGTGCTCACCTCCATCCTTTTCTGCTCCGTGGCCAAGAACAGCTGGCGCTGGCCCACCTATCTGGTGGCTGCCCTGTTCGCCCTGCTGCTGGCCATCGACGTGCCGCTGTTTGCCGCCAACCTGGGCAAGATCTTCTCCGGTGGCTGGCTGCCGCTCACCCTGGGCGCGGTGATGTTCACTCTGATGACCAGCTGGAAGAGCGAGCGTTTTCAGCTCATTCGCCGCCTGAACGAGCACGGCAATTCGCTCGAGCCCATGATCGCCTCGCTGGAAAAATCCCCGCCGACCCGGGTAGCGGGCACAGCCGTCTATATGTCGCGGGTGGTCAATGTGATCCCCCATGCGCTGCTCCACAACCTCAAGCACAACAAGGTGCTGCACGAGCGGATCATCCTGCTCACCCTGCGGGTGGAGGATGTGCCCTACGTCCACAACGTGCGCCGGGTCTACATCGAGCAGCTCTCCCCCACCTTCTGGCGGGTGGTGGCCAGCTACGGCTGGCGCGAGACCCCCAACATGGAGGAGATCTTCCACCGCTGCAACGCGGAGGGGCTGAGCTGCCGCATGATGGAAACCTCGTTCTTCATGGCCCACGAGTCATTGATCATGAAGGAGCGCCCCTGGTACCTCTATCTGCGCGGCAAGCTGTTTATGCTGCTGCAGCGCAACGCCCTGCGCGCACCGGATCAGTTCGAGATCCCGCCCAACCGGGTGATAGAGCTGGGCTCACAGGTGGATATCTGATGGCGTTCTGAGGGCATAAAGAACGCCAGCAAGAGAGAGGGAGGCTTTGGCCTCCCTCTCTCTTTGCCGTTAACCCCAATTACCGGCCCCCTCATCCCCAGCCCTTCTCCCGCGAGGGGAGAAGGGTGCAAAGCACGGCGACCATATGGCTAAACGGTGCAATTCACTTCGTTCTTTGCACCCTACACCTAATCGAACCTGCTCACTTACGGCTATACCGCCCCCTCTCACAACAGCCGTAGGGTGCAACAAGCACAGTGCACCGCGCACCATATGCTTACTTTCCCCCTCATCCCCAACCCTTCTCCCGCGAGGGGAGAAGGGAGCACGCCACGACGACCATATGGCTGCAAACGGTGCAATTCATTTCGTTTTTTGTACCCCATTCCCTATCGCAAACGAATAACCCTTCCGCCCTTCATTACGACTCCGCATTGCTCCCTGTCGGCACTGTTTTTCCGAGGTGACGAAGCCTCTCCCGCCCTTCGTCACAAGTGACGAACGTCACACTTAGACACTGTGCCGCGTCCTCGCCATGGCTCGACATTAAAATTAAAACCATTTAAAAACAGTATCTTAAACTCATTTTTGGCATCACCTCAGATTTGGCCCGCATTTTGCCATCCTGCCCCTATTCTCTCCGTTCGCGACACGACAAGGTAGGCTATGAACCGCTTCGTTATCGCTGACCCCAAGCTGTGTATCGGCTGTGGCACCTGTATGGCGGCCTGCAGCACGGTTCACAAGGCGCAAGGTTTGCAGCAAGCCCCCCGATTAACCGTTATGCGACACGAGCAGGCGACCATGCCGGTTCAGTGCCGTCACTGTGACGATGCCCCCTGCATCAAGGTGTGCCCGGTCGAAGCAATTCGCCAGACCGGCGATTACGTGCAGCTCAACGAGTCGCTCTGCATCGGCTGCAACCTGTGCGCCGTGGCCTGCCCGTTCGGTGCAATCCAGAGCGGTGGCAGCCGTCCGGTGGCCATGGCCAACAGCTACGACACCTATATCCCCTGCTCCATCCGATCCAGCAATCCCTCCACCTCCGCCAGTCTGCGCTGCTTTGGCGAGGATCTGCTGAGCTGGGAGCCGGGCGTGCGCAGCATTGCGGTCAAATGTGACCTTTGCGAGTTTCGCGCCGAAGGCCCCGCCTGTATCGAGGCCTGCCCCTCCCAGTCACTGAGCATGGTCAACGACACTGCCTGCGCCAACGCCGCCCGCGACCGTCGTCTGCAAGCGGCCAATGCTCACCCACAAGGTGCCCCCGCATTCTCGGCCTCTGCTTGCGCAACCGCGTCTTGCTCGACCGCCACGGCTGCGCCTGTTTCACCCGACGCTTCAATCACTGAGGGATCCTGCTGATGTTGTCCCCCCTTGTTATGGCCACGCTCCTGCTCTTTTTGCTGGGCGCAGCCGCCGGTCTGCTGCTGCAAAAGCAGCCCTGGCTTGCCAACCGCCTCAATAGCGGCTTTGCCCTGCTGGGCTCGCTCGCGGGTCTGGTCGCCGCCATCCAGATCTTTGCCCAAGGTGCCCCCATCGACGGCCAGCTCTGGCTGCTGGGCTCGGTCCATCTGGATATGCTGTCAGTCCTGATGCTGCTGGTGATCACGCTTGTGGGCTTGGCTGTCTCCCTCTACTCCTTTGCCTATATTCGCGAATATCAGGGCAAGGGCGATGTGGCCATCGGCGCGCTGATGAACCTCTTCCTGTTCGCCATGGTGGGCATGGTACTGGCCGACAACGCGCTCGGTTTCTTGCTCTGCTACGAGCTGGTGACCCTCACCACCTACTGGCTGGTCAAGACCAACCCGGACGCGGCCAAACAGAGCCGCCTCTATCTGGTGATGAACCATATCGGCATGGCGCTGGTGCTGATCGCCTTCTGGCTGCTCTGCCGCGACAGCGGTTCGCTGGAGTTCGCCGCGCTGCGCGAGCACCATCTAGCGGGCGGCTTGGCCTCTCTGGTGTTCCTGCTCAGCTTCTGCGGCTTTGGCCTGCGCGCCGGTTTCGTGCCCCTGCACGGCTGGTTGCCGGTGGCCGAGCCCGTCGCCCCCTCCCATATCTCGGCGCTGATGTCCGGCGTCATGGTGAAGCTGGGTCTGTTCGGCATTTTGCGGGTCAGCATCGACTTTCTCGGCGCCAGCCAGCTCTGGTGGGGCTACATGGTGCTGATCTTCGGTGCCTGCTCGGCAGTGCTCGGGGTGCTGTTTGCGCTGGCCGAGCACGATCTCAAGCGGCTGCTCGCCTACCACACGGTGGAGAACATCGGCATCATCCTGATGGGGATGGGGATCGGCATGATAGGCATCGCCAACCAGCAACCGGCGCTGGTGGTGCTGGGGTTGCTCGGCGCCCTCTATCACCTGCTCAACCACGCCATCTTCAAGAGCCTGCTCTTTATGGGCACAGGATCTGTGATGTTCCGCCTCCACACCCGTGACATGGACAAGATGGGTGGCCTCGCCAAGCTGATGCCCTGGACCGCGCTGGCGTTCCTTATCGGTGCCATGGCCATCTCGGCGCTGCCGCCCCTCAACGGCTTTGTCAGCGAGTGGTTTATCTATCAGGCGCTCCTCTCCATGACCAAACTCGGCACCTCTGTCGTTGCCCCGCTGGCGGTAGTAATGCTGGCAGTGACCGGCGCCATGGCGGTGATGTGTTTCGTCAAGGTGTATGGCATCTGCTTCTGCGGCGCCCCGCGCAGCGAAAAAGCGAGTCAGGCCCGCGAAGTACCCAATGCCATGGTGGCAGGCACCCTGCTGCTGGCAGCGGTCTGTCTGGTGCTGGGTCTGGGCGCCCCCTGGATTGCCCCCTTTGTCAGCGGCTACGGTCAAGCGCTCGTCTCTTCTCACCTCATGGGCCAGATGAGCGTGGCCACTGGTGCGACCCTGCTGGCGCAGGGCAGCTCACAGGCGATCCTCTCCCCGCCTGTGATTGCCATCACCCTGCTGGGGCTGTTCCTCATCCCGCTGCTGGTCGTGGCCATTTTCAAGGGGCCCAAGCTGGGTCGTCGTCACGCCGGTACCCCCTGGGCTTGCGGTTACGCCTACGAGGAGCGCATGAGCCTCACCTCCGGTGGTGTCACCCATACCCTGCGCCAACTCTGTGCCCCGCTCTATCGCAAACAGCCACAGCTTGATCTGGCCACCGCCCTGCACGGGGTGAGCGCGTCTCCCTCTGCCGCTGGCTGGCTGTTGCACGGCCTGGTGCTGGCGCTCTTTATCCTGATGGCTGTAGGAGTCTGATATGCCTGTTCTTGAAATGCCGAGCTGGGGCATGGTTGCCCTCGCCCTGACCCAGGCCATCGCCATGCTGGCGCTGGCGCCGCTGGCCACAGGTTTCAACCGGGTGCTGCGGGCCAAAATGCACTCCCGTCAGGGGCCGGGCCTGCTGCAGGATTACCGGGATATCGGGAAGCTCCTGCGCCGTCAGGAGGTGACCCCGGAGCCTGCCGGCATCATCTTCAACCTGATGCCGGCGCTGCTGATCGCCGCCCTCTTGCTGGTGGCGATGGCGCTGCCGCCCCTGACCCACGAGTCCCCCTTTCCCATCGCCGGGGATCTCATCACCGACATCTACCTGTTCGCCATCTTCCGCTTCTTCTTCTCCCTGGCGGGGCTGGACAGCGGCAGCATGTTTGCCGGGATCGGTGCCCGCCGCGAGCTGACCTTAGGGATTTTGGTGGAGCCCATTCTGGTGCTCGCCTGCTTCATCATGGCGATGATGGTGGGCAGTTCGGATCTGGGCAACATCAGCAGCTACGTCGCCACCCAGCCGCTGGCCGCGCCCATCGCTACTCTGCTGGCGGGGGCCGCCTGCGCCTTCGCGGTGTTTGTGGAGATGGGCAAGCTGCCCTTTGACTGCGCCGAAGCCGAGCAGGAGTTGCAGGAGGGGCCGCTCACCGAGTACTCGGGCGCCGGTTTGGCCCTGCTCAAGCTCAGCATGGGCCTCAAGCAGCTAGTGGTGGTGCAGCTCTTTTTGGTGATCTTCCTGCCTTTCGGCAAGGCGGCGAACTGGAGCCTGCCCGCGCTGGCGGTGGCCGCCCTGATCCTGCTCTGCAAGCTGCTGGTGGCCTTTTCACTCGCGGGCATCATCGAGAATTCCATGGCCCGCACCCAGTTCGTGCGCACCCACAAGCTCACCCGCTATGGCTTGGGGCTGGCCCTGCTGGCGCTGCTCGCCTATCTGGTCGGGGTATAACTCATGCCCGCCATCACAGCTGCTTTTTTCGATTTCATCATTTGCGAATTTAAAGTGAGAACTGCATGACCATCGCCATTTCGGATCGCATCGGTTGCGACTATATCCAGCAACTGCGACAGCAACTGCCCCACGCCATTATCGACGAGCAGTGGCAGACCGCTGATCAGGCCACCCTGACCGTCAAGCCCACCAGCCTGGTGGCCCTCACCAGCCTGATCTTCCACAAGCAGGGCGGCTGGCTCTCGGTTTCGTTTGCCAATGACGAGCGCAGCCTCAACGGCCACTTCGCCGTCTACCACGTCTTCTCCATGGAGGGCGACACCAAGAGCTGGATCACCGTCAAGGTGCTGGTCGAAGCCACCTCGCAGGAGTACCCCTCCATCACCCCGACCATTCCGGCGGCGGTGTGGGGCGAGCGGGAGATCCGCGACATGTACGGCCTGCGCGCCGTCGGCCTGCCGGACGAACGGCGGCTGGTGCTGCCGGATGACTGGCCGGAGGATATCCACCCCCTGCGCAAAGATGCCATGGATTACCGCCAGCGCCCCATGCCCACCACCGACACAGAGACCTACCCCTTCGTCAATGAGCTGGGCAATGAGGCCAACCGCATCGTGCCGGTGGGCCCGCTGCACATCACCTCGGACGAGCCGGGGCACTTTCGCCTGTTCGTCGATGGGGAAGACATCATAGATGCCGACTACCGCCTCTTCTATGTCCATCGCGGCATGGAGAAGCTGGCGGAAACCCGCATGGGCTACAACGAAGTGGCCTTCCTGACCGACCGGGTCTGCGGCATCTGCGGCTTTACCCACAGCGTGGCCTACACCACCTCGGTGGAGAACGCCATGGGCATTAAGGTGCCCGAGCGGGCCAAGATGATCCGCGCCGTACTGCTGGAAGTAGAGCGCCTGCACAGCCACATCCTCAACATCGGCCTGTCGAGCCACTTCACCGGTTTCGACACCGGCTTCATGCAGTTCTTCCGGGTGCGGGAAAAGTCCATGACCCTGGCCGAGCTGCTGACCGGCGCCCGCAAGACCTACGGCCTCAACCTGATTGGCGGGGTGCGCCGCGATATCTTCAAGGAAGATCGCATCAAGGGCGCCCAGCTGGTACGGGAGCTGCGTGATGAGTTGAAACCGCTGGTGGCCATGCTGCTGGATACCGCCAATATCACTTCCCGTCTGGTGGGGATAGGCCGCCTCGATCCGCAAATCGCCCGCGATTTCAGCTGCGTCGGCCCCATGGTGCGGGCCAGCGGCTTCAAGCGCGACGTGCGTCGGGTGCACGACTTTGCCGCCTATCGCGAACTGCCGATGGAGATCCAGACCCTGGCCGGTTGCGACGTGCAATCCCGGGTGCTGGTGCGCATCCACGAGCTCTACGACTCCCTCGACATGATCGAGTTTGGTCTTGAGCACCTGCCGGAGGGGCCACTGCTCACCGAAGGGTTCACCTATCAGCCGGGCAAGTTTGCGCTGGGCTTTACCGAAGCGCCCCGCGGCGAGAACGTCCACTGGAGCATGACCGGGGATAACCAGAAGCTGTTCCGCTGGCGCTGCCGCGCCGCCACCTACGCCAACTGGCCTGCGCTGCGCTACATGCTGCGTGGCAATACCGTCGCCGATGCGCCGCTCATTATCGGCAGTCTGGATCCCTGCTACTCCTGTACCGATCGGGTCACCCTGGTCGATCCCAAGAAGGGCAAGTCCACCGTGGTCTCCTACAAGGAGATCGAGCGCTACGGTATCGACCGCAAAAACTCTCCGCTCAAGTAAGGGGTCATCATGATCAAGCTGTTCAAGACCATACTCCAGGCTGGCACACCGACCGCCAAGTACCCCTTCGCCCCCTACGAGGTGAACCGGGATTTTCGCGGCAAACCCAAATATCAGGCGGATCAGTGCATCGCCTGCGCCGCCTGCACCAAGGCCTGCCCGGCCAACGCGCTGGTGATGGACGTCGATATGGAAACCGGCGAGCGGCGCTGGGAGATCTCCATGGCGCGCTGCATCTTCTGTGGCCGCTGCGAAGAGGTCTGCCCGACCCGCGCCATCGCCCTCTCTCCCGAGTTCGAACTGGCGGTGACCAACAAGGCCGACCTGTATGAGGAGGCCCGCTTCGCGCTGGCCCCCTGCACCCTGTGCGGCACCTACTTTGCCCCGAGCAAGCTGGTGGCACTGGTGGAGGACACCCTCAAGCAGGCGGGCACGCCGCTGGCGACCCCGGAGCGGCTTCACCACTGCCCCGACTGCAAACGAAAACAGAGCATGCTGAGCCAGCCTGACTCGGCCCTGACCACACCAATTGCCACACCGATTACCACACAACAGGAGTGGATGTGATGAGCAAGATCAAAGGCATAGAACCGGTTGTCGGCCATGCCCATACCCGCGCCGTGCCGCTGGCACAGGACCCCGAGATCACCAAACTCAAGAAGACCCTGCTCAAAGACATTCACCGCTCGGCCTATGTCTATCGGGTCGATTGCGGTGGCTGCAACGCCTGCGAAATAGAGATCTTCGCCACCATCACACCGCTGTTCGATGCCGAGCGCTTCGGCATCAAAGTGGTCGCCTCCCCCCGCCACGCCGACATCCTGCTCTTTACCGGCGCGGTAACCCGGGCGATGCGAGTACCGGCCCTGCGCGCCTATGAGGCGGCCCCCGATCCCAAGATCTGCATCGCCTACGGTGCCTGCGGCTGTGACGGCGGCATCTTCCACGATCTCTACTGCGTCTGGGGTGGCACCGACAAGATAGTGCCGGTGGATGTCTATATCCCAGGCTGCCCTCCCACTCCCGCGGCTACCATTTATGGCTTTGCGGTGGCGCTGGGTCTGCTTGAGCAGAAACTGACCGCCACCAGCCACGAGGTGCAACCGGGTGAGCGGGTCGAGCTGCGCCACACTGGCATCCCCAATGAAATTCGGGTGATGATCGAGCGCGAAGCGCGCCGCATGGCCGGATACCGTCAGGGACAGACCATAGCCGACGAGTTTATGGCCCTGCTCGAAGGGGCGACCCAGCAGGATGTGGATCTGCGCATCCAGAGCTATCTCGATCAGCACGACGACCCGCGCCTGTCGGAGATCGTCAACAACCTGGCCAACGCCTGCCTCAACCGGGCGGCCGGCAAGGGAGAGGCGGTGCATGGCTGACAAGGTTTTCTTCTACCGCCTCTCGCGCAAGTTTGTGGATGAGCAGTTCGACGTGCCGGAAGAGGCCAAAGAGGTGATGTACTACAGCCTCGCCATTGGCCATCACCTCGGCATTGTCGACTGCCTCAGTGCCGATCTGGTCTGCCCGCTGACGGGTTATCGCGACTGGGTGGCCAAGCTGCCAACCGGCAGCGAGGCGCGCCGCAAGATGGAGGGGTTTCTCACCTTTGGCGAGATCACCATCTATCGCGAGCACTGCCATATGCTGGCCTGCGCCTTCGACCGACTGCGCAAAGCCGACAATGTGCTCGATGAGCAGCAGCTGGGCTGGACCAACACCTTTATGGATCAGCTCACCGCCCTCTATAACGATCCCCATATGTACCTGATGGTAAGGAGCCGCTGATGGGCTGCAATCTCGTGTTGACCGTGGGCAATGCCATGATGGGGGACGACGGTGCCGGCCCTTATCTGGCGGACAAGCTGCAAGCCGTCCCCCTGCCCGGCTGGATCCATATCGACGGCGGCATAGCGCCGGAAAATGTGGTGCACAAGGTGCGGGAGCTGCAACCGGCGCGGGTGGTGCTGGTGGATGCCGCCGAGATCGGCGAGAAGGCGGGTACCCTGCAGGTGATCCCCCCCGAAACCATAGCCGAGATGTTTATCTTCTCGACCCACAACATGCCGCTCAATTTTTTGATCGACGAGCTCAAGACCTTTGTCCCCGAGGTGATCTTTGTCGGGGTGCAACCGGCCATAGTCGCTTTCTCCTTCCCGATGACAGAGATGGCGAGCGAGGCGATGGATTATCTTTATCAGCATCTTGATGCCGCCAAGGATACCAGCTTGTTAATAGAACGACTGGACCAGTGGAATATTTCCAACGCCGAGCGATAACTATTTACCGAGTTGTTAACGACCGTTATTGACTGACGGTTATGGCAATGTGATCGAGGCCCGATGTTAAATTAAAAATATCGGGCTAATCGTGCTGAATTTGATATAAAACAAGGTTCTTTTGATTTTTCAAAAAACCGCTAACCCTCGCTTTTTCATGATAAAAAAAGCGTTGCCAGTCACAGAAATTTGCCACAAAATGGCGGCCATTATGGAAGTTGATGGGGTCTGGTGGCCTCCTCGGTCTTCAAAACCGATGTGAGCCGAGAAGGCTTTGGCAGGTTCGATTCCTGCCTCTTCCGCCAATTACATATATTGGAAAAATTGAATCAACCACATTTCAAAGCCGGTTGATGCTTGTTTAAAAACGGTGCTTGCCGCTTGCCAATATAATCCGATCGCAGGTTGTCGTTCTGGCCAACAATTAATTTATCAGCATCAATTCATCATTAATTCATGCGCGATATTTGCAAGAATCAGTAACCAGCCAGCACTGAAATAACCCGTCAACTCGGCCTCTCTATCGGCAAAGCTGTGTGCATGTCAAACCCACGCACTGCCCTGGTAATCCCATGCCGAACCCGTCTCACGCGCCAGCCATAGCCCACTCCCACAGCCAGCCCGAGCCAGGGTCGACTGCCAACGATTCACTGCCAGATTCACGGTCACAGTCCAGCCAGCAACAAGCGCGCCGTTTGCCACAAGTGGAACAGCTGCTGCAGCAACCTTTTCTCGCTGGGTTTATCGATGCGCTGAGCCGCCCGCTGGTGACTCAGGCGGTGCGCGAGACCCTTAGTGAACTGCGCCAGAGCGAAGATTTTCGCCAGCATGGGGTCACCCCCGAGCAGATCGAGACGCTGATTGCCAGGCGTTGCCAACAGCAGCTACGCCAACGTCAGACCCGGGTGATCAACGCTACCGGCACCCTGGTGCACACCAATCTGGGGCGCTCGCCGTTAAGTGCCGATCTGTGGGACGAGGTGCGCGATCTCAACACCGGGTACAACAATCTGGAGCTGGATCTCGCCACCGGCAAACGCGGCGGGCGCAAGGGGCTGATCGCCCCCCTGCTTGGCTGCCTTACCCAGGCCGAAGATTCGCTGGTGGTCAACAACAACGCCGCCTCGCTCTTTTTGCTGCTGCAGGAAGTGGCCAAGGGGCGCGAGGTGATCGTCTCGCGCGGCGAGCAGATCCAGATTGGCGGCGGTTTTCGCATTCCCGATATTCTGGCGCTCTCCGGCGCCAAACTGGTGGAAGTGGGCACCACCAATATCACCACAGCCCGAGATTACCTCGATGCCATCACAGATCAGACCGCGCTGGTGCTGATGGTGCACAGGTCGAATTTCGCCATTCGCGGCTTTACCGAATCCCCCGACATCGGCGAGCTGGCCCGAGCCCTGCCGGAGCAGGTGGTGCTGGCGGTGGATCAGGGTTCGGGATTGACCACAGAAGAGTTTGCGCCGGACGAAACCTCGGTGCGCCAGTACATCAAGGCGGGGGCGGATCTGGTCTGCTACTCAGGCGACAAGCTGCTGGGGGGCCCGCAATCGGGCATCATCAGCGGCCGCAGCGATCTCATCAAGCGGCTGGAAAAACACCCCATGATGCGCACCTTCCGCCCGAGCCGCATCGTCTACTCCCTGCTGGAACGCCTGCTCATCCACAAGCTCAACAAGTCCCCCATCGGCGAGGGCATCGCCCAGCGCACTTTGAGCAAGCCCGCCGCCATGCAGGCCAGGGCCGATCAGCTGATGGCCACCCTGCCCGGCTGCTTTGCCGAGGTGCCCGCCCAGCTGGTGGTGGGCGGCGGCACCCTGCCGGACGAATTCTACCCGGCGCTGGCGCTCGAATGCACAGATCCGCGCCCGGCCCAGCAACTGCTCGACGCCCTGCGGGAATTGCCGGTGCCTGTCATCGCCACGGTGCGCCAGCAGAAGGTGTTGCTCAATATGGCCACCCTGCTACCGGCTGAGATGGAGCTGTTGATTGCCCAACTCAAGGAATTGCTGTTGCCCGCCCAGATCAATGCGACCGAGGAGCCCTGATCCCATGACCCCCTATCGCGCCGTTATCGGTCTTGCCGGCCACGTGGATCACGGCAAGACCCTGCTGATCAAGGCCCTCACCGGCATCACCACCTCCCGCGCCCATGAACAGGCCATCGGCATGACCCAGGATCTCGGCTTTGCCCACTTTGACGATGGTCAGGGCAACACCATAGGCGTCATCGATGTGCCCGGCCACGAGCGTTATATCCGCAACATGGTAGCGGGGCTCTGGAGTCTGGATCTGGTGCTGCTGGTCATCGCCGCCGATGAGGGGTGGATGCCGATGACCGGCGATCACCTGCGCCTGCTCAAGGCGATGGGGGTACCGCGCCTGCTGGTCTGCATCAACAAGTGCGACCTGATCAGTGCCGACGAGCTTTTGCTGTTGGAAGAGAGCCTGCTGGAGCGGGTGATGGACGAGAGCGGCATGGTGCCCGATATCGTCAGCGTCAGCGCCAAGACCGGCGAGAATATGGCCGCCCTGCACACCGCCATCGTGCGCCAGTTGGGGGATATGGCCGAGCATCATGCCCCCCGCGAACAGGCCACCCCGCGACTGTATGTAGACAGAATCTTTACCGCCAACGGCACCGGTACCGTGCTCACCGGCACCCTGCAGCAGGGCAGCCTCAAGGTGGGGGACAAGCTGCGCCTCTACCCCGCCGATCGGGAGGTGCAGGTGCGCTCGCTGCAGGCCTATCATCAAAGCCTTGATGAGATTGGCGCCGTCTGCCGGGTAGCAGTGGGCCTTAAAAAAGTGCCCCACAAGGAGGTGGCCCGCGGCCACTGCCTCACCAGCGCCGCCGGCCAGTGCGAGGCGGCGACCCACCTTATCGTGCGACTGAACGAGGTCGGCGGCAGCATCCGGGAACAACGCAACCGCGAGGTGGAAGTGGCCCTCGGCAGCTGGCACGGTCGGGCCCGTTTTGTTCCGATCAAGGACACCCGGCTGGCGCGACTGATCTTTGCCAACCCCATTCCCTGCTTCTTCGGCCAGCCGCTCGCCATTATCCGCCACGGCAGCAGCGAACTGTTGCACGGCGCCCGCATCGTCTGGTGCGGCGATATTCACCCCGCCAGACGCAAGGCGCTGCACGCCCTGCTGGGCGAGATGCCTGAAGAGCTCGAGCACTACAACCCCGCCACCCTGCAGCTGGGCCTCAACGGCTATGTGCTGGCCAGCCGCTTTGGCGAGCTGCCGGGCCAGGTCACCCTCCTCGGTGACTGGCTGCTCGACAACCACTGGCTGGCGCAGAGCCGCGAGCGGCTGCTCGCCACACTGAAATGCGAACCGCTTAGCGCCGCCGAGCTCGCGACCCGATTTGGCATCGCCTTGCCGGTCACGCACGCCCTGCTCCAGCAACTCAAGGGCGAGCAGCTGATCCGCTTGCACCATGACAAGTGGCAGCCGGGCGGCGGCGAGTCGGAAGATGATTTGGGGGAAGAGGCGCTGCTGGTGCTCAAAGTGGTGCGAGATCAAGGCAAGGAGGGTTACGAGCCCGGTAAACTGGGCCCCGGCGGCGTGGAGCTGGATCCCTTTATCACCCGCAAGCTGCCCGCCGCCCTGCAGCAGGGCTTGCAGCGCAATGGTTTACAAAAAAACTGCGCGCTGCAAAAGCAGTTGCGCAACCTGGCGCGACTCAAGTATCTGGTGCAGCTCGATGGCCCCATCTACTACGACGCCGCCCTTTACAACCAGATGGTCGCCGCCGTGCTGGCGGGCCAGCAGGTGGGAGATCTGATCGACATGGCATCCTTCAAGGAGATCACCGGTTTGTCGCGTAAATACGCCATTCCGTTTTGCCTGCGCATGGAGATGGATGGCTGGGTGCGGCGCGAGGAGAACGAGCGTCGGGTGTTGCGCCTGCCACAGACTCAAGACGCCATGCAGCAGGAGCCGGCATGACGGCCACGCTAGCAGCCCATTCTGCAGCAACCCGGCTGCGCCGCGAATTTCATATCGACGGCATAGTGCAGGGGGTCGGCTTTCGCCCCTTCGTCTATGGGCTGGCGCTGCGCCACGGCCTTGCCGGCTATGTCTTGAACGACGCCAATGGCGTCACCATAGGTGCCGAAGGCCTGCCCGAGCGGCTGGCCGCCTTTGCCCGCGAACTGCGGGAGCTGGCGCCGCCGCTTAGCCGAATCGATCATTTCAGCGAGCGGGAGCTTCCCCGAGATGCTGACCCCGACTACGACGACCAGTTCCATGGCCAATTTCGAATTAAAGCGAGCCAGCAGCAGAGCGCCGCCACGGTCGCCATCTCGCCGGATCAGGGGATGTGCGAGGCGTGCGCCACGGATGTGGCCAACCCAAGCGATCGCCACCATCACTACCCCTTTACCAACTGCACCCACTGCGGCCCGCGCTACAGCATCATCCGCCGCCTCCCCTACGACAGACCCCACACCGCCATGGCGGGTTTTGCCATGTGCCCGCGCTGCGCTGCGGCGTATGAAGATCCGCTGGACAGACGCTACCACGCTCAGCCGGTGAGCTGCCCCGAGTGCGGGCCCCATCTCAGCTGGCGCAGCGGCCGCGGCGATACCCTGGCCGAGCTCGAGGATGCCCTGCAAATGGCTGCCCGCGCCCTGCAAGCGGGGGCACTGATCGCGGTCAAGGGGATGGGGGGTTATCACCTGATATGTGATGCCCGCAATGAACAGAGTGTCGCCAGATTGCGAGCGCTCAAGCGGCGCGCGCGCAAGCCGCTGGCGGTGATGATGGGCTCCCTTGCCGAGGCCAAATTGCATGTCACCGGCAGCGAAGACGAGTGGAAGCTGCTCGCCTCTCAGGCCAGACCCATCACCCTGCTGCGCAAGCGCACCAAGGATGAACGGCCGTCAGAATTCCAACACACCGCGGCCCCGCTGGCCGAGGGGATAGCCCCCGGCATCCCCTACCTTGGGGTCATGCTCCCCTATACCCCGCTCCATCAACTGCTGCTGGACGCCTGTGCCCTACCGCTGGTGGCCACCAGCGCCAATGGTCGCGGCAGCCCGATCCTCATCGAGTACGATGCTGTGGTCAGGGAACTCGGGGGTGAAATCGACGGCATCCTGGATCACAACCGCCCCATACTGCACCCCTGCGACGACAGTCTGGTGCAGTGGGCAGGCGGGCGGCGCCAAACTTTGCGCCTCGCCCGGGGCTACGCCCCCTGCACCCCCAGTCTGAAACAGGCTGTCAGGGCGCCGCTCTTGGCAGTCGGGGCGCAGCAGAAGAACCAGCTGGCGCTGGCCTTTGGCCGCCAGCGCATCTACAGCCCCTATATCGGCGATCTGCACAGCCTGCCGATGCAGGGCCACTTCGAGCAGACCCTCGCCACCTTTCGCGAACTCTACGATCTCAAGCCCGAGTTGCTGGTGTCGGACTGCCACCGGGGCTACCTCAGCCACCAGTGGGCCAAGGGCTATTGCGCGGCAGAGGGTGCGACCCATCTCGAGGTGCAGCACCATCACGCCCACCTGCTGGCTGTGATGGCCGAGCACGACATCAGGGGCCCAGTTCTGGGGGTTGCCTTCGATGGCACCGGCCTTGGGGATGACGGCACCCTCTGGGGTGGCGAGCTGCTGCTGGCCGATGTGAAGGGCTTTACACGGGTTGCGCACCTCAAACCCTTCAAGCTGATCGGCGGCGAGGCGGCCATCCGCGAGCCGGTGCGCCAGCTGCTGGGGCTGCTGTTCGAGTCGTATGGCGTGGAGGAGATCTGCGCCCTCGATATTCCGGCGATCAAGCAACTGCCAGCTGAGCGGATCAGCAACCTGCACCAGCTCTGGCGCCTGGGTCGCAACGCCCCCCATACCAGCTCCATCGGCCGCCTGTTCGACGCCGTCGCGGCGCTGCTGGGGGTGATCGATACCCCGGATTACGAGGGCGAAGCCGGGCTCCTTCTGGAGGCAGCTGCCTTGCAGCTGACACCGGATGAACTGCCCTTCCCCCTCGCCTTTGGCCTGAACCAGAGCGCAGAGGGGCCACTGCTTATTGAGTGGGCAGAGCTGCTCAATACCCTTGTCGGCGAGCGGAGCAAAGGCACCTCAACCGCCAGCCTGGCCGCCGGTTTTATCCGCGCTGTCAGCAATCTGGTCATCGCCCTGGCCGGGCGTTTCCCTGGCTATCCGGTGGCACTCGGGGGCGGCGTCTTCCAAAACCGGGTGCTGATGGATCAGCTTGTGCCCGGCCTCGAAGCCGCCGGTCGCCAGGTATTGACCAGCGAAACCCTGCCGCTCAATGACGGTGGCATAGCCGCCGGTCAGCTCTGGTTTGCCATCCACCATATTGCCACGCACCAGCCTGCCACAACCGGTTGTGCCACCTTGTCGGAGTCCTGAAATCCATGTGTCTATCCATCCCTTCTCAGGTGGTGCAGCTGCACCCAGAAGATAACTGCGTCACCGTCGATACCCTGGGGGTGCAGCGGCGCGTCAGCTGCATGCTGCTCGAAGATCCCCTCAACCTTGGCGACTATGTGCTGCTCCATATCGGCTTTGTGATGAGCAAGATTGACGAAGCGGAGGCGCAGGCCAGCCTCGAGAGCTTCCGCCAGATGGTGGCCCTGATGCCCGATCAGGATATCTTGCCATGCTGACCTTGAATGACCTGTTTCAGGGCTTTCGTCAGCCCGACGTCATCCGCGCCCTCGCCGCCCAGATCACCGAACTGGCCAAGGATCTGCCCGAACCGCTGCGAGTGATGGAGGTGTGCGGTGGCCATACCCACACCATCATGAAGTACGGCCTGCACCAGCTGCTGCCAGCCAGCATAGAGTTCGTCCATGGCCCCGGCTGCCCGGTCTGCATCATGCCCAAGGAACGCATCGATCAGGCCATCGAACTGGCTAGAGAGCCCAACGTCATTCTGGTCACCCTGGGGGACATGATCCGGGTGCCGGGCTCCAAGGGCACACTGGCCCAGCAGCGGGCCAAGGGGAGCGATATCCGCCCCGTCTATGACCCCCTCGATGCGCTGCGCATCGCCAAGGAGAACCCGGACAAAACCGTGGTCTTCTTCGCCATCGGGTTCGAGACCTCCACCCCCATGACAGCCGCGCTGCTGGCAGCAGCCGACGCTGCGGGGGTGGAGAACCTGCTGTTTCATATCAACCATGTGCTGGTGCCCCCCGCCATCCACGCCGTGATGGCCGACGGGGTTGCCAAGGTGAACGCCTTTATCGGCCCCTCCCACGTCAGCGTCATCACAGGCGCCGATATCTACCTGCCCATCGTCGATCGTTATCAGGTGCCTGTGGTGGTGAGCGGCTTCGAGCCGGTGGATGTAATGGAGGCGCTCTTGATGATGGTGCGCCAAAAGGTGGAGGGTCGCTACGCGCTGGAGGTGCAGTACAGCCGCGCCGTCACCGCCAGCGGCAACCGGGCCGCCCAGCGGCTGGTCGACCAATATTTTGAGACCCGCGAGCACTTTCGCTGGCGAGGCCTCGGGGACATCAACGCCTCCGCCCTGCGCCTGCGCGATGCCTTCGCCAGGCGCGATGCGGAGCGCCACTTTCAACTCAGTGAGACCCCCATCGATGACCACAAGGCGTGCCAGTGCGCCGATATTCTGCGCGGGCTGGCCAAGCCCAATCAGTGCAAAGTCTTTGGCCGGGGCTGCACCCCGACCCAGCCCATGGGCAGTTGCATGGTCAGCTCCGAGGGGGCCTGCAACGCCTACTACCGATATATGGGGATCCAATGAGAGAAATTCAGTTAAGCCACGGCGGCGGCGGCGTCGAGATGAATCAGCTGATCAACCAGCTCTTCTTTCGCCACTTTGGTAACGAGATCCTACTGCGCGGTGAAGATGCCGCCCTGCTGCCGGTGAGCGGGCCCGTCGCCTTCACCACCGACAGCTTTACCGTCTCTCCGCTCTTCTTCGAGGGGGGCGATATCGGCAAACTGGCCATCGCCGGCACGGTCAATGATCTCGCCATGATGGGGGCCAAGCCCGAGTATCTGAGCGCCAGCTTTATCATCGAGGAAGGCTTCCCCTACGCCGATCTCACCCGCATCGTCGAGTCGATGGCCGCAGAGCTGGCCAACAGCGGTGCCCGCATCGTCTGCGGCGACACCAAGGTGGTGCCCAAGGGGGCAGCCGACAAGATCTTCATCAACACCAGCGGGGTCGGCACCTTTCCGCTGCCCGAACAGAGCCGGGGCATCTCGGTGCGCAACCTCAAGGCCAGTGACGCCATTCTGGTGTCGCGGGATATCGGCAGCCACGGCGCCTGCATCCTGATGGCCCGCGATGCCCTGCAGCTGGGATCTGATCTCAAGAGCGACTGCACCACCCTCTGGCCGCAGGTAGAAACGCTGCTGAAGGCAGGTATTACCCCTCACGCCCTGCGCGATGCCACCCGCGGTGGCCTCGCCGCCGTGCTCAACGAGTGGAGCAGCGCCTCCCAAGTGGGTATCGAGCTGGAGGAGTCCGCCATTCCGGTCTGCGATCCGGTGCGCGGCCTGTGCGAACTCTACGGTTTCGAGCCCCATGATCTCGCCAACGAGGGGACCATGGTGCTGGCCCTGCCTGCCGAACAGGCGCAGGACGCGCTGGGCATATTGCGGCAATTCAACCCCTCCGCCAGCCAGATAGGCGTGGTTCAGACGAGCGATCGCCACAAGGTGGTGCTCAACAACCCCTGGGGCAGCCGCCGTTATCTGGAGCTGCCGCAAGGGGAACTGCTCCCGCGGATCTGTTGAGCGGCCACGCCGTTTGCCAAACGGATGCATGTCACAAGGAGGGGGAACGGTTCCTCCTCCCAATATCGGTTAAGGAGTCACCATGCACGAAATGTCTCTGGCCATGGCTGCCATCGATCTGGCGGCTGAACAGGCCGCCCAGCGGGGCTTTAACAAGGTGACCGCCCTCTGGCTCGAGGTCGGCAGCTTCTCCTGCGTTGACCCGGACACCATTGCCTTCTGTTTCGAAGCCGCCGCCAAGGGCACCGCCGTCGAAGGGGCCCAGCTGCACTTTCAGCATCAGGCGGCAGAAGCCTGGTGTTACGACTGCAACCAGACGGTCACCCTCACCGAGCGCGGGCAGGCCTGTCCCGAGTGCGGCGGATACAAATTACGAGTCGCGCAAGGCGATAGCCTGCGCATCACCGACATCGAGGTAAGTTGATATGTGTAGCGTATGCGGATGCGGCCAGGCGCGGATCGCCGGCCATGAAGAGGATCACGACCATGCACACCCCCACGCTCACGATCATGAGCACCATCATCACCATGAACATGAGCACGGCCACCCTCATGCCCATGACGCTCATCACGAACATGAGCAGAGCGCACCGCGCACCCTGATCGTTCACCACCACTATCACCATCAGGGGGATGTCCATCACCACTACCACGGGGTACGGGCGCCAGTGGGAGCAGAGGGTCATGAGCACCATCACGATCACCCCCACGACCATCATCATGATCATGCCCACTCTCATGACCACGGCCATTCCCACGCGCATCCCCATGATCACAGCCATGACCATGACCATCAGCAGGGTGATCTGCACTATGGCAAAGGGGAAGCGGGATTGTCGGTCCCCGGCATGGGGCAGCGCCAGCTGATCGCCATCGAGATGGATGTGCTGGCCAAGAACAACAAGCTGGCGGCCCACAACCGCGAACACTTCGATGAGGCGGCCCAGCTGGTGCTTAACCTGGTGTCGAGCCCGGGTTCAGGCAAGACCACCTTGCTGTGCGAAACCCTGCGCCAACTGGCCGACAAGCGCCCCTGTGCTGTGATCGAAGGGGATCAGCAGACCAGTGCCGATGCGGATCGCATTCGTGCCACCGGCGTCCCTGCCGTGCAGATCAACACCGGCAAGGGCTGCCATCTGGACGCCAAAATGGTCCACGACGCCTGCCACCAGCTGCCCGCCAATGAAGGGGGCATCCTCTTTATCGAGAACGTGGGCAATCTGGTCTGCCCCGCCAGCTTCGATCTCGGCGAGAAGTACAAGGTGGCGATCCTCTCCGTCACCGAGGGGGAAGAGAAGCCCCTCAAATACCCGGACATGTTTGCCGCCGCTCAGCTGATGGTGATCAACAAGATTGATCTGCTGCCCCATGTCAGCTTTGACGTGGCACGCTGCATCGAGAACGCCAAACGGGTCAACCCCTATATTCAGGTGATCCAGGTCAGCGCCACCACGGGTGAAGGGATGGATGCCTGGCTCAACTGGCTGGCCACTGCCTGAACCGGTTAAACGCCGCTGATAACGGTAGAAAACAAAAGAGGGAGGCTGATGCCTCCCTCTCTTTTATCTGCGAACCTTGCCAGCCGTTCTATCTGCACCAAATGGCCAGCCTCTCTCACTCGCGTCCCCTCACCCTAGCCCTCTCCCCAGGGAGAGGGAACCGATGAGTGGACACCGATAATGCCCTGCCTGTATCCAGATACGCCGAGGTACATCTTGCTGGTGAACCGCATATTTGCTCCCTTCTCCCCTTGCGGGAGAAGGGTTGGGGATGAGGGGGAACCAACTATCAAGCTGCACTTTCGGTCAGCTCCCCAGATTCGGTCTGCGCCTCACCAAAGCGCAGCACCCGATGGCAGATCTGGCGCAATAATGCCTGCTGGTGACTGAAGACAAGCATGCCAAGCCCGCGCTGTTCGCACTCACGCATCAACTCCCGCCAGAGTTGGCGTTGAATTTGCGGATCCAGCTGGGCGGTCACCTCGTCGGCGACAAGCAACCGGGTGCGGGGATCGAGGGCGCGCAGCAGCGCGATGCGGGCCAACTCGCCACCGGAGAGCTGACCGGGTTTACGACCGAGCCATTCAGGCTTGACCATAAAACGGGCCAGCATGGCGTCATCGGGGCGCCATACATCCCACAGCGCCTGCCCTGTGGTGCGATAGGGATTGAAGGTGAGTTCCGGGTGCTGGGGCACCAGCTGGATTCGTTTGTAGCCTTTTACCTGCTCCGGCAAAGGCTGACCATCCAGCAGGATCTGCCCACCTGCCCGAACCGGTTGCCAGCCCGCCAATACCCGCCCCAGCGTGGTCTTGCCATAACCGCTCGGGGCAGACATCCCCAGCCGCTCGCCCGCTTTCACCGTCAGCGACAACCCCTGCCAGAGAGGGCGTTCCCCCTGGGTGATGGTGAGATCCCGAACTTCAAACATCAGCAGACCTCCGGGGTAACAAAGGGTGAACGGCGTTGTTGCGAGCCCTGAGAGTGAATCCCCGCCATTGCATATTTGCCGCGCAGCAAGCTGCCTGTTTAAGAGACACGAACATCAGGAGACCTCCGGCGCAGAGAAGAGCGCGTTGAACTCGGGCAGCGCCTGCCAGTGGGCACGCAGCATCTCGCTTCCCTGCCCCTGCCGCAGATGGTGGCTGCTCAAGGTATCGCTCACCTGCCCCTGATGCAGCGCGACTATGCGATCGGCAAAGCGGGCCGCCAGCGCCAGATCATGGGTGACCCAGAGGATACCGCTGCCCTGATTGGCCAATTCACGCAACTGGCTGAGCAACAGGCAGGCCAGCCCCTCGTCGAGCCAGGCGGTGATCTCGTCTGCCAGAATGTAGCGGGCGCCGCCAAGCGCCGCGGTGCAGGCCAGAATGCGCTTTGCCATGCCGCCGGAGAGCTGGCGCGGATAGTTGTCCAGGGTGGCCGCAGGCAGCTGGTAGCGCAGCAGTTGCTCGCCGAGCCGCTCGCGAGAACCGCTCTGACCGCACAGACGCGCCGCCCGGCCAAGCTGGCGCTCCACCGTCAGCAACGGATTGAGGGCGCTCACCCCCTGCGGCACATAACAGAGGGTGTGGCCACGCAGACGGGCCCTGCTTGCATCGCACAGAGGCGTGCCATCGAGGGAGATGGTGCCACGCATGCGCAGGTTGTCCGGCAGCAGGGTCAGGGCGCTTTGCAGCAGCAGGCTCTTGCCCTCGCCGCTCCCCCCCACCAGCGCCACTATCTCCCCCGGCGCCAGTTGCAGGCTGATATCGGTCAGCAAAGGCTGCCAGCTGCGTCGCCCCAGCCAGGAGTAGTGGGCGGCCTCTATGGTCACATGGTCAAAACTCAGCATGCTTCACTCCTGTGCCACAGCAGCTGTTGCAGGGCGCGGGTAGCCTGATCAAACAGCAGTACCAGCAGCAGCAACATCAGCCCCGGGAAGAGCGCCAGCCACCAGCCACCACCGGCCAGATAACGCAGGGCATCAGCCAGCAGCAGGCCAAGAGAGGCCTCGTGGGCCGCCAGACCAAAGCCGAGAAAGCTCAAAGCCGCGCTGTGCAGCACCGCATGGGGAAACATCAGCAAGGTGCCGATAAACCACTGGGGCAACAACCCCGGCAGCAGGTGGGTGCGCCAGCGACGTAGCGCCCCCATCCCCTGACAGCGGGCCAGCACCACGTAGTCGCTGCAGGCGATCCGCCGCGCCTCCGCACAGAGGATGAGCGCCAGCTTGGGCCAGTGGGTGAGCGCCACCGCCAGGATCACCCCGCGCATGCCGCCCCCCACGGTAAAGCAGATAAGGATCAGCAGCAGCATATGGGGCAGCGCCAGCATGGCATCAATCACGAGGCGCACCGCCACATCGCATCTGGGATGGATGAGCGAGAGGCTTGCCGCCACCATGGCCAACAGGCCGCTGCACAGCGCCGTGCTGATCCCCAGCTCCAGACTGGTGAGGGTGCCCTGAAATGCCCGCAGCCAGAGATCCCGCCCCATCTGATCGGTACCGAACCAGTGGACCAGCGAGGGCGGCTGCTGGCGGGCCAGCAGATCCATGGGCACATCCTGATGAGAGAGGCTCCAGCCGTAGGCGGCCAGCAACGCCAATCCGATCAGGGCAAAGCCCAGACGCAACATTGAGGGGAGCGGATTAAACAGCATGCTCACCCTCCCAACCCCGGTTGATGCGTGCCAGCAGCACGCTGGCCACCGTATTGCCAATAAAGACCAGCAGGGTGCAGAAGAGCACTATGCCCATCAGCAAGGGGATGTCGCCCCTGAGCCCCGCATCCACGGTCGCCTGGCCTAGCCCCGGATAGGAGAAGACCTTCTCTGCCAAGAGCGATCCGCCAATCAGCTCACCGAGGGATGCAAACTGCAGGCAGAGCGCCGGGGTCAGGGCGTGACGCAGCACGTGAAAACGCAGCATGGGCCAACCGCCATCCCCCTGAGCGCGGGCGTAGCGGATAAAGTCGCTCGCCAGCACCTCGGCCACCCGCCCCCGGGTATGCAGGGCGATGTTGCCCACCCCGAGCAACGCCAACGTGGTCACCGGCAGCAGCAGATGGCGCAATCGCATCAGCCAGTCCGCCTCATCGGCAGAGAGGCCAGGCGTCCAGGCGCAGCAAACCGGCAGCAGCGGCCAGTGCACCGCAAACAGGGCGAGCAGCAAGAGGCCGACCCAGAAGGTGGGCAAGGAGGCGAGCAAGTAAGCAAAGCGGCAGATAAGGCGATCGGGCCAGCGGTTGAGATAGCGACCGGCGCAGAGCCCAAGCAAAATGCCGAAAAAGCCGGAGAGCAGCCAGGCGCCGGCCAGCAACAGGAAAGAGGCAGCAAAGCGGCTGCCTATCACCTGAGCCACAGGCGCGTTGTAGAGCATGGAGTAACCGAGATCCCCCTGCAGCACTTGGCCGAACCAGTGCCAGTAACGCAGCCAGAGCGGCTGATCCAGCCCCCAGCGGGCGGCGATGCGGGCGTACTGCTCGGGCGGCACGTGGAGCAGATCGTTGCCGATATAGGCCTTGATGGGATCTATGGGGGAGTAGCTCAGCAGCACAAAGGTGGCGACAGAGACCAGACACAAGAGCCCTGCCAGACGCAGCAGGGCTTTTAGCAAGATATAACCTGACGTGCTCAAGGGCGAACTTAGCGGCACGTCCACCGCCAGTCAGAGAGGTTGTTGAGCAGGGACCAGCTACCGTGAATTTCCGGCGCCCCCTTGCCAAGGTCGATGCAGCGGTTGGCCAGATACGTGTGCTGCACATTGAGCAGCCAGGCCCAGGCGGCATCCCCCTGCACCCCGGCACCTGTCTTGCCATCCCACTCCACCTGCTGCCAGAAGGGCACCGCCGCCTGCCAGTTCGGGGCATCCAGCGCCTGCTTGAGGTGGCCATCCACCACAGGGTTGCGGTAGTAGCCCGGGTTGTAGAACTCCACGCCGCCCGAACCACTCTGGTAGTGGTGATAGAGCTCCATGGGATCCAGACTCCCCCACCCCATCAGCACCGGATTGGCGTGCATCTCGCGCTCCACCTGCTCCCAGCTGCCGGACTTGAGGCTCACTTCGAGACCGATGGGTTTGAGCATGGCGCGCACCGCTTCCGCCAGATCCCGGCGGGTACTGTCGCCACTGGTGTACCAGAGGGTAAAGGCGGCGCGCAGGGAGCCCTTGTGGCGAATGCCGTCGCTGCCCATCTTCCAGCCCGCCTCGTCGAGCAGGGCGTTGGCATGGGCGGTATCGCCATCCTTGAAGGCGGTGGCTTTGTTCAGCCATGGCAAGCCTTCCACCGCGCTGTAAGCGGGGATGGCGTGCCCTTCCAGCAGTTGATCGGCCAGCAGCTTGCGATCGATGGCGTAGTTGATGGCGCGGCGCACCGCCACATCAGAGGTCACGTCGTTGCCGACGGGATAACCCTGGGCATCCTTGCCGCCCGCAGGGGGGATCGGGAAGACGATGCCGCGGTTCTCCACGCTCGGCCGTACCCACAGCTTGAGCGAGGCAGGCACGGTGGGCGCCAGCGACGGGGGGATGCGCACCAGATCGAGCTGGCTGCTCTGGGCGGCGGCATAGGCGCTCTCTTCATCGATAAAGACAAACACCAGCCGTTTGAAATCATTGTTGCCACCGGCGTAATAGGGGTTCGCCTCAACCACCAGTTGCTGACCGGGCAGGAAGCTCACCAGCCGGTAAGGGCCGGCACCGACAGGCTTTTGAGCGTACGCCTTGGGATCGTAATCCTTCTTCGACACGATACCGAGCGAGCCCAGCACGTTGACGAAGGTGCTCTGGGGGGCACTCAGGGTGATGGCCACCTCGGTAGGCGAGAGCACTTTGGCTGAGACAAAGTTGCCCATGTCGATCTTGCCGCCGCCCTTGGCCGCGCTGTTGTAGGTAAATGCCACATCCTCGGCGGTGAGCGGCGCGCCGTTGGAGAATGTCAGGCCGGGCTTGAGGGTAATGAGCCACCCCTTGCCATCCTTGTTCGGTGTCACCGATTGGGTGAGCAGATCCTGCCAGCTGAGGTCCGCGTTTTGCCTGAGCAGCGGGCTGTGCAGCAGCAGGTAGCTGCCGTGACTCCAGCCAAGCAAGGGGTCAAACCCTTCGGTGGGTTCGGCGCCGATAGCAAGCTTGAGTTCGGCAGGCACAGGTTGGGCGGCCAGTACGGAATGAGAGAGTCCGCCCGAGAGCAGGGCCAGCAAAGTGGCCGCGACGACAGGCACACCCTTGCGGCGGCCATGGCATTGAATGGTCATAAGATTCCTTGTTCGTTTGTACCACTCACCTCGAAGAAAAACGTCAAACGAAGAAGCGAGTGAGGGGCCAAAACGGGCCCCTATTCTAAACTTGATTTCGCGTGAAACCTAGTGGCTATGCCGGTTGGCCACGACGAGCACCAAACAGCCGTCTGCGCCCCAGATCCACGCCGACGGCACCTTGCTGCAGCGGCAAGGAGTGCAGCATTTTGAGGGTGCTGCTCACCAGCGAGCGCCCCTCTTCGGCCTCGAGATGGGGGTCGAGCGGCGACATCAGGGAGCAGGCCAGCAGCTGCCCCGTCTCGGGCAATTCCCCCACCATAAAGGTCATGTTGCCGCAGGGGAGCTGCAGAGCGAGCCGATCGCTGCTGCTGCGCACCGGCCAGAGTTGATCCGGCCCCGGCAGCACCACCAGGCTCAGCATCCAGGGGGTGAGCACGCAGCCGAGCCACTGCTCTTCAAACAACACGCACTCGGCCACGATAGGCATGGTGGCGTGATAGAAGGGCAGCCCTTGCATCTCTTCGCGGGCGATCCGCTCGTACTGGGCCACCAGCAAAGGCGCGGGATTGCTGGCAAAACCGATGAACTCCTGCACGGCTTCAACCTCGCTTAAATGGGACTGCGCCATAGGCCCTCCTGCTCTTGCTTTGCCCGCTCGGCATCGGAGAGCGCAATGGCGGGGGCGCCAACGGCGGCCAGCAGGGTCAAAATCCGATCCTTCGCCTCCCCCATCGCCGCCGCCACCACAGGGGTGAGGCCGATGCGCGGTTCGAGAGATTCAGGCTCTATGCCGATCAAGGTGAGCCGCTTGGGGGATTCCCCCGTCATGTGCAGCGCCGAGAGCACGTCCGCCAGCCCCAGCTGGTGCGGGGAGATCTTGCGGCCAAACAGGGTCGGGATCTCCTCATCCTTCAGGGTCACTACTGTGCCCGGCGGGTTACCGCTGCGCACCGCATCCGCCAAAATGATGTGGTCGCGACTGGCCATGGCTTCCAGCAGCTCCATACCGGCGGTGCCGCCATCCAGCAGCTCGATGCCGGGGGCAAAACGGTATTCGCGCCCCAGCGCCTCGACGAGGCGCACTCCCACTGCCTCGTCGCTCAACAGCAGGTTACCTACGCCCAGGATCAGGGTGTTCATCACAGCACCTTCACCTGAGTCACTTCGCCATTTTGGGTATCCACTACGTGGACCGCGCAGGACATGCAGGGGTCGAACGAGTGGATGGTACGCACCACCTCCAGAGGTTTGGCGGGATCCGCCACCGGCGTCCCTACCAGCGCCTGCTCGTAGGGGCCGGGCTCGTCATTGAAGTTGCGCGGGCCCGAGTTCCAGGTCGAGGGCACCACCGCCTGATAGTTGGCGATCTTGCCCTCCTTGATGACGATCCAGTGGGAGAGCATGCCGCGCGGCGCCTCTTCAAAGCCCACCCCGCGAAACTCCTTGTCCGCCGGGATCTCGGCCTTGATGTAGGCGGTGAAATCCCCCTTGCCGATGTTGTCGACAAGCGCCTTCCACTGGTGCGCCAGGGTGTCTTTCAGCACGCAGCAACGCACCGCGCGGCCAATGATGCGACCCATGGTGGAATGCAGCTGTTCGGTCTTGATGGCAGAGCCGGTGAGCGCCTTGTAGATGCCGTTCAGCTGATCGAAGTGAGCCACCGTCTCCGGGTGCTTGGCGGCGAGCTTCACCAAGAGGTCTGCGAGGGGCCCCACCTCCACCACCTTGCCGTAGAAGGTGGGGGATTTGACCCAGGAGTACTTGCCGTCATCCTGCCAACCGGTGTAGTTGGGCTCAGTTTTGCCCTCCCACGGCTTGAGGGGGGCATCATCCTTGTACCAGGCGTGCTTGTTGCTCTCGGCAATCCCATCCATCAGCCAGGCATCCTGATGACTCACGATGGGGCGATAGCCGGCCAGATTGCCGTTCTCGATATAGCCACCCGGCATCAGGAAGCTGCCGCCGTCGGCATCGGTAGGAAGCTCGGGCACGCTCAGGTAGTGCTTGGCCCCCTGCCCCAGCGCCAGCCACTCGGGATAGTGAGCGGCTATGATGGCGGCATCCACCTTGTAGACCTGCTCGATGAACTCGCCGAGCCGGTCGATGAAGCTCTTCACATAGAGCAGCCGTTCCAGGTTGAGCACGCTTGGCGCATCCAGGTTGATGGGGTTGGCCACCCCGCCCACCGCCAGGTTCTGGATGTGGGGCGTCTTGCCCCCCAAAATGGCGACGATGCGGTTGGCATCGCGCTGGCACTCCAGCGCCTGCAGGTAGTGAGCCACGGCGATGAGGTTCACCTCCGGGCTCAGCTTCATCTCCTTGTGACCCCAGTAACCGTTGGCAAAGATGCCAAGCTGGCCGCTCGCCACCAGGGCGCGGATCTTGTCCTGCACCTTGGTCAGCTCTTCGGCGCTGTTGAGGGACCAGGTAGAGACCCCCTTGAGGATGTCCGCCGCCTTCTGCGGATTGGCCTCAAGCGCCGCCGTGATGTCCACCCAGTCCAGCGCGGAGAGCTGGTAGAAGTGGACTATGTGATCGTGGATATTGTGGGCCGCGATGATGAGGTTGCGGATGTACTGGGCGTTGACCGGCACCTGGGCGCCGATGGCGTTCTCCACCGCCCGCACCGAGGCGATGGCGTGAATGGAGGTACATACCCCGCAGATGCGCTGCACTATCATCCAGGCATCGCGCGGGTCGTTGCCCTTGACGATCTCCTCCATCCCGCGCCACATGGTGCCGGACGACCAGGCCTTGGTGACTATGCCGCCTTCGATCTCGCAGTCGATACGCAGGTGCCCCTCAATGCGGGTGATGGGGTCTATGGTGATACGTTGGCTCATACGTTGGCTTTCCCTCGGGCCTGATAATCTTGGTGAACACGTTCAAGTGATGGCAGTACCGGCAAGAGCCGGATCAGCAGCAAATAGGCACAGACCTCGATGGCGACGAAGCCCAAGGAGATCAGCACTTCCGCCGCGGAGGGGAAGTAGTGATAGCCATTGCCGGGGTTGAAGGCGAGCAGGGAGTAATCCAGTCGCCAGAGGGCTGCGCCCAGCAGCATGCTGAGTGCCCCCAGGAACAACATGCGCGAATCGCGGCGGCTCTTGTCCCAGTGGAACACCAGCAGCGGGAATATCATCAGCGCAATCTCGCTCCAGAACATGACGGCGTAGCGGTTGAACTCTGAGAGATAGGCCGACTTGTCGTTGATGACGATCTCGGCAAAGCGCAGCGCCACAAACAGGATCAGGAAGATGTCGATCACCTGGGTCAGCTTGTAGAACAGCGACTTCTCGTTGGGACCCCGCCCCGCCAGCCCCGCCTGCACCAAAGAACCTTCAAACACCACTATGGAGAAGCCCATGATGAAGGCGGTCAACAAGGAGAAGACCGGCAGCAGCTCGTAGCTTTGCCAGAGCGGATGGATCTTCTCCCCCGCCACTATCATCAAGGATCCCATGGAGGACTGGTGCATGGTGGGCAGCAGGGCCCCCAGCGCCAGGATGAAGAACATGATCTTGTTGAGCCGGGCCATGGAAGTCTTCCAGCCGAACTTCTCCAACAGCACGGGTGCGAACTCTAGCGCCATCACCCCTATGTAGATGGTCATGCAGACCGCTGTCTCGAACAGCACAGAGGAGGTGTTGAAGAAACCCGGAATGTAGAAGTAAGGCAGGTTCCAGTAACGGCCTACATCTATGGTGATGGAGAGGCCGCCCAGCGAATAGCCGAACAAACTCGCCAGCAGGGCCGGTCGCACCAGGGGGTGATACTCGCCCCGGTTGAAGACGTAGACGGCCCAGGCCAGTGCCCAGCCACCGCAGGCAAAACCTGTGCCGATCAGCAGATCAAACGAGATCCACAGCCCCCAGGGATAACCCCCGTTGAGATCGGTGACCGAGCCCAGCCCGAAGATGAGGCGTTTGAGGATCAGCATGCCGCACAGGATGACGAAGGGCGCCAGCACTATGACGGGCCAGCTGACCAGCTTGCCACCGAGCGGATGTGCCTTGTGGTTACTCATGATCCTTGCCTCCCTTGTCAGAACCCGGCTCTTTGCCCTGCCCAGGCGCATGGTCCTCGTCATGAGGGTGCGCTTGATCGTGCTTCTTGGCGTTGCGGCGAATGAGTACCGAGAGGCCGGTCAGCACCACCATGGGCAGCACCATCCCCTTGTAGAGGGTGTGCTGGATATGCTCCGAGCGCGCCCCTGAGGAGAGCTCCGGCAAGTCGGGCATGTCGAGCTTGGTGTAAGGCACCCCGGCCAGTACCAGCACCTGGGTGCCACCGCCCTCTTTCTCGCCATAGACATAGGGCTGGTAGCTCGGCACTTCATGCAGATAAGGGTCGCCCGCAGTGAGGGTCTGGCGCGGATAGGCATACTCGCTGCCCGGGCTCGCCAGCAGGCGGCGCTTGGCCTCGGCCATCAGATCCTCGCGGCTGCCGAAGATGACGGCGCCGGTCGGGCACACCTCGACACAACCGGGCAACTTGCCCTGATTGATCCGCTCAAGCCCCTGCTGGTTGCAGAGCTCGCACTTGTGGATGGCCCCGAACGGGTTGTCGTAGTCATATTTGGGCACATCGAACGGGCAGCCCACCATGCAGTAGCGGCAGCCGGTGCAGACGCTCGGGTCGTAATGGACTATGCCGGTCTTGGGATCTTTTTTAAGGGCCTGCACCGGACAGACGGAGACGCAGTTGGGATCGACGCAGTGCATGCACTGCTTCTTGATGTAGGCATAGCCATCCACCAGCTGATCCTTGTGCTCACCCGTGCCGCTCTTCCACACCTGGATGATGTTGTTGGTGTAGGGGGTCAGCTTGTCGTTGTTGGACCAGGTCGATTCCCCGGCCGGGTTGGCCGGGTTGCCGTTGAGGCGCTGACACTCCGCCACGCAGGCCTGACAGCCGACGCAGAGGGTGGAGTCGTACAACATGCCGAGCGATCCAGGAATGGGCGGCTTGTTCTTGGCCGCCGCCATGGCGCTGCCGGGCACGGCGGCCCCTGCCGCCAGCGCGCTGGCGGAGGCAAACTTGAGGAAATTGCGTCTGTTCACGGTCACTCCTCCCGTGATGGGTGCTGCCCGGCTTCGTGGCGCTTCTGCTGGCGACCGAGTTCGCGCACCGTCATCAGGCTCACCCCCACCAGTACCCCGAGGGCACCACCGATGAGGCCGGTGGCGGTGGGCGACATGTGTCCCCCCTCCTGAATGGCCACGTCGGGTTTCTCCACCCGCGGGGTCGGATTTTCGACCTTGGCGAGCTGGAAGATCCCCTTGCTGAAACCCACCCCCTGTTCGTTGCAGCCGTAGCAGGGATGGCCTATGCCCACCGGCCAGATGCCGCCGCCCACGTCGCAGAACTCCAGGGTCGAGCAGTTGCCGTAGGTCTCGGGCCCCTTGCAGCCAAGATGGTAGAGGCACCAGCCCTGACGGTGGCCCTCGTCACCGAACTCCTTGGCAAAACGTCCCGCATCGAAGTGCGGGCGGCGCTCGCAGTTCTCGTGGATGAGGCGCTCGTAGGCAAACAGCGGACGCTTCTTGCTATCCAGCGCCGGCAACTTGCCGTAGGTGATGTAGTAAGCAACCGTGGTGAGGAAGTTGTGGGGGTTGGGCGGGCAACCTGGGATATTGATGATGGGGGTGCCGATATTGCCGAGGGCCTCCTCCAGGCTGACGGCGCCGGTCGGGTTGCCACCACTGGCGGGCACACCGCCCCAGGCAGAGCAGGAACCGATGGCGATGACGGCAGCCGCATCGGCAGCCGCACGGCGGATATGATCGACTATGGGCTCACCGGCCACCATGCAGTAGACGCCACCATCTTTCAATGGAATGGAGCCGTCCACCACCAGCACATACTTGCCCTTGTAGCGCTCGATGGCATTGCGCTTGTTCTCTTCCGCCTGATGGCCAAAGGCCGCCGAGAGCACCTCGTGGTACTCCAGCGAAATGGTGTTGAGGATCAGGTTTTCTATGGTGGGGTGGGTTGAGCGCAGCAGTGACTCGGTGCAACCCGTGCACTCCTGCGCGCCAATCCAGATCACCGGTGGCCGCTCGGGGCTGGTGAGCGCCATGGCCATCTTGGCCACGGCATTCTGGCTTAATCCCAGGGTTGCGGCCATCCCGGCGCACAATTTCATAAAGTCACGGCGATTAATTCCATGAGCCGATAAAAAATTATCCTCGACCATTCTTCTTATTCCCGTTAGTGAGCACTTGTTTGATAAATGCTTAATAGCGGAAATGCTAAGGACTCCCTTCTCCTCCCGTGTTGATCTCCATCAAGTCGCAGGACATTACCCGGATATATAACTCATCATCATTAATTTAAAAAAACCATATGTAGCATGCAGTTAGCTAACCATACAATGACCCAGCAAAATACCCACAAAGGGTTATATTTATGATTTTATGAATTAACAACATAAAAATCATTCGTTAATTCGCGATGTTAAATAATCAGAACGAAAGCGTTGTCACACTATTTTTAAGACTACTGATGTTATCAGCCCTGAGTGATCACCAGAAAAGAAAGAGGCCGATAAAATATACCTTTATTATTTGTGATCATATATGTAACTAACAGGAATAGACTTGCCAATGATATTTATTATCAGCTGTCGTTCCGTCAATATCGTGCTCATGGCAGCGCTCATTCAACTGCCTTTTATTTGGGCAAAACCGTACCACGGCCAGGAGCCTGCCCCTCGTTTCCATCCCTAGCCTCACACCTAGCCCCCATAGGAGGTTGCACAATCAGTGCCAAGTGTCTCCCAATCCCGGATGCACTATAAAAAATCTCTCCAACATCAGACTCTTGAACAACAATTATCACTGAGGCCCAGAGCTGGCCTCGCCCCTGCGCTGGGGCCCACTCCTGATGTAGCGTCGAGAGGATGACTTATGGGCAAGACCATACTGGTGGTGGATGATTCCGTCGGGATCAGGGCGGCCATCACCATGACGCTCAGCAGCGCCGGTTTTGACGTGATAGAAGCAGAAGATGGCGAGGCCGCCCTCATCCAGCTGGACAACCAACGCGTACACCTCATTATTTCAGACCTCAACATGCCCGGCATGGATGGCATGACGCTGCTCAGACGGGTCAAGGCGCAGCAGACGACCCGCTACCTCCCCTTCATCATGCTGACCACGGAAGACTCAGATCAGATCAAGCGAGAGGGATTCGAGGCCGGTGCCCGGGTCTGGCTGACCAAGCCGTTCGAGCCGCTCAAACTGCTCGATGATGTCTACAAGGTGGTGCAACCATGATCCGGGAGCGACTGTCATGAGCCTGGAACTCGATACCCGGCACACCCCCCCCACCGCCACCCTGAGCGGCGAACTGAGCATAATGACGCTGGGGGATCTGCAGGACGATCTGTTCGGCCTGCTCAACTTTGCCGACCTGAACCTGGACTTGAACCCGCTGGAGGTGCTCGACGGCTGTGGCGCCCAGCTCATCGCCATCCTGCAGCAGGAGGCCAGCCAGCAGGGCAAGCGGCTGCGGCTGCTTGCGAGCGATGAGTGTGTCGCCCACGGCGTGTTGACCGAGCTGGGGTTGTGGGCAGACGTTGGCCCAGAGGGGGCGGTTCATGGACATCAATAAGGCCCGCGCCCTCTTTTTCGAAGAGGCCTATGAACAATGCGACAACCTGGAACATGCCCTGCTGGATCGTGAGGCCTATCCGGCCCACCCCGACACCTACAACCTGATGTTTCGCACCGCCCACACCATCAAGGGTTCGGCGGGCATGTTGGGGCTGACCATGCTGGTGCGCTTCGCCCACGCCATGGAGAACATGCTGGAGCGGCTGCGCAGCGGCGAGATAGCGCTGGATGAACACCTGATCAACCTGTTGCTGGCCTGCAACGATCAACTGCGCGATCTGTTGCAGGGCGCCGAACACAATCCCGAACTGCAGCAGACCGAGACCCAGCAGATCCTGGCCCTGCTCTCCCAGTTACAGGGTCACCAGACCCTGCCCAGCGAGCCGCTGGCCATGCCCTCGCCGGCCCCAGTCGCCTCGCAGGATCTGCGCCCCTGGCACCTCTCCCTGCGCTTCTATCCGGCCCTGTATCAGGATGGCTTCGACCTGCTTGCCTTCATCCGCTACCTGGCCAATCTGGGACGGATCCACTTCATCCAGCCGGTCTGGCACGAGTGGCCACCGCTGCAACTGCTCGATCCCACAGAATGTTTTCTCGGCTACGAGATAGGCCTGCTCAGTGCCGAGCCCAGAGAGCGGATCCTGGGCACCTTCGATTTTGTCGCCCACGCCAGCCTCATCAGCGTGCTCACGCCGCATCAGGATCTGGCGCGGTTTGCCGAGCAGGGCCAACGGCTGGCGGCATGGCGGGATGAACCGCTCTCGGCCCAACTGCAACGCTGGGTGGCCGCCCAGGCACTGACCGAAGCGGAAGCCGCCCGCATCGCGAGCGGTGACTTGCCGAGTGCCGCCACGACGCCGACACCAGCGGAGCCCGAATCGGCCCCCATCCCCGCCCCTCTGGTTCAGGCCAAGCCGCAGCTGCGCGCCGAAGGGCACTACATCCGGATCGAGGCAGCCAAGCTGGATCGCCTGATCAACCGGGTCGGCGAGCTGGTGATCGCCACCTCGGCTACCACACTGCAGGCCAGGCTCAGGGGAGATGCTGAGCTCATCGAATCAGTCGCCACCGTCAACACCCTGGTGGAGGGGATACGTGACGATGCCCTGACCCTGCGCATGGTGCCCATCAACGAGATCTTCAACCGTTTCCCGCGACTGGTGCACGAACTCTCCCAGCAGACGGGCAAGGAGATCCAGCTGCAGATCCGCAACGCCGACACCGACATCGACAAATCCATGGTCGAGAAACTGACCGATCCCCTGATGCATCTGGTGCGTAATGCCGCCGATCACGGCCTCGAAGATCAGGCACTGCGGCTGGCGGCCGGCAAGCCGGCGCAAGGGGTGATCACTCTCAATGCCTATCACGATGCCGGTGCCGTTGTGGTGGAGGTGAGCGATGACGGCCGGGGCATAGATCGCGACAAGATCCTCGCCAAGGCCCACGCCCAAGGCATGGTGCCGGAGGGCAAGGTGTTCGGTGAACAGGAGATCTTCCAGCTGCTGTTCCTGCCGGGATTCTCGACCGCCGCCGATGTCAGCGATCTCTCGGGGCGCGGGGTCGGGCTGGATGTAGTCAAGCGCAATCTGGACTTTCTGCGCGGTGAAACCACCATAGAGAGTCGGCTGGGTGCAGGCACTACCTTCCGGCTCAGGTTGCCCCTGACCCTGGCCATCATAGACGGCTTCCGGATTGAGGTGGATCACGCCTCCCTGGTGATCCCCCTCGACATGATGGTCGAGTGCATCGACCTGCCGCCGGATGCCCTGCACAGCCAGAGTCGCCAGATCAACGTGCGCGGAGAGTGGGTTCCCTTCATCGCCCTGCGCGAACTGTTTGCCCTGCCGGCGGCGACCGAACCCGAATTCGTGGTGATGGTCGATTACGCCGACAACCGCGCCGGTATCGTGGTGGATCGCCTGATAGGGGAAGTGCAGGCGGTGATCAAGCCGCTGGGAGACTTGTTCAAATCCCTGCGTTACGTCAGCGGCTCCACCATTCTGGGCAATGGCCAGCCGGCGCTGATCCTCGACGTGCCCCAACTCATTCAACTGGCGTGGCGGCGGGAACAACACTTGCTCCATCAGCAGGCCGACGCCCTGTTCACCCTCAGACATTGACCACAGACCATACTGTCACTAACAGGATTCACGGAGTAGAACCATGGACTGGTTTCACAACTTGCAAGTCAGAACAAAACTGGTGTTCTCGTTTTCCATTCTCATGCTGTTGCTGGGAGTGCTGACGCTCACCAGCTACTACTCCACCAAGGAGATGGCAACGCTGGTCGAGAACATGCATGCCAATCAGCTCACCCCCATCAAGGATCTGGCCAACGCCAATATGCAGGCCATATACACGAGTCGGGCCCTCTATCGCTATGTGCTTGAAAACAACGAAAAAACAAGAAAAGAAAATGAAAACAACATGTTGCGCTATGAAAGCAATATGAATGAACTGATCGACAAGTACCGCAAGACCTCCCTCACCCAGCCAGAAATAGATCTGTTGGCTCGCTTTGACCAAGCGTGGGCAATTTACAAACCCATAGCCGATAACATCATACGAACTGTGCAATCCGATACGGGGGACAATCTCAATAACCAGAAAGCGGCCATCATGCTGGCCGAACAGGGGCGACCGGCGTTCAATGTTGCTGACGATCTTCTTACCGACCTGGTCAACCTGAATGACAAGCTCGCCACTCAGTCATTAGCCGACAGCAAAATCATTTATGGGGACAATCTGCAGATCCTGATCGCCATCGCCTGCAGCGCCTTTCTTATCTGCTTCATTCTCTCCCTGCTGGTGACCCGCAGCATATTGCGCCAGCTGGGGGGGGATCCTTCCTATACGGTACAGGTGGTAGCCCGCGTCGCCGACGGCGATCTCTCCACCCCTGTGCTGCTCAGAGCCGACGACACCAGCAGCCTGCTTTACGCTATCAAGAGCATGGCCCACCGCCTCTCCGATACCCTCAACGAGGTGGGTGCCATGTCGGAGGCGATAGGCTCGGCCTCCGAGCAGGTGGCCGCCACCGCCAATGCCCTCTCCCAGACGTCGTCCGAGCTCGCCTCCAGCGTCGAACAGACCAGCGCCTCGGTCGAGGAGATGACGGCGACAGTGAGCCAGAATGCCGACAACGCCAGGGTGACCGAGAACATCTCCACCAAGGCCGCCAGCAGCGCCACCGACAGTGGCAAGGCGGTTGGCGAGATGGTCCACGCCATGAAGGAGATAGCCTCGCGCATCACTGTCATCAATGACATCGCCAACAAGACGGATCTGCTGGCCATCAATGCCGCCATCGAGGCGGCCAGGGCCGGTGAGCATGGCAAGGGCTTTGCCACCGTCGCCGCCGAAGTAAGAAAGCTGGCCGAGCGGTCACAAACCGCCGCCAAGGAGATAGGCGAGCTGGCGGGTCGCTCCGTCAGCGTGGCCGAACAGGCGGGATCTTTGCTGCGCGAGATGCTGCCCGGCATCGATCAGACCGCCACCCTGGTGCAGGAGATAGCCTCCGCCTCCCGCGAGCAGCGGGCCAGCGTCTCCCAGATCAACATAGCCGTGACCCAGATAAGCGATGGCATGCAGGCCTCGGCCGCCTCGGCGGAAGAGCTCAGCTCCACCTCGGAAGAACTCAGCTCCACCGCCTTGCAACTGCAGGAGCTGATGCAGCAGTTCACGCTCAGGGGGGGAAATGATCGCCAGCCCCATCCCTTGCACAGTGCCACCTACTCCGCCACCAGACGCATCAAGCCGAAGAAGGGATTTGTCCGCCAGCAACCCTTCCACGAAGAGGATCTGGAGCGAGAGATAGATGATGGCAAGTTCACCAACTATTAGGAGCAGGCCGATGAGAGATACCTTTGCTCCTGCTGTTACAGTCTCCCATTTTCACTGCGTCACCTTCATGCTGGGGGGCGAGCTGTATGGGGTCGACATAGGCTGCATCCGTGAAATCATCGAGTTCGAAGGCATGACCCCGGTCCCCATGATGCCGCGCTTCGTGCGGGGCATCATCAACCTGCGGGGGGCAGTTGTACCAGTGATCGACCTCTCCATCCGCTTTGGCAGAGATCAGACCCCGCTGCTGCCCACCACCTGCGTCGCGATCCTCTCCCTGCCCAACAGCAATGGGGAAGAGCAGGAGATCGGCATGCTGCTGGATGCGGTGTGCGAGGTGCTGGAGATCCGCACCGACACCATAGAGCCGGCACCGACCTTCGGCACCCACATCCGGGGCGACTTCATTCAGGGGGTCGTCACCATAGATCAGCGGTTCGCCATCCTGCTCGACATGCACAAGGCGCTCTCCATCACCGAACTGAGCGCCATGGCCGAGGCCGCCACCGGCCAGCTGTTCTCGCAAGAGCAAGGCGGATGAACATGGCGGCGCCGCTGTTCACGCCAGAGCTGGTCCCGACCCTCAGTCAGAGCGAATTTGATCTGTTTCGGCGTTTCATCCTCAACACGGCGGGCATAGATCTCGCCCCCTGCAAGCGGGCACTGGTGCAATCCAGACTCGCCAAGCGGCTGCGGGCGTTGCAGCTCACCAGCTATCAAGCCTATTGGGAGCGGATAAACCAGCCCCTCGCCCCCCAGGAACGCCAGCTCGCCATCAATCTTCTGTCGACCAACGAGACCTATTTCTTTCGCGAGGCCCAGCACTTCAGCTGGCTGAAACACCATGCCGAGCAGCTGCTCGCCAGTCGCAGCCAGCCGCTTCGCGTCTGGTCAGCGGCCTGCTCCACCGGCGAGGAGGCTTACTCCGCCGCCATGGTGCTGGCCGAGCAGCTCGGCATCAACGAACGCTGGAGCATTCATGGCACCGACATCAATACCCGCGTCATTCCCTTTGCCCGGCGCGCCATCTATTCGGTCGAGCGGGCCCGCCATGTGCCACCCCATCTGTGGTTGCGCTACTTTCAGCGCGGTCACGACGAATACGCGGGCAAGATCCGGGTCAAGCCGACGCTCGCCAGAAAAGTCGCCTTCGCCAACCTCAACCTGCTGTCGTGCGGCGAGTATCAGGAGCGCGATTTCGATGTAATTTTGCTCAGAAATGTCCTCATCTACTTCAACGACACCACCAAGGCCCGCGTCCTGACCCAGCTCTGCCAGCTGCTGAGACCCGGTGGCTATCTGCTGGTCGGGCACTCAGAGGTCATTCGCCAGCAAGATCTTCCCCTCATGCAGGAAGCCCCTTCCCGCTATCGCCGTCTGCCAGCAAAGGATGCGCCATGACAATACGGGTATTGATCGTCGACGACTCGGCCCTGGTGCGGGAAGTGCTGACCCAGATGCTGAGCAAGGCTGCGGACATAGAGGTCATTGGCGCCGCCTTCGACCCCATCTTCGCCATGCAGCAGATGAAGAAGTGCTGGCCCGATGTCATCATCCTCGACATAGAGATGCCGCGTATGGACGGGCTGACCTTCCTCAAGAAGATCATGGCCGAGCGCCCGACCCCCGTCATCATCTGCTCCTCCCTGACCGAGGAGGGCGCCATGATCACCCTGGAGGCCCTCTCGGCGGGGGCCATCTCCATCGTCACCAAGCCCAGCGTGGGCATCAAGAGCTTCCTGCAGCAGTCAGCCAACGACTTCATCCAGGAGATACGAGCTGCCGTCAGCGCCAAGCTGCGCAATCTGCTGCCCGCGACCAATCAGATTGCGGTCGTCCCGCGCCGCAATGCCGATGAGATGCTCTCCCCCCCGGCCGAGCGGATCTCGTTTCGCACCACGGAGAAGATCATCGCGCTCGGCACCTCCACCGGCGGCACCCAGGCGCTGGAGTACCTGCTCTCCCGCCTGCCGGCCAGCTGTCCGGGGCTGGCCATAGTGCAGCACATGCCGGCCCGCTTTACCGCTTCCTTCGCCGAGCGGCTCAACAGCCTCTCCCAGCTGGAGGTAAAGGAAGCGGCCACCGGCGATCGCCTGCTGCCGGGCGTCGCCATCATAGCCCCGGGCGGCAAGCACCTGCTGATCCAGCGCAGCGGCACCCAGTATCTGGCTGAGGTGAAAGAGGGCCCGCCGGTCTCCCGCCACTGCCCGTCGGTAGACGTGCTGTTTCGCTCGGTGGCCGTGAGCGCGGGCAGCAATGCGCTTGGCATCATAATGACCGGCATGGGGGACGACGGAGCCCGGGGCATGAAAGAGCTGCACGACACAGGGGCCCGCACCATAGCGCAGGATGAAAGCAGTTGCGTGGTGTTTGGCATGCCCAAGGAGGCCATAGCCCATGGTGGCGTGGATGAAGTCATGTCACTCACCCACATCACCCAGACGCTCAGCCGTCCGGATCAGCGAGGCGTGTAATTATGTCGTTGGAAAAATGGCAAGGACGCAGTGCCATGGTAGTGGATGACTCCCGCACCCAGCAGTATGAGGTGACCTGCCTGTTGCAGGAGCTGGGATTTGGCCACATTCATGTGGCCCATGACGGGCAGGATGCGCTGGACAAGCTGCAGCAACTGGAGCACAAAGAGGAGCGCATCGATCTGCTGCTGACCGACCTCAACATGCCGGGCATGGACGGAGTGGAGCTCATCAGCAACCTGGAGAAGAATACCCACTACCGGATGTTTGTGGCCGTGATGAGCGGGGTGGAGCGGGATGTGCTGGACGTGATCCACGCCATTGCCGATGCGGGCACCCTGGAGGTGATAGGCGTGCTGTCAAAGCCGCTCAAATCGAGCGACCTGCGCAACATGCTGCAGCATTGCGATCCCCTGGTGCACAGGGAGAACAAGAAGTGGATGCAGCTCGCCTTCACCGCCGACGATGTGCAGCAGGCGCTGGATAACCGGCAACTGGTGCCCTTTCTGCAACCCAAGATAACGATGGCGGATTCGCGCCTCTATGGCTTTGAGGCCCTGGTACGCTGGCTCCATCCCGAACACGGCGTGATCCCGCCCGTCTGTTTCGTCCACCATCTGGAAGAGGGGCAATTGGCGCTGGATTTCTTTTATCACTTCCTGCACGCCACCTGTGATGCGCTCACGACACTGGCCAGCCTGCCCGGCCCCATCAGCTGTTCGATCAATTTGCCGGTGAGCCTGCTGCTCACGGATAAATTGGTCGAGAACATGATTGCGGTCGTGCAGGAACACCAACTGCCCTGCAACGCCATCATTATTGAAGTCACCGAAACCACCTTCATGTCCAATCTCTCCATGTCATTGGGCACCTTGGCCCGTTTGCGGCTCAGGGGATTTGGCATAGCGATGGATGATTATGGCACCGGCTACTCCTCCATGAAGCAGTTATCCCGCTGCCCCTTCACCGAGATCAAGATAGATAAAGAATTTGTCCACGACGCCCATAGCAGCCCGAAGAAGCTGGCTATATTGACCTCAGCCATCGTCATGAGCCAGAAGCTCGGGCTCAAGACGGTGGCCGAAGGGGTTGAGAGCGAAGAGGACTGGCGGCAACTGGCCCTGCTGGGCTGTGAACTGGCCCAGGGCTATTACGTCAGTCGCCCCTTGCCTGTGGCACAGATAACGTCCTGGTTTGCCGAATGGCAAGCCAGGGTGACATGAAGGGTGAAATAACGAGGATGCAGAAACGATATTGTGGTGCTCACCCGGCCAGGGGTGGGATGACAAGAGAGCAGTCGTAATCTCGCTGCAGGGAACGCAAATAAAACAAGCATGAGGCTACCATGAACAACCTACTTCGCCAGATCTCCATCAAGACGCGGCTTATTGTCTCTTTTCTGTTGCTGAACCTCATCCTGATCGGGGTGGGGCTCTACGGCAAACAGAATACCGCCACTGTCAACGACATGCTCAATGACATGTATCTCAACATTCTGACCCCCATCACAGATGTCTCCAACGCCAATATGCAGGCCATCTACCATAACCGTTCGCTGTTTGACTATGTCATCGAGCCCACCCCAGCGGGGATGGACAAGATCGCCAGCCAGATGGATGGCTACGAACAGAAGATGAATACCCTACTGAATAAATACCGGGCGACCGAGCTGACCGAGCCGGAAAAAGCCGCGCTGGCGGAGGTGGACAGAGCCTGGCCGATTTACAAGGAAGCGGCGAAGAAAACCATGGCGGCCAGCTATGCCAATGACAACGACACCGCCGTCAAGTTGATGAAGGGGGAAGCCGCCGCCAGCTTCCAGGTGGTCGACGACCTGCTCAGCAAGCTGGTGGACATCAATCAGGGGCTCGGCAAGAAGGCTTATGATGACAGCGACGTGATCGTCGCCAATATCACCACCACCACCTATACCATACTCGCCGGATCCGTCATGCTCTCCCTGGTGCTGGGCTGGCTGCTCAGCAGCAGCATCAATCTGCCTTTGATCGCCATCATGAGCGAGCTGAAGCAGCTGGCGCAAGGGCATCTCACGGCGCAGGACAGTGCGGAAGGCAACGACGAGCTGACCCAGATGCAGCAAGCCATGAGCAGCACCCGCCACAGCTTGCGCGACATTGTCTCGACCATGCAGCGTGCCGCCGAAGGGTTGACCGCCAGCTCCTCCCAACTGGTCGCCGCCGCCCAGCAGGTCAACACCAGCTCCCAGCAACAATCGCTGGCGACCGCCAATACAGCCGCATCGGTTGAAGAGCTGACCACCTCGGTCTCCCAGCTCTCCTCCTTCGCCAACCAGGCCAACAGCGTGGTGATGCAGTCGGGAGAAATTGCCCATTCGGGCGAAGAGCAGGTCAAGCACGCCTCGCAAGAGGTGCTCAAGGTCACCACGGCCGTCAACGACTCGGCCAAACAGGTGCAGGGGCTGTTTGATGACATCACCCGCATCAGCCAGATCTCGGTGATGATCCAGGGGGTGGCGGATCAGACCAACCTGCTGGCACTCAACGCCGCCATCGAGGCCGCCCGGGCCGGTGACATGGGCCGTGGCTTTGCCGTGGTGGCCGACGAGGTGCGTACCCTGGCGGCGCGGACGACCCAGGCGACGCAAGAGATCAACGAGATGCTCAAGTCGATCCAGCAGGGGGCCACAGGCGCGGTCAAGGGAATGAATGCCTGTGCCGACAGCATGAGCAGGGTGCGAGAAACCACCGACAGCTCCAGCGATACCATGGCCCAGGTGGATCAGAGCTCCCGCAAGGTGGTGGGCCTCATCCAGGAGATCAGCTCCATGCTCCATGAGCAGGCCGCCGCCAGCCAGCTGATCGCCCAGTCGGTCGAGGAGATCACCCAGATGTCGCTGGAGAACGTATCCGCCGCCGAGAGCGTCAACCACGATGCCTCCCAGCTGACCGACATCATCCACCAGCTCAACCAGGGCATAGGTTTCTTCAAGGTGTAGCAGACCAACAAGGGCTGCCATCCCGGCAGCCCTATTTTCCCCTCCCCCGCGCCTTCATCCGGCCCGTCCCGGCCCCCAAAATCCGTGTCAAACCCCATTAACCCGAGCCGGGTCCTGCCGCCAACTCACTGAAAAACCCACATTAACCCCTGCCTTTGGCGGGTCATAACCAGTGATAAATATCGCGTGATAGGGAGCAAGACAAAGCGTTGGGAAGCACATTTATACAGAGGAATATCCCGTATTCAGGCCATTCATGTGCTCCCATTCGCCACGTAATTTACCAAACAAAAAACAACTGATAACATAATCGTACATTTTAAAGCATATAAATAAACATCCGCTGCGTACTCCGGCGACCCGACACAAGGCGCCCAAGCCAGCGGGTCAAGATTGAGACGAACAGCCAACCCAGATCCTCATCGAGCAGACACCCGATCCCATGATGAACACAGTTACGGCCAGCATCGATGTCGATGCGCTCCATCACAATTTTGCCGTCGTGCGGCGTCACGCCCCCCACAGCAAGATCATCGCGGTCCTCAAGGCCAACGCCTATGGTCATGGTCTGCTGCTGGTCGCCAACACCCTGGTCCAGGCGGATGCCTATGCGGTGGCGCGACTCGAAGAGGCGCTGGTGCTGCGTGCCAATGCCATCACCAAACCCATTCTGGTACTGGGTGGCTTCTTCTCGGCCGAGGCGCTGCCGCTGCTGGCGGAGCACAATCTACAGACCACACTGCACACTTGGGAGCAGCTGGCGCTGCTCGAACAGGCCAAGCTGCCCGCTCCCATCAAGGTCTGGCTCAAGCTCGATACCGGGATGAACCGGCTGGGGGTGAGAACGCAGGATCTGCCCGCCTTCATCGAACGACTGAGCCATTGCAGGAGCGTGGTACAACCCTTCCATCTGATGACCCATTTCGGCCAGTCCGACGAGCAGGAGAACCAAGCCACCCAGCAGCAGATCGAGGCGTTCAACCAGCTCACCGCCCACCTGCCAGGCGAGCGGGCCATGGCCAACTCGGCGGGGATCCTGGCCTGGCCGGGTTCACGCAGCGACTGGATAAGACCTGGCATCATGCTCTATGGCGCCTCCCCCTTCGGGGGCCAGCTGGCCACCGATCATGGGCTGCGCCCCGTCATGACCCTCAAGAGCCAGCTCATCGCCATCAGAGAGTGCAAGCGGGGAGAATCGGTAGGATATGGCGCCCATTGGGTGGCCCAGCGCGACACCACCCTGGGGGTGGTCGCGGTCGGCTATGGCGACGGCTACCCGCGCATGGCTCCCGAGGGGACGCCCATGCTGGTCAATGGTCGCCGGGTGCCCATCGTCGGCCGGGTCTCCATGGACATGATCACGGTCGATCTCGGGCCACACGCCAGCGACCAGTGCGGGGATGAGGTGATCCTGTGGGGAGAGGGTCTGCCGGTGGAACAGGTGGCTGAGAAGATAGGGACTATCCCCTATGAACTGCTGACCCGCCTCACCTCCCGGGTGTTCGTCACGCTTGCCCAGCCCTGCGCCAATGCACAGTCGCTGGCAGACGCCGATATGCCCTCATATGCAGGGTACGCCCGGCGAGTCACGGCCTAGCACAGGCTCCCCCATCTCAACTCGGGAGAGATGAGGCATGGCGGCATCTAAAAACACCCGGCGCAGCCGGACTGCGCCGAGTGTGACTGATCCTCTGGTGCCTGAGGCGGGCTCACGCTGGCCAGCCGCTCCGAGCCGGGTGAATTAGGTCAGTTTTGGTGGCATTCGGCCGGGATGCGCTCACCGTCAGCGGGATCTCGCCCAAGGGGCACTCTTGGCTACCCGGCATGGCGGAGCCTGTCCGCTTGCCGAGCCTGGATAGGGGTTGCACCAGCAAGCACTGGAGAAACAAAAAGGGCCTGTCTTTCGACAGGCCCTTTTGTTTTATTTGGCGGTGAGGGAGGGATTCGAACCCTCGATACGTTGCCGTATACACACTTTCCAGGCGTGCTCCTTCAGCCACTCGGACACCTCACCAATTTGTTCTAGTCATGCGCTCGTGCTTGCTTGCCGATATCATCGGCTGGCAGCCACTTGGGCACATCACCAAATTTTGGTCTGTTGTTTAACGTGTTCAGCCAACACTGTGTTCACGGCGCTGTTGCGCTGGAACGGGGCGTAATTTAGGGGAAAGCCCCGCCGGCGTCAACGGCTTTTTTTGCCTGACGAATCGTTCGCACATTTAACGCACAAATCAGTGCACGCATTCCGGCGCGACCAGGATCTCGGGCAGGTTGAGGAAGCCAAGGCGCTCGCATTCGGACACCACTTCATGGGTCGCGGCCGTGGTGCTTTCGACGAACAGCAGGAACTGTTCCACTGAAAGACCCGCCTTGGTGAACACTGTGTGGCCCACGATGAGACGCGGCAGGTTGTCATCGATAATGTCGAGGAACACCTTGAGCGACGGGTACTGCATGTTGAGGCGACCCAGTTCGGCCATCAGCGGCAGCAGCGAGGAGGGACGCACTTCCAGCTCGGATGAAAACAGCAGCCCTTCCTCTTCGACAAAGATCCGGCTCTCCTGGATGCCGTCGACGGACTGCAGGGAGACAATGTGGATGCCATGACACTGATCGCAGACATAGTGCTCGATACGAGCCTGCTGCAACCAACGCATTATCATTTCAGAGCTGGGGATATTCATCATTTCCACGACACGATAAGGATCAAGGGGCGCAGTCTAAACCAATTTTCCGGCAACCAAAAGTGCAGTGGCCGGATAAGCAGGGAGCCAGCTTCTTTTTGGCAAACACTATGCATATACTCAGCCATTCTCGCCCCACCTTCACCCCACAGAAGGCCTGATGACCATCCAAGAAAAGTACCGCCTGCATCTGAAATCCCTGTCGGATGAACTGCTGGCCCTGCAAAAGCCCATTCGCATTCTGGATGCCATCAAGTGGCCCCGTCACCTCCAGGCCGATTTTCTGGCCAACGGGGGACGAGTGCTGCCCGCCATCGACCAGCACTTCTACGATGCCCTGCCCCTCGGCTTCGATCCCCGCAACAAGTATCTTGAACTCAAGGAGTTGCGAGACAGGATCCGGCGCCGGCTGGGCCCTCAGGATGACCTGGGCCGGATCCTGCAAGAGACGGTCGATCAGTACATGGTAGTGATCGAGATGCTGCGCCAGCGCGGACAGCCCGATTTCTTGCGCTACAGCCAGCTGCTGTACGGCTCGGCCAGCGATCACCTGCGCGGCGATCGCAAGACCCTCAAGGAGCTGGGAGCCCGCTTGTGCGACATCTTCTCCCTGCCCGGTGCCCGTCATCTGGTGCGCCCCTACCCCAAGGAGTTTGAAGGGGAAGCGGCGGTCGCCAAGCTGCAGGGCAAGCTGTCGAGCTATTTCAGCGACGGCACGGTACAGGTCAAGCTAAGCGATGGCATCGTCTCGGACGCCGCCGCCGGTGGCGATTACATCAAGCTCAACTCCCACGCCCGCTTCTCCGAGCTGGATCTGCAGGTGCTGGAGGTACACGAGGGCTGGGTACACGTGGGCACCACCCTCAACGGCCGCCAGCAGCCCTACGCCACCTGGCTCAGCGCCGGCTCGCCGCGCATCACCGCCTGTCAGGAGGGGCTGGCGGTCCTGATCGAGACGCTCACCTTCAGCTCCTTTCCGGATCGGGCCAAGCGCATCTCGGATCGGGTGATGGCCATCGACATGGCGGAGCGAGGCGCCGACTTTGTCGAGGTGTTCCAGCATTTTGTGGCGCAGGGCACCAGCGAGCACGATGCCTACAAGATCACCCAGCGGGTGTTTCGTGGCGGCATGGTGGGCGGCGGTGCCTGCTTTACCAAGGATCTCTCCTACGTGCGCGGCTACGTGGAGACGGTCAACTTCATCCGCAGCGCCGTGCTGGAAGGGGTCCCCGAGATCCTGCCCATGCTGTTCGTCGGCAAGGTGACCCTGGACGACATCCCCGTGCTCTATCAGCACTATCTGGAAGGGCTGATCGATGCCCCCCGCTACCTGCCGCCCATGTTTCGCGATCTCACCGGACTCTACGTCTGGTTCGGCTTCGCCTCCGGCATGTCGCTGGTGGACATAGGCCGGGTTCAGCAACATTTTCGCCAGCTGTTCCATCGCCTGCCGGTGGCCGATCCCATCATTGCCCCCGTGGATATCGAGATCGACTGAGTCGCAAACAAAAAGGGCGCCTGATTGGCGCCCTTCTCTCTTATCCCGGCCGGATCACTTGTAGGCCCGTCCTTCCAGATAGTGCTTGCGGCACAGCGACACATAGCGATCGTTGCCACCTATCTCCACCTGCTCGCCATCGCGCATCACCTGGCCTGCTTCATTGACCCGGGAATTCATGTGCGCCTTGTTGCCGCACCAGCAGATGCTTTTCAGCTCTTCGAACTTGTCGGCGAGACAGAGCAGATGGTAGGAGCCGGGGAACAGTTCACCGCGAAAGTCGGTCTTGAGACCGTAGGCCATCACAGGAATATCCTGCTCATCGACGATGCGCGCGAGCTGGTAGACCTGCTCGCGGGTCAGAAACTGGGCCTCGTCGACGATGAACACATCGATGCGCTTCTCGGCATGGCGCGCCTTCACCATCTCGAACAGATCGCAGCCGTCACTGAACACATCCACCTTCAACTCCAATCCCACCCTGGCACTGATCACCCCCGCGCCGAAGCGGTCATCGATGGCCGGTGTCATGGCCAGGGGCTGCATGCCCCGCTCCAGATAATTGAAGTGGGCCTGGATGAGCTGGGTGGATTTGCCTGAATTCATGGTGGCAAATTTGTAGTGCAGTGAAGCCATGGTGTTGTTCCGAAACTGAATTTATGGGGCGCATGCTAACCAAAGCCCATGCCAAAACCAAGGGGCCCGTGGGCCCCTTGTTCTATTTATGCGATAGCCAGCTCTCGATGGAGCCGAGCCTTGCGCAGATGGTAACCGGAGAAGATCACAAACCAGAGCCCGCTGACCGTGAAGCCCGCCAGCACGGAATGCATCAACCCCATGACCAGGTAACCGAGCGCGGCACCGAAGGCGATGGCCAGCGCATAGGGCAGCTGGGTCATCACGTGATCGATGTGATGGCACCCTGCGCCCGTGGCCGACAGTATACTGGTGCTCGAGATGGGCGAGCTGTGGTCGCCAAATACCGAGCCTGCCAACACGGCGGCCAGCATGGGCAGCATCAGGCTGATGTCGCTGGCGGCCGCCATGTCACCGGCCAGCGGCAGCATGATGCCGAAGGTGCCCCAGCTGGTGCCGGTGGCAAACGCCATGGCGCAGGAGAGGATGAACACCACCGCCGGCAACACCTCGATCGGCAGGTTGCCGTTGGCCATGGAGGCCAGGTACTTGCCGGTCTCCACGTCGCGCACCACGGCGCCTATGGTCCAGGCGAACAGCAATATGTTGATGGCCGGCAGCATGGCCATGATCCCTTGCGGGGCGGCCTTCATCCAGTTCTTGGCGCCGAGCTTGAGGCGCATGGCCAGACCGATGGAGACCACCAGGCTGCACAGGGCGCCATAGACCAGGGAAGAACCGACGTTGGTATTCTCGAACGAGCCGAGCACGCTGAACGGCAGCCCCTTCTCGCTCAGCACGGCGGCACCGGAGTGGATCATGAAGTAGACGGTGGCGGCGGTCAGGGTCAGGATCGGCAGCACCATGTCGATCATGCCGCCATTGCTCTCTTCCGGGCTCTCCATGTCCAGACCTATGGGGCGACCCTTGGACTCATCCCACAGCTTGCCTTCCAGCGCCCATTGCTCATGCTGACGCATGGAGCCTATGTCGAGCTGGAATGCGATAACCACCAGCACCATGATCAGGGTGAACACGGCGTAGAGGTTCATCGGGATCATTTCGACGAAGGCGGAGATGGGGCTCTGATCGGTCAGACCGTGCGCCGCCATGATGCCACCTACCAGGGCGATGATGTAGGCACCCCAGGAGGAGATGGGCATCAGCACGCAAACGGGCGCCGCGGTGGAGTCCAGCAGATAGGCCAGCTTGGCACGGGAGATCTGGAAGCGGTCGGTGACCGGACGGCAGATGGCCCCCACCGACAGGCTGTGGAAGAAGTCATCGATGAAGAAGGCAAACACCATCATGCCGGTGAGCGCCTTGGCCCCCTTGCGGGTCTTGGCACGACGCTCGGCCCACTCGGCGAAGGCACGGGTCGCACCGGAGACGCTCATCAGGCTGATGAGGCCGCCCAGCAGCAGCATGAACAGCAGCATGTTGACGTTGTCACGGTTGAGTGCACCCTCGACCCAGAAGATCTTGAGCACGGTATTCAACATGTAATGCAGGGAATCGAGCGGGGAAAACTGATTGAGCAGCAGGCTGCCGGCAACAATACCTACCCCCAGCGACACCAGGACGCGGCGGGTGATGATCGCCAGAGCGACGGCCAGTAAAGGGGGAATGACAGACCAACCGGAGTCGGCGTAATGAATGATGTCCATGATCTCTTTGCACCTAAAGACAGCAGGTGGAGATCTACCGAGAGGATAAAGAAACAAAACCCATGGGGAGGTTATACTCCTCAGCCCCTTCAGGTAGCGCTCCATAGTGGATGACTATGGCAGTCCTGCACCTGTTCGATGCAGAACCAGCAGCCCGGTATGATGGCCTGGCCACTTCGGCGCTGACTCCTTTCCTCATGCATCACAGGCATCACCCTCCGCACAAGTAGTCATAGGCAGCGCGCCTCTACTTAAAGGTATTCGAGGCACATTTTATCGTGCCGGCACGTTATAGCAAGTTTTTTGATTAAATCCCCACATGGGGCGTTTTAAAATGGCAAAATGGTAGTCAAATGGTGCAAATATATTGGTTTTGTCGCTATTTTCATCTATCCAGAACTCAGTCGAGTATGATGACGGCCAATATTGCTGAATCCAGCCTGAATTCAAAATAGTTCACTTAATTTGCACTCTGAATTTATTAATTCGCTTATCTTGACTTAATAGCAAGCTGCCGTATAAATTACCCAAAATTACTCTTTTTTATTTAATTCACTCCTTTGCTCGCGTGGTGGACACTATGAACGAATTTTTGAAAGTACTGCTGAATATCCGTAGCTTGCGCGCAGCTTGCCGTGAGCTGACCCTGGAGCAATTGGAAGAGGGGCTGGAAAAGCTCTCTGCTATTGTTGCCGAACGTCAGCAAGATGAATCCGCCGATCGTCAGGCCCGTGAAGAGCATCAGCGCAAGATTAACGAATATGCCGAAATGCTGAAAGCCGCCGGCATTGATCCGGCCGAACTGGTGGGCACGGTTGCCACTGAACCGGCCAAAGCCGCCAAAGGCAAGCGCGCCCCTCGCCCGGCCAAATATCGCTATCTGGATAACGGCATTGAAAAAACCTGGACCGGTCAGGGCCGCATGCCATCCGTGATTGCCAAGGCCGTTGCCGACGGTAAATCCGTCGAAGAATTTGCCATCTGATCAGGCAAACGACCTCCCATAAAAAAACCTCGCAGTGCGAGGTTTTTTATTACCTGATATCCGCTCATCAACTCCGTTCTGCCGCCTTGACCCAGAGCACTTCCGGCGTCGAGGTACAGGCCAGCAGGTAGCGGGCTATGGTGAAGAACCAGTCACTCAGCCGGTTCATATAAGGCAGTATGGCCGGATTGATCTGCTCCGCACGGCTCAGGCTCAGCAGCAGGCGCTCACAACGACGGGTCAGGGTGCGCACCACATGGGCTTGCGCCGCCGCCCGGGAACCACTGGGCAAAATGAAATTGCGCAGCACGGGCAAATTGGCGCTGTAGCCATCAATTTGCCGCTCCAGGCGCAACGTCCATGCATTATTCACCTGCCAGATGGCCTCCTGCTGACCAGCGCTGGAAAATGCCAGTTCACCGCCCAAATCGAACAACTCTTGTTGCAATAATAACAAGTCGGCTAATAAGCCGGTTTCAGCAGCAGGAACCTCGGCAATGAGTAGACCTATATGAGAATTTAATTCATCGATATAGCCATAGGTTTCCACCCGCATATCGTCCTTGGCCAATTGCACACCATCGGCCAGCCGGGTCATGCCTTTATCACCCTGCCTCGTATATATTCTCATACCGACATCCTGTTAATAATGGGAACAATCATGGATTCGAGCCCGTTGAGCTTGATCTCATAGGCAAGGGCCAGGGTCTGGCCCAACGCGCCAGCGGGAAAGCCGGTGCGCGCCATCCACACCAGATAGGGCTCTGGAATATCTATGATGCGCCGCCCCTGATATTTGCCGTAAGGCATCTTGTGGGCCAGGGTCAGCAACACCCGCTCGTCAGAGAGCCACTCCATATTAATCGATGTCCAGATATTTATGGGTCTGGATGGAGAGCCGCCAATTACGGGCGATGCAGGTAGCCATCGCCAGCTGGGTGGCTCTGGGCTTCTGGCTGATGGGTTGCAGCGCAATCACCACGTCAGGCCGCAAGGTGGCGGTCGCCAGCAGGGCATCCAGCTCCTCGATATGGCGCTCGGTCGCTACCGGATGCTTGATCTCGTTGGCACGCTCGAGGGCCGAGACCAGCACGGGCAGGCCCCCCTTCATGCCAATCTTGGGCGACACTGTGACCCAGGTATTGGCATGGGTCTGGATCTCGCTGGTACCGCTGGTTTCGATCTGCACCTGGTAACCCGCCTCAATCAGGGCGGTAGAGAGACCCTGCAGATCATACAGGCAGGGTTCCCCACCCGTGATCACCACGTGGCGCGCCTGATAACCGAGCTGCTGGAAACTGGCCAGGATCTGCTCAGTGTTCATCTTGCTCCAACCATCCGATTCATTGGAACAGTCGAGCACCGCCTGAACCCCCACTTCACGAGCGGGATCGACAATCCAGGTATGGCGGGTATCGCACCAGGGGCAGCCCACGGGGCAGCCTTGCAGGCGAACGAAGATGGCGGGCAGGCCGGTGAAGATGCCCTCCCCCTGGATGGTCTGGAAAATCTCGTTGATTGGGTAGTGCATCTCGGTCACGGCTTGTTGCAAAAGTCGCGGATTATACCCCAAGCGAAGGCAAGACGCAGGCTCACAGTCCGCTTTTCTCGCCCAGCCCGGTTTTCTCGTACAACCGGGCCATGATGCCCGCCTTGTCGGCCAGATACAGATTCAGCCCCCGGCTACGCAGTTCGCAGGCAGGACAGGTACCACAACCATCGCCGGCGATGCCGTTGTAGCAGGTCAGCGTCTGCTGGCGCACCGTCTCCAGGTGACCATAATGATCCGCCAGCGCCCAGGTCTCGGCCTTGTCGAGCCACATCAGCGGGGTATCGAAGCGGATGCCGCGACCCAGCCCCAGGGAGACCGCCTGATTGAGCGCCTTGACGAACTCGTCGCGACAATCCGGGTAGCCGGAGAAATCGGTCTCGCACACCCCGGTGATCACCGATTCGGCGCCCACCTGGTAGGCATAGATGGAGGCCAGGGTCAGAAACAATATGTTGCGGCCCGGTACGAAGGTATTGGGCAGACCGTTCTCCTGCAGCTCGCAGCTGACCGGAATGTCGTCCCGGGTCAGGGCCGAGACCGCCAGTTCATTGAGCAGGGTCACGTCCATCACCTTGTGGGCGGCAATGCCAAGCGCGCCGGCCAGTCGGCGAGCCGTCTCTATCTCCTCCCGATGGCGCTGGCCATAGTCAAAGGTAATGGCGTGCACCTCGTCATACTGGGCCAGAGCCTGCACCAGACAGGTGGTGCTGTCCTGCCCACCACTGAATACCACGACGGCTTTTTTCACGTTTATCACTCCTTCAGGCAGTTCAAGTACGGCGACCTTGTGCAAAGTCATGCCACTGCCGGTTTAAATGGGTAAAGAGGTTCATCAGCGGGGCGAAGCGCGCGGGCTCGCCCTCCCACTGGGATAACAGATGATAACCCGCTTCCAGGGTCGACAACGCCTCGGGAAACGGCTTCTTGCGAATGGAGTACTGGCCCGGTATGGCGCCAAGCTTGATCCTGGGCAACCGCAGCAGGGCCGGATTGCTGTGCAAGATGCGATACGCCTTGCGCCAGGTGCCATCGAGCAACAGAAAGCAGACCTGACGGCGATCCCCTGCCTGATGCCGTTGATCGCGCACCTGATCCAGCCCCAGCGCATGCTCGTCAGGCCAGAGCAGATAGCAGTGCACCTCGGGATCCGCCAGCAAGTCATTGAGCCAATGCGCCTCGGCAAAATCCTCCCCCACATGAATACTGGCCTGGGTGAGAGAGGCGGCGAGCAGAGCGGCAGTGCCCTTGGGGTGCCCCACTTCGCTCGGATGCTGCAAAATATGGAGGGGAGCGAGATGCGGCACCTGCCGAATATAATCACACAGACAGGCTTTGAGGGCTCTGGTGCAACGTGTACAGTATCGGCTGTTCTTATCGTTGGGCTGTTTCATGTTGTCAGAAAAATCAGGATTGCTCTGGGTCATCACGCTTTCACTCGCCAGCTTGTTGCTTTTCTTCACAGTACCGAATCATTTGCTCTCCTTCGATCGCACCCTGATCGCCCAAGGCGAAGGGTGGCGCATCATAACAGGCAATCTGGCCCACACCAATTTATGGCACCTGCTGCTCAACCTGAGCGGCCTGTGCGTGCTCTACAGCCTGTTTCGTGAATACCTGACGGGCTGTCGCCTGCCGGTATTGCTGCTGTTGCTGGGGGGGGCCGTCGGTCTCGGCATCTGGTGGTTATGCCCGCAGACTCAGTGGTACATGGGGCTGTCGGGCGCCTTGCACGGCCTGTTCGTGTGGGGAGCCTTGCAGGACATCCGCTATCGCCGCTATTCGGGCTGGCTGATGCTGCTGGGGGTGGCCATCAAGCTTGGAGTGGACTTCTACAGCGCGGGCGAGAGCCCGGTTTCTGTACTGATTGGCGCCCGGGTTCACATCGAATCACATCTGATTGGCTCGGTGGCGGGCCTGCTGCTCGGCCTGTTGCCGGTCAGTCTCGGCAGCCAGGCCATCAAGGAGTGATGGCGCCCAATGCCTGCTTGCCTTGACCAAAAAACAGGCCGGGGCTCACCCGGCCTTCAAACCTTAACGCCCGGCCAGCTCCGCATTGATGCCTGACAACATGGCGGCGGGATCCTCTGCCTGGGTGATGGGGCGACCTATGACCAGATAGTCGGCGCCGGCTTGCATCGCAGCCAGCGGCGTCATCACCCGGCGTTGATCCCCGGCCGCGGATCCGGTGGGGCGAATACCCGGGGTCACCAGCTTGAAGTCGGCGCCGAGCAGGGCCTTGAGTTCACTCGCCTCATTGGCGGAGCAGACCACCCCATCCAGCCCTGCGGCCCTGGTCAATGTCGCCAGCCGGATCACCTGCTCGGCCGGGCTCACGTCCAGGCCAAGGGGCGCCATGTCGGATTGCTCCATGCTGGTCAGCACTGTCACCCCGATCAGCAGCGGCGCCTTGTCGCCATAGGGCAGCAAGGCCTCTCTGGCGGCACGCATCATGCGTTCACCGCCGCTGGCATGGACGTTGACCATCCAGACACCCAGCTCGGCACTGGCGGCCACGGCCTTGGCCACGGTATTGGGAATGTCGTGAAACTTCAGATCCAGAAATACATCGAATCCCTTTGCGACCAGCTGACGTACAAACTGGGGGCCAAACAGGGTAAACATCTCCTTGCCTACTTTGAGGCGGCACTGGGCCGGAGAGATACGTTCAATGAACGCGAAGGCATCGGCCTCGTGCTGATAATCCAGCGCTACCAGTACTTTGGGATCTAGCATCTCACTTCCTATTGATTGTTGTTCACCATCTGGGCGCGGCTTCACCATCCAGGCCCAGGTTCAACCTGATGACACCGCGGCGGCACTTGCAGCCCCGGCATCTCACTTTCAATTGATCCAGCTCTTACTCGCCGTCCAGGCCGCGGATCGGCTTGATGGATCCCCACTGACGGCAGGATGGGCACTGCCAGAACAGCGAGTGGGTGGCAAAACCACACTGCCGACACTTGTGGGTGGATTTGATCTTGATCTGTTCGCCAACCAGTTGCTGCAGCAACTCCAGGCTCTCCTTGGCGGGCCCCTCCTCCGCGCTGGCAAGCTGGAAGCCCACCAACTGGTAGAAGCCCTTCATGGAGGGGTGACGGCGCAGCTGGCGCAGCACCAGCGCGCGGGCCTGACTCAGGCCATCGCGCTCCTCCACCAGTTTGGCAAGGGCCAGGGTCACGCTGACGCCGGCGTGATCCTCCACCGCCTGCTCCAGCAGGGGGATGAGTTCGAGAGAGCGGCCCTGACGCTGGTAGCATTCGGTGAGCCAGGGGATGGCTTCGGAGGCAAAATCGATGTCCTGCTCGAACACCCGCAGCAGATCCTTGCCGGCCTGCTCATACTCCCCCGCCTCCATCGCCAGTTCGGCCAGCCGCAGGCTGGCGCGGGCACAGGCAGGGTTGACCCCCAGCGCCCGCTTGAGCTTGGCAAGCCCAGCTGGCTTGTCGCCGTCGCGCAAGGCACTGTCTGCCTGCTCGCAATAGAAGTGCGAGATGGGATCGGCCAGCTTCTTGCCCTGATATTTTTGCAACCGCACCGCGACCTCGATGGCCTTGTCCCAGTCACGCAACTGCTGATGGATGATCAGCAGCTGGGCCAGCGCCGTCTCCTCATAGTCACCGTCTTCGCACAGCTCGTTCCAGAGCGCCTCGGCCCTGTCCAGCAAGCCCGCGGCCAGGAAGTCGCGCGCCAGCTCCTGCAGCGCGAGCTGGCGCTGTTCGCGGGTCAGCTCACGGGTCACCAGGTTCTGGTGGATCTTGATGGCACGGTCGACTTCGCCGCGCTGGCGAAACAGGTTGCCAAGGGAGAGGTGGGTTTCGATGGTTTCGCTGTCCACTTCCAGCAGCTGGATGAAGAGATCCACCGCCTTGTCCGACTCGTCAGACAGCAAATAGTTGAGGCCCGCCACGTACTGGCGGGAAAATTGGTTACTCTGTTTCTGGGTGTCCTGGCGAACACTCCTGCGCCCCATGTACCAGCCATAACCAGCGGCAATCGGCAACAGCAGGAAAAGCAGTTCAAGCATCGAGGGACATTATTCCTTGACTGCCGACCGAGCCAGCTCCAACTCGCGGGATTGACGACGCATGGTGCGGTTGAGGGTGCGGTTTTGCATCTTGAGGCGCAAAAACAGCAGACCGAACACCAGCCAGCCGAGCAGGAAGCCACCGCCAAAGAAGAAACCCAGCAGCATGGAGAGCGAGAACTCCCCTTGGGCAATCAGATAGTTGAACTGCACCAGCTGACCATTTTGCGAACCGATGGCCAGGGTCAGAATAAACACCAGCACCAGCGGAATGAGGGCCAAGATACGCTTCATAGGAGCTCCCTGTCAGTATCTAATGAAAGGCTGATTATCCTTAAAATCACGGGCAGACTCTAGAGCGAATGGGAAAAGACTTGGAGAAACCGGACGATTGGCACAATAGCGGCCATAAAAACAAAAAAGGCATACCCAAGTATGCCGTTTTCTGCATTATTCAATAATGTTCACGCGCTCGCGCAACTCTTTGCCAGGCTTGAAGTGAGGGACATATTTCCCGGTCAGTTCAACCTTGTCCCCGGTCTTGGGATTACGACCCACACGGGGGGCACGATAGTGCAGTGAAAAACTTCCAAATCCACGGATTTCAATCCGATCGCCGTTTTGCAAAGTCGATGCCATCTGCTCAAGGATCTCCTTGATGGCAGCTTCGACATCTTTGGCCGGCATATGCATGCGGCTCGCAGCCAATTGTTCGATGAGATCTGATTTGGTCATAACGTTAAATCTCCTTCCCCGATCACATGCAATATTCATTACGCCAATATAAAAAAGGGCGGCGTGAAGCCGCCCTTTTCTTGCATCAAGGATTATTCACCCTTGGCAGCTTTGAACGCTTCAGCCATAGCATTGCTGAACACAACTTCTTCTTGTTGGTTCAGGCTATCGATAGCAACACGTTCGTCAGCCTCGTCCTTAGCACGGACAGACAGGCTTACGGTGCGGTTCTTACGATCAACGCCCATGAACTTGGCTTCAACTTCATCACCAACAGACAGTACCAGAGTCGCGTCTTCAACACGGTCACGAGCAGCGTCGGAGGCACGCAGGTAGCCTTCTACGCCGTCAGCCAGTTCGATCACGGCACCCTTGGCATCAACCTCGGTAACCTTACCCTTCACAATAGCACCTTTCTTGTTATCAGACAGGTACTTATTGAACGGGTCTTCTTCGATCTGCTTGACACCCAGGGAGATGCGCTCACGCTCCGGGTCCACTTGCAGAACAACGGCTTCGATCTCGTCGCCTTTCTTGAATTCACGAACTGCTTCTTCGCCCTGGTTGTTCCAGGAGATGTCAGACAGGTGAACCAGGCCGTCGATGCCGCCGTCCAGACCGATAAAGATACCAAAGTCAGTGATAGACTTGATTTTACCGGAAACACGGTCGCCCTTGGCGTGAGTTTCGGCAAACAGCTGCCACGGGTTGGATTTGCACTGCTTCAGACCCAGGGAGATACGACGACGTTCTTCGTCGATATCCAGAACCATCACGTCAACCACGTCGCCAACGTTAACAACTTTGGACGGGTGGATGTTCTTGTTGGTCCAATCCATCTCGGATACGTGTACCAGGCCTTCAACGCCTTCTTCGATTTCAACGAAGCAGCCGTAGTCGGTCAGGTTGGTCACGCGGCCAGACAGACGGGTGGTCTCCGGGTAACGCTTGGCGATAGCAACCCAGGGATCTTCGCCCAGCTGCTTCAGACCCAGGGATACACGGGTACGCTCGCGGTCGAACTTCAGAACCTTGACTGCGATCTCGTCGCCAACGTTGACGATTTCGGAAGGATGCTTAACGCGCTTCCACGCCATGTCGGTGATGTGCAGCAGGCCGTCAACACCGCCCAGATCTACGAATGCACCGTAGTCGGTCAGGTTCTTGACGATACCCTTAACTTCTTGACCTTCTTGCAGGTTAGCCAGCAGGCTCTCGCGCTCGGAGGTGTTCTCGGTCTCGATCACGGCACGACGGGAAACAACAACGTTGTTGCGCTTCTGGTCCAGCTTGATGACTTTGAACTCGAGTTCTTTGTTTTCCAGGTGAGCGGTGTCACGGATCGGACGCACGTCAACCAGAGAACCCGGCAGGAAGGCACGGATGCCATTCAGTTCAACGGTGAAACCACCCTTGACCTTGCCGTTGATGATACCGATAACGGTAGCTTGCTCTTCGTAAGCTTTTTCAAGCTGCAGCCAGGCTTCGTGGCGCTTGGCTTTTTCACGGGACAGCTTGGTTTCGCCGAAACCATCTTCGATAGAGTCCAGAGCTACGTCAACAGTGTCACCCACACTGATTTCCAGCTCGCCCAGGGCGTTCTTGAATTCTTCAGCCGGGATGGCGGACTCAGATTTCAGACCGGCGTCAACCAGTACGAAACCGTTCTCGATAGCAACGACAGTACCCTTGACGATGGAACCTTGACGGGTTTCAACGGAGTTCAGGGACTCTTCAAAGAGTTGAGCAAAAGATTCGATCATTGTTTATGTCACAAATGAAACATCCACTTGCAATCCGGCACAAGCGGGGCTGTTTTAAATAATCTGCGCCATCCTTGGTGCAGACGACCGGATGTCAGCTTGCGCTGGCATCACCAAGTTGTTGCTCTGCATAGGCGAGTACCGTTGCCAGCACTTCATCTATGGTCATGGCGGTAGAATCCACCACGAGAGCATCTTCTGCCGGTTTAAGGGGCGCTACGGCGCGATTTCTGTCGCGATCGTCACGTTCCCGAATCTCGGTTAAAAGACGCTCAAAGTTAACATCAAAGCCCTTATCTTGCAACTGCTTATAGCGGCGCTGGGCGCGTTCTTCCGCACTGGCGTCGAGGAAAATCTTCACCTCGGCCTCCTGGAAAACCACGGTTCCCATGTCACGTCCGTCGGCGATCAGACCCGGTGCCTGACGAAATGCACGCTGGCGGCGCAGCAGGGCTTCGCGTACCCGCGGGAAGGCAGCGATTTTGCTCGCGGCATTACCCACCTCTTCGGTACGTATGGTACGGGAGACATCCTCCCCTTCCAGCACCACCTTGACCTGCTCGCTGTCCACCTGGAATTGCACATCCAGGTTGGCAGCCAGTGGGACCAATGCAGCTTCAGAATCGAGCTCTACATCGTGATGCAAGGCAGCCAGGGCCAACACCCGGTAGATGGCGCCGGAATCGAGCAGGTGCCAACCCAGTTTCTCAGCCAGCAACTGGCACAGGGTGCCTTTACCGGCACCACTCGGGCCATCGATTGTCATCACGGGGGCCATCTGAGGCATAACTTCTCTCCTGCACACTTGTTGCACACATCCCGGAAGGGATGGGGTAATGGGCGCCGATTATACCCAAATGTGCCGAGCCTGGCAGTCGTCAAGGCGCACATTTGCGCAGAAGCCGTCGCGATCGCGTGGTTTGCGTACAGCGACTCAAGTCATTAAACAGTGCAAGGTTTTGTTCTTATGGTTGTTATGGACAAGGCGCGCTAAACTGGCCGCCCTTTTTAAGCAGCTGTAGTAAGGAGCAACCTATGAGCAGCGTTACCCTCGTGGCCAAATCCAAGTTGCCGACCCCCTGGGGCACCTTCACGCTGGTAGGCTTTCAGGAAACCGGTACCGGCAAGGATCATGCTGCGCTGGTGATGGGCGATGTCACGGGTGATGAGCCTGTGCTGGGCCGCATTCACTCTGAGTGCCTGACCGGAGACGCCCTGTTCAGCCTGCGCTGCGACTGCGGTTTCCAATTGCAGGCCGCCATGGAGAACATCGCCAAGGCCGGTCGTGGCGTCTTGCTGTACGTGCGCCAGGAAGGGCGCGGCATAGGCCTGCTCAACAAGATCCGGGCCTACCACCTGCAGGATCAGGGCGCCGATACCGTTGAGGCCAATGTGGCGCTGGGCTTTGCCGCCGACATGCGCGACTACACCATCTGCGCCGACATGCTCAAGGCGTTGCACGTCACCAGTTTGCGTCTGATGACCAACAACCCGCGCAAGATGAAGGCGATGGAGAGCTTTGGCATTCCGGTGGCGGAGCGGGTTCCGCTGCAGGAAGGGCGCAATCCCCACAACGAGTTTTATCTCTCGACCAAGGCGAGCAAGCTGGATCACCTGTTCAAGAAGTGAGTCCGGCCCGCCACACGCCGGCATGAAAAACGCCTCCCATCGGGAGGCGTTTTTGTTGGCAGACTCTCAGACTGGCCGCGCTAGCGGATGGGCAGCTCGATATCGGCGAACATGGCATCCACATCGTCACTGGAGCGCAGCGCAATGGCGCGCTCCACCACATCCCGGGTCAGGTGCGGGGCGAAACGGGTCATGAAGTCATACATGTAGGTGCGCAGGAAGGAGCCCTTGCGAAACCCTATCTTGGTGGTGCTGTGGGCGAACAGGTGGCTGGCATCGAGCGCCACCAGATCGGTATCGACCTGGGGATCCAACGCCATGGTCGCCATCACGCCGATCCCCACCCCCAATCGCACATAGGTCTTGATCACATCGGCATCGGTGGCGGTGAAGACGATGTTGGGTTCGAACCCGGCCCGGTTGAAGGCGGTATCCAGTTCGGAGCGGCCGGTGAAGCCGAACACATAGGTCACCAGCGGGAAGCGGGCAATATCGGCAATGGAGAGCTTGCCAACCTGGGTCAGCGGGTGGCCCTTGGGCACGATCACGCTGCGATTCCAGTGGTAGCAAGGCAGCATGATGAGATCTTCGTACAGGTGCAGCGCCTCGGTGGCAATGGCAAAGTCGGCCTGGCCCTTGACCACGGCTTCGCTGATCTGGGTCGGGGTGCCCTGATGCATGTGCAGGGAGACCTTGGGAAAGCGCTTGATGAACCCCTTGATCACATCGGGCAACGCATAGCGGGCCTGGGTATGGGTGGTCGCGATATGCAGCGTGCCCTGCTCGGGATGAGTATGCTGGCTCGCCACCGCCTTGATGCTCTCCACCTTGCCCAGGATCTCGTTGGCTATCTTGATCACATCCCGCCCTGCCGGGGTGATCTGGGTCAGATGCTTGCCACTGCGCTCGAAAATCTGGATCCCCAGCTCATCTTCCAGCATGCGCACCTGCTTGCTGATCCCTGGCTGAGAGGTGTAGAGGCTCTCTGCCGTTGCCGACACGTTCAATCTGTGGTTGGCAACCTCAACGATATAACGCAACTGTTGGAGTTTCATGGTGTTAGGCTCTAAAGGCGACTTGAACTAATACTAACAAACTTTTGCCTGATAGCCTTTCCTTCTTGGCCATTTATGGCCGGGCCTGCGCCAGCAAAAAATCCCGCAAGGCGCGGTTCGCCATGGAGAGCGGATCCCCCCGCCGCCACGCCACGCAGAGATCGAGGAAAATGGGCGGAGCAAACGGCACGCCGGTCAAGGCAATCTCCTCGTCCAGCACCATCCGCAGGAAGGTGGTCACCGCAAATCCCTGCTTTACCACCGCCTTGAGCAGCGGGATGAGGTTGCTCTCGAAGGCGATATTGGGCTCACAGCCCAGCCCCTGCGCCAATGCTTCCATGTGCTCGCGGTGGTAGAAACCGCGCCGGAACATGGCCAACTCCTGGCTGAAAAACTGGGTCAGGGAGACGGCCGGGGCCTGCCGCAGCGGGTGCTCCTCCCCCACCACCATCAACATCTCTTCACGCAGCAGTTGGGCCCCTTCCAATGCAGGCGGCAGATCGCTGGTGATCAGGATGGCGAGATCCAGGGTGCCATCCACCATGCGGCTCAGCAGCTCACGCGAGCCCGCCTCCTCCACACGGATCTTGAGGCCGGGATAGCGATGCTTGAAGGCCATCAGGATCGGCGGAAAGTAGTAAGAGCCCATCATGTAGGGAATGCCGATACGCACCTCGCCACGCTCCAGCCCTTTCAGTTCGGCCATCTCGGCTTCCGCCTGGTGCATCTGCAACAACAGTCGCTCGGCATGACGGCAGAGTACCTCCCCCTCCGGGGTGAGCCGCACTGTGCGATCCTGCCGGTCAAACAGCCGCAACTCGAGCTGCTGCTCCAGCTTGGCGATGGCCATGCTGATGGCGGGCTGGGCAATATGGAGGCCATTGGCCGCTTTAGTGAAGGAACCGGCATCCCGCACCGCCAGCAAATAGGTGAGCTGTTTCAAATCCATATCAATTAATCTTATTAGTTGGATAACTTAAATATATTATATTTATGCTCTGCGGCGCACTACTCTGCACAAAAGCCGTCAGGACAACCGCATATGATCGAAGTAGGTAGCCGCGAATGGATACGCGCCACCCTGGCCCTGAGCCTGGGTTCCTTCCTGGTGTTTCTCAACCTCTACCAGACTCATCCCCTGCTGCCATTGCTGGCAGATGTCTTCTCTGTCAGCTCGCTGGCGGCGGGCTGGACACTGGCTGGCTGCACCGCAGGTCTGGCCGCCTCGCTGCTGCTCTGCGCCCGCCTCGCGGACAGGTTCGGTCGGCGACGGATCATGCTGTGGAGCCTGGCCGGCGCCATACTGCTCTCCCTGCTCATCAGCCTAGTGAACCAGTTTGAATCGCTGTTGCTGCTGAGGATACTGCAAGGGGTGTTGCTGGCCGGGCTGCCCGCCACCGCCATCGCCTATATGGGAGAAGAGTTCAGCAAGCGCGCCCTGCTCTCCGCCGTCGGCGTCTATATCGCCGCCAACTCGCTCGGCGGGATCGCCGGCCGGGTGGTCGGTGGTCTGCTGGCCGGCTGGTTTGGCGACTGGCAGCACACCTTTCTCGGCATAGGCCTGATAAGCCTGACCCTGCTGCCCCTCGTCATCTGGCTGCTGCCGGCCCAGACCCGTTTCGTGCCCGTCATCGCCGAGCCGGGCCAGTTCCGGCAGGCCATCAGCAGCCACCTCGGCAACCCGCTGCTGGTCGGTGCCTATCTCATCGGCGGGCTCAACTTCATGGTGTTTTTGAACCAGTACAGCTACCTCACCTTCCTGCTGGCCAAGGCCCCTTTCTCCCTGCCCACCCAGTGGCTCGGCATGCTGTTCCTGACCTATCTGTCGGGTACGGTCGCCTCCTCCCTGAGTGGTCGCTGCGCCCACCGCTGGGGGGCACAGCGCCTGCTGCTGGCGGGGATCTCGCTGATGGCGCTGGGCAGTGCGCTGCTGTTGCACGGCTCGCTGGCGGCCATATTGACGGGGCTGCTCATCTCGAGCTTCGGGTTCTTTCTCGCCCACGCCTGTGCCAGTGCCTGGGTCGGCCAGCACGTGGAACACAACCGGGCGCTCGCCTCGTCACTCTATCTGGTGGGGTATTATCTGGGTGCCAGCCTGGGAGGCCTCTACCTGCATCCCTTCTGGGAGCGGGGTGGCTTGGGGGGATTGGTGCTCGGCATCGAGCTGGTGCTGGTGATCACCGCGGGCTTGAGCCTCTGGCTCGGTCACTTGAAGGGGCGTAACACCCGCCCCCTCTCCTGTCATACGCCATCGTAGTCACGGGTAGCGGCTCCCACGCCTACACAGCATCATCATCAAGGGGCCCCCGTGCCCGCTCTCGCATCAATCAGAGGTTGTCGTAATAATCGGCGGGCACAGGCACCACGGCGCCAGTGTGCAGCTCTTCCTCGATCACCTCGGCCAAAGAGCGCAGGTGAAACTTGATCTGGCCCGATGTCAGCATCAAACCCACGTCAGGGTTGCGGAGATCATCCATGTTGCCAGTCTTGAACGGTACATCGGGATGCGCGGCCACCAGCGCCGGCAGTGACGGCACCACCAGCTCTATGTGCTCCAGCCCCGCCTGATGGCTGCGACCCGGTTTGGGCGCCGCCAGTTCGATGCAGGGCACGCTGACGTCGCCACAGCACACGGGATGATGCAGCTGGTAGGTGGCAATGGGACGCCCCCCTATCATGCCTTCCACCAGCAGGGCACCGTGCGCCGCCAGGGTCTGTTGCAGGGCCTGATATTCGACCAGCGTGGCCGCACGGTAACAGAGGTGGTCAACGTCGATGGCATCGACATGGACGGCCCGTTGCGCCAGTTCAGCCAGCAGCTGGCAAACAAATGGGGCCATGGGCCCCAGTGTGGTATCGAGTGGGTGGGACATGATCACCATTTCTTCTTGGGTTGGAACAGGACGTCCAGCTCGTCCGCCTCTTTATCCTTGATGTTCTGCAGCTCCTTCTCGCTGTGCTGCTGCAGGTGGGCATCCAGTCCGGCCAGCCCCTGGCGCATGTCTTCTTCACGGGCCATCAGATAGGGATCCTTGTCAGACACCCCGGCCAATGCAGATAGCCCCTTGGTATAGAGCTGACGACAGGTACCGTATTGCCCCTGGATCTGGGCATCCATGGCCCGCTTGACCAGATTGGAGATGTTGATCTTGAGCTGCATCAGCTCGAGGCGACGCTCCTCCTGGGCAAAACCGTGGGGATCTATCTTGCCCTTGTTGTGTTCGACCCGCAGCACGGCCCGCATCTTCTTGACCAGTTGCAGCATCTGAATGGCCTGGCGGTCGGATTCGGGCGTCTTGAAGTGCCCCTCATCCTGGCTGCTGTAATTCTCCTGCACATTCTTGATCTGGGTCTGCACGTCTGCGATGCGCTGCTTGATCTGGCCATTGGGCATCACCAGGGCGATCGCCCGGTACGCATCCAGAATACGGTGTTGCAGCAACAGCACTATGTTCTTGGAGAAGGGCACCAAGTTGACATTCAGCAGCACCTCTTCGGTTTCATCCGCCACTGCCTTATGACGAGCGATGGCATGGCGCTTGTCGGCCTCTGCCTTCTGCTTATATTGCTGCATCACGTTATAGGCGATCACCAGAAACAGGAGTGCGCCAATAGACAGCAATACCAAGGTTAAAATCATAGGATGTTCAAACTCCTGTCCCAATCCAATTGCGTGATCCTACAACAGCTTACCCACTTAAGGTAGTCCGCACCGCCGCGCTTACCCACGATTTATTGCGCTTTGGAGCCACAAATCGGCAGCGGAGATCAGGATCACGCAGCGATGGCAACACTGCCATTACCTCATAGTATCGCCCATCGGGCCCATTACTTGAGGTTGAACCCTTTCGATTGCAGGAATTCCTGCATGAAGGGGCGCGCCTCCTTGCCGAGGATGCCCCGGATCTGGCTGCTCCAGGTCTGCTGCTTGTTATTGCTGCTGCGAGCCTGATAGTAAGCCTCGATCTGCTGATCGTATTGCGCCAGCAAGGGGCGATCCAGCTCGGCCTGGTAGTGGTTTTCGTGCACCACCAGCGCCCGGGGCAAGCGGGGTTTCTGCTCGGGGGCCTGCGCCGGATGGCCAAGACAGAGCCCAAACAGGGGGATCACCTGATGGGGCAGCCCCAGCGCCTCGCTCACGGCGACCGGATTGTTGCGAATACCGCCTATGTAGACGCCACCCAATCCCAGCGATTGGGCGGCCAGCAGGGCATTCTGGGCCATCAGGGCGCCATCGATGGCCCCGATCAGCAGCTGCTCGACAAAACCTGTCTGGGCATCCGGCACGATTTGGCCGTGGCGATGATAATCGGCGCAGAACATCAGAAACTCGGCCGCCTCGGCCACATAGGCCTGATGCCCCGCCAGCTCGGCGAGCCGGGCGCGCAGGGCCATGTCGGTCACCCGTATGATGCTGTTCGCCTGCAGGAAACTGGAGCTGGAGGCAGACTGGGCCGCACTCAGGATCTGGTCGAGCTGGCTCGCCGTGATGGGCTCCGGGGTAAATTGACGAATGGATCTATGGGCGAGAATAAGGTCTATGGTCGGGTTCATGATGCCTCCAGGAAGAAGCCCACACTCTACCCAAAAAAACGGAGGGGCCCAAGGCCCCTCGCAGCTGACGATGACAGAGGCACTTCCTTGGCCCTATCCCGCCAGCGGATAGTCGCCCGCCTTGCAGCGCACCAGAAAGGCACTGGCCTCCACCTGCTCCACCGTCATCGGCTTGCTGAACAAAAAGCCCTGGAACACGTGACAACCCTGGGCACGCAGCGCGGCGAGCTCGTGCTCATCCTCCACCCCTTCGGCCATGATGCCAAGCCCCAGGCTGGTCGCCATGGCGACGGTGGCGCGGATCACCGGCAGGTTCAGCCCCACCACGAACGAGCGATCCAGCTTGATGGTGTCGATCGGCAGTCGGTTCAGGTAGGCCAGCGACGAATAGCCGGTACCAAAATCGTCGATGGCGATCTTGATCCCCTGCTCGCTCAGGGCATCGAGGATCTCGATGCAGCCCTTCATGTCCAGCATAAGGACTGTCTCGGTCAGCTCCAGAGTCAGCAGGCTGGCATCCACGCCATACGCCTTGAGCTGCTGGGCCACCAGCTCCGGCAAGGAGGAGGAGAGCTGGAACCCGGACAGATTGACCGAGACCGGCACCCGTACCCGCCACTGCTGCTGCCAATGGGCCATCTGGGCCAAGGCCGTCGAGAGCACCCAGCTGCCGATCTCCCGGATCAGACCCATCTCCTCGGCCAGCGGAATGAACTCCACCGGCGAGACATGGCCGAGCACAGGGTTGTGCCAGCGCAGCAGGGCCTCATAACCGAGCAACTTGCCCTTTGCCACATCCACCTGGGGCTGGTAGCAGAGGCTCAGTTCCTGCCGACCTATGGCCTTGGCCAGAAACTGCTTCAGGGTCAGCTTGCGGTGCAGGGTCTGCTGCATGCTGGGGGTGAAACGCTGCCAGCGCAGGCGTCCCATCTGTTTGGCCTGATACATGGCCATGTCGGCGCGAGTGATCAGGTTGTCGCCGTCATCCGCATCGTCCGGGTAGATGGCGATGCCTATGCTGCCACCTATGGTCACCTCCGGCACCCCGCTCAGCTGCAGCGGCTTGGTCATCTGGGAGAGCATGAGATCGGCCACTTCCTGCGCCCGATCGCTGGAGTGCGTCAGCGGCACCAGGGCGGTGAACTCGTCCCCGCCGAGGCGCGCCAGCTCCACATCCCGCGGGCAAACCTGCTTGAGCCGACCGGCCACCCGCTCCAGCAGCCGATCACCGGCCTTGTGGCCATAGTTGTCGTTGACCAGCTTGAAGTTGTCCAGATCCATGAACACCAGCGCGAAACGCCCACCCAGACCGCAATATGCCTCGAGGGATTTCATCAGGCCATAGCGGTTGAGCAACCCGGTCAGCGAGTCGTGCCAGGCCAGGTGGCGGTGTTCCAGCTCCTCCAGCTTGCGGTCCGTGATGTCGCGCATGGTGAGCAGGATCTGCGCCCCCCTGCTGGATATGACGAAACTGGTACTGGAACCAGCGCATCCCCTTGAGCGTCCGGCACTCCCCCTCGGCCACCACTTCGTCGAGTCGGGAGAGCTTCTGATAGAAGGCTTCGTCGTTGCCGGAAAACACCTGGGAGAGCTGGCTGACCTGGCCACCAAAACACATGTCGAAATGGTGGTTGCCACTCTCCAGCCGACCCTGATTGTCAAACAGGCAGGCCAAGGTGTCGCCAGTGGCGAGGGAGGACTCCTGATAGAGGGTATCGGCGTCGATCACCGCCTCCGTCATCATCATCAAGCGGCCAGCCAGCTGGATGCCGGACAGCCGCAGGTAGATCTGCTTCTTGACGCCCTTGGGCGAGAGAGTCCACCACTCGCTGTAGCTGCGCCCCTGCTGAAAATCACCGAGATAGCGTTGCAGCAACAAGTCGATGGCATCGGCCATGTCGGCCGAGAAGTCGCGCGATTGCAGTTCGGCAAGCGAGCTGGCTTCCCACACCCCCAATGCGGTGCGGTTGGCCCAGTAGATATGATGGTGGCGGATGTCATAAACCCAGATTGGGGTATGCAGCACATCCATCCCGTTCAATAACCGTTCGTCTAGCGTATTCATCTAATATGGTGATTCATCATGTGTGATCACAGGGAAACCCTGCAACAAGACGCCCTCTCGGGACGCCCGATGCTGGTACAAAATCGGATCCAGCCCATAATCTGGAAATAAGCATGCGCACAAGGGCTGACTTCATATGAAAACGCTACATGTGAAACCCATGGTCAGGAAAAACGGACTCACCTTGATATTGTTGGGCATCATAGTAACCATTACTATGATTTTTATACTTTTTTTATTCCGTGAACAACCACTAATCCCCTTCGTCTCCGGCCTGCTGGCAGGTCTGATGATGATATTTATCGGCTCATTGAAGCTGGTTGAACCCCATTTCAGCCTCTCGCTCTGTCACGATTGTTTGCAATATCACCATAAATACGGCGGTTGGATCCTGAAATGGAGAAATATTCAACGTATTGACCAACCACGCATTCATCTGGGCTGGGATCTGGTCGCCCTGCCCTACATAGGTTTGAAGATAAAAGATTACGACGATTTTTTGACATTGATCACACCCAGATTGGCCGTGCGCCTGCTGACCGAACAGCGGGCCGTGCTGTTGCAAGCCCTGCGCAGTGAACGACAAGATTGTGCCAGCGGCGGCTGCGGTGATGCCTTTCAGGGGGAGGGATTGCTGGAAGAGAGCCACTTTCGCTCCCCGTCTGGTCAGCGCTACGAGGGGGTGATCGCCATGCTGGCCAATCGCATGACCCGCTTGCGTGACCTGCTCGGTTACGATCTGCTGGTGCCGGACAACAGTCTGGACCGGGATCCGGCCGAATTTGTCCGCCTGTTGCACCAATACCAGCGGGAGTCGAATCTAATCCAGATCAATTAAACGCCGGATTGCACTTGCCAAGGCGGGTGGCTCTTTTTAAGGTCACTCCCTTGTTACACCCAGAACACCGCTTATGAAGTACATCGAAGAGTTCTATCTGTTCGTCAAGGTGGTGCAAGAGGGAGGCTTCTCCCACGCAGCTGCCGCACTGGGCATGCCTACCGGCACCATCAGTCGACGTATTTCTCAGCTGGAAGAGCAGCTCGGCTGCTCCTTGCTACACAGATCCACCCGCAAACTCCGCCTCACCGACGACGGGCTCAGATATTACGAGCGTCTGTGCACCCCGCTGGCCGAGATTGAGCAGGCCACGGGTGAAATCCAGGGCCGGGAAGCCGACATCAACGGGGTGATCCGCCTCGCCGCGCCCATCGCGCTCTCCAACACCATACTGGTCGACATGCTGGCGGATTTTGGCCTGCACTACCCGGCGGTGCGATTCGACATCGCCCAGACCAACGACCATCAGCACCTGCTCGACAACGATCGGGATCTGGTGTTTTTCAACGGTGAACTGCCCCAATCCATGACCAATGCCCAGTGTCTCGGTCACATCGAATACGGCCTGTTCGCCTCCAGACTCTATCTGGAGAAGATGGGCACACCGGCGCACCCGGCCCAGCTGGAGGAGCACGCCCTGATCTACTGCTGGCCCCATCAGCACTGGCAACTGACCGGCCGGGACGAGCAGACCGTGCAGATCAAGCGCGCCGCCAAGCTCACCGTCAACCAGACCCAGGCGGCTGTCAGGGCCGCCAGACGGCATCTGGGAATAGTCAACGCACCGCGCCACTACGTGCACCCCTTCCTGCAGGATGAGCAACTGGTCGCCGTGCTGCCGGACTGGAAAACCGGCAATCGCCCCTTCTATATGTTGCGCTGCCAGCCTCAGTTCGCCCCGCTGCGTGTTAAGATGTTCGCTGAATTCGTTGAAAAATACTCAGCGCGCTACCGGAACCACCAATGGGACAACCAATTTTCACCGGCAACCAGTTTGTCCCATTGCATCTGACCGTCAGCGGGCCACACTTATAGCAATCCTCGTTGACCAGGCCAGCCTAACACTATGAATGTATTGATATGTGATGACTCAGGATTCGCTCGTAAACAGCTGGCCCGCGCCCTTCCTTCCGACTGGGATGTGACGCTGCATTACGCCGCAAACGGGCTCGAAGGGGTGGAACAGGTGCTGATGGGACATGGCGATCTGATCTTTCTGGATCTGACCATGCCGGAAATGGACGGCTACGGGGTGCTGGAGACACTGCAACAGGAAGGGCTGCGCAACAAGGTGTTCGTCGTGTCTGGCGACATCCAGCCCGAGGCGCATCAAAGGGTCATGAGCCTGGGCGCCCTCGATTTCATCAAGAAACCCGCCGCCCCCGAGACCCTGAGCGCCCTGCTCAGACAACACGGTTTGTGGCAACCCAATGGCGTCGCTGCTGCGCCAGCCTTGCTCGAGGGCCTGGCGGCAGGTGAACCTGATGCCGATGTCGGCGTCAAGATCACCCCCGAGATCCGCGACGTTTACCAAGAGCTTGCCAACGTCTCCATGGGCCAGGCCGCCGACCTGCTGGCCCGCCTGCTCAACGCCTTCGTAGTGCTGCCCATCCCAAATGTCAACGTGCTGGAAGTCTCCGAGCTGCACATGGCCCTCTCGGCCGCCGCCGATTCGGATACCCTCTCCGCCGTCTGTCAGGGCTTCATCGGGGCGGGGATCGCCGGCGAAGCGCTGATCCTGTTTCACGACTCCAGCTTCAAGGATCTGGCCCGACTGATGAACCATCAGGGCGCGCTGGATCGCAATGCCGAGCTGGAACTCTTGATGGACACGGCCAACGTGCTGATCGGCGCCTTCCTGCGCGGTTACGCCAGCCAGCTCGATACCCCCTTCAGCCAAGGTCACCCTGTGGTGCTCGGCCAGCACAGGCCCATCAAGGATCTCATCAACACCAACAAGAGCCGCTGGCGCCGCACCCTGGCCATCGAGATCAACTACCGGGTCCAGGATTACGCGGTGCAGTGTGACCTGCTGCTGCTGTTTACCGAAGATTCCATCGCCACCATGAACAACAAAATCATGCACATGCTCTAGGGAGTGACCATGGAAATTCGTGAATTTCATTGGCTGATGAACATAGTCCAGAACCTGGACGTGGGGCTGGTGGTGCTCGACAAGGAGTACAGGGTGCAGGTGTGGAACGGCTTCATGGAGAGCCACAGCGGCCGGCTGGCCGGTGAGGTGCGCGATGGCGTGCTGTTCGATCTCTTCCCCGACGTGGACAGGGCCTGGTTCGAACGCAAGGCCAACATGGTGTTCAAGCTCAACAATCGCGCCTTCAGCACCTGGGAGCAGAAACCCTATCTGCTGCGTTTCTCCAACTATCGCCCCATCACTGGCTCGGCCCCCCACATGTTCCAGAATCTGACCCTGGTGCCGCTGGCCGATTTCGGCGGTCAGGTGACCCATATCGCCGTGATGATCTACGATGCTACCGACGAGGCCATGCTGATGACAGGCCAGCGACAGGCGTGACCAACAACATCATTCACAAATGAAACAGGGCGCCGCGGCGCCCTGTGTTGTTTCTGTAGTGAGCAACCCGTATCAATGCGCTCCGAGGTACTCGGTAAAGGCGTCGATCACCTCTTCGATGTCATCATCGTGGATCTGCAGATGAGTCACCAGCCGCAACTCGCCATAGCCGGAGAAGAGGATCCCCCGCTCCTTCATGAAGGCCAGCAAGGGTGCACTCTCGCCACTCGTCAGTTGCAGGAACACCATGTTGGTCTGCACCTGCGCCAGATCCAGCCTGATGCCGGGCAGCGCCGCCAGCCCCTCGGCCAGCCGTCTGGCACGGCGATGATCGTCTGCGAGGCGTACCACATGCTGCTGCAGGGCAAACAGGCCGGCCTGGGCCAGGATCCCCGCCTGACGCATGCCGCCACCCAGCATCTTGCGCAGCCTTCTGGCACGGGCGATGAAGGCATGGGAACCCACCAGCAGCGATCCCACCGGCGCCCCCAGCCCCTTGGAGAGGCAGATGGAGACACTGTCAAACGGCGCGACCAGCTCGCGCACCGCATGGCCACTCGCCACCACGGCGTTGAACAGACGCGCGCCGTCCAGGTGCAGCTGCAAGCCATTCTCGTCGACAAACTCGCGCATCTCGCGCAGATAAGACAGGGGCAGCACCTTGCCGTTATGGGTATTCTCGAGGCAGACGAGGCGGGTCTGGACAAAATGGGCATCGTCAGGGGCGATGGCCGCCCGCACATCCGCCAGTGCCAGTGAGCCATCGGCCTGCATGGGCACGGGTTGCAGGGCCACAGACCCCAGCACGGCAGAACCCTGCGCCTCGTAGCGATAGATGTGGGCTGCCGAGCCCAGCACGGCCCCTTCCCCTCGCTGGCAATGGCTCATCACCGCCAGCAGGTTGGACATGGTGCCGGACGGCACGAACAGCGCGGCCTCCTTGCCAAGCAGGTCGGCGCCATAGGCTTCCAGCGCATTGACGCCCGGATCCTCCCCATAGACATCGTCCCCGACCTCGGCATGCAGCATGCTCTGGCGCATGGCATCCGTGGGCTGGGTGACCGTATCACTTCGTAAATCGATGTAGCGCATGACATCCCTCCTGGTGCAGGAGGACGACGTTAGCCAGCCCGGGCGGGCTTGGCAAGCAGGGCGTCGCTGGAATGTGAACCCGGTGACGGCTTACCAGGGCAGCAGCTGCCCCTGCAGATCCACAAATGCGCCGGATTGTGCCAACGACAAACCGGCGATCAGATCCAGCAAACGGGGGGCGACCCAGGCCGGATCCTGCAGGCTGGCGGGGGCCAGCTCATGGAGAAAGGGCTGGTTCATGGGGGTATCCATGGGACCCGGATGCACAGTGATCACCCCGGCGCAGGGGAAGCGACCCCGCCATTCGAGCGCCAGCGTCCTGGCCCCCATGTTGAGGGCCGCCTTGCTCATCCGGTAGCTGTAGCGGCTGCCCGTCTCATTGGCGGTCAGGCTGCCGGCCAGATCGGAGAGAGAACAGAGCCACAAGCTGGCATCCGGGGCCATGCGGCGGCTCAGGCAGGCGCCGAGGGCCAGATGTGGCCAGGCATTGGCCAGCAGGCTGTCGCACAGCCACTTGGGATTGACTTCCTCCACCCGCCGCTCCGGCATGAAGTTGATGTCGTGCAGCAGACCTATGGTGTTGATCACCACGCTCGGCAGGGTGGTCGTGTCATAGAGGGTGAACAGCGCATCGAAGGAGAGTGGATCCACCTCCTGCAACGGGAAGTAGCAGGCCGGATCCAGTCCTTTTGGCAGTTGCCTGCCCGCCAGCACCAGCTCCTCGCCCCGGTCCGACAGCTCCCTGGCCAGCGCCGTGCCCAATCCACCACTGCCCAAGATCAGATAGCCCATCACCCTCTCCCCGGATCTGCCGTCTGTTTAGAGGTTATCAGAATAATAACCGGCTGCCGCCAAGAGTTGGCCGGCTATGCCCATCCGGGTTCATGCCTCATTGAGGTGCTTGCCAAATTCGCGCGCCAGCGCCAGATCCAGGAAGCCGTCGGCCTTCTTGTGGCTGCGCAGGAACTGGTAGTAGGCGAGCAGGGTGACCAGTTGCCTTTCATCAGGCAGGGAGGGCGCCGGCTGCAGCTCCTGCAACAGGGCGCCTGCGGCGGCCAGCGCCTCCCGATCCACCACTTCTGCCTGTCGGTAAAGATAACCACAGCCGGTGGCAAGCCACTCCAGCGAGCAGTTGGCCCCCATGGCGATCTGGTTTGCCTTGCCAAGGCCGGGCTCGGCCCCCTTCAGATATTTGCGGATCAGGGCTTCGCTCAAGCCGACTTTACGCGCAAACGCGCTGATGCTGCCCGCCCCGATCAGACTCCGCAACCGCTCGGCAAATCCTTCCATATATATCCCGTCAGAACCAAAGTTCGAGTGAACAAAAGCCGCATTATTGCCTTGCCAGGCAGAAGAGACCAAGATGCTGGCAGCATTAATTTCCCAAGGAGTCACTCATGTCTGTATCTCGCGTCGCCCTGCACGATCAGGGCCCGACCTTCTCCCGCCTCATCATGGGCTACTGGCGTCTGATGGAGTGGCAACTCTCCCCGGCCGCGCTGCTCGACCTGATGAAGTACCACCTGGACCTGGGAGTGACCACCCTGGATCACGCCGACATCTACGGCGGTTACCAGTGCGAGGAGGCGTTCGGCAAGGCCCTGCGCCTCGAGCCTTCCCTGCGCGAGCGGATGGAGATCGTCAGCAAGTGCGGCATCGCCCTCACCGCCAGGCCTGAACATGCCCTCAACCACTACAACACCGGCAAGGCACACATCATCGCCAGCGCCGAGGCCTCCTTGCACAAGCTCGGCACCGACCATCTGGATCTGCTGCTGATCCACCGTCCGGACCCCCTGATGGATGCCGACGAGGTGGCCGATGCCTTCATCACCCTCAGGCAGGCAGGCAAGATCAAGCACGCCGGGGTATCCAACTTCACCCCTCGCCAGCTCGAGCTGCTGCAATCGCGCCTGCCCTTCCCGCTGGTCACCAACCAGCTGGAGATCTCGCCGCTGAACCAGAGCACCACCCTGGATGGCACCCTGGATCAATGCCAGCAACTGCGCATCAAGCCCATGGCCTGGTCCTGCCTCGGTGGCGGACGCCTGTTCAACGGCCAGGAGTATGCGCCGCTGCGCGCCGAGCTCGAGCAGATCCGCCATGAAGTGGGCGCTCAGCACATAGAGCAGCTGGTCTACGCCTGGGTGATGATGCTGCCAAGCCAGCCGTTGCCGCTGATAGGATCAGGCAAGCGGGAGCGGATCGCCGCCGCCGTGGCCGCCGAGTCCATCCAGCTCACTCGCCAGCAGTGGTTCCGCATTCGCAAGGCGGCGCTCGGGTATGACGTGCCCTGACCCTGAGTGACAGCGGCATGGCGCCGCACCAACAAAAACGGCATGGGAGATACCCATGCCGTTTTGCATTATCGAGGCAACTCAACGATGACGCTGGGGGCGACCACGTGGTGCATCTGTCTTCGGTTTGGCTTGGTTGACTGTGATGGTGCGGCCACCGATTTCGGTGCCATGCAAACCGGCGATGGCCTTCTCGGCATCGCCATTGACAGGCATTTCAATAAAGCCAAACCCCTTGGACTGACCGGTATCGCGATCGATGATGATATCGACCTTTTCTACCTGCCCAAATTGGCTGAACACGGTTGTCAGTTCGTCGGCCGTCATCCGGTACGACAGATTACCTACGTAAATCTTCATGCCATCCACTCTCGATTCAAGGTGCCTTCTCTATCCAATCACCAACACAGAAGTAAGGGCACAACCTCCATGCCGGACCTGCCAGGGCATCATGCCGAGGCACTCCCCGTTCTGTTCACTCAAGTCATTGATCTCTTGGGCGAACAGAACAGGCAAGATCAATTCGAGTCACTGGCAGTATCTGAGCTTTGAGGTAGATTGTCGAGAAAATAGTCAGCTCAAATGGGGAGCAGCGCCTTGAGTATCTCCTTGAGTGCACGGCGACCGTGCCAGGCCCGTTTAAAGCCAAAGCGATAAATGCCGGGCGCGACCTCGTGGGTTCCCTCGCGGCCTAGCCCCATCAGTTTGGTCGCCGCCGCGAGCTGCTCGCCATCGAGCCTGAGATCCAGGCTGAACTCCAGCCACTGGCCGTCGTGGCCCACCTTGCGATCCCGCTCTATGCCGACCAGGGCCGCTCTTGGCAGTGCCAGCGCCCTGTCCTCGCTGCCATTGAGCAGATAGAGGCGCTCATCGTCCCAGGCGAGCTCGGCCAGTCGCCAGCGCTGCCAGTTGCGAGGCAGCACCATCATCAGCAGCACTATGCCGCCAAACACCAGACCCACCCAGGGCAGCAGCCCCATCGTCGGATAACCCAGGCCGACGGCGGCCAGCACGGTTACCAGACTCGCCAGCAGCAAGACCCCCATCACAGGATAAAAACGTCGGGCGGGAGGCATCAGGCAACAGAGCCCTGCCTTCTCCACCAGCTCACTCACCTTCATCTCCTTCTCCTCATGCTCTCGTGCGCTCACCTGGCTGTGGCGCGCATTGTGCGGGAGCCGGACGCCAAGATGCAACCCGACCGGCAAGTCGGATGACGACCTTGCCAGACTCTTGATATGATTGGGGTTATCTGAGCCCACCTCTTAGCGTGATTGTCGGGAGTCTCATGCTTGCTACCACCCTGCTCTTCATGGCCAGTGCCCTGCATACCGGGACCAGCCGCCCGATCGATCCCGAAGCCATTGGTGGCTATTCGGCCGGCTGCCTCAAAAATGGCATGGCCCTGCCGCTGACAGGGCCCGGCTATCAGGTGATCCGCAGCAAACGGCTGCGCTACTACGGTCACCCCGACCTTATTCACTACCTCACTACCCTGGCAAACCAGACCCGGATGGCCGGCATGCCGGATCTCTATATCGCCGATCTGGCCATGGCCCACGGCGGCCCCTTCAGCTCGGGCCATCGCAGCCACCAGACCGGGCTCGATGCCGACATCTGGTTTCGGATGGCCAACCAGCCCATCAGCAAATGGGAGCAAGATGCCCCCAGGGAGTGGGCGCTGATCGACGAGCCCAGTTACCGGGTCTTGCCGGGACGCTTCGGCCCCCAGCAACTGGAACTGCTGCGCCTCGCGGCCAGCAAGCCCGAGGTGGCCCGCATCTTTATCAACCCTGTGCTCAAGGGCGAGGTGTGCAAACGGGCCGCCGACGAACCCTGGGTCACCAAGCTGCGTCCCTGGGTCGGCCACTTCAGCCACTTCCATGTGCGTCTTCGCTGTCCGGCTGGCAGTCCGGATTGCCAGCCCCAGGCCCCTATCCCGCCCGGCAATGGCTGCGGCGCCGAGCTGGCCTCCTGGCTCAAGGACAAGCCGCAATTGCCCAAGGTCTCGATGGCGTACAGCAAACCCAGGCTGCCCGCCCGTTGTGGCAGTTGACCACAAGCTGTTATGGTGCACCTATATCCGCTAGAAATTTCAATGGAGAACAACAAGATGGCCACTTCACTCTGGCGCAGGGCAACGCAGAGCCTGTTGACCCTGACCCTGCTGCTGGGACTGACGGGTTGCGGCATGAACAACATTCCGACCCTGGATGAACAGGTCAAGGCGAGCTGGGGCCAGGTCGAGAACCAGTACCAGCGCCGGGCCGATCTCATTCCCAATCTGGTGGCCACCGTCAAGGGCTATGCCAGCCATGAGCAGGAGACCCTCAAAGCGGTCACCGACGCCCGTGCCCGGGTCGGCAGCGTGCAGGTGAGCGATCCCGCCCAGCTCAAGGAGTTTGAAGCGGCCCAGAATCAACTCTCCAGCGCCCTCTCCCGGCTGATGGTGGTGGTTGAACGCTATCCGGATCTGAAGGCGGATCAGCAGTTCCTCACCCTGCAGGCCCAGCTGGAAGGCACCGAGAACCGTATCTCTGTGGCCCGCCGCGACTACATAGAGGCGGTGCGCCTGTTCAATACCGAGATCCGCACCTTCCCCGGCGTCATCTGGTCCAAGTTGCTCTATTCGGATCTGGAGGCCAAACCTAGCTTCAGTGCCAAGCCAGGTGCCGATGAGGCGCCCAAGGTCAGCTTCCAATGAGCAGGCTTGTTCGCTGGCTGTTGCCCTGTCTGCTGCTGTGGACGGCGGCGCTGCAAGCCGCCCCCACCTTTCCGGCCCTCAGCGGCCGGGTGGTGGACGAGGCGAACCTGATGTCCCGCAAGCAGGCCCATCAGCTGACCCAGCAACTGGCCGCGTTTGAAAAGCGCAGCGGCATCCAGCTGGTGGTGGTCTCCATCGACACGCTGGGTGGCGACACCATAGAGGAGTACGGCTACCAGCTCGGCCGCCACTGGGGCATAGGTCAGAAGGGCAAGAACAATGGCGTCCTGCTGCTGATCGCCCAGGATGAACGCAAGGTGCGCATCGAGGTGGGTTATGGGCTGGAAGGTGCCCTGCCCGACGCCATTGCGGCCAACATCATCCAGACCCGGATCCTGCCCGCCTTCAAGCGTGGCGACATGGTCGCCGGCGTGGTCGCCGGCAGCCGGAGCATCATGCAGGCGCTGGCGGGTGAGTACACGCCGGTGGACACCGACAAACAGGAAGGCAAGCTGGGCGGCCCCTGGCTGTTCATCCTGATGGTGATTGTGATGCTAGTGCTGCACAACCTGCGCGGCGGTGGCGGAGGGGGTAGCAGCGGTGGCCGACGCCGCGCGGCTTTGCTGACCGGAGGCTTCGGGGCCGGCAGCTTCGGTGGCCGTGGCGGCAGCGGTGGCGGTTTCAGCGGGGGCGGCGGCAGTTTTGGCGGCGGAGGAGCCTCCGGTGGTTGGTAACAGGAATACAGGAATGAAGAGACAACACTATGATTTCTAAACAGTTCTTCCACACGCTGCAGGCCAAGGTTCGCGAGGCGGAGCTGGAAACGGATGCTGAACTGGTCACAGTGCTGGCGCCAGCCAGCGACGGCTATCGCTATATTCCCACCCTGTGGGCAGCGCTGATTGCCATGCTCACGCCCCTGCTGGTGTTTGAGCTCGGCTTCTGGCTCGGCTGGTACGAGATCCTGCTGGCACAGTGGTCGGTCTGGCTGCTGCTGAGCCTGTTGTTCCACTGGACCCCCATCAAGATGTACCTGATCCCGAAAAAGGTACGTCGGCACAGGGCGGCGCTGATGGCTCGCCTGCAGTTTGTCGAACAGGGTCTGCACCGCACCCGGGACCGGCTGGGGGTGCTGATCTTCGTCTCGGTGGCCGAGCACTACGTGGAGATACTGGTGGACGACGGCATAGCCCAGCACATCGACAATGCCCAGTGGCAGGCGATCATCGACGACTTCACCCAACGGGTACGCAACCGGGAAGTGGAGCAGGGATTTATCGAGTGCGTGGAACACACCAGCGCCATCCTGACCGATGCCTTCCCGGCGACCCGGGATCAGAATGAGCTGCCCGACAGCCTGATCATCCTGGACAAGCCCTGATCGGGTTTAAAAAACAGGCATTCTGTTCAAGGGATAGGCATCCGATAAAGATTATGAAAAATAAGGGGAAAAGTGGTTGACCCCGGCAGCCCTTTCCCCTAAATTACGCCCCGTTCCAGCGCAACGGCGCGGCGAACAAGGTGCTGGCTGAGCACCCTAAACAACAGACCAAAATTTGGTGAGGTGTCCGAGTGGCTGAAGGAGCACGCCTGGAAAGTGTGTATACGGCAACGTATCGAGGGTTCGAATCCCTCCCTCACCGCCAAATTGCAAAGCCCGACCCACTGGTCGGGCTTTTTGCATTGGGGCAGGCGCCCTTGGATGTCGACAAGGGAGGGTGAGAACCCTCGCTGGGTTCGAGCAGAGCAGCTTGCTGCGATGAACGGCCGCAGGCCGCCCCGAAGGGGTGAGCCACGCAGTGGCGAATCATCTCTCCCTCACCGCCAAATTAAAAAGAACCGACCTGATGGTCGGTTTTTTGCTTTCTGGCCTGCGCCATCGGCTCTCGATAGGCTAATGCTCTCACCCTCCTCACGAAAAACACAGGCACTATTCTGGGGACATCCTTCCTATCAGGCGTCCTTGCCCACCCAGGAATGAGCATGCCTGGTTTCTCGCCCTGTCCAGACAGATGTTCCGCCCTGCGCCGTTAAATATTTTCCCGCCGGACCCGGCTCTGATTTATTGCACACCGATTGGATATCATTTTGAAAAACTGATACTTAAATAGCTACACTAGCCATTATCAATATTCAGGGACGTACAAAGAATGAGCTTGATTGGCCTGATTTTTGCAATAATCTGTATCCTTGGCGGTAACATCATCGAGGGGGGCCATCCCAGCGCCCTGCTCGATCTGCCAGCCTTCCTCATAGTGATCGGTGGTACTGTCGGTGCCGCACTGACCCAGTTTCCCTTCTCCGTCGTCGGTAAAACCTTCAAGCGCTTCAAGTGGCTGCTTGCCCCCCCCAAGCTCGATATGCTGGAACAGGCACAGTTGCTGGAAACCCTGGCCGGCAACGCCAGACGCAGCGGCATGCTGGCCCTGGAAGGCATGATCGACGAGATCAAGGATCCCTTCCTGCAAAAAGGGGTGCAGATGATGGTCGATGGCTACGAGAAGACCAAGATCCACGAGGTGTTGGAGAACGAAATCGAGTTCGAGCATGAGGATCTCGAGCAGACAGTAAAATTCTATGAGGCCATGGGCGGCTACTGCCCGACCATGGGGATAGTGGGCGCGGTATTTGGCCTGATCCACGCCATGGGCCTGCTGGATGCCCCTGACAAACTGGGTGGTGCCATCGCGGTGGCCTTCATCGCCACCATCTACGGGGTGGGTGCCGCCAACCTGATCTTTCTTCCCTTCGGTAACCGCTACAAGGGGTTTGCCCATGATATCCGCCACTACAAGGAGATGACCTTGACCGGCATCCTCTGCATCGTGGATGGCGAGTCGCAAGCCCGGTTACAAGTTACCCTCGAACCTTATCTGGGAGGCCATGGTGGCCAAAAAGAAAAAGCCTGAAGCGCCGGAGAACCACGAACGCTGGCTGGTTTCCTATGCCGACTTCATGACCCTGCTGTTCGCCCTGTTCGTGGTGCTCTACTCCTTTGCCATGGCCAAACAGTCCGAGACCCGGGTGCTGATCCAGGGCTTCATCGAGTCGCTGGGTAAAATCGGCCTCATCTCTCCACCCGCTGGTTCCCCTGTGATGCAGGGCGGCACCGGGATCCTGGAGCCGGAATCCAGAACGGCCCCCAGCAGCCCGGATAAAGAAACCGTGCTGGAAAAAGAAGCTCCGACCGCGGCGGCAGATCCCTTCAACGAAACCATAGGGGCCTCGGAGAAGCCGAGTGCCACCGAGGCCTGGCCGCACAAGACCAAGGAACAGGAGTGGGTACAGGTCACCAAGAAGAAACTCGAGCAGCAGCTCAAGGCTCAGATTGAATCCAAGGATCTGGAGGTGGAGCAGCTCGGCAGCCAGCTGGTGATCCGCATCGGCGAGAAGGCGCTGTTCCCGGCCGATTCGGCCTTCCTGCAGCCCCAGTTCATTCCGCTGGTCAGCAAGATCTCCGGCATACTGGCCGACATCCCGGGCAAGGTGGTGGTGACAGGCCACACGGACAACTCGCAGGCGCCGATAGAGCTCTATCGCAGCAACTGGGAGCTGTCGGTGCTGCGCTCGGCCTCCATCGTCCATACCCTGCTCACCAACCCCAAGCTGGACGCAACCAGAGTCATAGCTCAGGGGGTGGCCGATGCCCAGCCGCGCTATGCCAACGACACGCCTGAGCATCGACAGGCCAACCGCCGGGTCGAGATCACCCTCTCCCAGGGCAAGGCCGCCGAAGAGGCGCTCCCCATCCTCAAACCCTGATCAGCAAACCCCGCCCAGCGGGGTTTTCTTTGCATCTCATCCAGCCGTTATCGCCCCAGTCATCCGACCAGCATCCCCTATTTTCCCCGCATGCCACGCTGTACAGGCCCCTGCGGCGCGCCGTTTTCCGGGTCTATTCGCGCCATTGAAAATGATTCTCAAATGAGAAAATTGACCTTGCTAGCAAAAACCGATTTTTCCCCCCATGATTAATAATTAATCCTTTGAAATGACATGTAAATCAGTATGGAAGTGGCATAATGCGTAACACCCTTGTTAAGTCACATGATTAATTCGGTTAGGGAAAACCTATATGTTTGCTGATATTGCTGTCCAGCATTGGGCTTTTGCTATCTATGTCGTTGCAGCCATTTGCCTGTGCCTGATCATGATAGGTCTGGCCGCCTTGCTGGGAGGCCGTGCCTACGGTCGAGCCAAAAACAAGCCCTTCGAATCGGGCATAGATTCGGTTGGCAATGCCCGTCTGCGTTTCTCCGCCAAGTTCTACCTGGTCGCCATGTTCTTCGTCATCTTCGACGTCGAGGCACTCTATCTGTTCGCCTGGTCCGTCTCCGTTCGGGAGAGTGGCTGGGTCGGCTTTATTGAAGCCGCCATCTTTATCACCCTGCTGCTGGTAGGTCTTATCTACCTGTGGCGCATCGGCGCCCTCGACTGGGCACCAAAGAAACGCGTTCTGACTGACAAGAAGCCAGACTGAATTACCGATATTCCCTTTGAGGTTGCACCATGAAGTACACCCTGACCCGGATTGACCCGGATGCGCCGGTTGAGCGCTACCCCCAGGAACAGCGCCAAACCGTCGATGATCCGCTGGCGCAACAGGCTGAACGCGGCATCATGATGGGGCGTCTCGAGGAGGTGTTGCAAGACACCGTCAACTGGGGTCGCAAGAATTCCCTCTGGCCCTACAACTTCGGCATCTCCTGCTGCTACGTGGAGATGTGTACCGCCTTCACTTCCCCCCATGACGTGGCCCGCTTCGGCGCCGAGGTTATTCGAGCCTCGCCGCGTCAGGCCGATTTCATGGTGATAGCAGGGACGCCCTTCATCAAGATGGCACCCGTCATCCAGCGCCTGTACGAACAGCTGCTCGAACCCAAGTGGGTCATCTCCATGGGCGCCTGCGCCAACTCGGGCGGCATGTATGACATTTACTCAGTGGTACAGGGCGTGGACAAGTTCCTGCCGGTCGACGTCTACATTCCTGGCTGCCCGCCCCGTCCCGAGGCCTTCCTGCAAGCCCTGATGCTGCTGCAGGACTCCATCGGCAAGGAACGCCGCCCCCTCTCCTGGGTGGTGGGCGATCAGGGGATCTACCGTCCCCAGATGCAGGCAGAGAAGGAACGCAAGCGCGGCGAGCGGATCAACGTTACCAACCTGCGCACGCCGGATGAGATCTGATCATGAAACTGACTCGAGAATTCCCCAGTAACTACACCATGGCCCAGTGGCAACCGAGCGATCACCAGGATGCCCAGGTGGTCGGCGAGCTGTTTGCCCACTTTGGTGCCGAGCGCTTCACCGTTCAGACCACCCGCACCGGCGTGCCCGTGGTCTGGCTCTCCCGCGAGCTGCTGCTGGACGTGATCGGCTTCTTGCGCAAGCTCCCCTCACCATTCGTGATGCTGTTTGATCTCAGCGCCACCGACGAGCGGATGCGCAGCCATCGCGACGGCCTGCCCGAGAGCGACTTCACCGTTTTCTATCACCTCATCTCCATCGACCGCAACGCCGATGTGATGCTGAAGGTGCCGCTCAAAGAGAGCGATCTGAGCCTGCCAACCATCAGCCGCCACTTCCCCAACGCCAACTGGTACGAGCGGGAAGTGTGGGATCTGATGGGCATCAACTTCGATGGGCACCCCCATCTGACCCGCATCATGATGCCCAAGAGCTGGCAGGGTCACCCGCTGCGCAAAGACTATCCGGCGCGCGCCACCGAGTTCGATCCCTTCATGCTCGATGCGGTCAAACAGGATCAGGAGCAGGACAACCTGCTGTTCAAACCCGAAGAGTGGGGCATGAACCGGGGCAACGAGAACGAGGACTACATGTTCTTGAACCTCGGCCCGAACCACCCCTCCGCCCACGGCGCCTTCCGGCTGGTGCTGCAGCTCGATGGCGAGGAGATCCGCGACTGCGTGCCCGACATCGGCTATCACCACCGCGGCGCCGAGAAGATGGGTGAGCGTCAGTCCTGGCACAGCTACATCCCCTATACCGACCGGGTCGAGTACCTGGGCGGCGTCATGAACAACCTGCCTTATGTGCTGGCGGTCGAGAAGCTGGCGGGCATCAAGGTGCCAAACCGGGTCGACGTGATCCGGGTGATGCTGGCGGAGCTGTTCCGCATCCAGAGCCACCTGCTGTTCCTCGGGACCTATATCCAGGACGTGGGTGCCATGACCCCCGTCTTCTTCACCTTCACCGACAGGCAAAAGATCTACACCATCATCGAAGCCATCACGGGCGCGCGCATGCACCCGGCCTGGTTCCGTATCGGCGGCGTGGCGCACGATCTGCCGGTGGGCTGGGCTCGTCTCATCCAGGATAACCTGCTGAACTGGCTGCCCAAGCGGCTGATGGATTATGAGAAGGCGGCCATGCGCAACAGCATATTGCGCGGCCGCACCATAGGCGTCGCCCCCTATACCACAGAGCAGGCATTGGCGTGGGGCATCACGGGGGGCGGTCTGCGAGCCACCGGCCTCAACTTTGACGTGCGCAAATGGCGCCCTTACTCGGGCTACGATCAGTTCGAGTTCGAGGTGCCGGTCGGTGCCAACGGGGATGTTTACGACCGTGGCATGATACGCCTCGAAGAGATGCGCCAGAGCCTGCGCATCATAGAGCAGTGTGTGAAGAACATGCCGGAGGGGCCATTCAAGGCGGATCACCCGCTCACTACGCCGCCGCCCAAAGATCGCACCCTGCAAGACATAGAGACCCTGATCACCCACTTCCTGCAAGTGTCCTGGGGCCCGGTAATGCCGGCCGCCGAATCCTTCCAGATGATAGAGGCGACCAAGGGGATCAACAGTTATTACCTGACCAGCGATGGCTCCACCATGAGCTACCGGACCCGGATCCGCACCCCGAGCTTTGCTCACCTGCAACAGATCCCCTCGGTGATCCGGGGCAGCATGGTGTCGGATCTCATCGCCTACCTGGGCAGTATCGATTTCGTTATGTCGGATGTGGATCGTTGAGTAACCGCTGTTACTAAACAACCGTTACGCGACAAAAAGGACAAGCCACAAAAGGTTAAGCCATGAGCCAGCAATGTCAGTGCCAAAACAATCAGACCCCGCAGGGGCAAAGTGAGTGCCAGGGCAAGGGGGACGGCTTCGTCCTGAGCCAGGCCGAACGCGATGCCATCCGGCATGAGATACACCACTACGAAGATCCCCGCGCCGCCAGCATAGAAGCACTCAAGATAGTGCAGCAAGCCCGCGGCTGGGTACCGGACGGTGCCATCCATGCCATCGCTGCCGAACTCGGCATTCCCGCCAGCGACGTGGAAGGGGTTGCGACTTTCTACAGCCAGATCTTCCGCCAGCCGGTCGGGCGCCACATCATCCGGGTCTGTGACAGCATGGTCTGTTACATCAACGGCCACGAAGGGCTGCTGGCCGGCCTCAAGGAAGTGATGGATCTGGCCCCCGGCCAGACCAGCGCCGACGGCCGCTTCACCCTGCTGCCCGTCTGCTGCCTCGGCAACTGTGACAAGGGGCCGGCGCTGATGATCGACGACGACACCTATGGCGGACTCGATGCCATCAGCCTGCTCAAGACCCTGGAGGCCTACCCATGAGTCTTCACGAGGGCAATATGCCCATGCGCCTTGAACGCAACAAGACCCCGGAGGCCAACCTATGTCCATGAGCCCACGGCCGACCACGCCTCTCGCCTCCATCGGCACGGCCAACCTGATTGCGCGCGCCCCCGAGACCCATCCGCTCACCTGGCGGCTGCGTGACGACGGCCAGCCGGTCTGGCTGGATGAATACCAGAGCAAGCAGGGCTATGACGCTGCCCGCAAAGCCCTCGGCCAGATGAGCCCGGATGAGATAGTCGGCACTGTCAAGGATGCCGGCCTCAAGGGGCGCGGTGGCGCCGGCTTCTCCACCGGGGTGAAGTGGGGCCTGATGCCCAAAGACGAGAGCATGAACATACGTTACCTGCTCTGCAACGCCGACGAGATGGAGCCGAATACTTGGAAGGATCGGCTGCTGATGGAGCAACTGCCCCACCTGCTGATCGAGGGAATGATCATCTCCGCCAAGGCCCTCAAGGCCTATCGCGGTTACATCTTCCTGCGTGGCGAGTACGTGGATGCCGCCATCAATCTGCGCCGCGCGGTGGAAGAGGCCAAGGCCGCCGGCCTGCTCGGCAAGAACATCCTGGGCTCGGGCTTTGACTTCGAGCTGTTCGTCCACACCGGCGCAGGGCGTTACATCTGCGGCGAAGAGACGGCGCTCATCAACTCCCTGGAAGGGCGCCGCGCCAACCCGCGCGCCAAGCCCCCCTTCCCCGCCGTCTCCGGCGTCTGGGGCAAGCCTACCTGCGTCAACAACGTCGAGACCCTGTGCAACGTGCCCGCCATCATAGGCAACGGCGTCGAGTGGTATCAGGGGCTGGCGCTGCCGGGATCCGAAGATCACGGCACCAAGCTGATGGGCTTCTCCGGCAAGGTCAACAACCCGGGCCTGTGGGAACTGCCCTTTGGCATCACCGCCCGTGAGCTGTTTGAAAACTACGCCGGTGGCATGAAGCCCGGCTATCGCCTGAAGGCCTGGCAACCGGGCGGGGCCGGTACCGGCTTCCTGCTGCCCGAGCACCTGGATGCCCAGATGTATGCCGGCGGCATCGGCAAGGTCGGCACCCGCATGGGCACAGGCCTCGCCATGGCGGTGGATGACAGCATCAACATGGTGGGGCTCTTACGCAACATGGAAGAGTTCTTCGCCCGCGAATCCTGTGGCTGGTGCACTCCCTGTCGCGACGGCCTTCCCTGGAGCGTCAAGCTGCTGCGGGCGCTGGAGCGGGGCGAGGGTCAGCAAGGAGATCTGGCAACGCTGGAACAGCTGGTCAGTTTCCTCGGCCCGGGCAAGACCTTCTGTGCCCACGCTCCTGGCGCCGTCGAGCCGCTTGGCAGCGCGCTCAAGTATTTCCGCGCCGAGTTCGAGGCCGGGATCAAGGGACCGCAGGATAATCACAAGCTGCTCAAAGGGATCCAGCCCAATCTGCTGGGTGAACGCTGGTAAGACGAGGACGCAGGGCCGATGGGCGAAGCCTGATCGGCCGTTTTATGCAACACAGGTGCAAACCAGAGTTCACGAATGTTTGATGACGCCATTGTCTGATTACGCCTGCCGGCTAATCCAATCTGCGCGTTTTATCTAATTGATGTCAGGGAAGTTGTATGGCCACCATTTTTGTAGACGGTAAAGAGTACGAGGTAGACGGGGCAGACAACCTGCTGCAAGCCTGTCTCTCCTTAGGGCTGGACGTCCCCTATTTTTGCTGGCACCCGGCGCTGGGTAGCGTCGGCGCCTGCCGCCAGTGTGCGGTCAAGCAGTATCAGAATGCCGACGACAAGCGCGGCCGCCTGGTCATGTCCTGCATGACCCCCTCTACCGATGGCACCTATATCTCCATCGAGGACGAGGAGGCGAAAGAGTTCCGCAAGACGGTGGTGGAGTGGCAGATGACCAACCACCCCCACGACTGCCCGGTATGTGAAGAGGGTGGCGCCTGCCACCTGCAGGACATGACGGTGATGACAGGCCATAACAGCCGTCGCTACCGCTTCACCAAGCGCACCCACCAGAATCAGGAACTGGGGCCCTTCATCAATCATGAGATGAACCGCTGCATCGCCTGTTATCGCTGCGTGCGTTACTACAAGGACTACGCCGGCGGCGAGGATCTGGGTGTCTATGGCGCCCACGACAACGTCTATTTCGGCCGGGTCGAAGATGGCACCCTGGAGAGCGAGTTCTCCGGCAACCTGGTGGAGGTCTGCCCCACCGGCGTGTTCACCGACAAGACCCACTCCGAGCGTTACAACCGCAAGTGGGACATGCAGTTTGCCCCCAGCATCTGCCAGCAGTGCTCGGTCGGTTGCAACATCAGCCCGGGCGAGCGCTACGGCGAGCTGCGCCGCATCGAGAACCGCTTCCACGGTGGCCTCAACCACTACTTCCTGTGCGATCGCGGCCGCTTTGGCTATGGCTACGTCAATCTGGCGGATCGCCCGCGTCAGCCATTGCTGCGTGACGGCAACGACAAGCTGGCCATCACGGTGGACGGCGCCCTGAACCGTGCCGCCGACGCCCTGCGCACCGCGGCCGGCGTCATCGGCATCGGCTCTCCCCGCGCCTCGCTGGAGAGCAACTTCGCCCTGCGCGAGCTGGTGGGTGCCGACAACTTCTATTGCGGCGTCGAGCAGAGCGAGTGGGAGTGCCTGCAAAAGATGTTGCACATACTGCAACACGGCGGCATTCGCACGCCGAGCCTGCGGGACATGGAAGAGGCCGACGCCATTCTGGTGCTGGGTGAAGATGTCACCATGAGCGCCGCCCGCATCGCCCTGGCCCTGCGCCAATCGGTCAAGGGCAAGGCGCGCGAGATCGCCCGCAAGATGAAGGTGGACTTATGGCAGGTCGCCGCGGTGCAGACCCTGGGCCAGAATGAGCGCTACCCGCTGCTCATCACCAGCCTGGACAGCACCCGCCTCGACGACGTGGCGGCAGAAAAACTGCACGCCCCCCACGCGGATCAGGCCCGCCTCGGTTTTGCCATCGCCCATCAGCTCGACAGCTCGGCCCCGGCCCTGGCCCTGGCCGATCTCGGCCAAGAACAACAGGCGCAAGCCGCTCGCTGGGCCGACCTGCTTGGCAACGCCAAAAAGCCGCTCATCATCGCAGGCTCGGGAGCCCGTACTCCGGCACTGATCGAGGCTGCCAGCAACATAGCCCGCGCCCTCAAGGGCCGTGGCCAGGACGTCAGCCTGGCACTGGTGGCGCAAGAGGCCAACAGTCTGGGTCTGGCCATGCTGGATGCAGGCAAGTCGGCAGGCAAATCGCTGGAAGCGGCCCTTGAGCGCATCGAAGCCCAGGATAACCTGGCACTGGTGGCCCTGGAGAACGATCTCTATCGCCGCGCTCCGCGCAATCGGGTCGATGCGGCCATCGCCCGCCTGCAACACCTGCTGGTGGTCGATCATCAGGATACCCAGACAGCCCAGAAGGCCGATCTGGTGCTGCCTGCCGCCAGCTTTGCCGAGGCCGATGGCACTCTCGTCAATATGGAGGGCCGTGCCCAGCGCTACTTCCAGGTCTATGCACCGGCCTTCTACAACGCCGACATCCAGATCCGGGAAGGGTGGCGCTGGCTGGCCGCGCTGCAGGGAGCTCTCGATCACAAGCCCCTGCGCTGGCAGAACCTTGACGAGATCAGCCGCGCCTGCGCCGCCTCGACGCCGCTGCTCGCTCCCATGCTGGAAGCCTCGCCCAACGCCGGGCTGCGGATCCGTGGCATGAAGCTGGCTCGTGAGCCGCACCGCTACAGCGGTCGCACCTCCATGCTGGCGGATCAGAACGTCAGCGAGCCGAGAGTGGCCCAGGATCCTGACTCCCCCTTCAACTTCTCCATGGAAGGCTATGCCGGTGCCCGCCAACCGATGCAACAGGTGCCGTTTGCCTGGGCGCCGGGCTGGAACTCGCCGTCGGCCTGGAACAAGTTCCAGGACGAGGTGGGCGGCAAGCTGCGCGCCGGTGATCCCGGTCGCCGCCTGCTGGAGCCGGGTGAAGACAGTCTTGGCTGGTTTGATGCCATACCGGCCCCTTTCGTGGCTCAGGAAGCCCTGCAGGTGGTCAACTATGACCAGCTGTTTGGCGGCGAGGAACTCTCCGCTCGCAGCCCTGTGATCCAGGCCCGCATGAATGAGCCCGAGCTGGTGCTGAACCCGGCCGATGCGGCTCGCCTTGCCCTCAACGCGGGCAACCAGGTGAGCTTCTCCTGGGGTGGCAACCACTGGCGCCTCAAGCTGCGGTTGAGCCATGCTCTGGCACAGGGTCTGCTGGGTCTGCCGCTCGGCGTGAACGGTCTGCCGACCGCGCTGCAACAGGCCTACATCAACAACCTGCAGGAGGCGATCGCATGAGTGATTCCCTGATGGAGCTGCTGATTGAAGTCGGCAAGGCGCTGATCGTGCTGGTGGGGATAGTGGGGGCTGGCGCCTTCATGAGCTTCATCGAACGTCGCCTGCTGGCGCTGTGGCAGGATCGCTACGGCCCCAACCGGGTGGGCCCGTTCGGCCTGCTGCAGCTGGCGGCCGACATGGTCAAGATGTTCTTCAAGGAGGACTGGATCCCTCCGTTCGCGGATCGCCGGATCTTCATCCTGGCCCCCATCATCGCCTTTACCGCCTTTATTCTGGCGTTTGCCGTGGTGCCGCTCACCCCCACCTGGGGCGTGGCGGATCTCAACGTGGGCCTGCTCTACATACTGGCCATTGCGGGACTGGCGGTCTATGCCGTGCTGTTCGCCGGCTGGTCGAGCAACAACAAATACTCATTGCTCGGCAGCCTGCGCGCCTCGGCCCAGACCCTCTCCTACGAGGTGTTCCTGGGGCTCTCCCTGATGGGGATAGTGATCCAGACCGGCAGCTTCAACCTGAGAGACATAGTCGAGGCCCAGGAGGGCTTGTGGAACGTGGTGCCCCAGATCCTGGGCTTCATCACCTTCCTGTTTGCCGGCGTCGCCGTCACCCACCGCCACCCGTTTGACCAGCCGGAGGCCGAGCAGGAGCTCGCCGACGGCTATCACATCGAGTATGCGGGCATGAAATGGGGTCTCTTCTTCGTGGGCGAGTACATCGGCATAGTGCTGATCTCCTCCCTCATAGTGACCCTGTTCTTCGGTGGCTGGCACGGCCCCTGGTTGCCGCCCTTCATCTGGTTTGCCCTGAAGACCGCCTGCTTCATGGTGCTCTTCATCCTGCTGCGGGCCTCCCTGCCCCGTCCGCGTTTTGACCAGGTGATGTCCTTTGGCTGGAAAGTCTGCCTGCCGCTGACCCTGATCAACATGCTGATCACGGGAGCCGTGGTGCTGATGAGTGCGCAGTGAGGCCGGAATGGATATGAACATTGTGATGCCGTTTGGCTGGAACGTCTGCTTGCCTCGCGCCTTGCACCCCGCTCGGGATGCAAGGCTCAGGGGCTGTGGTGCTGATGAATGTGCAGTGAGGCACGACTATGAAAATTGTTAGCATAATCAAGGGTGTCGGTACCCAACTTCGCAGTCTGGGCATGGTGTTTTCCCATGCCTGGCGACCACGCGAAACTCTGAGTTACCCGGAAGAGGCTGTCTATGCCGCCCCCCGTTTCCGTGGCCGCATCGTGCTGACCCGCGACCCGGACGGCGACGAGCGCTGCGTGGCCTGCAACCTCTGCGCCGTGGCCTGCCCGGTCGGCTGCATCTCGCTGCAGAAAGCGGAGCGGGACGATGGTCGCTGGTATCCTGAGTTCTTTCGCATCAACTTCTCCCGCTGCATCTTCTGCGGCCTGTGCGAAGAGGCCTGCCCCACCACCGCCATCCAGCTGACGCCGGATTTCGAGATGGGCGAATACCGCCGCCAGGATCTGGTGTACGAGAAGGAAGACTTGCTGATCAGCGGGCCCGGCAAATACCCGGATTACAACTTCTATCGCATGAGCGGTATGGCCATCGACGGCAAGCCGAAAGGGGATGCCGAGCACGAAGCCAAACCTATCGATGTCAAGAGCCTGCTGCCCTGAGGAGTCAATCATGGAACTGGCATTTTATGCCGCGGCCCTGGTAGCCGTTTACAGCACGCTGCGGGTGATCAGCACCAGCAATCCCATGCATGCGCTGCTCAATCTCATTATTTCGCTCATCGCCGTGGCCATGATCTTCTTCTGTCTGGGTGCCTCCTTCGCGGGTGCCCTGCAGGTGATCGTCTACGCGGGCGCCATCATGGTGTTGTTCGTGTTCGTGGTGATGATGCTGAACCTGGGATCGTCCCAGGATCAGGAGAAGAACTGGCTCACCCCCACCACCTGGGTGGGTCCGGGCCTGCTCTCTCTCGTCCTGCTGGGCTTTCTGGCCTACGGCATTCTCGGCGTGACAGGGGGTCAGCTTGGTCTGACCGACGTCAGTGCGAAAGAGGTCGGCATCGCCCTGTTCGGCCCTTACGTGCTGGCGGTGGAGCTCGCTTCCATCCTGCTGCTGGCGGGTCTGGTGACCGCCTACCACCTGGGCCGTGAAGACAAGAGCGGAGAAGTGCTTTCCGTTCCCAAAACTGCCGTGCGCCCAGCACCAAGTCCATCTCAAGAAGGAGGTCAGCAATGAGTGGCATCCCCATGGAACACGGTCTGCTGCTGGCCGCCGTGCTGTTTTGCATCGGTTTGTGCGGTCTGCTGATCCGCCGTAACTTGCTGTTTATCCTCATGAGTATCGAGATCATGATGAATGCGTCCGCGCTGGCGTTCGTGGTGGCTGGCAGCCGCTGGGCCCAGGCCGATGGCCAGATCATGTACATACTGGTGATTTCTCTGGCGGCAGCGGAGGCCAGTATAGGCCTGGCCCTGTTACTGCTGCTCTATCGTCGTTACCACACCCTCAATGTGGACACTGTGAGTGAGATGCGCGGATGAGCCTCTTATACCTGACTTTTCTATTCCCGCTGCTGGGATGGCTGGTGCTGGCCTTCTCCCTTGGCCGTTTCGGCGAGCGCAGCTCGGCACTGATCGGCGTCGGCAGCATAGGGTTGTCGGCCCTCACCACCCTGTGGGTCGGCATCGATTTCCTCAATACCATGCCGGTCGGCGGTGTCTACACCCAGACCCTGTGGCAATGGATGTCGGTGGGCAGCTTCAATCCCACCTTCCGCCTGGCACTGGACGGCCTGTCGCTGACCATGCTGGGGGTGGTGACCGGGGTGGGTTTCTTCATCCACCTGTTCGCCTCCTGGTACATGCGCGGAGAAGAGGGCTATTCCCGCTTCTTCACTTACACCAACCTGTTCATCGCCAGCATGGTGTTCCTGGTGCTGGCCGATGACCTGCTGTTCGTCTACCTCGGCTGGGAAGGGGTGGGGCTGTGCAGCTACCTGCTGATCGGCTTCTACTACCGCAACCCGGCCAACGGGGCGGCCGCCCTCAAGGCATTCGTGGTGACCCGGGTCGGCGACGTCTTCCTCGCCATCGGCCTGTTCGTCCTCTACCGGGAGCTGGGCACCCTCAACATCCATGAGCTGCTGGTGCGCGCGCCCGCGATGTTCGCCGAGGGTTCCCCTGCCCTGTCGTTCGCCTGCCTGATGCTGCTCGGCGGCGCGGTCGGTAAATCGGCCCAGCTGCCGCTGCAAACCTGGCTGGCGGATGCCATGGCGGGCCCGACACCTGTCTCTGCCCTGATCCACGCCGCGACCATGGTGACCGCCGGTGTCTATCTCATCGCCCGTACCCACGGCCTCTTCCTGCTGGCCCCCGAGATCCTGCATCTGGTGGCACTGGTCGGTGCCATCACCCTGGTGCTGGCGGGTTTTGCAGCCCTGGTACAAACCGACATCAAGCGGATCCTGGCCTACTCCACCATGAGCCAGATAGGCTACATGTTCCTGGCCCTCGGGGTTGGCGCCTGGGAAGGGGCCATCTTCCACCTGATGACCCACGCCTTCTTCAAGGCGCTCTTGTTCCTCTCCGCCGGTGCCGTCATAGTCGCGACCCACCACGAGCAGAACATCTTCAAGATGGGAGGCCTGCGCAAGAGTCTGCCGCTGGTCTATGCCTGCTTCCTGGTGGGGGGCTCGGCGCTGGCCGCGCTGCCGCTGGTCACGGCCGGTTTCTACAGTAAAGACGCCATCCTGTGGCAGGTGCAGGCATCCGGCCAGACCACACTATTGTGGGCCGGTCTGGTGGGGGCCTTCCTGACCTCCCTCTACACCTTCCGCCTCATCTTCATCGCCTTCCACGGCAAGGTGCAGACCGAGGCCCACGCCGGCCACGGCCTGGCCCACCAGCTGCCGCTGCTGGTCCTGCTGGTGCTCTCCACCGGCATCGGGGCCCTGATAGTGCCGCCGCTGGCTGGAGTACTGCCGGCCGGTCCGGGAGATCACATAGAAGCGGGTCGTCATGCGCTGGAAATAGCCTCCGGCATAGTCGCCATCGCGGGCATAGCCCTGGCCGCCTTCCTGTTCCTGGGTGAGCGTCGACTGGCCACCAGCGTGGCGAATAGCGCGCCTGGCCGTCTGCTCAGCACCCTCTGGTTCAATGCCTGGGGCTTTGACTGGTTGTACGATCAGCTGTGGGTCAAACCCTACCTGCTCAGCACCCGTCTGCTCGGCAAGGATCCGCTGGACTGGATGATGAACCTGCCGGCCTGGCTGGCACAGAGTGGCCACCAGCTGTTGGCCTGGACCGTTTCCGGCAAGTTGCGCTGGTATGCAGCCTCCATGGGGATGGGCGCCGCCCTGATCCTGGCCCTGCTGCTGCTCGGCTGATCCCGTGATGCAGCCCCTGAACTCGCAGCAAGCCCACGGGCCTGCACAGTGACTAGAACATAGACGAGAGCTGATATCGTGACCTTACTCTGGATCTTGTTAATACCCTTCATCGGCGGTCTGCTCTGTTGGCAGACCGAGCGCTTCGGTGAATACTTCGTGCGCTGGGTCGCCCTGCTGTCCATGAGCGCCTGCCTGCTGCTCTCCGGCGCCATCTGGTGGAGCGGTGACTTTTCCCTTGCAACCCAGACGGGCGTGTCCGCCTGGGCCGCCGAACTGCAGTTGCCCTGGATCCCTCGCTTCGGCATATCCCTGCATCTGGCGGTGGATGGCTTGTCGCTCTTGATGGTGATGCTCACCTGCTTCATCGGCGTGCTGGCCATCCTCTGTTCCTGGAAGGAAATCGTGCAGCGCATCGGCTTCTTCCACCTCAACCTGCTCTGGATCCTGGGGGGCGTGCTCGGCGTCTTCATGGCGCTGGATCTGTTCCTGTTCTTCTTCTTCTGGGAGATGATGCTGGTCCCCATGTACTTCCTGATCGCGCTGTGGGGCCACTCGGTCACCGACGGCAAGTCCAGGATCAACGCGGCCACCAAGTTCTTCATCTACACCCAGGTCAGCGGCCTCATCATGCTGGTCGCCATCCTGGGTCTGGTGCTGACCCACCACGCCGCCACCGGCGTGTTCACCTTTGACTATCAGGACTTGCTCAACACCCCGATGAGCAAGGGCGTCCAGTGGTTGTTGATGCTGGGCTTCTTCATCGCCTTCGCGGTCAAGATGCCGCTGGTGCCGCTGCACGGCTGGCTGCCGGATGCCCACAGTCAGGCGCCGACCGCAGGCTCGGTGGACCTGGCCGGTATCTTGCTGAAAACCGCCGCCTACGGTCTGCTGCGCTTCGCCCTGCCGCTGTTCCCGGAGGCCTCCGCCGAGTTCGCCCCCTACGCCATGCTGCTGGGCTTGGTCGGCATCGTTTACGGCGCCATAGTGGCGTTCGCCCAGACCGACATCAAGCGGCTGGTGGCCTACACCAGCATCTCCCACATGGGCTTCGTGATGATCGCCATCTACTCGGGTAGCGAGCTGGCGCTGCAAGGCGCCGTGGTGCAGATGATAGCCCACGGCCTCTCCGCCGCCGGCCTCTTCATCCTGTGCGGCCAGCTCTACGAGCGGCTGCACACCCGTGATCTGCGCCTGATGGGCGGCCTGTGGGGCCGGTTGCGCTACCTGCCCGGCGTCATGCTGTTCTTCTCGGTGGCCTCCCTTGGCATGCCGGGTACCGGCAACTTCGTCGGCGAGTTCCTGATCCTCATCGGCAGCTTCCAGGTCGCTCCCATCATCACAATCATCGCCACCTTCGGTCTGGTGCTGGCATCCGTCTACTCCCTCATCATGCTGCAACGTGCCTGCTTCGGCGCGCCCAAGGACGAGAAGGTACTCAAGGGACTGGACAGCCGCGAGCTGGCCATGATGCTGACAATCGCCGGTCTGCTGGTGCTGCTCGGTGTCTATCCCCAGCCGGTGCTCGATACCGCAGGCAGCAGCCTGATGAGCGTGCTGCACTGGTACGCACTGCCGTCCGCTGGAGCATTGCAATGAACCTGACTGTTTCCCGACCGCTGGCCCTGTTGCCTTACTTGTCCATTACAGGAGCACTGCAATGACATTCACAGCTTCTCAACTGCTGGCCCTGTTGCCCCTGCTGCTGACCACGGGGGCCATGCTGGCCCTGATGCTGGCCATCGCCTGGCGGCGCTGTGACGACACCGCCTTCGTCGTCACCATAGCGGGCCTCAACCTGGCGCTCTTCTCCCTGCCCATCGTCATGGCGCAGGGTGATCAGGGGGTCACCCCGCTGCTGCAGATAGACGGCTACGCCGTCTTCTACATGGGGCTGGTGCTCATCGGCGCCCTGGCCACCTGTACCTTCGGTCGCTCCTGGCTCAAGGGCTATCCGGACAACCGGGAAGAGTTCTACCTGCTGCTGCTGATCGCCACCGCCGGCGGCCTGGTGCTGGCCGGTTCCCGCCACCTCGCCTCCCTGTTCATCGGGATCGAGATGCTGACCCTGCCCATGTTTGGTCTGGTGGGCTACGCCTACCGCGAGCGCCATTCGCTGGAAGCCAGCATCAAGTACATGGTGCTCTCCGCCGCCGCCACCGCCTTCCTGCTGTTTGGCATGGCGCTGCTCTACGCCCAGGCGGGTAGCCTGAGCTTCAGCGATCTCGGCCTGACCCTGGCCACCACCCCGGCTCACCACCCGCTGCTGATGGGCGGTCTGGGACTGATGCTGGTGGGGTTTGCCTTCAAGCTCTCCCTGGCCCCCTTCCACCTCTGGACACCTGACGTGTACGAAGGCGCCCCGGCACCTGTGGCCACCTTCCTGGCCACCGTCAGCAAGATAGCCGTGTTCTGCGTGCTGCTGCGCTTCTACCTGGCGGTGCCTGCGGCGGGGGATCCGATGATCCACTGGCTGCTGGCCGCCATGGCGGTCGTCTCCATCGTCATCGGCAACCTGCTGGCCCTGCTGCAGACCAACATCAAGCGGATGATGGGTTACTCCTCCATCTCCCACTTCGGTTATCTGCTGGCGGTGATCGTCGCCAGCCGCCTCGGCCAGATGCCGGTGGAAGCGGCCGGCGTCTACCTGCTGATGTACCTGTTCACCAGCCTGGGGGCCTTCGGCGTCATCAGCATGATGTCCAGCCCCTATCGCGGCAAGGATGCGGACTCCCTGCACAGCTACCGTGGTCTGTTCTGGCACCGCCCCTACCTGACCGCCGTCATGACGGTGATGATGTTGTCGCTCGCGGGTATCCCCATGACGCTGGGCTTCATCGGCAAGTTCTATCTCATCGGGGTAACGGTCGATGCCAAGCTGTGGTGGCTCTCCGGCGCCATAGTGCTGGGCAGTGCCCTGGGTCTCTATTACTACCTGCGCGTCATGGTCACCCTCTATCTGCGGGAACCCGGCATGCAGCTGCGCGATGCCAAGGCCGACTGGGCCGTCTCCTCGGGCGGCATGGTGGTCCTGCTCTCCGCCATCATAGTGGTGGCGCTGGGCATCTACCCCCAACCCGTCATCAGCCTGGTGCAGGGCTTCCAGAACGTGGTCTTGCGCTAACCCGCCCTGATGGCCAATGCCCCTTGTGTCAGGCACCATTGGCCATCTTCCAGAGATGAAAAAATCCGAAACCAGCTTGGCTGGTTTCGGATTAATGTGATTGTCAGCAGATGAAACCTACAGATTCAGAATAGGACTTTAGTCGACACATTCCATTAATGTGTTTATTAAGACCCTTTATATTTATGACAAGAATCTATTTTCTCAACGTGAAATCATAGTTCCCCTCACCATTATAAGAATAAACATTAAACCGATAATAACCACTGCTTGCAACATAGTTAATCGCTTCATTCGAGGTGACGCTTGTTGATGTTGCCACAGCTATCCAAGTACTATTCTGCCATTTTTCCAGTGACAAATCGAAATCAGCATTGCCGGGGCCGGTCAACACACCACTCAGGGTTCCACCATCATATTGAAACCAGCTGCCATTCGGAATGATATGACTAACGCCCTTCCCACTCAGATAACCTGAATAATTTTCCTCTTGATTTGAATTACCCTTGCCACCGATGTCAAATGTCATTTGACTTGAGACAGCGCTGATATTAGTCAGCTCCAACCCTGAATCAGCACCACTCCACCAGCGTGAATTGGTTCCTCGGCTGGACAGCGCATTGGGTTGAGTATCACCGAAAGTGTCTTGCCCAGAAGCATGATACATATCATAAGCATCACCAAGATTAGTATTTTTTTCTGGGTCACGATTCCCATCCGCATGCTCCATCTGAACATATGGATACCACTCATTATTATTGGAGCCATTAGGATCAACATGCCATACAATCAGACCTTGACCTGGCATATACTGATTTTGCCCGACTTGAGTTCTTGTTTCTATATAAAAAGCCTCACCAGCTTTATTCTGGTTGGACCAGCGGTATAGTGTGTTGCTGTTAGCCTGGTGACTCAATAGACCTGAAGGAGCATTGCTATTAACTGCAGGATTGAGCTCGGTGATCGTTTCCCAGCCACTCAGTGAGCGAAAGTAGCCATTGGGTGGAACTGGTTTTTTATGTCTGTTACCGGTTACACCGCCATATCCCATAATGCAGTGCGAGCCAGCGGATCCTCCTGAGCTGCCATCGTAATCGTAAAGATCAGGCCAGCCGAACAACAGGTGTCCTGACTCGTGGATGAAGGTCCCGATAGATAAACTGCTATCCATGTTGGAGATCTGGTATTTGGATGCACAGACCCCATCAGCACACCAGCGGTTCAAGCCACCTTGATGAGGCCATAGGCCCTGAGCCCAGCCACCACCAGTACTGCCAGAATAGAACACGTTCAAACCACGAATATTGCCGTCACTATCTTTCGAGATGGTCGAAAAGTCGAAGCCTTCGGTGTATTCAAGCCAATCCAGAGCTTCGGCTATCAACTCTCTTGCTCTGGCACCATAGGTTATCGTGGGGTCTGTGTAATAGGATTTATATTTCTTGGCCGTATAATATCCAACCACAGTATTGGTATAGTCTAATTTATTACCAGACACAGCACGAAAATAGTCCCGGATTGATTGTGCATTTCCATAGCCTGTGTAACCGATTTGGTTGGTGTAGTTGATGACCTCACTGGGTGGAATAGAACTGGATTCATCAGGAAACTGAATTAATATGGTCAACCCTCGAACATTACCTATTACATTGGCATATTGATTGGCAAAACCACTGATTTTTGGTGACTGGGGTTGATATTGTAAAATTTTTAATTGCTTGGCGTTACGTTGCACGATAGAACGCTTGGCATGTTGAGGAATATCAGTGTCCTTCTGTATGGACCTGGTGCTAACACCATTCGACTCGGTAACTAGAACTCCGGTCGACTCAAACATTTCTTCATTTTCTGAAAGCTTGGCATAAGCGTAACCTTTCAGGGTATTGTCATAGATAACCGGATAGCCATCTTTAGTACGTTGATCTGCGTAAAGAGTTGAACCATTGAGGATCAACTCAAGTGTCGAACCATCCGGCTGCGTAACCGTGTGATGATAGTTGACATAAGGTATTGCAGCCTCCGTTTGAACAGTGAACATTACTGACCCTAGGATGGTTAAAATATTTAACCATCCTGCTCTTCCATTTTTCATTTTATCTTCCTTGTGAGTCCCGTGCAGAGTAAGTCTTATATCCAGTTCACCAGGGGATCAAATTTTATTTTTAAACTGGGATGTGTGTAACCATTCACCGACGTGAATTCAAACAAAACCATGTCATTTTTTGTGTAAGTGGGGCGTTATATCCCAGGTCAGGGAATCGCCCAGGTATTCCCATGACATTGGGCCTTATCGGCAAGTCCCATCTGATCGACGTGACGCTCAAAGTCCGGCTGTGGTGGCGCTGGGCATCTACCCCAACCCGTCATCAGCCTGGTGCAGGGCTTCCAGAACCTGGTGCTGCGCTAAGTAGCGCCCCTGCCAGAAACACAAAACCGGCCCAGGTGGCCGGTTTTGTGTTTCTGGTTGAGCAAGATCACGGCCGCAAGGTGGCAAGCTCTTTTTTTATGCGTATTTATAACCACTTATGTCACATCGCAGGTCACCGCTGAGTATCATCACCCCGCCCCTTGCTGATATATTCATGAGATACAGGAATGGAGCCAGGAGCCATGACGCAGCCCTCCTTTTGCCTCTTTGATGCCCGCTCACTGGTCGATGCACTGCTCCCCTATCGAGGCGGTCGACTCGATGTGTTGCTGGCCGAACAGGATATCGACCGTGTCGCCGAGCTGCAGCAAGAGTGCCGGCAGCTGGCGATTTCGCTTTCCGGCGCCATCTTTCCCCGCCTCATCAGCCGACAGGGTTTTCATGACAGGGGCGCCTGGCTGCTGCCCCGTCCGTTATCCCACGATCCCCGGCTGATCTCGTTACCCCAAAATGACGATGCAGACCGGCTTGCCGCCATGCTCTGCGAACAGCTGGCGCCTCGGCTCGCGCAATGGCCGGATCCGGCCCGCCCCCCCACCCTCTTTCTGACCTTCGATGCCATGATCCCCAACATCGCCTCCATCCTCGAGGGGGTCTATCTCAGGCTGGCGGACAGAGTCAACTACGCAGGCGTCAATGCGGGCAGCGGCCAGTTCAAGGCCATGCCCTGCCTGTTCGACAGCCAGACCCTGACGAGTCAGGCGGTCATCTGCAGCCTACTGCCCCATCACAGCTATCCCCTGCTGGAGCATGGCTATCAACTCATGGCCCAGCCCATGCTCGCTACCAGTACGGAGGGCAACAAGGTTTCCTTCATCGACTGGGAGCCCGCCTTCAGCCGCTACCAGTCGCTTGTCCGGCAACAATTTCAGCAGACGCTGACCCAAGCGCAGTTCTATCAGTACGGCGTCCACCTGCCGCTGGGTCTGCTGCGGGCCAATGGCGACGTGGTCGTGAGGATCCCGGTCACAGTCACCGAAGAGGGTGCCCTGCTCTGTGTTGGCGAGGTGCCGGATCACAGCATTCTCACCCTGCTCAAGGCCCCCCATAGCCCGACCGCCCATGCCATCGAACTGGCCGGCAAGCTCCGCCAGCACGGCCCGGTCGACACGCTGGAGCTTTATTACTGCGCCGGCCGTCAGCAGCATTTTGGCCAGCAGAGCGAGCTCGAGCTGAGCACGCTGTTTACCCATAGCGGCGCCCGCGAGCTGGTCGGCGCCCTCTCACTCGGCGAGATTGGCAGTTTGCGGGCGGGGGATTATCCCCTCTTCCACAATGGCGCCATTCTCTGCAACGGAGTAACGCCGTCATGAACAACGACCATGCCATGGCCATCGTCTGCGATCTCGCCCTCTGCATCGGACGCGAGGTGACCCTGGATGCCTTGCTGACCAAGGTGCTGCAACGCTTTCTGTTTCACTGCGCCTGCCCGGTTGGTCTCGTGCTGCAGCAGTTGCCGCAGGGGGAGTACAAGATCGTCAAGGCCATCGGGGACGAGCAGTTGATCCAGCAGCACGGGCAACCACTGGTGCTGCCCGCCTGGGTCAGTGGCGGCGAGCAGTGCACCCTGCACGGCCCCATCCCCCTGCCCGGCTCCCGCCCCTATCCCTTTGCCTACCGCTTGCGGATCGAAGGGGGCTACCTCATGCTGCTGCTCTCCCCCAGAGCCGAACAAGAGGGTGAACAGCTGTGCCACCTGTTCAGCCCCATCCTCGGCAACCTGGCTCGCGCCATCCAGCTGTGCCGGGACAGCGAGCAGCTGGCCCTGCGTCAGCAGGCGGAGCTGGTGGACATGCAGCGCTTCAACGAATCCCTGCTCAAGGCGATCCCCATTCCCGTGTTCTACAAGGACGTCGAGGGGCGCTTCATCAGTTGCAACCCGACCTTTACCCAGATCACCGGCATCAGCAAGGCAGAGCTGCTGGGGAAACGCGTGGATGAAATTCTACCGCCCGAGATGGCGGACGAGTACAGCCAGCGGGACATGGAGGTACTGCGCAGCAAGCAACCGCAATATTTCGAGCACAGTCTGCTCGATCGCAGCGGCCACCGTTATCAGGTGCTCAACTTCAAGGATCTCTTCTATGACCATCAGGGCAAGGTGGCCGGCATCATAGGAGCACTGGTCGATATCACCCATATCAAGGAGAGCGAGCAGCATCAGCGCACCTTGCTGTTTCAAACCATAGCGGCGCTCTCCTCCGCCATCGCCCACAAGGATCCCGGCACGGCCGGCCATGAAAGGCGCGTACACGACCTGGCGCTGGCCATAGGTCAACACCTGCAACTGCCACAGGAGCGGCTGGATGGGCTCGGTCTCGCGGCCATGGTGCACAACATAGGCCTGCTGCAGATCCCGGCCGAAATCCTCACCCGCCCCCGTGAGCTCAGGCCGGTGGAGTTTGAACTGATCAAGCTGCACCCTCAGGCCGGCTGTGACATCCTGCAGCAGATAGATTTCCCCTGGCCCATCGCCACCATAGTGCAGCAGCATCACGAAAACATGGACGGCAGCGGCTACCCGCAGGGCCTGCAGAGTGATGCCATCTGTCTGGAAGCCAGGATCATCCGGGTAGCGGACTCGCTGGCTGCCATGACGGCGCACCGCCCCTTCCGCCGCGCCATGTCGCTGACCGATGCCTTCGCCCAGTTGGCGCGCTATGCCGGCGTCCACTATGACGAGCAGGTGGTGAACGCCTGTCTCGCCGTGTGGCAGGCGGGCTACCGTTTCACTACCAGCTGATCAGCCGCAGGAGCACAGATGACTTCAAGACCAGAACCCTCATCCCGCCATCAGCTCGACGCCCAGCTGCCGTTGCCCGCTGGCCCTCTCTTCGCTCAGGTGATGGATCAGCTGCCCTATCGCGTCCTGCTCAAGGATACCCGCTCCGTCTTCACTGCCTGCAACCGGCTGCTGGCCGATGATCTCGCCCTGGAGCCGGCCCAGATCATCGGCAAGTGCGATGCCGATTTTTTCCCGGCCGAGCTGGCCCAGCGCTATCGGGATGACGATCTCAGGGTCATGACCAACGGCACAACGCACCGGCACGAAGAACCCTACCTCAAGGGCGGCGAGGCCCGCTGGCTCAGCACCACCAAGTTTCCCCTGCGCGATGAGCTGGGCCAGGTGATCGGCGTCGGCGTCTTTTTCGATGACATCACGGAGAAGAAACAGCAGCAGGAGCAGTTGCTGCAATATACTTGGACCCTGGAGGCCATTGGCCGCGCCCACCATGCCATGCTCGGGCAGGGGGATGAGCAGATGCTGCTGCAGGAGATCTGTGACGCCATCACCTTCGATGGCCGCTTTCCCCTCGTCACCGTGCTGCAGGAGGCCACGGAGCCGGATGCGCTGCAGATCCTGGCGCAGGCGGGCAACGCCGTCTGGTTTGCCAATGACCGCTGGCTCACCCGGGATACTGCCTTGCGTCAGGCCATCCGCGATGACGAACCACGCAACGAAGCACTGGCGAGCGAGATTGTCCATCACTCGGCCACCTTGCGGGCCCGCCTGCTGCTCCCGCTGCCGTGGCATTCCAGCGTGCGGGGCGCCCTGCTCATCCACAGCCCGCAGGCCAGGGCCTTCACCGAGGAGGAGGTGCGACTGTTCAGCCAGCTGGCCGATTACCTGGCCTATGGCCTGCACGCCCGTGGCACTCAACAGGCCTATCTCGCCGCACAGCGGGACAAGGTGCTGCATGCCCGTCAGCTGGAGCTGGCGCTGGAGGATGCCCTTGGTGCCATCGCCGCCGTACTGGAACAACGCGACCCCTACACAGCCGGTCACCAGAAACATGTCGCCACCCTGGCCATGGCCATAGGCCGCGAGCTGGTACTGGGCGAAAAACAGCTGCGCGGCCTCTATCTGGGGGCCATGGTGCACGACATCGGCAAGATCCAGGTACCGGTCGACATCCTCACCAAACCGGGCAGACTGACCCCCCAGGAGTTCAATCTGGTCAAGGAACACCCTGGAGCCGGTTACCAGGTCCTCAAGGACATCGCCTTCCCCTGGCCCATCGCCCAGATGATCCACCAGCATCATGAGTATCTCGACGGCTCAGGCTATCCAGAGGGTCTCGTGGGGGATCAGATCTTGCTGGAGGCGCGCATTCTCACCGTGGCCGACATTGTCGAGTCCATGTCTTCGGATCGACCCTACCGCGCCGCCCTCGGCATTCCCCAGGCCAGGGCTCACATCATACGGATGCGGGGAGCCCAGCTGGACGAGGCCGTGGTGGATGCCTGCCTGCGCATTCTGGATCGGGGGGATTTCACCCCCCACGAGCTGGGCAACGGCTAGCAGGAGGCAGAGATAAAAAAACCGGCCTGCTGGCCGGTTTTTTATTGTTGCAGGTTGCGCTGCGGGATTAACCCAGTTGCACCCGGGCGTTGCGGAACATCCGCATCCAGGCACCGTCCTCGCCCCAGTTGTCCGGGTGCCAGGAGTTGGCCACGGTGCGGAACACCCGCTCCGGGTGCGGCATCATGATGGTGGCGCGACCATCTGTGGTGGTCACGGCGCTGATGCCGTCCGGCGAGCCGTTCGGGTTGGCCGGGTACTGCTCGGTGACCTTGCCGCGGTTGTCCACGAAGCGCAGTCCCACCAGACCACTGGCTTGCAACGCGCTCAGGTGAGCGGCATCACGCACCTCCACTCGCCCTTCCCCGTGGGAGACGGCAATGGGCATCACTGAACCAGCCATGCCGGCGAAGAAGGCAGACGGTGACTCCTGCACCTCCACCAGACTGAAGCGCGCCTCGAAACGCTCGGAGCGGTTGCGCACGAAACGCGGCCACAGATCGGCTCCCGGGATCAGGGTGCGCAGGTTGGACATCATCTGGCAGCCGTTGCACACGCCCAAGGAGAGGGTGTCGCCACGCTCGAAGAAGCGCTGGAACTGCTCGCGGGCGTTGTCGTTGAACAGGATGGACTTGGCCCAACCCTCACCGGCCCCCAGCACGTCGCCGTAGGAGAAGCCGCCACAGGCCACCAGGCTCTGGAACTCTTCCAGCTTGATCCGGCCGCTGAGGATGTCACTCATATGCACATCCACCGCCGCAAAGCCGGCCCTATCAAACGCCGCCGCCATCTCCACGTGGGAGTTGACCCCCTGCTCGCGCAGCACCGCCAGACGGGGGGATACCCCGCGGGCGATATAGGGCGCAGCCACGTCGTCGGACGGGTTGTAGCTCAGTTTGGCCTGCAGACCCGGATCCGTGGCGTCCTGACGGGCGGCATGTTCCTGATCGGCGCACGCCGGGTTGTCGCGCAGACGCTGCATCTGCCAGCTGGTCTCGCCCCAGAGGGTGCGAAGCGCAGTGCGGCTGGCGCGATACACTTCCTGGCCCGCGCGCTGCAGGGTGATGAGATCCCCCTCGCGCACCGTGCCCAGCACGTGGGAGCAGGCGGCCAGGCCGTGACCGGCCAACAGTGTCATCACGGCTTCCTTGTCGTCGCGACGCACCTGGATGACGGCACCCAGCTCCTCGTTGAACAGCGCAGGCAACAGCTCGCCACCGATGCGGTCAAGCTGGATATCGAGCCCGCAGTGACCGGCGAAGGCCATCTCGGTCAGGGTAACGAAGAGACCGCCGTCGGATCTGTCGTGATAGGCGATCAGTTTGCGATCGGCCACCAGCGCCTGAATGGCGTTGAAGAAGCCCTTCAGCTGCACCGGATTGTCGAGATCCGGCGCCTTGTCCCCCAGCTGGCGGTAGACCTGGGCCAGGGCGGAGGCGCCGAGACGCTGCTTGCCGTTGCCAAGATCGATGAGGATAAGGTCGGTCTCACCGAGATCGGTACGCAGTTGCGGAGTGACGGTATTGCGCACATCCTCGACCCGGGCAAAGGCGGTGATGAGCAGGGAGAGCGGCGAGGTGACGCTCTGTTCCTTGCCATCCTGCTGCCAGCGGGTCTTCATGGACATGGAGTCCTTGCCGACCGGGATCGTGATGCCAAGGGCCGGGCAGAGCTCCTCACCCACCGCCTTGACCGCCTCATAGAGGCCGGCATCCTCACCCGGATGGCCGGCTGCGGACATCCAGTTGGCGGAGAGCTTGACCCGCTTGAGCGATCCGATGTGGGCCGGTGCCAGGTTGGTGAGCGCTTCGGCCACCGCCATGCGGGCCGACGCGGCATGGGAGAGCAGCGCCACCGGGGTGCGCTCGCCCATGGACATGGCCTCGCCATGATAGCCGTCGTAGGTGGCGGCGGTGACGGCGCAATCGGCTACCGGGATCTGCCAGGGGCCGACCATCTGGTCACGGTTGACCAGACCGGTCACGCTGCGATCACCTATGGTGATGAGGAAGGATTTCTCCGCCACGGTCGGCAGACGCAGTACCCGCTCGGCCGCCTCGGAAAGAGTGGTGCCATCGAGCTGCAACGGCTTGCCCTGAGCAGGCAGGGTGACAACGTCACGGTGCATCTTGGGCGCCTTGCCCAGCAGCACGTCCAGCGGCAGGTCGATGGGCTGGTTGTCAAAGTGGCTGTCAGAGAGGGTGAGATGCTTCTCTTCGGTGGCGGTGCCTATAACGGCATAGGGCGCGCGCTCACGCTCGCACAGCGCCTTGAACAGCGGCAGCTTGTCCTGCGCCACTGCCAGCACGTAACGCTCCTGGGACTCGTTGCACCAGATCTCCAGCGGGCTCATGCCAGGCTCGTCGCTCTGGATGGCGCGCAGATCGAAACGACCGCCGCGCTCACCGTCATTGACCAGCTCCGGCATGGCGTTGGAGAGACCACCGGCCCCCACGTCATGGATGAAGACGATGGGGTTGTCGTCCCCCAGCTGCCAGCAGCGATCGATCACCTCCTGGCAACGGCGTTCCATCTCGGGGTTGTCACGCTGGACCGAGGCAAAGTCGAGATCTTCGGCCGACTGACCGGAGGCCATGCTCGATGCGGCGCCGCCCCCCAGACCTATGTTCATGGCCGGGCCACCCAGCACTATGAGGGCAGCCCCGACCGGGATCTCCCCCTTCTGGACGTGCTCGGTGCGGATGTTGCCTATCCCGCCCGCCAGCATGATGGGCTTGTGATAGCCGCGCACCTCGACGCCGTTGTGGCTCGGCACCTCCTCTTCGAAGGTGCGGAAGTAGCCGAGAATGGCCGGACGACCGAATTCGTTGTTGAAGGCGGCGCCGCCGAGCGGCCCCTCCTGCATGATGTCAAAGGCGCTGACGATGCGGCTCGGTTTGCCAAAGTCCTGCTCCCAGGGCTGCTCGAAACCGGGGATGCGCAGGTTGGAGACGGTGAAACCCACCATACCCGCCTTGGGCTTGGCACCACGGCCGGTTGCGCCCTCGTCGCGGATCTCGCCGCCGGAGCCGGTGGCGGCCCCCGGGAAGGGGGAGATGGCGGTCGGGTGGTTGTGGGTCTCCACCTTCATCAGGATATCGACGCGCTCCTGATGATACTGGTACTCACCGCTGGCAGGGCTCGGGAAGAAGCGGCCACCCTGGCTGCCTTCCATCACGGCGGCGTTGTCTTTATAGGCAGACAGGACATGATCCGGCGTCTGCTCGAAGGTGTTCTTGATCATCTTGAACAGCGACTTGGGCTGCTGTTCACCGTCTATGGTCCAGTCGGCGTTGAAGATCTTGTGACGACAGTGCTCGGAGTTCGCCTGGGCAAACATGTAGAGCTCGATGTCGTTGGGGTTGCGACCAAGCTTGGTGAAGTTATCCACCAGATAGTCGATTTCGTCATCGGCCAGCGCCAGACCGAGCGCCACGTTGGCCGAGGCCAGCGCACTGCGACCACCGGCCAGCACATCCACCTGGGTGAAGGGGCGCGGCGCCTGGTGGGCAAACAGGGCGGCTGCCTCGTTCATCTCGCCAAACACCACTTCCATCATGCGATCGTGCAGCACGGCGGCAACGTCCGCGCACTGGGCCTGGGTCAATCCGCCCTTGGCCTGCACGTAATAGGCGATGCCGCGCTCCAGCCGCTTGACCTGGGTCAGGCCGCAGTTGTGGGCTATGTCGGTTGCTTTGGAAGACCAGGGGGAGATAGTGCCGGGGCGGGGGGTAACGAGAAACAGCTGACCGCTGGGGGTGTGTTCGGGGATGGTCGGGCCGTAGCGCAGAAGCTGGCCCAATGTCGCTCGCTCGGGCGGTGACAGCGGGCTCGAGAGCTCGGCGAAGTGCACATATTCGGCATAGACATCCTCTATCTCTACTCCGCTCTCTACTCCACTCTCCTTTCTCATCTGTGCGAAGCGTTGCAGCAGTTTTTGGACACGAAAATCAGACAGTGCTGGGGCACCACGCAAGATATCCATATGACCTTTCTCACCAAGTGTTAAAGTGGGGGGGAATTGAGACGCGCGTATTATAGGGATCAGGCCGACGCCGGACAAACGTTTTTCTTGATTTGCCAAGTGTGACTCGGTGCACACTCTCTGGTATAAAGGTCCCTCTTTTTTGACAAATGCCGATTTTTTCAACAAGGGTACTCACCTACTTGCGCTGCATTTTTCGACTGTTTATCGGGCTGACGTTGCTGCTGACCCTGGTCGGCTGTGACTTCTACACCCCCTCCAGCCAGCTGGAACAGATCCGCCAACGGGGCGAGATCCGGGTTGGCACCATCTATGGCCCCACCTCCTATTACCAGCGTGACGAGACCGCCCAGGGCTTTGATTACGAGCTGGCGAAAAGCTATGCCGACTGGTTGGGTGTCAAGCTCACCATAGTCCCCGTCTACTCTACCGCCGAACTGGTCGAGCTGCTCAAGAAGGGCAAGCTGGATCTCGCCGCCGCCGCCATCGTGGTCACCCCGGAGCGGCGTGCCCTGTTTCGCTTCGGCCCCGGCTTTTATCAGGTCTCCCCCAAGCTGGTCTATCGCAACGGCTCCCCCAAGCCCAAAGACATCGGCGATCTCAAGGGCAGCATAGTGGTGCCTGCCGGCTCCACCGGGGAAGACCTGCTCAAGGAGCTCGGCAAACAGCACCCCAACCTGAAGTGGAGTACCAACCGGGACGCTGACGTGGAAGAGCTGCTCAAGCAGGTGGCCGACGGCAAGATTGATTACACAGTGGTGCAGGATACTGTGCTGGCCCGTACCCAGCGCTACTACCCCGAGCTCACCGAGGGGCTGACCCTCTCCAAGAACCAGACTGTGGCCTGGGCCATGACCAAGCTGCCCGATGACAGCCTCTACGCCAGCATCATCGACTTCTTCGGCCAGCGCTTCATGGATGGCGCCATCGCCAAGCTGGACGAGAAGTACTTCGGCCACGTACAGAACTTCGACTTCGTCGACACCCGCACCTTCCTGCAGCGGGCCAAGAGCCTGCTGCCCAAGTATCAGGATCTGTTCAAGACCCACGCCAGCGTGGTGGATTGGCGCCTGCTTGCCGCTATCAGCTATCAGGAGTCCCACTGGGATCCTGAGGCGCGCTCCTATACTGGCGTGCGCGGTATGATGATGCTGACCGAACCCACCGCCAAGGCGATGGGGGTCAACAACCGGCTGCATCCGGAGGAGAGCATCAAGGGCGGCGCCCGCTATCTGCAGCAGATGATGGAGAAGGTGCCCGCCTCCGTGCCCGATGACGAGAAGGTGTGGTTTGCCCTCACCGCCTACAACATCGGCTACGGCCACATGATGGATGCCCGCCGCCTGACCAAGGAGCTCGGCAAGAACCCCGACGCCTGGAGCGACGTGAAAGAGGTGCTGCCCCTGCTGCAGCAGGCGCGCTGGCACCGCAAGGCGCGCTACGGCTATGCCCGGGGCGGCGAGGCGCGCAACTACGTCAACAACGTGCGCCAGTATTACCAGAGCCTGCTCTGGCTCGACAACGAGCAGCAGAAGGCCCACCGCCGCGAGGAGCTGGATGACGACGACAGCAGCGAGCCACAGAGTGCCGAACGCCCCACCGTCATCGCCGAAGTGGTCAAACAGATCACCCTGCGTTGAGCCCTTGTTGACAAGTTTGTTTTACCGGTAGGTTCTCTGTTACCATCCGGATGTGCCGGGGCCTGTCCGAAACTGTTTTTATCGCCTGATTTCAGCAGCTTGTCAGCTGGATGACAGCATTTTCAGATGGGCTCCATTCATCGAGGCCGGGATGGCCATCCAATGGGAGGAGACCAAGATGCGAACTCGTAGAAGAACGACACTGGTCAGAAAAGCAAAGTGCGCCTGGAGCCCCAGACGCAAACTCAAGCTCAATGACATCAAACGCAAGATATGGCGCAGAAACCGCTCCTACACCTTGCTGATAGCAGAACACACAGAATAAACCCGGCATTTGCCGGGTTTTTTATTGCCTCACGCCTGCCCTGCCGGGCTCACCTCAAAGCGCACCACGCGCTTTGACACCAGGCTGTTGCAGTGGTTGCAGAAGTAATCCACGGCGCCACAGGCCTTGAGCCGCTCCAGCTCCTGCTGGCAGGTCGGACACAGGGCCCGGATGCGATAACGCGCCTGGCACTGGCCACAGCCGATCTCGGGGCTGCGGCTGTCCAGCTCGGCGCTGCAGGCCGGGCATATCAGGGTGCTCATACTCGACTCCTCTCAAAGTGAATGTGCTGTGGGCCGCCCCACAGCAGATCCCCCTCGCCTCTCCCCAAGAAAAAACGGCTGCCGGTGAGGGCAGCCGCTGGGCCTTATTTCTTGGTTTTGGCCTTGAGCAGGCGCTTGCGTTGACGCTCCTGGCTCAGGGTCATGGTGTTCTTCCGGCCCTCGAACGGGTTGGCCGACTCCTGGAACTCGACCCGGATCGGGGAGCCCATGATCTTGAGCGACTTGCGGAAGTAGTTGATCAGATACCGCTTGTACGAATCCGGCAGGTCGTTCAACTGGTTGCCGTGGATCACGATGCGCGGCGGGTTGTAACCACCGGCGTGGGCATATTTGAGCTTGACGCGGCGACCGTTTACCATGGGCGGCTGGTGATCTTCCTGCGCCATCTGCATGATGCGGGTCAGCATGGCGGTGCTGGTACGGCGAGTGGCGGACTGGTACGCCTCCTGGATGGATTCGAACAGGTGGCCGACGCCGCTGCCGTGCAGGGCGGAGATGAAGTGAACACGGGCGAAATCGATGAAGCCCAGGCGTCTGTCCAGCTCGTTCTTGACGTCCTCTTTCACCTTCTGATCCAGGCCATCCCACTTGTTCACCACCAGCACCACGGAGCGGCCCGAGTGGAGCACGAAGCCGAGGATGCTCAAGTCCTGATCCGTGATGGTCTCCTGGGCATCGATCACCAGCAGGCAGACGTTGGCATCTTCAATAGCCTTGAGCGTCTTGATGACGGAGAACTTCTCCACCGTCTCATGCACCTTGCCACGACGACGCACACCGGCGGTGTCGATGATGACGTACTTCTGCTCGTCACGCTCCATCGGAACGTAAACGGAGTCGCGGGTGGTGCCCGGCATGTCATAGACGATGACGCGGTCTTCACCCAGCATGCGGTTGGTCAGGGTCGATTTGCCGACGTTGGGGCGACCGACGATGGCGAACTTGATGGGCAAGTCGGCGAACGGGGTCTCCTTGGTGTCTTCCCGGGTATCGAGATCACCGGCGGCTACCATGCGCAGCAGGGCTTCTTCGTCGAAGTCCTCCTCTTCTTCATCCTGCGCATCTTCTTCGGCAGCGGCTTCGACCAGGGTTTCCAGATGGGGTGCCAGCGCCAGTTCCAGCAGGCTCAGCACGCCACGGCCGTGGGCGGCAGCGATCTGGTAGACCTCTCCCAGCGCCAGACCGTAGAACTCGGACACGGCGGAGTCACCGTCGATACCGTCGGTCTTGTTGGCAACCAGAAACACCGTCTTGTGGGTCTTGCGCAGGTGCTCGGCGATGGCCTGATCCGCGGCGGTCAATCCTGCGCGCGCATCCACCATGAACAGCACCACATCGGCTTCTTCGATGGCCAGCAGGGACTGCTCGGCCATCTTCAGCTCGATCCCCTCTTCGGTGCCATCGATACCACCGGTATCCACCACGATAAATTCCAGCTCGCCCAACTTCGCCTGACCGTATTTACGGTCCCGGGTCAAACCGGGGAAGTCGGCCACCAAGGCATCCCGGGTACGGGTCAAGCGGTTAAACAGGGTGGATTTCCCCACGTTGGGGCGGCCCACCAGGGCTACTACAGGAGTCATAAAAGCCTCATTCTCAAGACGACAAAGGCTCCGGGTCCGAAGACCAGGAGCCGGATATTCACATTATCGGACGATCAGGGACGCTTGATAGCGTACAACTTGCCGCCACGGCTCTGCACATACAGGGTGTCACCGTCCACCAGAGGGGCGGCGTAGAGACCACTGCTGTCGAGCTGCTGCATGGCCTTGATGGACCCGTCGGTACGATCCAGCCAATACAGGTAACCTTCCACATCGCCGACCACCACATAGTCACCCAGGATGACGGGGGCAGTCACGGTGCGGTTTTCCAGCTGGGTATTGGACCACAGCTCAAGCCCGTTGCGTCTGTCAACGGCAAACAGATGGCTGCGGCTGTCGGTCAGCACTATGGCATTGCCGGTCACCGCCATGTCGCGGTAGCCGGAATACTTGCGCTTCCACACCTCGTCACCGGTCATCAGCTTGCGTGCCATCAGCTGACCATTGTAGGCGATGGCATAGAGCTCATCGCCAGCGATCAGCGGTGTCGCATCCACGTCCACCATGCGATCCAGCTCGGTCGCACCGCGCGGATCGGCCACCTTGGACTGGCGCACCGGCTGACCATTGCTCAGCAGGGCTATGCCCACCTTGCCATCGGCACGGCCATAGAGCACGGCGCCGTTGGTGATGATTGGAGCACCGGCACTGCGCAAGGTCAGCGGCGGCTGCTCTTCCGCCAGGGTCCACTGCAACTTGCCTTCATCGGTATCGAGCGCCACCAGGCGCCCCGAGGTGGTCAACACCACCACACGACCGTCTTCGACGGCGGGGCTTGCCACCACTTCACCCGGTACCGTGGTCTGCCACAGCACTTCCCCGTTCTCTTCGTTCAGGGCGTAGACCACCCCGTTCTCGGAGCCGAGGAACAGCTTGCCGTAGCGAGAAACCAGACCGCCGGAGAGACGGGCGCTGCGCTTGTCGGCGTTGATGGGCAGGTCAGCCAAGTCCACGCTCCACAGCTCCTTGCCGCTGGCACGATCGAAGGCGGTCACATCGCCATCGCGGGCCGCGGCATAGATGCGCTCCTCTTCCACCGCCGGCTTGAGCTGGGAGTAGAAGTCGCCTATGCCGTCCCCGACGGAAGAGGACCAGGCCGTGTCGGCGCTGAAGGCAGATTCAACCACGGGCAAAGGCGCCATGGGATTGAGATCTTCTTCCGAGCTGAACAGGGAGCACCCCTGCAGGGCGAAGGAGACTGCCGCCCCCAACGCCACCATCTTGAACAGATTACGCATCCGGAGCTCCACCCGTGGTCACGGCTGGCAGCGCCAGATCGTCCATCTTCAGCTTGAGCTCTGCGCTGCCCTGCAAGCCGCCGGCATCGGCCGCCGCCTGATAGGCATCGCGCGCCTCTTCGGCCTTGCCCTGTTTGAGCAGGATGTCGCCACGCACTTCCGCCACCTGGGCCTTGAAGGCGTCATTGCTGATCTTGCCAAGCTGGGCCAGGGCCTCGTCAGCCTTGCCCTGATCGTTCAGGACCCGGGCCAGACGCAGGGCGGCGATGGGACGAATGCTCTCATCACCATTGTTTGCCACCTGGGTCAGCTGCTCGGCAGCCAAGTCCAGCTTGTTTGCCTTGACGGCAGCGGCAGCCAGTTGCAGGGCGGCCAGCTCGGCATAAGAGTCTCCCTGGTGGGCACTGATGAAGCCTTGTACCTGTTCGAAGGCGGCGGCATCCCCCTTGGCCAGCTGGGCCGAGATCTCGTTGTAAGCCTGGGAAGCGGCTTCCTGGTTGGTCTGCTGACGCTCGTTGTAATAACGCCAGCCAAAGAGTCCAACCAGACCGATAACAGTTCCTGCGAGCACCGAGGTTCCGTTCTCTTTCCACCAGCTCTTGATGACCTCAACCTGTTGTTCTTCGGTGGTATAAACTTCCACTGCTTACTCTCCTTTGGCTGCCAGCAGGGCAATGGCGGCGTCGACCGTGACGGTCTGTTGCTCGGCCTGGCCACGCAGATATTTGATGGTGATCTCCCCGTTTTGCACCTCGGTTTCACCGAGGATCAGGGCAATGGCCGCGCCGCACTTGTCGGCACGCTTGAGTTGTTTCTTGAAGTTGCCGCCACCGCAGTGGCTCATCAGGCGCAGGTCTGGCAGGGCATCACGCAGACGCTCGGCAAGCGCGAAGCCAGCCTGCTCGGTCCCCTCGCCCACCATGGCCAGATAGACGTCCACCGCAGGGCGGATATCGGCATTGAGCTCCAGGGTCTCCAGCATCAGCACCAGGCGCTCCATGCCCATGGCAAAGCCCACGGCCGGGGTCGCTTGACCGCCAAGCTGCTCCACCAGGCCGTCGTAACGGCCACCGGCACAAACGGTGCCCTGGGCACCCAGGCTGCTGGTGACCCACTCGAACACGGTCAGGTTGTAATAGTCAAGGCCGCGCACCAGACGCTCGTTCACCTCGAACTGGATACCGGCGGAGGTGAGCAGGCGCTTGAGCCCCTCGAAGTGAGCCAGGCTCTCTTCACCCAGGTGATCGAACAGGCGCGGGGCATCCACCAGAATGGCCTGTACCTTGGCATCCTTGGAGTCGAGCACCCGCAGCGGGTTGCTGTACATGCGGCGCTGGCTCTCTTCGTCAAGCTGATCCTTGTACTGCTCGAGGTAAGCCACCAGCGCATCGCGATAGGCGGCGCGCTCGGCACTCTGGCCCAGGGTGTTGAGCTGCAGGGTGACGTGATCGCTGATGCCGAACAGACGCCACAGACGGTGGGTCAGCATGATGAGTTCGGCGTCAATATCCGGCCCGTTGATGCCAAACAGCTCGACCCCGAACTGATGGAACTGGCGGTAACGGCCCTTCTGGGGACGCTCGTGGCGGAACATGGGACCCATGTACCACATCCGGCGTTCCTGGTTGTAGAGCAGACCGTGCTCGATACCGGCACGGACGCAGCTGGCAGTCCCTTCCGGACGCAGGCTCAGGCTGTCACCGTTGCGGTCTTCGAAGCTGTACATCTCTTTTTCGACCACGTCGGTCACTTCACCGATGGCACGCTTGAACAGATGAGTCTGCTCGACGATCGGCATGCGCACTTCGCTGTAGCCATAGCTGGCGACCACTTGGCGCAGTATCTGTTCTACTTTCTGCCATACCGGGCTCTGCTCCGGCAGGCAATCGTTCATACCGCGAATAGCTTGGATCTGTTTTGCCACGTTGATACTCGAGAAAAAGACGTGAAATTTGGCCGCATTATAGGGATTTTCGACCCCGAGGTAAAATCAGGGCGCTCCAATACGGGATTTAAAATCAGCAACCTAAAGACAGGGCCACCCTAGGTGGCCCCGCACTGGCTCAACCCTCGTCCACCTGGATCTGGTTGGCCGGATCCAGCATGGCCGCCCGGGCGCGAATACGGCGCTCCAGGATCGGGATGAGATCCTTGTTGTCCAGCCGGTCGACCCGCTGACCGCCCTCGTAGAAGGCGCTCTTGTTGGCCGCACCCGCCAGCCCCAGATCGGAGACCAGCGCCTCGCCCGGGCCGTTCACCACACAGCCGATAATGGAGACATCCATGGGTGTGATGATGTCTTCCAGCCGCGCTTCCAGGGCGTTGACGGTGGCGATCACATCGAACTCCTGACGGGAGCAGGAGGGACAGGCGATGAAGTTGATGCCGCGGGAACGGATGCGCAGGGATTTGAGGATATCAAAGCCTACCTTGATCTCTTCCACCGGATCGGCCGCCAGCGAGATACGGATGGTATCGCCTATGCCATCGGCCAGCAGCATGCCGAGCCCGACGGCGGATTTCACCGCACCGGCGCGAAAACCGCCCGCTTCCGTGATGCCAAGGTGCAACGGCTGCTCGATCTGCTTGGCCAGCAGGCGATAGGCCCCGATGGCCAGGAAGACGTCAGACGCCTTGACGCTCACCTTGAAGTTGTCGAAGTTGAGACGATCCAGGTAATCCACGTGGCGCATGGCCGACTCGAGCAGTGCCTCCGGGGTCGGCTCGCCGTACTTCTCCTGAATGTCTTTCTCAAGAGAGCCGCCGTTGACGCCGATACGGATCGGGATGTTGTAGTGGCGCGCGCAATCGACCACGGCGCGCACCCGCTCTTCGTTGCCTATGTTGCCCGGGTTGATACGCAGGCAGTCGGCGCCGTACTCGGCCACTTTCAGGGCGATGCGGTAGTCGAAGTGGATGTCGGCAACGATGGGGATACGGGTCTGCTGCTTGATGAGCTTGAAGGCTTCCGCCGCTTCCATGGTGGGTACAGAGACCCGGACTATGTCGGCACCAACCCGCTCTATCCGCCGGATCTGCTCGACGGTGGCGGCCACGTCCGTGGTCTTGGTGTTGGTCATGGTCTGAACCGTGATGGGGGCGTCGCCCCCAACCGGTACGTTACCGACCATGATCTGCCTGGATTTACGACGAATGATGGGAGATTCGTGAGCGGACATGGCGGACAGATTACTCCTGCGGCAGTGAGAGGCGAGCAGTCCGGCCGTTGTTGTAACGGCTCATGTCGATGGACTTGCCCTGATATTCGATATTGACCGCCATGGGCGCGCCAATGATGAACTTGAGCGGCTCGGGTCCTTCCAATACCAGTTGATCATTTGCCTTCTTCAGGCCACTGAACAGTGTCTTGCCCTTGGCGTCCTTGACGTCCAGCCAGCAGTCTGCGGTGAAACTCATCTTGAGCTGAGGCGCCTTGGCGGGATCCGTGGTCGCATCGTCAGCGACCGGCAGCGTCGCCACACTCGCAGAGGTCACAGTCGTTACGGCGGCACTGCTGGCCTCAGCCTGCGGCGCCGTGGCAGCAGCGCTGCTCACGATCGGCTCTGCGGCCGTAGCCATCGCATCGGAGGCAACAGGCATGAGCATAGGGTCGACCACATCCGCCGCAGAAGACAGGGTTGCACCCTGCGGGTTGGCGGTCGCACTCATTTCAGTGGCCGCCAGGGCCTCGTCACCGGCGGAGCGGCGCGCCGTGCTCTGCCACCACCAGGCGACGGAGAGCGCGATCAGCACCAGGATCACCAGCCAGGTCACCACCTTGAGCCGACTGTCGTTGGCCTGCTGGCGCGAGCGACGGGAGAAGCTCTGCATGTCGATGTTGTCGGGGGGCGTCAGCCCCAGCTTGTCGTAGGCAGCCAGTATGGTCTCATCCGGGATGCCGACCAGCTTGGCGTAGGTACGCAGGTAGCCCCGGATAAAGGTATGGGAAGTGTGCTTGTCATACGTATCTGATTCGATCGCAGCAATCAGGGTCAGACGAAGGTGAATGCGGGACGCAACCTGTTCTCGTGTCCAGCCAAGCTGTTCACGGGCGTTGCGCAGCAGCTGGCCTGGGCCTGCTGCCTGAGAGTCGTCTTGAAAATCGTGTGGCTGTTCAGTAGTCATTGGCTAAGTAACGCTTGGCTTGTTGCGAAGAGGGATATTGCCTTACCAGCTCAGTCCCGAATTGGTGAAGGAGTGCCGGTTTGTCCATGGCCTGAGCCAGCCGCAATCTCAACCAGAGACTGCTCTCGTTCTCGTCTGACGCATCGGCAAAACGAGCGAGATAGGCCTGCACATCAGGCAGCTTGCCATCTTTCATGGAAAGCTCAGCCATGTCCAGCAATAACCTTGGATTGCGGGGATTATACCCCAAGGCCAAGCGATAGTACTCGCTTGCTTTATCATTTCTGCGATTTTGCGCGGCGCAAAGTGCCGCATTTTCATAGGTATCGGCAATCTTGATGTAATTGGGTTGGCTGATCGCCTGCAGGAATGCCTTCTCCGCCTCGTCGAAGCGACCACGGTTGCACAGGAAGGCACCATAGTTGTTCATTGCGTCAGCATTGGACGGATCCATGGCGAGGGCTTTCTTGTAGCTCTCCTCGGCCGCCTTGTAATCCTCTACCTGCTGGTAGAAGTAAGCGAAGCCGATGTAGACCTGAGGGTTGTCGGGGTCGTACTGGAGGGCGCGATCAAGGTTGAACTTGGCCTGTTCGGCATTGCCCTGTCGCAAATATTGAATGCCTAAGTCCAGACGGGTCTGGGCAGCCGCCTTGAGGTCGGGACCCACCTCACGCTGGGTCGAATTCTGGCCCGCGTAAGTGGTCTCGGTAACACAGCCTGGCAGCGCGCAGAGCGCTGCCACTACGATCAATGTACGTGTATCCATTCCCTGACTATACAATGGCTTAGCAATTTAAACCATTTTGACGGAAATCCCTTCCTGTTGCATCCGATTTTTCATGGTGCGTTTGGTGCGATCTATCACCTCTCCCACCAGCTGACCGCAGGCGGCGTCTATGTCGTCACCACGGGTCTTGCGGACTATGACGGTGAAGCCATATTCCATCAGTACCTTGGAGAAACGGTCGATGCGACTGTTGCTCGGCTTGCCATAGGGGTTGCCCGGGAAGGGGTTGAATGGGATCAGGTTGATCTTGCTCGGGGTATCTTTGAGCACCTTGGCCAGCTCGTGGGCATGCTGCATGTCGTCATTGATATGATCGAGCAGCACATACTCCACCGTCACGCGACCACCGTTAGCATTGGACTTGGCCAGATAACGGCGCACACCGGCGAGGAAGTCCTCGATGTTGTACTTGTCGTTGATCGGCATGATCTCGGAACGCAGCTTGTCGTTCGGCGCATGCAGGGAGATGGCCAGGGCCACGTCAATTTGATCGCCGAGGATATCCAGCGCCGGCACCACACCCGAGGTGGAGATGGTCACCCGGCGCTTGGAGATGCCGTAGCCGAAGTCATCCATCATCAGACGCATGGCCGGCACCACGTTGGCGAGGTTGAGCAGCGGCTCGCCCATGCCCATCATCACCACGTTGGTGATGGGGCGCTTGCCACCGACTATCTTGGCGGCGCGCCATACCTGGCCGATGATCTCGGACACTTTCAGGTTGCGGTTAAAACCCTGCTGGGCCGTGGAGCAGAACTTGCACGCCAGCGCACAGCCCACCTGGGAGGAGACGCACAGGGTGGCCCTGTCCTCTTCCGGGATGTAGACGGTTTCCACTTCCTGATCGCCGACCTGCAGCGCCCACTTGATGGTACCGTCCGCGGAACGCTGTTCACGGCTCACTTGTGGCGCACGGATCTCGGCGATCGCCTTCAGGCGCTCGCGCAGTACCTTGTTGACGTTGTTCATCTGATCGAAATCATCACAACCGAAGTGATAGATCCACTTCATGATCTGATCTGCCCGGAATGGCTTCTCGCCCAGTTCGACGAAGAAGGCACGCATGGCATCCCGATCAAGATCCAGCAGGTTGGTTTTTATTTCGCTCATCAAAGGCCTCAGTCCACAAACTACATAAATTATTGGCTGACGATGTCAGGGGGCGGCATTGTACAAATAATGGGTCCGGCTTTCCAGCTGGAGAATAAGAGGATATTGACCAAAAGGCCAAAAAACAAAAGGGAGCCGAGGCTCCCTTGATCATCTCAGGGCAAGATCAGCCGCGCGGGCAGATCTCGTCGTCGGAGAAGAAGTAGGCAATTTCACGGGCGGCAGAGGCCGGGGCGTCGGAGCCGTGTACCGCGTTGCGGTCGATGCTCTCGGCGTAGCAGGCACGCAGGGTACCGGCCAGGGCCTCTTTCGGGTTGGTCGCCCCCATGATTTCACGGTGACGGCGGATGGCCTCTTCCCCTTCCAGCACCTGTACCATCACAGGGCCAGAGGTCATGAAGCTGACCAGCGCATCATAGAAAGGCTTGCCCTGGTGTTCTGCGTAGAAACCGGCGGCTTGCTCGCTGCTCAGGTGCAGCATCTTGGCGGCGATGACCTTCAGGCCAGCGCTCTCGAAGCGGTTGTAGATGGCACCGATCAGGTTTTTGCTGACAGCATCCGGTTTCACGATAGAGAAGGTACGTTCGATGGCCATTGAGATCTTTCCTTAACTACAGAGTTTTATTGTTAGAATCCATGTTCGGCGGCGATTATACGTAAACAAAAACCGAAATAACACACAAAAAAGCAACTTTTTATTAAACAAACACGTCCTTAAAACAACATCACCACTCATCTTGGCCCAGTGCAGCAGGAAAAAATGTGCGCTTGTGCACGATAGCCATGTTAAGCCTCTGAAACCCTGCCTATTGCTCACTCATCCAGCACGCTTGAAAAGGGCACCCTCAGGTGCCCTTCCTTGACGATTGTCTCTCTGCTCAGCGCGCTTCCGCCAGCAGGGTATGCGCTATGGTGCGCATGCCCAGGGTATTGGCCCCCGGCGCCCACAGGCTGTCGCCGTTGTCGCTGAAACAGGCGGCCAGATCGATATGCAACCAACCTTGCCCTTCGCTCGCGACGAAACGGGAGAGGAAGCCCGCCGCATTGGAAGCACCACCCGGGCCGCCGCCCTTGACCGGACGACTGTTGGCCGTGTCGGCATAGTGGGATGGACACTGCTGGCGATGCCAGGGCTCCAGCGGCAGCGGCCAAGCAGGCTCCTGCTCCGCATCGGCGTAGACCATGGCCCGGCTCAGCAGCCCCTTGTCCAGGCCAAACAGGGCGTTGTAGCGTCCCCCCAGCGCCATCACGGCGGCGCCGGTCAGGGTGGCGGCATCTATGATGAGTGGCGCCCCGCTGTCGCTCGCCAGTTGCAGCCCATCGGCCAGCACCAGGCGCCCTTCGGCGTCGGTGTTGACGATCTCCACCGTGGTGCCGTTCTTGTAGGTGAGGATGTCACCCAGCTTGTAGGCGTGACCCGAGACCAGGTTCTCGGCGCAGCAGAGGATGAGCTTCACCCGCTTGTCGAGTCCGCGCAAGATGGCCAGCGCCAGCGCGCCCGTGACGATGGCGGCCCCGCCCATGTCACACTTCATGGTGAGCATGCCTTCCGAGCTCTTCATGGAGTAGCCACCCGAGTCGAAGGTGATGCCCTTGCCCACCAGAGCCGCCGCCACCGGCGCCTTGGGATCGCGCCCCGGGTTGAAGTCCAGCTCCAGCAGCACGGGTTCGCGCTCGCTGCCACGGCCCACCTGATAGAGGCCGACCCAGCCAGCCTGTTGCAAGGCTTCACCTTTCAAAATGCGGTGGCTCACCTTGTCCGGCGCCAGCTCTGTGATGAAGGCCGCCGCCTCCACCGCCAGCTCCAGCGGCCCCAGCTGCTCCGGGGTGGCATTGGTCATCTCGCGCACCCAGCGCCCGCACAGCCAGCGTGCCTCCAGCTCTTCCCTGTCCTCTTCCGACGAGGTGGCCCACTGCAATTCGACCTCGGCCTTGGGCGTTTGCAGCCCCTGGGCGAAGGCCCACTGCTGCTCGCGCTCCCAATGACCGGCCAGCGCCACCTTCTGGATCCCCTGGCTGCACAGGCGACGCGCCGCCTGTTGGATATCGAGCAGCGGCGTGGCGGTGACCAGATGGATCACCATGCCATCGGCGCGGTGAGAGAGCAGCGCTCCCTCCCCCCACTCGGCCGGTGCGAACTCACGGCTTAACCAGACGTTCATGCTGTCTCCTCCTGCAGCCTGCGGGCTACCGATAATGCGCAGGCCGTGGCTCTTTGCGCCGGTTGTCCCAAACCATCGCCCAATTCTTGATCCAGCCAGACACTCATTGTGTCACCTCCTGCAACCAGCGAGCGATAGTGCGCAGGCCGTGGCCCTTGGCACCGGTTGCCCAGAGATCGTTGCCGGATTTTTGATAGGAAGCCGCCAGATCCAGGTGCACCCAGCCCCGCCCCTCGTCACGCACGAAACGTGACAGGAAGGCGGCCGCCGTGGTGGCTCCGGCCGTACCTTCGGCGGAGGCCACGTTGCCCAACTCGGCAAAGGCGGAGGTGAGCTGGCTGGCATGCCAGGGTTCCAGCGGCAGGGCCCAGGCCTTCTCCTGTTCGGCTTTGGCGGCGGCCAGGGTGCGTTGTTGTTCGGTCTCATCCAGCGCAAACACGGCGTTGTAGTCGCGGCCCAGCGCCGTCTTGGCAGCGCCGGTCAGGGTGGCGGCATCGAGAATATAGGCGGCGCCACTGTCGGATGCGGCCATCAGGCCGTCGGCCAGCACCAGACGCCCTTCCGCATCTGTGTTCTGGATCTCGACCGAGATACCGTTCTTGTAGGTGAGGATGTCACCCAGCTTGAAGGCATGGCCGGACACCAGGTTCTCGGCGCAGCAGAGGATCAGCTTGACCCTTTGCTTGAGACCGCGACTGATGGCCAGCGCCAGGGCGCCGGTCACCATGGCGGCGCCGCCCATATCGGACTTCATCGGCAGCATGTTGTCAGAGGACTTCATGGAGTAGCCACCGGAGTCGAAGGTGATGCCCTTGCCCACCAGGGCCGCCACCACGGGGGCGTTGCGATCCCCGGTCGGGTTGTAGTCCAGCTCCAGCAGCACGGGTTCGCGCTCGCTGCCACGACCCACCGACCAGATCCCGATATGGCCGGCTTCACGCAGCGCCTCGCCAGCCGTGATACTGGCAGTCACCTGATCCCCGGCCAGACCGCGAATGAGCAGCAGGGCGGATTCCGCCAGGCTCATGGGATAAATGTCTTCCGGGCAACCGTTGGTCACCTCGCGCACCCAGCGGCTCGCCTTGAGCAGCGCATCCAGCTCGCGGGCATCAGCAACACTCTGCTCACCTAGGTCCAGCTCACGTACGCCCTTGGCGGCATAGAAGCCCTGGGCGAACGCGTAGCGGCGCTCTAGATCCCAGGCGTCACCGGCCAGCTTGACCCGCTTGATGCCGGTCGACTCGAGTCGACGGCCAGCGCGCTGGATGGCACGCAGTGCATCCGGCTCCTGGCGGGCAAGGTCCAGATGGATCAGCACCTGATCATCGTTGAAACTGAGCAGGGCGCCTTCGCCCCAATGGGCGGCGGCGGCCTGGGTGGACAACAGAACCTTCATCATGTCAGCCATCTTCGCTTGCTTCCTTTTTATTGGCACTTTCATTCATGAACAGGGAAATAACGAGCACAAAAAAGGCCGTTCCCCTCGAGGGTCACGGCCTTCACCATATCATTACTGCACCATGGGATGCTGCACGCTCAATTCACTCATGTGTAATTAAGGCGCCATCAATGGCGTTCTGAGGCGAGGTTGATGGTGTACTTGGGCAGTTCCACCACCAGATCCTCGTCCGCCAGACGGGCCTGGCAACTGAGGCGGGATTCCGGCTCCAGTCCCCATGCCTTGTCCAGCATGTCATCTTCCAGCTCATCGCTCGGCTCGAGGGAGTCAAACCCCTCCCGCACCACGCAGTGACAGGTGGTGCAGGCGCAGGACTTCTCGCAGGCGTGCTCGATCTCGATGCCGTTGCGCAGCGCCACATCCAGAATGGTCTCGCCACTCTTGCCTTCGAGAGCGGCACCGTCCGGACAGAGCTCGGGATGGGGCAGAATAATCAGTTTTGGCATATTACACCTTGTTGACGTTTTGTCCGGTCAGCACCTTGCGGATGGAGGCGTCCATCCGGCGGGCTGCAAATTCGCCACTGGCGGCGTCCGCCGCCTCGATGGCATCTTTGATTTGATTGGTTGTCCCTGTGGCGCGCATGGCCAGCAGATGGGTGATAGCACCGTCGATGGCGGCACGCTCGGCGGCGCTCAGCAGCGCATCGCCGTCGGCGGCCAGCGCGGCGTTGAGGCTTTCGACCACACGATCGGCCTCCACCTGCTGCTCTGCCAGCATGCGGGCATCCATGTCTTGCTGGGCATTGGCGATGGAGGCGCTCAGCATGGTGAGTATGTCCTCCTCCCCCAGCCCGTAGGAGGGCTTGACCTGGATCTCGGCTTGCACGCCGGAGGATTTCTCCATGGCGCTGACCGACAGCAGACCATCCGCATCCACCTGGAAGGTGACGCGAATGTGGGCGGCGCCCGCCGCCATCGGCGGAATGCCGGTCAGGGTGAAACGGGCCAGGGAGCGGCAATCGGCCACCAGCTCGCGTTCGCCCTGCACCACGTGGATCGCCATCGCGGTCTGGCCATCTTTGAAGGTGGTGAACTCCTGGGCGCGGGCCACCGGTATGGTGGTGTTGCGCGGGATCACCTTCTCGGCCAGACCACCCATGGTCTCGAGCCCCAGGGAGAGCGGGATCACGTCCAGCAGCAGCATCTCGGCATCTGGCTTGTTGCCCACCAGGATGTCGGCCTGGATGGCGGCGCCGATGGCCACCACCTTGTCCGGGTCGATGCTGGTCAGCGGCGGACGCTGGAAGAAATCGCCCACCAGCTCGCGCACCAGCGGAACTCGGGTGGAACCACCGACCATCACCACTTCCAGCACTTCCACCTGCTCCAGGCCCGCATCGCGCAGGGCGCGGCGGCAAGCCAGCAGGGTGCGCTTGACCAGCGGCGCGATGAGCTCATCAAACTGGCTGCGGCTCACCTCTCCCTGCCAGCCGGCAAAGGCACAGGACACCCGATCGGCATCGGTCAGGCCGTGTTTGACGGCGGCGGCCACGTCCAGCAGCTCGCGCTGGGTACGGGCGTCGAGCTGGCCTTCAAGGCCGGCTTGCGCCTTGATCCAGTCCGCCAGCAGGTGATCGAAATCATCGCCGCCGAGGGCGGAGTCGCCACCGGTGGCCATCACCTCGAACACGCCGCGGTGCAACCGCAGGATGGAGATGTCGAAGGTACCGCCACCGAGGTCATAGACAGCTATCACCCCTTCCTGACCGGAGTCGAGGCCGTAGGCAATGGCGGCCGCGGTCGGCTCGTTGAGCAGGCGCAGCACGTGCAGACCGGCCAGACGGGCCGCGTCCTTGGTGCCCTGACGCTGGGCGTCATCGAAATAGGCGGGCACGGTAATGACAACACCATCCAGCTCGCCGCCCAGTGCGGCGGCGCCCCGCTCGGCCAGTTTCTTCAAGATTTCGGCTGAGACCTGCACCGGGTTCACCAGCCCCTGACGGGTCTGCAACTGGGGCATGCCGTTGTCGGCGGCCACGAACTCATAAGGCTGCTGGCGGGTATCGATATCGGCCAGCGCCTTGCCCATCATCCGCTTGGCGGAGACTATGGTGTTGTGCGGATCGAGGGCCGCCTCGCGCTTGGCGTCGAAGCCGACCCGGATCGCATCAGCCTGACCATTGTCGAACTGATAGTGCACCACGGATGGCAGCAGATCGCGCCCCTGCTCGTCGCAGAGAGTATCGGCGTGGCCGCTGCGAACCGCAGCAACGAGAGAGTTGGTGGTGCCAAGATCGATGCCAACGGCACGTTTATGCTGATGAGGTGCGGCGCTCTGGCCGGGCTCGGCGATTTGCAGTAATGCCATGGGTAATCAAAATTCCAGCGTTAAAGGATCAAGACTCGAACAGCGAGTCTTCGAATCGTTCCAGCTCTTCGAGGAGCTTGTCGACAAACTTGAGTTTGCGAACGCAATCAGCCGCGCTCACATCATCGCCAGCGGCGAGATCCTGCGTCAGGCGTTGCATCAACAACTGGTGATCATGCCTGATTTCGTGGCGAAAATCCTTGATGGCGCGCTCAGGCTCGGGCTCCCCTTTCAGGTCGGCCAGCCGCTCGCGCCACTCCAGTTGCTGCATCAGAAAGGTAGTGTCTTGCAGGGTTTGCTGCTCGCCACGAAGTTCGGTGCCGCGCAGGGAGAGCAGATACTCGGCTCGGCGCAGGGGCGCCTTGAGGGTCGTGAAGGCATCGTTGATCTGGGCGGCACGTTGCACCGCAACCAGCTGCTCCCGTTCGGGAGCCGTGGCAAAACGATCGGGGTGGAACTGGGTTTGCAACTGACGGTAGATATCCGCCAGCTGACGGGTATCGAGCTCGAAGCCTTCAACCAGCCCAAACAGCTCGAAATGATTCATGCAAGCCTCTTAGACACGTTCGCCATCACCACACTCGCCCTTGGCGCTGGCGATGTTGAACTGGCCGTTTCCGGCCAGTTCAAGCGGCAAAACATGCCGTGCGTCAAATCGGTTAGACACTGAAACTTTCGCCACAACCACACTCGCCCTTGGCGTTGGGGTTGTTGAACTGGAAGCCCTCGTTGAGCCCCTCCTTGACGAAGTCCAGCTCGGTGCCATCCAGATGGATCAAGCTCTTGGCGTCGACGATGACTTTGACACCGTTTTGCTCAAACACCTGATCTTCATCCGCCAGCTCATCGACAAACTCGAGCACATAGGCAAGACCCGAACAGCCGGTGGTCTTGACGCCGAGGCGCAGGCCAATGCCCTTGCCCCGGTTGGTCAGAAAAGAGGAAACCCGTGCCGCTGCGGCATCTGTCATGGTAATGGCCATACTGCGCTCCTGACCTTAGAGACCTTTCTTCTGCTTGTAATCGGCGATGGCGGCCTTGATGGCGTCCTCAGCCAGAATGGAGCAGTGGATCTTCACCGGCGGCAGGGCCAGTTCTTCGGCGATGTCGGTGTTCTTGATGCCGGCGGCTTCGTCCAAGGTCTTGCCCTTGACCCACTCGGTCACCAGGGAGCTGGAGGCAATAGCGGAACCACAGCCATAGGTCTTGAACTTGGCATCTTCGATGATGCCATCGTCGCTGATCTTCAGCTGCAGCTTCATTACGTCGCCACAAGCCGGGGCGCCAACCATGCCGGTCGCAATGTTGGGATCGTTCTTGTCGAAGCCACCTACGTTGCGGGGATTCTCGTAGTGGTCGATTACTTTTTCACTGTAAGCCATATCTAACTCCTGCTAATTCCGTTGATCACTGATCCTGTGGATCAGTGATGAGCCCATTCGACCGTGTTCAGATCGACGCCGTCTTTGTACATCTCCCACAGGGGAGACATCTCGCGCAGACGACCGATGGAGTCACGGATAAGCTTGATTGCGTAATCAATCTCTTCTTCTGTGGTGAAGCGACCCAGACTGAAACGGATGGAGCTGTGCGCCAGCTCGTCGTTCAGACCCAGTGCACGCAGCACATAGGAGGGCTCCAGGCTGGCCGAGGTACAGGCAGAGCCGGAAGAGACCGCCAGATCCTTCAGCGCCATGATGAGGGATTCCCCTTCCACATAGGCGAAGCTGACGTTCAGGTTGCCCGGCACACGCTGTTCCAGGTCACCGTTGATGTAAACGGCTTCGATGTCCTTGATGCCATCCCACAGACGCTGACGCAGGGCCATGATGCGTTGACCTTCACTCACCATCTCTTCCCTGGCGATGCGGAAGGCTTCGCCCATGCCGACGATCTGATGGGTCGGCAGGGTGCCGGAACGCATGCCGCGCTCATGACCGCCACCGTGCATCTGGGCTTCCAGACGAACGCGCGGCTTGCGGCGCACGTAGAGGGCACCTATGCCTTTGGGGCCGTATACCTTGTGGGCGGACATGGAGAGCAGATCCACTTTCAGGGCTTCCACATCCACCGGGATCTTGCCCACGCTCTGGACTGCGTCCACGTGCAGCAGGATCTTGCGGGAGCGGCACAGATCGCCGATGGCGGCAATGTTCTGCACCACGCCGATCTCGTTGTTCACATGCATGATGCTGACCAGAATGGTGTCATCGCGCAGGGCACCTTCGATCTGCTCCAGAGTGAACAGGCCATTCGGCATCGGCTCGAGGTAGGTCACCTCATAGCCTTCACGCTCCAGCTGGCGGCAAGTATCGAGTACTGCCTTGTGCTCTGTCTTGGAGGTGATGATGTGTTTGCCCTTGCCAGCATAGAAATGGGCAACGCCCTTGATGGCGAGGTTGTTGGATTCAGTCGCGCCGGAGGTGAAGACGATCTCGCGCGGGTCGGCACCGATCAGCTCTGCCACTTGATTACGGGCCAGGTCTACCGCCTCTTCGGCTTGCCAGCCAAAGCGGTGGGAACGGGATGCTGGATTGCCGAACAGGCCATCCATGGTGAGACACTGCATCATTTTTTCTGCGACACGCGGGTCCACCGGACAGGTTGCCGAATAATCAAGGTAAATAGGCAGTTTCATGTTTTTCTCCGTTACAGCCAGGGTCACACATCGACCGACTGTGGAAAGCACGTTTGTTTATAGTTGGACTTTCAAGCTCACATCGCCGCGTTCTGCCCGATCAACCAGGGACAACACGGTTTTCATTTGTTCGTCTTGCTTGCCGGCGATCCGGCGCACATCCGCCTGACCCACCAGCTCTGCCAGGGTGATATCCCCCAGGAAACTGGAAATGCGCTCGCTGAGATCACGCCACAGGGAGTGAGTGAGGCACTGGGTGCCGCCGTGACAGCCACCTTTGCCGAGGCACTTGGTGGCATCCACCGACTCGTCGACCGCGGTGATCACCTGACCTACCGAGATGGCGTCAGGGGCCAGACCGAGGCGATAACCGCCACCCGGGCCACGTACGCTGCTCACCAGACCATGCTTGCGCAGGCGGGCAAACAGTTGTTCCAGATAGGACAAGGAGATGCCCTGGCGTTCTGAAATATCAGCCAGGGGCACGGGCCCCTGCTCTGCATGCAACGCCACGTCGAGCATGGCAGTCACAGCGTAACGTCCTTTTGAGGTCAGTCTCATATGCCTTACCGTCTTGCGAACCAATCAATATGGGCATATGGTCACATACCCGACTAAAACAGTCAAGTATATGGTTGAGTAAACCAGTCAGGTTTAATCCTGCGGTTTCGGCTTCTGTACCGAGGTCAAAATGCCGCGCAGAATGTTGAGTTCCACCGTTTCCGGACGGGCTCGATTGAACAGGCGACGCAGCTTGCTCATCACCTGCCCCGGATGATCATCGGCGATGAAACCCGTCTTGAGCAGGGTCTGCTCCAGGTGCTGATAGAAGCCTTCCAGCTGATCGGCACTGGGATAATCCGCCTCGCTCTCCACCTCGGGAGCCTGATCCTGCAACCAGTGCATCCGCACTTCGTAGCAGATGGTCTGCACCGCCATGGCCAGATTGAGGGAGCTGTATTCGGGGTTGGCCGCAATGGCCACGTGGTAGTGGCACTTCTGCAGCTCGTCGTTGGTGAGGCCGGTGCGTTCACGACCAAACACCAGAGCCACCGGATGCTTCACGCCCTCCACCACAGCCTTCTCCCCCGCTTCGCGAGGATCCAGCATGGGCCAGCTCAGGGTCCGGGAACGGGCGCTGGTGCCTATGACCAGACCACAATCGGCAATGGCTTCATCCAGCGTCGAGACGATACGGGCATTGGCCAGGACATCGCTGGCCCCTGCCGCCAGGGCCATGGCGTTGTCATCTGGCAGGGCCTGCGGATCAACCAACACCAGTTGAGTCAGTCCCATGGTCTTCATGGCGCGCGCCGCAGAGCCCATGTTGCCGGTGTGAGAAGTGTTTACCAACACGATACGAATCTGATCCAACATGCCCAGTCAATCTTCAGTCAAAAATGGCGCGCAATTGTAACATAGCCAATCGCTATTTTGGCACCGTAAAAGGCGCGCCATTTCACAACAAAACCATCATTGTGTAGAACAAAGCATCATGAGCGGAGGCTGACCGCAGGCTAAACTTGGAGGATGAGTGGATCTAGGAGCGGAGGCAACATGTACCCGCGCTGGCTTTATGAGAGGTTACCAGTCTGCTATCTGCTGACCGCGGTCGGCACGCTCACGCTTACCCAGACCCCCTTGCTCTGGCTGGCGGGCAGCCTGTTGTTTGTCGCAGGTGCCGTCATCTGGATGATGCGCTCCAGCTATCGGCGCACCGATCTGGTCATCTTTCCAACCAAACGCTGGTTCCAGCCGGAGTGGCTGTACGAGGCGCAGCCCTTCGTCTGGCTGGCGCTGGGCCTGTTGCTCTCCCGCCTCCCCAACGCCACTGCCCTGCTGGCCTTGCTCCCTTGCGTCTGGGCCTGCCGCTGTCTGTGGGCACGCAGTCACTATCGCCACCATGCCGGTGGCCTGGCATCACACCTGAGACGGGACTCCGCCCGTCGGCGCAGAGTGCGGTTCCTGCGCTGACGCGGTTCGTGCCCGTTCGATGAAGGTGGCAAGATCCATCAGCGGATAGCGCATCAGGCTCGGCAAGCCAGCCAGATCCAGGCTGTCCATCAGGTTCTTCACCTCCAGTCCCAGCTCGGTATCCCCTTCAATCTTCAGCTTGCGCTGAAAGAAGAGGGAATCGGGATCTTCCTTGCGACCGGCGATCAGAATGAGGTCGTTGGTGGTGCCGCTGAAGCAGACATCCGCCCGCTCACAATCGCGGGCCACCACCAGTTTTCCATCCTGTTCGCTGATGAACCAGCACAGCTCGAGATCCGATACCTCGACCTTGAGCCATTTGCTGGCCAGAAACTCGAAGTCACCATCCTGGATGGCTTCCTTGAACACCCGCGCCAGCAGGCGCTCCATCAGGTTCTGCTGCAGCGCAAACGGCACCAACTTGAGAGGGCGGCGCAGAAAGCGGGGAGCCTGTTCGACCAGGCGACATTGCAGTTGTTGAAACACGATAAACTCCCAGTTTTTTGCGCATTCAAACACAGGGCCACGCTCTGGATCCTGTTGGAAATCAAACTTGTGCCGACTTACCTCAAGAAGGGTAAAGCCACACAAAGCTGCCTCAGGTCAAAAAGTGGGAAGGCATCGATGAATACAATCGGGCCACTTTTGCATTTTTTGCCCTCTCGGAGCGTACCCGATGGAATTACTCTGTCCGGCAGGCAGTTTGCCGGCACTGAAAACAGCCGTGGATAACGGGGCCGATGCGGTTTACATCGGTTTCAAGGATGACACCAATGCCCGCCACTTTGCCGGCCTCAACTTCACCGACAGCAAGCTGGAAAAAGCGGTGGACTACGTGCACCAGCATGGCCGCAAGCTGCACATCGCCATCAATACCTTCGCCCACCCGGGCTCGGATGCCAGATGGAAGCAGGCTGTGGACCGGGGGGTGGCACTCGGTGCCAACGCCCTGATCATCGCCGATCTCGCCGTGCTCGATTACGCCAGTCGCCATCATCCGGACATGGAGCTGCATGTCTCTGTGCAGGCCAGCGCCACCAATGCCGCTGCCATCCGCTTCTATCAGCAGCATTTCAACGTCGGCCGGGTGGTGTTGCCACGGGTGCTCTCCATGCATCAGGTCAGACAGCTGGCCCGCGAGACCGATGTCGGCCTCGAGGTGTTCGCCTTTGGCAGCCTCTGCATCATGGCCGAGGGGCGCTGCTATCTCTCCTCCTACATGACAGGCGAGAGTCCCAATACCGTGGGTGCCTGCTCACCGGCCAAGTTTGTGCGCTGGGAGGAGACGCCGGCTGGCCTCGAGTCCCGCCTCAACGAGGTGCTGATCGACCGTTACGGCCCGGGTGAAAACGCCGGTTACCCGACCCTGTGCAAGGGTCGCTTCGAGGTGGATGGCCAGACCTACCACGCCCTGGAGGAGCCGACCAGCCTCAACACGCTCGGCCTCTTGCCCGAGCTGTTCCAGACCGGGATCCAGTCGGTCAAGATCGAGGGGCGCCAGCGCAGTCCCGCCTACGTGGAGCAGGTCACCCGGGTCTGGCGCGCGGCCATCGATGCCTACCAGGCCAATCCAGAGGCTTACAGCGTCAAGGCCGAGTGGGATGCCCAGCTCGCCCGCGTCTCCGAGGGGAGTCAGACTACCCTGGGTGCCTATCATCGTCAGTGGCAATAAAGGAGCTCAACCACATGCAATTCTCTCTCGGGCCTCTGCTCTTCTACTGGCCCAAGGCCGACACCCTGGCCTTCTACGACGCCGCGGCACAGAGCCAGGCGGACATCATCTATCTGGGGGAAACCGTCTGCAGCAAGCGCCGCGAACTGAAAGTAGATGACTGGATCGCCCTCGCCCGCCAGGTGGCGACCTCGGGCAAGCAGGTGGTGCTCTCCACCCTGGCGCTGATCTCGGCCCCCTCGGAGCTCAAGGAGGTGAAGCGGCTGGTCGACAATGGCGATCTCATGGTCGAGGCCAACGATCTGGGCACGGTACAACTTGCCAGGGAGGCGGGGCTCCCGTTTGTCTGCGGCCCGGCCATCAATGCCTACAACGCCGACGTGCTGCGCATGCTGCTCAAACAGGGGATGACACGCTGGGTGATGCCGGTGGAGCTGTCGCGCGACTGGCTGGTGCAGCTCAATCAGGATCTGGGCAGCGCTCGCCAGCAGTTCGAAGTGGAGGTGTTCGCCTACGGCCACCTGCCGCTCGCCTACTCGGCGCGCTGCTTCACCGCCCGCTCCCTCGACAAGCCCAAGGACAGCTGCGAGCTCGCCTGCATCCACTACCCCACAGGCCGGCTGGCCAGCAGCCGCGAGGGGCAGAAGGTGTTCAACCTCAACGGTATCCAGACCCAGTCCGGCTACTGCTACAACCTGGGCAACGAGCTCAAAACAATGGATGGTCTGGTGGACGTGGTGCGCCTCTCTCCCGAAGGGATGGGGACACTGGAAATGCTGGCCAGCTTCAAGGCCAATGTGCAGGGTCAGGCTCCTCTCCCCCTGCAGCAGGAGCGAGACTGCAACGGTTACTGGCGCCAGATCCCCGGCATGAGCCTGGTGGAATAACACTACTCCCATGCCAGAGTGCAGACAGGCCTGGGCGCGGTTGCCACGGAGGCTGGTGCCAAATATCCCCGGCATAAGCCTGCTGGAATAACACCGCATCCATGCCAGAACGCAGACAGCAAAAAGGCCTCATTGTGAGGCCTTTTTTACATCGCGAGAGCCTGCAATCAGGAGGCCTGCTTGCTGCTCTTGCCCTGTGCACTCTGGGCACCCGGCGGCAAGGGTTTGCGCGCCATCAGCTCCAGCTCGAGCAGGGCATACCTGTGCTCGATGAAGTCGTACACGTTGTTGGCGAGTGCCAGCTTGAAGTAGCTGATGGCTTCCTTGCGGTTGCCCTTGGCCAGTTCAAACTTGCCGAGGTAGAAGTAGGTTTCACACAGGCGCTCGGCAAGTTCCCGGTTGTCCTTCACCCCTTTCACCACGTTGCCCATCAACTGGGTCGCATTGAGCTCGCCTGTGTAGAGGCGAACCAGATCCCAGTTCCAGGCGTCGTCGTCATACTTGTTGAGACGCTCGCGCATCCGGCTCATGGCGGCCGGCGCATTGAGCTTCTGCTCGGCCAGATAGAGCCAGATCACCCGATAGGGATCTTCCGGCTGCGCTTCATAGAAGCGTTTCATATCGGCTGCGGCCAGCTCGGGACGATTGCCGTAATAGAGCGCTATGCCACGGTTGAGATAGGCATAGTCATAATCGGGAGCCAGCTCGAGGGCGGAATCAAATGCCTCGTAGGCTTCGTCATAATTCTGCTGCTGCACCAGATAGACGCCGATGAAGTTGTAGGCCTCGGCAAAATCCGGTTTCTCCCGCAAGGCCCGGTTGAAATCCAGCCTCGCTAGGGAGCGCAAGCCAACCCGATCAAACACCACGGCACGCTCATAAAACAGTTCAGCCCGTTGCTCTGTGGTCAATTCCATCTCACCGAGCATCTGCCCGAGTCGCGCCAACGCCAACTCGCTCTGGTAAGAGACCTGCAGGGGGGTCGCCAATACCAGTGAAGCGGGTTGCGGCTTGGGAACTTGAGGCGCTTCAACCTGACTGCTACTGCTGCAACCCCACATGGGGAGCAGCAACAGGATACCAAGGAGGTATCCAATCCCTTTCCTGACGTTCAATGAACACTCCGACGCTTACGCTTGACCCCGCATATGGTAAAGGTCAACCGACACTTTGTCATGTGGCTGATCCTCTCTCCCTCAAATAAATCAGGATTCGACAGGGTATCCGGCATCACACCAGCCCCGAAAGCCACCATCTACGCTGACAACCCGGCTATAACCCATCTTCTGCAGGTTATCCGCCACCAGGATGGAGCGAAAGCCCCCACCACAATAGAGATAGAGCTCGGTGGCCGGATCAGGATAGCGAGTCTCTATGTCACGCTCGATCACGCCGCGGCCCAGGTATTCGGCCCCGGGCAGATGGCCCCTTGCCCACTCGCTCTCTTCCCGCACGTCAATAAGATGAAAGGCGCGCCCCTCATCCTGCCAGCGTTTGATCTGATGCACGTCTGTCTCTTGCACCTGGGTGCGAACGGCCTCTACCAGCGCCAGAAAACGGGGATTGTGTTGCATGGCTTGCTCCTTGCCTTGGATGATAGGAGATGGGTAACGGGGAGCATAATGACTCACCCGGGCCATAAGAGAAAGGGCGCCTCGCGGCGCCCTTGTCGTTTACGGCAGGATCTCTTGCTGATCCGCGCCCTCTTTTTCCACCTGGGTCGGCAGCATGTGCTCCCGCTTGACCCCGAAGAACATGGCTGAGGCACTCGCCACATAGATGGAGGAGTAGGTCCCGAAGGCCACCCCGATCACCATGGCGATGGCAAAACCGTGGATCAGCGGACCGCCCTTGAGCAGCAGCGCCACTACCACCACGAAGGTCAACCCCGAGGTGATGATGGTCCGGCTCAGGGTCTCGGTCATGGAAAGATCCATGATTTCGCTGGTATTTCCCTTGCGCACCTTGCGAAAGTTCTCCCGCAGCCGGTCGAACACCACTATGGTATCGTTCAGGGAGTAACCCACCAGCGTCATCAGCGCCGCCAGCACGGTCAAGTCAAACTCGTACTGGAAGTAGGCGAAGATGCCGAGGGTGATGATCACATCGTGCGCCAGGGAGAGTATGCCCCCCATGGCCAGACGCCATTCGAAGCGCACCGCCACGTAGATCAGGATACAGATGATGGAGGCCAGCATGGCCAGGGCACCGTCGGTCGCCAGCTCGTCACCCACCGAGGGGCCGACGAATTCGACGCGCTTGAGCACGGCGCTCTGATCGATCAACTTGGCTGCAGCCAGCACTTCGTTACCCTGCTGCTCCACCTTGACCCCCTCTTTCGGGGTCATGCGCACCAGCACGTCACGGCTGGAGCCGAAGAATTGCAGGGTCGCCCCTTCAATCTTCTGCTGATCCAGCGCCTCGTGCATCTTGTCCAGGCTCACCGATTGCTGGAATCCCACCTCTATGGTGGTACCACCGGTGAAGTCCAGACCCCAGTTCAGACCCCGATCGAACAGGCAGAACAGGGCGAGTATCGTCAGCAGGGCAGAGAACACCATTCCCGACTTGGCGAAGCGCATGAAGGGGATAGGCTTTTCAAAATGTAGAATCTGAAACATGTCTCTTCCTTAGATCGGCAGCTTGTCGATGCGCCGTCCACCCCAGGCCAGGTTGATGATGGCGCGGGATACCGTGATGGCCGTAAACATGGAGGCACTCAGACCAATGCCCAGCGTCAGGGCAAAGCCCTTGATGGCGCCGGTGCCGATACCGAACAGGATCACGCAGGTGATGAGCGAGGTGACGTTGGAGTCGGCTATGGTCGAGAAGGCGCGGTCGAAGCCCAGATGGATGGCTTGCTGCACCCCGCGACCGTTGCGGATTTCTTCACGAATACGCTCGTAGATCAGCACGTTGGCATCCACCGCCATACCCAGCGTCAGGACGATACCGGCAATGCCCGGCAGTGTCATGGTGGCCCCGGGGATCATCGACATGATGCCGACGATCAGCACCAGGTTCATGGTGAGCGCCAGGTTGGCCACCCAGCCGAATGCACGGTAGTAGATCCCCATGAACAGCACGATCACCAGCATGGCCCAGCCGATGGCTTCCATACCGCTGTCGATGTTCTGCTGACCCAGGCTCGGGCCTATGGTGCGCTCTTCGACGATCTGGATCGGGGCTATCAGGGCACCGGCACGCAACAGCAGCGCCAGGTTGTGGGCTTCGTTGGCGTTGTCGATACCGGTAATGCGGAACTGGCTGCCAAGACGCGACTGGATAGTGGCGACGTTGATCACCTCCTCCTGCTTGCGGAACTTGCGTTTGCCATCCGGACCCGGCTGACCAACCGGCTTGTATTCGATGAACACGGTAGCCATGCCTTTACCGACGTTGTCCTTGGTAAAGTTGGCCATCTTGTTGCCACCCTGGCCATCGAGCTTGATGTTGACCTGGGGACGGCTGTATTCGTCGAAACCAGACTGGGCACCCACTATGTGGTCACCGGTCAGTATGATGCGCTTTTGCAGCACGACGGGACGGCCGTTGCGATCGTTGTAGACCTTGGAGCTCGGTGGCACCCGGCCATCGGCGGCAGCCTGGATGTCGGCAGTCTCATCGACCATGTGGAATTCCAGGGTCGCGGTCGCGCCCAGGATCTCCTTGGCACGGGCCGTGTCCTGAATACCGGGCAGTTCCACCACGATGCGCTCGGCACCCTGCTGTTGTACCAGCGGCTCGGCCACACCCAGCTCGTTCACCCGGTTACGGATGATGGTGATGTTCTGCTCGAGGGCGTACTTCTTCACTTCCTTGATCTTGGCTTCACTCAGACCCGCCAGCAGGATGAACTCATCCCCCTTCTGCTCTGTGGTAAAGGTCAGATCAGGGTTCTGACGACGCAGGTGAGAGACCGCCTTGGCCTGATCCGCTTCATCGCGGAACAGCACCTGTACCTGATCACCGGCCCGGCGCACGCCGGAATAACGGATCTTCTGGGTACGCAGCTCGGCGCGGAAATCCTGCACCATCTGCTCTTGCTGCTTGGTCAGCGCCTCGGCCATGTCCACTTCCATCAGGAAGTGCACGCCGCCGCGCAGGTCAAGACCCAGCTTGAGCGGGTTGGCACCGATGGCTTCGAGCCAGGCTGGCGTGGAGGGTGCCAGGTTGAGAGCGGTAATGAAGTTGTCGCCCAGCTTGTTGGCGACGACGTCGCGCGCCTTGAGCTGTTCTTCGGTGTTCTTGAAACGGATCAGAATGAAACCGTGTTCGAACGCAGCATGCTTGACCGGGATCTGAGCCGCATCCAGCGTCTCTTTCACCAGATCAAGCGTCTCTAGCTTGACTTCGGCACCCCGGCTGGCAGAGATCTGCAAGGCCGGGTCTTCGCCGTAAAGATTGGGGGCTGCATATAGAAAACCGATGGCGATCACGAAGACCACCATCAGGTATTTCCACAGCGGATAGCGATTTAACACGCTGTGCTCCTCGGGAGATTAAAGGGACTGAATAGAACCCTTGGGCAGAACGGCAGAGACGAAATCACGTTTGATGGTGACTTGAGTCTGATCATTCAGGGCCAGCACCAGGTATTCGCTATCGGCGGAGACCTTGGCAATCTTGCCGACCAGGCCACCGGAAGTGAGCACTTCATCACCCTTGGAGAGGGAGCTCATCAGATCACGATGAGTCTTGGCGCGCTTGGCCTGGGGACGATAGATCATGAAGTAGAAAATAAGGCCGAACACGGCCAGCATGATGATCATTTCCATACCACCACCCTGTGCACCCGGAACTGCGCCTTCTGCATACGCCTTGGAGATAATGCTCATTTAACAACCTCTTATTGATGTAGATTTGAGAACTGGCTTATATATCGTTGTTATTTCACGTCATTTTCAGCTAACGGAGGCACAGGCTTCCCTTGCCGACGGTAAAACTCAGCTACAAAGTCGTCTAATTTACCCTGCTCGATCGCGTCCCGCAAACCCTGCATCACACGCTGGTAATAACGCAGGTTGTGAATGGTGTTCAGACGGGCACCGAGGATCTCGTTGCACTTGTCCAGATGGTACAAATAGCTGCGGGTGTAGTTCTTGCAGGTGTAGCAATCACAATCGGCATCCAGGGTACTGGTGTCGCTGCGATACTTGGCGTTGCGGATCTTGACCACACCATCTGTGGTGAACAGATGGCCGTTGCGGGCATTGCGGGTCGGCATCACGCAGTCGAACATGTCGACCCCGCGGCGCACCCCTTCCACCAAGTCTTCCGGCTTGCCCACGCCCATCAGGTAACGCGGCTTGTCGGCCGGAATTTTCGGGCAGACGTGCTCGAGGATGCGATGCATATCCTCTTTCGGCTCACCCACCGCCAGACCACCGACCGCATAACCGTCGAAGCCGATCTCCAGCAGGCCGTTGAGGGACACATCCCGCAGCTCTTCATACACGGAGCCCTGAATGATGCCGAACAGGGCATTCTTGTTGCCCAGGGCATCAAACTTGTCGCGCGAGCGCTTGCCCCAGCGCAGGGACATCTCCATGGACTTGCGCGCCTCTTCGTACGTGGCCGGATACGGGGTGCACTCGTCGAAGATCATCACGATATCGGAGCCCAGATCGTACTGGATCTCCATGGATTTCTCGGGGTCGAGGAAGATCTTCTCGCCATTGATGGGGTGACGGAAGTGCACGCCCGCCTCGGTGATCTTGCGAATGTGCCCCAGGCTGAACACCTGGAAACCACCCGAGTCGGTCAGGATCGGGCCCTGCCAGTTCATGAAGTCATGCAGATCGCCGTGGGCGCGCATCACTTCCTGCCCCGGCCGCAGCCAGAGGTGGAAGGTGTTGCCAAGCAGGATCTGGGCACCTGTCTCGCGCACTTCTTCCGGGGTCATCCCCTTGACGGTGCCATAGGTACCGACCGGCATAAAGGCCGGGGTCTGCACTGTGCCGCGCTCAAATACCAACTGGCCGCGACGGGCACGGCCGTCGGTGGTTTTCAGTTCAAATTTCATTGCTACCTCGTTGCGTCAGAGAAACAGTCTGACAATAGAGAGCCCGAAGGCCCGGTATAAAGGGCGAGGCTTATGCCACCGCCCGGCGACGGGTGACGAACATGGCGTCCCCGTAGCTGAAGAAACGGTAATTTTCGGTCACGGCCGCCTGATAGGCCGCCATCACGTGATCGTACCCGGCGAAAGCGCTGACCAGCATGATCAGGGTCGACTCCGGCAGATGGAAGTTGGTGACCATGGCATCGACCACCTGGAACTGGTAGCCGGGGAAGATGAAGATGTCGGTGTCGCTGAAAAACGGCGCCAGCGGCTTGCCTTGAGCCAGGCTCACCTTGGCGGCGCTCTCCAGCGATCGCACCGAGGTGGTGCCCACCGCAATCACCCGGCCACCGCGGGCGCGCGTTGCGGCTATGGCATCCACCACCTCCTGCGGCACTTCGGCATATTCCGAGTGCATGTGGTGATCTTCAATCTTGTCCACCCGCACCGGCTGGAAGGTCCCCGCCCCTACATGCAGGGTGACGAAGGCCGTTTCAACCCCCTTGGCACGGATCTTTGCCAGCAGCGGCTCGTCGAAGTGCAGGCCGGCGGTCGGCGCCGCCACGGCGCCCGGCTTCTGGTTGTAAACGGTCTGATAGCGCTCCTTGTCGGCATCCTCATCGGGCCTGTCGATATAGGGCGGCAGCGGCATGTGGCCTATGGCTTCCAAAATCTCCAGCACAGGGCGCGGGTCCTGGAAATGGATCTCGAACAGGGCATCGTGGCGGGCCCGCATCTCGGCTTCGACTTTCTCACCGTCGGGCCCACCATCCAGAATGAGACGGGTGCCGGGCTTGGGCGATTTGGAAGAGCGCACGTGAGCCAGCACGCTGTGTTCGTCCAGGATGCGCTCCACCAGCACCTCCAGCTTGCCGCCGCTGGCCTTCTGGCCAAACATGCGCGCCGGAATGACACGGGTGTTGTTGAATACCAGCAGATCGCCGGGGTTGAGCTGGTCCAGCACATCCACAAATTGACCATGGCGCAGGGCGCCGCTTTGACCATCGAGCTGCAACAGGCGGCTGGCGGTACGCTCTGCCATCGGATAGCGGGCAATCAGCTCGTCTGGCAGATCAAAATGAAAATCGGATACTTGCATCTTTCACCTCGGGGGAATCGGCGGCTAGTCTAGTTATCCCCCTCTTCCAAGGCAACCCAAAAGACCAAAAACCCAAGAGAGACAAGGGATAGCGAGCAATTATGTGAAGCAGGGCCAGTTAAAAAACCTTTAAGGTTTTGTATTGACCCTGATCATGTTTTGCCTGTGAGGGCTGGGCTAGGGTGAAAGCAGATACACAAGGAGGCCCACCATGATGACCTTATCCGAGATCATGACAGAACATCCCTTCACTCTGGGTCCGGAAAACAGCGTCAAGCAGGCGATGGATCTGATGCAGCAGGAGCGGATCCGCCACATCCCCATCGTCGACGAACACCATCACCTGCTGGGTCTGGTCACCCTCACCGACATCCTGGCCACCCGCGAGTCCAAGCTGCTGCTCATCAACCCGGAGCGGGAAGCGGAATTCACCGACAGCGTCCAGCTCGACGAGATCATGACCCGCCAGGTGGCAAGCGTGGATCCCCACGCCGGCATCAAGGAGGCGGCGCTCTACCTGCAGCGCCACAGATATGGCTGCCTGCCGGTGCTCAAGGGGCGTAAACTGGTGGGCATAGTCACGGAGTCGGATTTCATTGCGGTTGCCATCAACCTGCTCGAACTGATGGAAGAACAGGAGCCGCCCGGCGATTTCTGATCTTTAAATAATGTAATAAAATTACAATAAAAGCGTTTTCAGCGCATGAAATCGGCAATAAAGCTGAAAGTCTTTCATTTTGATTGAAAATTTACATCATAACCTTGCTTTGTGATCTGCATCACACTATTATCTCCCCCATGCAATAGTTGCCGAGGGGGAGACGAGGGATTGTGCACCCAGCCTCTTCCTCTCATATGTCTGCAAGTTTGCACACCCCGTAGTTAGTCTTTGCTGTAAAGCTTTTGTTTATATAGCCATTCCTTGTTTGATGACCCGGCCTTGTCCTTACGACAGCGCCGGGATTTTTTTTATCTGCACCATCCTGCCCTGCCCCGGGCCCCCTCTTTTTGCGTGTTTCGCCCAGCACGTCACAGCCACACCTCATCTCCCCCGAGAAAGATGCCCATTCGACCCTTGAAAAACCCAAGAGCCGCACAGATGTTGAATCTCGACAAGGGGTTACCTCTGCATGTCAGAAATATTCATGTTAGGTACAGCAGCGGTAGGTTATCTAATAGATAGATTGAAGTGATTCAAAATTGCGGCTTTAACCGATTAGGAGAAGCCCCTATGATGAATCCATCGAACGTTAAACGCCTGGTCCGGACAGACTCTTCAACACCAGACAGGCATATGTACATCACCAAGGAGCTAATACATGTCTACCTACATCAACACTGAAATCAAGCCGTTCAACGCCACCGCCTACCACAATGGCAAATTCGTTCAGGTGTCTGACGCTGACCTGAAAGGCAAGTGGTCCGTGGTGTTCTTCTACCCGGCTGACTTCACCTTCGTTTGCCCGACCGAGCTGGGTGACCTGGCTGACAACTACGCCGAATTCAAGAAGCTGGGCGTCGAGATCTACTCCGTCTCCACCGACACCCACTTCACCCACAAGGCGTGGCACGACACCTCCGACACCATCCAGAAGATCCAGTATCCTATGATTGGTGACCCGACTGGCGCCATCACCCGCAACTTCGGCGTCATGATCGAAGAAGCCGGTCTGGCTGACCGCGGCACCTTCGTCATCGACCCGCAGGGCATCATCCAGATCGTTGAAATCAACGCTGGCGGCATCGGCCGTGACGCCCTGGAACTGCTGCGCAAAGTCAAAGCGGCCCAGTACGTTGCTTCCCACCCGGGTGAAGTCTGCCCGGCCAAGTGGAAAGAAGGCGATGCCACCCTGGCCCCGTCCCTGGATCTGGTAGGCAAAATCTAAGCCTCCCCGCTCTGAAGACCGGCCCATTCAAGGGCCGGTTTTGTTTACGGACCTCAGAAAAGGCGCCGGTCTGCTTTCTGGCCTGACAAAACGCCGACCCGCAATCAAAAGAAGGAATTCGAAGATGTTGGATACCAACCTCAAACAACAGCTGAACACCTATCTGCAGTACATCGTCAATCCCATCGAGATCAGCGTGTCCGGCAATGACAGTGACAAATCCGCAGAGCTGCTGGCATTGGCCAGCGAGATCGCCGAGATGTCCCCCAAGATTATCCAGACCTCTGGCACCAATACCCGCAAGCCTTCCATGAGCATCGCGCCCCAGGGCCAGGCCCCGCGCGTTCATTTTGCCGGCATCCCCATGGGTCATGAATTTACCTCCCTGGTGCTCGCCCTGCTGCAAAGCGGTGGTCACCCCTCCAAGGCCGATCCGGCCGTGCTGGAGCAGGTCAAGAACCTGAAGGGCGAGTTCCATTTCGAGACCTATATCTCCCTCTCCTGCCACAACTGCCCGGACGTGGTGCAGGCACTGAACCTGATGGCGACCCTGAACCCCGGCATCACTCACACCATGATCGACGGCGCCCTGTTCCAGGATGAGGTGAACGAGCGCCAGATCATGGCGGTGCCGAACGTCTATATGAACGGTCAACCGTTCAGCCAGGGTCGCATCTCGCTGGAAGAGATAGTGGCCAAGCTCGACACAGGCGCCGCAGAACGCAAGGCTGAAGAGCTCAATGAAAAAGCGCCTTACGACGTGCTGGTGGTGGGCGGTGGCCCGGCTGGCGCCGCGGCTGCCATCTATGCCGCCCGTAAAGGCATTCGCACCGCCATCGTCGCCGAGCGTTTCGGTGGTCAGGTGATGGACACGGTAGGCATCGAGAACTTCATCTCGGTGACCTACACCGAAGGCCCCAAGCTGGCCGCGAGTCTGGAGCAGCACGTCAAGCAGTACGGCGTGGAAGTGATCACCGAACAGCGCGCCGCCGCCATCAGCAAGGATGGCTATGTGAACGTGGAGCTGGCCTCCGGCGCCACCTTGAAGAGCCGCGCCGTGATCCTGGCGACCGGTGCCCGCTGGCGTGATCTGAACGTGCCGGGCGAGCTCGAGTACCGCACCAAGGGCGTGGCCTACTGCCCGCACTGCGACGGCCCCTTCTTCAAGGGCAAGCGGGTGGCGGTGATCGGTGGCGGTAACTCAGGCATAGAAGCGGCCATCGATCTCGCCGGTATCGTCGAGCACGTCACCGTGGTGGAGTTCGCCGACACCTTGCGCGCCGACGAGGTGCTGCAGAAGAAGGCCCGCTCCATGGGCAACATCGACATCATCATGAGTGCCCGCACCACAGAAGTGATAGGTGATGGCAGCAAGGTGGTCGGCATGGATTACGAAGATCGCACCACCGGCGAGATCAAGCACCTGGCGGTCGCCGGTATCTTCGTGCAGATCGGCCTGGTACCGAACACCGAGTTCCTCAAGGGGAGTGAAGTGGCACTGACCCGCTTCGGCGAGATCGAGATCGATGCCAAGGGCGCCACTTCCCTGCCCGGTGTCTACGCCGCAGGCGACGCCACGACGGTGCCGTTCAAGCAGATCATCATCTCCATGGGCGCAGGAGCGACCGCTGCGCTGGGGGCATTTGATTACCTCATCCGCAATGCGGCGCCGGACGCCACCGAGACATCCGCCAAGGCCGAGGCCGTGACCGCCTGATAGTCTCCGTTACCAATAAAAAGCCGGCTCCCTGGAGCCGGCTTTTTTTATCCGCGTGATTCAGCGACCGCTAGCCGGCCTTCATATCCTGCGGCCCGGACGACTCAGGCGTGGCATAGCTGGCAGGCACCGCCTCCCCCGCCAGATCCGTTCTCGGCTCCAGTTCGGCGGTCATGGGAGTATTGGGCGGTACCGGCATAAACACCTGATGATCGGTCAGCGGAATGGGGGCCCGCTGCCGCTTGCGCCAGCCCAGATACGCCGTCAGCAGGGTGCCGCACAGGGCGAAGTAGACGAACAAGCCCTGCGGCCCGAACTGCAGCATGACGAAAGGTGCCAGCAGCGGCCCTATCATGGCCCCCAGGCTATAGGCGAGCAGCAGCCCCTGATTGGCCCCCAGCACCTGATCCGGGCGCAGCTCATCGCAGGCGTGACTCAGGCTCAGGGGATAGATGGAAAACGCCATCCCCCCCAGCAAGAACACCAGAGTGCCGGTGACAGGCTCGCGCCACTCCTCCGGCAACAGCACCATCAGCAGGGCGAGCAGGGTCAGCACGGCGCCGAGCAGCAGGATCACCAGCCGCCTGTCATAGCGATCGGACATGCGGCCTATGGGATACTGCAGGCACATGCCCCCCAGGATCACCAGCGCCATCATGTCCGCCACCCGCGAGAGCGAAGCCCCGCTATCGGTAAAATAGAGTGGCAGCAGGCCGTAGATGGCACCGAGGATCAGGCCCGAAGTGAAGCTGCTGCCCATGCCCGCCGGGGTGAGCCGCACCAGCTCGATCACCCCGACCGGTTGGGGCGCCACCATGGCGGGCGTCGCCACCCGGGAGAGCGCCAGCGGCACCACAGACAGGGTGGCTGCCATGGCGCACAGGGCAAACGGGGTCAACACCATGGGATCCACCCACTTGAGCAGCAACTGGCCCATGGCCAGGGATCCATAGAGCAGTATCATGTAGAGCGACATCAGCCGCCCCCGGTTGGCCGGGGTGCTGGAGACCAGCATCCAGGACTCCAGCACCACGAACAGGCCGCCGGTGGCAAAGCCACCCAGCAGCCGCAGCGCAGCCCAGCTGACGGGTTCCACCACCATGCCGTGCAGCAGGAACAGAAAACAGAGCAGGGAGGCGTAGGCCGCATAGGCCCGGATATGGCCGACCCGTATGATGAGGCGAGCGTTGACGAAGGCCCCCAGCACCAGGCCGCCGAAATAGGCGGCCGACACCAGACCTATGGCCTGCACCGACACCTGCTCGGCCGAGAGTCGCACCGTCAGCAGGGTATTGAACATGCCGTGGCCCAGAATGAATATCACCAGACTGGCCAAGGGTGACAACAACCTTGTGAGTGTCATGGGGTCTCCCTGTAGGGCTAAACAGCCATGGTACCGTTTGCTTCCCGCCCACTTCAACCCAACCGGCCCCGCCACGGCCGGACTATCCTTGATGAGACCCACCATTGAGGTAACCAAGATGAAACCTGTCCTGTTATTGATTGGCCTGCTCTTTGCCGGCAGTGCCCTCGCGTTTCACTGCCCCGCAGACATGAAGAAGATCGATGATGCCCTCGCCGCAGGCCCCGCCCTCAGCGCTGAGCAGCTGGCCGAGGTGAAGCAGCTGCGCGCCGAAGGCGAGGCACTGCACAAGGCGGGCAAGCATCAGGAATCCGTCGATACCCTGGCCAAAGCCCTGGCCCTGCTCGCACCGGCCAAATCCTGACGCAGCTCGAGGCTGAGGTTGTCCGATGCGGGGCAACGGCATGTGACTCACAAAGAAAAAGCCCCCGCCAACTGGCGGGGGCTTTTTACTGGCAACAATCCGGACTGCGCTACAAGTGCAGGCACATCGGCCTCCGGCTGGCATCATGAGCGGCGGCTCTCCCCCTCCCCTTCATAGCGGTAGCGGCCGCTCTTGCACCACGCTCTTCATGACTAGGGTCGAGGTGAGGCGCTGAACACTGGGCAGGGCCGACAATTGCTCATCATACAAGCGCTGGAAGGCGGAAAGATCCCGGGTAATGACGTTCAACAGGTAATCGGGATCACCAAACAGCCGCTGCGCCTGGATGACCTGAGGGATCGCCATGACGGCCTGCTCGAATGCGGCAACGGCCTGACGATCCCCCTCTCTCAGAGTAACAAACACGATGGCGTAAAAGTTCAGACCCAGGTTGGCGGGGTCGAGCTGCGCACGATATCCCCTGATCACCCCCGTCTCTTCGAGGGCCCGCACCCGCCGGTGACAGGGCGAGACGCTCAGCCCGATCCGCTCGGCCAGCTCGGTGACGGAAAGACGACCGTCTGACTGGAGCTCGGCAAGGATACTGCGATCAACCTTATCCATTTGGAAGATATTCCCTTTATATCGGTATTTAACGCAAACATTAGACAGCACATTCTAATCACTCGGGGATATTCTTTTCAATAGAATGGTAATGGCGGCAATTTCAACCGCACCTATGCAATCGGAACAGGAGAAGCAGAGGATGGAAAGATCGCGACGTTGCAGCCCCCTTGATGGTGCTGCCATGACGGGAAATCAGGGGGCATGCCGGCAACCGCAGAACAGGCACAACGGGCCAGGGCGCCCACCGGCCGAGCCGGCCAAGGGCACAGGTGCAGGCGGCCCCCGCATGGCAGCCGTTTCAGCTTGGCAAGAGACCAGATCCTCATGACACCAGCAATCTTTGCCGCCTTCTGGGCTGTCTCCATCCTGTTCGTGATAACGCCCGGGATGGATTGGGCCTATGCGATCTCGGCCGGCATGCGCGGCCGGGTCCTGATCCCCGCCGTGACCGGATTGCTGCTCGGCCACCTGATCGCCATCCTGATCGTGGCCGCCGGGGTGGGCGCCCTGGTGGCCAGCCATCCGGTGGCACTCACTCTGCTCACCCTGATGGGGGCGGCCTACCTGCTCTGGCTGGGCATTCAGCTGCTCATTCACCCCGCCATGCCGGGTGGCAGCCAGGATCCGGGGCCGGGGGCATGGCATAGCTGGACCCTCAAGGGCATCTGCGTGAGCGGCCTCAATCCCAAGGTCTTCCTGCTGTTCCTGGCCCTGCTGCCCCAGTTCACCGGTCCCGCCGCCCCCTGGTCGGTGCCGATGCAGATGATGGCGCTGGGCCTGGTACATATCGCCAGCTGCGCCATCGTCTACCTGCTGGTAGGCTATGGCGCCCAGGCCATACTGACAACCCGCCCGCGGGCGGCCCTCAGGGTGAGCCAGTTGTCCGGCACGGCCATGATCGCCATTGCGATGCTCCTGTTCGCAGACAGGGTGATCGCCTGAATGTCATCCCAACCCTGTGAGAACCCTCATGATGAGTGAACAAGCTTCCCCTTACGGTCAAGGCGCTACCCCCGGCCAGGCCATCTCCCGCATCCGAATCCCGCATCTTCAGCAGATGAAGGTGCTTGGTCAGAAGTGGGCCATGCTGACCGCGTACGACATGTATACCGCCGCCATTTTTGAAGAGGCAGGGATCCCGGTATTGCTGGTGGGCGATTCCGCCGCCAACAACGTCTACGGCCACGAAACCTCGCTTCCGGTCACGGTGGACGAGCTGATCCCGCTGGTACGGGCCGTGACCCGTTCGACCCGCCGCCCCCTGGTGATCGCGGATCTCCCCTTTGGTTCCTATCAGGGCTCGGCCGAGCAATGTTTCCATACGGCGGTTCGATTCATGAAGGAAGGCGGGGCCCATGCCGTGAAGCTCGAAGGCGACAAGCAGATGCTGCCCCAGGTGGAAAAACTGGTGAGCGCAGGGATCCCCGTCATGGCCCACATCGGCTTCACCCCGCAAGCTGAGCATCAGCTCGGTGGCTACCGGGTACAGGGACGAGGCGAGGATGCCCAGCGGCTGATCGATACCGCCCTCGCCTTCGAAGCCGCCGGTGCCTTTGCCCTGCTCATCGAGATGGTGCCGGCCGAGGTTGCCGAGAAAATCACGGCTGCGGTCGCCATCCCCACAGTGGGCATAGGCGCCGGTGTCCACTGCGATGCCCAGGTGCTGGTCTGGCAAGACATGGCGGGATTGCGAACCGGACGCCTGCCACGCTTCGTCAAGCAGTACGCCGACATGCACACCCTGCTGCACCGGGCGGCATGTGACTACGCCGCCGATGTCGAAACCGGCTCCTTCCCTGGCCCCGAACACAGCTTCTGAGGCAAAGGGATAACCCTTTCTGTGGCACCAACATGCCACAGGCGTCCATGAGGCGCCGACAAACCGGGCCCATCTGGCCAACCTCCTGATTTTTTTCTAACAAAAAGGCCACCCGCTGGGGTGGCCTTGGTTTTATCGGGCAGCTGGCCCGCGTTCACTCTGCGCCGCTATTACTTGGCGTAATCCTCGGTGGGGATGCAGGAGCAGAACAGGTTGCGATCGCCGTAGACGTCGTCGATGCGGTTGACCGACGGCCACAACTTGGCGGCGCGCACGGCGTCGGACGGGAAGACCGCCTCGGCGCGGCTGTAACCACGGTTCCACTGCTCGTCCATCACATCATCCTGGGTATGGGGCGCGTTGACCAGGGGGTTGTCGGCCAGGCTCCAGTGACCGTCCTGCACCTTGGCTATCTCGGCGCGAATGGCGGTCATGGCCTCGACGAAGCGGTCCAGCTCGCGCTTGGATTCCGACTCGGTCGGCTCGACCATCAGGGTACCCGCTACCGGGAAGCTCATGGTCGGCGCATGGAAGCCGTAGTCCATCAACCGCTTGGCCACGTCCATCTCGCTGATGCCGGACGCCTCTTTGAGCGGGCGTATATCCAGGATGCACTCGTGGGCCACCCGGCCGTTGCGGCCGGAATAGAGCACGGGGAAGGATTCACCCAGCTTCTTGGCCAGATAGTTGGCGTTGAGGATGGCCACCTGAGTAGATTTCTTCAGCCCCTCGTCGCCCAGCATGGCGATGTACATCCAGCTGATGGGCAGGATACAGGCCGAACCGAACGGGGCTGCCGACACGGCGCCGTTGTTGCGGCTCTCCTTGTCGGTCTTGACCACGGCGTGACCGGCCACGAAGGGTGCCAGGTGTTTCTTCACGCCTATGGGACCCATGCCCGGGCCGCCACCGCCGTGAGGAATGGCGAAGGTCTTGTGCAGGTTGAGGTGGGAGACGTCCGCCCCGATAAAGCCCGGTGCCGTCAGCCCGACTTGCGCGTTCATATTGGCGCCGTCGAGGTAGACCTGACCACCGTGCTGGTGAACGATGTCGCACACCTCCTTGATGGTCTCCTCATACACCCCGTGGGTGGAAGGGTAGGTCACCATCAGGCAGGAGAGCTGATCCCCCGCCTCGGCGGCCTTGGCGCGCAGGTCGTCGAGATCCACGTTGCCGGACTTGTCACAGGCCGTGACGATGACCCGCAGCCCCGCCATCTGGGCGGAGGCCGGGTTGGTGCCGTGAGCGGAAGCCGGAATGAGGCAGATGTCGCGATGACCGTCGCCACGGGACTCGTGGTACTTCTTGATGGCCAGAAGGCCCGCGTACTCGCCCTGAGCGCCAGAGTTCGGCTGCATGCAGACCGCATCGTAACCTGTCACCTTCACCAGCCAGTCTTCCAGGTCGGCCAGCAGCAGCTGGTAGCCCTTGGCCTGGGCCAGCGGCGCAAACGGGTGCAGCTTGCCAAACTCGGGCCAGGTCACCGGGATCATCTCGGCGGTGGCGTTGAGCTTCATGGTGCAGGAACCCAGCGAAATCATGGCGTAGTTGAGCGCCAGATCTTTCGCCTCGAGACGGTGGATGTACCGCAGCATCTCGGTCTCGGAGTGGTACTTGTTGAACACCTCGTGGGTCAGCACGGCGTCGGTGCGCAGCAGATCCTGCGGTATGCCGTGATGGGTCTGGGCCGCCTTGTCGAGCGCCTCCACATCCAGGCCGTGGCCTGTGCCCAGGAACAGATCGAACAGCTCGGCCACATCGGCGCGGGTGGTGGTTTCGGAGAGCGACACGCCCACGGCACCATCGAGATCGGCGCGCAGGTTGATGCCGAGCCCTTCAGCCTTGGCGATCAGCGCGGCCTTGTCGGCGCTCTGTACGGTGAGGGTATCGAACCAGCTGGCGTGCTTGAGGGCAACGCCCTTGGCTTTAAGCCCCAGCGCCAGGATGCTGGTGAGACGGTGAACGCGGGAGGCGATGGTTTTCAACCCCACAGGGCCGTGGTAGACGGCGTAGAAGCTCGCCATGTTGGCCAGCAGCACCTGGGCGGTACAGATGTTGGAGTTCGCCTTCTCGCGGCGGATGTGCTGCTCGCGGGTCTGCATCGCCATGCGCAGGGCAGCCTTGCCGCGGGCATCCTTGGAGACGCCTATGATGCGGCCCGGCATGGAGCGCTTGTAGGCATCGCGGGTGGCGAAGAAGGCGGCGTGTGGGCCACCGTAACCCATGGGCACGCCGAAGCGCTGGGCTGAGCCGAATACCACGTCGGCCCCCAGTTCACCCGGGGATTTGAGCAGCAGCAAGGAGAGCAGGTCGGCACTGACGCAGGCCAGCCCCTTCTGGGCTTGCACGGCAGCGATCAGGGCACGCAGATCTTTCACCTCACCCGTGGTGGTGGGGTACTGGAACAGGGCACCGAACACCTCTTCGGCGCAGGCCTGTGCGGCGGGGCCGACGGCCACGTCGAAGCCAAAGTGCACGGCGCGCTCCTTGACCACATCGATCACCTGGGGGTGCACGTCATCGGCCACGAAGAAGAGATGGGACTTGGACTTGGCCATGCGCTTGGCCAGCGCCATGGCTTCGGCGGCGGCGGTGGCTTCATCCAGCAGGGAGGCACTGGCCAGATCCATGCCGGTCAAGTCCAGCGTCAGCTGCTGGAAGTTGAGCAGGGCTTCGAGACGGCCCTGGGCCAGCTCAGGTTGGTACGGAGTGTAGGCGGTATACCAGCCCGGGTTCTCCAGCACGTTGCGCAGGATGACGTGGGGCACATGGGTGTCGTGATAGCCCATGCCGATATAGCTCTTGGCTACCTTGTTCTGGGCGGCGTAGCCCTTGAGCTTGGCCAGTGCCTCCACTTCCGTCATGGGGGCGCCGATGCCGAGCGGGCCCGGCCGGCGAATGGCAGCGGGGACCGTCTGCTCAATCAGATCGTCCAGGCTCTCTGCGCCCACGGTGGCCAACAGGGCGCGCACTTCTTCCTCACCCGGGCCTATGTGGCGACGGATGAAATCGGTTTTTTGCTCGAGTTCAAACAGTGACTGGGTCATTTCCCTATTCCTGGTATTAAGTCCTGATAACCAAGACCTGATGTTCCTGATAGCCGGTTGATACCGACTCCACTCATGTTCTGGGTCCCGCAGGCTGGGTGCGGCACCGGATGCTGCGCCAGCATCGACAGGGGATCGCCTTGTTGCGTACCGGCCCGCTTGCCCCCTGGCAAGGCCAGGCTGGCAAACGGCAGGCGCGGGCGACTTCACCCTTCCACCGGCCGGCGTGTGTCCGGCTGGCGGTCATACAAAGGGGCCCTGCTGTGTTGGCAGGGCCCGGGGGCATTACTCTTCGTCCACCAGGTTCTGGTAGCCTTCGGCATCCAGCAGGTTGGCGAGCTCGCCCGCGTCATCCAGCTTGATGCGGAACAGCCAGCCGGCGCCGTAGGGGTCTGAGTTGACCAGTTCCGGGCTGCCTTCCAGCTCTTCGTTGATGGCAATGATTTCGCCGCTCACCGGGCTGTAGATGTCGGAGGCGGCCTTGACCGACTCGGCCACGGCGCAGTCATCACCGGCGCCAATTTGCTTGCCCACTTCCGGCAGGTCGATAAACACCATGTCTCCCAGCAGATCCTGGGCGTGCTCGGTGATACCGACCACGGCCTCGCCGTTGGCTTCAACACGGATCCACTCGTGGGAGGTGGCATATTTCAGTTCGCTCGGGATATGGCTCATTTGTGCTTCCTTCTTATTCACTTGGATCACTTGTACCTGGACCGCGTACAAGGGGTACTGGCGAAGGGCAACCCCTTCGCCGCAATGGGGTTGTTACACCAGCTTCTGGCCGTTGCGCACGAAAGCGGGCTTGGTGACTTTGACGGTGACCAGCTTCTTGCGGATCTCCACCTCGGCCTGTTCGCCGATGTCGCGGGGTACCCGCGCCAGGGCAATACTGTAGCCCAGGGTCGGCGAGAAAGAACCCGAGGTGATCACACCTTCCCGCTTCTCGCCGCTGGCGGTGGTGAAGGTGACCGGCATGCCGGCACGCAGCACCCCCTTCTCTTCCATCACCAGACCGACCTGCTTGGGCTGATTGCCCGCTGCCTTCTGTGCTTCCAGCGCGGCGCGACCGATAAATTGGCGGGAGGCCGGCTCGAAGGCCAGGGTCCAGGCCATGTTGGCGGCGAGCGGGCTGATGCTCTCGTCCATGTCCTGGCTGTAGAGGTTCATGCCGGCTTCGAGGCGCAGGGTATCCCGCGCGCCCAGCCCGCAAGGGGCCACGCCGTTGTCCAGCAGCGCCTGCCACAGGTCGCACGCCTTCTCTTGCGGCACCACGATTTCATAACCGTCTTCGCCTGTGTAACCGGTTGTGGCGATGAAGAGATCCCCCGCCTGCACGCCGAAGAAGGGCTTCATCCCCTCCACTGCCGCATTTTGCTCAGGGGTGAACACCTTGGCCGCCTTGGCCTTGGCGTTGGGGCCCTGCACCGCGATCATGGCGAGCTCGGGACGTTCGGTCACGCTCACGGCAAAATCGATGGCGTGGTGGCGGATCCAGGCCAGATCCTTCTCGCGGGTGGCGGAGTTCACCACCAGGCGGTAAAACGTATCGGTCAGGTAATAGGTGATAAGGTCGTCGATGACGCCGCCTTCCGGATTGAGCATGCCGCTGTAGAGGGCCTTACCCGGGACTGTGAGTTTGGCCACGTCGTTGGCCAGCAGGTGTTGCAGGAAGGCTTTGACCCGTTCGCCTGTCAAGTCGACTATGGTCATGTGGGAGACGTCGAACATGCCGGCATCGGTGCGCACCGCGTGGTGCTCTTCCAGCTGGGAGCCGTAGTTGATGGGCATTTCCCAACCGTGGAAGTCCACCATTTTGGCGCCGGCTTCCAAGTGCTTGGGATGCAGTACTGTAGTCTGGATCATCGCTGTGTTTCCTTAAGCGTTCGCGACAACACTCGCAATCCGCCCTCCCCTGACAGCCAACAGGACATGCAATCGCCTGTGCAACAGAAAGAGAAGAGACGGCTGGAGTCTGTGCTCGTTCCAGCCCCGCGGGGCAAGAGTGATTCCTTGAACGCAGCGGATTATATGACAAGCGGGCGAGCCTGCCGCTCAAAAAAAACTAATCCACCGCCAGTAAACAGACCCCAGACACTAAGGTAAAAACAGTGATAAAAACAGTCGAACAGCGACTCACTCGAGATTAAATTTTGATTTTTACCGTTTCGTCACAATTTGAAGAAAAACGTTTCGCCTGCCACCCAGATTAAAGGCTGATTCCCAAAATGGGTCATCAGCCTCGTCAGATTAGTTTTGTTGTAAAAAAACCTGAGTAGTATTAGATTTTTTCACCCTTGGCCAGGGCGGGCAGTTCGCCATCGAGCCCCATGGCGGCCCGGATCACCCCCTGCTTGAGCGGCGCCAGCGCGTCGAAGGCGCACAATCCCACCCCGCGCACCAGCTTCTTGAGGGGGTTGGCTCCGCTGAACAGCCGCTTGAGCCCTTCCATGGCCGCCAGCATGCGGGCCGCCTCGCTCTTGCGCCAGCGCTCGTAGCTGCGCAGGTTGGCCAGCAGGCCTATGTCCCCACCGGCACGATGCGTTTGCACAATCTGCTCCGCCAGCGCCGCCGCATCCAGCAGACCCAGGTTGACCCCCTGCCCCGCCAGCGGATGTATGGTGTGAGCCGCATCCCCCACCAGTACCAGCCGCTCGCGAGCGAAGTCGCGGGCATAGCGGGCGGTGAGCGGGATGGCGCTGCGTGCCCCTTCCACCTTGCACAATCCCAGCCGGCCATCGAAGGCGGTGGTGAGCTGGCGGTTGAACTGTTCGTCATCGCAGGCGCACAGTGCCTCGGCCCGGCTGGCGGGCACGGACCAGACGATGGAGCAGAGATCCGGTTGCCACAGAGGCAGGAAGGCGAGCGGGCCATCCGGGGTGAAGATCTGGCGGGCCACCGCCTCGTGGGGCTCGGCACAGCGCACCGTCGCCACCAGGGCGTGATGGCCGTAATCCCAGCTGGTGAGCGGAATGTCCGCCTGGCGGCGCACCCAGGAGTGGGCGCCATCGGCGGCCACCACCAGCTTGGCCGACAGCGCGCGGCCATCGTCCAGCAGCAGGAGCGACCCCGCCTCGCCACTTTGCAGGCTGGCGGCCCGGGCCGGACTCAGCAGCTGTATGTTGTCTGCATCTGCAATCACCTCCAGCAGCGCCAGCTGGATGACCCGGTTCTCGACTATGTGACCGAGCGCCGCCTGGCGCAGACCGGCTGCATCAAAGCCAATCTGGCCGAAGCTGTCTTGCTCCCACACCTGCATCTTCTCGTAGGGCTGCAGGCGCCGCGCCGCTATCCCGCCCCAGGCGCCGACCTGCTGCAAGATGCGCTGGCTGGCCAGACTCAGGGCACTGACCCGGTTGTCCGGCGCGTCGCCGAGCGCAGGATCGGGCAACTGCCCCTCCACGATGGCAATCTTGAGGCCACTCTGCTTGAGCGCGGCGGCAAGCCCCAGGCCCACCATGCCGCCCCCCACAATCACCACATCCACGTTTTGCATCTGCATTCATCTGTTCCTTTCGTGGCTGACCGCCGGGTCAGCAGGGGACGCCCGTTGGCATAGCCCCTTTCAATTCGCGATTGACCGCCGCGGGTGGGCGGCGCCCCTCATTTACGGCACAGGTCGGCCACAAACCCCAGGGTACGGGAGGCCAGCGGCGCCTTGAGGCAAGTCAGCCGTCCCATCAGGGAGAGCGCCAGGTTGCGGCCCGCCACCAGCGGATCGTGGCCATTGGAGAAGAGCTGGGCCAGCGAGGAGGTGAGCCAGATGGTCCGGGCCTGATCCTCCTTGCGCAGCTGCCAGTAACCGTTCAGCACCGCAAAGCTGCCTATGTCCTCCCCCGCCGCGAGCGCGCCGGCAACCGCCTGGGTGAGCAGGTCCAGATCGCGCATACCGAGGTTGAAGCCCTGCCCGGCGATGGGGTGCAGCAGGTGGGCGGCATTGCCCACCAGCACTGTGCGCTGGGCCAGCGGGTAGTCGGTGGCCGTCTGTACCAGCGGATAGACGGGGCGCTGGCCGCATCGCTCGAAACGGCCCAGCCGCCAGCCAAACGCCTGCTGCAACCGGGCGAGAAAGGCGGCCTCATCCAGCCCCATCAGTTCATCCGCCTGCTCCCGCCCGACGCTCCACACCAGGGAGGAGAGCCCATCCTGCATCGGCAGCAAGGCCAGCGGCCCTCCCTGGGTGAAGCGCTCGAACGCCCGCCCGGCGGGATCCTCGGCGGTCTTGACCGTGGCTATGATGGCACTTTGCTCAAAGTCGTGACGAGTGACGGCCATCTTGAAGTGCTGGCGCACGAAGGAGTGGCCGCCATCGGCCGCCACCAGCAGCCGGGTCTGGTAACGCTCGCCACCGGCCAGCGTCAGGGTCACGCCCTCCTCAAGCGGCTCAATGGTCGAGAGCTGGGCCGGGCACAGCATATGGATGTGGGGGCAGGCCGCCATCCCCTGCTGCAGTGTTATGCCAGCCGCCGACAGCTCGATCACCTGGCCGAGCGCGGGCAGACCATATTCCGCCGCCGACAAGCTGGCCTGGCCACAATGGCCCCGATCCGAGACATGGATTTGGGTGATGGGGGAGCAGTGAGGGGCGAAGCGAGGCCAGAGCCCGTGACGGACCAGCGCCTCGCAAGTGCCAGCAGAGAGCGCGATGGCGCGGGCATCGAAGCCTGGATGGGCATTGAGCTCGGGGGCGCTCGCCTCCAGCAGCAGGATCTGCAGGGGCTCGCCGTCGGCACCTCGCAACGCGGCAAGAGAGAGCGCCAGCACGGCGCCGCTCATTCCACCGCCGACGATAGCCACGTCGACGTGAACCAGATCAGATTGAGACATGAGATGAGAGGAAGAAGCTGGGAACGTGACCTCATGCTATCACAAAGCGGGGGGCCGGGATGCGAGGCCACGGGCAAAAAACGGCGTCACGACCATGATCTGGTTGAAAAAATGCTGAGCTGGCTCCCCCATACGGCCGGATAAAAGCAGAGCGCCACCGGGGCGCTCTGCTTTGTTTTTTGCTGTTTCTGTCGCAGGGGCGATCAGTGCAGGGTCGGCGGCGCGATCGGGGTATCGGGACGCTTGCCAAACTCCTCGAAGGTCATCATGACCCCCAGGCGTACATGCTCGTAGAGCACCAGGAAGGAGGCTTCGTTCTCGTCGTCTTCCTGATCGAACTCGGCAGAGACCTGGGTGATGCTGGCGATGTCCTGGATCATCTCCTGCAACTCTTCGGACGCCCTGGAAAGCTCCTGTTGCACCACGCCAAACCCGGCCAGAAATGCCTGTGACCAGTCCACCAGCGAATCGATGCGCTCATCGAGCGGCGCCTCATCGCTTGGCAGCAGCAGCTCGACGCCCTTCTGGGCCATCAGGCTCTCGACTATCTCGTGATAGAGATCTGTCATCACCTGGCGCACCGGGGCCGGCAAGCCGAAACCGTCGTTGACCAGATCGTTGAAGGGCGGCAGCCAGCTCTTGTCATCCAGTGCCACGCCACCGCAGACGAGACCGCAGATCACGCCATGGGCCTCCACCGCCGTTGCCATCAGCTCATGCTGTTCCATCAGGTCGGCCACGGCCGTGTATTTCAGGGGGTTCGTTTTGCTCATCGAAGATCCGCTCAAAGTTCAGGCAAATATGCAAAATTAATGGTCAGGATCCTAGCATTCTCCCCCTTCCAGAGCCAGCAAGGCCTTGAAACTTCTGCATCTGCGCTATATAGTCCCGCCCAGTTGTCCACGTGGATAAAGGCGGAAATCAGCACCGCCGTATTGAGGAAGGCATGAGCACAGAGGCCGTAGAAATCGTCATTTTGGGACGTCCCTACAAGGTATCCTGTCCCTTGGGACAGCAGGATGCCCTGCGCCAGGCCGCCGACCAGCTGACTGACAAACTCATCGAGCTGCGTCAACGTTCCAAGGTCTCCAGCAACGAGCAATTGGCGATCATGGCAGCGCTCAATTTTTGCCATGAGCTCTGCCTTGAAAAAGAGAAGAATCACCAATACTCTGAGACCATGGACAAGCGGATCAAGATGCTGCAACGCACCATAGAAGCGGCCTTGATCGAGCACGGACAGTATGGCGAATCCAGCGGCGAGGGCCTGCAGCCCTAATCGCGCACCGTTTTAAAATTCCCTGGGATGTGCGTCAGCCGGTTCAAGTCCCCGAGCCGATAATCATACCCACCAGGGGATCGGCCTTCTGGCTATTGCGCATGCTCGGCACGACCGAGAAGCCTGCGGTCAGATTCGATTCCCGCCTTGAACCTACGGTTCAAGGGCCCAAACCGGCAACGGCATCTCCGGGGTACCAACAGCAAAAAGCCCGTCATCACGATGACGGGCTTTTTCTTTGCCTCCCGTTTACAGATGCCCAGCGCGACAGCTCATTCTTGTCTGCTCAGGTTCATCCCCTACTTCTCCCCCAGCCCAGGCCCCCACGACACCCAGTATCGAGCCAATAAAAAGCCCGCCGGCGAGGGCGGGCTTGTCACTGTGACGAGGCGATCAGACGGCCATCTGCTCGTGCGGCGAGCCGTGGTGGCGCAGCCAGGCAAAGCTCAGGGCCACCAGCAGGACCATGAGCGTCATGATGGCCCCCAGGGTCACCTGGCCTTCCATCGGGAAGCAGGCTGCCAGCAGGGTGACTATCCCCGCCCCCAGGTTCTGCATGCCACCCAGGATGGCGCCGGCGGTGCCCGCCTGCCCCGGGAAGGGCTCTATGGCGCATGAGGTGGCGGTCGGATAGAGGATGCCGCTGCCGATGAAGTAGACGGCCGCGCCCCCCACCAGCGAGGCCGCACTCACCACGCCGAACAAGCCAGGCAGCAGTATGATCAGTGACCCCAGCGCCAGGAAGACGATGCCAAGGCGCATCAACTTGCCCTGACTCAGCCGGAAGCTCAGCTTGGCGGAGAGCCAGGCGCCGAACAGGTAGCCGGGCAGCGGCAACACGAACAGCACGCTCACGGTGCGGGCGCTCAGCTTGAGCACATCGCCGAGCAGCACGCCAGCCGCCGCTTCAAACACCGCCAGACCGGCGAAGGTCGCCATCAGGCAGAGCAGGTTGCCCTGAAAGCGCGGATTGCCCAGCACGTGGCGGTAGGCAGCGCCGACCCGCAGCGGCTGTTGGCGAGCCGCCTGCGGCAGGGTTTCACCAAACCAGGCCAGCAGGGCCAGGGTGGTCACGGCACCAAAGCCGAACAGGAACCAGTAACCGGCGCGCCAGTTGAACAGCTCGGTCAACCAGCCACCCAGTACGGGGGCCAGCAGCGGGGAGAAGATCACCCCCATGCTCACCAGGCTGTTGGCCCGGTTCAGTTCGGCGCCGCTGTAACGATCGCGCATCACGGTCCGGCTCATGGCACCGCCGGCACCCGTGCCCATCCCCTGGATCAGGCTGCCCACCAGCAGTGCGGTGAAGCTCGGGATCAGCTGAATGGTCAAGGTTCCCACCAGAAACACCATCATGCCGATGAGCAGCACGGGGCGACGACCGATGCGATCCGACAGCGGGCCATAGACAAACTGGGAGAGCCCGTACGGAATGAGGTAACAGGCCATCACCGCCTGCAACTGGCCGGAGGCCACGTTGAAGTCCCCCGCCATCATGGGAATGGAGGGCACATACAGGGTCTGGGTCATCTGACCCACGGCGACCATCAGGATGGTCAGAAAAAACAGAGGGTAAAAACTGTGCCGATACATATCTCAGTCCCGCAAATCATCAAAAAGCTGCCGCACCCCTGGCAGAAACCTGCAGAGGGGATCCAAAAAAACAGAGTCAATCAAAGGTGAAAATACAAGGCGGAGAACCCGCACCGGCCGGGAGCAGGACACTCCCTTGGCTTGGCGTGATCTTAGTGATTCAGATCACGAAAAACGAACGAATCTTTGTAATCAGCTTTCCCTAGTTTTTCTAATGTAACGGGGCAATTTGCCCCGTCAGCAATAAAAATCAACGCGTTACCATCTGCTGGGCCTGCTTGACCAGATCCTCCGGTGTCTCGTTGCGTGGCGGTATGGTGATCCCCTTCTGGCAGGCAGGTTTTTCTGCCATGCGCGCCATCCAGGCTTGCAGATGCGGCAGACCCTCGATGGAGATGCCACTCCAGTCATGAATGCGCACCCAGGGCCAGGTGGCGATGTCGGCAATGCTGTACTCATCGGCCAGGTATTCGTGCTGCGCCAGGTGGCTGTCGAGCACCTCGAACAGGCGGCGCCCCTCCTTCTGATAGCGCTCGATGGCGGCCGGGATCTTCTCCGGGAAGTAGCGATAGAAGACGTTGGCCTGCCCCATCATGGGGCCGACCCCGCCCATCTGGAACATCAGCCACTGGATGGCCTGGGAACGACGCTTGGGATCCTGCGGCAGCAACCTGCCCGCCTTCTCTGCCAGATAGAGCAGGATGGCGCCGGACTCAAACACCGCGAAGTCACCGTTATCCCGATCGACAATGGCGGGGATGCGTCCGTTGGGGTTGATGGCCAGAAACGCGGGCTTTTTCTGATCCAGCGCCGACAAATCCAGCGGGATCACCCGATAGGGCAGCCCCAGCTCTTCGAGGGCAATCGCCACCTTGAAACCATTGGGGGTGGCTGCGGTATAAAAATCGATCATCATGAACTCCTTGTGATCCACACATTGGCACAGAAACGACCACTGCTGTGCTTATGCCAGACAGGTAAAGACAACGGGATAGACGCCATGCGGACATTTTCCCGGGCTCCGGCATGGCAAAGCGGTGCAATACGGGTCAGTTATGACAAATATTGCACCGCTTGAACAGCCCGCAAGCAGGAAGAGAAACGCTAGTTGCACAGCCCCACGGGTTGGCGCTGGCGCAGCAAAATGAGGCGGGACAACAGCGGGAAGTAGGACTCAAGCTTGCTCAACAGCACTCTGCTGCAGGCGGGATCGGCCAGCTCGGATTCGTCCAGCACTATGCCGTTGGAGACAAAATAGAAGCGCGGATCCCGCACATCCGGCCCCTGAATGGTGAAGGTCTCATCCCCGCCGCGCATCAGCAGCGGCAATACCGGCAAACCGAACGTCTCACCGCTGCGCTGCCAGGCAAACTCGGGCCAGGGGGTATCGCCATCGAGCAGTAGTATGGCCGCCTCTTCTTTACCCGGCTGCCACTGTGATGGCTGGGCAATACTCACCTCGTTGAAGTAGTCGCCATATCCGGTTGATGCTCTCAAGGCAGCCAGCAGCCCTTGAGTGCTCGCTGCCGACGGTTTTTGACTGACTAATGACAGATTCATGATCCACGTCCCTATGCTCAATGCAGCCTGTTATTCGGCTGCTGCCATAAGACTAGACCAAAAGAAGCCTACATTGGAGCCGTCAGATCTGGCAGTCGCCAAGGTCAGGGAGAAGGCGTATAACGGTTGCCATTATCGAAAAGACTGGTATTATACCGCGTCCTTTTATCCCCCGTTCTTTAACATCCAGTGGTGAACCTATGCATCCGATGCTGAATATCGCCGTGCGCGCTGCGCGCAACGCCGGTCAAGTAGTAGTAAAAGCCTTCTCCCAGCCCGAGAACATCGAGGCCATCCAGAAAGGCAGCAATGACTTCGTGACCAACGTTGACCGTGACGCTGAAGCGGCCATCATTCATACCATCAAAAAATCTTACCCGGAACACAGCATCATAGCTGAAGAGTCTGGTGAGATTGCCGGTACCAATCCGGACTACCAATGGATCATTGACCCACTGGATGGCACGACCAACCTCGTCAAGGGCATTCCGCACTTTGCCGTCTCCATCGCCCTGCGCGTCAAGGGCAAGACCGAACAGGCCGTCGTTTACGATCCCATCCGTGACGAGCTGTTTACCGCGACCCGTGGTAACGGCGCCCAGCTGAACGGCTACCGCATCCGTGTCGGCAAGGCCAAAGAGCTGGCTGGCACAGTACTGGCCACCGGTTTCCCGTTCAAGCAGAAGCACCACATAGAGCCGTACCTGAAGATGTTCCAGAGCATGTTCATCGAATGTGCCGACATCCGTCGCTCCGGCTCTGCCGCACTGGATCTGGCCTATGTGGCCGCCGGTCGCGTCGACGGTTTCTGGGAAATCGGCCTCAAGCCCTGGGATACCGCTGCCGGTGAACTGCTGGCCAAAGAGTCCGGTGCCATCGTCACCGACTTCGTGGGTGGTCACAACTACGAAAACTCCGGCAACATAGTGGTTGCCAACCCGCGCGTCCTGAAAGAGATGCTCGGCAAGATCCGCGAAAACCTGCCGGAGTCCCTGGCCAAATAAACCAGCCTCTCGCAGCGCACGCACAAAAAACCCGGCCTTGGCCGGGTTTTTTTATGGCGCTGTCCCAATTATGTGTTGAAAGGCTAATCTTGAAGTAGGTCAT
>NZ_CDDA01000014.1 GCF_000819745.1 Aeromonas bestiarum | reverse complement strand
GCCTGGCAGTGTCCTACTCTCGCATGGCGAATGCCACACTACCATCGGCGCTACCGCGTTTCACTTCTGAGTTCGGCATGGGATCAGGTGGTTCCACGGCGCTATGGCCGCCAGGCAAATTCTTCAATCCAGAAAGCTGACGTGAGTAACGACTGATTGGCTATTGCCTGGTCGTTATCACTGAATTAGGTAAGTAGTCTCGCACTTGCTACAAGGCCCAGAACACTTCTTGGGTGTTGTATGGTTAAGCCTCACGGGTAATTAGTATGGGTTAGCTCAACACGTCGCCGCGCTTACACACCCCACCTATCAACGTTGTGGTCTCCAACGGCCCTTTAGGACCCTCAAGGGGTCAGGGATGACTCATCTCAGGGCTCGCTTCCCGCTTAGATGCTTTCAGCGGTTATCGATTCCGAACTTAGCTACCGGGCAGTGCCACTGGCGTGACAACCCGAACACCAGAGGTTCGTTCACTCCGGTCCTCTCGTACTAGGAGCAACTCCCTTCAATCATCCAACGCCCACGGCAGATAGGGACCGAACTGTCTCACGACGTTCTGAACCCAGCTCGCGTACCACTTTAAATGGCGAACAGCCATACCCTTGGGACCGACTTCAGCCCCAGGATGTGATGAGCCGACATCGAGGTGCCAAACACCGCCGTCGATATGAACTCTTGGGCGGTATCAGCCTGTTATCCCCGGAGTACCTTTTATCCGTTGAGCGATGGCCCTTCCATTCAGAACCACCGGATCACTATGACCTACTTTCGTACCTGCTCGACCTGTCCGTCTCGCAGTTAAGCTGGCTTATGCCATTGCACTAACCTCCTGATGTCCGACCAGGATTAGCCAACCTTCGTGCTCCTCCGTTACTCTTTGGGAGGAGACCGCCCCAGTCAAACTACCCACCAGGCACTGTCCGCGATCCCGATTCAGGGACCTGCGTTAGAACATCAAACATACAAGGGTGGTATTTCAAGGACGGCTCCAGCGCAACTGGCGTCACGCCTTCAAAGCCTCCCACCTATCCTACACATGTAGGTTCAATGTTCAGTGCCAAGCTGTAGTAAAGGTTCACGGGGTCTTTCCGTCTAGCCGCGGGTACACCGCATCTTCACGGCGAATTCGATTTCACTGAGTCTCGGGTGGAGACAGCATGGCCATGGTTACACCATTCGTGCAGGTCGGAACTTACCCGACAAGGAATTTCGCTACCTTAGGACCGTTATAGTTACGGCCGCCGTTTACCGGGGCTTCGATCAAGAGCTTCGCTTGCGCTAACCCCATCAATTAACCTTCCGGCACCGGGCAGGTGTCACACCCTATACGTCCACTTTCGTGTTTGCAGAGTGCTGTGTTTTTGATAAACAGTCCCAGCCATCTGGTCACTGCGACTCCCAACTGCTCCATCCGCAAGGGACTTCACTGTCAAGAGCGAACCTTCTCCCGAAGTTACGGTTCTATTTTGCCTAGTTCCTTCACCCGAGTTCTCTCAAGCGCCTTGGTATTCTCTACCCGACCACCTGTGTCGGTTTGGGGTACGATGACTTGTAATCTGAAGCTTAGAGGCTTTTCCTGGAAGCAGGGCATCAATGGCTTCACCACCGTAGTGGCTTCGTCTCGTGTCTCAGTGTTGTGTCTCCGGATTTGCCTAGAAACACCACCTACGCACTTTCACCAGGACAACCGTCGCCTGGCCCACCTAGCCTTCTCCGTCCCCCCATCGCAATTACAAGTCGTGCAGGAATATTAACCTGCTTCCCATCGATTACGCCTTTCGGCCTCACCTTAGGGGTCGACTCACCCTGCCCCGATTAACGTTGGACAGGAACCCTTGGTCTTCCGGCGAGGAGGCTTTTCACCCCCTTTATCGTTACTTACGTCAGCATTCGCACTTCTGATATCTCCAGCATACCTCTCGATACACCTTCGCAGACTTACAGAACGCTCCCCTACCACTCACACATAAGTGTGAATCCGCGGCTTCGGTGCCTGGTTTGAGCCCCGTTACATCTTCCGCGCAGGCCGACTCGACTAGTGAGCTATTACGCTTTCTTTAAATGATGGCTGCTTCTAAGCCAACATCCTAGCTGTCTGAGCCTTCCCACATCGTTTCCCACTTAACCAGAACTTTGGGACCTTAGCCGGCGGTCTGGGTTGTTTCCCTCTTCACGACGGACGTTAGCACCCGCCGTGTGTCTCCCGGATATTACTTACTGGTATTCGGAGTTTGCATGGAGTTGGTAAGTCGGGATGACCCCCTAGTCCAAACAGTGCTCTACCCCCAGTAGTATTCGTCCGAGGCGCTACCTAAATAGCTTTCGGGGAGAACCAGCTATCTCCGAGTTTGATTGGCCTTTCACCCCCAGCCACAGGTCATCCCCTAACTTTGCAACGTTAGTGGGTTCGGTCCTCCAGTTGATGTTACTCAACCTTCAACCTGCCCATGGCTAGATCACCCGGTTTCGGGTCTACACCTTGCAACTAGACGCCCAGTTAAGACTCGGTTTCCCTACGGCTCCCCTATACGGTTAACCTCGCTACAAAATGTAAGTCGCTGACCCATTATACAAAAGGTACGCAGTCACCCCGAAGGGCTCCCACTGCTTGTACGTACACGGTTTCAGGTTCTATTTCACTCCCCTCACAGGGGTTCTTTTCGCCTTTCCCTCACGGTACTGGTTCACTATCGGTCAGTCAGGAGTATTTAGCCTTGGAGGATGGTCCCCCCATATTCAGACAGGATGTCACGTGTCCCGCCCTACTCGATTTCACTTCAAGGTCGTTTTCATGTACGGGGCTATCACCCTGTATCGCTGGCCTTTCCAGGACCATTCCACTAACTTCCAAGAAACTTAAGGGCTAATCCCCGTTCGCTCGCCGCTACTGAGGGAATCTCGGTTGATTTCTTTTCCTCGGGGTACTTAGATGTTTCAGTTCTCCCGGTTCGCCTCTATTACCTATGTATTCAGTAATAGATACCCAGCTTGTGCTGGGTGGGTTTCCCCATTCGGAAATCTGTGAGTAATAGCGTCTCTTACCGACTTCTCACAGCTTATCGCAGGTTAGTACGTCCTTCATCGCCTCTGACTGCCAAGGCATCCACCATGTACGCTTAGTCACTTAACCATACAACCCCAAGAAGTGTCGTCGAAACAACGCTTGCTTGTTGAAGTACAACAAGGACCAAAATAAAATTTGGTTTTCGCCAAGAAGTTTCCAAAGCACTTGTAACAAATGTTTGAGAACTACTTTTTAAATCAGCTTTCCAGATTGTTAAAGAGCA
>NZ_CDDA01000013.1 GCF_000819745.1 Aeromonas bestiarum | reverse complement strand
ACGTAATTGGGACATAGCCTAAATAAATCCTCAAGTGACTCCCACAAAGATTCTGAAACGAGCCAGCCTCATTGGGATATAAAAAACAACTGTCGCCATTTGACCAAAAACAAAAAGGCCACTATTGCTAGTGGCCTTAGTAAGTCTTTGATTTTAATGGTGCCGAGGCCAGAATCGAAAATAGCACCTCAAGGCCTTTAAAATCAACGAATGCTCATTGTAAAAATTTCATCGTATACCTACGCGTATACCAATAATATTTTAGTGCCACAGCCCTGCATGTATCGCTCCCCTGTGCCGAGCTGTATCAATTAGCCCAGGCCAAGCAGCAGAGAAGCTACATACCGAGGGACAACGTCGCCCTGTTTATCCGGAGCAGCCCCTTCTCGGAGCGAGAAACCACTACGACAACCAGATATCGACCAGGCTGCAGACACCCGTGACCTGCTTGTACTGGTGGAACTGTTGATCAGCGCGCAAAAATGACCAGGTTTCCGGGGTTTTCAGCGTCCAATTTTGACCACCCCGGAGTGTGTGCAACCATCCGATTTTTGGATCGGAGAACCTGGGGTGTTAATCATCATGGAAACCGTGTTGAAGATCCGGCGTATGCATCAGGGACCTCGATGCCAAGCGACCCAAGCGACAACGTCGCTGCGCCAAGCAACTCTTCGAAGACCTGCAGCGTTTGGGTTACCAGGGGCCTACGACAGCGTTCAGCGCTTCGTCCGTGACTATAAACAGCTGCCTGCCAAAGTGGCTGCCTTTGTCCCCCTGCTGTTCGCGGCCGGCAAGGCCTATCAGTTTGACTGGAGCGAGGAGGAAGTGGAGATCGGCGGCGTGGTGCAACGGGTCAAGGCTGCTCACTTTCGCCTCACCCACAGCCGCCAGCCCTTTGTCATGGTGTCTTCCCGCGCAACCGATTTTCACTCAGTCATTATCACTATCGGAGATACTCGATATGTGGATTGAATTCGCTTCATCGTCGCCAGTGAGATAAAGCCGTAGCGCATAGAGTAGGTCTGGTGTGCGATCGCCTTCCGGTTTCAGGAGATTGATTTGCACACGGGAAAAAAGGGGGACATTTGATCGCACAACAATATCCGTCACACGCTCGACCTGCTTCGACACCTCCTTGGTGATTTTTTGATGCGGCTGAAGGAGCATCCTGATTTCAGGACTGGACGAAGCTCGGGTGCGTAGCAGGCCCAGCAGAAGTTCAAGTGGCTCTGTCGTGGATCGAATCCAGTTTGGGATCGTCCATTTGTTTTTCTCATGGGGGCACGGCTTGATTTGACTTAACATTACGCTCAGACGTTCCAGAATGACTTGCAATTCTGAGAAGCTAAATTGTTCAACGAAATGCTCCTCTCGCCAGATGGCATAAGAAAAAGCGCGAAGCGCATCGTTCGACCGCCCAGCAACCAGCCTCACCAGCACGTCCTTTTGCCATTGAACGGAAACATCACCAAGCGCAAAGCCAATGGCTCGTTTTTGATGAATACTTTCCCCCTCAATCTGCTCAAATACCCAACTAACACAACCTTCTGGCGCATTTTTGTGCATACAACACTCCAGAAAGCGAACATCGGAAGCCAACATCTGTTCGGACTCCAATACTGTGCTCAATGATGATTTGAACTCTTCTACCGCCTTCTTCAATTCTTCTGAGGCCGTACGTCCATCTCGCCATAGCTGAATTGCCAGAAATCGGCACCACCCCTTGATGGACTTCTCAAGGCGGACTCTTTCATTTCGAGAAATCCATCTGGCGAAATTGACACTCGTTTCATTCATCTTCTCTATCAAGTCCATCGTTCCCCCGTTTTTGCTATCGGGGAAATGCCGCAAATCCGCCCAAGTCATCGATACTGGATATGCTGGCCAAGGAGCATCGGTGACGATGATTTCTTCCGTGCGCCTCCATATGGCTCGGACGGGCGGGAAAGATTTGTCGCGCGGAGTGAAGGCGAGCTTATAAGGCTCGTCTGCGCCGTACTCAAAGGTCAGGTTTAGATCGCATATGATATCGGTCTTCAATGGGAATACAGGCGAACTCAGCCGAGCCGAGAAGCCTAGATCATCAGCATTGTCGCCAATGTAGAGCGGAAACTGGTAGAACGATTTTCCAGAAGAAAGCGTGAAATCTTCATCAATGGTGATGGGCACAGGTTTTCCGCGAATAGGCTTAACAGTTGTACCCCGTGAAACAAGAGGAAAACGGTAGGGGATTCTATCTTTCTTCACCCCCATTGAAAGCTGAGGAATCTGGTTGCGCCAAAGTGGTATATCTCCTGCTCGTTTCTGCAAGTCATGAAGGCAAATGCCGCCAGCAACAGGGCTTTCCGTCAAGTTAATGACAAAAGCGAAATTTCCAATGCGTGGATCGCCCTTGAGCACAGAAACATCAACGAAATTCTGCCTTGCCGGTCGAGTAGGATTGTGCCATTGGTCATGGGCATCAACAGTAGTGATATCGCAGCCACTTCTACCTGGTTTTTCATAGTCTGTGCTGGCGATAATGACTGGTGGACAGCGCTCCCAGTAAAAGCCACCTGTTTCTGGAAGGCGTTTATTCAGGTCTCTGTCAATTCTTGCAAAGAGTTTTGTTGCGCACATCTTCCCACCAGACCAATCTACGACCACCACAGAAAATCCATCACGGACTTTGGTGTAATCAATCTGCGCAAAAACAGCAGCCACGCTGCGCGGCAACAGCTCGGCATGGGAGAAACGCGCATTGAGGTTGCGGCGGATGACTTCAAGATCGAAGTCGTTAAGGAAGTCAGGTGCAAGCCAAATGAACGTGTCTTGCCTAAAAACACCTCGCAGATGAGATGCGAATGCGCGGGCGGCTTGGTTGAAGTTCTCGGATGTGTTGTCTTTGGTGAAAAAGAGGTCTGGTGCGGAAATAGAGGTCGATTGAGGATGTAGCCAAAGGGCATCAGAATGAAAGAGTTCGATGGCCACGCTCTCTTCATCACGTCTCCACTGCTGCCACAGCAACGCATCTGGCAATGTCTGCGCCGCTTTACCATCGCCACTAGCGTAGCGGGGGCGTAAGGTCGTGAAATCAACACAAACTGGCTCGATAATTTCGCGCCTTGGGATGCACCGTGGAATATTCTGCCTTGATGTATTAAACAGGGGCGGCTCGAAAGACCAAGTCAAAATCTCGAGCTTCTCGTAATCGAAAAGAATCGGCATCTCTGCAAAGAGATGCTTGCCTTCAGCCCACATTTGCGCACATTGCTTCCATAGTCGCATCGCTTTATCACGCGCCTCCATCTGAATAAGGTCGCGAGCGACATCATCGTCCAAGGTTTGCAGCCAGCGCCATGCGTCCCAAACACGACGGTAATCGCGGTGCGAGAGCAGCGTATTGTTGGGCGGAAGGTTGTCCCAGTTTCCGATGGCCTGCACTTCGGCAGAAAGTAACCAAGATTGGATTTTTGGAAGAAGTTCGTCTTCTTGATTAAGGCAATCCCGGCGTAGCTCGAGCAGTTCCACAAGACGGCGGGCATATGCCTTCAGCAGACGATTCTCCGGCACATTGACAGACTGGAAGCGGCGAACTGCTTGCATATAGGGCTTCCCAGCGAGCTTTTCCCGAACGGTGCGGCCCGGACGATTGCTGAGCTTGATGAAACTGTTGGCGTCCAGCTCTCGCACGGCGTGGACGGGCAACACAGCCTGCTCTCGATGCGGACTCTCGTTGAGCGAATGGAATAAGCGCTCTATGGAAGTGCGAGCATGATCAGCGATTCGCCAGAAACGGTCGTAAATTGGTTCGCCGTTGCTGGGCGATGTGTAGTCTGTGATTCTGGCAAGGAGCGACGACAATGCTTGCGGCAGCGCTTCGCCAGTCTTTGGGTCGAAGTCTGCAATACGGCAAAACCAGTCCGTTTGCCAAAGCAATTTTTTGGCGTTGTTATCTTTGGCATGAAAATCGCGATAGATTTTTTCTAGATTCATAGCTAGGCCGAAATCCTTCCCTTTTTAGCATTTTCTTCTAGCTGTGCACGAAGTTTGTTCCGTTGCTCAAGTGGTTTCACATTCCATGCCTTACGACGCATGATCTGATCTTTCTCATCTTTGTGGAAAAGAGCCGGAGGCTCCTCACCCTCATCTGTATTCTGAGATACAGAAATACAGTCATTGATTTTCACGTCATCGGTATTGAGATAATTAGCAGACTGCCAGATAAACTGCCCGTAGCCGAGCTCACAGGCAAGGTCGAAATCCTCGGCAAGATTGAATGAGTTACCGCCGATGCCTGTAACAAGCTGGCCACGAATTTTATACAAGCATTCGGTCATGCTCTTGCCCCTTGTGTCTATACCGCGTAGTTTTGGCATAACCTTTTGCACGAGCTGGTCCTCAAATGCGATGTGCATCGCTTTGCTAAGCGCATCCTTTTCTTTCGAACTCTGCGCAGCGCGAACATCCGGGTAGTTTGCCATGTAGTACTCAATAGACTGCCAGACACGGTGGCCGAGAGCGCGGCCAGAAACTGCCAGTGCAGCGTTTATTCCCTCAATGAACTCTCTGAATGGTGTGATTTCATCTTTCTCGAATTTTACTTCTTTCACCCACCATGAGTCCCAAGATTTACGATGCAACGCGACAAAAGGAATATCTGCCAGGTTTTTTAATTGCTTCCGGCTTCTAAGTTCGGTAGGGCGCGGGAAGTTGATAATGATGGAACGGTCAATGACTTTGTCAGAGAGAGACTTGGTGGTCTCGTCCTGGTTCATTGTCCCCGTCCATATAACATTGCGGCCAAGCGGCAGTTTATAAGGGTCCAAGCCTGCGCCGATTTTCACGGGAATGAACGGCACATCGCTGCCTCTTCTGCCACGCCGGAGTTCGAGTTTGCTGAGAAACTCCGCGAAATACAGCTCGGGGTGCGCAAGATTCATCTCATCAAGCAAGACAAGGCAAACAGAGTCTTGCAGTCCCGGATAATCATCACTCCACGGTTTCTGGCTTTGCGCGAGGAACTGAAGCACTGGTTGAGCGTCGAACTCGTTGTCAATGGAGTTGAAAAAGCCCAACATCGATTCCTGTGAATCCCAATTCGGCTGAACAGATAGCGGCTCAAAGAATATGCCGCCAAAGTGAGAGTAGAGACGAGGCAATTCAGATTTGCCGGTGCCAGAGACGCCCGCGAGAACGGTCAGCGGAGACCATTCAGCCGTTTTTAGCGCCGTATGGAAAGCTTTCAGGATACGGGGATTGAAGTGCAAGCCATATGAATCGCAGGCATTGCCAATTCCCTTGAGCCATGTCATTTCTTCAATGTCAGCTTTGACAGGTGGCCTGATCGAGTCAGTCTTGATATGCGGCCTCTCGATTTTTTTGTAGCGGTCTTCAGTCTCGGCGGGCCTTTCGTAAGCTTTGCGCAGGCGGTTGAGTTCGGCGTGTGCCTCGTTTGCCGCACCTTCGAAGATGGATGCCTTCTGCTCCAGCGATTTATTCTCGGCATTGAGTTCGGAGTTTTTGCGGCGAAGATCGCCAACTTCCGCAAGAGCGGCTCCGTTGTTAACGAGTTGACGCGAAAGCTCGTCTGCGCGCGTCTTCTGATTATTGGCTTCCGACTCGAGTACCTGATTTCGCTCGCGCATCTCTTCGGTAGGTCGGGTGACAAGTTCTTTACGCAGGCGCTTAAGTTCGTCGGTTTGACTGTTCAGTTCGCGAAGAATTTCGGCGGGGTCTTTGCCGCCAAGTTGCTGCCTCAACTGTTCGAAGGTGCTAACAAGGGCGCTCTGAATGCGAAGAGATTCACGCAGACGAGTGTTTTCTTCTTTAGAAGATGCTTCGACCAGTTCCAGCGACTTGCGACGCTCCGCAATCTGCTCCTCGACTTCATCATCCAGTCGGGCGTTACGCTTCTGCCATTGCTGCTCCAGCCTCTGTTCTTTGCGTTCGAGCGTCCGCGTGTCGGTTTCCAACTCTATCTTTCGACCCTCAATTTCGCTTTGTAAAGCGGATAGCGCTCCCTTTTGTTTTTCAAATTCCGTGCGTTCTGCGCTTAACTGCTTTTGAGTATCATCTTGTTGCTTTGCCCATGCCTCGCGCTCTTTGGCTATTTCAGCGCGGATGCGTTCGCGCTCGGCATTCTCAGCTTCAGAAACCTTTGCTAGCCGATGAGCTCTCAACCCAGCAACTTCATCTTCCAGTTGAGAGAGCTGCTCTTCGCGGGCATTCGAGATTTCCGCCTCTACTTGAGCACGCTTGTTGCGCAACTCGATACTCAATGCAGCGCGCTCGTCAGAAAATCCTGCATCACGCCTTTGTTCTGCGATAATGATGGCTTTCTCCCGCTCAGTCAGCTTGGCTTTCTCCACTTCAATTGCCTGATGGTCGGCGAGAACCTTTTTTTCGCGTTCAGCTACGGCGAATTCTCGCTTGTCTAGCTCTGCACCTACTTGAGCACGTTCATCAGCAAAACCTGCATCACGCTTTTGCTCAGCGATGATGATGGCTTTTTCTCGATCAGTCAGTTTAGCTCTCTCCGCTTCAATTGCCTGAAGGTCGGAGAGAACCTTTTCTTCACGTTTAGCTAGGGCGGATTCACGTTTGTCGAGAACCGATTCTCTTTCGTGCTTCTCTGTATTTTCCATATTCACGCCTCCATGAGTGTTTTGATAGTTGTGAAGGCTGATTTGCGAATTAATGCAATATCGTCCTTGGGCAAAGGCAGCGGCTCGTTGCCGTGACCACGTCTTGAGATGATGTTCACCATGTCGTTCACGAAAGAGGGTTGCGACTCCGAGAGCGCTCTCAGGGTATCGTCGTCGGCCATGAGCAGAAATGTTATGACGCAGGCTCCGAGTGTTTGGCTCGAACCCTGCAAGGTCTGGCGAATGGCCGACGGTTTGACTCGGTTCAGGCTGTCGGGAAATTCCTTGCAGAGAGCGGCGTCAACCGCTTTGTTTTCAGCCGTTTTGATGAGTTCTGTATCGTCAACATCGGGCGGCAGTTTGCCACTCAAGGCCATTCCGAATAGCGATTGAACAGCAGCATAAAGATCACTCACAAAACCGAGCGCATCGTCGTCGCTCTCGCAAGACAGCCAGAAACGTTCCGCATGAACCAGCCGCTCTTGCAGGTTTGCACCAAGGCGATTGAAGGCCTTAAACCCGAATTCATTCTGAATGCTGGCACGAGCGTCCAGCAGGGAATCCGCGCGGAGATCTTTATCCAGCGCGGCAACGGGCGTGTCTGCGAACACGATCTCCGGCACGAGCTTGTGAATAATTTCACGCATAAACGGGTCTTCAGAAAACTCTTTCTCCGATACGTCGGCCCCGCCCTTGCCGTGCGCTCTCTCGCCACGCTTACTCTTAATGTCAAGAAGGCGGTGAATGAAATTGATGTGAGAGGCCGCTATGCGGCGCAGGGGATGCGATTCGTCGCTGCTTGCCTGAAGAATGGCGATGGCGAGAACTGTCTCCAACTCCGCCTTTTCGTTTTGGAAGTCAATTAACTTTCCCTCCCTTATCGCTCTGAAACCCGGTTCCTGGGACGCAAGCCCGACTCTTTCTGCTGCTTCTGCAAGCAGGGCATAATGTTCCGCCTGAGCGGTGAGTTTGAGTCTTGTAATGACATGCTCAAAAGGATGGCGGCAGCAGGTGTAGAACAGCGCCCATTCAATTGATGCATAGATTTGAGCAATAGAGCGAAACGGCATGTTTCGCGATGGCCGCAAATTGGCGATGAGCTTTGGATAGCGCTGCCTATTGGCTTCGCTATCGAACGGTTCTTTTGATTTTTCGTTCTGTTTCTGCGTATAGGGATTGCTCAATGACAGTTTCCAATCACGCAGCCAGCCGGAAAGTTTGTCGTCTTGCTCAAGCAACTGCTCGAATGCCTTTTCAAGAGTCAGAGAGAATCCGCCCCCGAATGGATCTGCGATGCGAAATTCACCATCGCTTTTCTGGATTGCGATGGGGCAGTCGAGATAATGCAGCTCAGGTTGATGCGCTATCGTAATCTGCTGAATGGTAGGCAATTGGTTGTCCTTCCCAAACATCGCCGACTGTTTCTTCATGGCCCGCAACGCACTGATAACATTGCGCTTTGCAGGCATACATTGCTTGTGCGCTTGATTCTCAACGATTTTATAAACGGATTTCTCTGCTTCTCGTTTTCGCAACGGATTTCCCTCATTCAAAACGTGTAAGAACGGGAGTATTTTTCCGGAGGCGAGTTCGCGAAATAGGAGTGCGGTGACGAATTCCGGTGCATTTTTGTCTTCGCTCTCACTATTTTCGTCTTCCCTCTTGAGGATAACGTTGTACTCATCGATAAATGCTTTGCCCTGTAAACGCAGGAGAACACTTTTGACTAAGTCAAGCGGAATGCGCGTCTCATCCGCAAGCGCGCGCGCATCCATAACGCCGACAGCCTCGAGGAGCTTCAGGATGACCCGCTCGAAAGGGTTCAGGCCATCGTTATTGCTGTGTGTTATCGGCAATGTCACGCGGTAGGCGTTCACCGGCCATGCGAGATTACGCGTCCTGCCGATGATGCCTCTGAAGGGATTGTGCCGACCGTAATCTAGGAGTTTTAACATGACAGCACAGCTCCTTTCTCCCGGCAGAGTTCGAGAAAATCCACTAATCCCGGGACGAACTCGGCCGCAAGGTCACTTTGCACCAAACCCGAATCACCTACCACGACCAGCAGTTTCTTCTGACGGCTCATCGAGACATTCAGTCTGTTGTAGAGGCAAAGGTGCCCAAACAGACCTCTTGCTTGCTTTTCACGGTCATCGTCCTTGGGCTTCCAGTTTTGCGGTAAGGTTCTGACCATAGACAGGAAGACGACATCGAATTCCATGCCCTGAAAGGAATCCACCGTGCCAATGCGCAGTTTCTTGTCGTCGTCAGTGATGTTACCGAGTTGCTTTTCGATCAGTTCGGCCTGCGCTTTGTAGAAAGAAATCACACCGAAAGAGAGATTCTTTCCCCCTTCAGAAGTCATCCAGGCCTGCAACTGGCGAACAATGGCGGTTGCCTCCGCAGGGCGCGTCCAACTGGTGCCGGCCTTCTGGTGCCTACCTTTCTGTGCTGGAACATCCATCCATACGGCGGGTTTGCCGTCCGTGTTGGGCAGCTTGTGGGCGAAATCACTCGCCGGCCGCCCGGAACCGAATTTTTCCGTCGGGTCGAAGCGTTCGTAGAAGTTGCGGCTGATAAAGTCACCCAGAAGCGGGTGCATGCGGTATTGCATATTTAGCGTGACGCTGCGGGGCATAACGCGGCCAGTGGTGGCATCGGTGATTGGAAAGTTTTTATCCAGTGTTTTCAAACGTTCGGAGAACAAATATTGAAACATGGATTTTTTGAGCCAATCAGACTCATTCTGCCCTAACTCACCTACCTCCATTTGGCGAGCAACCTCATCGTCAATGATGTGCGGCAACTGCCGATGATCGCCAACAAGGATGATGCGCTTGCCTTGCGCCATTGGTACCATCAGGTCGCGGGGCGAAACACGGGCCGCCTCGTCTACGATCACAAACTCATATTCCATCCCTTTCTGGTTCTCATTGACATCGCGCCCTGTGATGCCTTTCTGGATTTGCATCCCCCGGTTCACGCTTTGCTGGCACGTAGCGGCAAAGGCAAAGCTATAATCGGACACCGCATTCATCATTCCATAGGAATTGCCTTCAAGTTCAGCCAAAAACTCGGCCAGCGCGGCGGATTTCCTGTCCTTGGCTGAGTACCCTGCAGCCTTCATGCGCTTGATGGAAAATTCCGCCAGCGCAATAACTTCGTCGTTTTGCTTTTCCACGCGAAATACGGGAGGCGCGGCAAAGCGGGCGAGGAGCGTCTTCTTTAGTGCCGTTAACTCTTTCAGGAATGGTGGGGTTCCATCTTCAGCGCGCCACAGGCTTGCCTTGTCCAGCAAGTCGTGTTCGTCCTTTGCAAGAGCATCACGCAGATCATCCAACGCATCGGCCGCCCTCTCAGGGCCGTCGTCGGCAAAACTTTCGGGATAGATGCGAAGGCGGCGTGTGGCATCGATCCACTGATTTGAATCGTGGTTGAGTTTTTCCTCACGCAAAAGAGTCTTCGCCAGATTTGCTGCCTGTCGCGCACCATCTGCACCAAGTATAGAAACACCAAGTGAGGCGATTTTCCCGGCGAGATCTGCTGCCAGCGCATGCGTCGGGGCCTGGATATATTGCAAGCACAGGTTCTTGATTTCTGTTTCCTGCTCAATTTCGGCAATCTGTGGATTTCGCTCGCGGAGGTCCGCGGCGAGCTTGGCGCACCAATCTTCAAGATTGCGCTCAAAGACACTGAAATCATCATCCTTGGCTCCAGGCCGCTTGCCGAATTTCGGCACGGGGATGCTGTTGAGCGAGAGTCGCTCGATCATGTTCTCAACGGCATCATGTTGGAACCCCGTTAGCAGCACTTGGCCTTTGACGCTCGCGCCGCGCTTGTCCGCCATCTCGTTCAGGCGTTCAAGAACCGCGGCAATGACCGTGGTTTTTCCAGTGCCGGGTGGCCCTTGAATGAGCGCGATATCTGGCGTATTCAAGGCTATCTCAATGGCCTTTTCTTGCATGACGGTCGGAGGGTTGCGGAAGATTTTTTCACGCACAAAGGCCGTAAGCGGCTGGACTTTTTGTTGCGGGCGGGTGGGTGAGATTTGGCCCTTTTCCTCAATCAGCAGTCCCAGCTGGGGATTGGCGGCGCGCCCTTCCAGAATCGCTTGGCGCGCTGCTATCCGGCGTTTGATTTGAGTAATCTCGCCAGCAAGCGAAAGAACTAGTGTGCCGGATTCTTTGGGCAGATATTCTGTTTTGAGCGTTAGCGTGCTGGTTTCCTTGTCAAAGTCGGACACCTTGAAATACGTCTTTGCATCTCGCTGTTTGCTTTCTCCGATAAGATTGACGGCTTCCACTGATTTCTCAATGCATTCCACAAACTGCTTGAAGGTCAGGGTATCGTCCTTCAAGTAATCTGGCGGTTCATCAATGACCTCCATTTCAGGCACGCGGCCATTTGCCAATGCCTTTAGTGCCGATTCGGAGACTTGGGAAATGAGAACGCAGACCGTCCCGTCCCGTTTCTGTTCCATATTGGAATACTGCAACGCACCAACATCACGGGCGTGTTGGAGCAAAAGCTCGCCTTCCAGGTCACCAAACTCGTCCCACTTTTTCAGATAACTGCCGTCATCCTTTGTAAGCGCGGCCATTTGCGTCTTGGCGAGGATTTGGACTTGCCCTGCCTGTGTCCAATCCACAAAGCAGAGCTTCCCTTTGGCTAGGCGCAGGGCGCGGTCGGGTTCGTTGCGGCTCTTGGTCAGGCGCGTAGCAAGAAAGATGGATTTACTGTCTGGCAGAGGTGTTTCAGTGGCGACGAAGCGGATGCCATAACCGGTGACACCAAAGGAATTTTTTCTGGCTGGATCTGTTTTTGACGTGTGGGTTGCATTACCCAAAACCTTAACTGGCTCGTCATCCTCTCCCGAATATCCTAGCTCATCGGGCCCTTCTGTAGCAGGGGCATCTTTATGCTCTTTGGTGATCTTTGCCGGCTTCAAATCTTCTTCAATCGCGGGGCCAGCAGTCAAAAAAAAGAAGGCATCGTCGGCTTGTTTGAAACAGCAGAGTTGATTAAGCCTCGAGTAAAGATGTTCATGGTTGAGGAGTTCCTTGCGCCGCTCAACTCTTGCCATCGCATTTTCCACATACTCATCCACACCGATTTCGACATCGCCCATCTCTAGGCACTCGCCCGTGAAAAATACGACTTGCAGTTCAATACTGCCGTCTGCTGCAGGATTGGCAAGCTGCGCGAGAAGGGCGCGCCCGCTGGCGAGTTCGGCGTTAAGGCGGCGGATATCAGTGGCTGCAACAGGCCGCACAAAAACAAAGGAATCCCTCAAGCGAATTTCAAACTCATCTGGGTGGGATGAGCAGGCTTCAACCGAAAATACGGCTTGTTCTTGTAGATCCGCGTTGCCACGCCCTTTGACGCGAATGATCAGGATGTCAGCAGGAATATCGTGAAACTTCATTGTTTAACTCCCACAAATTCGAAGACCAAACTCTCTGGAAAAGCCTTTGTCCCCCGGATAGGGAATGCTGTCTTTTCAGAGAAGTCCAGGACGGCTTCGTATTCTGTGTCGTCGTTATATTCGAACGAAAAAGGGTGAAAAAGACGATGTGGAATCGCGGCTTCCGTCGCGCTACTCGGAATAAGAATTTTCCAACGCGAAGTTTTTATACGTAAGAATGAAGGGCGTTCCTCATGACAATAAGGACAGCTTTCGTGATCGTCGGCGTAGAAACTCATTTTGCATTTGGGACATTCCAGCGTGTGATCGAATGCCTTGGTAAGTTCTATCGCCCAAAACGCCATCACCGGGCGACGGTGCGATTGAGATCTGCCTGCGCCGAATGTTTCCTGGAAAAGACGGTGTAGCCCAGGTGTTGCAACCAACACTCGGGGAAGACCACCAACGCTCGGGTTCGAATCATCGTCCTCGTCATCTACGAAAGGTAAATAACCGGCGTATGCGCGGCCATCTAAATCAGCGGGGACGCCGTCTTCCAACGGCTCGGCATCCCATCCGCCTTCTTCGTCATCTGGTTCCAACACCTTCTTTCCGATGAAGGGATGACAGAGAGCCAGCATCTTGAATGCCATTACTGCAAAAGCCCAGCAGTCAGAGCGTGGTCGAGAGGAGTCATTTCCACGTACAACTTCGGGTGCGCCGTAACCTGGCGTATAAACAGAAGATCCACCGGTTAGTAGCTCAAAGCGCATGTTATCAGCGTCAATCAGCCAAACATCGCGAATGGCACCCTCGCCGATGAATGCATTGTTAGCTGAGATGTCACCATAGACCATCCCCGCGCAGTGGAGGCGGGCGAGGATGGATGCGCACTTCGAGAGCGCAAACAATCGGCGGTGGGTAGATCCTGTATTGGCGTAATGCAGAAGCCGAAGCGCCATCTCTTTGTCTGGAATGCCTTTCAGCCATTGAGGAAGCACCGTTTTCTGATCTTCCAGTTCCTTCTTCGTTTTGCCGTCCAAATCAAAAGCACCGAATGGTTTCATCCCACTCAATAGACGCATCACATAGCCCGGCTCGTCGCGTAGGATTGCGAGAGGGAGGGATATCGGAATACGAGCAGGCATGGGGAGCAAGCGAATGTTCTGAAAACGGTCACGCAAGTTAGCTCCTTTATCCAGCTCACCGGATGCGGCGAGCGGTTGCTTGATTGCCAAATCAGCATCCTTGGTACGAAAAACTACCCCCTGACCACCTCTGGCGAGTTCGTCGGCTAGGTAATGTTGATTTCCGTATTCGTCAGAAAGTGGTTTTGAGTACATTTGCTCTGCAGATTTATCCATTCGTGAATTCCTCACGACAAAGGCAAGCGATAGTTTTGTCGTCGCTGTGCTTTGGCGTAGGCCAGTTTTCAAGCATCTCGCGAATATGCTGGTTGGCTCTCACCGCAGCAAGGGAGCAATGCGCATCTACAACCCCCTTCACGAAGCCGTCGACATTGTCTAAGTCGTCAGCGACACCATCCGTGCAGAGGAGGATTGCCACGCAATCGTCCTCCAACAGCGATAAATGCTGCCAGTCGTTTGCGGAGGCATTCCGCGAAAGAGCCACAGTGATATTTGAAAAGCCTCTTGACTTTTCTTCGGACAGCGACACGACAGAGCCATCTGACTTTACAGCGGCGGCCAAGCCATCACCAAGCATCCCTAGGTGGATTACGCCACCTCCAAGGCGGAACGCAAATAAGCAAGTAGCTGAGCAGTCATGGGGATCCAATGGTCCGATAAGAGATAGCCAGTTCTCTCTTATCTGGTGGAACAGGAAGTCGAGATTGATTTCAGCTCGCTTACCGAAAGCGAATACCGCGTATTCCACTGCACGACAGGCAGCATCGCTTCCGAAGTTGGAGAGCGGTTTTGAACCAACTCCATCGGAAATAACAATACCGTCTCCCCAAACATGATGAAAAGATGACCACGCATCCTGGTTCGGTGTGCCTTTAATGATATGGCCTGGGCCACGAACGCTTGCGCCAAAACTTTTCCAAAGGGTCATGCTATGCCCCCTCCAACCAGCCATCGAGCGCGGCAAGCAGGTCTTCTGCGGTGAATATATTCGCGCCCTTGAGTTGCGGATTGGCATCAGCGCCGATTTTGATGATACGCAGCGTGTCCGATGGCAAAAATTCTTTCCAGCGTTTCAGTATTTTCGCATCGTCCCGCGACCAGAATCCATCTGTGAGGAGCAGGACTTTACCACTTGGCTTGCCGCCAAGCAGTTGAATTAACGCCTCGCTATTAGCAGTTCCTGCACATGAAAGTAGCTCCGCCGGAAATTCGCTTTTTGTTTCCCAGTCAGTGATACGGCGTGCCTCAGAAGCCCAGGCCCATAAAGTGATCTCTGCATGACCGTATCCATAGGACGCCCATTGCGCAATGGTCGTAACCAATGTCCTTATGATGAAGGGTTTACCGCCTTCACCCATGCTGCCAGAGACATCGCAAACTAGATGGAGTGTCACGGAGTTGCCTCTATCGCTTCGGCTCGCGAGGTGATGCTGTTCATCATTGCCTTGATCTGTTCAGGAAGTGATCCTCCGCTCCAAAGTATCAACCTCGCATCCTTGATCTTTTTCTTGGCCGACTCTGTATTTGGTGGAACACAACAGGCGATAATGCCACGACCTTCAATGCCTCCGTAGAAACGTATAAGATTTTGCAGTTTCATCACTTGTTCCTGCGTGACATTGCCGGCCTTGCATTCCACGATGTAAAGCGAGTAACCGTCGGTGAATGTGATGTCCAGCTCATTGTATTCCGAACGCAGAGTCGAATAACTCCAGGTATTTTCTTGTTTCAGGTTCAGCTTAATATTGATGCGCAAGTCCTGGATGACGCCAGCATCTTCGTAGGGTTTGCATTGCAAATACACATATTCCTCAAACCAGCCGCCTGATAAATATTTGGCGAAATCGGGCCAGCTTTCAAAAGCCAAATCCATTCCGTAACCTTGGATTGTTGCTACCTCAGCATCATCCAGCCTTAAGTAAAAACCATCATGCCTCAATTCGAACGGTTTGAAGGCATTGTTGTAGTTGGTCAGTTCTTTATAGAATCTACGTATCTTGTCACGATGGTTCCAGAGCGCCTTTGTCAGGCGCTGCCGATCCGAAGATATTTCTTTCATCGTGGCATTACTTAAAATATCTAATCCATCGCTATTGAGCTGCAAAAAAGTTTCAACTGAATCAATCGGTCGGATTTTTTCGCGACGAATACTATCAATAAAGGTGACGCGACGGTTCCTACTGTCAAAATAAAATGGAACAGCGCCAAGCTCGCGCGCAGCGGAGAGCGCGCCTGCAAACATTAATTTTGTTCCGCCGGTCAGATTAATTCCTATGCGCGTTTTCTCTGGAAAGAGTTTAGCAAGCCCCGTGATTCGATCGTGAACAGCTCTATCATCCCAAGGATCAACAGAAAGTTCATGCAGTTCTCGGGAGCCAAGGAACGCTTGCATACATAAGGCCGGGTAATCTCCTGAGTTGACAAAAACGTGGTACGCTGATTCAAATTGCCGGACACTGAGCAAGGCAGGCATACGTTGCTCACCAAAAAGATGGAACGTCACATCAAATCCATTGGGGAGGTCTCGTATCACCTCCTGCTTCACACTGTGTCTTTCAAGCCACTCTGCAGGCAAAGCAATAGTTTCAGGTGCCTTGCCAATGACAGACGATGCCATAAGCCGTTTTTTGATTTCAGGGTAGCTGAGCGCAGCAAGGGCCCATACAAAGGCCATCACCGGAGTTCCCGGACTGAGATAAAGAGTAACGAGCTTTTCACCAGGCTCCCGCTCCACCCAATTCAGTGCACGTATTGCTCCAGCATAAATACCTTCGGTGTCATTGAGTTCACGAAGTTTTTCGCTTTTTAAAGTGATACTCGCGTCAACACCTATGCTTGCGACTTTCTTTTTCAGCCAAGCCACGAAATGTTCGTGGGCAACAGCGGTATTAGCAAATTTAGCGACAAACTGACCAGTCGCTTTCCAATCTTTCTCCTGCCCCGTGTTCCGAAGAGACGCCAATTCAAACGCAAATGTTTTCTGCGCTTCAATACATTCGCTGGAATCATTATCTGCTCGGGTGTATCCCAAGATAACGACATTCGAATAGGACTCTTCCGCAAGAGCACTTGCAATGGGCCCATCAGTATTCTCGAATCCCAAAGAAGCGCGAAAATCAGTAATTCCATACCACGTAAGCAAAAACTTTTTCATCGGATATTTTCCTGAACATATGGGCGGAACCATGCGATATCATTCGTCATCTTGTTTACGAATACAGCTCGATTCGGCTTTTCAATACCTTTGAACTTGCCAATACCACCACTCACAAGTGCTCCTGCATCGTCTTCGTTCATGCAATACGCCACGCGCAATTCGAAAAAGGAGAAAAGATCTTTGCATGTGCTAGCACAACGCTGCCATCGGTCGACAAAGGCAAATACAAATATCCCTTTCCTTGGGCCTTCTTCTGCGAGACGCTTTAACAGGTCTGCGGGGCTTGGCGGTTCGCCAGGCTTGGGGGACTTAAATGCGGGGGCTGGATGTAGTACTTTCTCGGAATCAAGACCGTCGATGATCAAAGCGATGCGACGAGTCCCAATATCGTCTGATATCGCTTGTAATGGTAGCGTGGAAATATCGTCGAACATCTTGAAGCGCGCACTGAGCGCTTGCGCTGCGGCGGAAAATCCTCCACCCGGAGCGACCCCGCGCGCGTTGAAATACACGACTTCATCAAAGCCGTCGGCAACAGCCATGCTGGAAAGCATAGCGGACAGGAGTCCGTCGTGAATTTGATCGTTGTAACCGCTGAGTAGAACATTAAATGCGGAGCGACGAGTAAGCGGGATAGTCAATGCGTCGGCATCGAATGTGAGCCTTTCGCCCAAAAGAAGATTTTCTTCTTGCGCGCAAGCCACCTGATATTCAGAAGATGATGGCATTTCTGGGAGTTGGACTCCACTGAAAACTTTTGTCTTAGAAAACACGCCATGTTGGGCCGCGAACCCCGATAACTTTGCAATGTGGTCGTAGCAAAATACATTTTCGGCCAATGGAATTAAAAACTTCACATTCCCGGATTTAGCGCCGTTAGCATTGTTGATGATGCCTTCAGGTGGGCTACGAAGTTCAGCAGCCGCCCAGTTCCCCCCCCCCAAGATCAACGCGGAATCTTCCTGCCCACAGGCCAGCGCGATGCGGCATCCCAACTGGGTGATGATGCTCCCGATGGATTGCGCATTGATACCTTTCAGAGTCTGTGTAGCCAGAAGGATGTGAATTCCGAATGAACGCCCCTGTTTCAAGAGCTGCGAGAGCAGCTGCTCAGCGGCTTCGGCCACTTGGCGACCCTCTGAAAAAAGAACCTGGAACTCATCTATGACCAACAGAACGCGGGGCAACTGCACCCCGTTGGCTTTGCGGTATTCGGCAAAATCTCGGGCGCTTGCGGACTTGAATATGCGTGCGCGCTTCTCCAATTCACCCACAAGATGCCGTAGCACCGTGACGCCGTATTCAGGGTCACTTTCCGTAGCGACAAGACGGGCATGCGGGAGTGGCGGGGCTGCATAGACATTGAACTCCGTCGACTCTTTGTAGTCGAGCAGATAAAGATCAACCTCTTCGGGCGGGTATTTCTCGCATAGCGTGTGAATCAAGACATGGAGCAGATTAGATTTGCCGGAGCCAGTCTTCCCCGCAAGCAATACGTGATGCTCGGAGTTCGTCGCACCCAATCTCAAGGTCGCGACGTCGCCAGCGGAAGTCCATCCGATAGGAATATCAAAACCGCCAAGGGTCGTCTCTCCCTTGACAAAGTTCGTCCAGAGATCCGGCATCGCTTTTTTGAAGCGCGTCTTTGCAGCGCAATGTTCGGCAAGCGTTGCAATAAAGCTGTCCAGTACATCCTGTCTGGGCCATTGCTCCGACTGATATGTGCATGACAGCTCCCCTGTCTCCGCGAGCTGCAACAGCTTATCCAGTCGCATGGCCGATGCTTCCAGCGTGGCACCAAATTTTATGTATCGCCTGTCTTCCATACGTTGCCCATCAATTGCAATGACGGGCAGCACACCGCAGCGTGGGCCGTTCTCGCAAATGCGCCCAAGGAACCAGAGAGATTTGTCCGATATCTGCTCCGGCACATTAAAAAGCAGCACCGCCTTGTAAGGCAAAGGAGCGTCGGGGTTGAGCGCGTTGTACTCCGACCAGTTGAATGCCTTGTCATTGAACCGGTGCTGGATCATCTCCTCAATTTCGTCCGTCAGGTTGCCGAGCGCGGCCTCGATTTCGTCCGAGCGAGTGAGAGCATGACCTTGCGGCACCAATTGCTCTACCTTCAGCAGTCGCAGGAACGGCTCGACAGATTGCCCCAGTTGCAGAGGATCAATCAACGTCAGCTCTACTTGCCCCGGCGGCAACGTCGACAGCAGCCGCAACAAGAGGCAATGTGCGAGCCGCTTCTGCTCTGCATTGTCTTGCGGCAAAATAAGGGCGCTGGTGAAGGGGAATGGGATGACCTTTGGAAGATGACAAGAGAGCTGCTCGAAAGAAACCTGCTGCGAGCCAAGTACAAGACCTGCTGGAATTTCCGATGCCATCAATGGCTTGTCTACGCCAAAATTTTCGAGAGCGGGCTGATGCTGTCTAAGCTGCGAACTTGCGTACGCTATTTCAGTTGCGATTTTCTCCCATTCTTTGGCAAAGCTTGACTGCCAATTCGACTTCCTGATTTCCCGGTTATGCTCCTGATCTTCGTTTAACGCCTTTTTGGGGGCATTGAATTCGCGGTCAATGCGCACAAGACCTTCGCGATAGTCGGCAATTGCCTTGTGTAATTTGGCAATCACATCCTGAAAAGATTTTGCACTTCCATTCATTGCGTCCACCTACAGTCTTTGAACTGGAGCGTGCGCGCATCAGCCAAGGTTCGATCAATGCTGAGCGATTGCTGCTGGAAAGCAGCATTGAAAACACGGAGTGAATCGATTTCCTTGAGAATCGGATCAAGTACATCGGCAACCATGGATGCGCCGAACGTATCACGCACTCCGTCGCGGAAGTTTCCAGCACAAAGCGCAGCCATTCCAAAAACCTCATCAAACATCAACTTCCTCCTCTCCCATATCTCCATCAATTGGAAGTTCGAGAACATAGTCACCAGCTGTGATTGTTGGGAATAAGGAGACGCAAACCTCGCCAGGCAACAGATAGTTTGATTCGAACTCAGGGCTCTTGGCCCTGGTTTCGTTCAGAAACGTGCGCCATTCATCCTCGGACAAATCAATCGATCTGCAATCAACTGTCAGTTCCAAAAGGTGTTCCGTGGCCGCATCCACGCCATCCATATCTCCGATATTGACTGCACGTAGAAGAATGTCTACTTTAGTCCGGACTTGCGCGAGAAGGTCTGAACTAACAATTGCGAAACGTATTCTCATGGCCGCTCATCCTCGTTTTGGCGGATGAAATCAAGACAAGACTGATCTATTTCATTTTTCCTTGGCAACATTCCTACCATTGGTGAACCAGCTTCGCGCATGGCATCACGCAGTTCTTTCTGTTTTTCTGCGGGCAGGTCGTGGATGTCTCGCGAGCAGAGAGTGCATTGCGCGTCTGCCTGCTTGTGCCCTTCGGCCTGGAAGATCATGTGATTTTTCTGCGAGTAGAGGTATTCCGCCTTGCCGCATTTCACCTCGAATGCCATCGAGCCCCCCACCGGCGCACCCATGCCCTCGCCGCGCCCCAAAATGACCGGGACTCGTAATTCGGTTACCAGTAGATCTGTTTTTGTGTATCGTCCATTGTCGCCAACGAAAGTCCGACCTTGTGTCTCGATCCGTCCACCAAGTGGCGCAAGTGCGTGCCGAGCCATTTGCTCCCCAAATTCACCACTCAGGTGTATCCGCGCCTTACGTGCGACGATGTTGCGCTCTGCATCACCCCTAGCCGTTGCCCATTGGTTTCGATACTTGTCGACCTGCTTGCGATACGCTGGATTACGGTCGTAAAGATATTCCTGAAACAATCGTCGCTGCTCTGACGATAGGTTCATGCGGTCTCGCAATGTATCTGGGGTGACAGGGCAGCCATTTTGAGCAGGGTTCCATTTCAACCAAGCATGGAATTCCGCAGCGGACGGACTTGTCGCGAGATAAGCTTCCAATGCCTGTTGGGCGGCATTCAAGCGCGCAGCGCCGATTTCAATAGCCTGATCGACAGTTGCCAGCCGTGCATTGCATTCTTGTTGAGCCTGCTCCAGAGTTTGTTCCGCCATCGCTTGCGCCTGCTTCGCGAGATCTGCGCGCTGCTCCATCACTTGACGATTTTCTGTGGCTAGCTCGAACTCTGCTTTTGCTTGCTCCAACATACTTTGAGCCTGCTCAATAGCGGCTTCTGCTTCGGCAACAGAAGAGTACTCACCGGAGCAGTCCGGGCTAGTCCCATCCTCATCATTCGGTTGAGCAAGACAGGACGATAGCAAAGACTGGGCAGAAGCGAGCGAACCTTGGCTGCTCTCCAGAGCCTGCTCAGTATTTTCAACCTCTTGCTTTCCCGCTTGCTCCTGCTGGACAGCAGTTTCCAACATGCTCTCGCTATTCCGTGCTTCTTCGCGGGCCTCTTCGCATTTCTGTTCCGCAACAGCAATTTGTTCGCGGCATGAGGTTTCTAGAGCCTCGCGCACTGACTGCAGCCCGCGCACGAGGTCTTCCAGATTCTCCACTTGTCCAATTGAAACTTGTGCCATTGCGATTTCAGTGCCCTTAGCTTTGCAAGTAATCACGCAGCCGCGACGCGAGCCCGCCGAGATACGGAACCTGCTCGCTAGCGTTTGCATTAAACTGTTGCAACTGTTGGACGAGCGCGGTGTAGTCCTCCTCAAACCGCGCTCGCTTTTCGTCTTGCCACGTGTCGCCAAGCAAAGCGAAGGCGCCGTTAAGGTTGCCTACAGCATCGTTGAGTGAGTCAATAAACTGTTGCAACGAATACGCGAAACGTTCGAGTTCTTCAGGGTCTCCGATTGCCTGTGCCATTACCAATACCCCCCATCTTCTGTCGAAGAACTCTGTGTCCCAGATTTCGATTTGTTCTGGCGTGCTTCGATTGTTGCTGGTGTGGCATTAATTGTGCTTGGCGATGGTGCAACATTCTGTGTTGGCGATTTGGCTCGCATAGTTACTGACATCGTTACGTACTTAAAAGCTTCTCTGAGCTGCTTGGCATTTTCGGCATAAAGAAGCGGGTGCTCAGTGCCTTCAAAAAACTTTCCGAGTACTGCCTCATTTGCATCAGCTCCTATGGCCATGGCCATGCGGTCGCATTTTGCAGATCGTCCGTCGCTAATGAATTTGTTCAAAGGTTTTTCCCACCCGGAGTCCGGTTGTCCATCGGATACCAAGACCACCGTCGGACGATATGCTCGTGACGGCACGACCTCCTTATCTTCAATCATCGCCTTCGCCATCTCAAGCGCGACACCGAGCGGCGTCGACCCACTTGCTGAAAGCCCTTGCCACTGAATAGTGCTGGCACTAGCAAGCGGTTGATGTAGCTTCACCTGTGCACCGAAAGTGATAATCGCAACATGGATTTCAATTTCACTATTCTCTGTGTCGCTGAACGTATTCAACATATCGCGAACAGCATCATTCAAATTGTGGATTTTTTCTCCGCTCATGCTACCGCTGACATCGAGCAGGAGAATTACCGGTAGCGGTTTTGCTTTCGGCGCCGTGAATTTCGACGGATCAAATGGGATATTACTCATAGACAAGACTCCTTGAGGATTAAAGAAATGAGTTCCTATAGTGACGAGGCTCTAGCACATGGCTGCAGTCCCTCTTGGCTTGATATTCTGGGTGAGGTGGTAATTGCCCACTCGGCGATCTGCCCCGCGGCGCATTTATCACCGTGCCGATTCTTCAGATAGGTGGCTTCGAAGATCTCCCGGGTCAGCTTGTCGTGGGCTTCAAGTGTCTTGGCCATTGCGGTTGTTCTTCCCTATCGTTTCTTTGGGCCGCTCGGGGCTTGATAGCCCGGAGCCAGCTTGGCGTTCTCGCCGCCGTACAGCGCCAGCGGAACGCTGAACCAGAGGCAGTACTGCTCATTTTTGAGGCGATGTTCGGGTGAGCTGTCCGCACGCCAACGCAGCAACATGTACCCCGCGACGGCCGCACATCCGTTCGAGCGGTCAGTCATCCCGTAGTCCCTCCAGATGATCTCTGGCCAGGTCAGATATGGATGCGGTACGAAATTCAACTCAACGATGCGGTCCACTGGATATCCTTGTCCGGGCGCTCGTTTGCCTTCAGATCTTCATCGAGAAGGGTCAGTGCCTCAATGCGCATGATAACGAAGTCGCGGAACTCGCTGCTCTTCCGATCAAAATCGCGGACGTGCCAGCGCAGACCGGTATCTATCAGTGTGAAGGGCACGATGACTCGCTCGGACTTCCCGCTGCTCATTGAGTGGTAGCGGATGGCCACCGGGTGCTTGGTGTGGATGGCCCGACAGATCGCGGCCAGCACATCCATCTTGGGGTTGCTCAAAACAGTGGGCTATTCGCATGGCAAACAGCGACTGTGTCGCACCGGCAGGAACCACCCCAAATCGGTTCGCCAAGTCTGGACGACCGATTTCATCCATGAAGTACAGGCGTAAGTCGATATAGACCAGCCGCTCGCGCTCGGCGTGGCCTAGACTCTCGACACGCTGGGAGGGCATCATGCTAACCACTAGCGCTGACAAATAGAGAGAAAGGGTAAATTTTGTAGCTCATATGGCACCACAAACTTAATTAAATTGATGACAATCTGCGCCTGAATTTGTAAAAATTCAAGCCATCAAAGTAACAAAATGTGATGATTATCCTCTGGTTACGAGAATTCTCGATAGATTTAGACTGCCGCCATCCAACTATGAAACCTTGTTGCCCAGTGCTCTATCGACCCCTCAGGCAGCTTGCCCTTATTTACAGATTTGGTCTGTGGGTGAGGGATGCCAGAATAACCATCCTTGCCACAGAGCGCTTTCAGCCGCTTGCTTGGCCAGTGCAATGATTTCTGGGTTAACTCTTCTTCCAAAAACTTAAGCTGCTCCACAGGGCTGACGCATGATCATTTTCTGCGCAAGCTGATCAAGTCTCGATCGGTTGAGCAAGCCGGGGCTCGGTTTCTGTTGTGCTTTGAGCCGCTAAGTAGTACATAGTCGAGATCTTAACCTACCACGCTCAGTTATGGCCCAGAAGTCTTTGCTCAACTACCTCGAATCCATTCCCGATCCGCGCCGTCAGGCAAAGTGCTCACACATCCTGTCGGAGGTTGTCTTTATGGCCACTTGCGCCATGTTGTGCGGTTTTAACACCTGGAGCGAGATAACCTTGTTTGCTCAAGAGCGCGAGCCATGGTTCCGGAGGTGGCTCAGGGCGGGAGCACACTTTGTTAAATCAAGTAACAAACACGACGCTTGCTCATAAAACACTCAATTCATGAGTAAATAGCACTCAGTTTCACTCCGGAGCATGAGTGTTTTTTATGGCGTTGTTGACCAATTCCAATGCGGGGTAGCTTGTACAGATCTAGTTATCAC
>NZ_CDDA01000012.1 GCF_000819745.1 Aeromonas bestiarum | reverse complement strand
CATAATTGGGACAGCGCCTTTTTTATGGGCGCTGGATCCCCTGTCATGAGTTCGTCACGAAAACGTTTTAATTTTAATGGCGTTATGTTATACGGGTGATGAAAACGAGAATAACCAAGGAGGGAGCCATGGAAATGTTCAACTTCGATTATGACGATGTAGTTGAGCTCGGTTCACGTAGCCGCGGGACAACGGGAAAGAAACGTAAATGGCGTGAGATTGAGGCGTTGAAAGACAAGCATCGCCTGCAGAAGGAGCTGCAATCCATCGACATCGCCTACGAAGGTCTCTCGGAAGAGATCGAACTGTAAAAACAGCGCCCCGGTTAACCGGGGCGCTGTTTTTTAGTGGCTTGTGACTGTCAGGAGGAGAGTGGCAACGACAGGCGTTTGGCCAGCTCCTGGAAGTGCTGGCTGATCTCGGCGCCAAACAGGGGATCCCCTATGGCCCGGTTATGCCAGATCTGCTCCAGGTGACGCCAATCGTCCTCGGTCAGCGAGTCGCGCAGATGGGGAAAGATGACCCCCTCTTCATAGTTCATGTGCGCCTCTTGCAGCGCCACAAACTGTTCCAGCTTGGCCGTGAACTGATCCAGCGGGATGACGGCATCCATCAGTATCATCTCCACCATCTCCTTGAGCTCGGCACCGGCCTCCAGCAGTCTGGTGTGCTCCTCCTGCAACCGGTTGGCGACCTCGCCCTCCACCACCCGGTATTTCAGGTAGTAGTCGTAGATCATGTCCTCCTTCGGGTGGTGGTACTTGTCCGACACCTCCCGCAAATAATCCACCACGTCCCGGATCAGGAAGTAGCTGACCGGCTGTTCACTGCGAATGGCGGCAAGCTTGTTCTTGAGCAATTGCAACAGCTTGGCGATGTTGAGGTGGTCCTTATGCAGACTGGCTAACATGGGCACTCCTTGCACTGATTTGAGAAAGATCCTGTCTCGAGTATACGGTCATTTATTGCGCTAACTTTGCACTCAATCAAATCTGACGCAGACAATCCCGGCTCATACCCCCTCCTTCAGATGACCTCGATTGCCTCCTCCTGCCTGTCCGCAGACGACCGGAAACAGTGCGAGCCCTCTCGGGCTCGCACTGTCGGGGTCACATCCGTCTGGCCTGGGCCGGCTACTCGCAGACCGAATGCCAGTTGATGGGGCTCATCCCCTGCTGGGCCAGCAGACGGTTGGTTTCGGAGAAGTGGCCGCAACCTATGAAGCCGCGATGGGCGGAGAGCGGGCTGGGATGAGGGGCACTCAGCACGTGATGGCGCTGACGGTCGATGAAACGGCCCTTCTTCTGGGCATGAGCCCCCCACAGCAGGAAGACAACCCCCTGACAGCTGGCGTTGATCTGCTCTATGACCCTGTCGGTGAAGGTTTCCCAGCCCAGATGGGCGTGAGAGTGGGCCATGCCTGCCTGCACCGTCAGCACCGTATTGAGCAACAGCACGCCCTGCTGGGCCCAGGACTCCAGAAAACCGTGATTGGGTGTGACAAAACCCGGCAGATCCCGCTGCATCTCCTTGTAGATGTTGACCAGCGAGGGAGGCGTGCGCACGCCGGGCAGCACGGAGAAGCAGAGGCCATGGGCCTGGTCCGGGCCGTGATACGGGTCCTGACCCAGGATCACCACCCTGACCCGATCCAGCTCGGTCAGCTTGAAGGCGTTGAACACCTCGGTCGCCGGGGGGTAGATCAGCTTGCCCGCTTCCCGCTCGCTCCTGACGGTCGCCAGGGTCGCCTTGAAATAGTCCTGCTCTTTCTCAGAGCCAATCACATCTGTCCAGCTCGGCACCCCAGCCTCCTCAATCAATGCGGCAGGATCAGACCCCTGCGGTCCTCTCCCTTTCTCCTCTTTCTCCGAATCCAGTACATCTGTCCAGGTCAGCACCCCAATATCCTCAATTAATGCGGCAAGGGGGTCAGGATAGGGGGGCAGACCACAAGACGCAACCGCAGCGCCATCGGCTGAGCCCCATACGGCTGGTCGCTACAGCCATTATGCCCCCTCATCGAGAGCGGCAGAAAACGCGGGGGGCCGAACCTGCCCACCTCGCCAAGTGTGCCAAGGCGGAGGGCCTCACCTTCCTCTGAGCCCCTCTCGGCGGATCCGCTTCCTTTGTAGCGAAGACGAGAACCCTGGGTTGCCGGATGATGGACATCCAGCCCTGCACCCTGGCCCAGTAAGCCGGTGGGGCCGGCTGCGCCCTGACTTCCACGGAGTGAAATAGCCATAAAATGTAGTTAAATTACTAGATTTAATTAATGAAAGATGCATAATTTGGATATCTTACATAATCAGAAAAATGACCTATTTTTGATTAATCTCAATAATTTAATCCCTACAGACAGGCGCAAATCGCATATTTTTTGATTTAGATCAATTTTCGTATTATTACCATCGTGGTATATATGACCCAACAAAGTAAAGGTGTAAGGCAAGGGCCCTTTAAATCATCCCGGTGGTTTAAATACATCAGGGTAATTTCCTTACAGTTGAATCCGCTTTCCTATGAGGAGTCATACCATGATCAAGGGCATCCAAATCACCCAGTCCACCAACGCAGCGCTGCTGAACTCTTTCTGGCTGCTGGACGAAGAGAAGCAACAGGCTCGTTGCATCTGCGCCAAGGGCGACACCTTCACAGCCGATCAGGAAGTCAGCGTCTCTGACCTGGGTCAGTTCGAATACCGTGAGCTGCCGGTTCAAGCCGAGCCTGCCGTGGAAGGTGGTCAGCACCTGAACGTCAACGTGCTGCGTCGCGAGACCCTGGAAGACGCCATCGCCAACCCGGAGAAGTACCCGCAGCTGACCATACGTGTTTCCGGCTATGCCGTGCGCTTCAACGCACTGACCCCGGAACAGCAGCGTGACGTGGTCACCCGTACCTTTACCCAGAGCCTGTAATTCCCTCTGCGGTGATCTGCACCATGAAAAACGGCCCTCTCGGGCCGTTTTTTTATGTCTGACTGTCCGCCCCTGGCTGGCCTATGGTCAGTGCCTGCGGGCGGCAAATCTGGCTCTGGCAGGGCCCGGGGCATGACAGCCATGCCCCGGGCCCTGCTCGTCACTATCCCTGTTGATCCGCCTTCTGGGCCGACGCTCCCAGCACCTCGTGCATCTGCTGCTCATCGAGCTGATCGCAGTAACGGGCCACCACCACGGTAGCCACCCCGTTGCCGATCAGGTTGGTCAGGGCACGCGCCTCCGACATGAAGCGATCTATGCCGAGGATCAGCGCCAACCCGGCGAGCGGCAGGTGCCCCACCGCCGAGATGGTGGCCGCCAGCACGATAAAGCCACTGCCGGTGACGCCGGCCGCCCCTTTCGAAGAGATGAGCAGTACCACCAGCAGGGTGATCTGCTGGAACAGATCCAGCGGCGTGTTGGTCGCCTGGGCGATGAAGATGGCCGCCATGGTCAGATAGATGGAAGTGCCATCCAGGTTGAAGGAGTAACCGGTCGGGATCACCAGTCCCACCACCGACTTCTTGCAGCCGAGCGCCTCCATCTTGACCAGCATGCGCGGCAACACGGATTCGGAAGAGGAGGTTCCCAGCACGATCAGCAGCTCTTCCTTGATGTAGGAAATAAAGCGCAGGATGCTGAAACCATTCGCCCTGGCGATGCTGCCCAATACCAGAAAAATGAACAGCAGACAGGTCATATAGAAACAGGCGATCAATTGGCCCAGCTGGATCAGCGAGCCAATACCGTATTTCCCTATGGTAAAGGCCATGGCTCCAAATGCCCCGACCGGCGCCAGTCGCATGATCATGTTGATGATGCCGAAAATAACCTGGGAGAAGCTGTCGATGACATTGAAGATTAATTTTCCCTTCTCGCCAATATGATGCAGGGAGAAACCAAACAGCACAGCAAACAGCAACACCTGGAGAATATTGCCGCTGGCAAAGGCGCCGATCACGCTGCCCGGGATCACGTCAAGCAGGAAGGCGATGATGCCCTGCGACTTGGCCTGCTCGGCATAGGCCGAGATGGAACTGGCGTCCAGCGTGGCAGGATCCACGTTCATGCCCACCCCGGGCTGCAACAGGTTGACCACGCACAGCCCAATGACCAGGGCTATGGTGCTCACCACTTCAAAGTAGAGCAGCGCTATGGCACCGGTTTTCCCCACCGCCTTCATGCTCTCCATGCCGGCGATACCCGTTACCACGGTACAGAAAATAACGGGGGCTATGATCATCTTGATTAATTTAACGAAGCCATCACCCAGTGGTTTCATATCCGCCCCGAGGTCGGGATAGACGTGCCCCAGAAATACCCCCAGGGTGATCGCAAGCAGCACCTGGAAATAAAGGCTGCTGAATATTTTCTTTCGCATTATTAACGTCCTGTTAATTAATCGACATCTCATATGGCAGAAATAAGCATGCAGGGAGCCGTAACGAGAGATCATAGTTCTCTCGCCAGCTTCATGCTATTTCGTCATCGTAACGGCGCCACTTTCACACGTTATAAGAAGCAATTAAGAGACATTAATCACACAACACATTTAACATCATTAACACCACGGCAACCGTGATATATTTGGTCGATGATTTATTTAAGACCTCAATGACAACGCCCCGGATATAAAAATGCCCCGCATGGCGGGGCATTTTGCATCACGACACAGGCGCCATGGATCAGGCGGAGGTATCGAGGGGCTCGAAGCCCTTGATGAGATCGTCGATCGCCTTCATCTGCTTGAGGAAACCTTCCAGCTTCTCCAGCGGCAGGGCACTCGGGCCATCGCAACGGGCCACTTTCGGGTCCGGGTGTGACTCGATGAACAGGCCGGCCAGGCCGACCGCCATGCCGGCACGGGCCAGCTCGGTCACCTGATCCCGACGGCCACCCGAGGCAGCCCCCAGCGGATCGCGGCACTGCAATGAGTGGGTCACGTCGAAGATCACCGGATAGCCGCCTGTGCTCTTCTTCATCACCCCCAGACCCAGCATGTCTACCACCAGGTTGTCATAACCGAAGTTGGCGCCGCGCTCGCACAGGATCAGCTGATCGTTGCCGCACTCCTCGAACTTGTCGGTGATGTTCTTCATCTGGCTTGGGCTCAGGAACTGCGGTTTCTTGATGTTGATGACGTTGCCGGTACGGGCCATGGCCTCCACCAGATCGGTCTGACGCGCCAGGAAGGCGGGCAGCTGGATGACGTCAACCACTTCGGCCACCGGCTTGGCCTGATGCACCTCGTGCAGATCCGAGATGACCGGCATGCCGAAGGTCGCTTTCAGCTCCTGGAAGATCTTCATCCCCTCTTCCAGGCCCGGGCCGCGGTAGGAGTGGATGGAGGAGCGATTGGCCTTGTCCCAGCTCGCCTTGAACACGAATGGTATGCCCAGCTTGCTGGTCACTTCCACGTACTTCTCGCACACCGCCATCGCCATGTCGCGGGATTCCAGCACGTTCATGCCACCGAACAGCACGAACGGTTTGTCGTTGGCTACATCGATGTCATTGATCTTGATATTCTTCTGTTCCATCTCAGGCATCCTTAAGTGAAGGGGCTTGAATCCAAATTAGTCCGCTGCGCCTTGGCACACCGGCCTTGATACTCTTCTGTTTCAGTTCCCAGCCATCCTTGAGTGAAGGGGCTTGAATCCAAATTAGTCCGCTGCGCCTTGGCACACCGGCCTTGATACTCTTCCGCTGCAGCTCCCGGCCCTTTAATGGAGGGGCTTGGGGCTTGAATCCAAATTAGTCCGCTGCACCTTAGGCACACCAGCCTTGATACTCTTGCGTTGCAGCTCCCGGCCCTTTAATGGAGGGGCTTGGGGCTCAGATCCAGCGCGGCCAGTTGCACCTTGAGCACATCGGCCACAGGATCGTCCGGACATTGCTCAATAAAGTATTCAAAATCGTCGGCGGCGAAGCGCGGGCAGTCGAGCTGCTCGTAGATGAAGCCGCGATCCCGCGTCTCCAGCGGATCGCCAGGCTTCATGCGCAGCAGCAGTTCGCTGCAGCGCAGCGCTTCCGTCATGCGATCTTCCCGCAGCAGGGCACCCTTGCTGACGTTGAGCAGCCGCTCGATGATCTCCCACTGGCCCGAGGGCTGCAGGTGTTCGGAGGTGAGGGTGGCCAGATTGCCAAGGGCGCCGCGCAGCAGCAGCTCGATGCGGTGCAGACTCAACTCGTCGCCGGTGAAGGGGTCCACATAGACCTCGCCTTCGCTGCCGGCGAAGCTAACCAGGAAGTGACCGGGGAAGCAGATCCCCTCCACATCCAGCCCGAGCTTGCGGCCAAGCTGTATGATGAGGATGCCGAGGCTGACCGGAATGCCCTGCTTGCGGGCGAGCACCTGAGCCAGATCGCAATTGGCGGCGGAGAAATAATCCTGCCAGTCACCGTGAAAACCCAGGGTCTGGTAGAAGCCCTGCAGCAGCTGACGACGCACCTCGTCGCAGTTGCCCTCGTCGATCGTCTCGTCCAGCCAGGCATCGAGCCGGGCCAGCTCGGCCTCGCCACGGCCGCCGATACCATGGATCTCATCGCTCACCGACAACGCCAGCTCGGCGATGTCGTGGGCCTCGAAATCGGTCCATTCGTCTACGCGTATCATAGTCATCATCCTTAACCGAACAGACCGGCCTGCTTCTGCAGCGCAAGCTTGGCGATAAAGAAGAGCCAACCCAGGGCACCGAGGAAGGCAAACCAGCGGATACCCTTGTTGCGGGCCAGCCGCAGCGCCATCATGGCCAAAAAGGCCACCACCAGGATGGCGGTCAGCTTCTCGCTGAGCCAGGGGGTGCCATTGTTGAGCGGATTGAGATCCAGCACCATGCACAGCAGCACGCCGGAGAGCACCACCAGCCCATTCAACCAGCCGCTCAGTTGCAGGACCCGGCTGCCATAGGCGCCGGCAGCCCCCTTCTGAACCCAGTAAAAACGCAGCATAAACATCAGCACAGCCGAGGCGATCAGCACCAGATGCAGATGTTTGAGAGCAACATACATAACATGTCCTTGAACAGAGGCAGGCCGGGCCCGCCCGTCATCATCACCGAGCCAGGCGCCCCAGGGTCACCCGCTCGTTATCGCCGTAATCGCGCACGGTTTCCACCTGGCTGTAGCCGTGCTGCAGCAGGAGTTGACGCACCGCCTCACCCTGTTGCCAGCCGTGCTCCAGCAGGAGCCAGCCACCGGGCAGCAGATGGGCAGGCGCACCGGCCACTATCAGCCGGATATCCGCCAGCCCCTGCTCATCGGCCACCAGGGCGGAGCGCGGTTCGAAACGCACATCCCCCTCAGCCAGATGGGGGTCGGCGCCGTCGATGTAGGGCGGGTTGGAGACTATCATCCCGAAGCGCGGCGCGCCCGAGAGCGGTTCAAACCAGCTGCCATCGCACACCGTGATGGGCAACCCCAGCGCGGCGCTGTTGGCGCGCGCCAGTGCGGCCGCCTCCGGCATCCTATCCACCGCCCATACATCGGCATCCGGTCGCTCCGACTTGAGCGCCAGTGCGATGGCCCCTGTGCCTGTGCCGAGATCCAGCAGGGCACAAGGCGCCTGATCCGGCGCGGCTGGCCTTGGGGGCAAGCGTGCCAGCGCCTGCTCCACCAGTACCTCGGTGTCGGGGCGCGGGATCAGGGTGGCCGGGCTCACCTTGAGCGGCAGTGACCAGAACTCCCGCTCGCCGATGAGGTGGGCGATGGGCTCGCCGTTGAGACGACGGCTCAGCCAGCCTTGCAGGGTCGCCTGCTGGGCCGCATCCAGGGTGCGCTCCGGCCAGGTCATCAGATAGCTGCGCCGGCAACCGAGCAGATGACAGAGCAGCACGTCGGCGTCGGCGCGGGGAGACTCGCCCCCGGCCAGGGTTGCCATTATGTGGGCGCGAGCCTGCTGGATCTGCATCAGCAGCGCGCCATCGCCGTGACGGCGATATCTGCACAAACGGGCTGCATCAGCTGTTTTCCGCCAGGGAGGCGAGCTGATCGGCCTGATACTCCTGGATCATGGGGCTGATGATGCAGTCCAGATCCCCCTCCATGATCTCGCCAAGACGATAGAGGGTGAGGTTGATGCGGTGCTCGGAGAGGCGACCCTGCGGGTAGTTGTAGGTGCGGATACGCTCGGAGCGATCGCCTGACCCCACCAGATTGCGACGGGTGCTCTGCTCGGCGGCGCGGTGGCGCTCATCCTCGGCCGCCTGAAGGCGGGCGGAGAGCACGGACATCGCCTTGGCACGGTTCTTGTGCTGGGAGCGCTCATCCTGACACTCCACCACCAGGCCGGTTGGCAGGTGGGTGATGCGGATGGCCGAATCCGTCTTGTTGACGTGCTGACCACCGGCCCCGGAGGCGCGGAAGGTATCTATCTTCAGGTCGTTCGCATTGATCTCGATCTGCTCGGCTTCCGGCACTTCCGGCAGCACGGCGACGGTACAGGCGGAGGTGTGCACCCGGCCCTGGGATTCGGTCTCGGGCACCCGCTGCACCCGGTGGCCGCCGGATTCAAACTTGAGGCGGCCGTAGACGTGCTCGCCGTCCACCTTGGCGATCACCTCCTTGTAGCCACCGTGCTCGCCGTCGTTGCAGCTGACGATGGAGATGCGCCAGCCCTGACGCTCGGCGTAACGGGAATACATGCGAAACAGGTCACCGGCAAAGATGGCCGCCTCGTCACCGCCGGCACCGGCCCGGATCTCGAGGTAGCAGTTGTTGTCATCCTTGGGATCCCGCGGCAACAGCATCACCTGCAGCGCCTGCTCCTGCTCCTCCAGCGTGCTCTTGGCCAGCGGCAACTCCTCCTGCGCCATCTCGCGCAGGTCGGCGTCATCCTCTTCCAGCATCAGCTTGGTGGCCTCCAGGTTCTCTTCGGCCTGGCGGAAGCGCTGGAAGGCATGAACGATATCTTCCAGCTGGGCATATTCCCGGGTCAGGGCGCGGTAGCGATCCTGATCCGAGGCCACCCCGGGCTCGCCGAGCATGGCCTGTACTTCTTCGTGGCGCTCGATGAGGCCTTCCAGCTTTCTGATCAGTGACGGATTCATAAATCTTGTTTTCTCGATGGAGGAAGGGGCCGCCAGCCGGCCACCCCGAACAATTACTCTGGTGACAATCCCAGCACCTGACGCAGGCGGGAGAGCTGATGGTGATCCCCCTGGGCCGCCGCCTGGCGCAGGGCCTGGGTCGGTGCATGGATCAACTTGTTGGTGAGGCGGTGCGCCATGGCCTTGAGGGCCTGCTCGGCATTCTCGCCCTGTTGCAGGGCCAGCAAGGCGCGCTGCAACTCCTCATCGGCCACCTGCTGGGCCTGATGACGATAATCGCGGATGAGGTCCACCGAATGCTGGCTGCGATACCAGCCCATGAACTCATCGCGCTCTTCCTGCACTATGAGCTCCGCCTCGGCGGCGGCCCGTTTGCGGGTCTCCAGGTTCTGCTCGATGATGCCCTGCAGGTCATCGACCGTGTAGAGGTAGGCATCGGAGAGCTCGTCCACCTCGGCCTCGATATCCCGCGGCACGGCGATATCCACCAGGAACATGGGCTTGAAGCGACGGGCCTTGAGGGCGCGCTCCACCATGCCCTTGCCGATGATGGGCAATGGGCTGGCGGTCGAGCTGATGACGATGTCCGCCTCGTGCAGATAATCGGGGATCTCTTCCAGGGTCATCACCCGGGCGCCGAACTCCTCGGCCAGCAGCTGGGCCCGCTGCAGGGTGCGGTTCGCCACCATCATCTGGGTGACGTTCTGCTCGCGCAGATGACGGGCCACCAGTTCTATGGTTTCGCCGGCACCGACCAGCAGCACCTTGGTCTGGGAGAGATCGGAGAAGATGCGGCGCGCGAGACTCACGGCGGCAAAGGCCACCGACACGGCGCTCGCGCCTATCTCGGTGTCCGTCCGCACCCGCTTGGCCACGGAGAAAGACTTCTGGAACAGCCGCTCCAGCGACCCCTTCACCGCCTCGGACTGCTGGGCATGGGCATAGGATTGCTTGATCTGCCCCAGGATCTGCGGCTCCCCCAGCACCAGGGAATCCAGGCCGCAGGCCACCCGCATCAGGTGACGCACCGCCTCTTCGTCCCAGTGCTGGTAGATGGCGGACACCACTTCGGCCGCGTCCAGGGCATGGAAACGTTGCAGCCAGTGCAGTACCTGCTCCCCCTGCCCCTGCGCCAGGCTGCAGTAAAGCTCGGTGCGGTTGCAGGTCGAGACGATCACCGCCTCGCTTACGCCGGGTTGGGTGACCAGCTCACGCAGGGCGCGATCGATGCAGTCCGGGCCGAACGCGACCCGCTCCCGCAAGGCGACACTGGCGGTGTTGTGGTTGATTCCGAGGGCAAGCAAACTCATGAGTGGGTGGTGATCGTATCTGTGCGCTAGGAGTAAAGGCCGTCAATTGTACGAGAAAGGGTAAGGCTTTAAAAGCAATACGGCCGCCCCTTATACTGTGGCAAATCCCCGTATCTGGAGCATGACCTTGTTGTTGCGTATTTTCACCTTCGCCTGCCTGCTGTTGCTGGCCGGTTGTGCCACCACCCAACCCCAGAGGGATCAGGTCAACTGGCAGCAGGAGCGGGCCCGTCTCGAGCAGCTCACCCACTGGCAGCTGTCGGGCAAGATGGCCATCATCACGGCCCAGCAGAAGGGCAGCGCCCGGGTCAACTGGCAGCAGGATGGGGACGACTACCGCCTCAACCTGAGCAGCATAGTCGGCACCCACATACTGGAGCTCTCCCGCAGCAAGGGCGAGATCACCCTGATCGACAACGAGGGCAAGCCGCACCAGAGCCAGGATGCCGAGGCGCTCGTCTATCAGCTCACCGGCTGGAATATACCGGTGCAGGGGCTGCCGGAGTGGATCAAGGGGCTGCCGGGCAAGGCAGAGTTCGAACTCAATCCCGACAGCAGCCTGGCCAGCGTGCGTGACGGCCAGTGGCAGATCGTCTATGGCGACTACCGGGATCAGGACGGCTACCGCCTGCCGCACCAACTGACCATGACGGGCCAGGGCAGCCGCCTCAAGTTGCAGATCAACCAATGGACGCTCGTTCGCTGATGGCTGCGACTGACAAGGAGGCGACAATGACCGCCACTCGCTGGCCCGCACCGGCCAAACTCAACCTCTTCCTGCACGTCAATGGCCGTCGTCCGGACGGCTATCACGAGCTGCAGACCCTGTTCATCTTCCTCAGTCATGGCGACTGGCTCGAATTCGAGCAACTGCCAGACACCGACTTGCTTACCTTAAGCCCGGCCATTCCCGGCGTGCCCGATGAGCAGAACCTCATCATACGCGCCGCACGGCTGTTGCAGGCACGGCTGCCGAGCCCGCAGGGGGCCCACATCCGGCTGGAGAAGGTATTGCCCATGGGCGGCGGCATAGGTGGCGGCTCCTCGGATGCGGCCACCACGCTCGTCGCCCTGAACCATCTCTGGCAGGCGGGCTTGAGTGAAGACGATCTGGCGGAGCTTGGCGTGCAGCTGGGGGCCGACGTGCCTGTGTTCGTGCGCGGTCGCGCCGCCTTTGCAGAAGGGGTGGGCGAGCGACTGCAACCGGTCGAATTGCCAAGCGCCTGGTATCTGGTGCTCAAGCCCGATTGCCACGTGGCCACCGCCGCCGTCTTCCAGGATCCGGACCTGCCCAGAGCGACGCCGAAAATGGCATTTCACAACCTGCTGGAAGGCGAGTGGAAAAACGATTGCGAATTGCTGGTGAAAAAGCGCCACCCCGAGGTTGCCAATGCGCTCGGCTGGTTGCTAGAATACGCGCCGTCAAGAATGACGGGCACAGGAGCCTGCGTCTTTGCTCAATTTGAAGACGAAGAGGCTGCTCGGGAAGTGTTGGCAAAAGTGCCGAAGAGATGGGATGGGTTTGTCGCCAAGGGCGAGAACATATCACCACTGTTCGTGACATTGCAACAAATCAGTGATTGGGGTATCGCCAAGCGGTAAGGCAGCGGGTTTTGATCTCGCCATTCCTAGGTTCGAATCCTAGTACCCCAGCCATTATCTTGGTGATTGACACGGGTGTGTCGGTAAACCGGCCGCAGAGGATCTTGACAGAGCGCAATCTCGTCAAGCCCGTCTGCAACCATTATCGTCCCCTTGTCACTCGCAAAGAGGTCATCGATCTCCTGGATGACGGCTGCCTGCAAACGCGACAGCCATCCGATTTGAAACATGTAACGATATGCACCTAGCCTGAAAGCAGCCTATAGTGGCCTGACCCGTCAACTTGATAAATCGTTTGCCCCAAAACGATACGGGTCTGAATCAGACTCCCCCACATACTGGATGCAACCCCGAGGTTTCAAACCGTGCCTGACATGAAGCTGTTTGCTGGTAACGCAACGCCGGAACTAGCCCAGAAGATCGCAGATCGCCTGTTTATCAAACTCGGCAATGCTGCCGTAGGTCGCTTTAGCGACGGCGAGATCAGCGTACAGATCAATGAGAATGTACGCGGTGGCGATATCTTCATCATTCAATCCACCTGTGCCCCGACCAACGACAATTTGATGGAATTGATCGTCATGGTGGATGCTCTGCGTCGTGCTTCAGCTGGCCGTATTACTGCCGTTATTCCCTACTTTGGTTATGCCCGTCAGGACCGCCGCGTCCGCTCCGCCCGTGTGCCCATCACCGCCAAGGTTGTCGCCGACTTCCTCTCCAGCGTGGGTGTGGACCGTGTGCTGACCGTTGACCTGCATGCCGAGCAGATCCAGGGCTTCTTCGACGTCCCGGTCGACAACGTGTTCGGCAGCCCAGTGCTGCTGGAAGACATGAAGTCCAAGAACCTCGAATCCCCTGTCGTTGTATCGCCGGACATCGGCGGTGTGGTGCGTGCCCGTGCCATCGCCAAGCTGCTGGACGATACCGACATCGCCATCATCGACAAGCGTCGTCCCCGCCCGAACGTCTCCCAGGTCATGCACCTGATCGGTGACGTGGCCGGCCGCGACTGCATTATCGTCGATGACATGATCGACACCGGCGGCACCCTGTGCAAAGCCGCAGAAGCCCTGAAAGAGCGCGGCGCCAAGCGTGTATTCGCCTACGCCACTCACCCGGTCTTCTCCGGCTCCGCCGTGGAAAACATCAAGAACTCGGTCATCGACGAGCTGATCATCACTGACTCCATCCCGCTCACCGCGGAGATGAAGGCGGTCGACAAGGTCAAGCAGCTGACCCTGTCAACCGTGCTGGCCGAAGCCATTCGTCGTATCAGCAACGAAGAGTCCATCTCTGCCATGTTTGAGCATTGATAGACGCCGTTGTGACAAAAACCGCCAGCTGGCGGTTTTTGTCTTTCTAGCCCTGTCACACCCGGTATTGCCCTGCCCCACCGCAGGTTAAGGATTGATCCATGAATCGCTTGCGCCCGCTGCTGCTCCTCGTCCTCTGCAGCTTCCTGTTCGCCTGTCAGCCCGGCAAAGAAAACCAGCCCTTCGTGCTAACCCTGGCGCACATGAACGACACCCACTCCCAGTTTGACCCGGTCAACGCCGAGCTGAAGGGGCCCATCTTTGGCAAGCAGGGGGAAACCGACACCCTCTACACCCGCTTCGGCGGTTATCCGCGCCTGCTCACCATGGCGAAATCCTTTCAGGCCGAGGCGCTTGCCAAGAACCAGCCACTCTTGCTGCTGCACGGTGGCGATGCCTGGCAGGGCAGCGGCTACTTCAAGCTCAACGAGGGAATGGCCAATGCCGAGCTGCTGAGCCAGTTCGGGCTCGATGCCATGGCCCTGGGCAATCACGAATTCGATCTCGACAACCAGAAGCTGGCCCGCTTCATCGAGGGGGTCAACTTCCCGGTGCTGGCCGCCAACCTGGATACCCGTGACGACCCGGATCTGCGCCACACCACCAACCTCAAACCGTTCGTGGTCTATGCCTTCGAAGGCAACCGAAAGAGCCCGGTCACCGATCTCAACAACCTGCCGCAGGGCAAGCAGCTGGTCGCCGTGATGGGGCTGGTGCTGGAGGACATGGCCAATATTTCTCCCAACGTCGGCAAGCTGCGCTTTGGCAAGGAGGTCGCCTCGGCCCAGGCGACCGTGGATCTGCTGCGCCAAAAGGGGATCCACCACGTCATCGCCCTGACCCATATTGGCAACCAGCGGGATCTGGCACTGGCGGCCGAGGTGAACGGCATAGATGCCATCGTCGGCGGCCACTCCCACAGCCTGCTCGGCGATTTTCGCAACATCGGCTGGGGAAAGACAGGCGAATACGCCCAGCTGGTCACCAATCCTGACGGCGTCGGCCTGACCTGTGTGGTGCAGGCTGGCTCCTACGCCCAGGCCATCGGCCTGGCCCGGGTCAGCTTCGACGGCCAGGGCCGGGTCATCGCCTGCAAGGGCCAGAACCAGCTGCTGGCCAGCCGCGACTTCTTCGCCGATCCGGCCCGCAAGCAGGTGCTGGATGAGACGCGGGGCAAGCAGGCGGGCAAGTTCATCGATGCCCAGCCCAACTTGGTGACAGTGGATGAAGACCCGCGCCTGCGCGGCATCATCGACAGCCACTACAAGCCGGCGCTGGAGCAGGCCTTCGGGCCCGTCATCGCCACCCTGCCGGCGCCGCTGCAAAATGCCCGCCGCCCCGGCGACAACGGCAGCGACAGCCACGGCTCCGACGTCGCCCCCCTGGTGGCCGAAGGCCAATACTACTGGGCCAACACCCCGGCGGTGCGGGCCCTGACCGGCGGCCCTGTCCACTTCGCCCTGCTGGCGGTGGGGGGCGTGCGCGCCGATCTGCCCGCCGGCGAGTTGCGCGAAGGGGACGCGGCGCTTACCCTGCTGCCGTTCAAGAATCAGCTCTCCGTGCTGACCCTGACCGGTGCCGAGGTGCGCGCCCTGCTGACCGAGACCATCACGGCCACCCTGCCTGCCAGCGCCCATGCAGGCAAGTTCCCCTACGGCGGCCACCTGCGCTACACCTTCACCGAAACCGTGCCGGGCAAGCGTGGCGAGCTGACCCGACTGCAATGGCTGAGCGCCGAAGGGCAATGGCAGGATCTGGTCGACAGCCAGCGCTACCGGGTGGTGATGAACGCCTACAGTGCCAATGGCAACGACGGCTGGCAGGCTCTCGCCCGCGCCCAGCGCCAGCAGGCCGAGCGGCTGGATCTCGCCTGGGTGGATGGCAAGCTGACCGGCTTCCCCATCGAGAAAGTGGAGCAGAGCGGCGATCAGCTGATCGCCCGCTATGCGCCGGGTCAGCAGCTCGACTGCAAGGCCAGCAGCGTCAACTGCGGCACGGACGCGGCCTCCTTCGTGCAATACGTGCGAGAGCAGCGTCCGATCCTGACCGCGTTGACAGAAGAGACGGTCACGCTGCTGCGAGCCAAATAAGGCACCACCCCAGCCAACACCGACCAGCACGGGCCTCGACAAGGGGCCCGTTTTGCTACCATTGGCAACCCGATCAGCGGTTATTCCCTCACGGTGGCCGAGCTTTGGTTGAGTGATCGCCAGTCGGCGGCTAGAATATTGCGTCCCATTGCCTTGGGCAGTCTGCCCATTGCAAGCAGCGAGTGAAGACATCAAGCGTGACAAGCCAAATCAAACTGATCGTGGGACTGGGCAATCCCGGCCCCGAATACGCCAAGACCCGCCATAACGCGGGCGCCTGGTATGTGGAGCAGCTGGCTCGCTGGCACAATGTCAGCCTGCGCGAAGAGCCCAAGTTCTTCGGCCACACGGCCCGCATTCAGGTGGAAGGTCAGGATGTGCGTCTGCTCATCCCGAACACCTACATGAATCTCTCCGGCAAAGCCGTGGCGGCGCTGGCCCGTTTCTACCAGATAGAACCGGAAGCCATGCTGGTGGCCCACGATGAACTGGACCTGCCCCCCGGCATCGCCAAGTTCAAGCAAGGTGGTGGCCACGGTGGTCACAATGGCCTCAAAGACATCATTGCCAAGATGGGCAATAACAATAACTTCTTCCGGCTGCGCCTCGGGATAGGCCATCCCGGTGCCAAGGAGCTGGTGGCCGGATTCGTCCTGACCAAGGCCCCAAGCAGTGAACAGAGCCTGATCGAGGCCGCATTGGATGAGTCCCTGCGCGCCACCGATATCCTGTTCAAGCAAGACATGACCAAGGCCATGAATCGCTTGCACAGCTTCAAGGCCGAAAAAGTCTGAATACAGATGCCTGACACGCGTCAGGCTCGCACAATATGACAGGGTCGCCCAAGAACCTGTCCACGCACTGTGACGAGAGGTCGTCAGCAAGGTGAAGCGCAGCGCAGGAACCGGAGCGTATAGGCATACGTGAGGATTCCGAGCAGCACATGAGCCTTGATCACGGCCTCGCAGTAAGAGCGTGAACAGGTTAAGCGGCCCTCAACAGCATCCATCAATAAGGTAACAATCCATGGGTTTTAAATGCGGTATCGTGGGCCTGCCCAATGTAGGTAAATCCACCCTGTTCAATGCGCTGACCAAGGCCGGCATCGAAGCCGCCAACTTCCCGTTCTGCACCATTGAGCCGAACACGGGTGTGGTTCCCATGCCGGATCCGCGTCTCGACCAGCTGGCGGCCATCATCAATCCCCAGCGTGTCGTACCGACCACCATGGAATTCGTGGACATCGCCGGTCTGGTTGCCGGTGCCTCCAAGGGTGAGGGTCTGGGCAACCAGTTCCTGGCCAACATCCGTGAAACCGAAGCCATCGGCCACGTGGTACGCTGCTTCGAGGACGAGAACATCATTCACGTTGCCGGCAAGGTCTCTCCGGCCGACGACATCGAGGTGATCAACACCGAACTGGCCCTGTCAGATCTGGACGCCTGCGAGCGTGCCATTCACCGCCAGTCCAAGCGCGCCAAGGGCGGCGACAAGGATGCCAAGCTGGAAGTGGAAACCCTGGAGAAGATCCGGGTCGCCCTGGAAAACGGCCAGATGATCCGTGGCATGAAGCTGGACAAGGATGAGCTGGCCGCCGTCAGCCACCTCAACTTCCTGACCCTCAAGCCCACCATGTATATCGCCAACGTGGCGGAAGACGGTTTCGAGAACAACCCCTTCCTCGACAAGGTGCGTGAAATCGCCGCCGCCGAGAACGCGGTTGTGGTGGTGGTCTGCTGCGCCATCGAATCTGACATCGCCGAGCTGGATGACGACGATCGCGCCGAGTTCATGGCAGATCTTGGCATCGAAGAGCCAGGCCTGAACCGGGTGATCCGCTCAGGTTACGAGCTGCTCAAGCTGCAGACCTATTTCACCGCCGGCGTGAAGGAAGTGCGTGCCTGGACCATACCGGTTGGCGCCACAGCCCCGCAAGCGGCGGGCAAGATCCACACCGACTTTGAAAAAGGCTTTATTCGCGCCCAAACCATCGCCTTCGAAGACTTTATCACCTACAAGGGTGAGCAAGGTGCCAAGGAAGCAGGCAAGATGCGCGCCGAAGGGAAAGACTACATCGTCAAAGATGGCGATATCATGAACTTCCTGTTTAACGTATAACGATTTTTACCCCTTATTATTCAATTTGTTATGGCATAGTAAGCCGACTATAAACAGATTGAGTACACACCTGCGTACACACTGCGCAGCGCTAGGGGTAGAAAACGGCTACAAAAAAGCCCATCCGGCAACGGGTGGGCTTTTTCATAACAAGTTGATGACGTGGAAATCAGCTTAACGTAATTACAACAGGTGGGTGGGTGTGCGATACACAAGTCTGCCTGTTTGAATCGTCCCTACTTTCCTAGACACCTTTAGAGCCTCGCCAACTGGCGCGTTGTTGTCGTTTTCTCAGGCTTAATTTCGAGCCGGTGAGCTGCTTGAAGCGATACATCGCTATCTCGGCCTTCGAGCGCTCATGATGACCTAAGTACTATTTCCACGGCTTCAGTTCACCAGAGCTCTGCGGCTTCTACGGCAGACTGTTGCACAAACTCCCAGCATGTGATCCCCCAACAAATGGCTACTTCTACACACTACTTGTTTTAATTAGTGCCTTAACCTGCGCCGTATCCCTGCCTCCGTGTCATGTTGCTCCGCTTCCCGCTCATACGTTTTTACCATGGACATCAGGAGCGATGACGACACGAAGGGATGCGAGAACTGCAAGACATCGGCCCCACTCCGATACTTGTCCGCGAGCTCGCGTTCCTGCTCACCACCTTCACCTCGCGAATGAACTCCGCGTGAGTTGTAAAGGCCTGTATGGGCACCACGGCTGATATCCTCGGATTGCAAGTCTTCCATCACATCGCGAACAACTTCGCTCGGCCACACTCCATCCTTACCAACTGGAGCATTGGAGAGAAGCTGGCCGATACACACGTCTGCGACTGTTATACGGTCGAGTTCGGCACAAGACTTCCTTACCGCTGTAACCCACTCAACAAGCTTTTCGCGCTGTTCATCTTCGGTCCCCTTGTCCTGACCGGGGATGCGCTCAATCGCATCAAGAAGTCGGTATCCGCTCTTTGCTAGATGCTCGCTGCCCTCGGTAACACAAAACTCAGGAGAGTCTTCACCACGATCTTTGCGCTTATACGTCCATACGACCGCCTGTACGAACATCTCAGGGTGCTCTTCAATGTAGCGTTCAAGATTTGGAATCTGGTGCTCGCTTCCTCCCCGGAAAGAACGCGCCAAAACGTTAAGGTACGCAAACTCCAACCCGGCCTTTTCCTCTAAAGAAATATCTGGGTTGCGATTGAGCAGTTGGAAGGCTCGCTGCACGTCGTAGTCGCGCAACTGGTACTCACTTGGCTTGTCGTTCCCACTCTTAACCATGGCAGATAGCACCTGAACAAGGTGGGGCGGGCGTATTTCTTCAAGCTTGAAATGCATTGAGGTAAAGGCTGCCCGAGGGCGTTCAACAGCAAGTAGGCGGCGGACACTTTCATTATTCTCCTCAGGGGAGTCGTAGACGTACTGCGGGTTCACCTCTTCCCAGTACCGAGCGCGCACGTCAGCCGATAGTTGCTCCACAAGCTCCCATGTTGAAGTTCGGTAAGGTGAGAGAAGCAAAAGGTGGAGTGCTTCCACTTCAGTGATCTTGTCCCGTAGACTGGCATAGATCGCTTTTCGCCGATCGGAGCCCAACTTCCAAGCAGCTCCGGCAACGATACCATCACGCCCCGTACGAGCCCTTTCATGATGTAAGCATTGCAGAATCATGCCCTCAATCTGCTCGTCATTGAGGATGCCGGACACCACAAGCGTGCCAATTTGGTAATGAGAGTTTCCTTTATCAGCGAGTGCGAAGATGCCAGGGATACCGTGTTCTCGTACAATGTCTGCCAGGGCTTCGACGCGAAGTTTTTCAATGCGTTGCTCGCGTGCCTGAAAGTCCATCTCATCTTCGGCAAGTTCGTCCGCAGACTCCTCAATCCAGCCCTGACGAAACAGCCACTCATGTTTGTTCACGATATCATTAGGCTGCATCGCGGTATAAACTGCCTTGGCTTTCTTGGTCAGGCTTGCCTGCTCTTCCTTATCAGCCTGCTTCTGACCTCGGCGAGAGAGGACCGTCACACGTATTTTCTCGCGTACCTTCGCAATATCCTCATCAGGAACGCCCGTACGGTGCCACTTTCCTATTATCTCCCAGACGCGCTCCTGATCCTCGAACACAAGTGCATGCAGTCTTGAGACAAGATCACACAACATCTCGGCAGTGTAAGACGGCCTATTCAGTGCGAGCTGTACCATATCTCTAACGAATGCATGGATTGGACCCCATGTTTTGAAGGGCTCCCCATGGCCGTAGCCGTCGGGACGCCACTTCGGCTTGTAACCATAATCGCCGACGCGACTCCCAAAATCGCCGAACTGCTGGAGGCAAATCTTCCAACCTATAACTGAGTGCTTGTCCAGAAGCATGCAGATCGCCTTCAAACGTATCTCGTGATCTGCTGCCGTCTGAGGCATCCACACACGAAAAATAGAGCCCAATGACCCAATGGGTTTATTCGCCCAGTTATCGTTGATATCTACCTCGGAAAGCTGGGCTAGTATCTTCACGACGCGAGGAAAGGTCGACGGATTCCACGCAAGTCCTTCGAGTGCCCAAAGCAACCCAGTACGCGGGCATGAAGAACCAAAGAATCCGGAATTGACGGGCCTCAGCAAACCCATAACCTGAGGTTTTTCTGTACGTAGATCACGTTCAATGATTGCTAGAAATTCATCCGGAGCCGCTTCAGCATAAAGCGGAAGGTCGCCTTCGTTCGCCTCCAGCTTCCTTGTATTAATAGGCTCAAGAAGATCACGTACTAGTTTCGCGGCTTCAAGTTCCCCGTCAAAACCCAAGCGTTTACCGAATAGATTCTTGCCATGCACAGCCAGTAAAACCAGGGTCTCTGAAATACCTTCACGTACCGCACCAGAAAACTCACGCCGTTTTCCATGTATGGCCGCCGCCCAACGCTCTTCCTCCGGCAGGTCCAGCGCCGGATCATCTTCACCCAAAACGATCCTTGCAACATGGAGAAATCGGTTGAGGTCAGCCTTTGTAATTGCGCCAGCGATTGCGAATAAAGAGTCGATTTTTGAAATCATTCCTCGGTATCCACCAATCGACCAAACCGGAGAGTCGTTGAGCCGCAACAGTCCAAGGATGCGTTTTTCCAAAACCTCGAACTCGACTTCCCCTGCCATTAAAGAAAGGGCTGTTCGATCTGCCTCGTTCTGTACATCCCATGCACCGACTAAGACAAGCGGAATAAGTCCAGATGACGTTTCATGTTCGGTTGCCCAAACCGGTGTACGAATTGCCGGGATGTTCGAGAGTTGACGCCGAAGAACCGTCAACGAACGACCCGAGGTGTTGGTGAGCTCCACTATTTTATCGCGAGTCTTTCCCATCGCTTCCAGCGCCCTAGTGAATGCCTCGTATCCGAGAGGCTCCAATACGATATCGGGCTCCGTACTGGTAGCGTTGCGAGGATAGACAACTATAGTTCGCAGCGATGCACTGAAGGGGCCAAACTCGCGTTCAATTTCCCGTGTGTGGGCCACCGCGATGAAATCTGTTGAGCCTTGAGCGAGTCTTGGCAGTACTCCCGACTGGTCAAACACCAGTACGCGGTCCTTATACTGCTCAAGCTCGGGGGTAGCTAGAACCTGACTGAGGAAAGCTAGTGCTTCCTCAACTGAGTCAGCCGTGATTACTAGAGGATCAGAGCCCCCCTTCTCCAGGAATGATTTAATTCGACCGCGCCACACCTCGTTTGCCGTAGTGAAGAGAGAGGGATGAAGAACAGGGGCCGCAACACTTGCCCAATCTTCCCAGCAGCGTTCGAGCGTTCTGACGCCGCCAGAAGGACGGGCCACCTGATTCGCAAACCACGTCTGTGCCGCGAGTGACTGCTCCATCCACTGCTCAAGGTCACTAGAATCGTAGGCGCGGACATCTTTCCAGAGATTTTTCTCTTTCATGGCAGCGATCCAAGCCGTCTTACCCGACCACCGACGAGGAGTGACAAAGACGAAAGTAATATTGGTCCGATCCGCCTTTTTAACTGCCTTCACACTCTTTGCAAAGTCACCGTCTGCCTTGCCTTTAATGTCCATTGTGACACCGAACTCCCAACCAGAGGTGCCGGAAGGTATCCAAGGCGTACCAGAATCGGCCTCAATAAAACCATCCCATCCAGGACGTTCGGCATCATCGTTGCCGGGAAAATCCACCTTTAGAAGGCTGTGGCCAGTCGAGTGAACAAGCGTTCGCAGCAGAACCGAGAGCTTAGTACGGGCGTGAATTGTTGTGGTGAACCAGTTTTCGAGTTCGTTGGCTTGCACATTCAAGAATGGAGGAACGTAAGTGCGCGCCTTCTGAGCAGCATCTACCGCTTTTCCTGCTTGTGCGTCATACGCGGTTTGCAAGTCGAGGATGGTCTTGGCGGAGATCCCGAAGGCACGTTCAAGACGAGCCGCCATATCAGACGATGCCGATACTTTTCCATTCAGGAAGTTAGATACACCGGGACGGCTGACACCGATCAGCTTCGCTGCCTCAGTGACGGTAAGCTTACGAGGATTAAGAATATTTTCTCGGACATAGGAGCCCGGATGGATTGGAACCGATTCAGTAGCCATACATCAACCCTTGACACGTAAAGTGTAAGGTTACACCTTACGATCATGGGCGTTTTGAATCAATATATTATGCCTTCCTTGATACATGGCCTGAGATTACACATGTCTAGGAAAATAGGGGCGATTCATATCTCGACTATCAATGCTGCTACTCTGAGCTTTCCCAATTCAGTATGATGTCCTCACCCTGTGTGATTAGTTCGCCTACGTAGTCAGGCTGGTTATTGTACTGCTCCCACCATTCCTGGGTGCGAGTACGAGCAAGGCAGTTTGCCCAGAGGTCTGCGATCTTTTTAGCATCCTTCGCCGACCACCATCGCACAAAAGATTTCTCCAATCCCCCATCCTCCCCCATTTCGTCATTCTCGCCGATGACAAATCGCGCAAGATCTCGGAGGCGCTTATCGAAGGTCGCAAAGATATGGCGTTTTTGCTGGATTTCGTTTTCCTCGGTGACACGCCGAGCGAAGTCACTAAGGTATGTGATATCCCAGGCAGCATTCTTTGCCCCCGCCAAAGCTACTTGTCTATCAGCCGACTTGAGGCTCTTTAGCAATCCTTTTCGAGGTGGCGAATTAGGCGCGAAGTAAAGAAACGCCAGTATGGCAGCAGGGCCTGCCAGGATGAAGTCATCGCGCATCCACTCAAGCAATGCCGTCACTTTCTGCATGGCGTTGAGTTCTCTGTTGAGCTCCAATTCGCCCATCTTCAGCGTGACAATGTAGTTTCGCCGCCAGCGCTTTAGTGGCTTTGCCAAGTCCATATACTCAACTGCTGATGGTATGCCGACTGTGTGGATACGGTCTAACTGTCCCAACCCAACCGCAACCCATTCATGAGGGTTTCCGTTGTCCGCTACCCTGAACCAACCCAATTCTTCGAGGGCAGAATGATTGCCTTCATTGAAGGCCATCTCGTGGAATGCGATGGACGGCTCTATCTCAATATCCAAACACTGCGCGAATGCAAGGATGGCGGCTGCATTCCTTCCGTGTGCATCCAAGGTCTCGCCTTTAGCTGCCCGCGCCATCCTGGAGATAACGTTGCGATCTGGAAGAAGCACTGTGTTTATCCCTTCCAATTGCCGGACGCCAAGATAGTGGCCGACAAAATAGACCTCTGAGTTTGGGTCAGGATAATCAGGCACCAGCGCATCAATCTGCTGAAGGTAATCCCCTATGTCTAAAATCCCCTGTACGGGGAAATCATCTGGCATCTTAATGAGGATTTCCATGCAGTACCTCCATTCCTTGTTCTGATCTTCTGATACTAACTTAGTGGCTCACATCAAATAACCCCTCGAGATGCAAAGGACAGTACGCCCCCCATGGTACAACTGCTATGCAGAGCGCATACTATGCCCGTGAGTACCACAGGGCTGCTGCTAACAGTGGTGAACAAGATCAAAATCCAAGGTTTGGGCTGTGTAGGTCTTGCCCGTCAATGCACCTACACGTTTCCCAAAAAATACCGCAAGCGGACAGGTAATGGGGCTTTTCCTGTCCGCTATGTACCGCTAGATTTTTTCGATACCTCTGATGGTCTCAAAGCCCCCATTCCCACAAAGTTGGTAATAAATGCGAAGGTGCTTACCCTGTGCAATTAGGGAGGATGCCGAATTCTTCTGTAACTGATTCATCGCACTCGCCCAGGTATTGAATGGAATGGCGGTAGTAGCACCATCATCATGGCGAACTTTAAAATCTAAAACGGTATTGCGGTTACCGCCAGATGTTACATCAGCGACCTCCACTGCTTCCTGCAACATACCGCCGCACCCATAAAATGGATGGTTCAAAATTTCATCTGTACCGGGTGCCGGCTTTGGTTTGTAGAGTTCATATAGGCCATCAATCTGGTACAGATTTTCACTGTTAACAGAACTCCTGATGTATAGCCCCGGTTCATTGAGCACTTCAAGTCCATCAGGTGCCTTATCCAAATAAAACTGTTCTGAATTAGCCAATATGGTTGCCCCCTCAACAGGGCTGCTTTCCCATTCTATAGGGCTTTCTTCAGGGGGAGTCTGTATGCTGCTTCCATTCTCCTCATTTAGAATAGGCCTTGCGCTGGTAGGGAGCTGATCAGGGGGAATAATGTGAGCCTGAATACCCAGACTACTTCCCGTGGAAGTATTGAGCTGATCGCACAATATTTTTATATTGGGTCGAGAGCCACTTTGTTCTGGATTATTACTATATGCTTGTAGATCAAGGATTTGTCTGTCATGTAGTGAATGGTAGTAATCGATGTTATCCTGAGTTAGGTTTGAGACGTTACCAACATTATCTTGATATTTATTATTCTGAATAACCTTATCTAGCGACGATAATACGTCATTATCGATATAACCAAAATGATGGCAAGTATTCAATTTCGCGTACACTTCATAAAGTGCCTGCAATGTATCTATAGGTAATATTTTGGCATTGGCATAGCCTGAACATACCAACAATATAATAGCCGCTGCTTTCTTCATTTTATTTACTCCCTTTGATGAAGAACGAATATGAACGCATAGTTAACTGATGCGAATGTTTTTGGTGATTTTTGCAAGCGTTAAAGGTTTACGCTTTTCAACAAAAAAATAAACTACATTGAAAGCTGATTTACGGTGGTTGCCTCGCCCAAGGGAAGGCCTATTATGAAAGGACTCGATCTGATCTTCTGTAAAAGGGGTATCGGAGAAGTCAAACAAGACAAGCAAAGACTTACCGTCATACTTCATTAGCTTTTTCATTTCAGTGCTGTTGACGATGGCCGATACGTTAGAGCGTGCCGCAGTTGGCTTGCGAACAGCGAACTCGACGGCCACATCGTCAATGACGAAATCGATGTATCCATAGCCAGAAACAGTGCCTGGCAGCGCTCCTTTAACCTCCGGCGAAACATGGTCAGCAAACCAGCCAAGAAAGTAGCAGCGAACTAACGGTAACAATTCCCGCTCACTGCACTCATTCAGGCGCAGGGTTTTGACAAACTCTCTGCGATAAAGGGAACTGAAAAAGTACTCAAAACATTCTGTTACCTTGGTGATGGTAGTACTCATATCACGCTATCCTTCGCTTCCTTTTTCTGTTGATTTCTCTAGATAGCGCTCTGGCCACAACGTTTCTGGAGTGGTTTCCAATGCCTCCGTAATAATCTTCTCTGCCCTCGGATAGTGGCGTTCAAAAGCGTTGCTAAGTGTCCTAGAAGCAAGCCCGTGCTGGCGTGAAAGCGCAGATAGGGACAATCCTCGTTTGTGCAGTGCAGCAACGATGTCGGCCCTGTGCCAATTGCTAGCACTTCCTTTAGTTCGCTTTTTTTGCGATGCTCCTGAGTTACTCAATGTATTAACTCCATATGTTTAGTACTCAGCACATTAAAAGCGAACAAAAGGTACAAGTAAAGTTCCTTTTGGTGGTTATCTGACCTCATTTAACTAACGCTTTGATTTAAGGTGATATTTTAATGAGCAATGAGCGCGCGGATATAGAACAAGCAAAAGGCAAGGCTTTCGGCAAAGAGTGGCTCACTGCTGAGGAGTTTAGCTGCCTACCGGGTATGCCTAGCACCGCAAAAGGGGCAAGGATCCGCTTGGAAAAATTGGCATCGCTGCACCCTGATATCCGGCGCAAGCGGGAGAAAGGGAAGGGTTACGAATACCATATCAGTGCGGCCAACATGCCAGTAAAAAGAGAAGAAAAGGAAGTATCGTCACAGCTTAAGGATGAGCAACTCGGATTATGGATCCAGCTTTGGCGCAGTATGAAACCTCATTCAAGAGATAAGCTGCTACAGCTGGCGCTGGCTCAGGTAGCAAAAGATCTGACCACGCCTGGGACTGATAAATAATCCGTAATGATGATAGATACAATACTCAACAGCAAGCCAAATAAGAATCATTTGCGATAATTTATTGATTTTGCTATAATTTATACAGTGGCAGCCACCACATGCATGTCCACTGTATCACCACCATCCCGACTGGTTCTCAGTCGTCACAGATCCCGGAATACTGACAATGACATATCCCCGAGACGTTAGTGCGTCCCGCCAGGGACAGCATGACTGTTTGTGCGGTATATACAGCCTGATTAATACACTGAATTATCTCTATGATGGCAGAGTTAAGCGAAAAAAATTGATGTACCACCTGCTAAGTAGCTACAAGCAACGATGGGACTTATTCGATCTCCTGACACTCGGACTTGATGAAGAGCAGATGGACCACCTAATAAGCGACGTCCTACTAAAAGGATATTATGCCCACCATTATCCTCTTCATTTCCACACCCCTTTTCGTTATCACACCGTGCGCACTCACAAGATACTTCACGAAATTAGTGACTGGCTACAATCAGCAGAAAATCAAGCTCAACGCATAGTCATCCTAGGTACGACATGGCACTGGTCGGTAATCATTAGAACGGATTCAACACGCCTGTTTCTGTTCGATAGTCTGGGAATACTCAGTCAACGCAAAAATACTTTCTCTGTGCAGCAATATTTTAAGCGTCATACACTGTTACCTGATGCCATATATTTTGTTGAACGAGAATTCTGAATCATCCAATAAGGAGACATATCATGGCTTTTATCGCCAGTGATAAGAATGGACTGTACCAGACTACTGAGCCTGTATCCCGTGAGGAAATTATTAGGTTTGCACATATTTTATTGTCACGGCAATTTCGCAATCGGCGTAAAATTTCCTCGCCGAACGATGTACGTCAGTGGCTGGTGATGAAACTAGCTCCAGAAACACGGGAATGCTTTGCCGTAATATTTCTTTCTCAACAGCATCACATTCTTGCCTACGAAACTCTGTTTACTGGTACCCTAAATCAGGCAATGGTGTATCCACGTGAATTACTTAAACGTGCTCTAACCCACAACGCAGCCGCTGTAATACTGGTGCATAACCACCCAAGCGGCGAATCAGCCCCCAGTCAGGCTGATATTCAGCTCACAAAGATGCTCACTGATGCACTTACACTTATCGATATTCGCATTCCCGATCACATGATTATCGGGGGTGATGGCGTCTACTCTTTTGCAGAACACGGGCTGCTCTGAGTTACTTGGTTTAATACACATTATCCACACAAAGATAAAGCTACCGTTTAGTCGCAGTCCCTATCTCATTACTACAGTATAGATTTTGAGGTTTACCCATGAAAATTAATGCCATTGTTCAACCGGCAGGCTTGGTGCTGCCCGTTACCCAGAAATTGCTCAAGATGCTGATTAAAGAAACAGGGAATAGCTCGGCCAATACACCCCCTGTAGTTGCCGTAACTCTTAATTTCCGTGATCCAGATTATGGCCCAGACCGAGGCGGATATCACCCCGTCGAAATCCGGTTGGTTAATCAAGGCGATACATGGTGTCTCGATTATGCCACCGACTTTGGTTATGTCGGGCAAGTATATCCAGAGCTGGAAAAGATCATCGATATCAGTTGGTCTCAAGGTTATGTCTGGTTCAATCTGACGGGAGATCTATCACTGCGGGAAAGTCGCGAACTCTACAGACTGTGGGAAACAAACTTCCTTAGTTATCACGCCGGTGGGGTCTATACCATCAGCGTACAGTGGGAATACCGGTGACCAGATGGGATCCTTTATCAGAAATAGGTCAGGGAAAAGATCTGGCTCTCTTCATCCAGCTAGCCACTAGCTTCTTCCCGCAATGATGAACATGTGCCCTGCCGCCGGTTGGTAATGCGGCAGGCTGCTGACCCTATCCTTCTGAATGAATCTGAGGTAATACGATGGCTCCCCTTTCCAAACATGAGGTATCCACCGACGCAGCCCGCATTAATCCGGCACTCCTCTGGTTGAGCACCCTCTCACCAGCGGGGCGCAAAGGCATGCAGAGTCAATTGAAGTGCTGCACCACCCTGCTAAACAATGACGGCAATATCGCTACCTATCCGTGGCACACTCTGGACTATGGAGCAGTGATGCAAGTGCGAGCATCGTTGATGGATCAAGGGTATGCCGTAGCTACGATCAATATGGCACTGTCCGCCCTGAAATCGGTGGCCAATACCGCCTTCAATCTGGGTCTGCTGGATGCAACATCGTTGACGACGATTAAGACTATCAAGCGGGTCAGCGGCGATGCTAAGCGGCAAGGCCGGGCACTGACCAAAGTGGAGATCAGGTCCATGCTGAACGCCGCAGGGGATTTTTCCGTCGCTCGGTGCCAGCGTGACAAAGCTATCTTACTGCTGCTCTGTGGCGCTGGGTTACGAGCAGGAGAACTGGTGTCCTTGGATATAGATGATGTTGATATTCCCCAGGGTATCTTGCATGTCAGACAAGGAAAGGGGCGTAAAAACAGGGATATTCATTTGGCTGGAAAAGTTCGTAAGCAACTGGTGAGCTGGTTGAAGGTGCGAGGTGATCACACTGGCCCGTTATTTACTCGTATCAGCCGTGCTGACCGTCCCGGCACCCAACCTCTGACGAAAACGGGTCTGACCGGTGTATTGATGCAACTAAGAGCGATCGCGGACATAGGCTATTTCACTCCCCACGATTTGCGCCGGACGTTTATCACTCAGTTGTTGGAGCAAGGCGCTGACCTCAATATCGTGCGCCAACTGGCCGGTCACGCGGATGTGTCCACAACCACCCGCTATGATTGCCGGGGTCAGGGGGTCGTTGAGCGTACCTCCAGGGGCTTTACCTGTTGGTGATCAGAGGGAACCCTTTAGGCCTTGCTCTCCCCCGTTGCCGAGTTGCGCGAAATACTAATGCTCAAGCCGGAGGTCACTACTGACATACCGGGGAATATCTCTGGAAGACCAGCGGCCATCGCCCCCCTTCGTATTTCTGAACCTCATTGAGTTCATATCTTCCGCAACAGACGCCAACCGGCGATTGTGCGCTCCAGTTCGACAGTTCACGTAGAGCCGATTGATGATTGCCCGTAACATGAAAGATGAAGGTGCATCACATGCTTCTTTCTCAGGATAATCTTCCCCCAGATGTGCAGTCATAATCCGAGCAACAACATCCTCCTCTAATCTTCTACGTGCCAAGGTATGGATGCTGGCAATAACTGCTGAGCTTCGTGACAGATTTCGTTCATCCCCCTTTACTTCCCCACCCATCACATTTGTTTGCAGTAGCTCAAGCAACTCTAGTGTTGCTTGATCCAGATAAACCTTCACCTGTGTTAACCCCGCTTCTTTCCTCTTGTGTGCAGACTGCTGTTGGCGACTCAACTTTGCTTTCTCTGACATAGCATCCTCTCGGTACATATTCGCTCACATCGAAACCACTCCATCATGTCGGGCCGACAGACCTTAATCAAGTCGGGCCGACGATCAATACACAAAGTCGGCCCGACATTTTTCAATAGATCACCACTCTAGAGGCATCTATCGTGCTGCCAGAGCCCGTTTTGTGTTTCAGTTAGTGGCCTTTTTTGATGCCTGTAAATGGAGCGCTCCTAACAACTGCCTAAAGGTGCGCAGACATGAAAGTAATGAAATTGATGAAAATTCGGGCCGTTCTGGATCGCTGTGCGGTGAGCCGCGCCACCCTCTATCGGATGATCGGACAAGGGAGCTTCCCACGTCCCAGATCATTAACTGGTAGCCGGGCGGTTGCATGGCTAGAAAGTGAAGTTGACGAATGGATCGCTTCGCGCCTCCAGAAGGGAGGATGCTGACATGTCCGGGATCACCAAGAAAGTCAGAGGACTAAATCAGTACCTGACTGAAGAAGAAGAAAACAAGCTGGAGAAGCTAGCCAAGCGCATTCCTGGGTTTGAAACCCGTGAAAAAGCAGAAGAGGAGCGGCAGTACCGGATCAAGGCGATCACCAAGGCAGTGCTGCAAATGGTAGATGGCAACCGGAAGCTGACACCTGAGATTAAAGAGACACTAAAAGCCTGGCGCAAGGTACGGCGCAAGCTCAAGTCCTGTACGGCAGAGAGCCTATGTGGTAGCGCAGCATGCCCTCAATGCTTCCGCCTGCACAGGCTGCGTAAACTGGCTGAATTGGAGGGCCTACGGAAAAAGAAGCAAACCTACAAGGTCGTCACGCTGATCTACTACGACGCAATGCTGGAACAAGATGAACTCCCTGCCTGGAACTACAGTCGGTTCAAGGAACGGGTATACAAGATGATCAAGAGGGCCGGGTTTAAAGGGAAAATTGTTGGTGGGTTCGAGCTGGATTTCCACGTTGATATCCAACACTGGATGCCGCATCTGCACTTATTGGTTCCGAATGAGAGGCTACCTCTCCAAGCTCTAAGGAAGGCAATGAGGAAGGATAAAAATATGCGGACCAGGCCAGGGATTGTGAGTCGCCCGGTACTAGTACAAGAACTGGAGAACTTTGATGAGCAGGTGACGTACTGCTTCAAGGGGATGTGGCAAGAACTTCGATCATACGAGAATGGGAAAGGTGAGCGGGGGACACGCAAGTATCGCCTCCCTCCGGCGCAACTGGCTCAGGCCCTGTGCAAACAGGATGAGATTGGTTTTACAGGTCTAACTTTTACAGCAGGAGTAAGAAAGCGCCGGAAATAGGATCCTGTCCATAAGCTATTTTGTCCATAAGGCAGGTTGTCCATAAGCCTGCCGTCGTACGTAGCCCTACTGTTGGTACACTATATGGGTATATATATCTATATTGGTGTATCAACACTGCTCCTGTTTCCCTATGTCCGTGCATCTGTAGAAGCTACGGCCAGATATGATTCATAAAGGTCACTTCACAGATTCAACGTTGCAGGCATGTGCCTCGGTTCATTGCGGCCCTTATGGCCAGTGGCACTATCAGCTACAAGCAGCCGCCTGCTATCAGTTTGACGCTCACCAAGAGGAGTCCATTCGAGCCTCATTGGAAAGGCGTGAGCTGTTTCAGAAGGCTGCTTTGGTGAGCATCCAGAAAACTATGCAACCAATACTAAAAGCGCCCCAGCAGACGACCAAGACCACACATAGCCCAACGCGGTGTATCCACGCTCTATCGGTCAACTTTTGGAAAACATCTCCCAAACGATCTTTGAGGTCTGCATGATCACTCTCAAGCGATTTTTTGTGGCGTTCGATTTCTTGTTCAAGCGCATCTAACGTGTGTTTTTGGTTGAGCACAGCACAGGTCAGTAAAATGCAAAAAATACATGCTCCGGCGAGGATCGCAACATTGAGCCACATCTGCCCCATTCTTGCTGACTCGGTAAGCGACGTTACGTCTTTGAACTGTGTAGCAACGACAATGGTAGAGACTGGGATCCCCAGAAGCTGCCCCTGAATATCTGAAAAGGTTTTGTGGATTTTGCCCAAATATTCAAGCTTTATGGACTCCGCTTGATCACGAACCTTTTCGAAAGAGAACGAAGCTGCAAACAGTTTGTAGCCATCAATAAATCGTTGGTGGAGTTCGGCTATGTTGCCCAGCAAGGTTGAAAACCGCTGTTCTTTGGGAAGTTTGGACAGCATGTCGCAGATGGCCGTCGCACCGATTTCATGGCGCTGTTTGGTATGGCCATCTTGGGCTGCAAGTAGTCCGATCAGCTCCGTTGCCAGCTTTATATCTAGAGCCAGCAAGGATTGACTATCAAACGAGAGCGGTATATCCAGTTGGCCATCTCGTAAGAAAACGAGCCGAGCATTGCGCTCATCGACGATAGAGGCCGTGCCTTCCAGCACTTTTACTAGCTGATGAACGATCTTCAACCGGCCCGGGATCTCACCTTCATGCTCCCAGCTTGCCTCGTCCCGCTCCAACACGTACCAGGGAATAGACTTGAAACCAAGCGCTATCTGCTCATTACGTAACAGGGTGTTAAGGTCTGGAACGATGAGACCGATGCCACTGCGTGGAGAGCGAAAAAAAAGCTCAAACGAATCGCTAATGCGGACCCTGTCAGGGTCTCCCTCAGCGACTTCGCATGGGTACTCGTCAGCCCGCTCTTCTGACAGCAAGTCTTGAAGCAATTCAGCTGTTTTCTGATCAGGAACACGCAGGTTTCCACACAGACGCCCATTGTCCCATCTACGGTCAGGCATCTGTCGGAACAATGCCACCAGTTCATTTAGTGGGATCATCCGTGCTGGCATCGGTTAAAAACTCATGCTTGTAGCGAGCCAAGAAATCATCGGGTAAATCCTTAATGATAAGCGTGCGTTCATCTGGGTCGACAGTTATCGTTTGATTCTGGATAACCTCCCGCTCGAACTCCAGAGCCCATTTTGTTGTTTTCGCCTTGAAGCGAACCAGTCCATCAAGTCCACGTTTACGTGGTACGAAGCCATCGGAGATAGGGGGGTCTGCTTCGGCAAATGCGGTGTTCAGATCCTCTGGCGATGTTGGCCATACTCTGTTGGCCAATTCGCCCAAGATCAGTGGCTCCTTGCTGTCAGCCTTCTCCATGGCAAAGCGATTGACCTCTGTAAGCAGGCGTTCTCGGGAGCTGTCATCCAGATTCTGAGCGGTTGCAAATTGTTTAACGACTTTGACAAGGTTCTTGGTATCTTCGAGATCTTTTTGCGGGGCTAAACATCCAAGAAATTTTTGAAAATACTGTGAAATCTCAGCTCCTTTACCGCTTAAAAAGCTGATGTAGCGTTGTTCGTTTTGCTGCCATTGGACAAAGTTGACACGTCCGGCAAAGCGAATACCGGCGACATCCAAATGCGGTGCAGTCACCACCTTGTAGTTTTCATCAACCATGGCTCCTGGGGCACTGCTGACTAGCGAGACCACAAACCAACGGTAGCTGCTGACGGTATAATCAAACATCAGTACATGCCCGCCAACGAAATTTCGCTCATCAGCCCGGGACTTAAGGACTTGCATCAAGGCGATGGAGATCTGGTAAAAATCGGCATCATTTTCATCACGCAAGCGTTGTAGATGCGGTTCTGCTGATACGTTGGTGAGTTCAGAGTCGAACACGCCATAGCTCTTGCTCTGCCTGCTGCTGTATACAGAGTGAACGTCACTCACCAACTGTTGCAATGGTTCATCGTCCGTTGGCAAAACTCTGGGAGCCAATCCAAGCGTAGAGGGGTTGCCTTCGGTTTTATCGAGCTTGTGAATAATCGCATGGTGAATTTCTAGCTGCATCCATCATTTTCCCTGCCACGAAAGATGCAGAAGAGTACTATGGATGCCACGCTCCAACTATTAAACTCATCACAAATACTCTCATCAGGATTGATCGCATGCCTTGGAAACGATGGTTTGATGTGATTAACCCAGTAGTCCCACAAGGCCCACTTGTATAAACTCGATAGCTTGTTACCTACTGGCGGCGTTGTTGCTTGTGTGCTGTTGCCACTGCCTCGTCTGATCTCCGGCCAACTGCGGCAGCCTAAAGCTTGGGAATACGGAGACCGCCTAACGCAACAAGGCGGTCTCCGTGTCTAATTGTAATTTCCGATATAGGAGGGCCGTTCATGATTGTTGGTCTGTCAGTCAAAAACTACAAGGGGATCCGTGAGTTGCGGAATCTGCCGCTGACGGTGCAGGTCGAATAGCGGTGTGATTGATGCTTCATCTTCACACTCGGGACGATCTGAGTTACCTCCAAGAATTCGTCTATCTGAAATGTAAGCTCGCATAGGAGAAGGAAGGTAATGGGAGGAGCAGCTTTCGGCAGGTGGCGCTACTCGTGGTAGGCTAATTATCGCACTCAGTCAGATTTTGTCACAGCTATTCAAAGTGGGCGAGAAATGCGCCACGACATAGATGTCCTTAGCCAATTTGGTGACTTTCAATTTCTGGGCTCGGTAGCGCCGAGCCGCTGTTCTATCACAGAGGTCAGTTATGCTGAAAAGCCTATCGCTCACCGGGGTTGGTCCCGCTGACGCCTTCGGGCCCGTTGACTTTGCCCCCCGACTCAACTTCATTACCGGCAATAATGGCCTAGGTAAGAGCTTTTTGCTCGACATAGCCTGGTGGACGCTGACCCGCACTTGGGCGCGGGGCATAGCGGTGATTCCGCCCAAGGGCAAGGCAAAGAGCTCTATTAGCTATGCCTACAGCAAGTCCACGCCGGGTGATTTTGCCGAAACCAGCAGCTTCAAGCGCAGCGAGCAGCAGTGGACCACCAAGCAAGGGCGGCCCGCCATTCCGGGTGTGGTGATCTATGCCGGGGTCGATGGCAGCTTCTCGGCTTGGGATCCGGCGCGCAACTACTGGCAGGGGGATGGCGGTGGACAAACCTGGTCTTCCGAAAAAACGTGGCAAACGGGTGGTCAATGGGCAGAGAGCGCCGAGCGGGCGCGGGCCTTCAACTTTACGCCGGAGCAGGTGTGGAACGGACTGGAAGGGCCCGGCGGCATCCGCTATTGCAATGGTCTAATCCACGATTGGGTGCTGTGGCAGAAGGGTCAGGAACCAGCCTTTGCCGATCTCTGCAAGGTGCTGGAGGCTTTGTCGGCATCGGACGACGAACAACTGGTGCCAGGACAGCCGGTGCGCCTCGGTCTGGACGTCAAGGATTATCCTTCTCTACGAATGTCCTATGGCCAGGATGTGGCGCTGGTGCATGCTTCGGCTGGAATGCGGCGCATAGCCGCACTGGCCTATCTGTTGGTCTGGACTTGGCGTGAACATCAGTTGGCCTGCGAGCAGACGGGTCGCAAACAGGCCAAGGAGATCATCTTTCTGGTCGATGAGATCGAGTGCCACCTGCACCCGCAATGGCAACGGCGGGTCGTGCCTGCGTTGCTGCGGGTGATGCAGGCGCTGACCGGCAAGAAGGTGCCAGTGCAATTGATCGTGGCAACCCATTCCCCCTTGGTGTTGGCATCGGTAGAGCCGGAGTTTGATGAGGCCAAGGATGCCGTGTTCAACATCCAATTGGACAACGGGCAAGCTTGTGTCACGAAGGAGCTCTGGGCCAAGCAGGGGGATGTGGTGAACTGGTTGGTGTCTGATGCCTTCGGTCTGCGGCAGGCGCGTTCTATCGATGCAGAGCGTGCCATCGAGGCGGCAGAGGCGTGGATGCGAGGCGATAAATCGGCTTTGCCCAGCAATCTCAAGACCCAGGCTGCCATCCATAAGGAGCTGCTGCGAGTGCTGGCAGGGCATGATGAGTTTTGGCCCCGCTGGTTAGTCGAGACGCAACAGGTCCCTGGTAGCAGCTCCAAGGGGCACGCATGATCGAGATCGACAAGACGAGGCTAGCCGAGCCCACCGAATTTGACGCGAAATGCAGCCAGGCGGGGCTGCAATGGTTGCTGGATCATCCCAAGACAAGTCGCAAGCCGGGGGTTCGTCCCAGAGATTACTGGAGTCCATTCAAACCCCAGCTGGCCGACGCCTATCGCAATCTATGTGCCTACAGTGCCATGCATGAGCCGGTCGGTACTGTGGATCACTTCCTGCCCGTCGATGTCTATGAATTCCTAGCCTATGAATGGGCCAATTACCGATATGCATCTGGTTGGATCAACAGCAGCAAAAACAAGGCGGTAGAGATTCTTGACCCACTGGACGTGAGCACGGGGTGGTTTGAGGTGCTGTTGCCTTCGCTGCAACTGGTGATGGTGCCGGAGCAGGTGCCCGAGCCGTGGCGCAGGCTGGCAGAGCAAACCCTGATCCGTCTCCATTTACGTGATGATGAACGGATTCTACGACAACGCCGTCAATGGTACCAAATGTACCAGCAAGGCAAGCTGACTCTGGGTGGATTGCACGATGTCGCCCCCCTGATTGCACTGGCTGTGGAAAAGCAGAATGCAACTAGGCAGGAGTGAGCTAGCAAACCAGACGGGGGCAGTTTATTTAGAATACAGCACTGTGATGCGTACACCGGGGGCCAATGAGCCCCCATTTTGATCCAACGATTCTGATTGAAGATGCTGATTAGTGGTGAGTGACAGCGTCCACAGGAAAATTCTATCTGTGGAAGGAAGAATGGGTACTCCCACGCATCACCCACGTCCCCCAAAGTTCACCGTTACCACATTATCCCGCTTGGTGGGTTCCGGTTGCGTCAGCACTTGGACAAAATCACCCCATGATTGAAATAATCGCGCCACCTGCTCAGCTCGCTTACCAGCCTGATAGGTCGCTACAAGCCGATCCCGCTTGCAGTGATTAAGCGCCAACTCGATTACGCTTTCATTAGCATCCAAGTATTCGGCACAGCCGCTGGCAAAGGTACGGCGCAGATCGTGGATGGTGAAGGGGTCGCTTTGCGGCAGATGAAGGGCTCGCACTTTATTAATAACCCAGCGCAAAGCGTTGCCATCAATGTGACCCTGCCCTGCTTCATGCTCACGAATAGCCTCGAATACCCAAGAACTGCCACTGCTTAGGGCTCGTTGATATGCGATGATCTCCAATGCCAGCGGATGAAGGAGGACCGTGTGTTCTTTGCCATTCTTGGCATTGCTAGCCGGGATCACCCACTTGTTGCCCGTGATCTGATCCCAAGTCATGCCTGTGGCCTCACCACGACGTACACCAGTCAGCAAAATCAAACGTAAACAGTTTGACTGTGCGGGGTGATATCCCCCTTCTGATAACCCTTGCCAAAAGGCGGCAACCTCTTCACGACACAACCAACGTTGGCGTGGTGGTGGGGTATCAGCCCCAATCGTTGACGGTTTGATGGTGCGGGCGGGATTCAATTCGATCAGCTCAAGGTTTACTGCATGGTCAAGCATCTGGGCACAGATGGTCAGTCCTTTACGTGCGGCCTGAATGCTACGTCCCCTAACCTTGGATAGATGAGCAAATAGCACGGCGCGAGTCACGTCTTTTAGTAACAGGCTACCGATCCCTTTGCTTATATAAAGGCTGTAAGCATGGCAGTAGGCTTCAACGGTAGATTCCCGCGCAGGCTTGGCGACTTGCTTCCATGCCAGCCACTCTTCAAAGAAGGCATCAAAGCTCGGCATGACCGAGCGTTTCACCTTGGCGGCTCTGGCTGCTGCGGCAGGATCTTCCCCAACCTTGACCATCGCAACAGCCTTACCGTGCTCGGCACGAGCGACGGCCAAGCTCATAGCAGGATAAGTGCCTAATGTGAATTTTCGAGCCTTACTATTGAGGCGATAGCGGTAAAGCCATGTTTTCGATCGCCCACCACCGCGAGCTTCGATACACAAGCCACCACCTGCGCCGCTCGCAACGGCAATCACTAAACGCTGCCCTTCTTCAGCTTTCAAACTGGCTATTTCCCGATCAGTCTTAAGCGCCACCATCGCCCCCTTATTCAAGCTGTGTACCCAACTGTTTTTGGGTACACAACTGCGTACACAAAAAACGTGGCTTAAGTGATTCTAGCTGATTTTCAATGAGACTGAAATGAATGGATACATTTGATTTTAAACAATTTTAATAGCAATACAGATATACCACGATATGGTGTGAGACTCGCTACCACCCAACTTCCTGTTCAACGTCTAATCCCATGAGAGGCCAGCATTTGCTGGCCTCTCTTTTATCTGGCAGAACGCCGTATCTTCCGGCAAATGTCGTAAAAAAAACCAGATTGTTGGGCTTTTGCACGACAGCGACCAATAACTCGCCAAACGCACCCAAATTCGGTTTTTCTGGCAAAAAAAGGGTTGACGCCCCAGAGCCAGATACGCATAATTCGGCCCGCACAGTGACGAGGCAACGACTCACTGGAAGCACGGTTGGCTATGTAGCTCAGTTGGTTAGAGCATCGCACTCATAATGCGAGGGTCACAGGTTCGAATCCCGTCATAGCCACCATTAATTGTTCAGTTGGGGTATCGCCAAGCGGTAAGGCAGCGGGTTTTGATCTCGCCATCCCTAGGTTCGAATCCTAGTACCCCAGCCATTTTTAAAAGTTCTTTGACCAGTCACATGACTGTCGAGGAGCGCTGTTGGGGTATCGCCAAGCGGTAAGGCAGCGGGTTTTGATCTCGCCATCCCTAGGTTCGAATCCTAGTACCCCAGCCATTATTGCTTTTCATCGACCTCGTCGGTGATAGCTGTGGTAAACGTAAGAGGTTTCGATCTCGTCAACGTGCATAGGTTCGTTTCCTAGTACCACAGCAATGTTTAAACGTTCTTTGCCAGTCTCCGTGACTGTTAAGGAGCACTGTTGGGGTATCGCCAAGCGGTAAGGCAGCGGGTTTTGATCTCGCCATCCCTAGGTTCGAATCCTAGTACCCCAGCCATTTTTACTTGTAGACGACCCTGTCGCATACAAGACGGCTATGTAGCTCAGTTGGTTAGAGCATCGCACTCATAATGCGAGGGTCACAGGTTCGAATCCCGTCATAGCCACCATTTTGCAGTTGTTCAGTTGGGGTATCGCCAAGCGGTAAGGCAGCGGGTTTTGATCTCGCCATTCCTAGGTTCGAATCCTAGTACCCCAGCCATTTTTGACTTGTCAGCAATGATATTGGTGACAAGACGGCTATGTAGCTCAGTTGGTTAGAGCATCGCACTCATAATGCGAGGGTCACAGGTTCGAATCCCGTCATAGCCACCATTAATATTGCGGAAGTGGCGAAATTGGTAGACGCACCAGATTTAGGTTCTGGCGCCCTAGGCGTGAGAGTTCGAGTCTCTCCTTCCGCACCATTAATAGCAGTACCAAACAGACCAGCTCAGGCTGGTTTTTTTGTGCCCGTTTTTCGCCCTCTATCCCCCTTGCCAACCTATCTCTGCCTCACTTCCCTCTCGCTCTGCTGCCACCCAGGCTCATGCGGAGCGACAAAAAAGCGGCCCGCAGGCCGCTTGTCTCTCTTTTCCCTGAATCAAACCAGTCAGAACGGGAAGAACCAGGGGATGGCGATGACGCTCACCACCATCACCAGCAGGGTGAAGGGCACGCCAATGCGCACGAAATCCACGAACTTGTAATTGCCGGGCCCAAGCACCAGAGTATTGACCGGTGACGAGACCGGCGTCATGAAGGCCGCCGAGGCCGCGATGGCGATGGTCATGGCAAAGGGATAGGGGGAGATCCCCATCTGCTGGGCCGTTCCCAGCGCAATGGGTGCCATCAGCACAGCCGTCGCGGTATTGGAGATGAAGAGCCCGATCAGGGCGCACAGGGCAAACAGGCTGGCCAGCATCACGCGAGGGCCCATCTCACCGACGGCCGCGATCAGACCGCCGACAATCAGGTCCACCCCGCCGGTCTTCTGCAGCGCCAGGGCAAAGGGCAGCATGCCGACGATCAGGATCAGGGTGGGCCAGTGGATGGACTTGTAGGCACTCTCCATGTCGATGCAGCGGAACTTGCCCATCAGCAGGCAGGCCACCAGCGCCGCGATGACGTTGGGTACGGGATCCGTCACCATCAGCACCACCATGACCCCGAGACAGATAAGGGCGTGGATGGCCTGGCTGCGAGCCGGCGCCATCTCGTCCACCTCGGCGGGCAGGCCCAGCAACAGGAAGTCACGGCTGTGGGTCTGCAGCAGGCGGATCAGGCTCCAGTTGCCCACCACCAGCAGGGAGTCGCCCATCTGCAAGGGGTCATCCACCAGCTTGCCGGTCAGCGCCTCGCCGTCACGGCGGATCCCCACCACGCTCAGACCGTAGTGGGAGCGAAAGGCCACCTCGCGAATGCTCTTGCCCAGCAGGCGGGATTCGGGGATGAGCGACACCTCGGCCATGCCCACCTCCCGCGCCTGATCGGAGAAATACTCCCCACGCAGTATCATGGGCTCTAGCCGTGCCTCGCTGCAGAACTCTCGCACATCCACCTCGGGGTCGGACATGTCGATCAGCAGCACGTCCTTGGCCTGGAACTCGGTGACGCCGGAGACGGTCACCATCACCCGCCGAAACTTGCGCCAGCGCTCCACCCCGATGACGTTGGCACCATAACGGGCCCGCAATTGCAACTCGTCCAGGGTCTGGCCTATCAGGGGGGAGTCGGACCGGATCGCCAGCCGGCGGGCCCGCCCGGCCAGCCGGTAATCGCGGATGAGGTCGCGCATTGTGCTGCGCCCCGCCTGCTTGCCTTTTCCCTCCTCCCCTTCACGCACCAGGGAGCCCCGCATCAGCAGCATGTAGATGATGCCCATCACCAGGATGATCAGCCCCATGGGGGTGAACCCGAAGAAGCCGAAACCCTGGATGCCATGGCGCATCAGCTCACTGTTGACCACCATGTTGGGCGGCGTTGCCACCAGCGTCATCATGCCGCTGATGAGGCCGGCAAAGCCGAGCGGCATCATCAGGCGACCGGCCGGGATCCCCATCCGGTTCGCCACGCTCAGCACCACAGGGATGAAGATGGCCACCACCCCTGTGCTGCTCATCACGGCCCCCAGCAGGGAGACAGCCACCATCAGCAGCACCAGCATGCGGATCTCGCTGCTGCCCGCCACCTTCACCAGCATGTCCCCCACCTGATAGGCGATACCGGTGCGCACCAGCCCCTCCCCCACCACGAACAGGGCGGCGATCAGAATGACGTTGGGATCGCTGAACCCCGCCAGCGCCTCCGGCAGGGTCAGGGTGCCGCTCAGCACAAACAATATGATGATCAACAAGGCGACTACGTCCATGCGTACCTTGTTGGTAATAAACAGATAGATGGCGCCCACCAGCATGCAGAGGACCCAGATCAGTTCGGAATTCACACTTGCTCCTTTCGTTCATGTCCGCCACTGCACAATGGGTGAAATGGCGGACTCCATCAGACCACAGCTTGTTCTGCCCCGGTTTGTTACATATCAATAAAGGGCAAGGGCCATCATCGCATATCGAGGCCCCCTGCGGTCCGCAAAAAATGGCGAGCCTTTACCACCACCCTTTATCCATTCTTTGATGTGGCTCAGGCCGGCTCGGACAAAAGTCCTGCGTTGGCCCCCGCGCAGCCCCTAGAATAGGTCCGTTCCGATAACCCCCCTTCTTCCAAATTTTCAAAGGAAACGAAAATGAGCATATTCGAGTGGTTCAGCATCAATCACACCCTGGTGACCATACCGCTGGGCGGCGGTTACGCCATGTCGTGGATTGAAGCCATCGGCACCCTGTTCGGCTTGGCCTGCATCTGGTTCGCCAGCCAGGAGAAGACCATCAACTACCTGTTCGGCCTCATCAACGTCAGCCTGTTTGCCATCATCTTCTTCCAGATCCAGCTCTACGGCCTGCTGATGCTGCAGCTGTTCTTCTTCTGCGCCAACGTCTACGGCTGGTACGCCTGGACCCGCCCCGCCAACGAGCAGGGTGACAGCCTGCAGATCCGCTGGCTGAGCAAGTCCAAGCTGATGATGACCGCCGCCCTGAGCGTGCTGGCCATCGCCCTGCTGACCCTGTTTATCGACCCCGTATTCGCCACCCTGGCACGCACCTCGGTCGCCCTGCTCAACCTGTTCGGGGCCGGCCTGGCTACTCCCGAGCCCTCCCCCGACGCCTTCCCGTTCTGGGATGCCAGCATGACGGTGCTCTCTGTGGTGGCCCAGATCCTGATGACCCGCAAATACGTGGAGAACTGGATCCTCTGGGTGGTCATCAACATCATCAGCATCGGCGTCTATGCCGCCCAGGGCGTCTACGCCATGTCGCTGGAGTACCTGATCCTGCTGTTCATCGCCGCCAACGGCACCCGCCTCTGGATGCTGGCCGCCAAACGCCCGCAGCAGGAAGTGATCGCATGAGCCTGCTGCCCCATCTGCAATGCCGCCCGGACCAGATCGCCGAACGGGTGGTGCTGTGCGGCGATCCGGCCCGGGTCGATCGCATCGCCAGTCAGCTGCAAGGGTGCGAGTCGCTCGGCCAGAACCGGGAGTTTCACCTGATCAACGGCCATCATCAGGGGCTGCCCGTCACTGTATGCAGCACAGGCATCGGCGGCGCCTCCGCCGTCATAGCGCTGGAGGAGCTGGTGCAGGCGGGCGCCCGGGCGCTGGTCAGGGTCGGCTCCGCCGGCGCCCTGCAGCATGAGATGGCGCTGGGTGATCTCATAGTGGTGGAGGGGGCCGTGCGCCACGATGGCGCCTCACTGGCCTATCTGCCCCCCGAGTACCCCGCCTGCGCCGACATTCGGCTGCAAGCCGCCCTGCTCGACCATATCGCCGCCAGCGGCCAGCCTCACTGGCACGGCCTGGTGCGCTCCCACGACAGCTTCTACCGGGATGACGAGCAGGCGGTGTGCCGCTACTGGCACGAACGCGGCGTTCTGGGGGCAGACATGGAGACGGCCTCCCTGCTCACTGTCGGTCGGCTGCGCAAGGTGCGGGTGGCCGCCGTGCTCTGCAACGTGGTGGCCTTCGAGCAGGACGTGCAGCAGGGGGTAAGCGACTACGCCAGCGCAGAAGCGGCCATGATGGCCGGCGAGCGGCTGGCCATCGCCGCCGCGCTCCATGCACTGGCGCAATAAACCAGCCACACCCCAGACCCGGATCTGAATCAGCCCAGGGGCCGACATCGCCGCCGGCCCCTGCCAAAACGTTAAGCCCGGCACATTCGATGGCACGGGCGCTGGCATACGGCCCCCGCTCTTGCTAGCCTCATGGCCCTCGTTCCCCCGCGCGGGTTTCTCATGCAGCAACAACCCTATCCCCTCGGTCGCTTTCACGCCGAACTTGAGCAGCTTGAACCCCGCTTTGCCGCGGCGCTGGAGGCCTGCACCCTGTTTCTGCGCCGCTACCTGCCGGGCGAGCCCATCATGCGCCAGGGGGAGCAGAGCGAATGCCTCTATCTGGTGGAAACGGGGCGGGTCTCCCTCAACAGTGCCGTGCACTCGGGGCGTCTGTTTCAGCTTGGGGAGATAGCGTGCCAGCGCCAGATCTTCGGCGAAATGGAGTTCTTCAGCGCTACCCCGGTGCAGTGGAGCGTGGTGGCAGAGACAGAGCTGGATGCCAGCGTCATCTGTGCTCACAAGCTGGCCCAGCGGCTGCTGGCCGAACCCGAGCTGACCCTGTTCTTCGCCTCGGCCCTGGCCAGCGACTATCTGGATACCCTGGACATCACCACCAGCCGCCTGCTGCACCCCATCGCCTACAACATCGCCTTTGAACTGTGGCGCGAGCGCCAGCGCACCCCCATGCTGGGCTCGCGCAAGCGCTCCCACGAGGCGGCGCGCTTTGGCACCACGGAACGCGTTTACCGCCGCGCCCTCAAAGAGCTGGTAGAACAGGGGATAGTGTGCGAGGGCGCTGACGGCCCCACCATCGCCGATCTGGCCAGGCTGCGCGCCTATCTCGACCTTTAATCTCGATTCACTCTTCACCCCTATCGGAGCATCCATGTCTACCTATCCCGAGTTCACCTTCTTCAGCCGCTTCGTCGCCGACATCCAGGCCGGCCGCAAGACCATCACCATACGCGACGAGAGCGAAGCTCAATGGCAGCCCGGCCAGCGGCTCTCACTCTTCACCAACCCCGAGCAGCAGCCGTTCGGCGCCATAGAAGTGCTCTCGGTCAATGCGGTCGCCTTCGATGAACTGAGCGACGAGCACGCCCGCCAGGAGAACATGACCCTCCCCGAGCTCAAGCAGGTGATCAGGGATATCTATCCTGCCCTGCCGCCACTCTATGTGATTGAATTCAAACTGATTGCCTGATTGATGACCCGAACCGGATTTGGCCCTGGTCGAGCAATATGTTAATAGTGTTCCTTTTGAATCGTGGAGAAGCCGAACGTGTTTGAGATAGCGAGCCTGAAAGAGGGCATGATGCACGGGGTCGAGCTGTTCCAGCTGCTGCTGGAGATCATCTCCATCGCTTGCGTGGTGACAGGGCTTGGCAAGACGCTCTGGCTGGCGGCACGAGTCCGGGATCACGCCCCCGGTTTCCCCCATATCCGCCTCTGTTTTGGCAGCTGGCTCATTCTGGCGCTGGAGTTCCAGCTCGCCGCCGACATACTGGCCACCACAGTCGCGCCGAGCAAGGAGGAGCTGATCCGCCTCGCCATCATTGCGGTGATCCGCACCTTCCTGAACTATTTCCTCGGCAAGGAGCTGGAGGCGCAGACCGAGCGCCAGCAGGAGCAGCACGGCGAACCGGCCAGGGCCGCCCAATAACACGCCCGAAGCAGCTTGCACCAAGGCGCCGCCATCCCTCCCTCGGCACAGGATGGCGGTATTGTGACCCTCCCCTCACTTTTTAAAATAAGTCACTTATGGAACCCTTTTCAGCCACTCCCCCGCCCTGTTGAGGGCAACCCAGAGCGCCTAGAATGGGGTTACCCCTTCCCCAACCGACCCGCGCCATGACCCCTCTCGACACCTGCGTGATTTACCAGATCTACCCCATGAGCTTTCAGGACAGCGACGGCGACGGCATGGGCGACATCAAGGGCATCCGCCAGCGCCTGGACTATCTGGCGACCCTGGGGGTCGACCTGCTCTGGCTCACCCCTGTCTATCGCTCCCCCAAGCGGGACAATGGCTATGACGTGGCGGACTACCGCGCCATAGACCCCGCCTTCGGCACCCTGGCCGAGATGGAACAGCTGATCAGCGATGCGGCCGCCCGCGGCATCGGCATCATGATGGATATCGTCGCCAACCACACAGCCACCGAGCACGCGTGGTTCAGGCAGGCGCTGGCGGGGGATCCCCGCTATCAGGACTACTACGTGTTCAGGGACCAGGCCTTTGTCGATGTCCACCCGGTGGAGTCCATCTTTGGCGGCAGCGGCTGGGAGTATGTGCCAGAGCTTGATCGCTACTATCTGCACAACTTCGACATAAGCCAGGCCGATCTGGACTGGGACAACCCGGCGGTGCGCGCCGAAATGGCGGAGGTGATCAACTTCTGGCTGGCCAAGGGCATAAAGGGGTTCCGCTTCGATGTGATCGACATGGTGAGCAAGACCTGGTCGCCCCTTGCCATGAGCAACGGCCCCTGCCTGCACGACTATATCCGCGAGCTCAACGCCGCCAGCTTCGGCAACAAGGGGATCATCACGGTCGGTGAGACCTGGGGGGCGGATCTCGCCCACATGCAGCACTATTCGAACCCGAATGGCAGCGAGTTCAGCATGGTGTTCAACTTCGAACACCTGGGGCTGGGGCAGGACAAGTGGGCGTCGCATTTTGACCCTCTCGCCTTCAAGCGGGCCATGGCCCGCCACCAGCAGGGGCTGCACGACCGGGGCTGGAACAGCCTGTTTCTCAATAACCACGACCTGCCCCGCGCCGTCTCCCGCTTTGGCGACGACAGGCCAAGGTGGCGCGAGCCGAGTGCCAAACTCTGGGCCCTGGTGCTGCACATGATGCAGGGCACCCCCTTCATCTATCAGGGGGAAGAGCTGGGCATGACCAACCGCCACTGGCAAACCGATGAGCTGCGCGACGTGGAGGCCATCCACTACAGTGCCAGCCAGCCTGGGCTGGCTCCTGCCGAGCTGAGCCGACGGCTGGATGCCATCGGCCGCGACAACGCCCGCACCCCGATGCAGTGGGATGCCGCCCCTCACGCGGGCTTCAGCACAACCCCCCCCTGGATCGCGCTCAACGACAACCACATCGAGATAAATGCCGCCGAGCAGCTGGCCCGCCCCGACTCGCTGTTTCACTACTATCGCCAGCTGATTGAATTGCGCAAGGCCCACCCCGTCATTCGCCACGGCGACTTCGAGCTGCTCGATGGTGACGATCCACTGCGCATCAGCTACCGCCGCCACTGGCAGGATCCGGCGAGCGGAGAGCAGCATACCCTGCTGCTGCTCGCCAATCTCACCGCAGACACCTTGCCCATGCCCCATCTTGAGCTGGTGGAGAGGGGCGCCACCTTGCTGATGGGCAACTACCCGGATGCGCCCACGACCACCTTCGCCCCCTATCAGGCCGCCGTCTGGCTGATGCAGGCAAGCGAGTAACGGGCAAGACCATCGCTCGGCGCCAGCCTCCGCCACGCGGGGGCGGCCCCTGCGCCTCACCCCCTGATGATTCCCCTTGCCCTGGGCTGCCGAGGCGCCCCGGCGATTTACTCACTTAAAAACTTCGCATTTTCAGGCCCGAACAGCCTTGCCAGGCGATATCCGACCTCGTCTTGCCATCGACAATTGAAACAGTTCAACACCCTGTTTTTATTGGAAATAATCGTCATCAAAAACGACTCCTTTATCATCAAACGACGATATTCAACGCTGTTTAGTCAGGGTTAAAAGTCAATTCAGATTTGCGCCCTTGTGGTTCTTCGCTGACTCCTTATGGTTTCCATCCGAAGCGTGCGGCACTGTACTGCACGCCGACGTTCAGGCTCGCGGGATAGGTATCCCGCCATAACAAAAGGTAAACACCATGCGTAAAACCGGAGTGGCGCTCGCCATCTCGACCCTCTTCTGGCTCAATTCGGTCACGGCAGCCCCCATCATATTTCCGGACGACTCGCTGGCCGGCCCTGGAGCAGAAACGCCCGCCCTCGCTCGCACCTTCCAGCTGGCGCAGGACGATCTGGGCAACCGGATCCACCAGCTCCATCTGCCAATTCAGACCGAGCCCGAGCTGGTGGCGGAGCTGGAGCAGATCGGCAGGCAGCAGGGATTCTCGGTCAACACCCATGGCGACATGTACACCTGGACCGAGGACAACATGTGGCTGTCACGGGATGGCGCCCTCGTCTTCCGCCCCCGGGCACCGCTGGCCGACAAGGGCAGATACCACGCTTTCGTCACCGCCTTGACCCCAGAGAGCCCGCAGGCCGAGCAGGAGGGGCACCACAGCCTGGGCAGCCAGGACTCCCAGGGGCTGACAGATGGCATGCTGGCCCAGGCCGACCGCTTTGCCAGCGAACAGGGGCGCGAGCTTCTCCCGACCTTCTCCATCATAGATGGCGGCAACATGCTGGCCGGCCAGCGCGCAGACGGCGCTCCCTATGCCCTGATAGGTCGCGACGCTCTGCTGCAGACCACTCTGCACCACAGCCGGCTGGATCGGGAGCGCATCGCCACCCGGCAGGAAACCATGGAGCGCGACGGTGACTTTCGCCTGCAGCTGATCGAGCGCGAGTGGCTGGGCAGCCCCCATACGGTGCAGAACGGCCATGATCCCGAGATTGACCTCATACTGCTGGAGGCAGCCAACCTGCTGCCCCGGGATCTGAGCGCCGAGCAGCGCCACGCATATGCCAGGAGCGCGCGCGCCAAGGCCGAGCTGGCGCAGTACCAAGTGGACTGGGACAGCCGGCAGGCCGCACAGGGGCGGATGTTTCTGAGCCGGCAGCAGGGCGCCCTCATCGCCGAGCGCTATCGCGCGCTCCATGGCCAGGCGCTGCCGGCCTCCTTCGATCTGCTGGCTCAGCTGAAACAGGACTACGCCAGCCTGGTGGTCACCGCCGATCTCCACTCTGACTTTGCTGATGACCAGATAGAGAACGAGCTGCAAACGCTGCAGGCCGATGCCGCCACCCTGACCCGGCTGGGACGCATGCTGCAGGCCGGCGGCTACCAGCGCCAGGGGCTGACCGGCGTAGAGCTGGATGAGCAGACCCGCCGTTTCCTCGCCATGATGGCCATCAGCCAGCGCCTGGTGGCGCAGGAGCTCAAGGTGGCCGAGCGCGATCTGGTGATCCTGGCCCAACCCGGTTTTCACCTCGACATGGCCATGCGCCCGCTGGCCGATGGCCGCATCCTGTTCAACGATCCTGCGGCCGGCGAGGCACTGATCCAGCAGGTACTGACCAGCGACGGCAGCCTGAGCGACAGCGAGCGCCAGGGCCTCACAGAGACGCTTACCAACCTGCGGCAACAGACCGAGCGCTGGCACAAGATCCATGCCCTCATCCGGCAGCAGCTGACCGATGCCGGTCTGACCCCCATCGCCACCCCGGGCGCCTTCAGCGTGAACAAGCGGGCGGTGAACTGGATGAACGGCATCATGGGCACGGCGCAGCAACCCTTCTACATCACCAACGCCGCCAGCATAGCCCCCCTGAATCAGGCCTTCGGCGCCTGGTTGAAACGCGAGGTGCCCGAGCTGACCGCCTATTTCGTGGGTCAGGCGGCCAGTAGCCACAGGGAGGGATTGAACCAGGCGGAGGCCCTGCTCAGGGGCAGCGGTGGCCTGGATTGCATCACCTTGCACCACGAGTAGCGAGCGCTTGAGCCAAATGTTCAACCGACGGTCATTTGACTCGCAGGCGGGTTCTGTGTACTTTGCGACCAGAATTTTTGTTGGACCGCTTTTCCATGTTGTACATCCTGTTCAAATGCTCTGTCAGGAGGCTGTGCTCCGTGCACTAACACGATGAAGTGTTGCCCGGAGCCATTCCTCTTCTGAATCTTCATCAGCTGCGTGCATGCCCTCTCACAGGGAGGCGGCCCCGCATCTGATGAAAACAGGAGACTCAGGCCGGCGAGATGCTTCATCGCCGGCCTTTTTGTTTCTGATATTCAGGACAAAGTTTCAATATTGCTTGAAACGGGGGGCCGGTACGCCAAGTACCGCCCCCCGTTTTTTATGGATGTAGCACCATGAATTTACTCACCATTCAAAACCTGACTTGTCACCTGGGTGACAAGACCCTCTACCAGCAGGCCAACTTCACCCTCTTCGCCGGTGAGCATATCGGCGTCACGGGCAAAAACGGCGCGGGGAAAAGCACCCTGCTCAAACTGCTGCAGGCGGAGTTGTTGCCCGACGGAGGCGACATCCTCTGGCAGCCCGCGGTGCGCCTCGGTTATCTGGATCAGCATGGCGAGATGGATCCGCAGATCAGGGTGCGCGATCAGCTGCAATCCGCCTTTGCGGATCTCTACCGGCAGGAGGCCGAGATGATGGCCATCTACGCCTGCCCGGCGAAAAGTGCCCAAGCCCGTCATCTGGCACGCGCCGCCACCCTTCAGGCCAGCCTGGAAAACCGGTCGTTTTATCAGATCGACAGCCACATAGATGCGGTGGCTGATGGCCTGGGGATCACGCCATTGGGCATGCATACCCGGCTGGGGGAATTGAGCGGCGGACAAAGGCACAAGGTCATGCTGGCCCGCCTGCTGTTGCTCGCGCCGGATGTCCTGCTGCTGGACGAGCCGACCAATTATCTGGATACCCGTCACCTCGACTGGCTGGCGGACTATCTGGGCGGCTTCAAGGGAGCCTTTATGCTGGTCTCCCACGACCAGGCCTTCCTGAACCGGATTGCCACGGCCATTTGCGACATAGACAGGCAGCAAATCCGCAAATTCAAGGGCAATGTCGACAAGGCCATGGCCCAGAAAGCCAGCGAGGATGCCGCCCACGGGAAGCAATATCTGGCGCAGCAGCGACATATCGACAAGCTGGAACGGTTCATCGACAAAAACGGGGCCGGGGTCAATGCCAGCATCGCCAATGGCCGCAAGAAGCAGCTGGCACGCATAGACAGGCTGGCCGCACCTGAGCAGGAGAAGCCCCTCTCCTTCTCGTTTCGCTCGGCCCCGCACAATGGCCAGCAGCTGATCGCCGCCTCGAAACTGGTCATTGGCTATCAAGGCCCCCTGCTGGCGCCCATCTCTCTGACCCTGAGCCGTGGCGACAAGCTGGTGATTGCCGGGTTCAACGGCATAGGCAAGTCCACCCTGCTGAAAACCCTGGTGGGGGAACTGCCCGCGCTGGCCGGTCAGCTCGCCCTGTCACCGGCGCTCAAGCTCGGTTATTTCGAGCAGGCGCTGTGCTGGCGCTACCCGGATGCCACACCTGTCAATCTGGTGAAAGCTGTGTGCCCGGGCGTGAATGACAAGGCGGCCCGGCAGCATCTGGCGCGGTTTGGCATCACGGGAAAGCAGGCCGTGCAGCCGATTGCCTCCCTCAGTGGTGGCGAGCAGACCAGGGTGAAGCTGTGCCGACTGGCCCTGCAACCCAGCAACCTGCTGGTGCTGGATGAACCGACCACACACCTGGATGCCGGCGTCAAAGCTGCCCTGCAACAGGCGTTGCAGGACTATCCAGGTACTGTGGTGCTGGTCTGCCACGAACGGGAGTTCATCGCCCACTGGCCGGATCGGGTGGTGGAGATCCCGTCCCTCACCGCCGCCGACCACATTGAGCATCGTTAAGGTAGAAGATATGTCATTGAAAATATTGCTATTTTTTATTGCATTCCTGGTGGGTGCCGATGAACTTATGCTGGGCCCCATACTGGCGCCCATAGGCCGGGAGCTGGGGGTTCAGCCCGAGCGTGTGACCCTCTTCATTACGGCCTACAGCCTGGCGCTGGCGATGATAGCCCCCTTGCTGGGTACCCTCTCGGATCGTCTGGGCCGAATGAAGGTGATGCTCCCTGCCACCCTGCTGTTTGGCGCCGCCTCTGTGGTCACGGGTCTGGTGGAAAGCTTTGAATGGGGGCTTGCAAGCCGGGTGCTCACCGGCCTCGCCAGCGCCGGCATGCTGCCCATCGCCTTTGCCATGGCCGCAGACAGCGCGGGAACAGATGCCATGAAGCGCATTGCCTGGGTCCAGGCAGGCCTGACCCTGGGCATGATAGCGAGCCCGGCCGTCGGGGCTCTGCTGACCCAATGGCTCTCCTGGCGCGCTGCCTTCATCCTGCTCGGCGTGTGCGCCTGGGGTGTGGCGGCGGCGCTGGCCTTGCTGCCCGCAGGTCAAGATCCGGCAGAAAAATCGGCTGCGCATCGGGAGGACAAGGGCCCCCGCCTGCTGGCCATCCCGGGCGCGGTCGGGGCCCTGCTGGCCATGTGCCTGGGCCTTGGCGGCGGCATAGGTCTGTTCAATCTCGTCGGTCAGCACCTGCGCGATACCCAGGAGTGGTCCATCGGGTCCGTGGGGGGCTTGTACGCCCTGCTTGGCGTCATCAGCGTCGCCGGCAACCTGCTGATGCCCCGCCTCTCTGGCCGGGTCGAAAGCGGGCGCACCCTGATGCGCCTGGCCTTGATGGTCTGCCTGCTGGTCAGCGTCTGCTTCTATCTCGCTCCAGCCGGGCAACTCATGCTGCCGATACTGCTGCTGTGGGCGCTGGCGGGTGGCATAGGATCGCCCGCGCTGCAGGGCTATATTGCGCAGCTCTCCGGTGCTCACAGAGGCATGCTGATGTCGCTGGCGATGACCATGATGCACCTCGGGGTCGCGCTCTGGTCCGCCGTCGCCGGGTTCGCCTACAGCGCAGGGCCCCTGGCCATGGCACTGCTGGCCATGCTGCTGTTCGGCAGCGCCATTGCCCTGCTGCGCCCCGTCAAGCCCGCCGGCTGAAAAAGGGAGCGCGTACTCCGGGCCCACGCCCATCCCAACACGGGCCGCCCATCCGCCAGGATCGGCGGCCCCATATCTCACTGTGCCGGCACTGCCAGCCCGCACGCTTCCCACTCACACCATACTCGCTGACCCTCATACCAGGGTCAGCTCTCGCGATGAAGCCTCTTAATCTATTGATTTATATGACATAAAAAGCGCACTTCAGCTTGCTCATATCCACCGCCAAATGCGTTGAGGCAAATAGCTCCCATTGCGTTCAGGGAGCGGACAATGAATAAAAGATGTATTCACTGATTATTTATCCCGTTTGATGCCTTCTCTCCAACCCTCTTACTATGCCTGCGACCTATCCATGGCCGGTTGCCTGCAACCGGCCTTCAAACTGGCATAGCAAGTGGACAACTCATGATCACCACAGACGGTAACAACGCGGTCGCCTCAGTGGCGTACCGCACCAGCGAAGTCATCGCCATCTACCCCATCACCCCCAGCTCCAGCATGGCGGAGCAGGCGTCGGCCTGGTCGAGCGATCGGGGCAAGAATCTGTGGGGCGACGTGCCTCGTGTGGTGGAGATGCAGTCGGAGGGAGGGGCCATCGCCACCGTCCACGGCGCCTTGCAGACAGGCGCGCTGGCGACTTCGTTTACCTCGTCCCAGGGCCTGCTGCTGATGATCCCCAACCTCTACAAGTTGGCGGGTCAGCTCATTCCCTTCGTACTCCATGTGGCGGCGCGCACCGTCGCGACCCATGCCTTGTCCATCTTCGGCGATCACTCGGACGTGATGGCGGTACGCCAGACCGGCTGCGCCATGCTCTGCGCCAGCAACGTGCAGGAGGCCCAGGACTTCGCCCTGATCGCCCAGGTCGCCAGCCTCAACAGCCGGCTGCCCTTCATCCACTTCTTCGACGGTTTTCGCACCTCCCACGAGATCACCAAGATAGTGCCGTTGGCGGACGACACCCTGCGTGCCCTGCTGCCGGAAGCGGCCATCCGTGCCCACCGCGATCGCGCCCTGAGCCCGGATCACCCTGTCATTCGCGGCACCGCCGCCAACCCGGACACCTATTTCCAGTGCCGGGAGGCCACCAACCCCTGGTATGACGACGCCTACCGCCACGTGAGCGAGGCGATGCAAGCCTTCGGCGAACAAACCGGGCGCCACTACCAGCCGTTCGAATATGTGGGTCACCCGCAAGCCGAGCGGGTGCTGGTGCTGATGGGTTCCGCCATCGGCACCTGTGAGGAAGTGATAGCGCGGCTGATTGAGCAAGGGGAGAAGGTGGGACTGGTGAAGGTGCGCCTCTACCGTCCCTTCTCAGCCTCGCATCTGCTGGCTGTCATTCCCGAGAGTGCCCGCAAGATTGCGGTGCTGGATCGCACCAAGGAGCCGGGTGCCCAGGCCGAGCCGCTCTATCTGGACGTGATGAGCGCGCTGGCCGAGGCGGTCAGCCGGGGCGAGCGCGCCAGCCTGCCGCGGGTCATCGGCGGCCGCTACGGCCTCTCCTCCAAGGAGTTCAATCCGGCCTGCGTGCAGGCCATCTTCGACGAGCTGATGCTGGACAATCCAAGGCCGCGCTTCACCGTCGGCATCTTCGACGACGTCACCGGCCTCTCCCTGCCGCTGCCGACGTTGGATTATCCAAGCCAGAGCAAGCTGGAGGCGCTGTTCTACGGCCTTGGCAGCGACGGCACCGTCTCGGCGGCCAAGAACAGCATCAAGATCCTCGGCAACCACACAGAGCTCTATCCTCAGGGCTATTTCGTCTACGACTCCAAGAAGGCGGGGGGCCTCACCGTCTCCCACCTGAGGGTAAATGAGCGGCCGGTGCAATCGGCTTACCTGGTGGACGAGGCGGACTTCATCGGCTGCCACCAGTGGCAATTCATCGACATGTACCAGATGGCGGAGCGGCTCAAGCCGAACGGCATCTTCCTGCTCAACAGCCCCTACGACGCCGATCAGATCTGGCAGCGGCTGCCGCAGGAGGTGCAACAGGTGCTGCGCGAGAAATGCGCCCGCCTCTACACCATCAACGCCGCCAGGATTGCCCGGGAGTGCCAGCTCGGTAGCCGCATCAATACCGTGATGCAGATGGCCTTCTTCCAGCTGACCGCCATCATACCGCCGGCAGAGGCCACCGAGTTGCTCAAGCAGGCCATCGCAGCTAGCTATGGCAACAAGAGCGCCGAGCTGGTCGAGCGCAACTGGCAGGCGCTGGCCGCCACCTGCGAGGCACTGATCCCGGTACCGCTGCAGGTGCTCGATCACTCCAGCCACCAGCGCCCACCCGTGGTGTCGGCCAAGGCCCCCGACTTCGTCCAGACCGTCACCGCCGCCATGCTGGCGGGGCTCGGCGACAGCCTGCCGGTCTCCGCCTTCCCGCCGGACGGCACCTGGCCGGTGGGCACCACCCGCTGGGAGAAGCGCAACATCGCCAAGGAGGTGCCCATCTGGCAGGCGGATCTCTGCACCCAGTGCAACTACTGCGTGGCCGCCTGCCCGCACTCGGCCATCCGCGCCAAGGTGGTGGACAAGGACGCGCTGGAGGGTGCCCCCGCGACCCTGGACGCGCTGGATGTGAAGGCCCGCGACATGCGCGGCCAGCAATATGTGCTGCAGGTGGCGCCTGAGGATTGCACCGGCTGCAACCTCTGCGTCGAGGTCTGCCCGGCCAAGGACCGCACCGATCCGAGCCGCAAGGCGATCAACATGGCCTCCCGGCTGGATCACCTTGAGGCCCAGAAGGCGAACTACGACTTCTTCCTGGACCTCCCTGAGCGCACGGCCGAGCAGCTGGAGCGCATCGACATTCGCACCTCCCAGCTCATCTCGCCGCTGTTCGAATACTCGGGCGCCTGCTCCGGCTGCGGCGAGACCCCCTACATCAAGCTGCTGACCCAGCTCTACGGGGACAGGCTGCTGATCGCGAACGCCACCGGCTGCTCGTCGATTTATGGCGGCAACCTGCCCACCACCCCCTACACCACCAACGCCGAGGGCCGTGGCCCGGCCTGGGCCAACTCCTTGTTCGAAGACAACGCCGAATTTGGCTTGGGCTTCAGGCTCACCGTCGATCAGCATCGCGATCGGGTACGCCGCCTGCTGGCCGGCCTGGGGGACGCAGTCCCGGCCAAGCTGCAACAGGGGCTGCAAGACGCCAGCCTGCCGGTCTCCGAGCAACGGGCCCACATCGCGCAACTGCGCAGCCTGCTGCAGGGTCGCACCGAGCCGGGCGCCGCTGAGTTGGCCCGGGATGCGGATCACCTGGTGGACAAGTCGGTCTGGCTCATCGGCGGCGATGGCTGGGCCTATGACATCGGTTTCGGCGGGCTCGACCACGTGCTGAGTCTGGGGGAGAACATCAATGTGCTGGTGCTCGACACCCAGTGCTACTCCAACACCGGCGGTCAGCAGTCCAAGGCGACGCCGCTCGGCGCCATCACCAAGTTTGGCGAGCAGGGCAAGCGCAAGGGACGCAAGGATCTCGGTGCCAGCATCATGATGTATGGCCACGTCTATGTGGCGCAGATCTCCCTCGGCGCCCAGATGAACCAGACTGTGAAGGCCATTCAGGAGGCGGAAGCCTATCCGGGCCCGTCCCTCATCATCGCCTACAGCCCCTGCGAGGAGCACGGCTACGATCTGGCCCAGAGCCACGAACAGATGAAGCAGCTGACCGCCACCGGCTTCTGGCCGCTCTACCGCTACGACCCCCGTCGCAGCGAGGAGGGCAAGGCACCGTTGGCGCTGGACTCCCGGGCGCCAAACGCCTCGCTGGCCGAGACCCTGCAGCAGGAGCCCCGCTTCAAGCGGCTGGAGCGCCAGCTGCCGGAGATCGCCACCCAGCTCTACCGGGAGGCAGAGCTGGATGCAAACCGCCGCTTCGCCTGGCTGAGCCAGCTCGCCGGCAAGGAGGCCCCCTCGCAGGAGTGATCAAGCTGCCAGCGACCAGTGAAACCGGATAACAAAGAGGGCTCCCTGCGGGGAGCCCTCTTGCTATTTATTGCATGTCGACGCTTGCTCAGGCGTGGATGCTGGCCAGCTCGTGGCGTTTCAACGCCAGCAGCGTGATAAGGAAAGCGGCGGTGGCGATCAGCGCCATGCCGATATAGGTGGCACTGAAACCCGGGGCCAGCTCGGCCGGGCTCAGGCTGGCCAGGTTGTGGCTGGTGCCGGCCGGCAGGGCGGCATGGAACAGCACGGAACAGATGGCGACCCCGACCGCGCCCCCCAGCTCACGGCCGAAGTTGAACAGGGACATGCCGATGCCGCGATCTTCCCGTGGCAGGGCATTTTGCACCACCACGGAGAGCGCCGGCAGCACCAGGCCCAGCCCCAGACCGGCGAAGCCCAGCCCCAGATTGGCCCAGACATCGAAATGGATCTGCCACAGCGCCAGCGCCGACAAGGCGAAGCCCACCACCACGAAGCGTTTGTAGTAACCGGTGCGGCCGATCAGCTTGCCGCCGACGAAGGCTCCCGCCGTGATGCAGACCATGAAGATCACCATGTAGAGACCGCTCTCGCTGGCTCCCATCCCCTTCTGCCACTGCATCTGCAACGGCAGATAGACCAGCACGGCAAACATCAGCAGCTGGGAGGCCAGCGCCAGCAGCACGCTCACCAGATAGCCGGGCAGCCGGACCAGATGGGCAGGTAATATGGGGTCATGGGCGCGCCGCTCCACCAGGATCAGCAGCAGCAGGGCTATCGCCAGTCCTGCCGCCAGCCAGATGGCGGGCAGCGCCGTCTCGGGCGAGAGCAGCAGCAGGCTCAGCGTGGTGACGGTGATCAGCAGCGCCGCCCCCTTCCAGTCGAAGCGACTGTGGCGACGCACATTGAGGTGGCCCAGGTTGCGGTTCACCAGCCAGAGCGCAAGCGCCCCGAGCGGCAGGTTGATCCAGAAGATCCAGCGCCAGCTCAGCTGCTCGGTGAAGTAGCCACCGAGCAGGGGCCCGGCGATGCTGGAGACCGCATAGACGGCCGAGATGTAGCCCTGATACTTGCCCACCTCCCGCGGCGGTATGCTGTCGGCGATGACGGTGAAGGCGAGCGCAATCAGGCCGCCGCCCCCCAGCCCTTGCAGCACGCGGGCCGCCAGCAGGGTCGGCAGATCCTGGGCCAGGCCGCAGGCCACAGAGCCTGCCAGAAACAGGCCTATGCCGATGTTGAGCATGCGCACCCGGCCGAACATGTCGCTCAGCTTGCCGTAAATGGGCAGGGCGGCGGTGGCCGCCAGCAGGTAGGCGGTGACTACCCAGGTGAGGGCGGCGCCGGCGTTCAGCTCGGCGCCTATGATGGGCAAGGGGGTGGTGACTATGCTCTTTTCCAGTGAACCCAGGGCGATCACCAGGGCCACGCTTGCGAAGATGGTTTTTGGGGACATATAGGGGCTCGCTAATTTGAAATGCCAAGATCTGCGGCGCAGAGCTTGTTATTGTCTCATAAATCACCAGCCGATGGCCAAAACCGCCCCTGAGCGGCAAGCATGACCCCGGTCGCGGCACTGCCTCCTGCATTCTGTTAGGCTGGCTGTTCACACCCCAAGAGGAAGCAGCCCCATGTCCGAGCAGTTCCGGTTTGATCAATACGACGCCCTGATTTTCGATATGGACGGCACCCTGGTGGACTCCATGCCCCTGCATCTGGATGCCTGGGAGGCAACCAGCGCCGAGTTCGGTCTGCCGTTTGATCGGGCACGGCTCAATGAATACGGCGGCATTCCCACCCGCAAGATAGTCGCCATCCTGGCCGAGCAGCATGGGCTGGAGATCGATGTGGATGCCTTCACCCGACGCAAGGTGGCCCTCTATCTGGCGCATATCGACAAGGTCAGCGTGTTTCCCGCCATGTGGGAGCTGGTCAAGCGCTGCCACGGCAAGGTGCCCATGGGCATAGGCACGGGCTCATCGCGGGATCATGCGCAGCGCATTTTGAAAAATACCGGCCTGGATGCCTATATCTCTGTGCTGGTCAGCGCCGACGACATCGACAACCACAAGCCCCACCCGGACACCTTCCTGAAAGTGGCCGAGCTGCTCGACGCCAATCCCGCCAACTGCCTGGTGTTTGAAGATACCCAGATCGGCATTCAGGCAGGCAAGGCCGGCGGTATGGCCACCCTGCTGGCCACCGAAGGCGAACTGCAGCGGGTGTGAGACCGGGTTAGCGAAGCGCCCGCCACTGCTGCCAGACTCCGCCAAGGAAGGCGAGCAGGAAGAGGCCCAGGGCCATCTCCCAATGGAAAGTGAAATAGAGATCCGCTGGCAGGGACGCCAGATAGATAAACAGGGCGCTGAACAGGCCGCGACAGAGCGGCCCTTTCAAGACAGACCAGCGCAGCAGCGTGGCAACGCCGGCCCCCTTGCCAGACAGGGCCATCAGCTCATCCCCAGCAGGCCGAGAATGCCGGCGACTGTGTACCACGGATTGTGCACCCTGCGCTCCTCTTCCAGCGCCTCATGATCCTGCAACAATGTCAGCGCCTCGGCCGGGGTATCGGCAAAAGAGGGGGCAACGACAGTCACAAACCCCTGCTCGACCAGTTGGCGACGCTCATCGTCATAGCCGACAGCCCAGGTATCGAGATAGGTAAATGACTGACCTTGTTTGAAGAAGTGATAGCGAGACATGGCGGGCTCCGAGGCATTGGACCCCCACTCTACACCGGCGGTTGCAAACTGGCTCACCCCGAATGGGTAGCCAGCTCACTCTCAGTTTGCCGTCACCTCATCCTCCCCTTCCCCCTTGTCGCCGCCAGGGGCGGCGCCCGTCGGTCTGGCAAAACCCAGCTCGGCCATGCAGCTGTCAAACGCGGCCTCCCCCGGTTTGCCACTCTCCTTGCAGCTCTCAAAGGCCGCCTTCATCTCGGCCGACATCTCGCGAGGCGGCTTGGGCGGGGTGCGGCTGCCCTGATCGGCGGCCATGGCGGTGGCAGTGGCGAGGAATAACAACAGGGGCAGAACACTCTTCATGGCATGACTCCGAATAACGCGCGACATCCACCGCCAGAGGGCGGCGATGGCCCGCTCAAGCGGGCGGTTTCATGCTAGCGAAAAATCAGGAAAAGCAGGGTCAAGGCGGGGTAAAGGGGACGTCAGGCCTGCGTAAAACCCATAAAAAAACGCCCCTCGCGGGGCGTTTTTTCCAACCATCGCCGTTACATGGCGTTGGTGGATTCGAAGATCTTGTCGGCCGAGGCTTCGACGAAGCCCGGGTAGAGCACGCCGTCAGCCTGCGGGTAACGCAGGGCGAACTCGTAGAAGCAGCTCGGAATGGTGCGCACGCCGTCGCTGAAGGGCACATCCGCCTTGTCGGCCATGGTGGAGGATTGCTCCAGCATCACCTGCGGGTCCCCTTTCACCTCGCCACCTACACCGTTGAGCACGAAACCGGCCGCTTTGAGGGCGGCGTTGACCTGCAAGATGGTATCGAACTGCTTGAGGCGATTGATGTTGACCGTGAAGTGGTTGGCACGATAACCCCAGGCTGCCATCCAGGCTGCATACTCACTCTCCGCCAGCAGGGTCTGGTAATCATCCCAAGAGACCTGCCAGGGGGCGCCCGTGTAGAGGAAGGCCTGGGTATCGGTCAGGTGATCGGGTACCTGATCCGCCAGCTTGTGAATGATGGCCTGGGCAGCCTCGGAGAGTTCCTCCACCTTCAGCTCGCTGATGAACACCTTGGGGGCATCCGGATCTTGATGCTCGAAGTGCTTGGCGTAGAGCTTCTTGGCCTTGAACACGTACTCGCCCTTCTGCTCGTAGCCGAGCGCAAGGAAGTGGGCGGCCAGCTTCTCGAGGCCCAGCTTGGGCAGGTTGTAGGTGCGAAACGCCACGTGATCGTTGACGATGGGCTCGCCGCCACCCAGCAGGGTGTGGACCTTGAGGGCACTCGGGGTGACTTGAATGTAGTTATCCCACAAGTGACCGAACAGGGTGTCGATATCCTTTTGCATCTCTCTTTCCTTTGATTGCGGGTACAGACAAGGGCACCTGTTCAGTGCCCCTTTTATTTTTTGTTATCAGCGCTCAGCGCAGAGGAGAACTGTGTCAGCCGTGGCGGCCTTGCTGCCGGCCTCTTCCTTGTTAAAAGGTCAACCCCGGAGATAGCTGATCCGGCATGGCAGCCTTGCTGTCCTCGACCGAGGCAACCGGGGATATGGCACAGCAGTCGGCGGCATTGGCCCCTCTCCTGCTGCATCAAGCTCCCCATTCACGATTAAAAGGTCAACCCCGGAGACAGCTGATCCGGCATGGCTGCCTTGCTGTCCTCGACGGAGGCAACCGGATACGCACAGTAGTCGGCGGCGTAGTAGGCGCTCGCCCTGTGGTTGCCTGAGGCACCTATGCCGCCGAACGGCGCGGCGCTGGAGGCGCCCGTGATGGGCTTGTTCCAGTTGACGATACCGGCGCGGATCCGCTTGAAGAAGTGGTGCCAGTCCGCCTCGCTGTCACCCAGCAGGCCGGCCGAGAGGCCGAAGCTGGTGGCGTTGCCCTGGTCGATGGCGGCATCGAAATCGTCGTAACGAATGAGCTGCAGCAGCGGGCCGAAGTACTCTTCGTCCGGCAGCGCGCTCACTGCAGTGACATCTATGATGCCCGGGGAGACGAAACCGGTGCCCGCTTCCAGATGCTTGAGGGTGAGCAGGCTCTCGCCACCCAGCCCTTGCAGCTTGGCTTGCGCCTCGACCATGCCGAGCGCAGCTCGCTCGCTGATCATGGCGCCCATAAAGGGTTGTTCGGCGGCGTCATAGAGGCCGACCCTGATCTGGCCGACCACCTCCACCAGACGTTTGACCAGGGCATCGCCCCGGGCGCCGCGCTCGACAAACAAACGGCGCGAGCAGGTGCAGCGCTGACCGGAGGTGATGAAGGCGGACTGGACTATGGCGTGAACTGCGCCGTCGATGTCGCTCACATCCTTGACGATGAGCGGGTTGTTGCCGCCCATCTCCAGCGCCAGGATCTTGCCGGGCTGACCGGCAAACTGCTGGTGCAGGAAGTGGCCGGTACGGGACGAGCCGGTGAAGAAGAGGCCGTCGATATCCGGATTGCCCGCTAGGGCCTTGCCGGTCTCCACCTCGCCCTGCACCAGGTTCAGCACGCCCTTGGGCAGCCCCGCCTCCTGCCAGATCTTCAGCATGGCCTCGGCCACCATGGGGGTCAGTTCGGAAGGCTTGAACACCACGGCATTGCCGGCGATCAGCGCAGGCACTATGTGACCGTTCGGCAGATGGCCCGGGAAGTTGTAGGGGCCGAACACGGCGACCACGCCGTGGGGCTTGTGGCGCACGAATGCCTTGGCGCCCGGCATGGGGTTTTCGACCGTGCCGGTGCGCTCGTCATGGGCGCGGATGGAGATGGCGATCTTGCCCTGCATGGCGGCCACTTCGGTGCGGGTCTCCCACAGCGGTTTGCCGGTTTCGCGGGCTATGGTCAGTGCCAGCGCCTCCTTGTGCTCGCCGAGCAGCTCGGCGTAACGGCGCACTATGGCAAGACGCGCCTCCAGGCTCATATCAGACCAATGGTAGAAGGCGCTGCGGGCGGCCTTGACGGCGGCATCCACCTGGGCGGCGCTGGCGGCGCCCCCTTGCCAGATCACCTCGTTCTTCGCCGGATCCCTTGACTCGAACGGCTTGCCTTCACCGGCAAGCCATTGACCGTCTATCAGCTGTACTAACTGGCTCATCCATTCACTCCCTGTGGTTCGCAAGCAGCCTTGGCTGCCTGTTTCATATGCGGTTTTACTGCTGATACGGCTCAATCGAGATCGACGGCCCGTACCATGTCGCCATCTTGCACCTTGAGTGCCGTCGCCATCTTGGGCGGAATGATGGCTTCGTGCTTGTCCAGATCGACCCGGATATTGCCGTAGCAGGCACGGTAGTGCTCGTAGCGGGCATTGCAGACCAGGTGGATCTTGCCACCTATGGGTTCGCCGATCAGCACCCGCAGCTTCTGACTGCGGCGCACGCTGCGGATATTCTTTACGTCACACTCGACGGTGGGGCCGGCATCGAAGATGTCAACGTAGCCCCGGTTCACGAAGCCTTCATCCTGCAGCATCTTGATGGCCGGGCGGGTCTTCTCGTGGGTCTGGCCGATGACGGCGCGCGCCTCGTTGCTCAGCAGGTTGACGTAGATGGGGTACTTGGGCATCAGCTCGGCGATGAAGCGCTTCTTGCCGATGCCGGTAAGATAGTCGACGGTGGGAAAGTCCATCGAGAAGAAATGCTTTTGCAGCCACTCGTAGAAGGGGCTGTGACCATTGCCATCGGAGACGCCACGCATCTCGGCAAAGACGGTATCGTCGAATAATTCCGGATGCTCGGCCATGAACAGGAAACGGTGCTTGGAGAGCAGACGGCCGTTGAGCCCCTCGCGGGCGCATTCACGCAGAAACAGGGTGCAGAGTTCGGAATTGCCTGTGTAGTCATTGGACAGGGTGAGCGTCTCGACCACGTTGTAGATGCCGAGCTTGGGGGAAGAGTGGACCACCTTGCCGATGTGATAGTTGTAGAACGGCTGGGACAGGCCCACGGCCGCATCGATGGCACAGGTACCGACCATTTCGCCGGTCTCCAGATCCTCAGCCACGAAGAAGTAGAGGCAATCACCCTTACCTGCCGGTTTGTCCGAGAAGGTCTGGGTCGAAGCATCTATCTTGCGCTGCAGCAGTTCATCGTTGACGGGCAACGAGGTCATGCCGGTGCCGGATTCGATGGCACAGGTCTTGAGACCGGCAAAATCTTTTTGCTCGATGGGACGGATAACCAACATAAATGACAACTCCCTTTCATTGACGACAGGTGGGGTCCCGGCTCCTGCCGGGAGGGCTCCCCACCTCAATTTGGATCAGGCGTTAACCACCTGGGCAACCGCTTTCTCGAACCGGGCCAGCCCTTCCTTGATGTCCGCTTCCGGGATAACCAGCGAGGGGGCGAAACGCACCACGTTGGTACCCGCGACCAGTGCCATCAGCCCCTGATCGATGGAGGCCAGCAGGAAGTCACGGGAACGGCCCTTGTAGTCGTCGTTCAGCACGGCGCCGAGCAGCAGGCCCTTGCCACGCACTTCGCTGAAGCAGTGGTACTTGGCATTGATGGCATCGAGCCCGGCGCGGAACAGCTGTTCGCGGTGCTTGATGCCGCTCAGCACTTCCGGGGTGTTGACCACGTCGATCACCGCCTCGGCCACCGCACACGCCAGCGGGTTGCCGCCGTAGGTGGAGCCGTGAGTGCCCACTTTCAGGTGAGCCGCGATTTCATTGGTGGTCAGCATGGCGCCGATGGGGAAGCCGCCACCGAGCGCCTTGGCGCTGGTGAGGATGTCAGGCGTGACGCCCAGACCCATGTAGGCAAACAGATCGCCGGTACGGCCGACCCCGGATTGCACCTCGTCATAGACCAGCAGGGCATTGTGCTTGTCGCACAGCTCGCGCACGCCCTTGGCAAACTCGTCGGTCGGACGAATGATGCCACCCTCCCCTTGCAGCGGCTCCATCACCACGGCGCAGGTATTGTCGGAGATGACGGCAGCCAGCTCCGCCAGATCGTTGTAAGTCACATGGGTGATATCCGCCGGCTTCGGACCGAAACCATCGGAGTAGGCGGCCTGGCCACCGACGCTGACGGTAAAGAAGGTACGACCGTGGAAACCCTGATGGAAGGCGATGATCTGGGTCTTGTGCGCCCCGAACTTCTCGATGGCATAACGACGGGCCAGCTTGAGGGCCGCTTCGTTGGCTTCGGCGCCCGAGTTGCAGAAATAGACCTTGTCGGCAAAGGTGGCGGCAACCAGCTTCTTGGCCAGACGCAGAGCCGGCTCGTTGGTCATCACGTTGGAGAGGTGCCACAGCTTCTCGCCCTGGGTTTTCAGGGCTTCGACCAGCTTGGGATGGCAATGGCCGAGGCCATTGACGGCGATCCCGCCGGCAAAATCGACATACTCACGGCCTTCCTGATCCCAGACACGTGACCCTTCACCACGCACCGGGATGATCTTGGCGGGTGCATAGTTGGGAACCATCACTTCATCAAACACTTCACGTGTCACTGCCAACAACTCTGACATATTGCTCTCCTTCGATCTGGCGACAGAATAATCCACCGCCCAAAAGTTAAATCCATGTAAACACATCGGCATTGTCACAGAAAAAAAGCTAAAAGTCTGCAACAAAGCGAGTTACAGGGAACAATGTTCGATTGCCTGTGAGATTTTAGGCAACCGCATTGCATAACGGCTCAGGGGGTATTGGCAAGAGATAATTTGGACAGGGAGGGAGGTGAATAAAGTGTCAGGGAAAATATTTTTGGCCTCATTTCGATTCTGGGAGGCCGATCACAACTATTCAGGAACTTGCTAAAAAATTGGCCAGCAATTGGTGGCCCTGTTCGCTCAAAATGCTCTCCGGATGGAACTGAACCCCCTCTATATTCAACTGCTTGTGGCGCAGACCCATGATCTCGTCAAAGGAGCCATCGGCGTGCTCGCTCCAGGCGGTGATCTCGAAACAGTCGGGCAGTGTGCCCTGATCCACGATCAGCGAATGATAACGGGTGACCCGCAGCGGATCGTTCAGACCGCGAAATACACCCTGCCCCTGATGGCGGATGAGCGACGTCTTGCCATGCATCACCTGACGGGCGCGCACTACCCGGGCCCCGAAGGCCTGCGCCAGGGATTGATGGCCGAGACAGACGCCGAGAATGGGAAGCTGGCCGGCAAACCGGCTGATGGCAGCAAGGGAAATGCCCGCCTCATTGGGCGTGCAGGGGCCGGGGGAGATCACCAGATAACGGGGAGAGAGCTGCGCTATGGCGTCCAGCGTCAGCTCATCATTGCGCTTCACCACCACCTCTTGCCCCAGGGCGCCAAAATACTGCACCAGGTTCCAGGTAAAGGAGTCGTAGTTATCGATCAGCAACAGCATGGGGTAACCAGAAACAGAGAATCAACGATCCAGATAACGACCCTGTTCCATTTCGCGCTCGCGCTGACACTCGGCCAGATAGATGGCGGCGGCGATGGCAGGGGTCTTGTGGTATTTGTCGATGGCGTTGGAGACCATCAGCTGCAGGGTATTGAGGTTCTTGGCCTTGCGAAATTTACGCAGCCAGTGACCCTTGTCGCCCAGCTCTTCAATCATGGTATTGGATTCGACAGACATGCTTACTCTTGGGGCAGAAGCCCGCGTTTGAAATTGGAAGATGAATTAACGAATAGCAGGTCGGGTAAAACAAAGAAAGCCAGGCAAATACCCAGCTCTCTTCTACTACACCTTCCCAGTATGTCAGGCTCGAGGAACGAAGCCGACTACATCATATACGCTGGTCAGGGTTTTTTCAGCCCTTTCACGTGCCTTTTGTGCACCTGCCGCCAAAATTGTTTGCAGATGAGCCTCATCCTGACGCAGCTCGTGGAAGCGCGCCTGAATGGGCTCCAGCAAGGCGACGACCGCCTCGGCAGTCTCGGTCTTGAGGTGACCGTACATCTTGCCTTCGAAGTGCTGCTCCAGCTCCGGGATGGAGCGCCCCGTCACCCCGGACATCAGGGTCAGCAGGTTGGAGACACCCGGCTTGTTTTCCGGATCGAAGCGCACCACGGCCGGCTCGTCGGAGTCGGTTACCGCCCGCTTGATCTTCTTGACGATCTGCTTGGGATCTTCCAGCAGGCCGATGAAGTTGGCCTCGTTGTCGTCAGATTTGGACATCTTCTTGGTCGGATCCTGCAGGCTCATCACCCGCGCCCCGTCGGTGGGGATGAAGGGCTCGGGCAGAGTGAACACCTCGCCGTGCAGGTTGTTGAACCGGGTGCAGATGTCGCGGGTCAGCTCCAGATGCTGCTTCTGATCGTTGCCGACCGGCACCTGATTGGCCTGATAGAGCAGGATATCGGCAGCCATCAGCACCGGATAGCCGAACAGGCCGACGTTGACGTTGTTCTCGAAACGGGCGGACTTGTCCTTGAACTGGGTCATGCGCGACAGCTCGCCCATCTGGGTGTAGCAGTTCAGGATCCAGCCCAGCTCGGCGTGCTGTGGCACGTGAGACTGGATGAAGACGGTGCTCTTGGCCGGATCGATTCCCACCGCCAGATAAAGGGCGGCGGCATCGAGACACGCCTTGCGCAGGGCAGCGGGCTCCTGGCGGGTGGTGATGGCGTGCAGGTCGACGATGCAGTAGAGGCAGTCGAAATCATCCTGCATGTTGACCCACTGACGCAGGGCCCCCAGGTAGTTGCCTATGGTCAGCTGGCCCGACGGTTGGGCCCCGCTCAGTACGATTGGTTTAGTCATGAGAGTGTTAATCCTTGTTATTCGGCCAGCCCAGCAGCCTTATTCGGCCAACAGCGCATCGAGCTGGGCAAACTGCTCGCATACCCAGTCCGGGCGGGAATCTGCGATGGGGCGGCCGTAGTTATAGCCGTAGGTCAGTCCCACCACCTTCATGCCGGCGGCCTGAGCGGCCAGCACGTCATTTTCGGAGTCGCCCACCATCAGGGTGCGCGACGGGCTGACGCCCAGCTCGTGGCAGGCGTGCAGCAGCGGATCCGGGCTGGGTTTTTTAACGGGCACGCAGTTGCCGCCCAGCCAGAGCGCAAAACAGTCGCCGATGCCGAGGGCATCCAGGATGGGCTGCACGAAGTGACTCGGCTTGTTGGTCACCACGGCCTGTTTGTAACCGAGCTTCTGCAGGCGGCGCAGACTCTGCTCCACCCCCTCATACATGGCCAGCCCTTCCAGCAGACAGGCCTGATAATGCCGATCGAACAGGGGGCGCGCCTTGGCAAACAGCTCGGGGGCCTCGCGGTAATCCAGCGCGCGCTGGATCAGCTTGTCGGCGCCATTGCCAACCCAGGTACGCACCACGGCCTCGTCGGCTTCGGCCAGTCCCAGCTCGGTGAGGGTACGGTTGACCGCCAGCGCCAGTTGAGGGGCGCTGTCGATCAGGGTGCCGTCCAGATCGAACAGCACCAGATCAAAATCACGCTCAGCGTTCGACATGGGCAAGCTCCGCGCGCATACGGTCGATCACTGCCTTGTAGTCCGGCTGGCTGAAGATGGCAGAACCGGCCACGAACATGTCGGCACCGGCTTGTGCTATCTCGCGAATGTTGTCGACCTTGACGCCGCCGTCGATCTCGAGACGAATGTCACGGCCACTCTCGTCGATCAGGCGACGCACCTGGCGCAGCTTGTCGAGGGTGCCGGGGATGAAGCTCTGGCCACCGAAGCCCGGGTTGACCGACATCAGCAGGATCACATCCAGCTTGTCCATCACGTACTCGAGGCAGGAGAGCGGCGTCGCCGGGTTCAGCACCAGACCCGCCTGACAGCCCTGCTCCTTGATGAGGCCCAGGGTGCGATCCACGTGATCGGACGCTTCCGGGTGGAAGGTGATCAGATTGGCGCCCGCCTTGGCGAAGTCCGGGACTATGCGATCCACCGGCTTGACCATCAGGTGCACATCGATGAGCGCCTCTATGCCATAGTCGCGCAGAGCCTGACAGACCATGGGGCCTATGGTCAGGTTGGGGACATAGTGGTTGTCCATCACGTCGAAATGCACCACGTCGGCACCGGCGGTCAGCACCCTGGCGACATCATCGCCCAGACGGGCGAAATCGGCGGAAAGGATCGAGGGGGCAATCAGAAAGTCTTTCATCAGCGTCATCCATTGGCTAGCGGGCAGAAAAAGCGGCGCAATTTTACCGCAAATATCCGATGAAAACGACCCGAACGCGGGGAGGAAAAAATGGGCCGCGGCTTTACCGCTCATATCCGATGAAAACACCCCATACACGGAGAGGAAAAAACGGGCCCGCAGCTTTACCGCCCATATCAGATGAAAACACCCCATACACAGGGAGGAAAAAATGGGCCGCGGCTTTACCACCCATATCCGATGAAAACACCCCATACACGGGGAGGAAAAAACGGGCCGCCAGCTTTACCGCATATGTCCGATGAAAACGACCCGAACGCGGGGACGAAAAAACGGCCCCGCAGCTTTACCGCCTATATCCGGCGAAAACGATACGAACACAAAGATAACGACAGGTAGAAACAGCGGCGGCACCCAAAGGTGCCGCCAGAAGGTCAGCCGAGTGAGACAAGCTCGGCGTCACTGGGGTAGTAACCCTGCTCCGGCTCGATACCGGGCGGATAGAGCGCCAGCAGCTCGGCCACCTTGTTGCGGCTGCCGCCGTTGCGGCTGATGGTGCGCTTGACCAGGATCTCGTCCAGTCGCGCACCACGGTAGAGCTCGCGGGTCAGCTCTATGTCGTGGTTGCTGATGAGCACGGGCACCCCCTTGCGGGCCGCCGTGTGACGGGCCAGCCGCGCCAGTATGGCCTGATCATCCAGCGTGAAGCCACCTGCGGAATAGGTAGTGAAGCTCGCCGTGGTGGAGAGCGGCGCATAGGGAGGATCGCAGTAGATCACCCAGTCCGGTTCGGCACGCTTGATGGCATCGGCGTAGCTTTCGCAGATGAAGGTCGCCTTCTGCGCCTTCTCGGCAAAAGCCCACAGCTCTTTCTCCGGGAAGTAGGGCTTCTTGTAGGAACCGAATGGCACATTGAAGCCGCCCTTCTTGTTATAGCGACACAAACCATTGAAACCGTGACGGTTGAGAAACAGGAACAGCAGCGCCCGCTCGAAGGTGGTCTCGGTCTGGTTGAACTGGGTACGCAGCCGATAGTAGGCCGCCTTGTGGTTGTGCTCGGCCACAAACAACTTGCGCGCCTCGGCGATGAATCGGTCAGGCGTCAGCTTGAGATGGTTGTAAAGGCAGATCAGATCCGGATTGATGTCGTTGAGCACATAGGCGTCGTAGTCGGTGTTGAGAAACACGGACCCGGCCCCGACGAAGGGCTCCAACAACACACGCCCGGCCGGCAAGCGCTCGGCAATCTCTTCAACCAGGGAGTATTTTCCCCCGGCCCATTTTAAAAAAGCGCGTGTTTTTTTCATGGAAATCCGGTGTTAAGAAGGCATCGACCAAAAAAGGGGGACGATTCTACCCCCTTACCGGGCGCAATGGCTATTGCTTCAACTCTTTTTGTACCTGAGCAAACGACTTGGGCCAGGGCTGCCCCTTGAGCAGGGCGGGCGAGAGCTTACGAATGGCGGCCTTGGCCTGGGCGGCGTTGGCATAATCCCCTTGCAGTACCACGTACCATGGGCTGCCACGGAACTGGGTTTTGTAAACCCAGATATTGCCGGCCAGCGCATGCTCGGCCACGAACTTGTCGACGGCCTTGGTGTTGCTCGCCCCCATCAGCTGGACGCTGTAATGATTCCTGGGCTTCTTGTTCAGGGTCGCCGCCGGCGTCAATGCCACCTTGGGTGAGGGGGCCGCCACGGGTTCAACCACGGCTGGCTTGGCCGCCGGTTTGGTTGCAACCGAGGTACTCTGGGTCTTGGGCGCAGTGGCCGGCTTGGCAAGCAGGCCCTGGGTCGATGCATTCTGAGCCTGGGCGACCTGAGTCGCAACGGCCTGGGAACCGGCACCGGTCAGCTCATCCACCACGGCCGTGGGCAAGGCACCGCTGACATCGGGCTGCTTCATCAGTTTCTCGACCACTTCATCTGAGATCACCACCCGGCGTCCCTCGTAGTTGGTCGATTCCGTGGTCACAGTCTCGCTCTCGACCGCCTTGGGCAGCACCTTGGCATCCGGCTGCCAATCGCGCACCACACCGCCAGAATTGCCAGCACCGCCATCATGGGTTGCGTTCTGATTGCCATTCTGGCTGGTATTACTGCCGCCAATGGTCAGCGGATCCCCGCCAGAAACGGGGATGGGCAAGGCGTTGGTTTGTGCAGGCTCCAGCGCAGTGCTCTTGCTCTCACCGTTGAACAGGGCTGGCAGCAGATAGCTCAGGGCCAGCAAACCGGCGGCGACCAGTGCCAGCACGGTCGCAATCTTCTTGACGGGCAATTCGGCCTGACGCTTCTTGGGCCTTCTGTCGGTCATGATATCCTCCAGTAACTGCATGATGGTGGACGGATGTCCATTTGCCGCTTTCAGGATCTCTTCCACTTTCAGCTTGGGCAAGAGGGCTGTCGGGATCTTGAGCTCTTTGGCTTTCTCATACAAGAAGATACGTTGCTCTGGCGCGCTCAGTGGCGCGACTTCCAGCTCCAGTGCCGGCATGGCCCGCCCTTTCAGCTGCGCCTTCTGGTTGCGACACCAGACGTCACTGCCGGAGAGCACTATGGCCAGCTGATGGGGCACGGACAGGGTATCGTTGTGACGACAGAGGCTCCACAGCTCGCCGACCAGCTCGGCGGGCAACTCGTCGGCGCGTTCGATCAGCAGCAGCAGGGTGGCAGGTTTGCCTTCCAGCATGCGAAAGAAGCTGTCGGCCAGCGCATCCTGTGGATTGAACAGCGGCCTTGCCACCACCTGCGGCAACAGCAACTGGCGCACGTCCGCCATCTTCATGGCAGAGCTGCCAATCAGGCTCACCACCCGTACTTTTTCGGGCAGGGCGCCGAGCAGGGATTCACACAGGGTGCCGCGACCACTGCCGTGCTTGCCACAGAGAAAAATAAAGGGGTGATTGAACTCAATCAGGTGCAGCAGCCGGTCAACCAGCTGCCGCTGGGAAGGAAGCTTGAGCAGTTTATTATTACTCACGACCAGACTCGATCACCGCCAACAATTCAGCATCAGAGACATCGGCCACCACCTGTGCATGACCGATACCGACCGGCAGCACCAGTCGCAGCTTGCCTTCCAGTACCTTCTTGTCACGCCGCATATGGCGAATGAAGGCATCGAAATCCATCTCGGCCGGTGCCTGGATGGGCAGATTGGCGGCCAGCAGCAGATCGCGGATACGGGCAACCTGCCGCTTATCCAGCTCGCCACGCGCCTCGGCCGTGAATGCGGCCAGCATCATGCCTGCGGCAACGGCTTCGCCGTGCAGCCAGTTGCCGTAGCCTTTCTCGGCCTCGATGGCGTGACCAAAGGTGTGGCCCAGGTTCAACAGGGCACGCACACCGTGCTCCGTCTCGTCCTGCCCCACCACATCGGCCTTGATCTCGCAGCAGCGACGAATGGCATACGCCAGGGCAGCCGGTTCCAGCGCCTGCAGACGGGACATGTTGGTTTCGAGCCAGGAGAAGAATTCGGCGTCCCAGATGATGCCGTACTTGATGACCTCGGCCATGCCGGCGGCAAATTCACGGGCAGGCAGGGTCTTGAGGCATTCGGTGTCGATGACCACATGCTTGGGCTGATAGAAGGCCCCAATCATGTTCTTGCCGAGGGGATGATTGACGGCGGTCTTGCCGCCGACGGAGGAATCAACCTGGGAGAGCAGTGTGGTAGGCACTTGAATAAAAGGAATGCCACGTTGGTAGCTTGCCGCAGCAAAGCCGACAACATCCCCTATCACACCGCCCCCCAGGGCGATCAGTGTAGTGTCCCGACCATGGTTGGTTTCCAGCAGAGCAGACATGATCCGCTCGAAGGTTGCCAGGGTCTTGTAGGCTTCACCATCCGGCAGGATCAGGTGTTCTACCTGAAAACCGGACAGCAACTGGATAATCCGCTCAAGATACAAGGGTGCGACAACGGTATTGGTCACTATCATGACCCGCTTGCCCTTGATGGTTTGTGTCAGCACCTCTGCATGCTGCAACAGACCCGCCGCTATCTCGATGGGATAACTGCGTTCACCCAGTTCGACCTTCAACCTTTCCATGGACGTCCTCTAGATTACATGCCAATCAACTTAACAATTTGATTAGCAACAACTTTAGCGCTCTGATCATCAGTCTGGATGACAAAGTCAGCCACTTCTTCATACAGCGCATTGCGCTCTTGTGCCAGACGCTCGAGTACTTCGCGCGGCGGCTCTTCGGTTTGCAGCAGTGGGCGGCGCTTGTCTCTTTGTGTGCGCGCCAGCTGCTTTTCAATCGTTGTTTCGAGGTACACCACGATACCGCGAGCAGAGAGCTTGTTCCGTGTTTCACGGCTCTTGATGGCACCGCCACCCGTCGCCAGCACGATACCCTGCTGTTCTGAAAGGTCGCCTATGACCTTCTCTTCGCGGATCCGGAAACCCTCTTCGCCTTCAACATCGAACACCCAGCCGATATCGGCACCACTGCGGCGCTCAATCTCATGATCTGAGTCGAAAAACTCCATATGCAGTTGTTCTGCCAGATGTCTACCTATGGTGCTCTTGCCCGCACCCATGGGACCTATCAGGAAAATATTGCGTTTCTCAGCCATGTCTTTTCATTAGTAATTACAAACTGTACGACCCCGACAAACACTCGATCGGGGTACCTATGAACCTTGTCTTGCGATGGATCAGGAGGGGGATTATCTCAATAGAAATCGGGACTGGCAACCGCAGCCCTTACGCCCCAGCCTCATTGGGGCGTAAGGTTATATGTGTTTTACCCTCACATGTAAAGCATTCAGAAGGCGTCGGTGACTATCTTCGGCGTCACGAAAATCAGCAATTCCCGCTTTTTATTCTCGCTGGTTGTCTTGCGAAACAACACGCCAAGACCCGGGATATCACCGAGCAGAGGCACCTTGCTGACGTCGCTCTTGATGGTCTGTTGATAGATGCCGCCAAGCACCAGGGTCTCGCCATTGTTGACCAGCACCTGGGTGGTGATGGACTGGGCATTGATGGAGACGGCATCGCCGGTACCGGTTGGTACCGTCTCACCCTTGGTGTCCTGGGTCACGGTCAGATCCAGGATGACCCGGTTGTCCGGCGTGATTTGCGGTGTGACCTTGAGGCTCAATACTGCCTTCTTGAAGGTGACCGAGGTGGCGCCACTGGAGGAGGACTCCACATAGGGGATCTCGGTCCCCTGCTCGATCAGCGCGGGTTTCTGGTTGGCGGTGGTGACTCGGGGGCTGGCGATGATTTCAGCCTTGCTCTCTTTTTCCAGCGCCGACAGCTCGAGGTCCAGCAGGGTGCCATCTGCCAGGCGGGCCACCTGGAATGCCAGGGTGCCAGCGGCATTGGTCACCGGCAGATTGACGTTCAATCTGTCATCCACCCCGGGACGGGTGATGGCCGAACCGCCGTTGTTATTGCCGGAGCCGTCATTGCCTTCGATGGAACCCGATGTGCTGTTGCCGTGACCATCGTTCTTGGTCACCCCCCAACGCACCCCGAGCGCCTCGTCGAAACCATCATCTATGGTCACCATGCGCGCTTCGATCACCACCTGTTTGACCGGAATATCCAGGATATCCAGCATGCGCTTGATGTTGCTGATAACATCTGCCGTGTCCTTGACCACCAGTACGTTGGTCCGCTCATCGACACTCACGGCCCCCTTGGAAGAGAGCAGCTTGGTGCTTTCGGAGGAGAGCAGCGCCGCCACCTCGGATGCCTTGGCATAGTTGATCTGCAGGTATTCGGTATAGAGGGGTGCCAGATCAGCCACCTGATTGCGACTCTCCAGCTGCTGCTTCTCGCGGGCGGCTATCTCTTCTGCCGGCGCCACCAGCAGAATGTTGTTATCCAGTCGTTTATCCAGCCCTCTCACCTTGAGGATGATGTCCAGTGCCTGCTCCCAGGGCACGCCATCAAGCCGCAGCGTGATATTGCCCGACACCGAGTCCGTGGTGACCAGGTTGAGGTTGTTGAAATCGGCGATGAGCTGCAGCACGGTGCGCACCGGGATGTCCTGGAAGTTCAGCGAAATCGGCTTGCCCTGATACTGCTTGCCAGCGGTCACCGCGGTGCGTTTTTTCACCTCGACGATGAACGTCTTGTCCGCCTGATCGTAGCGATAATCAAACTGGCCGTTGATGGAGAGCTCGAACAGGGTGTCATTGCCCTGACGGAACACCTCCACCTGGGAGACGGGGGTGGCAAAGTCCTGCACATTGATCAGATTGAGCAGGTCGTCCGGCACCCTGGTACCATGGAACTTGGCCAGCACTGTCTGGCCACGGCTGCTGACATCGACTGCCGCCGAGCTGTTGTCCAGCGTGACCAGAAACTCCCCCTGCCCCTCCTTGCCACGTCTGAAATCTACCCCCTTGACGGAGTTGAAATAGGCGCCGCTCGCTCCGGTCTGAGCCGCAGGCAAGACGGGTTTACTGGCCACAGGCGCTGCCACCGGGGCTGACTGGGCAACCAGCTGGGTGTTAATCAGGGCTGATTGCGCCACAGGTTGAGAATTGACAAAGGCGGGCGAAGCCGCTGGTGATGAGACCATGCCAGCTGACTGGGTCGAAGCCGGCAGCGGCATGGTTGCCTTTTCTCCCAGAGCGACCAGCAACTTGTTGCCCTGCTGGTGCACCTGATAAGGGGTCAATTGATCGAGCGCTATCTTGATGTCGAGCCCGGCGCCCTTGCCCTCGACCTTGAGGTTATCGACACCCTGCTGCTTGATGGGCAGCGGATTGACATTGAGTGCCCCCACGGCTCCCGGCACATGCAGCAACAGCTGATTGGGCTCATAGGATAGCCGGTCGGTAAAACCGCTTACCGGTTCACTGAAGCTCAACTCCAGCAACAGCTGGTCGGCCATCAGCGGATTCACCTTCACCTCTTGCAAAGTGGCCACAGCCCAGGCCTGGCTCCATGCTCCGGCGCAAAACAGCAGGGCAACTCTGGTTACAGTACCGATTGTTGTTCTCATCGCAGTCATCCCTGATTATCGTTTTGCTTCAAGATTGGCCATGCCCAACTGGGTTTCTCTGGTGACCCAGCATCCTTTGCCATCCGGTATAGTCTCAATCAAATCCACGTAAGTGTCAGTGATCCTGATCACCCGACCCTGATCCAGTCCCATATGTTGGTTGAGACCCACCCGGACGGATTGGCCATCCGGCGTCCGGATCAAGGCCCACAACTGGCCCTGCTTGCCGAGCGAGCCCTGCATGATCAGGCTGGCCAGTGAATAGCTCTCCAACACTTCCTTCTCTCTGTTGGCGACTATCTGGGCACAATCCGGTTTCACCTTGGCATCCACCTTGGCACTGCTGGCCTCGGGCTGGGGCGCAATGAAGGGGCTGCGCTGATCGCTGAGGTGATAGGCCATGGGCGAAAATGGTTTGATTTCAGGCAGCGGCTCGATAGGCACAGGCTGCCTGGCCTTGGTCTGAGCCACATAGTTATCCATGTCATCCTGCCCACCGCAGGCTGTCAGCAGGCACACGGGCAACAGTACGCAGATCATTCTCATTTTTTCTGCCCCACTGTCTTGCCGTTGTACTTGTAGGTCTTGGCCAGCATCGACATGCCGATCATCTCGTCCGGCTCCTTGCTCTGACCCAGAGTGAACGACTCCAGGATGACGATCCGCGGTAGTGCCGCCATGTCGGCCGTGAACTTGCCAATCTCATGGTAGGTGCCCACCACCTCGATCCGCATGGGCAGTTCGGTGGAAAACTCGTGCTTTATCTCAGGCTCCCAGTTGATGCGATTCAATTTGAGGCCATTGTCGGTCGCAATGAAGCTGATATCGTCCAGCAAGCCGGCCACTTCGTGCGTATTGGGTAACTGTTTGAGCTGGGTATCGACCAACTGCTCAAGCTGCACCATCTGTATCTTGTATGCACCCAGATTGGCAGCCAGCATCGCCTTGCTCTCAAACTGCGCTTTCAGTTCAGCCTCCTTGTTGGCTTCCTGGGTCAACAAGGTCAATGAATGCGCAATCACGTAGTAATAGATGGCGCCGCCCAGCAGCGCACAGAAAAACAGGATGAAAATGCCCTTGGCCCACTTGGGCCAGCCGGCAATGTTGTTCAGATCCAGTTCATTGAGCTGTTGCAGGTTCATTCTTGCCCCTTAACCGCATCGACGGTGGCGCCTGCCCCAGCTGCGACCTGGAACATCATGGAGAACTGGCTCAGCGAGACAGGCGCAACGTCGGCCGCAAAAATCGTGCTGATCTGTGACTGCCCCAGCCAGCCGGAACCATCGATGCGCCGCATCATGCTGGCAACCCGACCATAGGCTTCAGTCTTGCCGTTGACGTCGATCCGGTTGTTTTGCAAGGCAAGCGTGTTCAAATACACACCGTTGGGTACCAACGAGGGCAACTGGTTGAACAGCCGCACCGGCAGATTGCGACGCATCTGCAGATGCTCGATCAGTTGCATGCGATCGATCAGCTCCTTGCGCCTTTCCTTGAGCAGACGGATCTCGCCGAGCTGCGCATCGAGTATGGTCATCTCCTGCTGCAAGCGTTGATTGCGCTGCTGTTGATGACTGATCTGCTGCTCCACCAGCCAGTCGGCGGCAAAGCCGAGGGAAGCGGTGATCGCCAGGAAAATCCCGAGCATGACCCCGAACTGTTTCTTCTGTCGCTGGGCTCTGGCTTCGCGCCAGGGAAGTAGGTTTATATTTGACATGGTGTGAAGCTCCTCAATGCCAGACCCAGCGCCGTCATGTACTTGGCACCATGGGCAAGCCCCCCCTCCCCTTTGGGTTTGCCAAACAGGGCGAAGGGATCGGGATGCAATACTTCACAATTGAGTTCATTGCCGACCTGGGCGACCAGCCCGGGTAGCAGGCTGCCACCGCCAGTCAGCACCAGCTTGGAGAGCTCCCTGTGTCCGGAGGAGCTGCAAAACAGCTGAACATTGCGCCTGACTTGCTGCAGCAAGGCATTAATGTGGGGCAGCAGCACATCCAGCTCGTAGTCGACCGGTAATTTGCCCTGTAGCTTGGCCTGCTCGGCATCATCCAGCGACAGGTTGTAGAAAGAGGCCAATGCCTGGCTGTATTGATCACCGCCGAAATTCTGCAGACGGGAGTAGATCACCTCGCCCTTGACCAGTGCGGCAAAGGTCATGGCACTGGCACCAATATCGATAACGCCAACCGGTTTTTCCCAGGCAAGCAAATCGGGCAGACAGGCAAGGACGGCGCGGCCCAGAGCATGAGCCCCCACATCCACGACCTTGGTGGTCATCTCGGCTTCGGCCAGTGCGGTGACCCGACCGCTCACGCTCTCGGTACGGGCGGCGCTCAGCAGCACCTCCTGGCGATCCTGATCGTTGACCTTGCCGAGGATCTCAAAATCCAGGCTCACTTCATCGAGGGGGAAGGGGATGAGCTGTTCGGCCTCCATCTGGACCTGATTTTCCAGCTCGTTCTCACCCAGGCTGGCATCAACCTGAATGACCTTGGTGATCACATTGGAACCGGTGACGGCCGTCGCCACGTACTGGCTGTTGCCAGAGATGAGGCGCTTGAGGGCCTTGAGAGACTGGCTGACCCGTTCGATATCCTGCAACTGATAATCGACCAGGGTGCCCTTGGGGGTCGCCACTTCGGCCACAGATTCAAAATGCAGCTTGCCGGGGCGCCCGGTGATAGTGACAGCCTTGATGGTCTGGCTCCCAAAATCAATACCCGCCAGAGGAAGCAGGGAACCTTTATTGAATAGCCCAAACATATACACATCCATGCGTTATTGGGTTTTAGGATTGATTGTAGGACAGCTAATCAGATGATGATGACTTAACTCATCCTAAATGCTCTATCTATCAATGTCATAAAGTTTACACCGAAAAGTGATGCATCTCGCTTTCTTGCCGCCCCCGCCTCCCCTTGGTTATTGAGCCGCAGAATGCTAACCTCCCGCCTCTTCTCGAGGAGCCTGACTGCTGACAGGAAAACCTCGAATTCCCGGAGGCAAAAGGGCTATACTCTGCGCCCGTTGGCTAATTTTAAGACGATTGGTAGTTCTTCCATGCTGAAATGGCTCGTACGCCTGTTTATTGTCATGATGCTGGGTGCAGTGCTGGGTGTTGCCAGCCTCATCGGCATCTACTTCTACATCAAGCCCCAGTTGCCCGATGTGACCGCGCTGCGCGACGTCAAGCTGGCCACCCCGATGAAGGTGTACAGCCGGGATGGGGAATTGATCTCCCAATTTGGCGAAATTCGTCGCATCCCGCTGCGTCTGGATGAAATTCCCCAGTCCATGATAGATGCCGTGCTCGCGACCGAGGATGCCCGCTTCTATGAGCACCCGGGCATAGACCCGATCGGTATCATTCGAGCCGCCACCGTCTGGGCTGTCTCCGGCCATGCCCGTCAGGGCGCCAGTACCATCACCCAGCAGGTCGCCCGCAACTTCTTCCTGAGCAATGAGAAGACCATAGTGCGCAAGGTCAAGGAAGTGTTCCTGGCCTGGCGTATCGAGCAGAATCTCTCCAAGGACGAGATACTGCAGCTCTACCTCAACAAGATACCGCTCGGTTACCGCGCGTTCGGGATAGGCGCCGCCGCTCAGGTCTACTTCGGCAAAGAGGTCAAAGACCTGACCCTGGACGAGATCGCCATCATAGCCGGCCTGCCCAAGGCACCGTCCATGTTGAACCCGATCCGTTCACCGGAGCGTGCCTTCGCCCGCCGCAACGTGGTGCTGGGTCGCATGCTGGAAACCGGCAAGATCACCCAGGCCCAGTATGACGAGGCCTCCAAGATGCCGATCAAGGCCCGCTATCACGGCGCCGAGATCACCCTCAATGCCCCTTATCTGGGGGAGATGGTGCGCCAGAAGATGGTGGAGCAGTTTGGTGAAGACGCCTACACCATGGGCCTGCACGTCTACACCACAGTCACTGCCAAGCGCCAGCGTGCCGCCCGTCTGGCCCTGCTGGATGGCGTGTTCGACTACGATACCCGTCATGGCTACCGTGGCACGACAGCCCAGCTGTGGAAAGCGGGAGAAGCCGACTGGGATTACGACCAGATCATGGCGCACCTGGCCAAGCAGCCCACTTACGAGCCTCTGATGGCCGCCGTGGTCACCAAGCTGGGTGACAAGAGTGCGACCCTGGTGCTGAAAAATGGCAAGCAGGCCGAACTAGGCTGGAACGGCATCAAATGGGCTCGCGCCTTCATCACCGATGATCGCCAGGGCTTCGCCCCCCGCTCCGCCCACGACATGCTGAAAGTCGGCGCCCAAATCTGGGTGCGGGAGAAGGGTGAAGAGCTGCTGCTCTCCCAGATCCCCGAGGTCAACGCCGCCCTGGTGGCCATGAACCCGCAGGATGGCGCCATCGAGGCCCTGGTCGGCGGCTTCAGCTTCGAGCTGTCCAAATTCAACCGGGTCGATCAGGCGCGCCGTCAGATAGGCTCCAACATCAAGCCCTTCCTCTATGCCACCGCGCTGGAGCAGGGCTATACCCTGGCCTCCCTCATCAATGATGCGCCGATCAACCAGTGGGACCCCTCCAAGGGCCCCATGTGGCAGCCCAAGAACTCCCCGGCCATCTACGAAGGTCCCACCTCGCTGCGGCTAGGTCTTGCCAAGTCCAAGAACGTGATGTCGGTGCGACTGATGCGCGCCATCGGTCTGGACACCTATATCGACGGCCTGACCCGCTTCGGGTTCGCACGCGACACCATATCCCGCAATGAATCGCTGGCGCTGGGCGCCGCCGAATTCACCCCGCTGGAAGTGGTGCGCGGTTATTCCGTCATGGCCAACGGCGGCTTCCAGGTCACCCCCTATTTCATCACGGACGTGACCGACAGCTTCGGGGAGCCCCTGTACCAGGCCAACCCTGCCGCCGCCTGTCGTGATTGCGGCGTGCTGGCCGCGGCCGGTCTCGACAGTGCCGATGCCTACGCCAATACCGGCGGCGACTGGAAGGCCCAGTGCCCGATCGATCCTGTCGTGCCCAACAACATGGCACCACAGACCATCAGTGCCCAGAGCACCTTCCTGGTCACGGACACCCTGACCACCGCCATCTGGGGTGGCAACGGCTGGCGCGGTACCGGCTGGCGGGCGGCTCGCGACCTCAAGCGTCACGACATCTCCGGCAAGACGGGGACCACCAACGAATCCCGTGATGCCTGGTTCTCCGGTTACACGCCGAACCTGGTCGCCACCTCCTGGATAGGTTTTGACAACCACCAGCGGGGTCTTGGCCGGGCCGAGTTCGGCGGCGGCGCGGCCCAGCCCATCTGGATCGACTTCATGAAGACGGCGCTCAAGCAGGTGCCAGAGCGCAAGATGCCGGTCCCCGAGGGGATCATCACGGTACGGGTCGATCGCGAGACCGGTCTGCTGACCAATCGCACCGATGGCAGCAGTACCGAGGAGTTCTTCAAGGAAGGCACTGAGCCGACCCGCTATGCGACCCAGAGCTCGGACGGCAATCAGGTGTATGGCGGCGACGGCTCGCCCACTGACGGACCCGTCTCCACCGACGACATCTTCTAAGCGACAGCTCAAGATAAAAAACCGGCGCCAAGGCGCCGGTTTTCTTTTTGTGACCACGAATGCGTCGCCGTCAGCCAAGCAGGCTCTTCATCAGACTGGAGATACGGGCAGCCAGCTCGTTAAAGCAGGGCCTGCGTACCGAGTAGTGGCGATAGAGCAACGAGATGGCACGGCCCGGCACCGGGTCGATCACGGGGCGATAGCTGACCCCCCCTTCCTCCGCATTGGCAGGCACGGCCAGTTTGGGCACCAGCGTCATGCCGCTGCCAGCGGCGACCATGTTGCGCAGCGTCTCCAGGCTGGTGCCCTTGAAGCGCTGATCCTCACCGATCCCAGCGGCGAAGCAGAATCCCATCGCCTGATCCCGCAGACAGTGGCCATCGGCCAGCATCAGCAGTTTCTTGCCCTTGAGATTGCTGAGCGGTACCGACTTGGCCCTGGCTTCCGGGTGATGCTGCGGTACCGCCAGCCACATGGGCTCCTGATAGAGGGGAATCGAGCCAAACCCTTCCATCCCCTCAAGTTCGGCGAGGATGAGACAATCCAGCTCCCCTTCCTCCAGCCGCTTGAGCAGCACCTGGGTCTGCTCCTCATAGAGATAGAACTCCAGCTTGGGAAAATGCTCGCGCAGATCCTGGATGATATGGGGCAGCAGATAGGGGCCGACGGTGGGAATGAAACCGATATGGATCTCGCCGGACATGGGTTCGGCGAAGTGCTGGCCTATGCTCTTGAGCTCACGCACCTCTTTTAGCACCTTGCGGGCCTGATGGGCCATGGCGTCACCGGCCGGGGTAAACAGCACCTTGCGGGAGGTGCGCTCGATCAGGATCACCCCCAGCTCGTCCTCCAGCTTGCGCAGCTGGCCGCTCAGGGTCGGCTGGCTGACGAAGCAGCGCTCCGCCGCCTTGCGAAAGTGCTTCTCCTCTTCCAATGCCACCAAATACTCGAGATCGCGAAGGTTCATACATCCAGAATCCTGCCAACCAATTGGGCCATTAGCATGCCCAAGAAAGACAGGAGGGACAAGGGATGGTAACTGAATGGAAAAAGACAGGCGGATGGAAAAACAAAACGGGCCCGGATCCAGGATCCGGGCCCGCTCAAGCGGCGAGTGTCAAACCTTCATTACACCCGGAAGCGACGTACCATCTCCTGCAGCTGGGTCGCCAGGTGGTTGAGGTCGTTGCAGGCCTGAGCCATCTGGGTCGCACCAGCCGCCACCTCTTCCGAGGCATGGCTGATGTTGACCACGTTGCGGTTGAGCTCTTCGCTCACCGCGCCCTGCTCTTCGGTCGCGGTCGCAATCTGTATGTTCATGTGGGAGATGCTCTCCACAGAGCCACTGATCTCGGAAATGGACGCTCCCGCCTCCCGCGCCGTGCTCACTGTGGAGTTCATCATGTCCTGGCTCTGCTGCATGGTAGTGCCGGCCTGTTCGGCCCGCTGCTGCAGTTCGGCAATGATGGTGTTGATCTGGGAGGTGGAATCCTGAGTCCGCTTCGCCAGGGTGCGCACCTCATCGGCCACCACGGCGAAACCACGACCCTGTTCACCGGCCCGGGCCGCCTCGATGGCGGCGTTCAACGCCAGCAGGTTGGTCTGTTCGGCTATCCCGCGGATCACCTCCAGCACCATGCCGATGTTGCGGCTGTCATCGCCGAGCTGGCGGATCACCACGGCCGTGCTCTCGATGGCGCCGGCCACCTGCTCGATGCGCTTGATGGAGTCGTTGACGGTGCGAGCCCCCAGCTCGGCCGTGCTGCTGGCCTGGGTCGCGGCACTGGCGGCATCGCTGGTATTGCGGGACACCTCCTGCACCGTGGCCTGCATCTCGTTCATGGCGGTGGCCAGCTGATTCAGCTCATGCTGCTGATTGTTCATGTTGGTGGCGGATTGACGGGCCACGGCGCTGATCTCTTCCGCCGCCGAGCTGAGCTGCACCACTGAGCCGGACACCTCGCTGACCAGGTTGCGCAGACTGCCCTGCATCTCGCCAAAGCCTTTGGCCAGCTGACCCAGCTCGTCGTTGTTGAACTGTCTCAAGTCGAGGTGAGTCGCCAGATCGCCGGCCGACACCTTGCGAGTCTGCTCCAGCAGGGCCATGACGGGATTGCGGATCTGGCCGGTCAGCAACCAGGCTACAACCACCACGAACAGCACTGTCATCAGACTCACGACGATGCTCATGTTGCGTGAACTGCTATAAAGATCGGCGACTGATTTGACCATAACGTCCGCCAGCTCATTGTTAATCTCACGCAGGCGATAAGATTTGGCACCCGCTTCTTCCAGCGCAGCCCGGGTCTCGTTTTTACGCAAACCCTTGACCCGTTCAAGATCGCCATTGGCGAAGGCCGTCACCAACTCCTCATGCACGGAGAAGTATTTGGCACCGGCAGCAAGCAATTGTTCATAGGTCTGCTTCTCTTCATCCGTGCTGAAGGGCAGCGAACCATATTTTTGCGCCGCCGCATCAAACTCCTGCTTCGCCTTGTTAAAGGTGGCGGTACGATCACTGACCTCCTGGGCATCCTTGTTGAGGCCGCCGATGACCTGAGCCAGCTCGGAGCGACGGGCATCGAGAATGGCCACATGCATCTGGCTGGCATAGCGGGTCGATGGCAACAAATTCCCGGAGATGGTTTCAGTATCACCGTAGAGACGGGACAGCTGAGTGATGGAAAACCACGCAAGCCCCAGCACCAGCAAGGCCAATACGGCAAAGCCGGCACTCAACTTCTGACCTATAGACATATTTTTGAACATGATTGGTATCCTTGGCGGCTAGACGCAAACCCGTGGAGCCGAACTCCCGAGCTATCCCCATAGAGCATAGCGTGATGATCGCAAGCGGATGATTTTCAAACTATCCGCTAGTCAATATATCGTCATGCCCACGGATAGCATGAGGATCAAGCGGGTAGGAAAAATCTGTCCCTCTCAGCCTGGGTTTGCTTGTCATCCCGCCCACCAATCGACAAGACGGGGTTTCAGCGTCCCATCACCGCCTGGATCTGGCGGGCAAAGGCCGCCGGCTCGCCCAGGAAGGAAGAGGCGGACAGCGGCGTCACCTTGTCCCCTTGCACCAACCCCAGGGTCGGGTAGCCCTGTCCGCCGAGGCGGTGCATCCAGCCCTGGCTGGCTGCCAGATGGCCGGCCAGATCCACGTTCTGATAAGCATCTGCAAATACCGCGGCATCGATGCCCTGCTCCGCCGCCAGGCGGCTCAGCTGCTCGAGGGAACCTATCCAGATGCCATCGCGATAGTGGGATTGCTGGATGCGATGCAGCAGGGTCAACCCCTCGCCGCCCAACGCCGACATCGCCAGTATGGCGCGGATGGGTTGCTCCGAGTCGAGCAGCAGGCCATCGCGCAGCAGCAAGTCGTTGAAATAATCCTCACCGAAGGGCTGGCCAGTCAGGGCCTGGATCCGCTCGTCATGAGGGCGGACGTAGTCACGCAGGGCCTGCCCCATGGGCTGACGACGCTCGCCCAGCCAGAGGCCGCCGGCATGCAGCTCTATGTGAAGACCGGGGATCCCGGCCGCCGCTTGCAGCAAGGGGGCAGCGCCATAGCACCAGCCGCAGAGGGGGTCGTATACATAATGCAGGCTTGTCTCGTTCATGTGATTCATTCTCGATTGTTTGGCTAAAAAAACCGGGCCCAAGGGCCCGGTAAAAAAACACAGGGAAGCAGGCGTCAGGCAATTACCACTTCATTTCACCGGTGTTGACCTTGGCACCTATGGCCAGACCATCGTCTACCGGCAGGGACGGGAAGGCTTTCTTCAGGCCTTCAATCAGCTCGCCGGAGTTTTTGGACTTGGCCAGCTCCTGCTCGAAGCGCTGGACATAGTCACGGGTGAAGGTCACGGCTTCGGTACCCTTGGGCGCAGTCCCCAGGAAGTGGCCTGGCACGACACGCTCGGGTTTCATGGCCAGCAGCTCGTTGAGGGTCTTCACCCAGTGAGCGCGGGCTTCCTTGGTCTGGCTGTCCGCCATCCAGACGTGCACGCCGCTGTAGACGGGCACACCACCCAATGCTGTCTTGATGGACGGCGCCCACAGGTAAGCGGTCGGCGTGTTCATCTCCTTGATCTCGATCTTCTCGCCTTCGAGGGTCAGATAAGAGGCGGTCATCACTTCCGGTACCGTCAGGGCTTTGGGTGCACCTGCGCCCAGGATGGGTCCCCAATAGGTCAGCTTGTCATCCTTGGTCTTGTTGATGTGGTCGACCACATGCTGGTCCGCCAGGACTTTGACTTTCGGAAACGCCTTCATGATGGGCTCCAGACCGAAGTAGAAGTCGGGATCACCCGCGCTGATATAGACGGTTGTCAGCTGCTTGCCGCTTTGCTTGATCATGTCGACCAGCGCCTGGCCATTTTTCACATCAAACTGGGCATCGATCAGAATGGCCTCTTTGTCACCGGCCACCAGGGAAGAGGAGACAGGGAAGATGGCCTTCTCGCCCGGGTTGTAGACAGTCACTGTCAGGGGAGCTGCCATAGCGGCGCCACTCAGCAGGGTGGTGGCCAGGGTCAGGTTGCGGATCAGGGTGTTGTTCATCGGGTATTCCTCATCAAGTCATCAGGGGTTCATCAGATGGACACAGTTTATTGGATCATTAACGGTACAAATACAGCATAATAAGCGCATAACTGTTGCATTAATCGAGCATATAGAGGGCCTGCACATGGATCGACTGACCGCATTAAGGGTCTTTGTCAGTGTTGTCGAACAGGGCAGCCTGAGCGGCGCCGGGGAGAAGCTGGAGATGTCGCGCGCCATGGTGACGCGCTACCTGGCTGAACTGGAGCAGTGGATGGGGGCCCGTCTGCTGCACCGCACCACCCGGCGGTTGAGCCTGACAGGCCCGGGGGAAGAGGCATTGAACCGCGCCAGGGCCATGCTGGCACTGGGGGAGGAGATGGAACAGATCGCCATCCGCGGCGATGAGGCGCCCAAGGGACAACTGCGCATCACCAGCAGCTACTCAATCTCCGAAGCCCTGCTGGTGGGGGCCGCCAACGACTATCTGGCCCAGTATGCGGGCACCGCCATCGACATCCTGCTGCTGGACCGCACCGTCAACCTGGTGGAGGAGCGGATCGATCTGGCCATTCGCATCACCAATGATCTGGATCCCAACCTGGTGGCCCGCCGGCTCGGCACCTGCCACTCAGTGGTCTGTGCCAGCCCGGCCTATCTGGCCAGACACCCGACACCGCACAAGGTGCAGGATCTCGCCCTGCACAACTGCCTCACCTACACCTATTTCGGCAAGAGCCTGTGGGAGTTTCAGGGACCCGCCGGACCTGAATCCGTGCCGGTCAGCGGCAATCTCAGTGCCAACATATCCAACCTGCTGCTGGAGGCGACCCTGGGTGGCGCCGGCATCAGCATGCAGCCCCGCTACTCGGTGCAATCCCAGCTGGAGAGTGGTGCCCTGGTGCCCCTGCTCGAGGCATGGCAACCCAAGCACCTCGGGGTCTACGGTGTCTATGGCACCCGCAAGCAGATGTCGCCCCTACTGCGCAGCTTCCTCGATTTCCTGGTGGTACGCATGGCGGCCGATCCCATGTGGCAGGAGTAACGCCACCATGCAAAAGGGGCCCGCAGGCCCCTTATTGTTCATGACATCCGATTACCCGCATCCGGATCAGGCTTCGAAGCCGGTCAGCGGAGCCTCGGACGGCGCCTCCTGCGACACATCCAGATAGATGTCCCGGTACGCCACATAGATGGAGTAGTTGAGGGCCGGTATCACCACCAGCAGGCCGATCAACATCAGGGCGGCGCCAAACAGCATCAGCCCGGCGGCGATCAGTCCCCACCAGAAGAAGGGCCACATGTTGGTCAGGCAACCTTTGAAGCTGAGCTTGGCGGCCTGCAATATGCCGACATCGTGGAAATAGATGAGGGCGGGCGCGAAGGTAATAGCCATCAACACCGGGATCAGCAGTGCCAGCCCCAGCAACAGGCAGAGCAGCAGCCCCTGCACCTGCGCCACGCTCACCACCATGGACTCGGGATCCTGAGTCAGCAGGGAGGTCAACCCCCACATGGAGAGCAACCCGAGGCAGATGAGTCCGATCAGGGTAAACAGAGCCAGCACCAGCAGGCCACCCAGCATCAGCGGTGTCAGCTTGTTGCGAAACCCGGCGAAGAAGTCTGCAAACTTGAGCTGATTGCCCTCGTAGCCGCGCTGGGCCACCACCACCCAGCCCGCGCCCCACACCATGTAGAGCAACTGGGAGATGAGGCCGCCCGCCGGCAGACGCTCCAGCAGCAGGCCGACCGCGAACCAGATCAGGACCATGGCGACACTGACGCCCATGCCCTTGTTGAAAATATCGAAGCCGGATCGCACCCAGACCCAGCCACGCCCGATAGGGTGACGGGCGGGCTCGGCGCGCAAGGGGGACAATCCATTCATAACGTTTCCTCAGATGATGACGGGCTGGCTGCCGATTCTAGAGCCATGGGCCGGCTGACTCAATGGCAGACGATCGCCGGTTGCTGCTTCGCACGTCAGGGCTGCTTGTATCAGGCGTTACGGTTATCATAAGAGACCCCCGCACCAGGGGCATTCACTTATTCAAGAGAATCCAAGATGCGTACACTTCATCTGGCGCCGATCCTGCTGGCCTCCTTGCTGCTCAACCTCTGGCAATGGCAGGATCAATCCGCCCCCCCAGCGCCCCAGCCGCAACCCGACGCCGCCGACGGCCCAGCCCTGGCCCAGTGCGACACAGCAGCCAGCCAGAGCGCCAGTCAGAACCTGATGGCCAAGCTGCCCGGCAAGGGAGCGCAAGGTGAGCCCGCCCCCGCGCAGGAGGCCATGGCCCCCAATCCGGAGCTGGAGGCCGCCATCAGCCAGTGGAGCCAGTCGAGCGAAGGCTCTGTGCTGATAGAGCGGCTCTACGATGCCGAGCAGGGCAGCCAGCTCACTACAGTGTTCGATCGGCTGGACGTGGTGGAGGACGTGCGCGCTCAGGTACAGGAGCAGTTGCGCGAACTTTATCGCCTCGGTTTCGATCACCCCGATGCCTACGAGCAGGAGAGCCAGCGCATCTGGAGCAACATCAGCAACCTGCTGGGTGACGACACCCGCACCCGGCTGGAACAGGAGCTCTACTCGGGCGACATCAACCGCCTGCTGGAGATCCAGGGCCGACTGGCGGAGCGCGGCGAGCTGCTGGCCCCGACCCAGCGCCAATCCCTGACGCGTCTGCTGAGCGATGCCAACCAGCAACTGGCCCAGCAGGAGAGTGGCGATGCCGGCACCTATCTGGAGAACCAGAAAGCCTATACCCAGCGCGTGCTGGAGAGCAGCCGCGCCTTCCTCAACCCGAGCCAGCTGAAAGTCGTGCAGGACATGCTGGAGCTGGATCTGGTACGCCAGGAGGTGTCGGTCCAGATGGAAGCCATCTATCAGCGCTTCCAGCCCGCGTCCTGATGCCCTTGCCCTGGTTCGTTTGACCCAACCCATAACGTGGAACCGTCATGAGAGTCGTTTGTTGTATCTTGTTGCTGCTGGCCAGCCAGTGTGCCCTCGCCGAGGGATTTCTCAGCCGTCTGCTCAACCATCCGGTGCCGGGCGGCGTTGCTGTGGTGCCGCTTGGCAATGCAGCGCAGGCCCCCGCCGCCCGTTATCAGGACAAGCCCGTGCTGGTGGTGCGGGAAGAGGATCGCCGCTGGATCGCCATCGTCGGCATTCCCCTCAAAAGCCAGCCAGGGGCTCATACCCTGACGGTGAATGATGGTCGCACCCTCGGCTTCACGGTCGGCAACAAGCACTACCGCGAGCAGCACATCAAGCTCAAAAACAGCCGCCAGGTCAACCCGCTGGCCAAAGACATGACCCGCATCAACCGCGAACTGGCGGAGCAGACCCTGGCCTATCAAACCTTCAGCCCTGCCCAGCCCAGCAACCTGCTGTTCGACAAACCGGTGCAGGGCCCGCTCTCCAGCCCGTTCGGCCTGCGCCGTTTCTTCAACGGCGAAGAGCGCAATCCCCACTCAGGCCTCGACTTCGCGGTCGGTGCCGGCACCCCCATCAAGTCACCAGCGGCGGGCAAGGTGATCCTGATCGGCAACTACTTCTTCAATGGCAACACCGTCTTCGTCGACCACGGCCAGGGGCTGATCAGCATGTTCTGCCACATGTCGAAGATCGATGTGAAACTGGGCCAGACCCTGCCCCGCGGCGGCATAGTCGGCCGGGTCGGTGCCACCGGTCGCGCCACCGGCCCCCACATGCACTGGAACGTCAGCCTCAACGACGCCCGGGTCGATCCCGCCATCTTCATCGGCGCCTTCAAGCCCTGACTCGAGACAGCCAATCCCGTCCATCTGCTGTGATGAGCAGGCCGGATAAAACGAAAAAGGCAGCCTTGGCTGCCTTTTTCATGGACGGATGACGGCGTATCAAGCAGCCGCGTGCAGGCCGGCCTCCTTGCGCATGGCCCACCACATCACCAGCACCAGCACAGTGCTGCAAGTCGGCAATGCCAGCCAGACCCCGGCCACCCCCCACAGGGAGGAGAAGCCCCACAGGAAGCCGCCGATCAGCACCAGCTTGCCGCCGGTGAGCAGGGAGGCGATGCGGGCCCGGTTGATGGCCTGGAAGTAGGTGGCCCCCACCAGCAACAGTCCTTCCATCGGCAGGCCCCAGAAATAGAGCCAGATGCCGAGGCTCGCCACCGGCAAGAGGGCCGCGTTGTCGCCGGCAAACAGATAGACCACCCCTTCCGGCCACAGATAGAGCGGGATCATGCCGCACAGCGCCACCAGCAGGGTGACGCCCAGCGCCAGGTTGCGCACCCGCAGCACCCGTTGCCAGTTGCCCGCCCCCGCGTTGAAGCTGGCGATGGGCTGTATGCCCATGGCGATCCCCTCGAAGATGAGATAAAAGAAGGCCTCGCTGTAGCTGATGACGCCATAGGCGGCCACGTGCAGCGAGCTGCCCACCGCCAGCAGCGCCTTGTTGTGCAGCGCCAGCACCACCGACAGGTAGAGGTACATCAGAAAGCTCGATACCCCGAGCCGCAGCGTCTCCCGCATCAGTCGCCAGTCCGGTACCAGCGTATCCCAGCGAATGCGCAACTGGCTGCGCGGGGTGAAGAAGTGCCACAGACAGAGGCCGCCGGTCACCGCCTGGGAGAGCATGGTGGCGATGGCCGCCCCCGCCAGGCCCCAGGGGACGACCGCCATCAGCAGGTAATCGAGCAAGACGTTGAGTACGCCGCCGCCCACCAGGATCCAGGTAGCGAGACCGGGTCGTCCGTCATTGCGCAGCAGGGCGGTGAACGCCATGGAGAGCACGGCAAATACTCCGAGCCAGGCGTACCACTGCAGATAGGCGAGCCCTGCGTCGAATATGAGCCCCTCGGCCCCCATCCAGGCCAGCATCTCATCCCCATAATTGATGCCGATAAAGGCGAGCACGGCCGAAGCGAGCAGCACCATCACCAGCGCATTGCCGACTATGTGGCGCGCCTTCGCCTGCTCCCCCTTGCCGAGGTAGAAGGAGGCGAGCGACGAGGAACCCATGCCGATCAGCGCCCCCACCGCATAGAGCACGGCGCAGATGGGATACGCCAGCATCATGCCCGCCAGCCCGTCCTGGCCCAGGATATGGCCGACGAAGATGCCGTCTATGGTGACATAGATACCGGTGACCAGCATGGCGGCCACGGTCGGCGTGACGTAGCGCCAAAACAGGCGGGAAAGGGGGGCCGTGCCCAGATCGACTGCTGACATAAGATGCTCTAAGGAGGGGAAAACGGCCGGAATAATAGCCAAACAAGGTCCGGATCGCCCGTTATTTATGTTACAAATCATTAATATGGAAAACTTTACCCGCCTCGGCCCCTGCTTTAGGCTAGGGCGACCTCTCATGAACGGAAACGTGCGCCATGTTGCAACGCCTGCTCTCCCTGCTGCTGCTCTCCCTCTGCCTCTCCCCTGCATTCGCTCAGGCCAATGACGCCATCACCCAGGTGGAGGAGCTGCTGCAGAGCGTGCCCAAGACCGACAGCCCGGAAAACCAGAAGTTGCGGGAAAGTTATCAGCAGGCGCTGCAATTTGCCCGGGAAGCCCAGCGCTATCGCGAGCAGGGCAAGGCCTATCAGCAGATCCTCATCGACTACCCCAAGGAGTCGGCCCGCCTCAAGGAGAGCCTGCACAACTATCAGCCCCAGTCTCGCCCGCCGCTCTCCTCCCTCAAGGAGGAGCCGCTGCGCCAGGCCATAGGCCTGAGCAGCAACCGCCAGCTCAACCTGCGCAAGGAGCGCCAGGCTGTGATGGACAGCCTCAACCAGCTGGAGAGCACGGGCCAGGAGTATCACCTGCGGGTCGACGAGCTGCGCAAGCAGTTGCAGCAGACCCGCACCCTGCTCGATCGGCTCAGCTTCAGCAGCGAATCGGATCGCCAGCAGGAGGCCCAGCAACTGGTCACCCGCCTCAAGGAGCAGAGCCTGTCCGACCGGATCCAGATGCTGGAGCTGGAGCAGCTCTCCGCCCAGCAGCGCAACGATCTCGGCAAGCTGAAGCTGCAGGAGCTCAACCTCGCCATCACCGACGAGGACGAGTGGCAGACCAGCCTGCTCAACCAGCAGAACCAGTTGCGACGGGAGAAGACGGAGCTGGCGCTGGCGGAGAGCGAGCGGCTGCGCAAGCAGCTCACCTCCGACATGCCGCTGCTGCTGGAACAGCAACAGCAGAACCAGGCGCTCTCCATCCAGCTCGGTGCGCTGGAAGATCAGATAGAGCGGGTGCAGGACGATCAGAGGGCCATCGACAAGAACCTCTCGACCCTGAACGATCTGGTCAACTCGGTGCGGGAGCAATTGGAGTGGCTGCAGATCAGCAATGCCTACGGCGAGAACCTGCGCAGCAAGCTCTCGGATCTGCCGGCCTACTTCCCGCTAGACAAGCTGGAATCCGCCATCGTCAACGCGCGCATGGCCAAGTACCAGTACGAGACGGAGCAGGACGCGCTCAAGGATCCGCGCCAGCTACGCGAGCAGCTGATGGCCACCGATGAGATGGCCCTCGACCGCGCCCAGCAGGCGGTGCTCGACAACCTGCTCAAGGCCAGGCGGCAACTGCTGACCCGGCTCAACGACGCCTCCGACAGCCTGATCCAGGAACAGACCCGGCTCAAGCTGCTCTACAGTCGCCAGAACAGCAAGATCGACGAGATCCGCGATCTCAGTGCCAGCCACCTGTTCTGGATGCCGGACGTGCGCCCGCTCACCCCGGCCGTGCTGCTCGGGGTACCGGCGGCTCTCGGCCTCGCCCTCAACCCGGTCAACTGGTTGCAACTGCCCCGGGCCATCGCCGAGAACAACCCCATCACCCTCACCTTCGCCGGCATCGGCATCCTGGTGCTGGCCTGGTGCTGGTTCAAGCTGGCCCGCCATCTGACCCAATACAGCCAGCACATAGCGCCCCGTATCGGCAAGGTGACCCAGGACAAGTTCAGCCTCACCAGCCGGCTGCTGATGCGCTCCCTGCTCGCCTCCCTGCCCCTGCCCGCCATGGTGCTGATGGTGCGCGGCCTGCTCGACGGCGCCTGGCAATATCCGTTCGCGGTGGCGGTGGCCCGCGGTCTCGGCGAGATCTGGTTCCTGCTGCTGGCACTCTTGATGGCGCGTCACCTGACGCTGGAGAAGGGGATCCTGATCCTCCATTTTCGCTGGCAGAAGGAGCGGGTGCAGAAGGTGTGGAGCCAGTTTCGTACCCTGCTGCTGGTGATCATCCCGAGCTTCTTCGTGCAGGGCATGGCCAACAGCTATCAGGATCACGCCTTCTACGACTCCCTCGGCCGGATGGCCTTCATCGTCGGCGCCCTCTGGCTGCTGCTGTTCTTCGCCCGTCTCAACCGGGAGCGGCTGCCGCTCACCTGGGGCCAGGCCGACATGACCAAGCCGCATTTGCTGCACCACTTCATCTGGAACAGCCTGATGCTGGCCCCGCTGCTGGCGGTGATCGGCTCCCTGCTCGGCTACTTCTACACCTCGCGCATCCTGCTGCGCCAGCTGGAGCTGAGCCTGCTGATGGGGCTTGGCTGCCTGCTCGTCTACTATCTGGCGCACCGCTGGATGCTGATCCAGCGCCGCCGTCTCGCCTTCGAGCGGGCCAAGAGCAAGCGGGCCGAGATACTGGCCCAGCGCGGCCGGGAGGAGGGGCACGACGAGCTCAGTTCGGAGATCCCGGACGTGGTGGAAGATACCGAGCTGGATCTGGATACCATCAGCGCCCAGTCGCTGGGGCTGGTGCGCACCCTGCTTATGCTGGGCTTCACCATGCTGGTGGTGGTGCAGTGGTCCGAACTCAACTCGGCGTTCAGCTTCCTGCGCAGCATAGAGGTGTGGCAGGTCACCAGCAAGATTGGCGGCATAGAGCAGCTTTCCGCCATCACATTGCAGGATCTGATGCTGACGGCGTTTACCTTCATCCTGACCGTGGTCACGGCCCGCAACCTGCCTGGCCTGATGGAGCTGACCCTGCTCCAGCACCTGAGCCTCTCCCCCGGCACCGGCTTTGCCATCACCACTGTCACCAAATACATAGTGCTGGTGGTGGGGGCGCTGAGCGGTTTCTCCATCCTCGGCATCGACTGGTCCAAGGCGCAGTGGATGGTGGCGGCGCTCTCTCTCGGCCTGGGTTTCGGCCTCCAGGAGATCTTCGCCAACTTCGTCTCGGGTCTCATCATTTTGTTCGAGAAACCGATCCGGCTCGGCGACACAGTCACCATCCGCGAACTGACCGGCACCGTCACCAAGATCAAGACCCGCGCCACCACCATAGTGGATTGGGACAGGAAGGAGATCATAGTCCCCAACAAGGCCTTCATCACAGAGCAGTTCATCAACTGGTCCCTGTCCGATGCCATCACCCGGGTACGGCTGCGCATCCGCATCGGCCTGACCCAGGAACCCAGGCGGGTACAGACCATTCTGGAAGAGTCGATCCGGGCCTCTACCCTGGTGCTGGAGACCCCCTCCCCCGAGGTATTCCTGATCGAATTCACCGACTCGGCGCTGATCTACGAGATCCGGCTCTATGTGAACAGCATGGATCACCGCATGCCCATCACTCACGAGGTCCACTCGCTGGTGCTGGAGAAGCTGCAACAACAGGGGCTGGGGCTGCCGCACCAGCAGATCGACATTCGACTGAGCCGTGCCTGATCGAGGCGCAACAGGAGCCATATCATGCAGATCATCGCCCATCGCGGCGCCAGCGGGCTGGCGCCGGAAAATACCCTCAAGGCCATCCGGCTGGCGCTGACACTGGGCGCCCAGGCCATAGAGATAGATGTACAGCGGGCCGACGGCGAGCTGTGGGTCTTCCACGACCGGCGACTGGAGCGTTGCACGAACGGCGGCGGCGTGCTGACGGCGCAATCCCGTGCCTATCTGGCGGGACTTGATGCGGGGGAAGGAGAGCCTATCCCGACCCTGTGGCAGGTGATGGAAGCCATCGCCGGCAAGGCCGAGCTGCATATCGAGCTGAAAGGGGCACAAACAGCCGACGAGGTGGCCCGACTGACCCGGCGTGCTGAGGCGGAGCTCGGCTTCACGCCAGCGCACTGGGTCGTCTCCTCCTTTCACCATCCTGAGCTGGCCCGCTTTGCCGCCTTGCGGCCCGAGATCCGGCTGGGGGCTCTGACTTCCACCATTCCACTCACTCTCGCCAAGTTTGCGGCCGAGCTCGGAGCCTGGTCGCTCAACTGCGACCTGGACTTTGTCGACGAAGCACTGGTCATGGATGCCCATCGACGGGGATTGAAGGTGCTGGTCTATACGGTCGATCACACTGCCGACCTGACGGTACTGGCCGCCATGGGGGTGGACGGGATATTTACCAACCGGCCGGACCGCTTCCTTACTGCGGCCTGATCGGACTCATTATTTCGGCAGGAGATCGATAAACGCTGATTTAGGCTATAAATTTAAGTGCGCACCGGGATACAAAAAGTTCGACTTTGGCCGATAACAGTTGGCTCATAACAATAAAACGACACATCGCAGACTGACGCTCACAAGGATGTAAATATGAACTTATCCATCAAGAACAAGCTTGTCCTCGCCATCGGGGTCATTATCCTGGTCATCACAGGCCTGCAGGTCTGGTACAACACCTCCCAACTGAGAAGCGAAACCCAACGCCTTATCTGGAGTTTCATCGACGACAGCTCGGCTGCCAATGTGAAAGGCATCTCCCGCTGGCTGGATGCCCGGATCAGCATGGTCACCTCCACCAAGGAGGCCTTCACCAAGGAAGACGAACCCATCAGCCATCTGGCCCAATCCATGAATGCCGGCAACTTCGATCTGGTCTATGCGGGCACGAAAGATGGCAAGATGATCCAGAGCAAGCCGACCAATCTGCCGGCCGGCTATGACCCCCGTCAGCGCCCCTGGTACAAGGACGCCATGGCTGCCGGCAAGCTCGCCATCACGGCGCCCTACGCCGACATCACCACGGGTCAACTCATCATCACCATCGCCGAGCCCTTCACCCGCGGCAATACCCAGGGGGTGATCGCCGGTGACGTCTCCATCGACGCCCTGGTACGCGATGTGCTGGCCATCAACTCGGAAGGCACCTACGCCATCCTGGTGGACAGCAATGGCACCATCATAGCCCACCCGGACAAGGAGCTGGCCCTCAAACAGGCGACCGCCATCTCCCCGGATCTGACCGCCGCCAAGGTCAACGAGCTGGCCCATGACAACACCATCTCCGAGATGGAGATCAGCGGCAAACCCAGCGTGTTCGACCTGACCGAGATCCCCAACACCAACTGGTATTTCGGCATAGTGGTGGATGAGGCGGTTGCCTATCAGTCCGTGTCCCGCATGGTCACTTCCGCCCTGTTGCAAGGCCTGCTCACCATTCTCATCGTGGCCGGCTTCTCCTATGTGGCCATCAACGGCTCCCTGGCTCCGCTGAAAACCCTGGGGGAGGCCATCGCCGACCTCTCTCGCGGCAACGGTGACCTGACTCGCCGCGTCAAGATAGAGCGTGAAGACGAAGTGGGGGTCGTGGCCAAGCACGTCAACACCTTCATCGATCGCATCCACGTGATGGTGCAGGATATCTCCAACTCCTCCGGCCAACTGAACCAGCAGGCCAAGTCCTCCCACAACATGGCGGAGAAATCCAGCCAGGGCTTGGCTCGCCAGCAAAACGAGATCTCCCAGATCGCCACCGCGGTGCACGAGATGTCCGCCACCGCGGTGGAGGTGGCCAGCAACGCCGAACAGACCGCAGATGCGGCCCGCAGCTCCTCCAGCAGCTGTGATCATGGCAAGCAGGTCATAGCCCGCAACCAGCGCTCCATCACGGATCTCGCCACCCAGGTCAAACAGGCCTCCGGCATCATTCAGGAACTGGAGAAGAACGCGCAGGAGATCAACACCATACTCTCCACCATCCAGGGCATAGCCGAGCAGACCAACCTGCTGGCACTGAACGCCGCCATCGAGGCTGCGCGGGCCGGTGAACAGGGTCGTGGCTTTGCCGTGGTGGCCGACGAGGTGCGGGTGCTGTCACAGCGAACCCACAGCTCCACCGTCGAGATCCGCAGCATGATAGAGACGCTGCAGCGCAACACCCAGGGCGCTGTCAGTACCATGCACGAAGGCCAGCTGCTGGCCCAGAACAGCGTGGAAGATGCGAACGATGCTACGCAGGCGCTGGAGCAGATCACCGCCTCCATCAACCAGATCTCCGACATGGCCACCCAGATCTCCAGCGCCGCCGAGGAGCAGCGCGCCGTGACCGACGAGGTGAGCCGCAACATCCAAGCGGTCAAGGATGTGTCGGACGAACTGGCGGTCGACGCCGACAGTTCTCGCCATCTGTCTGAACAACTTAAAAATATTTCAGGTGAACTGAGCAACCAGGTCGGCATGTTCCGCATCTGATCGGCGCAAATCAAAGGGGCCACACAGGCCCCTTTTTTTATGAAAAAATGCTTTTGTTTCAATAGTTATTACCACATCAACGATCGGGACTATGGGGATGAAAATTCTCATACGAAGCGGTATCTCGTCATAAAACAACGCATCACGATCGACATTCGGATTAGTTTTTTGAATCCATCAGCACCATTAGCCAATCCGTGAATAATTCTTATTAAATATTTTTGATAAAAAACTTAAAAACTTTATGGGTAATACCTAAAAAGAGAGGTGTTTCTCATTTTTTTGAAAGAAAACTACGTATAATCCTGAGCTTAAAATAACCATAGCAATGACAGCGGCTGATACCGATAACTGAAGGATGGCGATAATTACGGCGTTTTCATCCATGGAATGGGGTGATTTTGATAAAAGTCACCATTGCCAAGCACTAAAACAAACCAGTTTGACTTGCATCAAGCCTGAATTTTTTTCATAGAGCAAAATCGTGCCCAGCAAATCTATCCCTAAGGAGGCAGATGTGGATATTATCAAGACCGATGTCGCCATCATCGGTGCCGGTGGTGGTGGCCTGCGTGCCGCAATCGCCATAGCAGAAGCACACCCGGATCTGGACATCGCCCTGATCTCCAAGGTCTACCCGATGCGCAGCCACACAGTGGCCGCAGAAGGCGGTGCCGCCGGTGTTGTCCGTGATGATGACTCCCTCGAAAACCACTTCAACGACACCGTATCCGGTGGCGACTGGTTGTGTGAGCAGGACGTAGTCGACTACTTCGTCAACAACGCCACCAACGAGATGATCCAGCTGGAGCACTGGGGTTGCCCCTGGAGCCGCAAGCCGGACGGCAAGGCCAACGTGCGTCGTTTCGGCGGGATGAAGATCCCGCGGACCTGGTTCGCGGCAGACAAATCCGGTTTCCACATTCTGCACACCCTGTTCCAGACCTCCATCAAGTACCCGAGCATCAAGCGCTTCGATGAGCACTTCTGCATGGACTTGATCGTGGACGACGGTCGCGTGCAAGGCGTGCTGACCTTCGATATCCAGAACGGCGTCTCCCGCTTCATCCAGGCCAAGTCCGTCATTCTGGCCACAGGTGGCGCCGGTCGCGTTTACCGCTACAACACCAACGGTGGCATAGTCACAGGTGACGGCATGGCGCTGGCCTACCGCCACGGCGTGCCGCTGCGCGACATGGAGTTCGTTCAGTATCACCCGACCGGTCTGCCGGGCACCGGCATACTGATGACCGAAGGTTGTCGTGGTGAAGGCGGCATCCTGGTCAACAAGGATGGTTACCGCTACCTGCAAGACTACGGCCTGGGCCCGGAAACTCCGGTCGGCCAGCCGAAGAACAAACACATGGAGCTGGGTCCGCGCGATCGTCTCTCCCAGGCATTCTGGCAGGAGCAGCAGAAAGGCCGCGTGATCCAGGGCCCCATGGGCGACGTGGTTCACCTCGATCTGCGCCACCTCGGCGAGAAGTACCTGAAAGAGCGTCTGCCCTTCATCTGCGAACTGGCCAAGGCCTACGTGGGTGTGGATCCGGTCAAGGAACCTATCCCGGTACGTCCGACCGCCCACTACACCATGGGTGGTATCGAGACCAACGGTCAGTGCGCCACCCGCATGCCGGGCCTCTACGCCCTGGGCGAGTGTGCCTCCGTCGGTCTGCACGGCGCCAACCGTCTGGGCTCCAACTCCCTGTCCGAGATAGTGGTATTCGGCAAGGTAGCGGGCGAGCACGCCGGTGAATTCGCCAAGACCCAGGCGCACGGCGACACCCAGGCACTGGCCGCCAAGGCCGAGCAGTTGATCAAGCAACACCTCTCGCTGATGGACATAGACGGCACCGAAAACCCGGCCGATATCCGCAACGAGTTGGGCATGTCCATGGAAGCCGGTGTCGGTATCTACCGTACCGAAGAGCTGATGCAGGGCACCATCGACAAGATCAACGAGCTGAAAGCCCGTTACAAGAAGGTCAAGATCAACGACAAGTCCTCTGTCTTCAACACGGATCTGCTGTACGCCATCGAACTGGGCTACATGCTGGACGTGGCCGAAGCCATGGCACATTCCGCCATCAACCGGAAAGAGTCCCGCGGTTCCCACCAGCGTCTGGACGGTTATGAAGAGCGGGATGACGTGAACTACCTCAAGCACTCCCTCTCCTTCTACAACCAGGAAGGCGCCCCGACCATCGATTACTCCGATGTGAAGATCACTAAATCCCAACCGGCAAAACGCGTATACGGTTCCGAGGGTGAGAAACAAGACGAGGCTAAGAAGAATGGCTGAGATGATCGAAATTGAAATCCTGCGTTATCGCCCTGAGCAGGACAACGAGCCCTGGATGCAGACCTTCCAGGTGCCTTATCTGAAAGAGATGTCCCTGCTGGATGCGCTGCAATACATCAAGGATCAGCTCGACTCCACCCTGAGCTTCCGCTGGTCCTGCCGCATGGCGATCTGCGGCTCCTGCGGCATGATGGTCAACGGTATTCCCAAGCTGGGTTGCAAGACCTTCCTGCGTGACTATCTGCCGGGCAAGATGAAAATCGAGCCGCTCAACAACTTCCCGATCGAGCGCGATCTGGTGGTCGACATGTCCGATTTCATCGAGAAGCTGGAGAGCATCAAGCCCTACATCATCCCGAGCGAACCGCGCAGCCTGTGTGAGGGCGAGTACACCCAGACCCCGGCCGACATGGCGAAGTATCACCAGTTCTCCATGTGCATCAACTGTGGTCTGTGCTACGCGGCCTGCCCGCAGTATGGCATCAACAAGAAGTTCACCGGTCCGGCGGCACTGGCACTGGCCTATCGCTACAACGCCGACAACCGCGACAGCGCGTCCAAAGAGCGGATGAAGATCATCAGCCAGGACGAGGGTGTCTGGGGTTGTACCTTCGTGGGTTATTGCTCCGATGTCTGCCCCAAGGGTGTGGATCCGGCCGCAGCCATCCAGCTTGGCAAGGTCGAGAGCGCCAAGGACTACATGATCGCCATGTTCAAGCCAGATTGAGATCAGGAATGAGACCATGAACAACACCAATAGCAAACGTAAGCCTTACGTCCGCGAAATGAAGAAAGACTGGTGGCTGAAGAATGCCTTCTACACCGGTTACATGATCCGCGAAGGCACCAGCATCTTCGTCTCCATCTATGCCGTCGTGCTGATGTGGGGTCTGCTGCGTCTGGTTCAGGGTCAGGAAGCGTTCAACGGCTGGCTGGAATCCCTGCAAAGCCCGATCGCCATCCTGTTCCACGTCATCGCGCTGGCAGCCTGCCTGTTCCACGCCAAGACCTGGTTCGCCCTGGCGCCCAAGGCCATGCGCATCTTCCGTGGTGAAGACCTGGTGCCGGAGAAGCCGATCGTCATCGCCCAGTATGTGGCGCTGGCAGTGGTATCCCTGCTGATCCTGATCATCGTGGCTTGAGGAGATTAATGATGAGACGTTCTGACGAACCCATTTACTGGGGACTGTTTGGTGCCGGTGGCATGGTGGTTGCCATGTTGCTGCCAGTGATTGTCCTCATTACCGGTCTGCTGGTGCCCATGGGCATCATGGACGTGGAGACCATGAGCTACGAACGCGCACTCGAGTTCGCCAGCTCCTGGTGGGGTGCCTGCATCCTGCTGGTGATCATCGCCCTGCCCATCTGGCACGGCATGCACCGCATCTACCACGGTCTGCATGATCTGGGGATCCATACCACCAAGCTGCACCACTATGTGTTCTATGGCTTCGCCTTCCTGGTGTCTGCCATTACCGTCGGTCTGCTGATGGTGCTGGTCTTCCAGTAAGCGCATCCTGACGCAATAACAAACCGGGCCAAGTGCCCGGTTTTTTACGGCCGTCACTCTGTCGGCGACAAAAAGCGGCGCATCACCTCGTCGCTGTAGCCGCTGTCCTGAAAGTCGATGAGCACCTGATTGATACGGGTCACCAGCTCATAGGCGCGTGGCGAGCCCTTGCTCACCAGCAGATAGAAGCCCTTGCGACTGGGCAGGGCGAGGTTGAGCAGACCGCTCTCGCTCTGGTAGATGCCAAGGCCGATGCCGCTCATCAGCGGTTCAATCTCGCTGGGCAAGAAGTCGCAGCGATCCCGCCCCAGCATGTCCAGCGCCTGCTGCAGCTGCTTGACCCGGCGCGGCTCCAGCACCAGCCCATAGGGGGCATAGTTGTAGCCGATCACACCACACACCCGGGAGCGGTTGACCGTCTGCAGATCGGGCACCTCGGGGAAGCGGCGCTTGAGGTAGAAAAATCCGAGGTGGGTGTAGTAGAGCGGCACGCTGTAGAAGGCATACTCGGCCCGCTCGGGTTTGTAACTGGCATCCCAGGTCAACTCGCACAGTCCGTTCTGGCGATAATCCGCAAGTTCCTGCTGCACTCGTGCCCAGGGCAGGTAGCGGATCTGGTGTGACAGTCCCAGTTTTTTCAGGGCATCGAGTACCAGTGTGGTGGCCGAGCCGGTGAGGCGGCGGGTGTCGGGCACGCCATCCTTGCGCTCCCAATAGGTGAAGGGGGCCCACTCATTGCCCTCCCCCAGACAGATCTGCACCTCGGGCTTGGCCGCCTCCACCAGCCCGGCCAAGCCCCATCCCAACAGCAACAACATGGATCGCGTCATCATCTCCCTCCTTCGCTACCCTTGCAGCTTAGTTCAGAGGGCTGAGCCGCTCATCCATCAGGCGCCGCCAAGATCGCGCCACAAGGCCAGCAGGGGCGCGGGAATGGCGCCGTACTGCAGGCTCGGGGTCTGATGCCACTCCGCCAACCGTTGCAGCGCTTTGGCCAGATCCTGCGCCAGGGTGCGGGTCACCCTGACCCCCGCCTCCAGATAGAGGCTCTTTATCTCGAAGATCCCCTGCTGGCGATGGGCCTTGGCGTCCATCCTGCCCACCAGCTTGCCGCGATGCAGCAGCGGCAGCACGAAGTAGCCGTACTGGCGTTTGGGCGCCGGGGTATAGCACTCGATGCGATAGTCAAAGTTGAACAGTTCACTGGCTCGCTTGCGATCCCAGACGAGCGGATCAAACGGCGACAGCGCCGTGGTGTGGGTCGCCTTGAGGGTGCCGGACAGGGCCTGGGCCAGCTCGTCTGCAAGGGAGGCGTGCACGAAGGCGCCGTGCTGCCACCCCTCCACCCGCACCGGCAACAGCTCCCCCTCGTCCGCCAGCTGGTGGAGCAGGGCGTCGTATTTGCCACGGCGCAACCGATAGTAATCGGCGACCCAGCCGGTCTTGACCAGCCCCAGCGCCCGGCAACTAGCCCGCACCATGTCCCTTTGTGCTTGTTCCGGGCTCGGCAGATCCCGCTCGTCGCGCCACTCGGGCATGACCCGCTCGGCCAGATCATAGACCCGCTGGAAGTTGCGCCGCTCGCGTACCATCAGCTGGCCCGCGGTAAAGAGCACCTCCAGATGGCGCTTCTCCGGCTTCCAGTCCCACCAGCCGTTGCCCTTCTCCCCCTTGCGCTCGAAATCGGCCGCCCGCACCGGGCCATGCTGGCGAATGCGCTCGATGATCTCGCCTATCTCCTGCTGATGGGTGGCGAGCCAGTTGGCCGAAAACTTCCAGCCCATGGCGGCGGGATCCAGCATGCGGTGGCGCAGCAGCCGGTAATCCTCGCGGGGCACGAAACAGGCCTCGTGGGCCCAGTATTCGAAGAGATCGCCGTCGGCCAGCAGTTGCTCCAGCCAGCGCGGCTCGTACTGGCCGAGCCGGCTGAACAGCACCAGATAGGGGCTGCGCGCCACCACAGAAATGGTGTCTATCTGCAGCAGCGCCATGCGGCGAATGGTCGCCAGCAGATCGGCCGGGGTCGCTTTGCTGCGACGGGGGGTCAACAGGCCCTGGGCCGCCAGTTGCAGATGACGGGCGTCCTGCAGCGAGAGATGGGGGATCGACATGAAAAACCACTCCTTGGTTTCAGGGTGCCGCGCTTGCCGCCTCATCGCGGCTCGCAGCGCCAGCCCGACGATAAATGGGGAAGGTAACGCCCTGCGGTCAGGCCATCAGCATGCCCAACTCGGCGGCAAATGAAAACGCCCTGCTCAAGGTTTGGTGATGACGGCCACATCGGCGTGGGGAAACTCGACCTGCGCCTGCCAGCGGGCCGCCAGGGCGCGAAACGAGGCCTCGGCGAAGAAGACGATGTGGGTCGGATCGTGGCGGTAGCGCCAGCTCTTGAAGCGCTCGTCTCCCAGCACCCGCTGGGTCTGCAACACCAGGATGCCGCCGGGCTTGAGGCAGCCCCAGAGCCTGTCCAGCACGGCGCGCGGGGCGGCGATGTGTTCGATCACCTCGGTACTGGTGATGAAGTCGTACTGCCGCGTCAGCAGCTCGGGGAGGTCGGCGTAGAACTTGTCGTAGCCCGCCATCTGGTAGCCCGCCTCCCGCCCCATGGCGATCAGCGCCGGGCCCGGGCCGCAACCGAAGTCGAGGCCGCTGGCCGGCGGCGGCAGCCGGCTCAGCACCTCGCCGAAGGCCCGCATCAGAAAGCTGCGATAGCGGGGATCATCCACCTGGTTGTCGTGGCCGTCATAGACCGCCTTCTCGCGCTCGGGATCCAGGTGCTCGGCCGCATCCAGCCAGACCAGCTCGCAGGCCCGGCAGCGATGATACAGCTTGCCGGCCACCGGCAGCCCATAGGCGTCAGTGGCACAGCAGAGCGGGCAGGATAAGGGGGTCATGGCATCTTCTCTCGAAAGCGGGGGCGGTCTGAAATGGCCGCAGCTTGCCTGCCTGTCTGCTGGCTGACAAGGTTTTTGTCCTGCCGACCAGATGGCTCGTCACAGCTTCGCTTCATTTTTCAGGACGTTGCATCGCCCTGATACAAATTTTTTACCTCTTAAGGGTTTCTTAAGTTTGCCCCTTTAGTCTGACAACAACAGATCAGAAGGAGCCATCCATGACCACAGACATTCAAGCCCCCTACCGTTTGGTACTGGCCGATACCCCGCAACAGGTCATGGCATTGCAGGCCTACATACAAGCGGCCTACAGCCAGGAGTTCAACGCCCGCATTCCCCATTTTCTGCCCTGCCTGCTCGGTCTCTATCGGGCAGACGGCATCTTGGTTGGCGCCTGCGGCCTCAAGTTGGCAAGTGATGAACGCCTCTATCTGGAACAGTATCTGGACCACCCCATAGAGGTCGCCATCGAGACAAGGCTGGGTGCCCCCGCCCGGCGAAATCGCATCGTAGAGGTGGGCAACCTCGCCTGCAGCGAACCGGGCAACGCCCGTCTGATGTTTGCTGCGCTCTGCCGCCTCCTGTGCGACAACGACCTCGACTACGTGGTGTTCACCGGCACCGCCAAGCTGCGCAACAGCTTTCACCGCCTGCACCTCACCCCGGTGGAGCTGGCCCCTGCCCAGGCCGACAAGGTGGGTGACGACGCCAGCGCCTGGGGCGCCTATTACCACTGCCAGCCCAAGGTGATGGTCGGCGATCTCGGTCTGGGACGGCAGGCACTGGCCCAGGGCAGCCTGCTGCTCTCCCTGCTGGCGCCCATGCCGTCCCTGTTCAACTGCCCGCACCGGAGCGCCCTATGATGCTGTTTGACCAGATAGCCCATTTCGCCCGCCATGCACCCCACAGCCCGGCCCTGAGTGGCGGCGAGCATAGGATCAGCTACCAACAGTTGTGGCTGCAGGTGTCCGCCCTGGCCGACCGTCTGCAGCAGGCCGGCATAGCCCGACTGGCACTGCAACTGGACAACGGCCTGCCCTGGGCATTGATCGACTTGGCCTGCGCCAAGGCCGGCATAGTGGTGATCCCGGTCCCCCACTTCTTCAGCCCGGAGCAGCAGGCGTGGCTGCTGGAGAGCAGCGGCGCCGACGCCCTGATCGGCCCCCACCATCCCGGCTGGCAGGCCAGCGAGCCGCTGCAACTGACGGTCGGCGAGCTACCGCTGTGGCGCCGCACGCCTGCCAGTCTGCCGCCCCTGCCAGCCGGCACCGCCAAGATCACCTACACCTCCGGCAGCACGGGGCAGCCCAAAGGGGTCTGCCTGTCGCTGGCCCAGATGATGGCGGTCTGCGCCTCGCTGGCCGAGCGGGTCGCCCCGGCCAACGTTGAGAAACACCTGACCCTGCTGCCGCTCACCACACTGCTGGAAAACCTGACCGGCCTCTACGTGCCGCTGCTCACCGGCGCCTGCAGCCGCATTCCCTCGCTGGGAGAGCTCGGCTTTGCCGGCTCCAGCAAGCTGGACCCGGCCACCCTGGCCCAGGCCCTGCTGCGCTGGCCCACCCACAGCCTGGTGCTGGTGCCCGAGCTGCTGCGCCTGCTGCTGGCCCTGTGCAGTGCCAACCCGGCGCTGGCCGAGCAGCTGGCCGGCCTGCGCTTCGTCGCGGTGGGTGGCGGCAAGGTATCCCCCGAGCTCATCAGCCGGGCCCGCAAGCTGGGGCTGCCTGTCTATGAAGGTTATGGCCTGTCGGAGTGCGGCTCAGTGGTGGCGCTCAACGGCCCGGATGGAGACAGCCTGGGCAGCGTCGGCCAGCCACTGCCCCACTGCCGGGTATCGATCGCCGCCGACGGCGAGATCCTGGTGGAGGGGGCTGCCATGCTCGGCTATCTGGGCAGCGACGAACCGGCGCCAGAGCTGGTCGCCACCGGCGATCTGGGCCACCTGGATGATGAGGGCTATCTGCACATCACGGGGCGCAAGAAAAACGTCCAGATCACCGCTTTTGGCCGCAACTTCTCCCCCGAGTGGGTCGAGGCGGAAGCCCAGCTCTGCCCGGCCATCGCCCGCATCGTGATCTTCGGCGACGGCCAGCCGGCCAACGTCGCCCTGATCCAGCCACTGCCCGGCGCCGACGCCCAGCTGGCCCAACAGATCGAGCAGCTCAATCACCGCCTGCCCGACTATGCCCGCATCCATCACTGGCTGCCGGTGGCGCTGGATCAGCATCCGGAACTGCTGACCGCCAACGGTCGCCCCCGTCGCGAACGGATTTATCACCACTTTTCCCGGCAGATCAGCCAATGCCTTACAGGAGAGACCTCATGAGCTTCTATCAAGTGCTGCAACAAGCCACCGCCCCGGCCCGGGAGCATCTGTTCAACGCCCCCATCATAGAGGCGTGCCGCAAGGGGGAGATCTCCCGCGACATCTACCTGCGCTTCCTCGCCCAGGCCTTCTATCACGTGCGCCACACGGTGCCGCTCTTGATGGCCACCGGCGGCAAACTGGGTCAGGAGTATGAATGGGTGCGCGGCGCCATTGCCGAGTACATCGACGAGGAGTACGGCCATCAGGAGTGGATCCTGAGCGACATCCGCGCCTGCGGCGGCGATGCCGAGGCGGTGCGCCACGGCCAGCCCGATCTGCCCATCGAACTGATGGTGGCCTTTCTCTACGACCAGGTGCAGCGCGGCAACCCCATGGGCTTCTTCGGCATGGTGCAGGTGCTGGAAGGCACCAGCGTCGCCATCGCCCTGACAGTGGCCGATCAGCTGAAAACGGGTCTCGGCCTGCCCCCCCAGGCCATGAGCTATCTGAGCTCCCACGGCGCACTGGATCAGGAGCACCTCAAGTTCTTCGAGTCCCTGATGAATCGGGTGGAGAGCCCGGCCGATCAGGCGGCCATCATTCACTCGGCCAAGGTGGTCTACCGCCTCTACGCCGACATGCTCTATCAACTGACGGAAAACCAGACATCATGAAGCTTGAAGGAAAACTCGTGCTGCTCACGGGCGCCAGCGGCGGGATCGGCGAAGCGCTGGCCCAGGAGCTGGCGGCCCAGGGGGCGCGCCTGTTGCTGCACGGACGCAGGGCCAGTGCGCTGGAGCGGCTGTGCAAGGAGCTGCCGCACCCGGAGCGCCACCAGATGGTGATCGCCGATCTCGGCTCGCCCCAGGAGCGGGCCAAACTGCTGCAGCACCCGGCGCTGGACGAGGGGCTGGACGTGCTGATCAACAACGCCGGCTGCAACCAGTTTGCCTGGCTGGAGGATCAGAGCAGCGAGCAGGTCGAGCGCCAACTGCTGCTCAACGTCGAGGCGCCGATCCAGCTCACCCGCATGCTGCTGCCCCGGCTGCGCAAGCCGGCGGTGATCATGAACATAGGCTCCAGCTTCGGCGCCATCGGCTACGCCGGCTACAGCGTCTATTGCGCCAGCAAGTTCGCCCTGCGCGGCTTCAGCGAGGCGCTCGGCCGCGAGCTGGAAGGAACCGGCATCCAGGTGCTGCACTTCGCCCCCCGCGCCACCCGCACCCGCCTCAACTCGGAGGCGGCCTACGAGATGAATGCCGAGCTCGGCACCCACACCGACAGCCCGCAGGACGTGGCCGAAGAGGCCGTCATCGCCCTGTGCAACGAAACCCGCCGCAGCTGGCTCGGCTGGCCGGAGAAGCTGTTCGTGCGGCTCAACGGCCTGCTGCCCGGCCTGGTCGACCGGGCGCTGGCCAAGCAAAAACCCATCATAGAGCGCTATGCCCGCCACGCGGCGCCCGCTGCCGGCAATGCGGGGCACACCACTTCCGTCATGACAGAGAAGGAACGTTAAGATGAAGCACGCCACTTTCCGCCCCCGTTTCACCCACGGCGCCCTCCTGCTGCTCATGCTGGGTTCAGGTCTGGCCCAGGCCGCCGACGCCCTGCCCGTCATCCAGCAGCAGTGGGCCGTCTGTCAGTATCAGCAGACCGGCAAGGCCAAAGAGAGCTGCCTGGAGGCCCTGAGTGCCCAGGCGGATCAGGCCAGTGCCAAGGAGGCCTTTCGTACCGATCTGCTGATCTGGTCCGCCATCGTCAAGAGCACCTGGGCCGGCGCCAAGGGCGGCCTCGGGGCCCTCAGCCTGGTGAAGGAGGCCAAGGCCAGGCTGGAGATAGCCCTCAAGCAGGATCCCAAGGCGCTGGAAGGCTCCGCCTACACCAGCCTGGGCTCGCTCTACTATCAGGTGCCGGGCTGGCCGGTGGGCTTTGGCGATGACGAGAAGGCCGAGCAGTTGCTCAAGCAGGCGCTGGCCATCAACCCGACCGGCATAGATCCAAACTTCTTCTACGGCGACTTCCTGCTCGATCAGGGCCGCAAGGATGAAGCCAAAACCTATCTGGACAAGGCACTGGCGGCGCCGGACCGCCCCGGCCGCGAGCTGGCGGATCAGGGCCGTCGCATCGAGATCCGGGACCGCCTCGCCAAGCTATAAAAACAAGCCGGATCAAACAGCTATTTAAACTCTGCCCGCCCGCTTGCATACTGGTGGGCAGCGTCGTTTAAGGGGGAGTGACTATGCGGATCCTGTTGGTCGAAGATGATGTGATGCTGGGCGATGGCATGGTGGATGCCCTGCGCAGCAGTGGCTACACGGTGGATTGGCTGCAGCAGGGGTTGCCCGCCCTGTCGGTGCTCAAGAGCGAGGAGTTTGCGGCCCTTATTCTGGATCTCAACCTGCCGGACATTGACGGCATCAGCCTGCTGCGCAAGCTGCGCCGGGAAGGCCAGACACTGCCCGTGCTGATCCTCACCGCCCGCGACGCCCTGGACGACCGGGTACTGGGGCTGGATGCGGGCTCCGACGACTACATGGTCAAACCCTTCGCCCTGCAGGAGCTCAACGCCCGCCTGCGCGCCCTGGTGCGACGCAGCAAGGGCCAGGCCCAGGCGATGCTGGAATATGGCGAGCTGCAGCTCTATCCCGAGTCTCAGCAGGTCATCTATCGCGGCGAGCCGGTCAAGCTGACCCCCCACGAATACAAGCTGTTGCAGGAGCTCATCACCCAGAGCGGCCGGGTGCTGAGCAAGGATCAGCTGCAACAGAGCCTCTATGGCTGGGACGAGGGGGCCGAAAGCAACGCTGTGGAGGTCCATATCCACCACCTGCGCAAGAAGTTTTACAGCGACCTCATCCGCAACATTCGCGGGGTCGGCTACATCATTCCCCAGCTTGAGCAGGCCCAACGCCGGGACGGCCGGGCATGACGAGTCCCCGCTCCATCCGCCGTTTTCTGCTCTCCGGCATACTGGCGCTGGTCAGCGTCAGCCTGGCCATCAGCGCCCTCATCGGCTATCTGGAGGCCAGCCACGAGATGGAGGAGCTGTTCGATGCCCGCCTAGCCCAGTCTTCCCGCATCACCAATCAGCTGCTCAGCCGTTATCTGGAGCAAAATGGCGAGCTGCCCGCCAACGGCACCGTCTACGAAGATTGGGAGCAACACAACCCGGATCAGTGGCAAAAGGACACCAGCCTCAATCTGAGCGGCGAAGACAGGGAGCTGACCCCCTTCGGCCACGAGTTCGAACGCAACCTCTACTTCCAGTTGCTGAACGAACAGGGCAGCATACTGCTGCGCTCCCCCAGCGCGCCGAGCCAGCCACTGGTCGAACTGGCGCCCGGCTTCAACACGGTCGAGAAAGACCAGCATCAGTGGCGCACCTTCACCCTCTACAACCGGGGCGAACATACCTGGCTGGTGGTGGCGGAGCGGGACGACGAGCGCAGCGAACTGGCCAGCAAGATGGCCACCCTGACCATGCTGCCGCTGCTCATCACCTTGCCCTTCCTGCTCGGCCTGCTGTGGTGGCTCATCTCCCGCGGCCTGGCGCCGTTGCGACTGCTGGCCCAGGCCATAGGCGAACGCCACCCCGCCAACCTGAGCCCCCTCAACCTGAAGATCCGCGCCCAGGAGCTGACCCCGCTCACCAACGAGATCAACCGCCTGATGCACGCCCTGGCCGACACCATAGAGCGGGAGAAGCAGTTCACCAACGAGGCGGCCCACGAGCTGCGCACCCCGCTGGCCGTGCTGCGCATCCACAGCGAGAACGCGCTGGCCGCCGAGGATGACGCCAGCCGCGAGCAGTCGTTGCAAAAGATGCTGCTGGCGCTCGATCGCAGCGATCGGCTGCTGCGCCAGCTGCTGACCCAGGCCCGCATCGACAACCAGCAGGGGCTGGAGCTGACCGAGCTCAATCTGAACCAGCTGCTGCAAGGCACCCTGGCCACCCTGGCTCCCATAGCCCTGAAAAAGGATCAGCAGCTGTCGCTGGAGGGGCCGGAGCAGCTCACCGTGATGGGGCAAGCCACCCTGCTGGAGCTGATGTTCAGCAACCTCATCGACAATGCGCTGCGCTACACCCCGGCCAGGGGCGAGATAGCGGTTGAGGTGCGGCACGAAGGCAACAGGGTCAGGGTCGATATCCGCGACAACGGCCCCGGCATCCCCACCGCCGCCCTGTCACGCCTGTGCGAGCGCTTCTTTCGGGTCAATCCCCAGCAGGGAGACGGCGTCGGTCTCGGCATGGCCATCGTCTCGCGCATCGCCCAGCTGCACGGCGCGGATCTGGACATCCACAACCGGCCAGAGGGAGGGCTGGAGGTAAGCGTGCTGCTGCCCGTGCCGCCGCAGCCTTCTTCATGATACCGCCTCGGCGCGCATGGAAAACGGGGGCCTGAGCCCCCGTTTCTGTTGTTTGCAGCGCCTCTGGCGCGACACCACTCAGCGGCAGCCGGGCTGCACAGTGAAGGTACGGCTCGAATCCACCGCCCCCAGATCCGCCAGCAGACGGCGACCGAGCAGCACCGGATAGATCATCTTGCTGCGATCCCGCAGGGTGAACCACTCCTCGTACACCTTGTCACCCAGGCAGATGGCCATGGTGACGGTTGGCCTCTGCTCCATGCCGCCGGCGCCGCGCACCGTCACCATGTGCTCCACCGGCCGCTCCAGGGTCTGGCGCACCTGCCGGTCGGTGTTGGCATCCGTCACCTGCAGGGTAAAGCGCACCCAGGATTTGCCATCGCGCTTGAAGTGGTGCAGATCCCGCGCATCCATCGAGGAGGTGAGCGCCCCGGTATCCAGCTTCATCTTCACCGCCACGCCGCTTGGCATGATGAGCCCCTTCTCGATCCAGCCATACACGGCGGGAGCCGAGGCGGCACGGGCAGCCCCCGGCAGGGAGAGGCAGGCCAGCAGCAACAGCGGCATCATTCGCGATCCAAACATGTCAGTTCCTCGTCCAGACAGGGCCCAGGCTGGCCCGAGAGGCCCAGAATGGGGATGCAAACGGCGGCTGTCAACTGGCGAAGCGCGGCGGCAGACGAGCTTGTTCTGCCCGCGTCGAAGGCGCGACATGGGTTGGTAAAAAAGCGTGATTGAGGAGTGTGTTCGCGGGGAAGTTCAGGCCGAAAAGCGGTGTTGGATGACACCCGAGGCTGCGCTCAGGTTGTGACGCCAAAGGCTAACACAATGATGAGTGAATTATCAGTCTTGTTCTGGCGGGATTTTTGCCTACACTGTTGTAAACCGGAGGCCATGAAAACCGCCGGTTTTTTTGCGCCTGCCGAAAATTGACCACTGCAAAAGTGACTTTCAACAAGGCTCAATAAGGAATTCGTCATGCGTATCGAAGAAGACTTGAAGCTCGGTTTCAAGGATGTTCTGTTCCGCCCCAAGCGCTCCACTCTCAAGAGCCGTTCCCAAGTCAGCCTGACCCGTCAGTTCACCTTCAAGCACACCCAGACTCAATGGCAGGGCGTTCCCGTCATCGCCGCCAACATGGATACCGTCGGCAGCTTCGCCATGGCCAGAACTCTGGCCGGCTTCGAGATGATGACCGCAGTCCACAAGCACTACAGCCTTGCGCAGTGGCAAGCTTTCGTGAACGAGACAGACCCGGCGCTGCTGGGCCATGTGATGGTATCGACCGGCACCTCCGAAGAGGACTTCATCAAGACCCGCCAGATCCTGGCCATGTCGGCGGCCCTGCGCTTCATCTGCGTGGACGTGGCCAACGGCTACTCCCAGCACTTCGTCGAGTTCCTGCGCAAAATACGTGAAGCCTGCCCGAACCACGTCATCCTGGCCGGCAACGTGGTCACAGGCGAGATGGTGGAGGAGCTAATCCTCTCCGGCGCCGACATCGTCAAGGTCGGCATAGGCCCGGGCTCTGTCTGCACCACCAGGGTCAAGACAGGGGTCGGCTACCCCCAGCTCTCCGCCATCATAGAGTGCGCCGATGCGGCCCACGGCCTCGGTGGCCAGATCGTCGGTGACGGCGGCTGCACCTGCCCGGGTGACGTGGCCAAAGCCTTCGGCGGCGGCGCCGACTTCGTGATGCTGGGCGGCATGCTGGCAGCCCACGAGGAGTGCGGCGGCGAAGTGGTGGACGTGGATGGCACCCCCTTCATGAAGTTCTACGGCATGAGCTCATCGAGTGCCATGGACAAGCACGCCGGCGGCGTCGCCGACTATCGCGCCTCAGAAGGCAAAACCGTGCTGCTGCCCTACCGCGGCCCGGTCGAGAACACGGTGCGCGACATCCTGGGCGGCGTGCGCTCCACCTGCACCTACGTCGGCGCCAGCCAGCTCAAAGAACTGACCAAACGCACCACCTTTATCCGGGTGCGCGAGCAAGAGAACAACGTCTACGGCAAGGAGTAACCTGCCGCAGCCACCGTCACGCGCTGACGGTTAGAAGCCAGCCAACCGGTGTGCTACCCTGCACACCGGTTTTTTTGTACCTCTTCCATCGGACCCTGACATGACAACCTCTTCGCCACGCACTCTGCCGCAATTCGACTGGGATATCTTCTGCTGCGTAGTGGACAACTTCGGCGACATAGGCGTCACCTGGCGGCTGGCCCGCCAGCTGAAACAGGACGGAGAGCTCCCGATGCACGGCAATGAGGTCCAAGTGCGACTCTGGGTGGACGATCTGGCGAGCTTTGCCCGCATCTGCCCGGGACTCGACCCCGCGCAAGATGGCCAGTGGGTCGCGGGCATCTATATCCGGCACTGGCACGACGCGCTGCCGGCGGGTGTGATCCCGGCAAAGGTGGTCATAGAAGCGTTCGCCTGCGAACTGCCCGCCCCCTTCATCGAGCGCATGGCCAGCCAACCCAGGCCCCCCTGCTGGATCAATCTGGAGTACCTCTCGGCCGAGAGCTGGGTCGAGGATTGCCACGGCCTCGCCTCGCCGCAACGTCTCGTTAACCAGAGCCTCGGCGACCTGAGCCTCAACAAATACTTCTTCTTCCCGGGCTTCACCCCTAAAACCGGCGGCCTCTTGTGCGAGCGGGGGCTTATCGCCGAACGCGAACAGTGGCAACAGGATAAGGCCGGTCTTGCGGCCTATTGGACCAGCCTGGGGCTGCCACCTCAAGCGAACGACGAGCTGAGGGTCAGCCTCTTTACCTATGAGAGCGACGCGCTGCTGAGTCTGGTCAACAGCTGGTGCCAGAGCCCAACCCCCGTCACCCTGCTGCTGCCCCTCGGCCGCTCCCTCGATGACGTGCTGCGCGGCGCCGGCCTTGAAAGCGCCATCGCCACCGCACAAGCGGGGGACCTGCTGCATTCGGGCAATCTGCGCATCAAGCTGCTGCCCATGACCGATCAGGCCGGTTACGATCGGCTGCTGTGGAGCTGCGATCTCAATCTGGTGCGCGGCGAGGACTCTTTCGTGCGGGCCCAGTGGGCAGGTCGCCCCTTCCTGTGGCACATCTACCCGCAGGAAGAGCAGGCCCACATGGTCAAGCTGGACGGTTTTCTCGATCACTATCTGGCAGACTTGCCTGCGGATGCGGCCCAGTGGCTGCGCACCTTCAGCCACGCCCTCAATCAGGGGGAAGAGACCCGCGAACTTTGGGCCCAATGGCCGCGATACGGTGCCATTTGGCGGCAATATGCGCGAAGCTGGTCACAGAAGCCACTCGCGGACGGGGATCTCGTCACGCGGTTGGTGAAATTTTTAGAAAGCCGTATATAATCTGGCAGTTTTTATCCGTCCGTTTCACGAACAGGAATTTTTTACATGAAAACCGCACAGGAAATCCGCGCTGGTAACGTAGTCATGATCGGCACCGAGCCGATGGTGGTCCAGAAGGCTGAGTTCAACAAATCCGGCCGTAACTCCGCCGTGGTCAAGATGAAACTGAAGGGTCTGCTCAACGGTAGCGCGACCGAGACCGTATTCAAGGCCGACGACAAGCTGGACGTGGTTCAGCTGGAGCGTAAAGAGTGCACCTACTCTTACTTCTCCGACCCTCTGTATGTCTTCATGGACACCGAGTACAACCAGCATGACGTCGAGAAAGACAACCTGGGTGACGTGCTGAACTACCTGGTAGACGGCATGGAAGACATCTGCGAAGTGACTTTCTACAACGAGAAAGCCATCTCCGTCGAACTGCCGACCACTATCGTGCGTGAAGTCGAGTACACAGAGCCGGCCGCCCGTGGCGACACCTCAGGCAAAGTGACCAAGCCTGCCCGTCTGAAGGGCACCACCTACGAGCTGGCCGTTGCCGCCTTCGTAGAGATCGGTGACAAGATCGAAATCGACAGCCGCACCGGCGAATTCAAGCGTCGCATCTCCTGATCGACCCCTTGAGTTGAATGCAAAAAAGCGAGCCAATGGCTCGCTTTTTTATTGATGCCATACCCGCGCTTCAGAAAACCGGCCCCGTGCCGCTAACCCAGTTAACCGGGGAGCGCACTATGGCCAGATTATCCTTATCACTGCTGTTACTGACCCTGCTGGCAAGCCAGGCTTCGCAGGCCAGCGATGTCGCGCCCCCCGTCGCCGAACCACAGCCACTCGACTACTGGCAAAACAGCGACTGGCAGGGGCTGCCCAACAGCACCCAGATAGACAAGCAGACTGTGCTGTTTGCCAAACACGACAGCGACAGCTATGTCGGGCTGGCAATCCTGCTGCCGGACTGGCAGCGCAGCGGCCAGCTGTGGCAGCTGACCCGGGCCCTCGGCCGGCTCGGTTTCGATACCCTGCTGCTGCTCCCCTCCCCCCAGCAGATTGAGCTGGATCCCGCTGCCGAGAAGAAGCAGCAGGCCATCGATGACTTTCGCAAGCAGTTTGCCACCCGCATCAGCAAGCTGGGGGACGCCAAGCTGCAGGAGGGGGGCTTCAAGCTGATACTGGCGCAGGGCACCAGCGCCGCCTGGGCCACCAACCTCATCGCCAGTGAACAGTTGCCCGCCCCGGATGCCCTGGTGCTGCTGGACGGCTTCTTCCCCAACCAGCAGAGCAACCAGACTCTGGCCAAGCAAGTAGCCCAGGCCACCATGCCAACCCTGGATCTCTATCAGGAAGCGGGCGGCCGCTGGCCTCTGCTCGCCGCCGAGGCCCGCCAGAGCGAGAGCCGCCGCAGCCACAAGCTCAACTACCGTCCCTACGCCCTGATGGAGCTGGATGAGACGCCAACCCGCATTCAGGGCTGGCTCACCCACCTCGGCTGGCTCTGAGCCCTGCCGCAGCACCAAAATGCTGCCTGCCTCACATCCGTCGCGATCGGATCGCCGCTGAGCCCGTTCGGGCTGGCCCCCGAGTGCCCATGTTTGGCATCATGTCCGCACCAATGGCAGGAGGCGTCATGCAGCAAATAGTCTTTCTCGACAGCGATACCCTGGATGCGGGTGTCACCCTGCACCATCCCGGCTTCCCCCACCACTGGCAGAGCCATCCGAGCACAGATCCCGAACAGGTGGTGGAACGGCTCCGATGCGCCAGCATCGCCATCATCAACAAGGTGCGCATCGGCGCCGCCGAGCTGGCCCAGCTGCCGGATCTGAGGCTCATCGCCCTGGCTGCCACCGGCAGCGACAACGTGGATCTGGAGGCGTGCCGCGCCGCCGGGGTCGGGGTGTGCAACATCCGCAACTACTCGGGCCCCTCGGTGCCGGAGCACGCCATGGCGCTGATGCTGGCCCTGTCGCGCAATTTGTTCGCCTGGCGACAGTCCCTGCTGGAGGGGCGCTGGCAGCAGAGCGGCCAGTTCTGCTTCTTCGATCACCCCATCATGGATCTGCACGGCAAGCGGCTCGGCATCATAGGCAAGGGCACCCTGGGCCAGGCGCTCGGCGAGCGGGCCAGGGGGATCGGCATGGAGGTGCGCTACGCCCAGAGCCAGGTGGGGGCCAGTCACGATGAGGATCGGCTGCCGCTGGACGCGCTGCTGCAAAGCGCGGATGTGATCAGCCTGCACTGCCCGCTCACCCCCTATAACCGCCATCTGATAGGCGAGCGGGAGCTGGCGCTGATGAAACCGGGCGCCCTGCTGATCAACGTGGGTCGCGGCGGCCTGGTGGATGAAGAGGCCTTGCTGCGGGCACTGGCCAACGGCCGGCTCGGTGGCGCCGGCTTCGATGTGGCGAGCGTCGAGCCGCCGCCCCCCGATCACCCGCTGATGCAGGCCCTGCAATACCCCAACTTCATCCTGACCCCGCACGTGGCCTGGGCCAGCAAGGAGTCGATGCAGCGCCTCGCGGATCAGCTGATCGACAACATCAACGCCTTCGCCGAGGGACGGCGCCAGCACCGGCTGGTCTGAGTCACACCATGCAAAAAGGGGCCTGTTGGCCCCTTTTTGTCTATGGCTCGCCACCATGGTGCGCCAGCCAGCACGGCTGACATCAGTCATCGTCGTGCCATCTGTGTTTCTTGTGCTTCTTGTGTTTCTTGTGGTGCCTGTGCTCATCGTCGTAGTAGCGATCGTTGCTGCTCTTGTGACCGTCTCCCGTCTTGGCACCTATGGCCGAGCCGCTGGCGCCGCCGATGCCGGCACCGATCAGCTGACCCGTGCTGCCTCCCACGCTCTTGCCGATGGCCGCTCCACCCAGGGCACCGACGGCGCCCCCCAGGGCGGCTTCATTCTTGTTGCCCTTGTTGGCGGTGGCGGCGCCACCGGCCGCACCACCGACTGCAGCTCCCACCAGGGCGCCGGTATCGCCCCCCAGCTCCTTGCCTATCATGGTGCCCGCCACGCCACCGGCACCGCCGCCGAGTATGGTGTTGAGGGTTTCCGAGGCCTGCACTGCGCCGCTCGCCAGCAACAGGGAGCCCAACAGGGCCAGGGCGCTCATGCCGTGCTTTTTCATCTCCATGGGGTACTCCTGCCAAACCTGATTAATTTCCCCGAACTATACAATTCCCGACAAACGGCGCCACTGTCGCAGGAGAGCGACACACAGCCCCATTCACCTCGTCCAGGCTGACAAGTTAATTCGTAACACATTGAATTTATTTGCCAAAAAAGCACTAGAAGGAAACCGTATGCAGAAGGGATCCAAGGTTGGTCGAGCGACGGAGATCACTTAACCGTTATCGCTCTGACAGGATCTGTCAGCACCCTCGCCCTGTCGGTTCCGCTCTGTCAGCGACCAGCAGTCGCGCCCCAGCCGCTTGCTCCGATAGAGACACTCGTCGGCCCGCTCGAACAGAAAGAGGGCATCATCCGGATAGTGGGCACCGCCCGCACTCAGGGTGACCTCTGCCCTGAACTCCCGCCACTGCTGATTGCGTACCCGGGCCAGCAGCTGGTTCAGCCGGGGCTCCAGCTCATGGCGCGTCCACGGCAGCAGGGCAGCAAACTCGTCCCCCCCGATCCGGTAGGCGCTGCCGCTGCCAAGCTCGGCCACCATCAGCTCAGCCACCCGGCAGAGCACGCCATCCCCCACGCTGTGGCCCCAGCTGTCGTTGATGCATTTGAAATTGTCCACATCGAACAGCACCAGCCAGTGGGGCGTCCGATTTGCTTCCAGCTCACTGCGGCGCTGGGTAAAGGCGCGCCGGTTCATGATGCCGGTGAGGGGATCGTGCAGCAGCGCATCCTGTCCCTGCAGGAAGCTGGTACGGACCTGCTCTATCTCGCTGAGGCTGTTGCGTACAAACCAGGTTTTCAGATGGAGCGAAGGCTTGGGGCAACAGGGGGCTTGCACTATGCCGGTCAGCGAACCCGAGACCAGCGCCTGCTCCTGACGGAACACCCGCACCAGGAAATTGATGCTGCAAAACCAGATGATGAAGAGGGAGAGCAGCGGCAGCACCACCATCAGCAGGGCCTCGTAGAGGCTGTCACGAAACAGGGCGGGAGGCAGATAGATGTTGAGGTCCCAGTCTATGTCCTCCAGCTCGCGCCTCAGGTGGCTGCCATGCCAGATCACATCCAGCCCCAGCAGATGGGGCTCTGCCGTCGCGTGGGCCCTGTCATAGAGCGCCATCTTGCTGCCCACCAGCAGGCGGTTGCTGCCCCGCTGGCTAAGGTAGATGGCCGCCTGGTTGCTGCCCATGGCCCGTTGCAGCGCCTGCTGAATGGCGTTGAACGACATATCCACCATCAAGAGGCCGAGCAGCTTGCCCTCATCATCCTTCACCCGCTTGATCAGGGTGAGGATGCGCTCGTGGGAACTGTACTCCTGATAGGGGCCAAACCAGACCAGCTCGTCCCCTTTCATCGACAACACCCGGTACCAGGGACGCAAGGCGGCGCTGTATTCGGCTGGCTGTTCCCAGAGGGGATAACTGCTGATCCGATCGAAGCGGGAGTTGTAGAAATAGATGTAGTGATCGTCTCGCTTGATCTGATGGGCTATGGCCCAGATAGGGTTGTCGGCGGGCTCGCCACGGGCGATGGCGGCCTTGTCCAGCGATGCCTCCAGCACGGCCAGCTGACGCTGGTTGGCCAGCACCAGCTCGTGAATGAGCGCCGCCTCTATGGAGGAGATCATGTGACCGTAACCGGCCATCGTCTTGTCTATGCTGCGCAGATAACTGACCGCAGCCAGGGTCAGGGTGGCGACCAGCACCAGAGCGCCCAACAGGAAGGAGCACGAGGTCAACACATAGTAGCGCCGGTTGAGCACCCACTGGATCATCATAGCTCCCTGAAAACAGCCGACGTGACAGGATTTTATGGTGAACATGCCGGATTAATCATTGATTGAAATCAGCTGAATGAGGGCTAGTTGACAAGAAACATAAAAACATGAGACGGCTCATCCAGACCGCGCATATGAATATCCACAAAAAGTAAAAACAGTGACCACTGTGCGTTGACGGTTCAGCGGGAAGGGGGTGTTATAGTCTATAGCTTGAACAATCGGAGCCGGATGGCCTTCTTGCTGGCCGCCGAATGCGATTTTCTGTCAAACCAAGGAGATGTTATGAGCAGTCCGTTTATCGAACAGATCAAAGTACGTCGTACCATCTATGCCCTGGGCGACCAGGTCTCCCACACGCCGGAGCAGCTCACGGCCCTGATCCAGGATGCCATCAAGCACAGTCCCTCCTCCTTCAACTCCCAAACCTCCCGTGCCGTCATTTTGTTTAGCGCCCAGCACCACAAGCTGTGGGATATCGTCAAGGCGGAGCTGAAGAAGATAGTGCCGCCAGAGGCCTATGCCCAGAGCGAAGCCAAGGTGGATGGCAGCTTCCGCGCCGGTTTCGGTACTGTGCTCTTCTTCGAAGACACGGATGTGATCAAGGATCTGCAACAGAAGTTCGCCCTCTATGCCGACAACTTCCCCATCTGGTCCGAACACGGCACTGGCATCGCCCAGTTTGCGGTCTGGACCAGCCTGGCACAGGAAGGGGTTGGTGCTTCCCTGCAGCACTACAATCCGCTGATCGACGAAGCGGTGCGCAAGGAGTGGAACCTGCCCGCGAGCTGGCTGCTGCGTGCCCAGATGCCCTTTGGCAGCATCAAGCAGCCGGCCGGTGACAAGACCTTCATGGACGACGCAGTGCGTTTTCGCGTCTTCAAGTAACCCGACTCGTCATCCCAAGCCCCCGCTCGCCGGGGGCTTTTTGTTGGCGGCGCCCCATCAGCTCAGCAGCGTCACCTGCAACGCGCCCTCCACCCCATCACCCACACTCACCTGGCGCCAATCCTGGATCACCGCCGCCACGGCCGGATCGAGCCGCCGGTTGCCACCGACCTGCACCACGGTGCAACCGGCCCGCAGGGCACTCTCTATGCCAGCCGGTGCATCCTCGAACACCAGACAGTCGGCGGGGGCAACCCCGAGCCGCGCCGCGGCCAGTAGGTAGGGTTCGGGATCCGGCTTGCCTCGCATCACGTCTTCCGCCCCCACCAGCAGGGCCGGCAGTGGCAGACCTGCGCTCGCCAGCCGATGGCGGGCGACCCTCTGACTGGCGGAGGTCACCAGTGCCCAACGTCCGGCGGGCACGCTGGCCAGCACGGCCCGGCACCCCATGATGGCCTCGCCGCGCCCCGTGTGATGGATCTCCAGCTCATCGAGCAGGGCCACCTCCTGCGCCATGTCCAGCTGAGGTGCCAGGGCCCGGATCACCTCCCGCGAGCGCAGGCCGTGACACATGGCCAGCACGGGCTCGGGCGCCAGCTGATGACGTCGACACCAGAGCCGCCACACGGTTTCCACCTCGCCGGTGGAGTGAACCAGGGTGCCATCCATATCCAGCAGCAGGGCGGCGACCCGCAGGGTGAGCCGGGTCATGACGGGGCTCCAGCCAGCACGGGCTCAGCCCCTGCCAGCACGCTGGCGAGGGCCGACTGCTGGGCCGCCTGCTCATAACAGGCCAGCGCCTGCTCGGCATTGCCCGCCCAGACCTGCTGAGGGGCCACCACAAATCCCTGTTGCAGCAGGCTCGCCAGCAGCTCTCCCGTCTCCGGCGCCGCCAGAGGCTGGGCCATCACCAGGGTTCCCTTGATCAAAAACAGATAGCGTTCGCTAGACATGACATGGCTCCTCGTTGTGCGTCAGGCGGGCAGATGGCCCGTTACGAGACCATTAGAACAAGGCGGTTAGATAATTTATAATCAATAAATCGCCACATTGGATAACCAAACGGAATGAAATTCGACTTGAGGCAACTGCAGGCGTTCGTGATGCTGGCCGAGACCGCCAACTACCGGGAGGCCGCCAGCCGGCTGTTCATCACCCAGCCGGCGCTGACCAAGCAGATCCAGGGGCTGGAGCTGGCGCTCGGCAGCACGCTGTTCAACCGGGGGCGCCACGGCGCCGAACTGACCGCCATGGGGGCACAGCTGCTCACCCAGGCCAGCGCACTGGTCGAACACGGCAAGGGGTTTGAGCGCCACGCCCTGGCGCTGGCGAGCGGCATAGCCGGGCGGCTCAAGATTGGCTTCGGGCTGTCGAGTTTCGCGCTAGCCCCCTCGCTGGTCGCCCGTTTCAAGCAGCAGGTACCCGATGTGATGGTGCACCTGCAGGACATGACCTCCGCCATCCAGCACGAGCGCTTGCTGTCGGGTCAGTTGCAGCTGGGGTTCATGCGCCGGCCGCACGCGCCGCAACTGCGGGAGCACAGGCTGCTGACCGACCGGCTGGTGCTGGCCGTGCCCAGCCAGATGACGGGGCCGGATCCGGCTGCGTTCGACGTGGAGTGGGCGCTGGCCCATCAACCACTGTTGCAGATGGTCGGGCACCGCTGCCCGGGCCTCAGCCAGCAGATCGCCAGCTTCCTCGGCGCCAACCGGCTGACCGGCATGGTGCAGGAGGCGGAAGATATCCAGACCCTGGTCGCCCTGGTGGCCGCCGGCATAGGCAACGCCATATTGCCCCGCAGCGTCAGCTTCATTGCGGGCCAGGATGTCACCCTCTATCCCCTGTCCGGCCCCTGGTCAGAATGGGAAATCAGCCTGGTCTGGAACCCGGCATTTGCCGATCCCATCCGCGATCGTTTCCTGCAACTGGTCATGGCGGCGCATCCCACGCCATGCTCGGCCGTGCCCGAACGCTGAGGCGGCTTATGCGCAAAAAAAAGCCCCATCAAGGGGCTGTGGTGCTCAAGGGGCGGGTAATGACGGACAGCCGACGCTGTGGCAGCGATTCTTGCCCCCCTTCTTGGCCATGTAGAGCGCCATGTCGGCCGCCGCTAGCAGTTCGTTCTCCGAGCCCGGCAGTTGCTCAGGGATCTGGGTGGCAATGCCGATGCTGGCGCTGAGCCGGGCATCACCCGCCTCCCGGATACTCAAGGCGTGGATCCCGAGGCGGATCGCCTCCCCCATCCGCAAGGCGGCCTCCTTGCCGGTATTGCCGAGGACCAGTGCAAATTCATCGCCCCCGAACCGGCTTGGCAGATCCGCTGGCCGCTGGCACAAGGTGTTGAGCAGGTGACCCACCTGCAGCAGGAAATCATCCCCGACCTGATGGCCGAAGCGATCGTTGCACGCCTTGAAGTTGTCCAGATCCAGCATGATGAAGGAGATGGGCGTGCGCTCCCGCATGCTGCGGCGCCACTCGTTATGCAGGAAGCTGTTGAACAGACGCCGGTTGGCCAGGCCGGTCAGGGGATCGTGCTGGGAGAGGTGGGTCACGTCCAGCTCCTGCAACTTGCGCTCCGTGATGTTGATGTGGGCTATGGTGTAAAACTCGACATCCACCCCCAGCACGGGCGAGACCCGCATCATGAACCAGCGCTGGATATCCGGGCTGTGGCAGGGATACTCCAGAGAGAAGTGCTCCTGCTCACCGCACAACACGCGGCGGATCCCTTCTGCCGCCATCAGAACCAGGGGATCGACCAGGCTGTCGAACACCCTCAGATAGTTGACCCCCAGCCAGTTGTACCCTGGCGGCATGCCGTTTTGTTCGGCAAACCGGTTCCAGGCGAGATTGGTATAGTGGATCACCCCGTCCCGATCAATCACGGCTATCTGGTCTTCCAGCGAGTTCAGCAGCGCAGACAGGTATTGCGCCCGATCGGAAAAGTGAAACAGAGAGCCCCGAAAATCATCCACCATGACCGTCATCCTGAAATGAAAACGCCAAGCAAAAATTAGAGACAGATGAATCATCACCAGAAGTAAAGCAGCCCTGACTCACTTCGCCAAATGCCGTCACCGACCACAGAGGAACAAGGGGATGGCCCCTTCTCCCCGACCGTGATGACCCTTCAGGATAAAAGAGCCCTTGATTATCAACCTGTTAGTCTCGGCAACGATTAAACAGTCCGACCTCAGTGACCACACCACTGACTTTCACAAGGAATGCCGTTGCCTCTCCCTCTGCCATCCATCTTGGTATTGGGGCAATTTTGCAAAAACCAGGTCGCCTCCTCGCAGGAGGTCATCTGGGAGCAGTACTGCCGACCGTCGCACTGACGGACGAAGGTGGGGCTGTATGAGCTGCCGGCCTCCTCCTGACTGAAAGAGGAGGCCGGCGGAGGTGAGACCGACTCGGCCGAGAAGCGGGAGTAGACAGAAAACAGGCCCGCCAGCACCAGCAGGGGGATCAACTTGCCGCGCCAGTTGCTCTTGCGGCGATAGGAGGGGCCAGGGCGGGGCCTGGACGAAATGGGTGGCTGTGCTCCCCTGGCCTCAGGTCGGCGGACCGCATCCTTGCCGGGCAAGGGGGGCGCTGAGGTATCAGCCAGCGACAGCGGCCGGTCGGGAAAAAACACCTGCACGGCCCTGGGCTTGTCGTCCTTGCCCCTGCCTATCTGGTAGGAGACCCGCTCCCCCGCCTCGGGCAGCCGGCCATCGGATTGCAGCGCCGAGATGTGCACGAACAGCTCGCGCCCTTGCTGCTCGCCCCCCTGCTGCTCCGGCGTGATAAAGCCGAAGCCTCGCGCCTCGTTCCAGCTCGCGATCCGTCCCTGATAACGCATGCCCTCATCCTTGTGGCCATCAATGCTGACTCCATGTTGCCCTAAAACGGCGCCGGCTCAACAGAGGACTGGCGACAAAATGTCAAAATAGTGAGCGAAAACAGCCTTGACCGGCGGGATCACGCCAGCTGGGCCACCTTGATGATCTCGGCGATGCGGCCGAGCATCCGCAGCGAGCCCTGGTGCTCGCTGGCGTCGGCGGCGGCGCAGGCATCCTCCAGTATGGTGATGGCGTAGTCCCGATCGTGGCCGTCCCGGGCCGCAGCCTGAATGGCCCAGCTGGTGCTGACCCCGCACAGATAGAGGTGACCGATGCGATTGGCCCGCAGCGCCGGCTCCAGCGCGGTGCCATAGAAGGGGCTGACCCTGGGCTTGGTCAGCACCAGATCGCCGGGTTGCACGCCGAGGTCGGGGTGAAAGTCGGTGCCACTGTCCGCCAGAGAGAGCGCACCAAACTGATTGGCCCGACCAAACATGGGGGACCCCTTGGGTTGCAGCAGATAACCGCCGTCAAAGCCGACCTTGATCAGGATCACCAGCCAGCCGTGGGCACGGGCATGGGCCAGCGCCTGATTGGCATGGGTGATGGCATCCTGCTCCAACACATGGGCCGCCGAGGCGGCGATGCGCCCATCCGGATGGGTTATGTCGTTGATAAAATCGATCGCCAGCAGTGCCTTGTTCATCATCTCTGCTCCCTCGTGTTGGCGCCCGGCGCCTTATACCAGCCCCAATGCGTAGCGCAGCGCCATCTCCTTGAGCGGGCCTGCCTTGTCCGCCAGATTGAGGGCCAGATTGCGAGCCAGCTTGAGCGGCCCTATCTCGTTGCTGAACACGCCGTAGAAGAGATCCATTCCCGACTGCATCAACAGGTTGTCGGGGCGACGGCGACGCTCGTAGCGCTCCGCCAGGGCCGGCTGATGCCAGTCGGCGCCCGCCTTTTCCAGCAACCCGGCCCAGCAGGCCACGTCCTTGAAGCCGAGGTTGACCCCCTGCCCCGCCAGCGGGTTGATGGTGTGGGCGGCATCGCCGAGCAACACAACCCGACCGGCGTGATAGTCGTTGGCGTGGCGCCGCACCAGCGGGAAACTCCCCTTGGCCGTGACGGTGAAGCCGCCGAGCCGGGCCGGAAAGTGGCGACGCACCTCCTCCCCCAGCTTCTCGTTGCTCATGGCCGACAGGGCACGAATACGGGCCGGGCTGTCATACCACACCAGTGAGCCGTGCTGGCCGGGCAGCGGCAGGAAGGCGCGCGGGCCACTCGAGGTAAATTGCTGCCAGGTGATGTCTTCCTGCGCAAACTCGGTGTCGATATTGATCAGCATGCAGTGCTGGCGATACTCGAAGCGGGACACGCCTATGCCCGCCAACCGGCGCATCTGGGATTCGGCGCCATCGCAGGCCAGCACCCAGCGGGCGCAAAGCTCGGTACCATCGTCCAGAGTCAGCACGGCCTCGTCGGCGCGCTGGCGCAGACTCGTCACCGCCGCCGGTGTGCGGGTCTGGATGGTGGGGAAATCCTCCATCCTCTTGAGCAGGGCCAGCTGCACCAGCCGGTTCTCTATGATGTAGCCGAGCTGCGGCAGGCCGAGATCGGCGGCGTTGAAGCGGGTGGCAAAGCCATCCAGCTCCCAGGTTTCCAGTCGGCGGTAGGGGCAGAGTCGCATCTGCTGCAGATGGTGCCAGGCACCGGCCTGCTCCAGCAGCGCCACCGAGGCCTGGCTGATGGCGGAAACCCGTAGATCCAGCGGCTGCTGTGGGGCGAATTGCTCGGGCAATTGGGTCTCTATGACCCGAATGGAGAGGCCCTGCGCCGCCAGCAGACAGGCGGTGGCGGCGCCGACCATGCCGGCGCCGACGATGGCGATATCACACTGTTCCATAACTTGATTCCTGAAAGGGGACGCCCCGGACAAGGGTAGGCGGGGCCAAACCGAATGGGGACATGATACCGCAAGGGACCGGCAGAAACAGTGAGACAAATTGCGAATTGCCGCGCCAAATCAAGGAGAAAGGCCGAACAAATAGCGACTGTTCAGGAGGGAGAGAGACCCATGACGGGCTGGATATTAGCTAGGCAGTATCCAGATTGCGGAGTAAAATGCCCGGTCCTTTGACCATGCCGATTTCAAAACAAGTCAAGAGAAGCAATGAGCAAGAAACTTCACATTAAAACCTGGGGTTGCCAGATGAACGAGTACGACTCGTCCAAGATGGCCGACCTGTTGGATGCCAGCAATGGCTATGAACTGACCGAGGAGCCCGAAGAGGCAGATGTCTTGCTGCTCAATACCTGCTCCATCCGCGAAAAAGCACAGGAGAAGGTGTTCCACCAGCTGGGACGCTGGAAAAAACTCAAGGCCAACAAGCCCGGTCTGGTGATCGGCGTGGGTGGCTGTGTCGCCTCTCAGGAGGGGGCCAACATTCGCACTCGCGCCCCCTATGTGGATATCGTCTTCGGTCCACAGACACTGCATCGCCTGCCCGCCATGATCAAGCAGGTACAGGAAGGGCGCGGTGCCCAGGTGGACATCGCCTTCCCCGAGATCGAAAAATTCGACAGCATGCCGGAACCCCGTGCCGAAGGCGCCACCGCCTTCGTCTCCATCATGGAAGGCTGCTCCAAATACTGCTCCTTCTGCGTGGTGCCCTACACCCGTGGCGAGGAGGTGAGCCGGCCGATGGACGACGTGCTCTACGAGATCGCCCAGCTCGCCGAACAGGGCGTGCGCGAGGTGAACCTGCTGGGCCAGAACGTCAACGCCTACCGGGGCCCGACCTTTGATGGCAGCATCTGCTCCTTTGCCGAGCTGCTGCGACTGGTGGCCGCCATTGATGGCATAGACCGCATTCGCTACACCACCAGCCATCCGATCGAGTTCACCGACGACATCATAGAGGTCTACAAGGACACGCCGGAAGTGGTCAGCTTCCTGCATCTGCCGGTGCAGAGCGGTTCGGATCGCATCCTGACCATGATGAAGCGCCCTCATACAGTGCTGGAGTACAAGTCCAAGATCCGTCGCCTGCGCGCCGCCCGTCCCGACATCACCATGAGTTCCGACTTCATCGTCGGCTTCCCGAACGAGACGGACGAGGATTTCGAGGCCACCATGAAGCTGATCGAAGAGATCAACTTCGACATGAGCTTCAGCTTCATCTATAGCCCGCGCCCCGGCACCCCGGCCGCCGACATGCCCGACGACGTCGACATGGAAGTGAAAAAGGCCCGGCTGGCCCGCCTGCAGCATGTCATCAACAACCAGTCGATGCAGATTGGCCGCGCCATGCTGGGCTCCACCCAGCGCATCCTGGTGGAAGGGCCCTCCCGGCTCGACCCCATGCAGCTGTGTGGCCGCACCGAGAACAACCGGGTGGTCAACTTCGAGGGGCAGCACACCCTGATCGGCGGCTTTGCCGACGTGGAGATCACGGAGGTGCGTCCCAACTCCCTGCGCGGTCGTTTTATCCGCGGCGAGGATGAGATGAATCTGCGCATCGCCACCGCGCCGCGCGAGATCCTGGCCCGCCGCCCGGATAACGTACCTGACGAGCTGGGCGTTGCCGCCTTCACTCCCCACTAATCTCTTCGTGCCCATCCGGCCTGGCCTGATGGGCACTGCGTCAAGACGAGGATATTTTGAGCCGACACATCTCGACCCTGAACCTGCATCTGGAGCCCGCCGACAATCGACGCCTCGCCAGCCTGTGCGGTCCCTTCGATGACAACATCAAGCAGCTGGAACGCCGCCTCGGCGTCGAGATCAGCTACCGTGACAACCACTTCCAGCTGGTTGGCAAACAGGCCCAGCTGGATGCCGCGGCCGTCATCCTCAAGCACCTCTATGTGGAAACCCAGCCCCTCAAGGGCGGCAAGGTGACCGACATAGTGCCCGACATGGTGCACCTGGCCATTCAGGAGTCGCGGGTGCTGGAGCAGGACGACGAACCAGCCGCCGGCATTCCTTATGGCAAGGAAGTAACAGTCAAGACCAAGCGTGGCCTCATCAAGCCGCGCAGCCCCAATCAGGCGCAGTACATCGCCAACATAGTCCAGCACGACATCAGCTTCGGCATAGGCCCGGCCGGTACCGGCAAGACCTATCTGGCGGTGGCCGCCGCCGTGGATGCGCTGGAGCGTCAGGAGATACGTCGCATCCTGCTGACCCGCCCGGCGGTGGAAGCGGGCGAGAAGCTGGGTTTTCTGCCCGGCGATCTCTCCCAGAAGGTCGATCCCTATCTGCGCCCGCTCTACGACGCCCTGTTCGAGATGCTGGGGTTCGAGCGGGTCGAGAAGCTGATGGAGCGCAACATCATCGAGGTGGCGCCGCTCGCCTATATGCGCGGTCGCACCCTCAATGACGCCTTCATCATCCTGGATGAGGCCCAGAACACCACCACTGAGCAGATGAAGATGTTCCTGACCCGCATCGGCTTCAACTCCAAGGCAGTGGTCACCGGCGACATCACTCAGGTGGACTTGCCGCGCAGCACCAAGTCCGGCCTGCGCCACGCGCTGGAAGTGCTGCAAGGGGTCGATGGCCTGTCGTTCAACTTCTTTGAATCCAAAGACGTGGTACGCCATCCTGTGGTGGCCCGCATAGTGCAAGCCTATGAGGCGTTCGACGCCAGACAGGCCGAGTCCATCCCTGCCAAAGCCAATAAAGAGAGTGCCCAATGAGTGTGACCCTGGATCTGCAACTGGCCTGCGCTCAGGCGGAAGATCTGCCGAGCGAAGCCAAGCTGCAAGGCTGGCTCGACGGCACCATACTCGGTTTCCAGACCGAGGCCGAGGTGACGGTGCGCATCGTCGACGAAGCGGAGAGCCGCGAGCTAAACCTCACCTATCGCGGCAAGGACAAGCCCACCAACGTGCTCTCCTTCCCGTTCGAGGCGCCACCCGGCATGGAACTGCCGCTGCTCGGCGATCTCGTCATCTGCCGCCAGGTGGTGGAACAGGAGGCCGTCGAGCAGAGCAAACCGCTGGAGGCCCACTGGGCCCACATGGTTGTGCACGGCAGTCTGCATCTGCTAGGTTATGACCATATCGAGGATGAGGAAGCCGAAGAGATGGAGCAGCTGGAGCGCGACATCATGCAGGAACTCGGTTTTGCCGATCCTTATCTGAACGACGAAGAGTAAAAGCGTAAAGGACGGGAGAGTCATCGTCTTGAAACAGCCGATGGCCATCCTTATATCACCAAGACAATTTCAAATGTGTTCAAGCGAGTAACCAAGAGAAAAAATGACCGACGATCACCCTAGTACCGGCTCGCCGAAGAAAACCTGGCTCGACAAACTCAGCCAACTCTTCCAGGGCGAGCCAAAAGACCGCAACGATTTGGTGGATGTGATAGCCGATGCCGAGGAGCGCGATCTTATCGATCAGGACACCAAGGACATGATTGAGGGCGTGCTCGAAATTGCCGAGCTGCGCGTTCGCGACATCATGATCCCCCGCTCCCAGATGGTCACCATAGAGAAGTCCCAGCCGGTGGACGACATCTTGCCGGTGATCATCGAATCCGGTCACTCCCGCTTTCCGGTGATCAACGAAGACAAGGATCATGTGGAGGGCATCTTGCTCGCCAAGGATCTGCTGCCGTTCGGTTTCGGCGGCCACCATGCCAGCGAGCCGCTGCAGCTCGAGAAAATCTTGCGCCCTACGGTGATCGTGCCCGAGAGCAAGCGAGTCGACCGTCTGCTCAAGGAGTTTCGTGAAGAGCGCTACCATATGGCCATCGTCGTGGACGAGTTTGGTGGCGTCTCGGGTCTGGTGACCATTGAAGACATACTGGAGCTCATCGTCGGCGAGATCGACGACGAGTTTGACGACATCGAAGATGAGCCGGACGAGATCCGCCGCATCAGCAAACGGGTCTTCTCGGTCAGCGCCCTCACCGAGATCGAGGATTTCAACGACTTCTTCGGCACCCAGTTCAGCGATGAAGAGGTGGATACCGTGGGCGGTCTGGTGATGCACGCCTTCAGCCACCTGCCGAAAAAAGGCGAGGAGATAGAGCTGGACGGCTACCTGTTCAAGGTGATGCACGCCGACCGGCGCCGCCTGCAGCAGCTGCAGGTGAAGATCCCCGACAACCATGTCGCGGCCCAGTCTGAAGCCCAGTAAATCCAACGCGGCCCCCGGCCAGCCGTGAAGCATCAGCGCCCCGCTCGTCGGGGCGCTTGCCATTTGGCCACGGGGCAAGGCAACCATATCCTCCAACCCCACACGTCATCCCCTGCCCGACAGACCGCCCTTTATTTCCCGATCCCAGCCCGGTTGCGCCCGCCACAGCCGGGAGGCTCGCCGTTGACCGCATTTACAGGTTAAGATACCGGCCAATCAACCTGTTGCAGTCCAATCCGAGCCTCTATTGCCCGTGAAATCGAAACTCCTGACAAGCCTCTGTGCCATGGCATCCGGCGCGCTCGCCGTGCTGGCCTTCTCCCCCTTCAACTACTGGCCGCTGGTGATCCCGTCCCTGCTCGGCCTCTATGCCCTGCTGGACAAGGCCAACCCCAGGCAGGCGGCCTGGCGCGGCTTTGGCTATGCCATGGGGCTGTTCCTGCCTGGGCTCTGGTGGATCCACGTCAGCATGACCATGTTTGGCGGCATACCGCTGCCGGTCGCCTTCGTGCTGCTGGCCGGCCTGTCGGCCTATCTGGCGCTCTACCCGACCCTGGCCTGCTGGGCCTTCGCCCGCTTCTTCAGCGGTCGCCACTGGAGCCGCTGGCTGCTCGCCTTCCCGGCGCTCTGGCTGGTGGCAGACTGGCTGCGCGGCTGGGTGATGACCGGCTTCCCCTGGCTCTGGTTTGGTTACAGCCAGATCGACGGGCCGCTCAAGGGCCTGGCCCCCATCCTCGGCGTGCAGGGCATCACGCTGGCGCTGCTGTTGTCGGCCTCCGCCCTCTGGCTGGTGTGGCAGAGCCGCAAGCCGGTCTGGCTGCTGCTGCCCGTCGCGCTGATCGGTGCCGCTCAGGGGCTGATGCAGCTCAACTGGGTGACCCGCGGCGAGCCGGTCAAGGTCGCTCTGGTGCAGGGCAACATAGAACAGTCCCTCAAGTGGGATCCCGAGGCGCTGGTGCCGACGGTGCGCACCTATCAGGATCTCAGCCGCGAGAACCAGGATGCCGACATCATCATCTGGCCGGAATCGGCGATCCCGGCCATCGAGAAGGAGATGGGCAACTACCTGGAGAGCCTGGACAAGGCGATGAAGGTGAACGACACCGGCCTGCTGGCGGGCATCATTCATTACGATTTCGAGCAGCAGCGCTTCTTCAATACAGTGCTGGGCATGGGGGTACAGGACGCGGACGGCAAGGAGTCGTATCACTACGAGCACAAGAACCGCTACTACAAGTACCACCTGCTGCCCATCGGCGAGTTCGTGCCGTTTGAAGATCTGCTGCGCCCCATAGCACCCTTCTTCAACCTGCCCATGTCCTCCTTCAGCCGCGGGAATGAGCAGCAACCGAACCTGATCGCCAAGGGGCTCAAGTTCGCCGCCGCCATCTGCTACGAGATCATCTTCCCGGACGAGGTGCGCCGCAACGTGCAGCCGGATACCGACTTCCTGCTGACCGTCTCCAACGATGCCTGGTTCGGCACCAGTATAGGTCCATGGCAGCATATGGAGATAGCCCGCATGCGCGCGCTGGAGCTGGCTCGCCCGCTGCTGCGCGACACCAACACCGGCATCACCATCGTCACCGAGATCGACGGCAGCATCATAGCCCAGCTCCCGCAGTTCGAGGCCGGGGTGCTGAGAGCCGAGGTGCGTCCCGCCCACGGTTCGACCCCCTACCTGCGCTTTGGCAGCTGGCCGCTGTACGGGCTGACCGCCCTGCTGCTCGGTCTGGCGTTGGCGCTGCGCCCCCGTGCCCACCCCTGGGCCCGCGAGCTCTGAACCGGCGCTCCGGTTCGTCGCTGAATGAAAGAGGCGCCCCCTGGGCGCCTCTTTTCATCTGGTTGTCTGACGGGATCAGGGCGAGAGCGGCTCGCGGTGATACTCGTGGCCGCCGCACTCGGGGCAGGTATCGAGCGGTTGCGGGTGCAGCACTGTATGGCGCCAGCCGCACTGCTCGCACACCATGACACCGAGGCCCACCCAGTCACCCGCCTCGTAGACGCCCTTGTGCTCCAGCTCATCCGCCAGCTCGCGCCACTCCACCTGGGCGCGGTCGGTCACGTCCGACAGCCAGGACCAGGCGGTGTCCTTGAGCGCCAGCATGAAGGCGGACTCCTCCACCTCGGCGCGCCCCTCGTCATAGTTGCCCAGATCCCGCTTCACGTACTCGGCGATCAGCGCCAGCTCATCCTGGGTCAGGTCGCCGGCCGCCTCCAGATAGGCCTGCACCTTGGCGATCATCCGGTTGAGGCGCTCCCCCTGGAACTCTTCAGTCTCTTGCCACTGCTTCTGCAGCTCTGCAATGAAGGCTTCGTACCCTTTTTGACGTTTGTCCATGATCGTTACTCCTCTACTGAACCCTGATCATGCCCGGCATAAGGCCTGACGGATGCTGGCGGTTGTTGCCGCCGCTGGATATGGGTATTCTATTGCGATTTCCCAGCTGATTTATCTATTCATTTCACAGATCCGGATGTCACCAATGCAAGAGCAATACGTTCCCCAATCCATAGAACCAGCAGTGCAAAAGCACTGGGATGCCAAGAAAACCTTCAAGGCGGTGGAGAAAGTAGACAAGGAAAAGTTCTACTGCCTCTCCATGTTCCCCTATCCGTCTGGTCGTCTACACATGGGGCACGTTCGCAACTACACCATAGGTGATGTGATCTCCCGTTATCAACGCCTCAATGGCAAGAACGTGCTGCAACCCATAGGTTGGGACGCATTCGGCCTGCCGGCGGAGAACGCCGCGGTCAAAAACAACACGGCACCGGCGCCCTGGACCTACGAAAACATCGAATACATGAAGAACCAGCTGAAGATGCTGGGTCTGGGCTATGACTGGGATCGCGAGCTGGCGACCTGCAAACCGGATTACTACCGCTGGGAGCAGTGGTTCTTCACCAAGCTGTACGAGAAGGGTCTGGTCTACAAGAAGACCTCCTCCGTCAACTGGTGCCCGAACGACATGACGGTGCTGGCCAACGAGCAGGTGATCGACAACTGCTGCTGGCGCTGTGATACCCCGGTGGAGCAGAAAGAGATCCCCCAGTGGTTCATCAAGATCACCGACTATGCCGAAGAGCTGTTGAACGACATCGACAATCTGGAAGGCTGGCCCGAGATGGTCAAGACCATGCAGCGCAACTGGATTGGCCGCTCCGAAGGGGTCAACATCCACTTCCAGGTCGCCGATCAGGATGGCGACCTCGAGGTCTACACCACCCGTCCCGATACCCTGATGGGCGTCACCTATGTCGGCATCGCCGCCGGTCACCCGCTGGCGCTGCAGGCTGCCGCCGGTAACCCCGAGCTTGCCGCCTTTATCGACGAGTGCAAGAACACCAAGGTAGCCGAAGCTGAACTGGCCACCATGGAGAAGAAGGGCATGGCCACCGGCCTCTATGCCATTCACCCGCTGGATGGCCGCAAGGTGCCGGTCTGGGTCGCCAACTTCGTGCTGATGAACTATGGCACAGGCGCCGTGATGGCCGTTCCGGCCCACGACCAGCGCGACCATGAGTTCGCCACCAAGTACGGTCTCGAGATCAAGCCTGTCATCAAGCAGGCTGACGGTGACGCGCCAAACGTGATCGAGGCCGCCTACACCGACAAGGGCGTGCTGTTCGCCTCCGGCGAGTTCGACGGTCTCGAGTTCCAGGCCGCCTTCGATGCCATCGCCAGCAAGCTGGAAGCGATCGGCAAGGGCAAGCGCACCGTCAACTTCCGTCTGCGCGACTGGGGTGTCTCCCGTCAGCGTTACTGGGGTGCCCCCATCCCCATGCTGACCCTGGCCGACGGCACTGTGGTGCCGACCCCGGAAGATCAACTGCCGGTACTGCTGCCGGAAGACGTGGTGATGGACGGCATCCAGAGCCCGATCAAGGCCGATGCCGAGTGGGCCAAGACCACCTATAACGGCCAGGAAGCGTTCCGCGAGACAGATACCTTCGACACCTTTATGGAGTCATCCTGGTACTACGCTCGCTACTGCTCCCCGGACTACGACAAGGGCATGCTGGATCCGGCTGCCGCCAACCACTGGCTGCCGGTGGATCAGTACATAGGCGGCATCGAGCACGCCTGTATGCACCTGCTCTACGCCCGCTTCTTCCACAAGCTGCTGCGTGATGCCGGGCTGGTGAACAGCGATGAGCCGTTCAAGCGCCTGCTCTGCCAGGGCATGGTGCTGGCCGACGCCTTCTACTACAAAGACGAGAAGGGCGGCAACGTCTGGGTCAGCCCGGTTGACGTCAAGGTCGAACGTGACGACAAGGGTCGCATCACCAAGGCCATCGACAATGAAGGCCGTGAAGTCATCCACTCCGGCATGACCAAGATGTCCAAGTCCAAGAACAACGGCATAGACCCCCAGCTGATGGTGGAGCGTTACGGCGCCGATACCGTCCGTCTGTTCATGATGTTCGCCTCGCCGGCCGAGATGACCCTGGAGTGGTCCGACTCCGGCGTGGAGGGGGCCCAGCGCTTCCTGCGTCGCCTGTGGCGCATCACCTTCGAGCACGTCTCCGGTGGCGCCGTTGCTGCACTGGATGTGACCGCCCTCAGCAGCGAGCAGAAAGCCGTTCGCCGCGAGCTGCACAAGACCATCGCCAAAGTGAGCGATGACGTGGGTCGCCGTCAGACCTTCAACACCGCCATCGCCGCCATCATGGAGCTGATGAACAACCTGACCAAGCTGGGTTCAAATGAGCAGGATCGCGCCCTGATGCAGGAAGCGCTGGAAGCGGTCGTGGTCATGCTCTCCCCCATCACCCCGCACATCGGCTTCGAGCTGTGGAAGATGCTGGGCAAGGGCGACGACGTGGATCACGCCGCCTGGCCGGTGGCCGACGAGGCTGCCATGGTCGAGACCGAGAAGCTGGTGGTGGTGCAGATCAACGGCAAGATGCGCGGCAAGCTGACAGTGCCGGCCGAGATAAGCCAGGCCGACGTCGAGAAACTGGCCATGGCCGATGCCTCTGTGCAGAAGTTCACCGACGGCCTGACCGTTCGCAAGGTGGTCTATGTGCCGGGCAAACTGCTCAACATCGTGGCCAACTGATGCCATATCGCGTGGCAACTCAAGCTGACTGCCTGGTTGCCAAGCGGTAACGACAAACGGATGATAACGGCGGGCCCTGCGCCCGCCGCTTTCCCCTAATGCAAAGAGGATTTCATATGGGCACCCCCCTCATTCGCTGGATGGCCATAGTGCTGATGGGCCTGCTGCTGCAGGCTTGCGGTTTTCAGATGCGAGGCACGGCCATCCCGCCCGAGTTGATGACCATGAAGGTGGTCGGTGACAACAAGAGCGACTTCTACCGGCTGGTCACCACCCGCCTCAAGGCGGCTGGCGTCAAACTCGCCGACAAGGAGGGCATACCTGTGCTGACCCTGTCCGGCGTCGGCAGCACCAGTCAGGTTGCCTCGGTTGACTCCATAGGCCAGGCCCGTGAGTACGTGCTGGGCTACAACACCCAGTTCACCGTCTCCATGCCGGGCAAACCGACCCAGGTCTTCCCCATCACCTTCAACCGCAGCTTCCTGAACAAGCCGGATGCGGCGCTGGCCTCCTCCCGCGAGCAGGAGCAGCTCGGCAAGGAGATGCAGGAGCAGGCCGCCAGCCTGGTGATCCGCCAACTGAGCCAGGTCAAGTTCTGATGCGAGTATCTTGATGAGAGTCTATCCCGAGCAGTTTGCGGATCATCTCAAGGCAGGGCTCAAGCCCTGCTATCTCGTTTTTGGTGACGAACCTCTGCTCAAGCTGGAAGCCATCGACGCCATCCGTCAGACCGCCCGCAAGCAGGGGTTCGATGAGCGCCATACTTTCGTGGTGGAGCAGGGACTGGACTGGAATCAGGTCTACGACGCCTGTCAGGCCATGAGCCTCTTCTCCGCCCGCCAGATCATAGAGCTGGAGCTGCCGGCCAAGGTCGACAAGGATCTGGCCGCCCGCATCACTGAAATTGGCAAGCAACTGCATCCGGATCTGCTGCTGGTACTGAGCGGCGCTCGCCTCAACCAGACCCAGATGAAGGCAGCCTGGTTCGACAAGCTCAGCCAGAACGGCACCTATGTGCCGGTCAATCACCCCGAGCCCCGCTTCTTTCCGCGCTGGATGAGCGCCCGCTTCCAGCGTTTCGGCCTCAAAGCGCTGCCGGATGCCATCAACTTCATGTGCCACTCCTACGAGGGCAACCTGCTGGCCGCCAGCCAGGAGATAGAGAAGCTGACCCTGCTGGCACCGCCCCAGCCTATCAGCGTCGCCTATCTGCAAGAGACCATCATACGCCACGCCCATTTCACGCCGTTCCAGCTCATTGATACCCTGCTGGAGGGCAAGGTGAACCGGGCCCAGCGCATCCTGCTGGCCCTGCGCGCCGAGGGCACAGAGCCCGGCATGCTGGCCTGGGCCCTGTGCCGCGAGCTGGAGCAGCTCACCGAGCTGGCCCTGGCCGCCAGAGCCGGCCAGCCGCTGGTGGAGCACTTCTCCCGCCTGCGCATCTGGCAGAGCCGCCAGCAGTTGATCCAGCAGGCCCTGACCCGGCTGCCCTTCACCAAGTTGCAGCAGCTGTGGCAGCTGATGGCCCGGCTTGACGACGCCCAGCGTCGCTTCGACACCGAGCAGGCCTGGCTGATGTTGCAGACCCTGGCCCTGGGTTTTCGCGATGGTACGCCGCTGCCCCTGCTGGAGCCCGCCGCATGCTGAAGGCCCCCATCGACCTGCTGGCCCGAGCCACCTTAGACCCCATCCACATGGGGTTCCTTCCTGCTGAGAACTGCTCATGCTGAAGCCACCTATCGGGCTGCTGGGCGGGACCTTCGACCCCATCCATATCGGCCACCTGCGCCCGGCCATAGAGGCGCGGGACGCCATAGGGCTGGCCGAAATCCGGCTGATCCCGAACCATATACCGCCCCATCGCACCAACCCCTTCTGTTCGAGCGAGCAGCGCCTCGCCATGGTCAAGCTGGCGGCGGCGGAGAACACGGGATTCGTGGTGGATGAGCGGGAACTGAAGCGGGACACCCCCTCCTGGACCATAGACACCCTCATCGAATTGCGGCAAGCGCTGCCGGGCACACCGCTCTGCTTTCTGATGGGGATGGATTCCCTGCTCGGCCTGCCGAGCTGGCACCGCTGGCAAGAGCTGCTCGACTATGCCCACCTGGTGGTGAGCGTGCGGCCGGGCTGGCAACCTGACTACCCGGGGGAGGTGGCCGAGCTGCTGGCTCGCCATCACACCACGGATGCCACCGCGCTGCACCGGCGCCTTGCCGGCCATATCTGGCTGGCGGACAACCAGCCCATCGAGCTGTCGGCCACCCGGCTCAGAGCCCTGCTGGCGGCCGGGGAGGATCCCCGTTACCTGCTGCCGCCGTCGGTGGCCGATTACATTCGCCAGCAAGGCCTCTACCAGCCAAGCTGACCACAACCGGCGCGACTATTGTCCCGGCCGGTTGCGCACTATATTGATCAACAGGGGCCTGGTTTGCCACACGGGCACGGCCCCCGTTCCACTCCCCTTCACCGGACTGGGAAACGGGAGTGACCATGATATAATCCGCCGCCCTCAGGCGTCGGAACACAGGAGAAGATCATTGCAAGGCCAAGAACTGCATGCCTTTATCGTCGACAAGATCGATGACATGAAAGGCCGCGACATCATCACCCTCGATGTGCGCGGTAAATCCAGCATCACAGACACCATGATCGTCTGTTCCGGCAACTCCAGTCGCCACGTCAGCGCCATCGCCCATCACCTGGCCAGCGAAGCTCGCCATGCCGGGCTCGATCTGCTGAGCGTGGAAGGCCAGCTCACGGGGGAATGGGTACTGGTGGACTTGGGGCAAGTCATAGTGCACGTGATGCAGGACGAATATCGCGACTTCTACCAACTGGAAAAACTCTGGGGCGCTACCGCTCAAGTGAATGCGCAATAACAGAGCACAAGTGTAACAAACGATGAAGATCCAGTTGATTGCAGTGGGCACCAAGATGCCTGCCTGGGTAGAGCGTGGCTTCGAAGAGTACCGTCGCCGTTTCCCCAAAGACATGCCGTTCGAGCTGGTCGAGATCGGCGCCGGCAAACGCGGTAAAAATGCCGATATTCCCCGCATCCTGCAAAAGGAGGGGGAAGCCATGCTGGCCGCCGCCGGCCGTTCACGCATAGTGACCCTGGATATTCCCGGCAAACCCTGGACCACGGAGCAGCTCGCCGTACAACTGGAAGCCTGGAAGCTGGATGGTCGTGACGTGGCGCTGCTGGTCGGGGGCCCGGAGGGGCTGTCGCCCGAGTGCAAGGCCGCCGCCGAGCAGAGCTGGTCGCTGTCGCCGCTGACCCTGCCCCACCCGCTGGTGCGGGTGCTGGTGGCCGAGAGCCTCTACCGCGCCTGGAGCATTACCACCAATCATCCGTATCACAGGGAATGAACCATGCACATCTGGCGCATCACTCCCTTATATCACCCGTATCACAGGGAATAACCCATGGGGTTTTTGTCTTCTCCCTTCGTCTGTCATAAGGTAGCGGCATGCTGAAGAATCGCATCGAAATGCGCGACCACAGCGCCGAGGGTCGCCTCTTCTTCCGACGCACCCTGGTCGCCTACATCGGCATGATAGTGCTGATGCTGGTACTGCTGGGCAATCTCTATTACCTGCAGGTCGAATCCTTCGAGACCTATCAGACCCGCTCCAACGACAACCGGATCCGGGTCGTGCCCGTGGCGCCGCCACGGGGCCTCATCTATGACGCCAACGGCGTGCTGCTGGCGGAGAACCGCCCCGTCTACAGTCTCGAAATCGTGCCGGAAGAGACCAAAGACTTGGACAAGACCGCCGACGAGCTGATCACCCTGCTGGCGCTGCCGGAAGGGACCAAGGAGAAGTTCCTGGCCGAGGTCAAACGCCAGCGCCGCTTCAAGCCGGTGGCCCTGTTCGAGAAGCTGACCGAGTATCAGGTCGCGCTCTTCTCGGTCAACCAGCACAACTATCCGGGCGCCAGCATAGAGGCCTACCTCAAGCGCTACTATCCGTTTGGTGACACCCTCACCCATGCGCTGGGCTACGTGGCCAAGATCAACACCCGCGACGTGGAGCGCCTCGACAAGGAGGACAAGCTCGCCAACTATGCCGCCACCAAGGATATCGGCAAGCAGGGGGTGGAGAAGTACTACGAGGATCAGCTGCACGGGGTGGCCGGTTATCAGGAGGTCGAGGTCAACAACCGCGGCCGCGTGGTACGCACCCTCAAGTTCCAGCCGCCGGAGCCCGGCAAGGACATCTACCTCAACATCGACATTCGCCTGCAACTGAAGGCCCAGCAACTGCTGGCCGGTCGCCGGGGCGCCATCGTCATGATGGATCCCAATACCGGCGCCATCCTGGCCATGGAGTCGAGCCCGAGCTATGACCCCAACCTGTTCGTGACCGGCATCTCCAACACCAACTATTCGGCGCTGCTCAACGATCCGGCCCGTCCGCTGGTGAACCGCACCACTCAGGGCATCTATGCCCCCGCCTCCACCGTCAAGCCCATGATGGCGGTGATGGGACTCAACGAGGGGGCCATCACCCCCAACTACCGCTACTTCGGCGGCCCCAGCTTCTCCATCCCGGGCACCACCAAGAAGTTTCGCGACTGGCGCCGCTGGGGCCACGGCTGGCTCGACGTCTACCGCGCCATCGAGGTGTCGGCGGATACCTATTTCTACGATCTCGCCTATCGAGTCGGCATCGACAAGATCCACAGCTACATGACCAAGTTCGGTTTCGGTCAGTACAGCGGGGTGGATCTGTACGAGGAGACCAAGGGGGTGATGCCCTCTCGCGACTGGAAGATGGCACGCTGGCGCCAGCCCTGGTATCAGGGTGACACCATCTCCATCGGCATAGGTCAGGGCTACTGGAGCGCCACCCCGATCCAGCTGGCCAAGGCGATCAGCATACTGACCCAGAACGGTCACGACGTGACGCCGCACCTGCTCAAGAGCACGGCCTCGCTGGATGGGGTGGTCAACGCCCCCGTCAACCCGAACATGGCGCTCAAGGCCAAGAACGATGCCTATTGGCAGGTGGCCAAGGACGGCATGTGGCGCGTCATCAACGGCAATGAAGGCACAGGGCGCCGCGCCTTTGCCAACACGCCCTACAAGGCCGCGGGCAAGTCAGGTACCGCCCAGGTAGTGGGTCTGAAAGAGAACCAGGTCTACAACGCGGCCACCACCAAGGTTGAGCACAGGGATAATGCCCTGTTCGTCTCCTTCGCCCCGTTCGAGGCACCCAAGGCCGTGGTGGCCCTGGTGCTGGAGAACGCCGGGGGCGGCAGCAGCATGGCCGCGCCCGTGGCACGCCAGATGCTGGATGCCTATCTGGTGCCACCAGAGCCCCAGTTGCCACCGGCTCCCAAGCAGCCGTCCCCATCACGCGAGGCCGTTTCCCATGAGTAATTCCGCGCAGCGACAGAGTATCTGGTACCGGCTGCATATCGACCTGCCGCTGTTTCTCGGCCTGCTGGCCCTGATGTCCCTCTCCATGGTGGTGCTCTACTCCGCCTCCGGTCAGAGCGTGGACTCCATAGTGCGCCAGCTGGTGCGCGGGGGGCTGGCTTTCGCCCTGATGATCGGCATGGCCCAGCTGCCCCCCTCCCTCTACGCGCGCTGGTCCGTGCCCCTGTTCGTGGTGGTGGTGCTGCTGCTCATCGCGGTGGACGTGTTCGGCCATATCGGCAAGGGGGCTCAACGTTGGTTAGACCTCGGCTTTATGAAGTTCCAGCCCTCCGAGGTGATGAAGCTCTCCATGCCCATCATGGTGGCCGCCTGGCTCAGCCGCCATTCGCTGCCCCCCAAGTTCAGCCATGTGGTGATCGCCCTGGTGATGGTGCTGCTGCCCACCCTGCTGATCGCGGCCCAGCCCGATCTCGGCACCTCCATCCTGGTGGCCGCCTCCGGCTTCTTCGTCATCTTCCTGGCGGGGATCAGCTGGTGGCTGATCGGGCTGGCGGTGCTGCTCATCTGCGCCTTCATGCCGGTGCTCTGGTTCTTCCTGATGCACGACTACCAGCGCCAGCGGGTACTGATGCTGCTCGACCCGGAGAAAGACCCGCTCGGTCGCGGCTATCACATCATCCAATCGAAGATTGCGATCGGCTCCGGCGGCGTCTTTGGCAAGGGCTGGCTGCAGGGCACCCAGTCCCAGCTCGAGTTCCTGCCCGAGCGCCACACCGACTTCATTTTCGCGGTGTTCAGCGAGGAGTTCGGCCTGGTGGGCGTCGCTCTGCTGCTGGTCATCTATCTCTACATCATCAGCCGCTGCCTGTTTATCTCCATGCAGGCCCAGAACAGCTTCGAGCGCCTGCTCGGTGGCGCCCTGACCCTCACCTTCTTCGTCTATGTGTTCGTCAACATGGGCATGGTGAGCGGCATACTGCCTGTGGTGGGGGTGCCCCTGCCGCTGGTGAGCTACGGCGGCACCTCCATGGTGACCCTGATGGCCGGCTTCGGCATCCTGATGTCCATCCAGACCCACAGAAGGCTGCTGGCCTGATGAGAGGGGCCTGGCTGGCGCTCTCCCTGTGCTCGCTGACGGCGAGTGCAGCCCCTGTGCCCGAGCGGCTGGCGTTGCTGGCCGAGCAGCAGCAGGTGCCGCTGGCTGAATTGCAGGCGGCCACGGCGCAGGCCCGGCTGCGCCAGGAGATACTCGACACCATCAGCAAGCCATGGGAAGCCAGGCCCTGGCACAGCTACCGGCCCCTGTTCGTGACCCAGGCCCGCATACAGGACGGGGTCAGCTTCTGGCAACGCCATGCCGATGCCCTGGCGCGAGCCGAGCAGCACTACCGGGTGCCCGCCTCCCTCATAGTCGCCATCATAGGCATAGAAACCTTCTACGGCCGCCAGATGGGCCGCCACTCTGTGCTCGACAGCCTCTACACCCTGGGATTTCACTACCCAGCGCGCGAGGAGTTCTTCGCCAAGGAATTTGCCCAGCTGGTGCTGCTGGCCAAAGAGGAGAAGTGGCCACTCACCCGCCTCAAGGGCTCCTACGCGGGCGCCATGGGCATGGGGCAGTTCATGCCCTCCAGTTACCGCCACTACGCGGTCGATTTTGACGGAGATGGCAAGCGGGATCTGTTTGCCAATCCGGTGGATGCCATCGGCAGCGTCGCCAACTATTTCGCCCTGCACCAGTGGCGCTGGGGCGAGTCGGCCGTCGAGCCCGCCTTGATCGGGCTGGCGCCAGTGAGTACCCTGCTTCGGCCCGAACCCGAGCTCAGGCAGCAGTGGGCAGAGCTGGCTGCCGCCGGGATTGAACTCGCCACCCCGCTGGCACCCGACACTCCAGTGAAACTGCTGGCATTGGAACAGGCCGATGGACCGGAATACTGGGTCGCGCGCCACAATTTTTATGTGATCACCCGCTATAACCGCAGCCCTCTCTATGCGATGGCGGTGCATCAACTCAGTCAAGCAATCCAGGAAGCGTATGCATTACAGCCACAAACTTCTCCCGCTCAGCCTGAGCTTGTTGCTGGCCGCCTGTAGCAGCCAGCCGGAACAGGCCCCCCTGCCGCAGGAACCCGTCCAGCAGGAAAAACCCCAGGTCATCGAGATCCCGCAAGCCACGGGCGCCATACCGCGTCCCGAGCCCCTGAGTGCCAGTGGCAACCGGGACTACTGGATAGGCAAGCAGAAGAACGAGGTGTGGCGCGACATCAAGCACTACACGGAAGAGGGCACCGCCAGCTGGCTGGCCCAGGATCTGGACGGTCAGCAGACCGCCAACGGCGACGTGCTGGACAGCAAGCTGTTCAGCGCCGCCCACCGCAACCTGCCGCTGCCAAGCTATGTGCGGGTCACCAACCTGACCAACGGGCTGGAGACCATAGTGCGGGTCAACGATCGCGGCCCGTCCGACAGCACTCGCCTCATCGATCTCTCCTACGCCGCCGCCAAACAGCTGGACATGGTGGAGAGCGGCGAGGCGCGCGTGCGGCTGGAGCTGATCAACGACAAGCCGGATCAGATGGTCGAGATGGTGCCCATGATGACGATGCAGCCCATGCAAGCGGCGCAGAGCCCGGCCGCTCCGCAGGCTGCGGCGCAGGAGGGTTTTCTGGGTGAACCGACCGAGCTCGCCATGGCCACGCCGGCAGCCGCTGAACCGGCCCCCGTCAAGGCTCCCGCGGCCAAACCCGCCAAACCGGCAGCGGCCAAGGCGGCCGCCCCCGCCCCCGCCCCCGCCGGCAGCGGCGACGGTAAGATGATCCAGGTGCTAGCCAGTGGCTCCCAGCCCAGGGCCGAGGCCATGGGCAAGGTGATGACCCAGCGCTACGGCGTGCCGTATCAGGTGGTGGCCCACGGCGCCATCTTCCGGGTCCTGCTGGGACCGGTCGCCGCCGATCAGCAGGCAAGCCTGCTGGAACAGATCCGTCAGGGGGGGCTGGAGCAAGCCTTTATCGTCCCCTGACACCAGGTGGCTCACCTCGGGTGAGCCACCGCCGGGTGCCCGTCGTCACGTCGTTTCCCGGCGTGACGACGGCTCCCGATGGATAAAAAACCAGACCAGATGGCACGTCGGACTATGACCGACGGTCGCTTCTGGTATAGTGAAGCCCGCATTTTTAACTTGGGTTACCCCCATCCAGGCTCCAGGAATTTCAAGATGTCCAAATTTGCCCGTTCAGTTATTCTGGCCTCCCTGTTAAGCGCCACCGCCCAGGCCAACCAGCCTGTACCGACCCCGAACGCAACCCCCATGGTCGTTCCCGCCGCGCCGGAGATCTCCGCCAAGGCCCATATTCTGATCGATTACTACTCGGGTCAGGTGCTGGCCGAGCAGAACGCCGAAGAGCGTCTGCCGCCCGCCAGTCTGACCAAAATGATGACCTCCTACATCATCGGCCAGGAGCTGCTGAAGGGGAACATCAAGCGCACCGACATGGTGACCATCAGCCAGAACGCCTGGTCCAAGAACTACACCGACTCCTCCAAGATGTTCATCGAGGTGGGCAAGCAGGTCTCGGTCGATGATCTCAACAAGGGCATCATCATCCAGTCCGGCAACGATGCCTGCGTCGCCATGGCCGAATTCCTGGCCGGCAGCACAGACTCCTTCGCCAGCCTGATGAACTCCTGGTCCGCCAAGCTCGGCATGAAGGACAGCCACTTCATGAACCCGCACGGTCTGGATGCGGAAGGCCACTACAGTACCGCCCACGACATGGCCCGTCTGGGTCAGGCCCTGATCCGCGATCTGCCTGAGGAGTACAAGATCTACTCCCAGAAATCCTTCGTGTTCAACGGCATCACCCAGCACAACCGCAACCGCCTGCTGTGGGATCAATCCCTGCAAGTGGATGGCATCAAGACTGGCCACGTCAGCCAGGTCGGCTACAACCTGGTCTCCTCCGCCACCAACAACGAAGGCATGCGCCTGATCGCCGTGGTGCTGGGCGCCAGCAGCGAGGGTTCCCGCGCCGCCGAGAGCAAAAAGCTGCTCACCTACGGTTTCCGTTTCTTCCAGAGCCTGACCCCGTACAAGGCCGGCACCGAGCTGGTCACCCAGAAGATCTGGATGGGCGACAAGTCTGAAGTGAAACTGGGCGTCGACAAGGATGTGTCCGTGCTGGTCACCCGTGGTCAGGGCAACAACCTGAAAGCGGACTTCCAGCTCGAGAGCGAACTGAAAGCCCCGCTGGCCAAGGGCCAACGGGTCGGTACCGTGTTCCTGAAGCAGGGCGACAAGGAGATCAAGCAGGTTCCGCTGGTCGCGCTGGAAGAAGTGCAGGAAGGCGGACTGATGAGCCGTCTGTGGGATTACCTGGTGATGCTGGTCTCCAGCTGGTTCAAGTAAGACAGACGCACAATCCTGACCAAACAGCGGCGCCAACAGGCGCCGCTGCTGTCTTTACCCGGTCATACCAGCGAATAACCCTGCAATCTGCAGGTTCCGCCGACTGGCGATTTGTGGTAAAAAGCAGCATCTCCATGTCTTGTCGCGCGGCCCGGGCCTTGATCTCTGCCCGGGCAATGCCCATATAGACTTGTACATGACGGCCTGATGAGCCATTGGCCACCAGCCACGCAAGATTAAAGAGGAAGTCATCCCGTGATGACGCCAAAAGGTGAGTAAATGAATACCAAGTTTGATGAACTGCTGGAGTTCCCCTGCAAGTTCCCGTTCAAGGTGCTCGGCATTGCCGACCCGGCCCTGCCGGATCAGGTAGTTGAAGTGCTGCAGCAACACGCCCCCGGTACTTACAGCCCGACCGTTCAGCCCAGCTCCAAGGGCAACTACCACTCGGTCCGCGTAACCGTGACAGCCCAGAGCAAAGAGCACATCGAAGCGATGTACCACGCCCTTGGCAAGATCGAGCTGGTGAAATACGTACTGTAATTTCTCTCTCGCCCCGCCAGGGGCGATTGATTTTGCGTCACCCCCGAGCGCTGACCCATGGTGCCGACTCAAGCGCCAGCCTGTGAGGAAAAGATGTCACCCCAGATCCCCGCCCAGCCACAGCTGCTCGTCAGACACCTGGGTCGCCGCCCCTACCAGCCGGTATGGGACGCCATGAAGGCCTTCACCGACAGCCGCACCAGCGACACCCCGGACGAGTTCTGGGTGGTGGAGCACGACCCCGTCTACACCCAGGGCCAGGCCGGCAAGGCCGAGCACCTGCTCGCGCCGGGCGACATCCCCGTGGTGCAGAGCGATCGCGGCGGTCAGGTGACCTATCACGGCCCCGGCCAGCTGGTGCTCTACGTGCTGGTGGATGTGCGCCGCAGCAAGCTGACGGTGCGCGAGCTGGTGACCTGCCTGGAAACCGCCATCATCAAGACCCTGGCAAAGAGCGGGATTGAGGCTTATGCCAAGCCCGACGCCCCCGGCGTCTATGTGAAAAGCGAGCTTGGCGCCTCGCTGCAGACAGAAGCCAAGCTGGCCTCGCTGGGCCTGCGCATCCGCAAGGGCTGCTCCTTCCACGGGCTGGCACTCAATATCAACATGGACATGACCCCCTTCCTGCGCATCAATCCGTGCGGTTATGCGGGCATGGCCATGACCCAGACCAGCGCCCTGGGCGGCCCGCAGAGCGTGGCCGAGGCGCAGACCATTCTGGTGGCCGAACTGGCCAGCCTGATTGGCTATGAGACGATCACCCATACCGAAGAGGCGGCATGAGCAAACCCATGCTGCGTGGCCATGAGGGCACAGAGATGACCCCGACGGCTATCTACCAAACAATAACAAACACCGAGAGTGAATCATGAGCAAACCCGTTCGTATGGAGCCGGGCGTCAAGCTGCGCGATGGCGACAAGATGGCCCTGATCCCGGTGAAATTCATGCCGGATCCCGACGAGGAAGTGCTGCGCAAGCCGGACTGGATGCGGATCAAGCTGCCGCCGTCGAGCCAGAAGATCGAGCACATCAAGAGCACGCTGCGCAAGAACAAGCTGCACTCAGTGTGTGAAGAGGCCTCCTGCCCCAACCTGGCCGAGTGCTTCAACCATGGCACGGCCACCTTCATGATCATGGGCGCCATATGCACCCGTCGTTGCCCCTTCTGCGACGTGGCCCACGGCCGCCCGCTGGCGCTGGATCCCGACGAGCCGCACAAGCTGGCACTCACCATCAAGGAGATGGGGCTGAAATACGTGGTCATCACCTCGGTGGACCGCGACGATCTGCGCGACGGCGGTGCCCAGCACTTCGCCGACTGCATCAAGCAGATCCGCGAGCACAGCCCGCAGACCCGCATCGAGATCCTGACCCCGGACTTCCGCGGCCGGATGGAGCAGGCGCTGGAGGTGTTCCGCGAGACGCCGCCTGACGTGTTCAACCACAACCTGGAAACAGCCCCGCGCATGTACCGGGTCGCCCGCCCCGGCGCCGACTACAAGTGGTCCCTCGAGCTGCTGCGCCGCATCAAGGAGATGCACCCCCATGTACCGACCAAGTCCGGTGTCATGATGGGCCTTGGCGAGACCAACGAAGAAATCGTGCAGGTGCTCACCGATCTGCGCGAGCACGGCGTCAACATGCTGACCCTGGGCCAGTATCTGCAGCCGAGCCGCCACCACCTGCCGGTGAAGCGCTACGTGCCGCCCGCAGAGTTTGACGAGCTCAAAGACGTCGCCATGGGGCTGGGCTTCTCCCACGCCGCCTGCGGCCCCTTCGTCCGCTCCTCCTATCATGCGGACCTGCAAGCCAAGGGCGAAGAGGTGAAATAACCTCATCCACCCCTGATCAAAAAAGAGCGCCCAAGGGCGCTCTTTTTTATGGGCCAGCCGCGGGCTGACGCCGTTCCGGCTCCCGACAGCAGCCAGCGTCGTTTGCGCTCACTTCGCCGCCGGGTTAACGTGAACGCCCTTCTCCCTTTGAGTGATGTGCAGTATGCCAACCCCTCTCGTTCGCCTGATCCCCATGAGCCAGGCTCACTACCCCGCCTATTGCACCTACTTCATCGAGGACTATGCGCAGGATATCGCCAGCAATCATGGCCATGATCTCGCCACTGCCCGTCGCAAGGCCGAGGCCTCCCTGCAGCACTCCCTGCCGCAGGGGGTAGCCACCGCCGGCCACAGCCTGCTCTGCATCCTGCCCGCAAGCGAAGAGGGGTCGCTTGCAACCGCAGAGGTGCAGCCACTGGGCTATCTCTGGCACGCCATCGACCCCGATGCCAGCGCCACCTTTATCTATGACTTCTATGTCGCCCCGGCTCACCGCAGCCAGGGGATCGGCAAGGCCGCCATGGCGGTGCTGGAGGCCGAGCTCAGGGCCAGTGGCATCAGCCAGATCAAGTTGCGGGTCGCGTACGACAACCCGCGCGCCCTGGCGCTTTACCAGGAGGCGGGCTTCGCCATCACCGGCTACAACATGGCCAAGCGGCTGGACTGAGCGGTTTGCCCCTCCCCTGTATCACCCGGACAGGGACGTGTCGGCACCCAGGGGCGCTGGTATTATGTGGCTGCCCCGGCCAGTTGCCGCAGCGGCACGGTTTTTCATTCCCTGTTGCCCGTTTCAGGATCATGCTCATGTCACACACCCGCGTCTTCATAGTGCACGGCTACACTGCCTCCCCCCAGTCCCACTGGTTCCCCTGGCTCAAGGAGAAACTCGAAGCCCGCGACATTCAGGTCGAGGTGCTGGCCATGCCAGACCCACACCGGCCGGAACCGGCAGCCTGGGATGCCGCCATGGACCGCCTGGTGCGGGATCACGATGAGCGCACCTTCCTGCTGGGCCACAGCCTCGGCTGCATCGCCATACTGCGTCAGCTCGGCCGCCTGCCCGCCTGCCGCCGGGTGGGCGGGATCCTGCTGGTGTCCGGTTTCGATCAGCCGCTGCACACCCTGCCGGAACTGGATCCCTTCATGCAGCCGGGCTACGACCCGGCGCACATCATGACCCTGGCTCCCCAGCGCGTCGTGGTTGCCTCCCGCGACGATGCCATAGTGCCCTATCGCTACTGCCAGCACCTGAGCGAACAGCTGGCCGCGCCGCTCTACAGCCTGGAGCAGGGTGGCCACTTCCTCGACCGGGACGGCTTCCTGACACTGCCGCTGGTCCACGACCGGCTGCTGGGGATGATAACCCCCGCCGAATAGCAAAACGGCCACGCAAGTGGCCGTTTTCACAGGTGGCGTGCCTAGAGCGACATGCCGGAGAAGGACATGAAGCCGAGCGACATAAGCCCAGCCACTATGAAGGTGATGCCGATGCCGCGCAGCCCCTCGGGTACATCCGAATACTTCATCTTCTGGCGCAGACCGGCGATGGCGACGATGGCCAGCAACCAGCCAAGCCCTGAACCCGCCCCATACACTATGGATTCGATGAAATCGTAATCCCGCTGGGCCATGAACATGACGCCGCCGAAGATGGCACAGTGCACCGTCAAGAGTGGCAGATAGATGCCCAGCGCGTGATGGAGCGCCGGGAAGTGCTTGTCGAGCACCATCTCCATCACCTGCACCAGCGCGGCCAGCACCCCTATGTAGACGATGAAATCGAGAAAGCTCAGATCAAATTCCCCTAGGAAGGTGCTCTCTGGCCGCAGGATATGGCGGTAGATCAGGTTGTTGAGGGGAATGGCGATCACCATGACCACCAGCACCGTCAGGCCCAGGCCGAAGGCGGTATTGATGTTCTTGGAGACGGCCAGGAAGGTACACATGCCCAGAAAGAAGGCCAGCGCCAAGTTTTCGACAAAAATCGACTGAATAAACAGGTTTACATAATAATCCATCGGATCGGCTCACAGCTTGTGCAGAGAAGGGCCCGACTCCCGCACGGCGGGCGGGGTAAGCAGGGGCAACAGGGCGCGGCAACCGATCGCAGGCGTCAGCCAGCAGAGAGGTCAAACAGTCAGTCGACGGGGAAACGCCGGATCCGGTGCGCGCTCAGCAGCAAGCCGGACGCGAGTGGCCGTGACAGAAGCGAAATTGCAGGTGGTGGCAGATCAGCAGGCGTTTGTGCAGGTAACCGAAGTAACCTGACAGCTGCCTGAGGTAGATGAGGGGCAGGAAGAACAGCAGGCCGCAGAGCAGGCCCAGGATCTCGTGCTGGAACCAGGCCAGCAGCATCTGATAGAGCTCGGGGTGACTGGCGCTCTCCAGCCGCCGCCCCTGTTCGAAGCTGAGCCGCCACTGGCCGCCCGGCGGCAGGCTGACGCTGTTGACGAGTCCTGTATCGGACGGCTCGTGCAGTTGCATCGCGGCCAGCCGGTCGGCCGATGTCGGCTGACCGGACACACTGACGCCTCCCGCCGCGAAGGCGGCAAGCCACAAGATAGAGGCGATGGCGAGGGCCATCAGTCCTGTCGGTGATCGGCCAAGGGGTGGCAAGCGGTCAGGTCCCTGAAAAAAGACAACAGATAAAACGAGCCGAATATATCACATCCCCTCCATTTATTGAATTTAAACATCCAACAATTAACCTTACTCGATACTAAACACCCGTTATATCCAAAAAGGCGGCATTTAAAATCCATAAAAAGACAGTGAGCCCTGCCGCCCTTCTCTGATAATGGCTCCTCCCCCCCTGATTGGCAGCCCTGGCCGATAACAACACGGCCACCCTGAGGTGGCCGTTGTCGTGAGCAGATCTGCCAGAGCCGGCGCTAGATGCCGGCGGCTTCCAGATGCTCCACCAGCAGCTGCACGCTGCGGTTGCCGCGCCACTCGTTGACATCGAGCCGATAGACCAGCCGCACCCGCTTCACCGAGGCATCCGGCCAGCGCTTGAGATCGACCCCGAAGGCGATGGCATCCACCGCATGACCCGAATCCGTGGTCAGCATCATCTTGAGGTGCTTTTCCCCCACCAGTCGCTGCTGCACCAGCACGAATTCGCCGTCAAACAGCGGCTCTGGGAAGGCCTGGCCCCAGGGGCCGGAGGCGCGAATAAGTTCAGCCAGCTCAAGACTCAGTTCATCGGGCAGCAGTTCGCCGTCGGTGAGCAGCACCCCGGTCAGCAGTTCGGGGGTCACCAGCTCGCTTATCACAGTCTCAAACGCCCGGCCGAAGGCCTCGATATTGGCCTTGGGCAGGGTCAGCCCGGCCGCCATGGCATGACCGCCAAACTTTCCCATCAGGCCCGGATGGCGGGTATCGAGCAGCTCGAGGGCATCGCGCAGGTGCACACCGGGGATGGAGCGACCCGAGCCCTTGAGCTCGGTGTCGCTGCTCTCGGCGAAGGCGATCACCGGTCTGTAGTACTTCTCCTTCACCTTGGAGGCCACCAGCCCCACCACCCCCTGATGCCACTCGTCTCTGTGCAGCACTATGCCGGAGGGCACCTCGCCGTCCCGGAAACGGATCTGCTCCAGGGTGGCGAGCGCCTCCTGCTGCATCCCCTGCTCTATCTCCTTGCGCTCCTGGTTCAGGCTGTCCATTTCGGAAGCGAGCTGGCGCGCCAGATTGAGGTCGTCGCTCAGCAGACAGGCGACCCCGAGGGACATGTCGTCGAGCCGGCCCACGGCGTTGAGGCGCGGCCCCAGCGCGAAGCCGAGATCGGCGGCGGTGAGGCGGCGACCGTCCCGGCCCGACACGTCCACCAGCGCCTGAATGCCGGGACGGCAGCGACCGGCCCGGATCCGCTGCAGCCCTTGGTGCACCAGGATGCGGTTGTTGCCATCCAGCGCCACTACGTCGGCGACCGTGCCAAGCGCCACCAGATCCAGATAATCCGCCACATTGGGGGCACGAATGCCCTGGCGCTCGTACCAGCCCAGCTGACGCAGGTGGGTGTTGAGGGCCGCCATCAGATAGAAGGCCACCCCCACCCCGGCCAGGGACTTGGAGGGGAAGTCGCAGCCGTGCTGGTTGGGGTTCACTATCGCATCGGCAGCCGGCAGCTCCTGGCCCGGCAGGTGATGATCGGTGACCAGAACCTGCATGCCGGCCGCCTTGGCCGCCGCCACCCCGGCGATGCTGGAGATGCCGTTGTCTACCGTGATGAGGAATTCTGCGCCGCGCGCCACCGCCAGCTCGACGATCTCGGGGGTGAGGCCATAGCCGAACTCGAAGCGGTTGGGCACCAGAAAGTCGATGTGCTTGCCGCCCATGGCCCGCAGGGCCAGCACGCACAGGGCCGAGCTGGTGGCGCCGTCGCAGTCGAAGTCACCGACAATCAGGATGCGCTGCTGGGCGGTGAGCGCCGCCGCCAGCAGCGGCACCGCCTGCTCCATGCCGAACAGGCGCTGGGGTGGCAGCAGCGAGCTGGCGCTGCGCTCCAGCAGGACGGGATCCTCTACGCCACGGCTGGCGAAGACTTGACGAAGCAGTGGATGCAGGGTGGCGGGCAGATGGGAATCATCAACTCGCGGACGACGACGGATTTGCAGGGGCATTGATGTGATCCAGTATCTTGAGCAGTTGTTCAGGACTCTGATAACCCCGTACCAGATCCCCGTTTGGCAGGACCCAGCTCGGCAGCGCCTTGATCCCGAGCCACTGGCTCAGGCCGATATGATGGGCAAGGATCTCATTACAACCGGCCGCAGGCAAACGATCACTGAGACTGAGTTCACTGAACAGGGCGGGATCGCACCAGCGCGCCTGCGCCTCGGCCAGATCGGCGAAGGTACTCAGCGCTGGCAACAGTTGCACGCTCACCCCCTGCGCCTGCAGTATGGGCAGCTCATCGAGCGAGGTACGGCAGCTGCGGCAGGTCAGATCGGTAAAGAGTGTGATGCTGTGACGCTCGGGCACCGCCTTGAGCTGCATACGCCGTTCGCCGATCTGGGTCAGGGCCCGCTGCCGCTGCTGACGCTGGCCCAGCATGGTGAGGTTTTTCATGTCGTGGCCCAGATCCAGCATGATGCCCTGGAGCACATAGTCTCCCTTGGCATCGGCATAGAGCGGTCCCTGACTGGTGCCCAGCATGAAGAGGCCGGGCATGGGGGTCGCATCCACCAGATAGACCTGAACCCCGAGCCGCTGCTCTATACGCTGTTTCAATAATTGGGGATCCATCCCCGCGCTGGCAGCAAAGGTGCACAGCAGCATCATTCCCAGTAGTAAATGCTTCACTCTTTTACTCACTTGGCATGAACGAATGGACTCACAAGGTAACTCAGGCCATATACTGGCCTCAACCTGTTAATTACTGATTGATTAATAGCGAGGGCTGCAAAAAAATCCCTCCCTGACAGGTTGCCAATTGGGCAGAGGCCCAGCAAGCTAACCGTGACGACAGGAAACAAGACGGTCATCCCTCTGTTTTCCTGATGCTTTATTATTCAAACCTTGGTGCGGCAGCCGCCGCACTCTGCCCATTTTTGGAGGGAAACATGAGTCTGATTCAAGAGTTCAAGGCCTTTGCAGCCAGGGGCAACGTCATCGACATGGCGGTCGGTATCATCATAGGTGCCGCCTTCGGCAAGATAGTCTCCTCCTTCGTGGGTGACGTGATCATGCCGCCAATTGGTCTGATCCTGGGGGGAGTGGACTTCAGCGATCTCGCCGTGACCCTGAAGGCCGCCGAGGGTGCCACCCCGGCCGTGGTCATCGCCTACGGCAAGTTCATCCAGACCATCATCGATTTTCTGATCATCTCCTTCGCCATCTTCATGGGGCTCAAAGCCATCAACACCCTCAAGAAGAAGCAGGAAGAGGCAGCCGCTCCCGCCGGTCCCACCAAGGATCAGGAGCTGCTGAGCGAAATCCGCGATCTGCTCAAATCCCAGCAGGGAAAATAAGCGCCAACTCCTGTCGTGTGTTTAAAAAAAACCGCCCTCGGGCGGTTTTTTGTTGCGCGTCGGCGGCTCAGGCGCGGGGGTGGTGCTCCCCATGCAGCGCCTTGAGTCGCTCGTTGGCCACATGGGTGTAGATCTGGGTGGTGGAGAGATCCGCATGACCCAGCAGCATCTGCACCACCCGCAGATCGGCGCCGTGGTTGAGCAGATGGGTGGCAAAGGCGTGGCGCAGGGTGTGGGGAGAGAGCTCGCCCTGGATCCCGGCGCGCAGGGCATAGAGCTTGATGCGATGCCAGAAGGTCTGGCGGGTCATCATGCGAGCCAGCCTGGAGGGGAACACCACGTCCGAGCTGGTGCCCCCCAGCAGCAGGGTGCGGGCCTCCCGGTAGTAACGCTCGAGCCAGTGGATAGCCTCCTCCCCCATGGGCACCAGCCGCTCCTTGTTGCCCTTGCCCACCACCCGCACCAGCCCCTGGCGCAGGCTGACATGCTCGGCGGTGAGCCCCACCAGCTCGGAGACCCGCAGTCCGGTGGCGTAGAGCAGCTCCAGCATCGCCTTGTCACGCAGCTCCAGCGGATCGTCCACCAGCGGCGCCGCCAGCAGCGCCTCCACCTCCCCTTCACTGAGATCGGAGGGGAGCTTCTTGGGCAGCTTGGGCCCCTCCAGCAGCACGGTCGGGTCATCACTGCGCAGCTTTTCGCGGTTCAGATACTGGTAAAAGCGGCGCAGGGCAGACAGAAAGCGGGCCGTGCTGCTGGCGGCGAACTGGTGATCCACCCGCCAGGCGAGGTAGTGCTGGATCTCGTCCATCCCGGCCAGCAGCAAAGAGCTGCCCTGCTCATCGAGCCAGAGGGCAAACTTTTCCAGATCGCTGCGATAGGAGCTGACAGTGTTGTCAGACAATCCCCGCTCCAGCCAAAGGGCGTCGAGGAAGGGTTCGATCAGGGGATGATTGTGCACGGCAGGCGCTGGCTTGGTCATGGTACTGGGTCTTGGGCAAACGGTGGCCCATTGTAGCGCGCCCGGCGCCCGGCGACAGCGGGATCTGATGAGGCCTGCACCACGCTTGCCCCGTGAAGGGTGCCGGGCAATCTGTTAAACTGGCGCCCCTCCCTGCTGCCTCCGCGCGCGCCAGCCCCACGCGCCGCCAGGATAAAGAGCTATCTGTTTTACGGTAAGGACAGTGCGATGAAGATAGGTTTGTTTTACGGTTCCACCACCTGTTACACCGAGATGGCCGCCGAGAAGATCCGTGCCCTCATAGGCCCGGAGCTGGTCGATCTCCACAATATCAAGGATGTGCCCCTCATCCGCATGCAGGAGTACGACATCCTGATCCTCGGCATATCCACCTGGGACTTTGGCGAACTGCAGGAAGATTGGGAGTCCCGCTGGGAGGACATCAAGGATGTCCATCTGGAGGGACGCATCATAGCCCTGTTCGGCCTGGGCGATCAGCTGGGCTATGGCGAATGGTATCAGGATGCCCTCGGCCTGCTGCACGATCAGCTGGTGCCCAAGGGGGTCAAGCTGGTGGGTTACTGGCCCAGCGAGGGGTACGAATTCGACGCCTCCAAGGCGCTGATCGACGATGGCCGTCACTTCGTCGGCCTGGCGCTCGATGACGCCAACCAGTACGACCAGACCGAATCCCGCATCGAACAGTGGGTCGACCAGATATTGAGCGAGATCCACGAGCTGCTCTGATCCAGGCGGTTTGACGATGGCCGTCATCTTGCGTCGGCCTGGTCTTCGACGACGCCAGCCAATGGGACCAGACCGACCTCGCATCGAGCAGTGGGTCGACCAGATATTGAGCGAGATCCACGAGCTGCTCTGATCCAGGTGGCTTGCATGCTCGATGCCCCCTTGGATACGGATCGACGATGGCCGTCATCTTGTGTCGGCCTGGTCTTCGACGACGCCAGCCAATGGGACCAGGTCGATCCCGCATCGAACAGTGGGTCGACCAGATCCTCGGCGAGATCCACGAGCTGCTCTAACCTCTCCTGCCGGCGGCCTGGAGCTGGGCCGCCGGGCGCACGAATCGCACCGATTTTCTCAATCGGTATCATCGCATGACGCTATAGCGACTTTTTTGTGCTGGTCTGCAACAATGCAATCGACACCCCATAACACAATCAGAAGGGTGTCGGAAGCAAACAGGAAACAGACCAGAAAAGGATATTCTATGACCTCATTCTCCCTGTTGGCCCCCGCCATTGCCCGCGACGTGCTCGATCACGCGCTGGCGCTCGGTGCCGACTTCGCCGAGCTGTTTGTGGAGCGCAAGCGCCGCAGCCAGCTCAGCCTGCTCTCCAGCCAGATAGAGAACATCAGCGGCGGCCTCGATTTCGGCATAGGCGTGCGCCTGTGCTACGGCCACAAGGTGCTCTACGGCTACACCAACCTGGCCGATCGCAACGAGCTGCTGCGCATCGTCACCCTACTGGCGGCCAAGGACAGACGCGACCCAGTGGTGACCGCCACCGCCTTCAACTTCAGCCGTTTCACGGACCGCAACCCGGTCACCCTGCCGCTCGGTGCCGACAAGCTGCTGGAGCAGAAGATTGCCTATCTGCACGCCATGGATGCCGCGGCCCGCGCCGAGAGCGCCAAGGTAAGCCAGTTCTCGGGCAATGCCCTGGGCTGGGAGCAGGAGGTGGAGATCTTCAACAGCGAAGGGCTGCAAGTGGCCGATCGTCGCCACTACAACCGCATCATGGCCCAGACCATAGCCATGGAAGGGAGCGAGCAGAGCGTGGGCTACGAGGCCCCCGGCGCCATGATGGGCTGGGAACACGCGGCCCTCATAGACCCGCGCGAGCTGGCCCTCACCGCCACCCGCCAGGCGCTGGTGAAACTCGGCGCAGCCCCCTGCCCGAGCGGCACCCTGCCGGTCATCATGGAGAGCGGCTTTGGCGGCGTCATCTTCCACGAGGCGTGCGGCCACCTGCTGGAGACCACCTCGGTGGCCAAGAAGGCCTCGGTGTTCCACGACAAGATGGGCCAGCTCATCGCCAACCCCGTGGTCAACGCGGTGGACGAAGGCTTGCAGGGCAACGCCTGGGGCTCCATCAACGTCGATGACGAGGGCATGGCGACCCAGCACACCCAGCTCATCAAGGATGGCGTGCTGACTGGCTTCCTGGTCGATCGCATGGGAGCGCTTAGAACCGGCTATGCCCGCACCGGCTCGGGGCGACGTGAATCCTATCGCTTCGCCCCGGCGTCGCGCATGCGCAACACCTATATCGAGGCGGGCAGCCACAGCCTGGACGAGATGCTGGCGACGGTGGAACACGGTATCTATGCCAAGCGGATGGGCGGCGGATCTGTGCAGCCGGGCACAGGCGAGTTCAACTTCAATGTGCAGGAGGCCTATCTCATCGAGGGGGGCAAGATCACCCGGCCGCTCAAGTCGGCCACCCTGATCGGCACAGGGCCCCAGGTGCTCAAAGAGATCTCCATGGTGGGCCGCGATCTCGCCATCGCTGCCGGCATGTGCGGCTCTGTCTCAGGCTCGATCCCGGCATCCGTCGGCCAGCCACCACTCAAGGTCGACAATATTCTGGTCGGAGGGAACGCCTGATGAGCCAACTCGATATGAATACTCTGCTCACCCGCCTGCTGGACAAGGTCGCCGATATCAATGCCGAGGCGGACATCATAGCCAATCGGGACAAGGCTTTCTCCCTCAAGGCCGACAAGGGCGAGCTGGGTGAATACAAGGTTACCAGCAGCCAGCAACTCGGCATCCGCCTCATCAAGGATGGCCGGGTCGGCATCGCCTACTCGGAATCCCTGGATGAGCCGGCGCTGGATGCCATGCTGCAGGATGCGCTCGATGCCAGCCGCTTCGCCAAGCTGGATGCGGATCAGCGCATCTCGGTGGCCAACAGCCAGCTCAGCACGCAGTACGCCGAGATCAACCAGCCCGACACCACGGCAGCGAAGGAGAAAATCGCCCTGGCCCTGCGCCTCGAAGCAGACATGCTGGCCCTGCCGGATGTGACCGGCGCGCCTTACAACAGCTTCTTCGAAGGGGAGAGCCAGCTCTGGCTCGCCAACAGCCTGGGCAGCCGCTGCCAGCACAGTGAATTCAGCGTCGGCTGCTACACCTCGGCGCTGATCGAGCGGGCTGGCCGCCAATCCATGCATTCCCAGGGGCAGTATGGCCGTCGCTTCGACGAGCTCGACAGCCAGGGCCTCATAGCGCAGATCCATGCCGTGGCCGACGGCCTGCTGCCGGGGGAAGCCGTGCCGAGCGGTCACTACAGCGCTCTTTTCAGCACCAACTGCTTCGCCAGCCTGTTTGGCTGCTTCCAGGCGGCGCTGTCGGGCAAATGGGCCCAGCAGGGGATCAATCCCTGGCGCAGCAAGCTTGGCCAGTCGGTGGCCTCCCGCTGGCTCACCCTGGAGAGCCGGGCCTATATGCCGGGCGGCATGAACATCAAGGCGTTTGACGGTGAAGGGGCCCCCACCTCGGATCTGCTGCTGATTGGCGAGGGCGAGCTCAAGACGCTGCTCCACAACAGCGCCACCGCTCACCACTTCGGCCTGGCCAGCAACGGCTCGGCAGCGCGCAGTGCCCGCGGCGCGCTGGATGTGACGGCGCGCCACCTGGTATTTGGCACAGGCCCCCACAGCGAGGCCGAGGTCAAAACCGGCGAGTATCTGGAACTGGTCAAGCTGGACGGTCTGCACTCCGGTGCCGATGCGGTGAGCGGTGACTTCTCGTTCGGGGCATCGGGCTTCCTGTGCCGGGACGGCGTTCACATCCAGCCAGTGCGCGGCATCACGGTGGCGGGCAACTTCTATCGCCTGCTGGGCGAGCTGGAGGCGGTCGGCGATCGGCTGCACCACGACGATGGCAAGGGCTTCTACGCGCCCCTCATCCGCTTTGGCGGGCTGAACATCGCAGGCAAGTAACTGTATATCGAGGGGAAAAGACTTCACTTCACCACCCAAAAACGGCGCCATCAGGCGCCGTTTTTTTGCCTCTGGCGCCCCTCAAAGGCCACTCCTACCCTCTAAGAACCTGTCTACGACCTGTCGCGAGAGGCCGTCAGCAAGGAAAAGAGCCGCCGGTCGCATCGGCCGGAACATGCTGGAGATCACCAAGATGGACAATACCCTGGTCTGGGCCGACATTCCGACACGGGATCTGGATCGTGCCATGGCCTTCTACTCGGCCCTGCTCGACGTGCCGGTCACGCCGATACAGGAGGAGATACGCTTCGCCATGCTGCGCCACGATGGCAACAACGCGGCGGCCTGCCTCGGCCCCATGGATAAATACCACCAGCCGGGCGGCACTGGTCCTCTCATCTATCTCTCCCTCGGAGACAGGCTGCAAGCGGCGCAAGAGATGGTCCCAAGGCTAGGCGGACGCGTGCTCGAACCCTTGCACAGCATCGGCAGCGGCCATGGCTCCCGGGTCATCATAGAAGACACCGAAGGCAACTGGCTTGCCCTCTACGCCCCTCCCACCCCCTGAGCAAGATAAGCGCCGCGTCTGGATGTGCGCGGCCTTGTCACCCGCAGCCGGCGGCCATAGCAAGGGCAACCTCTGGGTTGCCCTGTTTTTTTCAGTCAACCCGCCAGCGCCGGGCGACATGGCAAGCGGTCAAATAACGCTCAGCTCCCTTCTGAACAGGTCGATAGTGACAGTGCAAGGCAATGAAAAAGTGGTTTCCTACCAGAGTGCAAGACAATCAGGAGGTCTGCATGAAGACAATCGCAGTGGCGCTCACCCTCGCCACCATCTCCACGGCACAGGCGGTGCCGGCAACCAGTACGGGACGCATCAGCTTCAGCGGAACCATAGTGGAAGATGCCTGCCGTATCCAGCAGCAACAGGATCAGATGCAGGTCACCTGCCTCTCGGGCCCAGCGCAAACCACAGAGACACTCAATCTGCAGCAGTTGGCGAAACAGTCGCCACTGCGTCTCGCCAGCAGCCAGGTTTCCTGTCGATGGATTGACTCGCGCCATACCATGGCGGTGGTCACCATCAGCCACGAATAGCTCTCACCAAGGCCAGAAACAACAACGGCGACCACAAGGTCGCCGTTGTTCATTACCGGGTCTCCCGGGCCATCAGGCCTGCGGGTTGAGACGGGTCGGCATGCCGGTACGCTGTTCCAGCACCTGCTTGACCACATTGGAGTCGCTGTCCATGTGGGCGATGAAGCGGGTGATGGCCGGGGTCATGGGCAGCGGCACGGACGTGGTGGAGTTGAACTCCTCCTCGTTGCGCGACAGCGGCTCGTGGACTTCCATGTAGCGACCGCCATCCGGCTCGACCGTGGACTTGACCGGCTGGTTGACGAACTGGACGCGAGTTCCGACCGGAACCTTGTCGAACAGGTACTTGATGTCGTCGGCACGCAGACGCACGCAACCGCTGCTCACCCGCAGACCTATGCCGAAGGTGGCGTTGGTGCCGTGGATGGCATACAGGTTGCCGATGTAGAGGGCGTGCAGACCCATGGGGTTGTCCGGACCGGCCGGCCAGACCGCAGGCAGTGTCTTGCCCTGGGCGGCGTAGCGGCGACGGATGTTCTCGGTCGGGGTCCAGGTCGGGTTGGCGCGCTTGCGCTCCACCTTGGTGATCCAGTTTTCCGGGGTATTCACACCCAGCTGGCCTATGCCGATGGGCAGCACTTCCACCACGTTCTTGCCTTTGGGGTAGTAGTAGAGGCGCATCTCGGCCACGTTGATGACGATCCCTTCACGGGGCGCATTCGGCAGGATCAGCTGATGGGGGATGACCAGCTTGCTGCCCGGTGTCGGCAGATAGGGGTCGACGCCCGGGTTGGCTTCCATGATGTTGGTCAGGCCCAACTGGAAGTCGGAGGCGATCTGCTCCAGCGGACGGTTGTCCGCAGGCACCACGTATTCCTGGTTCTCACCGATCAGGCGGCTGTTGGCCGCGGGCAGTGTGTATTCAACGGCGGCGGCCTGATGGCTGACCAGCGTCAGAGTACATAAAAGGGCCGAAGCGGCAGTGCGAAGGGGATTCATAAAATTCCTGTGTGGTTTCCTGTACCAAGTTGGCCGGGGGCCGTGTCATCCTCGGTCTGGCCTGTGACGAGTCACCCTGCGCCCGAGGTCAATAACCGAGCGCGCATTCTTTCCTGAGTCGGCCAAAAATTCAACGTCGGGATGGCTCTTTTTGCATGAAAAAGTGCATCCATCGCCGCCGGCGCCTGCTCTTTAGCTGGCAAGCAGGCTAACAACCGCAAACTGAGCAGAAGCTGAACAAAAAGGGAGGCCAGATCGGCCTCCCTCCGTTATCGGGTGCTGGCGAGCAAAGTCGTCACCGCCCCGGCGATGGCGGCCCTGGCATCCAGCCTTCCCATCTCGTCGGCCAGCAGGCGCGCCCGTGCCCGATAGCGCGGCTCGCGCACCAGCTTGCGCACCGCGGCGGCCACGGCCTCTGCCGTCGGCTCGTTGCTGTGCAAATTGATGCCAACGCCACTCCACGCCACCCGGGTCGCTACCTCGGCCTTGTCCTCCCCCGTGCCCGCCACCACCAGCGGCACCCCGTGGGCCAGGGCGGCCTGCACAGAACCATAGCCGCCGTTGGTCACCAGCACGGCGGCCCGGGGCAGCGCCAGCTCGAACGGCACATGCTCGGTGACGATGGCATTGGCGGGAATGGATGGACCCAGCAGCGCCGGATCCCGCCCGCCCGTGGTCAGCAGCAGTTGCAGCTCGTCACCCGCCAGCCCCTGCATGGCCGGGATCAGCAGCTGCCCCAGATCCACGTTGGCCAGGGTGCCCTGGCTGACGATGACCAGCGGCCGTTCATCCAGTTGCTCCCACCAGGGCGGCGGCACCAGCTCAATCCGGGGTGGCAGCAGGGGGCCGACATAACGGATCACCCCCTCAAGCTCCGGCCGCTCGTATTCAAAGCCGGCGCAGGAGAGCTGCAGGAAGGCATCGGGCGCCGTCACCATCACATCGGTGAAGGGGGCCGCCAGCGGCGACGCCCCCGCCTCGGCCAGCGCGGCATCGAAGCACTGCTGTACCTCGGCCTGCAGTCGCCGGGTCTGTTCATCCAGCCAGGGCAGCTCGCCAAGGGAGCGGCGCAGCTCGGGAGGAATGCGCGGGCCGTAGAAGATGGCATCCGGGCTCGAGAAAGAGACGGGGTTCACCCCCAGCATCAGTATGGGAAGGCGCCGGCCGCGCGCCTGCTGCAACAGCGGCAGCACGCCGTAGAAGCCGTTCTCCACCAGCAGCAGATCCACCCCCTCTTCCACGATCAGCGCCCGCAAGCGGCGGTCGTGCTGCGGGATGGGCGCGGCGAAGAAGCGCCTGAGCGCCAGCGCCATCTGGGCGGTACCGCTCAGCTCGGCCCGCTCGGGGAAGTGCTGCTCCAGCGCCCGGTAGTCAAAATCCAGCTCGGGGGAGAAGGGCACAAACTCGGCGCCGCTCTGGCGGATACGCTGCTCGAACAGGGCGCCGCACAGCATCAACACCCTGTGCCCCTCCTCCACCAGCAGGCGGGCCGCCGCCAGCATGGGGTTGACGTGGCCCGGGGTGGCGGTGGCCGCCAGCAAAATGGTCGCCATCACGCCGCTCCTTGCGGCGCCAGCGCCGGGTTGAGGCAGAGCGGGCTGGCCTGGATATGGACCCGCTGGATGTGGCGCGCCGAGCGGGCGGTGAAGCCTTCCCGCCCGTGCAGCAGGCCGAGGTTGTCGGCGATCACCACGTCCCCCGGCTGCCACTGGTGGGCATAGAAGTAGCGCGGATCGTAGAGTCGCTCGTGCAGATCCTGCAGGAAGGCGTCCTGCTCATCGGGCGGGATCCCCTCAATCTGCAGCGCATGCTGATTGAGGAAGCGCACCCCCTCGCGCGGCGGCTCGTTGTAGCGCATGACGGTTTCGCCACTCACTGGATGGGGCACCAGCAGGGGCGAGCTCACCTCGCCGCCGTAGTGCACCACCTGCTTGATGCGATAGGTGATCCGTACCCGCTCCCAGCAGGCCAGCCGCTCGCCATCGAGATCCACCAGCAGCTGGCGGGTATTGATGAAGGTGGTGCGCCCCCCCTCGTCGGCAGCCGGGGCGTGCACGCAGTGAAACAGCTGGAACTCGGGCAGGGTCGGTTTGTACATGCCATCCCAGTGCAGCGGCACATAGCTGGAGTCGAAGATATGGTCGGTGGCGTTCTCGTGCTCCTTCACGTCCAGCACGGCGCCGAACGGCCACATCATGATCTCGCCCCACGCCTCGCCGTAGCGGGTCAGCCGCTCGGGGTCGGTGAAGCCGGACTCGAATCCGCGCAGGATCAGCACGCCGTGGCGACGGGCCAGTTCACGCAGCGATTCGACCGATAGGGCCTGCACAGCCTGCCCCTCCCGGGCCGGTTCGATCAGCAGACCGAAGGGGGCCTGGGGGTGAATGCGGCAATGCTCGCCGCCGAGGGGAATGATGGATGCTGTCATGGTGAACTCCTCAGGCGGCGGCCTGCTTGCTGTGGATCAGGTAGTGACTGGGACGGCCGTGGATGTGGACCAGTTCGTGCTCCAGAGCCAGCACGTCGCGCCGCTTCATCAGCACGAACTGGCCATCCAGATTGGCCGCCACCCCGTGCCAGGGGGTGAGCCAGTCATCCCGGGTCGGCAGCATGTGAATGCCCATCTTCAGGCTGTGGCTGGCCTGGGGGTGGATGGAGAGGCGGATCGCCTCGGGGAAGCGCTCAGCCAGCAGCTTGCCCCAGGCGCGGCTGCGCTGGATCACGGCATGGGTGCGCGACTTGGCATCCCGCTGCAGCGCCGTGTTGGAGAGTGGCGTGTCCGGCAGCTGGCTGTCTTCATAGAGGAAGCGGGTCATGGCGCGATAGAGACGAACCCCCTCCTCCGTGGTCTTCACCTCTTCACTGATCTGCGCCAGCGGCTCGGCATAGCGCTCGACCAGCTGTTCACGCAGGGTGTCGAAGTCGCGGCTGGCGCAGAACTCGGCCATGCCCGCCACCATCCCCAGGTGGAAGACCCCGAGGTGGGTCGCCCCCAGCTCCAGGATCAGCTGCTCGATGTGGGCCTGATAGGCGTCGATGGCCGGATCCGGCACCCGGATGAGGTCACCGAACACGTGGCCATCCGAGCAGATGAGGATCCGCATGCCCGGCCTGTAGTGCAGCTGGATGCGCTGGCAGAGGTGATTGAGAAAGCTGAGGGAGAGGCGCTCCGCCATGTCCGGCAGGGTGCCCAGCACCTTGTTCGGGTTCGGTGACTTGGTGGGGAAGGCGGGCAAGACGCAGGTGATGGTCTCGCCCCGCTCGATGAAGGCCTGCAGCCGGGGGATCTGGATGGCGGCCACCTCCTGCTCTTCGCTGTGTCGATCCAGAATGGGATCGGGGAAGCGGCGACGATAGGGCAACAACTCGGCAAATATCTCACGGGCAATTTGATGGGAAGATAAACCACTCATTATTCCGGCTCCTTTGGCAGGATTAAAATCAATAAAGATGACTCTTTATCAATGCGTCCAGTTTCTGTCGTTATTATTGGCGTATCCGTTTGCTACCCAAACGAATCGAGAGGGGACAGTAGCCGAGATGAAGTCAGGCTATCAATTTGCCATTAATGTAAAGAGATTCAACCCAGCGCTAATAATCTATTCCGCATAAGCTAACTCACCCTATACATATGAATAAAAACAGATTTAATGAATATAGATGCGCATTAAAAAGCGCCAATCAGGAAAGTTCCCCACCGGCTTTATTATTCAGTCACAATTTGACTCGTGGATTATTTAGCTCAGCTTAATAGTGATATTTCTTCATGCCGGCAATGCTGACCATTTCGCTTTAAATATCGAAAGTAATTATCCAGCTGCATATTAAGCGGACGAACAAAAGCTGGCTCTGGCAATCAAGACGGGGAGTGGCGGGCGGGATGATTCATCCTTGACCCGCAGCGGCATCGCCATGGTTTTTCATGATGGCGGCCCCGGGCGGAGCCGCCAAAACGATTCAAGGCTGGGCCGGGTCGGCCGCCAGATAGTCCAGGGCCGCCTGCCAGCCCATTTGGTAGCCCTGCTCCAGCCGCCCCTTGTCTGTGGTCATGCGGCCGACCCGAAAACCCGCCGGCGGCACTATGACCCGGATGCGGCAATCGGCCGGAGGCTGGCGGATGAAATCGATGGCGTCATTGTAGCTGCGGTGGCGCGCCAGACTGGCGCGGGCCAGGGCCGGGGTCTCGCGCAGCAGATAACGGTGCAGGGCCGGCAGACGTGGCGCCCGTTTGCGATAGCCGAGGGGGCGGGAGAGCACCACTGTGATGTCGCGCGCCCCCTGTTCGTAGGCATGACGCACCGGAATGGAATCGGCCACCCCGCCATCCGTCATGGCTTCCCCGCCGATGCGCACGAAGTCGCGATAGACCAGCGGCACAGAACAGGAGGCCTTGATCTGCTGCTCCAGCTCGGCCGCATTCCCCTTGAGGTAGGCGGCCTGACCATCCGAGACCCGGGTGGCCACCACGGTCAGCGGCACCGGGTTGGCGGCGAAGCGGGCCAGATCGAGTCGGCACTCACGGATGGTGATCGCCCATAGCCAGTCGAGATCGAGCCAGTGGCCGCCGCGCACGAACCTGGCCAGACTGATGAACTCGGGGCGGCAGGAGTAGTCCGTGATGACGCTGTGGTTGCGCCCCCGCTGGCCGGCCAGAAAGGCCGCCAGATTGACCGCCCCCGCCGAGACCCCGATGCAGTGATCGAACGCCGTCCTGCCCTGTGCCAGAAAGGCATCCAGCACACCGGCGGCAAAAATGCCGCGCATGGCGCCCCCCTCGACCACCAGGGCCGTTTGTCGCCGACTCATCTCGCCTCCCCTCATTGCTCTGTGAATGGACTCACACTTTGGCTCATCCGGCGCCCGGCCCGGGGCCGGGATCCCTATAATGGGCGCGCCTCAACGCTCGTACCAACGAGATATAACTTATTGATGCTACGGAATATTACAATGAAAAATATCAGCAAGTCCCTACTCGCCGCTGCCATTTCCCTCGGATTGATGGCAGGCTGTAACAGCCAAAACGACTCCGAGACCCCGACCCCCATGGTTCGCTTCGCAACTTTCAACCTCTCCTTCGATCGCACCGCTCCCGGCATGCTGAGCGGGGAACTGGCCCTGACCCGCGCCGAGCAGGACACCCTGCTGGCCCGCCTCGCCGACGGCACCTTGAGCGGTGCAGAGAAGACCAAGGCCCTCGACGTGCAGCAGATCCGCAATATCGCCGAGATAGTGCAGCGCACCCGGCCGGATGTCTTCCTGCTCAACGAGTTCGACAACGACGGCAAGGGCGCCGGCACCGCCGACCTCAAAGCCTTCAATGACAACTATCTGGCCCATGCCCAGCACGGCGAGGTGACAGCCATCAGCTACCCTGTGCTGCAAAACCTCGCCACCAACACAGGCCTGATGAGCGGCCATGACCTCAACCTGGACGGCAAGGTCAACAGCGGGCCGGACGACGCCTGGGGCTTTGGCAACTACCACGGCCAGTACGCCTTTGCCGTCATGTCCCAGTATCCCATCGATACCAAGCAGGTCCGCACCTTCCAGCACTTCAAGTGGAAAGACATGCCAGGCGAATCGAACCCCGTCATCGACGACTGCAACAACTCCAAGGCGCCGATCCCGGCCGGCCGCCAGTGTGGCGATGCCTGGTATGACGACGCAGCCTGGCAAGCCTTCCCGCTCTCGTCAAAGAACCACGCCGACGTGCCGGTGCGCATCAAGCGCGGCAACAAGGAGGAGGTGATCCACTTCCTCGTCTCCCACCCGACCCCACCCATCTTCGGCAACGCGGCGCGCCACAACGTCAAGCACAACCGCGCCGAAGTCGCCTTCTGGCAGGACTACGTGGAGACCGCCAGCTATATGGTGGATGACGCCGGTATGGCCGGTGGCCTGGCCGAGGGCGCCAAGTTCGTCATCGCCGGCGATCTCAACGCCGATCCCCAGATTGGCGATGGGGATCTCACCGCCATCCAGGATCTGCACAACCATGTGCTGGTCAATCAGGCGGTCACCAACGGCGCCATCATACCTGTCAGTCAGGGCGGCCCCGAGTGCCTCGCCAGCCAGCCGGATCAGTGCAAGCGCAACAACAACCGCCCCACCCCGGAGCGCATCACCAGCAGCAGCGGCCTGCAGCTCGATCATGTGCTGCCCTCCGCCAACCTGAACGTGGTCGCCTCCGGCGTGTTCTGGCCGGCCAGCTTCGAGCCGGGCTATCACCTGGTGTACGACGCCAAGCTCGGCATCGCCAAGGGAGTCAGCTCGGATCACCGGCTGGTGTGGGTCGACTTCAAGCTCGACTAATTTGATGCTGTTATCAACAATCAGGGGGCCCGCGGGCCCCCTGATTGTTGACAGCTTTCGTGAATGGGCAGGCCAGGCGGCGACATGGGATGCCTTTGGCTCAGGCTGTCAACCAAATCTGTGCGCAAGCCCGCTATTCCGGCGCCCGTGGCTTGCAGCGCAAATCTGGGTTTGCTAATACTCCGCGTCCATTGGATGAGCATCCCCTTTCGAGATAGTGTGCCGTGGCTTTCGAACAATTCTCGCTCGTGATATCTCTCTTTCAGCAGCTGTGCGTCTATCTGGTGATCGCCTGGCTGCTCTCCAAGACGCCGCTGTTCATGCCGCTGACTCAGGTGACCCTGAGCTGGCCCCACAAGATCCTCTGCTACCTCATCTTCTCCGGCTTCTGCGTCATGGGCACTTACTTTGGCCTGAGGGTCGAGGACTCCATCGCCAACACCCGTGCCATCGGCGCCGTGCTGGGGGGCATAGTCGGCGGCCCTGTGGTGGGGCTGCTGGTGGGGCTCACCGGCGGCATCCATCGCTATTCATTGGGAGGCTTTACCGCCCTGGCCTGCACCTTCTCCACCATCGCCGAGGGGCTGCTCGGTGGCCTGGTGCACCGCCACTTCGTCGCCCGCCACCGGCTCGACCTGCTGTTCAGCCCCTGGGTGGTGGGATCTGTGGCCCTGGTCGCCGAGCTGATGCAGATGGGCATCATATTGCTGGTGGCCCGCCCGTATGATGACGCCGTCCACCTCATCGAGAACATCATAGCCCCCATGCTGGTGGCCAATACGCTAGGGGCCGCCATGTTCATGCGGATGATCCTCGATCACCGCGCCATGCTGGAGAAGTACTCGGTCGCCTTCTCCGCCCGCGCCCTCAAGATCGCCGAGCGGGCGATGCGGGTGCTGGACAAGGGCTTCACCCAGGAGGCGTGCCAGCAGATGGTGCGCATTCTCTACGAGGAGACAGGGGTGGGCGCGGTGGCCATCACGGATCGGGAGAAGCTGCTCGCCTTCATCGGCATAGGCGAGGATCACCACCTGCCGGGCACCGCCATCAACTCGGCCCACACCTTCAAGGCGATCCAGCACAACGAGGTGGTCTATGCCGACGGCAACCTGATCCCTTACAGCTGCAACCTGCATCCCCAGTGCCGGCTCGGCTCCTCGCTGGTCATTCCGCTGCGGGGGGAAGAGGGGTCCGTGGTGGGCACCATCAAGCTCTACGAGCCCAAGCGCAAGTTCTTCTCCTCCATCAACCGCACCCTGGGGGAAGGGATCGCCCGGCTGCTCTCCGGCCAGATCCTAGCGGGCAAGTACAACGAGCAGAAGCGGCTGCTGGCCCAGTCGGAGATAAAGCTCTTGCAAGCGCAGATCAACCCGCACTTCCTGTTCAACGCCCTCAACACACTGGCGGCGGTGATCCGGCGCGACCCCGAGGATGCCCGCACCCTGGTGCACCACCTCTCCACCTTCTTTCGCAAGAACCTCAAGCGCCAGGGGGACGAGGTGAGCCTGGCCGACGAGCTGGAACATGTGAACGCCTACCTGCATATCGAGCAGGCCCGCTTCGCCGAACACCTGAGCGTGGAGATCCATATTCCCGAGCCGCTGCTGGAGTACCGGCTGCCCACCTTCTCCCTGCAGCCCATCGTCGAGAACGCCATCAAGCACGGCATCTCCCAGATGTTCGAACCGGGCCGACTGAGCCTGACGGCGCGACAGGAGGGCGAGCAGCTGGTGCTGGAGGTGTGTGACAACGCGGGCCTCTATCAGGCCAAACGGGAGGAGAGCGGCCTTGGCATGAACATAGTGGACAGGCGCATCAAGGCCCGTTACGGCGCCGAGTACGGGGTCACCATTCACTGCGAACCCCATCAATCCACCCGGGTGAGGATCACCCTTCCCCTGCAGGAGAGCCCATGCTGACCGCCCTTATCGTCGACGATGAACCCCTCGCCCGCGAGGAGCTGCGGCTGCTGCTGGAGCAGGCGGGCAACATCCGCCTGCTGGGGGAGTGTGCCCACGCCATGGAGGCGCTGCCCGCCATCCATCGCCTCAAGCCCGACCTGCTGTTTCTCGACATCCAGATGCCGCGTATCAGCGGGCTGGAGCTGGTGAGCATGCTGGATCCTGACCTGCGCCCCCACATCGTCTTCATCACCGCCTACGACGAGTTTGCCCTGCGCGCGTTCGAGGAGAACGCCCTCGACTACCTGCTCAAGCCGGTCACCGCAGAGCGGATGAACAAGGCGCTGGAGCGCATCCACCGGCTGCTGTCGCCAAAAGGTGAGCTGGCGGGCCAACCGCTGCCGGATCCGACCCACATCGCCCAGCCCCTGCGCAGCATTCCCTGCACCGGCCACAACCGCATTCTGCTGCTGCCCCTTGGCGAGGTGGAGTTCATCCACAGCGATCTCACCGGCAACCGGGTGATCAGCGGCCAGCAGCAGGGCACCACGGAGCTGACCCTGCGCACTCTGGAAGAGAAGACTGGCTTCGTTCGCTGCCACCGCCAATACCTGCTCAACCCGGGCCAGATCCGCGAAATCCTGTTGCTGGACGGAGGCTTGGCTGAGGTGGTGACCCAGGGCGGCCACAAGGTGCCGGTGAGCCGCCGCTACCTCAAACCTCTCAAGGAGCTGCTCGATATTCCCTGATGGGGCGGGACGCCTCACCCCGCTCCCGCCCTGCCAGCGACCACTCACCCGCTTACCACGGCCGTCGGCACTCCCGCCAAACCACTCGGGGTCGCTTTTCTGCCGCTCACGGGCGGCCCTCTGCCACTGACCCTTTCTGCGCTCCCCTTTCCCCACCGCATGAGTAGAGTGCAGCCTGAGCCCGGCCAGACTGGCCACAGGAAAAGGAAACTCCCCCATGCAACACGCAATCACTTTTGTCATTGCGGCCCTCTGCATCCTCGCCATCGCATATCGCCTCTACGGCGTGTTCTTTGTGCGCAAGGTGCTGCAGGCTGACGACAAACTGGTCACCCCCTCCCACCAGCTGGAAGATGGCAAAAACTATGTGCCGACCAACAAGTGGGTCAACTTCGGTCAACACTTTGCCGCCATCGCCGCCGCCGGCCCGCTGGTCGGCCCGGTCCTGGCCGCCCAGTACGGCTACCTGCCCAGCTTTCTCTGGCTGCTGATAGGCTGCGTCATCGGCGGCGCGGTGCACGACACAGTCGTGCTGTTCGCCTCCATGAAGCATCAGGGCAAGTCCCTCTCCGAGGTGGCCAAGGCCGAGCTCGGCCCCATCGCTGGCTGGTGTACCGGTCTGGCGATGCTGTTCATCATCACCATCACCATGGCGGGTCTCTCCATGGTGGTGGTACACGCGCTGGAGCGTAACGCCTGGGGCGTGTTCGCGGTCTTCATGACCATCCCCATCTCCATGGTGGTGGGAATTTGGCACAAGCTGACCGGCAACCTGCAAGCCGCCTCCTGGGTCGGGTTTGCCGCCGTGCTGGCCTGTGTCTTCTTCGGCCCCTACGTGCAGGAGAGCGCCTTCGGTGCCTGGCTGACCCTGCGCGCCGAAACCATCAGTCTGGCGCTGCCCATCTACGCCTTCTTCGCCACCGCGTTGCCGGTCTGGCTGCTACTCACCCCGCGCGGCTACATATCCAGCTTTATGAAGATCGGCGTGTTCGGCGCCCTGGTGATCGGCGTGATCTGCATCAACCCCGAGATCCAGTTCCCCGCCATGACCCAGTTCGTCCACGGCGGCGGCCCCGTGCTGGGCGGCCCGGTCTGGCCCTTTATCTCCATCACCATCGCCTGTGGCGCCATCTCCGGCTTCCACGCCTTTATCGGCTCAGGCACCACCCCGAAACTGGTGGACAAGTGGAACGACATCCTGCCGGTCGCCTTCGGTGCCATGCTGGCCGAGTGCGTAGTGGGCGTGATGGCGCTGATCGCCGCCACCGCCCTGCACCCGGCGGATTACTTCGCCATCAACGCCACCCCGGAGGCCTTCGCCAAGCTGGGGATGCAGGTGGTAGATCTGCCGTTCCTCTCCCAGGAGATCGGCATGGATCTGAACGGTCGCACCGGCGGCGCCGTTACCCTGGCGGTGGGCATGTCCTACATCTTCACCAAGGTGCCCTGGTTCAGTAACCTCGCCTCCTACTTCTTCCAGTTCGTGGTGATGTTTGAAGCGGTCTTTATCCTGACTGCCGTTGACTCCGGCACCCGGGTCTCCCGCTACCTGATCCAGGACTTCTTCGGCGAGTTTTACCCGCCCCTCAAGCGCATCGACTGGATGCCGGGCGCCATCGGGGCCAGCGTGCTCGCCTGCGTGATGTGGGGTTATCTGCTGATGTCCGGCGATATCGGCTCCGTGTGGGCGCTGTTCGGGGTCTCGAACCAGCTGATGGCCTCGGTGGGCCTGATTATCGGTGCCACCATCATCTTGCGGCTGGCCAGCAAGCGCCGCTACATGCTGACCTGCCTCATTCCGCTGGCCTACCTGTTCGTCACCGTCAACTACGCCGGTTACTGGATGGTGAGCCATGTCTACTTCAACCCGGAATCCAAGGGCTACAACCTGCTCAACGGCGGCATCTCGCTGCTGATGCTGGGGCTGGGCGCCATCATACTAGTGTCGGCCATCCGCAAGTGGATTGAGCTGTGGAAGCTGCGCCAGCAGCCCGAGTTCCAGATTGCCCCGGCCAGCGCCAGCTGACGGGAAACGTCCTCAAGGATCAAGGCCCCACTTCGGTGGGGTCTTTCGTATTTGAAACGTGGCGGGAGGCAGATCACCGCCGGTTGCGGCGGCCCGGCAAATGCCTATCAAGCCACCGGGCAATGGCGCAGAGGGTGGACGGCTTGATAGCCCGGCCAGAGGGCAGGCTCATCGGGATACATGAACCGATCACAGAACCCTGCTGCCAATCGGGTTAGAATGGGGGCTCCTGTCGCCACGGCACGTCCTGGCGGCGCCTCCTCCGCTTTCACTCATGAGGACATTTTTCATGGAACTGCTTCTTCTCAGCAACGGTAAAGCCACCGAATTTCCGGGTCTGCTCGGCTGGGCCCGGGACCGGGTGCAGACCCTGCTCGCCCGCAAACAGGTCAAGCGCATCCTGCTCATCCCCTACGCCGTGATCCGCAGCGACTGGGATGCCAGGGCCAATGAGCTCGGCGAAAGCCTGGGGGTGGAAGCCATCAGCATCCATCAGTTCGACGATCCGGTGGACGCCATCAACCAGGCCGACGCCATCTTTATCAGCGGCGGCAACACCTGGCGCCTCAACCAGCTGCTGCACGAAAATGGCCTGGTCGTGCCGATCCAGCGCGCCGTACGCGAGCGGGGCGTGCCCTATGTGGGCTGGAGCGCAGGTTGCAACGTGGCCACCCCGAGCATTCGCACCACCAACGACATGCCGGTCTGCAACGCCGCCGTGCTGCCCGCCCTTGGCCTGTTCCCGCTGCAGATCAACCCCCACTATCTGGACGCCAGCATCAGCGGCCACATGGGAGAGACCCGCGACGAGCGTCTGGCGGAGTTCTGCGCCATCAACCCGAGCGAACATGTGGTGGCCCTGCGTGAAGCCAGCCTGCTCCAAATAAGTGGCGAGAGCAGCGGCGACACCCTCGAATACTGGAGCGCCCGCGGCGAGAGCTACAAGATCTTCAAACACGGCGAGGAGGTGCAGGAATTCATGGATGCCAGCCCGCTGGCGGCGCTGACGCCGTTTCGCCCCCACGGCTGAACCATGATGCAAGAGGGCGCGCCACAACGTGAGTCGCCATTCTGAGCGACCTGGCCTGTGGTTTGCCATGCTGTGAGGGGCAAGGGATATTCCCTCGCCCCTTTTCTTTTCGGCGGGAGGATGCAATGACGACACGGATAGAACACGACAGCTTCGGGGAGATAGCCGTTCCGGCCGAGCGGCTGTGGGGGGCCCAGACCCAGCGCTCCCTGCACCATTTCGACATCTCGGGGGAGCGTCAGCCCATGGAGCTGATCCACGCCCTGGCGCGCATCAAATCGGCCTGTGCCCGGGTCAATCACGCCAAGGGACTGCTGCCCGCTCGCACGGCCCAGGCCATCATGAGCGCCGCCGATGAGGTCCTCTGTGGCCAGCACGGGGAAGAGTTTCCACTCAGGGTCTGGCAGACAGGCTCGGGCACCCAGACCAACATGAACGTCAACGAGGTGCTGGCCAATCGGGCCAGCGAGCTGCTCGGCGGCCCGCGCGGCGAAGCGCGTCTGGTGCACCCCAACGACGAGGTGAACAAGAGCCAGTCGAGCAATGACGTCTTCCCGAGCGCCATGAACCTGGCGGCCGTCAGCGCCATCACGCTGCAACTGCTGCCCGCCCTGATCACCCTGAGTGCAACCCTTGCGCGCAAGGCGCACGCCTTCGACGACATAGTCAAGATTGGCCGCACCCACTTGCAGGACGCCACCCCGCTCACCCTGGGGCAGGAGTTCTCAGGCTGGGTCGCCCAGCTGGAACAGGCGGAGCGCCACATTCGGGCCGCCCTGCCCCACCTGTGCGAGCTGGCGCTGGGAGGCACGGCCGTCGGCACGGGCCTGAACACGCCACCCGGCTTTGCCGACGAGGTGGCGGCCACCCTGGCGGAGCAGACGGGCCTGCCGCTGGTGAGCGCCCCCAACAAGTTCGAGGCGCTGGCGGCGAGCGATGCCCTGGTGCATGCCCACGGCGCCCTCAAGACGCTGGCCGCATCGCTCATGAAGATCGCCAACGACGTGCGCTGGCTGGCCAGCGGCCCCCGCAGCGGGCTGGGAGAGCTGCTGATCCCGGAAAATGAGCCCGGATCCTCCATCATGCCCGGCAAGGTCAATCCGACCCAGTGCGAGGCGCTGACCATGCTGTGCGCCCAGGTGATGGGCAACGACGTGGCCATCAACATAGGCGGTGCCAGCGGCAACTTCGAGCTGAACGTGTTCCGCCCGCTCATAGCTCACAACTTTTTGCAGAGCGTGCGGCTGCTGGCCGACGGCATGCGGAGCTTCCACGATCACTGCGCCATCGGCATCACGCCGAACCGGGCGCGCATCGATGATCTGCTGGCCCGCTCCCTGATGCTGGTCACTGCGCTCAACCCCCACATCGGCTACGACAAGGCGGCCGAGATAGCCAAGCGGGCACATCATGAGGGGCTCAGCCTGCGGGAGGCGGCCATCGCCTCCGGCCATCTCACGGCGCAGCAGTTCGATGCCTGGGTGGTGCCGGCCAGCATGGTCGGTCGACGGGGAGCATGATAGGAGGGATCACTGAACAGCAAAAAGCCGGGCATGCCCGGCTTTTTCACGCTGCAATGCGGCGATCAGGGGGTGATCAGCTTGCTCAGCGCATCCAGCTCGTTCTGGGCTGCCAGCAATTTGGTCTGGGCCTCTTCCAGCTTGGCCTGCTTCTTGGCGATCTTGTCAGGCTTGCCCGACACCCGTGCATTTTGCAGCTCGATCAGCCGCTCGTTCACCTGCGCTTTCAGCTCGGCCACCCGTTGCTGCTGCTCCTTGAACAGGCCCGCATCGGTGCAGTGAGCCTCGATATTGCGCAGCGCCCGCTCCAGCCCGGCCACCTGATCCGCGTTGTTGTGCGCCTTGGCGAAGACCAGCTGATCCGCCACCGCCTGTTGCCGTGCCTTGCAGCCCACCTCCTGGCTGCCATAAGCCTGACCGGCCAACAGCAGCATACTCATTCCGATAACCTTCCACATAACGACCTCACTCCTCTGTCATGTTTGATGGCCGCCTATCAGACCGCACTCGGCCGGACGGGTCAAGCCGTGTGCCAACCGGTACGACAGAGTTTGTGCAACATCACGCCAGCGCGGCCCCGACGAGTCTACAATAGCGGCTTTCAGGATGGAGTCTTTTATGAATCAACGTATTGTCATCATCGCCAACGGCGCACCCTACGGTAGCGAATCCCTGTTCAACGCCCTGCGGCTGGCCATTGCCCTGGGCGAGCAGGGCGGTGCCAGCCTGCAACTGTTCCTGATGTCCGATGCGGTCGGCGCCGCGCTGGCGGGACAGGCCCCGGCCGAGGGGTACAATCTGCGCCAGATGCTGGAGATCCTGCTGGCCCAGGGCGCCATCATCCGCCTCTGCAAAACCTGTACCGATGCCCGCGGCATCACGGCCCTGCCGCTCATCGAGGGGATCGAGATCGGTACCCTGCCGCTGCTGGCCCAATGGACCCTGGCGGCCGACAAGGTGCTGACCTTCTAGTAGATAGAGTGATGGGTGCAGCCGTTGACCTGCAACAAAGCTGCGCCATTTGAAAACCTGTTCCCTGCTGTTAATGTCTACACTGTCAGTTAGATAACAAAGTGCGCGCCGTCATTTTCGTTCAGGGAACTGCCATGAATCCAACCGAACAGACTCTGCTGGAGCAGATGCGGATCACAGAGTTCGAAATCGCCCATCGCAAGGAGCTGCTGCTGCTGAGCGAGGAAGATTTCACCCTGCTCGCCAGTTATCGCGTCAAGATAGAGCCCCACATAGATGCGCTGGTCGACAAGTTCTATATGTTGCAGACCGGGATCACCGAGATTGCCCTGCTGATCGGTGACGCCGATACGCTCACCCGGCTGCGGGCGGCCCAGCGCCGTTACATCCTCGACCTGTTCAGCGGCCTGTATGATCTGGAGTACGTCAACAACCGGTTGCGGATCGGGCTGGTGCACAAGCGGATCGGGGTGGAGCCCAAGCTCTATCTGGCCGCCATCAATACCCTCAAGGGGCTGCTCATCGAGGATATCTTCACCCAGATAGAGCATGAGCAGAATCGCATGACCATGCTGACCGCCCTCGACAAGCTGTTCCTGTTCGACATTACCCTGGTGTTCGAGACCTATATTCGCAGCCTGGTCTCGGAGATAGAGTCATCCAAGGAGAAGTCGGAGATCTACGCCAAGACGCTGGAGGAGAAGGTGCGCGAGCGCACCCAGCAATTGGAGGAGATGAGCCGGACCGACTCCCTCACCGGCCTGCTCAGCGTGCGCCACCTGCAGGAAAACCTGACCCGCACCCTGCGCACCTGCCAGCGCCGCGCCGAACCCGTGGTCATCGCCTACCTCGACATCGACGACTTCAAACAGATCAACGACACCCAGGGACACCAGCGGGGAGACGAGATATTGCGCATCGTCGGCGCCTGCATTCGCAAGGTGTCGCGGGCGGAGGATTGCTGTTTTCGCTACGGCGGGGACGAGTTCTGCCTGATCCTGCCCAACTGCAACGAGGAGCAGGCCAGGGACGTCTATCTGCAACGGCTGACCCGCACCCTGACAGAGCAGCTCGGCGACGTGACCCTCAGCATCGGCATGGTACAGACGGGCCCCATCCAGTTCGACGAGGGCAACAGCCTGATCCGGTTGGCCGACGAGCGCATGTATGCCGCCAAGAAGGCGATGAAGCAGGTCAACCAGAAGGATACCCACTAACCCTCGCGGGAACAGGCTTTCACTACCTCGGGGCGCGGGATCCGCGCCCCCCACTCGTACAGCAGAAAGGTCAAGATGCAGCACAGCGCCATCAATATGTAGAGTGACGGCCCTCCCCACAGCTCCAGGATCCAGCCCCCCAGCACGGCCCCTATGGCACCGCCCAGCCCGGCCAGCGACCCGGCCCCGAAATAGCTCCCCTTCAGATGAGGGGGCGACATCTGATCGATCAGCACGTTGAGCAGCGGGAACAGTATGGTCTCCCCCACGCTCAGCAGCAGCACGGCCCAGATCCAGTGCGACCACTGTGCGGGATCCCCCAGCGCAAACAGCACCTGAGCCCCCAGAAACAGCATGATGCCAAGCTGCAGCCGCACCTTGCCGGGCCAGCGGGCGAGCAGATGCAGCAGTGGGAATTGAAGCAAGACCACGGTCAGCGCGTTGATCGTCACCAGAATGGCGACCAGTCGCGCCACCTCGGGGGTCTCGGCCCGCGTCAGATATTGCACCAGGGGTGAGTGAAACTGGGAATAGACCAGCACCATCAACAGGTTCGCCATCACCAGCAGCAAAAATCCCCGATCCAGCCACAGCACCTTGATGGCGGCCCGCAGGCCCAGGCCGCCATTGCGCCGCTCTTCCTCGTTCAACCTGCGAAAGCCCCAGACGAAGGCAGCCCCCAGCAGTAGATAGCTGCCGGAGAGCAGCAGGAAGGTTTGCTGCTGGGCGCTGATGCCCAGGGTCACCCCAAGCAGAGGCCCTGTCGCCGCCCCCAGATTGAGCAGGAAGTAGCGCATGTGCAGTGCCAGCTCGCGCGCCTTGGCCGAGGCGAGGCTGTCGGCCATCAGCGCCTTGCCCGGTGCATCTATGAGACCGGAGGAGAGACCGCTGCCGATCACCCCGACCCCGAGCCAGAGCACTGAGTGGGAGAAGCCGAGCAGACCGTAGCAGAGCAACGCGACCAGGCAGCCGGCCAGCAAGATATTGCGTCGCCCCAGCTGATCCGACAACCAGCCGCCATAGAAGCTGATCAGGGTGGAGAGCGCCGCACTCGCTCCCAGCATGGCCCCAATGCTGGTGGCCGAGAGGGCATACTCCCGATAGAGCAAGATGGAGAGAAAAGGCCAGACCATGTAATAGCTGGTGCGCACCATGAAGGTACCCAGGATCACGGTCCAGACCAGCGGAGGAAACTGCCTGAGAAGGGCCCACGACATCATACTGCTCCTTGTTGCCCGTCGCGCGGGGAGCCCATTGTTGTAACAGAGGGCTTCATAAGAAACAACATCGCCGCCGAGCAGGCACAAAAAAGCCGACCCTGAGGTCGGCTTTGCAACGGCACGGCAGCCTTATTCGGCAGTCGGCTCTTCGGCAACGGCCACGTCAGCAACCGGTGCGGCGGCTTCGGTCGGTGCATTCGCTTCCTTGATGGAGAGACGCACGCGGCCTTGACGGTCCACTTCCAGTACCTTCACCTTCACAACATCACCGATCTTCAGGAAGTCGGCCACGTTCTGCACGCGGGCATCGGTGATTTGGGAGATGTGTACCAGACCGTCTTTACCCGGCAGGATATTGACGAAGGCGCCGAAGTCGGCCAGACGCACAACCTTGCCTTCATAGATGCGGTTCACTTCGATCTCGGCGGTGATGGCCTCGATGCGACGAATGGCTTCCATGGCGGCTTCGTTGGCAACGGCGGAGATGCGGACGGTGCCGTCATCATCCAGCTCTATGTTGGTGCCTGTCTCTTCGGTCAGCGCGCGGATCACGGAACCGCCCTTGCCGATGACATCCTTGATCTTCTCGGGATTGATCTTGATGGTGTGGATGCGCGGGGCGAAATCGGAGATCTCGCTACGCGGCGCCTGGATGGCTTCGTCCATTACCTTCAGGATGTGCAGGCGAGCGCCACGGGCTTGCTTGAGGGCAATCTCCATGATCTCTTTGGTGATGCCTTCGATCTTGATGTCCATCTGCAGCGCAGTGATACCTTGAGTAGTACCGGCCACCTTGAAGTCCATGTCGCCCAGGTGATCTTCGTCACCCAGGATATCGGACAGCACGACGAAACCTTCTTCTTCCTTCACCAGACCCATGGCGATACCGGCAACGGAGGCCTTGATCGGCACACCCGCGTCCATCAGCGCCAGGGAGGAACCACAGACGGAGGCCATGGAGGAGGAACCGTTGGATTCGGTGATTTCAGACACCACGCGCACCACGTACGGGAACTCGGCGGCACTCGGCATCACGGCAGCAACGCCGCGCTTGGCCAGACGACCGTGACCGATTTCACGACGCTTGGGGCTACCCATCATGCCGGTCTCACCGACGCAGTACGGCGGGAAGTTGTAGTGCAGCATGAAGCGGTCGGCGCGGTGGCCAGCCAGCTCGTCGATGTTCTGGGCGTCACGCTCGGTACCCAGGGTCGCAACCACGATGGCCTGAGTCTCACCACGGGTGAACAGGGCGGAGCCGTGAGCGCGCGGCAGAATGCCGGTGCCGACGGACAGGGCGCGGATCATTTCCGGATCGCGACCATCGATGCGCGGCTCGCCACGGACCACACGGCCACGGACGATGCGGCTTTCCAGGCTGTGGAACTCTTCGCCGATCTTCTTGGCATCTTCTTCCACGCCGGAGGCGATCACTTGCTCAACCACACGGGACTTGATGGCACCGATGGCGGCGTAACGCACGGCCTTCTCGGTGATGCGGTAGGCTTCACCCAGCTCGGCGGTGGCCAGCTCGGCAACCTTGGCTTTCAGCGCTTCGTTGGTCGCAGGCGGGGTCCAATCCCACGGCTGGGTACCCACCTCGGCGGCGAATTCGTTGATGGCGTTGATCACGACTTGCATCTGCTCGTGGCCATAAACGACGGCGCCCAGCATGGTCTCTTCAGACAGGATGGCCGCTTCGGATTCCACCATCAGTACCGCGTTGGCGGTACCGGCAACCACCAGGTCCAGATCGCTCTGGGGCAGTTCGGCAGTGGTCGGGTTCAATACGTACTGACCGTTCATGTAACCCACGCGAGCCGCGGCAATCGGGCCACCGAACGGGATGCCGGAGATGGCCAGTGCAGCAGAGGCACCGATCATGGCAACTATGTCCGGGGAAACCAGCGGGTTCACGGACATGACGGTGGCAACCACCTGAACCTCATTGAGGAAGCCTTCCGGGAACAGCGGACGAATAGGACGGTCGATCAGGCGGGAGGTGAGGGTTTCGCCTTCGCTCGGACGGCCTTCACGACGGAAGAAACCACCCGGGATACGACCAGCAGCATAGGTACGCTCCTGGTAGTTGACGGTCAGCGGGAAGAAATCGCGACCGTGATCGGCCTCTTTCTTGCCGACTACGGTCACAAATACGCAGGTATCGTCCATGCTGACCATTACGGCCGCAGTGGCTTGACGGGCCATCACACCGGTTTCCAGAGTGACGGTGTGTTGACCGTACTGGAATGACTTTACAATAGGATTCACGTGAATTTCCTTTTTACAATTTGGCTCTTTAAATTCGCGTGCAAGTATACTTGATTCGAACCAAAAGGTAAGCAGTGACACAAATTCTGTGAAGCCGGCAACAGCCTGACGCGCAATAAAAAAGGGGAACCCTGAGGTTCCCCTTTTTCGCGAAATCTGATGGTCGATTAACGACGCAGACCCAGCTTGGCGATCAGAGCAGCATAACGCTGAACATCTTTACGCTTCAGGTAGTCCAGCAGCTTGCGACGCTGGGAAACCATGCGCAGCAGACCACGACGACCGTGGTGATCTTTAGCGTGCTCTTTGAAGTGACCTTGCAGATGGTTGATCTGGGCAGTCAGCAGGGCAACCTGCACTTCGGGGGAGCCAGTGTCGTTGGCGCAACGAGCGTTGTCAGCAACGATGGAAGCTTTGATCTCAGCATTTAGAGACATGGTATTACTCCAAGTAGAGTGTTTAAAGGTTCACAGCCAATCTCTAATTCAGCCGTGAAATGAGGGCGGTATCATAATCGTCCCCGTCACTTTTCGCAACGGGAAAGACGCCCAGATACCGCCTGAGGATCACTCCTCGTCGTGATCGTCGTGGTAGCGCACCAGACGCTTGGGGGCAACCCGCCCTTCGTCGTCGATCTCGCCCACCCCGATGAACTCACGCTCAGGGCCGACCGTCATGCGAACCTGGCCGCTTTGCGGCGCGCCAGCTACCTGCACGGCTTGACCCTGGTTCACATAGGCGGCGACTGCCGCCAGCATGTTCACCTCGGGCAACGCGGCCACGGCGGTATCCATCGGCAGCAACAAGGGATCGAGCTGCTCCCGTGGCGGGATGCTTTCAGCCTTGGCCTGTTCGAAGATGCACTCGAGCTGTTCCAGAGTCAGCATCCGCTCATAGGGATAGCTGGCCACCTGGGTGCGGCGCAGCTGGGTGACGTGGGCGCCACAACCCAGCACTTCCCCCAGATCGTCCACCAGGGAGCGAATGTAGGTGCCCTTGCTGCAGTGCACCTCCAGCTTGACCTCATCCCCTTCAAAGCTGATGAGCTTGAGCTCGAACACCGTGATGGGGCGGGCTTCGCGCTCTATCTCTATGCCTTCACGGGCATATTCGTAGAGCGGGCGACCGTTGTGCTTGAGGGCGGAGTACATGGACGGCACCTGCATGATGGGGCCGCGGAACTGGTCCAGCGACTCGATCAGGGTACCCACGGCCACGTTCACCGGCCGGGTGGAGACCACCTCGCCGTCGGAGTCGCTGGTGTTGGTGCGCTCGCCCAGCTTGGCGGTCACCTCATAGCGCTTGTCCGCTTCCAGCAGATACTGGGAGAACTTGGTGGCCTCGCCGAGGCAGATCGGCAGCATGCCGGTCGCCAGCGGATCCAGAGCACCGGTGTGACCGGCCTTGGCGGCGTTGTAGATACGCTTGACCTTCTGCAACACATCGTTGGAGGTCAGACCGGTCGGCTTGTCCAGCAGCAGGATGCCGTGTACGTCACGACCCTTGAAACGGCGTCTACGAGACATCTCAGGCTTTATCCTCTGTATCATCCGGTGCGGCTTCGTCTTCTTCACGGCCGGCTTCGGCCATGCGACGCTTGTCGTCACGCACTGTGTTGGACACCAGGTTGGAGATGCGCATCCCCTCGACCAGGGTCTGGTCGTAGTAGAAGCGCAGCTCGGGTACCACCCGCAGGCGCATGGCACTGCCGAGCAGACTGCGGATGTAGCCGGCCGCTTCGGTCAGGCCCTTGAGCCCTTCCGCGATGCGCTCGGCATCGATATCCAGCTGCAAGAAGGTGACATAAACCTTGGCATAGTTGAGGTCCTTGGACACTTCCACGTCCGAGACGGTTACCATGCCGATGCGCGGGTCCTTGACCTCACGCTGCAAGATCAGAGCGATTTCACGCTGGATCTGCTGGCCGACCCTGTTGGTCCGGCTGAATTCTCTGGCCATATTCTATCCTGCGATAAAAGGGGGCCGCAGCCCCCTATTTTGTCTAACTCTCGGCTTACAGAGTCCGTTGAATTTCAATGGTCTCGTAAACTTCGATCTGGTCGCCTTCGCGTACGTCGTTGTAGTTCTTGACCGCGATGCCACACTCGTAACCGTTGCGGACTTCGTTGACGTCATCCTTGAAGCGGCGCAGGGATTCCAGCTCGCCTTCATAGATAACCACGTTGTCACGCAGAACACGGATACGGTTGGAACGCTTGACCACACCTTCGGTAACCATACAGCCGGCAACGGCGCCGAACTTGGGTGACTTGAAGACGCTACGCACTTCAGCCAGACCGATGATCTCCTGACGATACTCAGGAGCCAGCTTGCCGCTCATGGCCTGCTTCACTTCGTCGATCAAATCATAGATGACGGAGTAGTAACGCAGATCCAGGCTCTCGGACTCGATGACCTTGCGCGCAGAGGCGTCGGCACGGACGTTGAAGCCCACCAGGATGGCGCTGGAAGCCGCAGCCAGAGTGGCGTCGGTTTCGGTGATGCCACCGACACCCGAGCCCACGATCTTGACCTTGACTTCGTCGGTAGAGAGCTGGACCAGCGCATCGCAAATCGCCTGCACCGAACCCTGTACGTCGGCCTTGATCACCACGTTCACTTCGGACACTTCGCCCTCGGTCATGTTGGCGAACATGTTTTCCAGCTTGGCCTTCTGCTGGCGAGCCAGCTTGACGTCGCGGAACTTGCCCTGACGATAGAGAGCCACTTCACGGGCCTTCTTCTCGTCACGTACAACGGTGGCTTCATCACCGGCAGACGGCACCCCGGACAGACCCAGGATTTCCACCGGCAGGGACGGACCCGCTTCCTTGATTTCACGACCCAGCTCGTCACGCATGGCACGGATACGACCGTATTCCAGACCACACAGTACGATGTCGCCCTGGCGCAGAGTACCTTCTTGTACCAGCACGGTGGCAACCGGACCACGACCCTTGTCCAGGAAGGATTCGATCACGACGCCGCTGGCCATGCCATCGACAACCGCTTTCAATTCCAGCACTTCGGACTGGATCAGGATGGCTTCCAGCAGGTCGTCGATGCCTTCGCCAGACTTGGCGGAGACGTGAACGAACTGGCTGTCGCCACCCCAGTCTTCGGACATGACGTTGTAACGGGCCAGCTCGGTCTTGACGCGATCCGGATCCGCTTCGGGCTTGTCGATCTTGTTGACCGCAACCACGATGGGCACTTCTGCCGCCTTGGCGTGCTGGATGGCTTCGATGGTCTGCGGCATGACGCCGTCATCGGCAGCAACAACCAGAACGACGATATCGGTCGACTTGGCACCGCGAGCACGCATGGAGGTAAAGGCCGCGTGACCCGGGGTATCCAGGAAGGTGATCATGCCACTGTCGGTTTCGACGTGGTAAGCACCGATATGCTGGGTGATGCCACCGGCTTCGCCAGCAGCGACCTTGGCTTTACGGATGTAGTCGAGCAGCGAGGTCTTGCCGTGGTCGACGTGACCCATGATGGTCACGACAGGTGCGCGCGGCTTGGCTTCGGAGGTCTCGTCACGATCGGACAGTACCGCCTCTTCCAGCTCGTTCTCACGACGCAACACAACCTTGTGACCCATCTCTTCGGCAACCAGCTGGGCTGTCTCCTGATCGATCACCTGGTTGATGGTCGCCATGGCGCCCATCTTCATCATCGCCTTGATGACTTCCACGCCCTTGACGGCCATCTTGTTGGCCAGCTCGGCCACAGTGATGGTTTCGCCGATGACGACGTCACGGTTAACCACGGCAGCAGGCTTGTTGAAGCCGTGCTTCATGGCATTGGGCATGGCCACCTTGCCGCGCTTGCCTTTACGGGCACGCGGGTTGCGGGAATCGCGATCATCTTCACGACGACCGGCCTTTTTCGGCGCCTTGACGGCGGCGGCGGCGGTACGACGGCTGGTCTCTTCCTTCCGGTCCAACTCGTCTTCTGCGGCTTGCGCATGCTTGTTGGTGGTCAGATGATAGTCACTGCTCTCTTTGGCGCGAGCAGCTTCTTCTTCAGCCCAGCGAGGGCCGTTTTGTTCCGCCATGACGCGAGCCTCTTCGGCTTTCTTCGCGGCGAGTTCTTCTGCTTTTTGCAAAGCGGTTTGATCCTGTTGGCGCTTCAGTTCTTCTGCTTCGCGCTTGGCCATCTTTTCTGCCTCTTGCTGAGCTGTGCTACTGGCTGCTTTGGCGGGCTGTGGAGCCTGTCGAGCCTTTTGTTGTGCCTCGATCCGCGCCTTTTCCTCAGCTTCACGACGAGCCTGCTCAGCCTCACGGCGAGCCTTCTCTTCAGCATCGAGACGAACCTTGTTTTCGGCCTCGCTACGAGCTTTTTCTTCTGCTTCCAAACGCGCTGTTTCCTCGGCTTCCGCCTGGCGCTGTTCATCTTCCAGCGCCGAGCGTCTTACGTAGGTGCGAGATTTACGCACTTCAACCTGCACTTCCTTGTTCTTGCCGCCAGTCCCCTGAACACTGATGGTGCTCTTGGTCTTGCGCTGCAAGGTCATGCGGGCAGGTGCGGCGACCTCGTCACCTCCATGCTGTTTCTTCAGATGGGTCAGCAGAGTCTGTTTCTCAGACTCGCTAACCATGTCGTCGGCCTTGCTCTTGCTGATACCGGCATCGACAAACTGCTGGAGAAGACGATCAACCGGTGTGTCGATGTCAGTGGCAAGTTGTTTGACTGATACTTCTGCCATTCATTTTCCTCCGTTTGATCTTACTCAGACTGCTCTTCTCCGAACCAACAGATATTACGAGCAGCCATAATCAGCTCACCGGCTTTCTCTGCCGTCAGCCCTTCAATATCAGCAAGGTCATCGATGCCTTGCTCTGCCAAATCTTCCAGGGTGCCGATACCGCGAGCGGCCAGGGCATACGCCATGTCACGGCCAAGGCCGTTCAGATTGAGCAGATCTTCGGAAGGTTCTACACCTTCAAAGGATTCTTCTTTGGCCAGAGCCTTGGTGGTCAGCGCATTCTTGGCGCGCTGGCGCAGCTCTTCAACCATGTCTTCGTCCAGGCCATCGATGGCCAGCAGCTCGTTGACCGGTACGAAGGCGATCTCTTCCAGGGTAGAGAAGCCTTCTTCCATCAGCAGACCGGCGAAATCATCGTCAATGTCGAGGGTGCTGGTGAACAGGGTCAGGATGCGGTCGTTCTCGGCCTGGTGCTTGGCACGCATGTCCTCAACGGTCATGACGTTCAGCTCCCAACCGGTCAGCTGGGATGCCAGACGCACGTTCTGACCGTTGCGACCGATGGCCTGGGCCAGGTTGGCGGCTTCCACGGCGATATCCATGGTGTGGTTGTCTTCATCCACTATGATGGAGGCCACATCGGCGGGCGCCATGGCATTGATCACGTACTGGGCGGGGTTGTCATCGTACAAGACGATGTCGGCACGCTCACCGCTCAGCTCGGCGGAGACAGCTTGCACACGGGCACCGCGCATGCCGATACAGGCACCAATCGGGTCGATACGACGATCGTTGGTCTTCACCGCTATCTTGGCGCGGGAGCCCGGGTCACGGGCGGCGCCCATGATTTCGATCATCTCTTCACCGATTTCCGGTACTTCGATGCGGAACAGCTCTTTCAGGAAGTCCGGGCTGGAACGGCTGACGAACAGCTGGGAACCACGGGCTTCGGGACGCACGGCGTAGAGCAGGCCACGGATGCGGTCGCCCGGACGGAAAGTCTCGCGCGGCAGCATGTCGTCACGGAAGATCACGGCCTCGGCATTGCTGCCCAGATCCAGGATCACGTTGTCACGGTTGCTCTTCTTGACCACACCGCTGATGATGGTGCCTTCCTTGTCCTTGAACTGGTCAACGACTTGGGAACGCTCGGCTTCGCGCACTTTCTGCACGATAACCTGTTTGGCGGTCTGGGTGGTGATACGGTCGAAGGTCACAGAGTCGATCTGGTCTTCTACATAGTCACCGAGCTGGATCTCGGGCTGCTCGATCTGAGCGGCTTCGAGGGTGATTTCACCGTACGGGTTCTCCATTGCAGCCTGATCGGCCACCACAACCCAGCGACGATAGGTATCGTAGTCACCGGTTTTGCGATCGATTTCGACCCGAACTTCAATCTCGCCTTCATATTTTTTCTTGGTCGCAGTCGCCAGCGCGGTCTCCAGAGCCTGGAAAATTTTCTCGCGGGGCACAGCTTTCTCGTTGGATACTGCGTCAACGACCAGCAAAATCTCTTTATTCATATCCGATAGCCTCGTTAACCAAAGTTCGGCACTATGTTCGCTTTTTGGATATTGGTGAAAGCCAACACGTCGTCCTTACCATCTACTGTCAGGGTGATCATGTCGCCTTGCACAGCTTTGATTACGCCTTTGAACTTGCGGCGGTTATTTGTTGCCATCCGCAGCTGCACCGCCGCCTCTTGGCCAACGTATTTTTCGAACTGGGCAACCTTGAACAGCGGACGATCCAGACCAGGGGAGGATACTTCCAGGAAGTATTCTTCTGTGATGGGATCCTCGACATCCATGATGGCGCCAACCTGATGGCTGACTTCAGCACAGTTCTCGACAGTCACACCATTCTCGCCGTCGATAAAGACACGCAAAGTGGAGTGGTTACCCGCGCGGATAAACTCAATACCCCAAAGTTCAAAACCCAAGGCAACGACCGGAGCCTCGAGCAGATCGGTCAAACGTTGTTCCAACGTAGCCAAAGTCACCCTCCGAAAAACAAAAAAAGGGCATAAAGCCCAGATAGAGATCGATTCAGAGTAAATCGCACATAACAAAAAGCCCCGATGTCAAATCGGGGCTTGGCGCTTTACCCTGATTGTCGCCTCGCAGCGACCGCCTTCCTGAGCGTAGGAAATGCGTGAAATTTGGTTGCGGGGGCCGGATTTGAACCGACGACCTTCGGGTTATGAGCCCGACGAGCTACCATGCTGCTCCACCCCGCGTCCGAAATCGTGCGAGATTATAGCCAGTTCATTCTCTTCACACAAGACTGACTGACTATAATATACCCGGTTGCCCGAGCTCACTACTTAATTGGTGCCGTGGGCGGGACTCGAACCCGCACACCCTAGAGCACTACCCCCTCAAGATAGCGTGTCTACCAATTCCACCACCACGGCAAAACTCACTTATTCGGGAACGTCAGTGTCTTTCTTTACTGGCGCTTTGGTCTGCTCAACCTGTTGGGTTTGTTGCAGATTTTCCCATTCACTACCCTGTTTTACCTTGTTGCTGGACATAGAGCCGAGCACCAGGCTAATCAGAAAGAACAGAGTAGCCAAAATTGCTGTTGTTCGGGTCAGGAAACTGCCTGAACCACCGGAGCCGAATACGGTATTCGATGCCCCTGCGCCGAAGGAGGCGCCCATGTCAGCCCCTTTACCTTGCTGAATCATCACCAGACCAATCAGAGCCAGTGAAACCAGCAGATAAACGACTAAAAGAATTTCGTACATTTAACTTGCACCCTTTGCCGCTTCAACAATTCCTAAAAACGTCTTGTCATCGAGACTCGCTCCACCAATCAGACCGCCATCAATGTCGGGCTGGGCAAACAAATCTCTCGCATTGGTCGGTGTCACGCTCCCACCATAGATGATTCTAACTTTCTCACCTATTACCGGAGTATCCTCCGCCAAGCGACCACGTATAAAGGAATGAACCTCTTGTGCCTGCTCGGGTGTGGCGCATTTACCTGTACCTACAGCCCAAATCGGCTCGTAGGCGATGATAGCATTATCGAAAGCCATCGCGCCATTTTTCTCTATGACGATGTCCAGCTCTTCGGCGATCACCTCGAAGGTTCTTCTCGCCTGCCTCGCCGCGCCTGATTCACCCAAACAGAGGATGGGGATCAAACCTGCCGCTCTGGCTGCCGCAAACTTCTCTGCGACGATAAAGCTGGTCTCACCAAAGAGACGCCTGCGCTCGGAGTGTCCTACCAGTACGTAACGACACCCTGCCTCAACCAGCATCTGACACGAGACTTCACCCGTGTAAGCGCCAGCCTGGTGCTGACTCACATTCTGAGCCCCCAACTTCATCACCTTCTGCTCCTTGAGCAGAGCGGCCGTGAAGTCGAGATGCACATGGGATGGACACAAGACCACATCTACTCGCTCATCCATGCCTTGCAGGCACTGGCCAGTAAACTGCTCTAACTGCGACCTACTACCGTGTAACTTCCAGTTGGCGGCTACAAACGGCTTGCGATGTCCCATCGGCAACTCCCTTGCGAAAGCGGGGCTGATAATATCCAGAGGATTGTCAGCTGACAAGCGCTATTTTTGAATTTTCGAATCGTTTGAACAAGATACAACCAGGGCGGCTAAAAAGCCGCCCCTTTTGTTCATTAAAACGCCGATTCGACCTGTTGAGCGATGCGTTGTGCCATGTCACGCACCTGCTGCTCATGCTCACCTTCCACCATGACCCGGATCAGGGGTTCGGTGCCGGATTTGCGCAGCAGGACGCGGCCACGGCCAGCCAGCTCCTGTTCCACCTTGGCCACTTCCTGGTTGACGGCATCAGCCGCCAGCGGATCCTTGCCCTCGGCAAAACGGACGTTCACCAGCACCTGCGGGAACTTGCTCATGCCGGAACGCAGCTTGGCCAGCGGCATCTCGGCGGTGCAGATGGCCATCAGTACCTGCAGGGCGGCGACGATACCATCCCCTGTGGTGGTCTGATCCAGGCAGATGATATGACCGGAGTTTTCACCCCCGATACGCCAGCCCTTCTCGTTCATCATCTCCAGCACGTAGCGGTCACCCACCTTGGCACGGGCGAACGGGATGCCCAGGGTCTGCAGCGCCAGCTCCAGGCCCATGTTGGCCATCAGGGTACCGACCACACCGCCCTTGAGGCGGCCGTTGCGCAGCGCATCGCGGGCGATGATGTAGAGGATCTCGTCACCGTCGATGATGTAACCCGTGTGGTCCACCATCACCAGGCGATCGCCGTCACCGTCAAAGGCCACGCCGAGATCGGCCTTGCACTCCAGCACCTTGGCCGCCAGCGCATCGGGAGCGGTCGAGCCGACACCGTCGTTGATGTTGAGGCCATCCGGGCTGCAGCCGATGGCTATCACCTCGGCGCCCAGTTCGCGGAACACGGAGGGGGCTATGTGATAGGTAGCGCCATTGCCGCAGTCGACCACCATCTTCAGCCCTTCCAGGCTCAGATGGGAGGGGAAGGTGCTCTTGCAGAACTCGATATAGCGACCCGCCGCATCCTCGATGCGCACGGCTTTGCCCAAATCGGCAGACTCGACGCACTTGATCTCGTGATCCAGCTCGGCCTCGATGGCCATCTCGACCTCGTCAGGCAGCTTGGTGCCATCGGCTGAGAAGAACTTGATGCCGTTGTCATAGTAAGGGTTGTGGGAGGCGCTGATGACGATGCCGGCCTCGGCACGGAAGGTGCGGGTCAGGTAGGCAACGGCCGGCGTGGGCATGGGGCCCATCAGTATGGCCTTGAGACCGGCGGCGGAGAGACCCGCTTCCAGCGCGGACTCCAGCATGTAGCCGGAGATGCGGGTATCCTTGCCGATCAGCACTTTACGGGTGCCCTTCTTGGAGAGCACCTTGCCTGCGGCCCAACCCAGCTTCATCACAAAATCAGGGGTGATCGGAAATTCGCCAACCTTGCCGCGGACACCATCGGTGCCAAAATACTTTCTTGCCATTGTCTGTTCTCGTTTTTTTATTTGGATATGAAATCTTGTCCCGTCATTACCATCCAGCCGGCGCGCAGGGCATCCATGGTCTCTCGCACATCGTGCACCCGGATGATACGGGCGCCATGCTGCATCCCGATGAGCGCACAGGCCAGACTGCCAGCCAGCCGTTCATCAACCGAGCGACCGAGCAGGTTGCCTATCATAGACTTTCGCGACATACCGACCAAGAGCGGAAGCTGGTAATCGAGCAACTTCTCCTGCCAGGCCAGCAGTTGATAGTTGTGCGCCAGCGTCTTGCCAAAGCCGTAGCCCGGATCCAGCAACAGCTGCTGGCGCTCTATCCCGGCGGCCAGACAGGCGGCGATACGCTCGTCGAAGAAGGCCCTCACCTCCCCCAGCAGGTCGTCATAGTGGGGCTCGGCCTGCATGGTTCTCGGCTGGCCTTGCATGTGCATCAGGCACACGGGTACGTCAGCTTCTGCGGCGGCGGCCAGGGCGCCGGGTTCGAGCAAGGCCCGCACGTCGTTGATGAGGTGGGCCCCCGCCTTGCAGCCTTCCCGCATCACGGCAGCCTTGGAGGTATCGAGGGAGATCATCACATCCAGCTCGGCGACCATCCGCTCGACCACGGGGATCACCCTGTCCAGCTCATCCTGCTCGCTCACGTCGGGGGCACCCGGACGCGTCGACTCGCCGCCGATGTCGATGAGCGTTGCTCCGTCGGCGATCATCTGGCGAGCATGGGCCATGGCCCGGTCAATCTGATTGAAATTGCCGCCATCGGAGAAGGAGTCGGGTGTCACATTGAGGATCCCCATCACATGGGGACGATCGAGGGAGAGGCTGAGCCCCTTGCTGGTTAGCTGCATCTTCGCTTCCATTTACATAAAGAAAAACCCCGGGACCAGCCCGGGGTTTGCATCATCACGATTTATTTGGCCGGGAGATCGTTGGCCTTGTCGATGTCGACATCCGCCACCGGCTCCACGTCGGTCACTGCCGGTTTGGCATCCGCCGCGACAGTGGCACCGCCTTGCGGAGTGTCGCTGTGCTCGTCATGCCAGTTGCTGGGAGCACGCACCTCGCGACGGGCCATCAGATCGTCGATCTGCTTGGCGTCGATGGTTTCGTACTTCATCAGCGCATCTTTCATGGTGTGCAACACGTCCATGTTGTCCAGCAGGATCTGCTTGGAGCGGGCGTAGTTGCGATCGATGACCTGCTTGACCTCGGCGTCTATGACGCGCGCCGTGTCATCGGACATGTGCTTGGCCTTGGCCATGCTGCGACCGAGGAACACTTCGCCATCTTCTTCCGCATAGAGCATGGGACCGAGACGCTCGGACATGCCCCACTGGGTGACCATCTTGCGGGCGATGTCGGTCGCACGCTCGATATCGTTGGATGCACCGGTCGATACCTTCTCGGCACCGTAGATCAGCTCTTCTGCCAAACGACCGCCGTACAGGCTGGAGATCATGGACTCCAGGTGCTGCTTGGAGTGGCTCCAGCGATCCTGCTCGGGCAGGTACATGGTCACACCCAGCGCACGACCGCGCGGTATGATGGAGACCTTGTAGACAGGGTCGTGATCCGGAACCAGGCGACCAATGATGGCGTGACCCGCCTCATGGTAAGCCGTCATCTCCTTTTCGGAGTCTCTCATCACCATGGAGCGACGTTCCGCACCCATCATGATCTTGTCCTTGGCCTTCTCGAATTCGGCCATGGAAACCACTCGGCGACTCTCACGGGCGGAGAAGAGGGCGGCTTCGTTGACCAGGTTGGCGAGATCGGCACCGGAGAAACCTGGAGTACCACGGGCAATCAGGGCCGCATTGACATCATCTGCCAACGGCACCTTGCGCATGTGCACCTTCAGGATCTGCTCGCGACCGCGCACATCCGGCAGACCGACCACGACCTGACGGTCGAAACGGCCCGGACGCAGCAAGGCAGGGTCCAGTACATCGGGACGGTTGGTGGCAGCGATGACGATGACGCCTTCATTGCCTTCAAAACCATCCATTTCGACCAGCATCTGGTTCAGGGTCTGCTCACGCTCATCGTGACCACCGCCGAGACCGGCGCCACGCTGGCGACCGACCGCATCGATTTCATCGATGAAGATGATGCAGGGGGAAGACTTCTTGGCCTGCTCGAACATGTCACGCACCCGGGAGGCACCGACACCCACGAACATCTCGACGAAGTCGGAACCCGAGATGGTGAAGAAAGGCACCTTGGCCTCGCCCGCAATGGCCTTGGCCAGCAGGGTCTTACCGGTACCGGGAGGACCTACCAGCAGTACGCCGGTGGGGATCTTGCCACCCAGTTTCTGGAACTTGCTCGGATCGCGCAGATAGTCGACCAGCTCTTTCACCTCTTCCTTGGCCTCATCGCAGCCTGCGACGTCGGCAAAGGTGGTCTTGATCTGATCTTCACTCATCAGGCGAGCCTTGCTCTTGCCGAACGACATGGCACCCTTGCCACCACCGCCCTGCATCTGACGCATGAAGAAGACCCAGACACCGATCAGCAACAGCATCGGGAACCAGGAGATGAAGATAGAGGTCAGCAAAGACGGCTCTTCCGGCTTCTCGCCCATCACTTTGACATTGTGATTGAGCATGTCGTTGAGCAGCTGGGGATCCGGCGCCGGTATGATGGTGGTGAAGCGTTCACCAGTGCGCTTGACGCCATTAATGACCTTGCCATCCATCCGCACTTCACGGATCTGCTCTTGGGTCACTTCTTTAACGAAGCTGGAATAGTCCAGCTGGCGACTGGTGGTATCGCTGGGGCTGAAGCTATTGAACACCGACATCAACACGACGGCGATGACCAGCCACAGGATTAGGTTTTTCGCCATGTCACTCAAATCAATGACCTCGCAGACTGACAGTTAACGATGAAGGTTAGGGTACTACAGTTTAAAACCGGTAGCCACAATGTAGACTTCTCGTGAACGGGCACGAGACGAGTCTGGTTTACGAATCTTGACAGCAGAGAAAAGCTTACGAATTTCATTGAGATAGGCATCAAATCCCTCTCCCTGGAATACCTTCACCACGAAGCTGCCATTACTGCGCAATACCTGGTTGCACATGTCGAGCGCCAGCTCGACCAGGTACATGGCGCGGGCCTGATCCACCTGCTGGGTGCCACTCATGTTGGGCGCCATATCAGACATGACCAGGTCCACCTTGTCCGGACCGACACGGGCCAGCAAGGCACCGAGTACAGTTTCCTCCCGAAAGTCCCCTTGCAGGAAATCGACACCGGCAATGGGATCCATCGGCAAAATATCACACGCGATGACCCGTCCATCGTCACCCACCTGCTCAACGGCAAACTGGGACCAGCCACCCGGGGCCGCTCCCAGATCCACCACTGTCATGCCGGTACGGAGCAACTTGTCCTTGCCCTGGATCTCATCAATCTTGAAAACAGCGCGGGAACGCAGCCCCAACTTCTGGGCTTTTTTGACGTATTGATCGTCGAAATGTTCTTTTAACCAGCGGCTTGAGCTGGGGGAACGTTTTTTCTGGGTCATGATTGTCGACTTTAAAAAACCACAAGGGTTATTAGTATTAAGGGCTAAGTGGGGGTAGAATACGCCCCTTTCAACCCTGACTTATGAAGAAATTGCCATGATTCTCAACAATAAACAGAAACAGTACCTCAAGGGCCTTGCCCACAGTCTGAAGCCCGTTGTCCTGCTGGGTCAACATGGTCTGACCGAAGGCGTACTGGCCGAGATCGATCTGGCCCTGAACTACCACGAGCTGATCAAGGTTAAGGTTGCGTCTGAAGATCGTGAGATGAAACAGCTGGTTATGGATGCAATCGTCCGTGAAACCGGCGCGGTCAAGGTACAGAGCATCGGCCACGTGCTGACCATCTACCGTCAGGCCAACGAGCCGAAAATCCAACTGCCCCGCAAGTAACAGGAAAGAGCCTCGCTCTTTCCTTCATTTCCCTTCTTCCCAAGTCGCTTGCCAAAGTAGTCTCCAGGCCCTTAACCTGCGATGAATACTCGTGGATACCCCGCTATGGATCACCATCAGATTCTCACCGAAGATGAACTGGCCATGTTACGGGACTTGGGGAGCAGTCAGGAGACGGCCGCCGGACAATCCCTGAGCGGTTATCTCGCCACCCCCTTGCTCGGACTGCTGCAACGCGCCGATCAACTGGTGCTCGAAGCCCGCTTCGCCGGGCATCAACTCCGCTTTCCGCTGCGCTTCACCCAGGGGGACGATGGCTTCGTCGAACCGCGTATCGCCGCGCCCGTCATCAAGGAACTGGGTTATCCCCATCTGCGCGCCTGGCGCCTCGACCAAGAGGCGCGCCTGAAGGTGGCCGATACCGAGTGTCTGGTGCACAGCCTGTCGCTGGACGGACTGGTGGTGGAGGGCTTGCCCGCCGGCCTGACGATAGGCGCCACCCTCAGCGGCACCCTGCTCATTCATGAACTGGCCCCGCTGCCCCTCTGCGCCGAGCTGGTCAGGCACATCCATCAACGCAATGGAGTACAGGGCTGGGCACTGCACTTCCAGATGGCCAAGCCGGATCTTGAGCAACTGCGCAGCTGGATGTTCCAGCGCCATCAGGACGCCTTCACCCAGGCCTACCAGCCCCGCTAAATACAAACAGGGGAGCCGGGCTCCCCTGTTTCAGGCATCACCTCACATCAGAGGTAAGCGACAGCCAGAACTTCGTATTCCACATCGCCGGCCGGCGTCTTGACGATGGCCACATCGTCCACTTCCTTGCCGATCAGGGCACGGGCGATGGGCGAGTTCACTGAAATCATGTTCTGTTTGATGTCAGATTCGTCGTCACCCACGATACGGTAGACAACTTCCTCTTCCGTCTCGCTTTTCAGCAGGGTTACGGTCGCCCCGAAGATGACGCGACCATTGTTGGTAATCTTGGTGACATCGATCACCTGGGCATTGGAGAGCTTGCTCTCAATTTCCTGAATGCGGCCTTCACAGAAGCCCTGCTGCTCACGGGCGGCATGGTACTCGGCGTTTTCTTTCAGATCACCATGTTCACGGGCATCTGCAATCGCTTCGATAATCTGCGGACGAAGCTCGCTCTTCAGATAGTCGAGCTCTTGACGCAGCTTTTCAGCGCCGCGAACAGTCATCGGAGTATGATTCATAGTCGAAACCTGGGTTGCTTGAAAAGAGAAGCTGCGGCTATCAAAGAGAGCCGCAGCTATCGGTTCGGATGAGGCATCTTAATATGAAGCCGGCACAAAATCCATGTCAGTCCCTGCGAGCGGGATCGCGCTTTGCCATCGACACTACCTCTGCTCAGTGACGCCGATTGGCGCCGATACTGTCGGCTTGCCCTGCATGATGGCGATCTCCACCCGCCGGTTCATACGCCGGTTTTCCGGGGTGGTGTTCGGCACCAGCGGCTGGGAATCGGCCATGCCCTGCACCACCAGTCGCCCGCCGTCGAAGCCGGGCACCTTGATCATCTGATGGGCCACCGCCACCGCGCGCTGGGAAGATAGCTCCCAGTTGGACTGAAACAGCTCATCTTCAGTGGCCACATCATCGGTATGACCCGAGATGGTGATCTCCCCCGGCACATCCTTGAGCAGAGTCGCCACCTTGCGCACCACGGGCCAGAACTGGGGCTGCAGGAAGGCGGAACCAGCCGGGAAGGCCGCCTTCTCGCGGATACGTATGATGATCTGCTGACCCAGCGCCTCCACTTCGATGGCACCATCCTGGATCTGGGCCTTCATCTGCTCCGCCAGCTCCTTGGCCAGGGCATTGGACTGCTCCTGCTGTTTCTGCGCCTCCTGCCGGGTGTCGCCCCCCACCAGCTTGTCTTCGCTCTTGTCATGACCCCCGGCCTGATCGGCGTCACCTGGCTGGAAATCCAGCTCTGTCTGGGTCATGTCCATGGTCTGCTGCATGATGGTGTCTATGGGGGTCGGCTCGGGGCGGCCCGGCCTGAACTCGAGGGCAACGACGGACGTCCCCTTGGGAATGTCTTTGACCTCCAGAATATTCTGCACCCCGAACGCCTTCTCCATGGAGCCGGCGATCTGCTTGAACTTCTGCACATCCATCTCGGCGAAAGAGAGCAGCAGCACGAAGAAGCACATCAACAGCGACATCAGATCGGCGAAGGTGCCCATGTAACCGGGCAGACCAGGTGGCGGACACTTGCACTTAGCCATGGAGATTACTCGCTGCCATTGTTGCGTTTGGACTGGTTCAGGTAATTTTGCAGCATGGACTGGATCACCCTCGGGTTCTGGCCATCCTGAATGCCCATGATGGCGTCCAGCACCAGGCAGCGGCTCAGCTGCTCTTCACCGCTGCGCAGCTCCAGCTTGTCGGCGATGGGGATCGCAATCATGTTGGCCTCAATGGCGCCATAGAGTGTGGTCAGCAAGGCCACCGCCATGGCCGGGCCTATGGATTTGGGATCGCTCATGTTGGCCAGCATGGCCACCAACCCCACCAGCGTGCCTATCATCCCCATGGCGGGCCCCAGATCCCCGAGCGCGCGAAACACCTTGATGGCGATGACATGCCGTTCGGCGGTGAGCTCAATGTCCTTCTCCATCACGCCGCGGATGACATCGGCATCGTGCCCGTCCACCAGCATGTCGATGCCTTTTTTCATGAAGGCATTCGGCACTTCGGCGGCTTCCAGCGCCAAAAAGCCCCCTTTACGGGCCGCATCGGCCAGTTCAACCGCCTTGATGATGAGGTCATCCAGCTTGTCGCCCTTGTAGATGAATGCCTTGCCGGCCACCTTGAACGCCATCAGGAACTGACCGATGTTGAACTTCATCATGCAGATAAAGAGGGAACCCAGTATGGTGATATAGACCGAAGGCATATCCACATACATGCTCATGGGGCCACCCAGCAACATGCCGTACACCACGACCCCAAATCCCAGCACTATGCCAATCAGACTACCTAGATCCACATCCCTACTCCTGTCAGCTGAAATTCGTTGTATCTGCAGTTTGTTGAATTTTCTGCTATTGGCTCATCAGCGGCAAGGGCCACCACGTTTTTCCTAGTTCACAAGATGGCTTGTTATCGGCCACTTTTCCGAGAGTTTAAGCCGACCGCACTTTTCAGCCTCCCCCCTGCCCGCCGTCGATGTTAAGATAAGCCGTTTTTTTCAATCCCCGAGGATGGACATGGCCAGTAAAAAAATCGACCGCCTGAGTTTTGATGCCACTCTGGAAGAGCTGGAAACCATAGTTCATCAACTGGAACAAGGTTCCTTACCGCTGGAAGAGGCGCTCAAGCAGTTCGAACAGGGCGTCCACCTGGTGCGGGCTGGCCAGCAGAAGCTGGAACAGGCCGAACAGAAGATCCAGATCCTGCTGACTCAGGCCGATGGCACAGAGCAAGCGGTCCCCTTCCAGCCAGAGCAAGGAGAGGAGTGAGTGACGCTGGACGATTTTTCCCGCCTGCATCGTCAACGTATTGACGACGGCCTGTCTGCACAACTTGAATCCTTGCCCGCCATGGCCCCGCGTCTGCGCGATGCCATGCGCTACGGCCTGCTGCTCGGCGGCAAGCGGGTGCGCCCCTTCCTGGTCTACGCCGTAGGCGAGATGCTGGGCGTCAAGAGCGAGCTGCTGGATGGCCCCGCCGCCGCGGTGGAGTGCATCCACGCCTACTCGCTGCTGCACGACGACCTGCCCGCCATGGACAACGACGACTTGCGTCGCGGCCAGCCGACCGTGCACAAGGCATTTGACGAAGGCACCGCCATCCTGGCCGGCGATGCCCTGCAGACCCTGGCCTTCGCCATTCTGGCCGATCACCCCATGCCGGCCGCCCTGATGGCCAACCGGGTGCGGATGCTGAGCCGGCTGGCCCGTGCCTCGGGATATCTGGGCATGTGTGGTGGTCAGGCGCTGGATCTGCAGGCCGAAGGGCGCCAGATCAGCCTGCCCGAGCTGGAGCAGGTGCATCGCCACAAGACCGGGGCCCTGATCGAGTGCGCCGTGGTACTGGGTGCCCTGTGCAAGCCTGACGTGGACGACGCCACCCTGGCGGCGCTGCAAACCTATGCGGCCGCCATAGGCCTCGCTTTTCAGGTGCAGGACGATATCCTCGACATCACGGGCGATACCGCCACCCTGGGCAAGCCGCAAGGCTCGGATCTGGCGCAGGAAAAGAGTACCTATCCGGCCCTGCTCGGACTCGACAATGCCCGTGAGCTGGCTCGCGAACTGCACGGTAAAGCCTTAACAGCCTTGCAATCTTTGCCCTACAATACCGACATTCTGGAAGCGTTTGCCGATTACATCATCGAGCGAACCCACTAAACGCTGGATAACAGTAACAATATGAGCGTTGATATAAGCAATTTCCCCAACCTGGCCCTCGCGGATACGCCGGTCGAGTTGCGATCCCTGCCCTTCGAGCGACTGCCCGTACTGTGCAACGAACTGCGTGAATATCTGCTGCGTTCGGTGAGCCGCTCCAGTGGTCATCTAGCCTCCGGGCTCGGCACAGTCGAACTGACGGTGGCGCTGCACTACGTCTACAACACGCCGTTCGATCGACTGGTGTGGGACGTGGGCCATCAGGCCTATCCCCACAAGATCCTGACCGGTCGTCGCGACCGTATGCAGAGCATCCGCCAGAAAGACGGCCTGCACCCCTTCCCCTGGCGCGGCGAGAGCGAGTATGACGTGCTCTCGGTTGGCCACTCCAGCACCTCCATAGGTGCGGCGCTCGGCATGGCGGTCGCCGCCGAGAGCGAGGGTCTGGGTCGCAAGGTGGTGGCGGTGATAGGTGACGGCGCCATCACGGCCGGCATGGCCTTCGAGGCGCTCAATCACGCCGGCGATGTCCACAAGGACATGCTGGTGGTGCTCAACGACAACGAGATGTCCATCTCCGAGAATGTCGGGGCGCTCAACAACCACCTGGCCCGCATCATGTCGGGCAAGCTCTATACCACCATACGCGAGGGTGGCAAGAAGGTGCTGGCGGGTCTGCCGCCGGTCAAGGAGCTGGCCAAGCGGGCCGAAGAGCATCTCAAGGGCATGGTGGTGCCTGGCACCCTGTTCGAAGAGTTTGGCTTCAACTACATAGGCCCCATCGACGGCCATGACATCAACGCCCTGGTCGAGACCCTGCGCAACATGCGCAACCTCAAGGGGCCGCAGCTGCTGCACGTCAAGACCAAGAAGGGCAAGGGCTACGAGCCTGCCGAGAAAGACCCTATCGGTTATCACGGCGTGCCCAAGTTCAATCCGGACGAGTGCACCCTGCCCAAGGCGAGCGGCGGCAAGCCGAGCTTCTCCGCCATCTTCGGCCAGTGGCTGTGTGACATGGCCGCGAAAGACGAGAAGCTGGTCGGCATCACCCCCGCCATGCGCGAGGGCTCAGGGCTGGTCAAGTTCAGCCAGCAGTATCCGGATCGCTACTTCGACGTGGCCATCGCCGAGCAGCATGCGGTCACCTTCGCTGCCGGCCTCGCCATCGCCGACAAGAAGCCGGTGGTCGCCATCTATTCGAGCTTCCTGCAGCGCGCCTATGACCAGCTGATCCACGACGTGGCGCTGCAGGAGCTGCCGGTGCTGTTCGCCATCGACCGGGCCGGTCTGGTGGGCGCCGATGGCCCGACCCATCAGGGAGCGTTCGACATCAGCTTCCTGCGCACCGTGCCCAATATGGTGGTGATGACGCCGTCCGACGAGAACGAGTGTCGCCAGATGCTCTACACCGGCTATCAATGCAACCAGCCTGCGGCGGTGCGCTACCCCCGCGGCAGCGGTACAGGCATCGAGGTGCAGACCGAGATGCAGGCGCTGGCGCTCGGCAAGGGCCGTGTCATTCGCGAGGGCAAGGGCACCGCCATACTGGCGTTTGGCACCCTGCTGCAGCAGGCCAGGACCGCCGCCGAGGCGCTCGATGCCACCCTGGTGGACATGCGCTTCGTCAAGCCGATGGATGAAGCCCTGGTGCTCTCCTTGGCCGCCAGCCATGACCAGTTCGTGACCATAGAGGACAACGCCATCATGGGCGGCGCCGGCTCTGCGGTGAACGAGCTTCTGATGCGCAGCAAACAGTGCAAGCCTGTGCTCAACCTCGGCCTGCCGGATCGCTTCGTGGAGCAAGGCACCCAGGAGGAGATCTACGCGCTGCTGGGACTCGACAGCACTGGCATTCAAGCCAGCATCGAGGCCTGGCTGCTGGCCTGATCAGGCACGTTCACGAGCAAATAAAGAAGGGCGCCTGATGGCGCCCTTCTTGTATCTTCACTTCTGTCTCTTCACTTCTGGCCCGGGTTAACCTTTGTAGATCTTGGGGTTAAACACATCCCGCAGCCAGTCACCCAGCAGGTTGATGACCAGCACCAGCACCACCAGACAGATGCCCGGGAAGGCGGTGATCCACCAGGAGCCGGAGAAGATGTAGTTGAAGCCGACGCTGATGAGCGAGCCCAGCGATGGCTGATCCACCGGCATTCCCAATCCGAGGAAGGAGAGGGCCGCCTCGCTCATGATGGCGTTGGCCACCTGCACGGTGGAGATGACCAGTATGGGTGACAGACAGTTCGGCAGAATGTGGCGGAACATGATGCGCGGGGCACGGAACCCCATCACCTGCGCCGCTTCCACATACTCCTTCTTCTTCTCCGCCAGCACGGAGGCACGCACGGTACGGGCGTACTGCGGCCACTCGGCGATGCCGATGATCACCACCAGCATGACGATGGCAAATTCGGAGTAAACCTCGGAGCCAAAGCTGGCCTGGAAGATGGCGGAGATGATGATGGCCACCATCATGGTGGAGAACGACAGCTGCACATCGGCGAAGCGCATCAGCAGGTTGTCGATGCGGCCACCGAAGTAACCGGCGATCAGGCCGATGACGATACCGAGCACCAGTTGCAGCCCCACCGCAAACAGCCCTATGGTCAACGAGATGCGGGCACCGTAGAGGATGGTGCTCCAGATGTCGCGGCCCTGGTTGTCGGTGCCGAGCCAGAAGCGCTCCTCGCCTCCTTCCAGCCAGGAGGGCGGCAGCTCGGCATCCATCAGATCGAAGCTGGTCTGATCGTAGACGTTGTGCGGCGCCAGCCAGGGCGCCAACAGCGCGGCCAGCACGAACACCACGAACACCGCAAAGCTGAACATGGCGACTTTATCGCGCAGGAAGTAGTAGACGATGTCGGAATTTTTAAAACGTGCCCAACGGCTTGGGCTTGCAGTTACTGCGTTACTCATGCTTACCCCTTCGTAGCCAGGTAGATAGCCGGGTTGATGGCAAGACCCGCGTGGTTGCGCCATGTCAAACAGCGGCTCACAGTCACAGCGTTAGTCATCTGTTACCCCTTGGCAGTCAGGTTGACGGTCGGGTTGATGAACCCGTAGAGCAGGTCGACCAGGGTATTGGTCACCACGAAGATCAGGCCGACGAAGATGACGTAGGCGGTGATCAGCGGCGTATCGACCCTGTGGATCGCCTCGAGGAACAGGAAGCCGGTCCCCGGCCACTGGAACACGCTCTCGGTCAAGATGGTGTAGGCAACCATGGTGCCGATCTGCACGCCGCCGACGGTAATGACCGGCAGCATGGTGTTTTTGAGGGCGTGCTGGTAGTAGACCTTGTTGTTGTCCAGCCCCTTGGCACGGGCGAACTTGATGTATTCGGAGGAGAGCTGCTCCAGCATCTCGGAGCGCACCAGCCGGATGAACAACGGCAGCATGATGGAGGAGAGCGACACCGCGGGCAGGATCAGGTGCTTGATGCCATCCCAGGTGAAGAAGCCCGACTCCCAGCCCAGCAGGTTAAGGGTCTCGCCACGGCCATAGGCCGGCAGCCAGCCGAGCTGGATGGAGAACAGATACATCAGCATGATCGCCGTCAGGAAGACAGGGATCGAGATGCCGATGCTGCTCACCGCCATGATGAGTTTGGTCAGGAAGCTGCGTGGCCTTATCGCCGAGTAAACCCCCAGCGGAATGGAGACGGCGACGATGATCAGTGCAGCGGCAAAGACCAGCTCAAGGGTAGCCACCAGCTTGTCGAGTATCACCTCGAGAGCGGGTCGCTTGAAGAAGTAGGAGGTGCCCAGATCCCCTTGCACTGCATTTTGCAAGAAGCGGCTGTATTTCACCAAAAAGGGATCGTTAAGGCCCATCTTTTCGCGCAACTCATGGCGCACGGACTCGGAGACGGATTGTCCCACCAGCTCGCGCAGCGGATCCCCCAGGTTGTCCTGGATGGAGAAGGCGACCAGGCTGATGACGAACATCACTATCACGGCCTGATAGAACCGTTTCAGCAGGAATGTAAACATGCTTGTCCTTCTACGTGGCCTGTGTCTTGGCACAGGCTTCTGTTAATGGCGGGGGCAGCCATGGCCGCCCCCGCCAGGTCCTTCTTTACGACCCTGCTTACTTGTTGACCACCAGGTCACCCAGGTAAGGGAAGTTCATCACGTTGACCACAGGCTTGATGTCGACGTTTTTCTTGGCGCCGTAGGCCAGGTCTTCCCAGTGCAACGGCACATAGGCGGCGTCGTCGATCAGCATGGCTTCCACCTTCTGCAGGATGGCGGCACGCTTGGCCGGATCGGTTTCGGCGTTGGCATCCATCACCAGCTTGTCAGCCTCTGCGTTGGCATAACCGCCGCAGTTGTACTGACCCATGCCGGTCTTGGCATCCTTGGTGAAGGTCAGGAACTCGAAGAAGTTCGCACTGTCTTCGGTGTCTGAGTGCCAGCCGATCAGCTGCATGTCGGCGGCGCACTTGTCAAACTCGGGCCAGTACTGGGCCACCGGCATGGTCTTCAGATCGACCTTGATGTTGATCTTGGACAGCATGGCGGAGACAGCCTGGGCAATCTTGACATCGTTGACGTAGCGGGCAGCCGGGGAGATGAAGCTCATCTTGAAGCCCTGCTCGTAGCCGGCTTCCTTCATCAGCTGCTTGGCCTTGGCCAGATCATACTGGGGCTTGAGCGCCTCGTTGTGACCGGCATAGCCTTTCGGGCTCAGCTGGCCGGCCGGGGTGCCGAAGCCTTTGTTGATCTTGTCGACTATGCCGACTTCGTTGATGGCCAGGTTGATCGCCTGACGCACGCGCTTGTCTTTCAGCGCCGGGTTGGTGTTCTGGTTCAGCTCTATGATGATGGCGCGGGTACCGGACAGGGTCACCAGCTGGGAATCCTTGCCATTCTTCACGCGCTCCAGATCGTTCGGAGCAACCGGGTAGATCATGTCCACGTCACCACCCAGCAGGGCGGCCACACGGGTGGCGTCTTCCTTGATCGGTACCACGGTCAGGTTCTGAACGTTACCCTTGGAAGCCTTGTCCCAGTAGTTGGCGTTGCGCACGTATTCCAGCTTGACGCCCTGCTCGCGGAACTTGACGCTGAACGGACCTGTACCGGAAACATGGGTGGAGGCATAGGAGCTGCCGTTCTTGACGATCTCGGCCTTGTCTTTGCCGGCTTCATCCTTGCCGGTGTAGAACTTGGAGTCCATCGGGAATATGTAGGTAACTGTCTGCAGCACCAGCGGGAACGGCTTGGCGGTGATCAGATCGACGGTCAGATCATCGACCTTCTTCACTTCGGCGATGGGGTCGAAGATGGCCTTGAAGTCGGGAGAGGCCTTCAGGCGGTTGACGGTCCACACCACGTCATCGGCGGTGAAATCATTGCCGGAGTGGAACTTGACGCCCTTGCGCAGGTGGAAACGCACCGTCTTGTCGTCGATACGTTCAAACTTCTCGGCCAGACGCGGCTCAAACTTCAGATCCTGGGTGTAACGCATCAGGGGATCGAACACCAGGTGAGACATCTCCAGGGTCTGACCGGAGAGCTGCTCCTGCGGATCCAGCGAGGTGGCGTCGGAGGCGACGGCCACTGTAATGTCGGCGGCAGAGACGTTAAACGCGAGACCCGCGGCGAACAGCGCCATGGCAATCTTGGATAATCCTTTCTTCATGTCTTTCTCCATGCTTTTGGCTTTTTATTGACACTTTTTGTGACAAGCAGACCGGCGAGCCGGCTCTTTCCTAGCTTGCGATTTCCAGCCCCTCGCGGGACATTCCCTTGAACTCCGGCATCAGCGAGATCAGCTTGCGGCTGTACTCATGCTCGGCATTGGTAAACAGTTTTTCGGTCTCGGCCACTTCCACCAGATGACCGTGCTGCATCACGCCGATGCGATCGCACATCTGGCGGATCACCGGCAGATCGTGGCTGATGAACAGCATGGTCAGCCCGAGCTCCTGCTGCAGATCCTTGAGCAGGTTGAGGATCTGGGCCTGTACCGAGACATCCAGCGCCGAGGTGGGTTCGTCGCAGATGAGGAAACGCGGCCGGGTCGCCAGGGCGCGGGCGATGGAGATGCGCTGACGCTGACCACCGGAGAACTCGTGGGGATACTTGACCCCGGCACCGCGGCCGAGCCCGACGTGATCGAGCAGATCGTTGACGATGCCCTCGATCTGGCTCTCGCTGCCTGCCAGCTTATGGAAGCGGATGGGCTCGGCGATGATGTCACGCACCTTCATGCGCGGGTTCATCGAGGAGTAAGGGTTCTGGAACACCATCTGCATCTGGCGGCGCAGCGGACGGCGCTCGTGCTCCCCTTTCAGAGCCGTCAGATCGATCCCCTCGAAGAAGATCTTGCCGGTATCGGGCGGATAGAGACCTGTGATGGCGCGGGCTATGGTGGATTTGCCGGAACCCGACTCCCCCACCAGACCGAAGGTTTCCCCTTCGAAGATCTCGAAGCTGATGTTGTTGCAGGCGCGCACATACTGGCGGCGGCTCGGGAAGATGGAGTCCTTGGTGACGAACCTCAGATCCACGTTCTCCACCCGCAGCAGGGCCCCCTCGTAGGTGCGCTCGTCCTGACTCTGGCCGAGCCAGTGGGTCTTGAGATCGATATTGGTATCCGGCGCACTGGCATCCTCGATATAGGAGACCAGCGGGAAGCGCACCAGCTTGACGTCCGAGCGGGGCACAGCCGAGATGAGGCTGCGGGTATAAGGGTGAGTGGGGCGACCCAGCACCTGTTCCGTGGTACCGAACTCCACCAGATCGCCGCGATACATGACCGCCACCTTGTCGGTGACGTTGGAGACCACCCCCATGTCGTGGGTCACCAGCATGCAGCCCACCTGGCGCTCTTTGCAGAGGTTGCGGATGAGCTGGAGGATCTGATCCTGAATGGAGACGTCGAGGGCCGTGGTCGGCTCATCGGCGATGATGAGCTCGGGATCGCACGACAGCGCGATGGCGATGACCACCCGCTGACGCATGCCGCCGGAGAACTGATGCGGATACTGCTTGATGCGCAGCTCGGGCTGCGGGATCCCGACCGCGCCCATCAGCTCGATAGCCTTGGCAAAGGCGGCATCGTGAGAGAGCTTGGTATTGGCCAGTATGGTCTCCACCAGTTGCTGTTCTACGGTGAACAGCGGATTGAGGGAGGTCATGGGATCCTGGAAGATGAAACCGATGCGGGAACCACGGATGGCCCGCATCTCGTTCTGGCTCTTGCCGGAGATGAGTTCGCCGTTGAGATAGATGTCACCACGGGCGATGCGGCCCGGCGGGCTCAGCAGATCGATGACGGCATTGCCTATGGTGGATTTACCGGCGCCAGATTCGCCCACCACACCGACGATCTCCCCTTTTTCGACACACAAAGAGAGATCTTTGACCGCGGCCAGCACCCCATAGCGGGAGGGGTACTCGATCCGCAAGTTTTTCACTTCGAGCAAGGACATGTTTACCTCTGCGGGGGACATCCGTCCCAAATAATTCGTCCGTAAATCGGCCGCAGATGCCGGTTGTGCCTTGAGTACTGATCTTGAGTGCTTTTCTGAGTAATAAACGCTCAATCCATGAGGCAGCGAAACCAGCGATCCGGGCGGGTTTTTTGCATTTTTTTGGAATAACCCGCGAGTAACTTAGACGGTTTGACCGCGAGTGTAAATGATCGGGTTATACAATTTCGCAATACTTTGCTCAGTCAGCGGCCATTGCGGCAGTCATAAATGATGACTTGTGTCACATAACTAGACTATATGACCACCATTAAGATTTTTTAGTGCTTTTACTTTCAACAAAGACGCAACAGGCGGAAATAATCACTATTGGCACAATAGCATTAAGCTTCGAATGAGTAGTGAATATTTATGTGAAATGATTTTTTAACGGCAGCATATGCCGATGAATGAAAACTAAACAGAGCTATATAGGGGGATGCCAGGCTGGCGATCCCCCTTGCGGGGAGATTCACCCCAGCCAGTATGCCAGCAATTGCATACAAAACAGGGCGAACAGGCCGGCGATAAGATCGTCCAGCATGATGCCGAGTCCACCGTGAATGCGGCGATCAAACCAGGAGATGGGCCAGGGCTTGAACACATCGAACAGCCGGAACAGCACGAAGCCGGCCAGCACCCACTGCCAACCGGCTGGCGCCGCTATCATGGTCACGCCAAAACCTATCACCTCGTCCCAGACGATGGCACCGTGATCCGGCATGCCGATGGCATCGGTGGCACTCTGGCAGATACGAATGCCCGCCACGAACCCCACCGCCAGCAGGGCGATGAACCAGGGCGTCGGCAGACCGCTCACCAGCAGATAGAGCGGAATGGCGACCAGCGTCCCCATGGTGCCCGGCGCCCTGGGGGAGAGACCGGAGCCAAACCCCACCGCCAGCAAGTGCAGCGGGTGCTTCAGGTTCAGTCGTGTCAGCTCGGGCTTTATCCTGAACAAGCTCATGCGAAGTGATCCCACCCTTTCAGTTGCAGTTCAACCACTTGCTCGCCTCTCAGGTAGTCGATACCCACCTCGCCCGCTACGATGCGGCCGATGCGGGTGAACTTGACGCCACAGTTGGCCAGCGCCGTATCCAGCGCGCCGCGATACTCCTCCGGCACGGTGAAGCAGAGCTCGTAGTCATCGCCACCGGCCAGCGCCAGCTGCCAGGCATCCTGCTCGGGCACCGCATCCTGCAGCACGGGCGAGAGGGGCAGCAGACCGAGATCTATTTGCGCTCGCACCCCGGAGGCCTTGAGGATGTGGCCGAGATCCGAGGCCAGACCGTCGGAGAGATCCAGCGCACTGCTCGCCAGCCCGCGCAGGGCCTGCCCTGCCAGAATGCGAGGATGGGGATGATCGAGCCGTGGCAGCACGGCGGCCAGCTGGTTCTCGTTGAGGCTGCGCTTGCCGAGCAGATGGGAGAGCGCCAGGGCGGCATCCCCCAGGGTGCCGGTGACATAGATGCCGTCGCCGGCCTTGGCACCGCTGCGCATCAGGGCGCGACCGGCAGGGACGGATCCCTTCACCGAGACTGTGATGGAGAGTGGGCCGCGGGTCATGTCCCCACCCACCAGCGCCACGTTGTAGTATTCGGCAAGCTCCAGGAACCCTTCCGCAAAACCGGCAACCCAGGCCTCGTTGATGGTGGGCAGGGTCAGCGCCAGCGACACCCAGCGCGGCTCGGCGCCCATGGCGGCCAGATCGGAGAGATTGACCGCCAGCGCCTTGTAGCCGAGATCCACCGGATCCATGTCGGGGAAGAAGTGGACGCCGCTCACCAGGGTATCCGTGCTCACCGCCAGCTGGGTATCGGCCGGCAGGGTCAACAGGGCGCAGTCATCTCCGGGTCCCATCACCACGTCCTTGCGGGCGTGGGGGACCTTGAAGTACTTATCAATCAGCTCAAATTCACCCATACAGTAAAAAGCCAGCGGTTAGGCTGGCTCCTCTCTTAATGCTGACGGACAGCAGGATCAACGCTTGGCCAGCGTCTTGATCACCTTGTCCAGTACACCGTTGACAAACTTGTGGCTGTCATCGGCAGCAAAGGCCTTGGCCAACTCGATCGCTTCGTTGATCACCACGCGCGGCGGCACATCATCACGACGGGTCAGCTCATAGGTCGCCAGACGCAGGATCGCCTTGTCCACCATGTCCACTTCTTCCAGCGGACGGGAGAGGAAAGGGGAAAACACCTTGTCCAGCTCGTTGCAGTGGAGGGCTACCCCGAACAGCAGATCGCGGAAATAGTTCAGGTCCACACCCTTGGTGTCCTGATCTATCTTGAACTGCTCTTCGATGTCGCCCACGTTGGCCCTGGTCATCTGCCACTGGTAGATGGCCTGGGTGGCGCAATGGCGGGCTTTACGGCGCTCGGACGGTTTCAATCTACTTCTCCTCGTTACACGTCCAGCTGTTTCAGGACGTTGATCATTTCGAGCGCGCTCAGTGCAGCCTCTGCACCCTTGTTACCCGCCTTGGTACCGGCGCGCTCGATGGCTTGTTCAATGTTTTCTGTGGTCAGTACGCCGAAGGCAACGGGAATCTCATATTCCATCATTACCTGGGCCAGGCCCTTGCCGTTCTCGCTCGCCACCAGCTCGAAGTGGTAGGTGCCACCACGGATGACGGTGCCCAGCGCGACTATGGCGTCGTATTGACCACTCTTGGCCAGCTTCTTGGCTGCCAGGGGGATTTCGACGGCGCCCGGCACGCGCACCAGGGTCAGATTGCTGTCCTGGATCTGGCCTTGACGTTTCAGCACGTCCACAGCACCGTCCACCAGGCTTTCGTTGATGAAGCTGTTGAAACGGGCAACGACAATAGCAACGCGCGCCTCAGGAGCGGCGATATTTCCTTCGATAACCTTCATTGGAAATCCTGTATCTGTGCAATCAAAAGGGGCCGGTGTCAAAAGTGCGCACATTCTAGCACAACAGACCCACGACAAAAACCATGGCCGCAACGGGCGGCCATGATCTCAATGTCATTCGGACGACGCGCTTATTCGCCCACGTATTCCACCACTTCCAGACCGAAACCGCCGAGGGCATGGTATTTCTTCGGCGAGCTCAACAGCCGCATCTTGCCGACCCCCAGCGTCTTGAGGATCTGGGAGCCCACGCCGACCCGGCGCGAGGTGCCCTGCCACTTGGCCCCTTCCGGTTGCAGCCCCTTGTCGGCGGCTTCAAAGCCCTTGACCCGGGCCAGCAGCTCCTCGCCGTGGGCCTCGGCCCCCAGGATCACCAGCACGCCACCTTCCTGGGCGATGCGGGCCATGGACTTGGGCAACGGCCAGCTGCGGGCGGCGTGACGGTCGGTCAGCAGCAGATCGCTCAGCACGTCGTGCAGATGGACCCGCACCAGGGTCGGCTGCTCGGCCTGTACTTCGCCTTTCTTCAGGGCAAAGTGCACCTGGTTGTCTATGGTGTCGCGGAAGGTGATGAGGTCGAACTCGCCGTATTCGGTAGGCAACTTGCACTCGGCCACCTTCTCGACCGTGGTCTCGTGCTGGTTGCGGTATTCGATAAGGTCGGCAATGGTGCCAAGCTTGATGCCGTGCTGCTCGGCGAAGATCTCCAAGTCAGGACGGCGCGCCATGGTGCCATCCTCGTTGAGGATCTCGACGATGACGGAGGCCGCCTCGTAACCGGCCAGCCGGGCCAGATCGCAGCCCGCTTCGGTGTGACCGGCACGGGTCAGCACGCCGCCATCCTGCGCCATCAGCGGGAATATGTGGCCCGGCTGCACCAGATCGGCGGCCTTGGCATTGGGCGCCACCGCAGCCTGTACCGTGACGGCGCGATCGGCAGCCGAGATGCCTGTGGTCACCCCTTCGGCCGCTTCTATGGTGACGGTGAAGGCGGTAGAGAACTGGGCATTGTTGCGATCAACCATCAGCGGCAGCGCCAGCTGCTTGCAGCGATCCCGGGTCAGGGTCAGGCAGATGAGACCACGGCCGTAGCGGGCCATGAAGTTGATATCCTCCGGGCGGACACAGGAGGCGGCCATGATGAGGTCCCCTTCGTTCTCCCTGTCTTCGTCATCCATCAGGATCACCATCTTGCCAGCCTTGATATCGGCAATGATTTCCTGGGTTGTGCTCAGCGCCATGGGCTACTCCATCAACATGCTTCGGGGATTGAGCCTGCCGGCTCGGCTTGATACGGGATTATTCTGCTCTAGATGGGGGCACAAGGCCCCATTTCAATCGGAGCGGGATCACAGAAAAGCGTTTTTCCCGCAGCATCGACCGTTACAGGAAGCCGGACCGGGCCAGCTTTTCCAGCGTCAGGGTCGATGACGAGCCGTCATGGGCCTTGCCTTGCATCAGTCGCTCCAGATAGCGGGCTATCTGATCCACCTCGAGATTCACGCGATGACCCGGTTTCCAGCGCGCTATAGTGGTCTCCTGCACCGTGTGGGGCACTATGGTCAGGCGGAACAAGTCCCCCTGCACGGCGTTGACCGTCAGGCTGATGCCATCCACCGCGATCGACCCCTTCTCGGCTATGTAGCGGGAGAGCGACCCTGGCGCCTTGATCCAGTATTCGATGGCGCGGCCGCTGCTGGACTTGCTCTTCACCTCCCCCACCCCGTCCACATGACCGGAGACCAGATGGCCGCCCAAGCGGGAGCTGGGCATCAGCGCCTTCTCCAGATTGACGGGATCGCCCACCTTGGCCGTGGCAAAGCCGGTGCGCGACAGGGTCTCCAGCGACACGTCGGCGGTATAACGCTGGTCGCCAAGGCCAATCACCGTCAGGCAGACGCCGTTGGTGGCAATGGAGTCACCCAGTTTGACGTCACTGAAATCCAGGGTCGGGGCGTGGACTGTGAGGGCCATGTCTTCACCCTGCCGACGCAGCTCGGCCAGGTTTCCCACCGCTTCGATAATTCCGGTAAACATGCAGATCACCTTGCTGATGACGGGGCCGGGCAGGCCCCAGATAAACATTGAAAAATCAGGCTATTTTCGCCGTGATGCGAATGTCCTGCCCCACCAGCCGCACATCCTTGATGTTGAGCTTGGGTGCCTGGAACAGCCGGGTGAGTTCGGGCAGATGGAACAGGCCACGCCCCTCATCCCCCATCAGTCTGGGCGCCTGGTAGAGCACCAGCTCATCCACCAGCCCCTTGTTCAGCAGGGCGCCACACAGCCGCGGCCCCGCCTCCACCAGCACCGAATTGATGTGCTGCTTGGCCAGCAGCATGAAGAGGCTGACCAGATCCAGCTTGCCATCCAGCAGCGGCAGCTCCAGTTGCTGCACCCAGGCCGGCCAGTCGCCGGCAGCCTTGTGGCGGGCCAGCAAGACAGGGCCTGTGCTCTGGAACAGGGGCAGGTCCGGGGTGAGCCGGTTTTGCGAGTCGACTATGACCCGCAGCGGCTGGCGCAACGTCTCTTTGGGGTAGCTGGCCTTGACCGAGGGGGGCAGCTCGTCCCAGCGCACGGTCAGCGAGGCGCCATCGGCCAGCACGGTTTCGGCGCTGGAGAGCACGGCGTCGTGACGGGCCCGCAGTCGCTGCACATCGGCACGGGCCAGGGGCCCCGTTATCCACTGGCTCTCGCCGCTTGCCATGGCGGTGCGGCCATCCAGGCTGGCGCCGAGCTTGACCGTCACCTGCGGGAAAGCGGTGCGCATCCGCTTGAAGAAGCCCGGATTGAGTGCCTCGGCCTCGGCGCTGAGCAGGCCGAAGTCGGTCTTGATGCCGGCCTCAGACAACATGCGCAGCCCGCGTCCGCCCACCTCGGGATTGGGATCGACCATGGCGGCCACCACCCGGGTCACCCCGGCCTTGATCAGCGCCTCGGCACAGGGCGGGGTACGGCCATAGTGGGAACAGGGCTCCAGAGTCACGTAGGCGGTGGCGCCACGGGCCTGTTCACCGGCGGCATGCAGGGCATAGACCTCGGCATGGGGTTCGCCGGCACGCTTGTGCCACCCCTCACCGACCACAACGCCGGCTTTCACCAGCACGGCACCGACGCAAGGGTTGGGCGCCGTGGTATAGCGGCCGCGGCGGGCCAGTTCGAGGGCCCGACTCATCCATTGGTAATCATCTTGACTAAACATCTGAGCTCCCGTTCAAAGCGAGAAAATGGGCGTTGCAGGTTCGATTAGCGCAGCGAGATCGGACGTTGGGGAAGCTTGTTTCTCCAACTTCACCCTCTCTTCGCAGCTTCTTGCCATAAACAAGGCGAATCTCTTCGACGCTGCGATAGGGGGAAACGAAGCGGATATCAGCTTGTCCACCCGACAGCGTTACTTCTCCAGCTTGGCGATCTCTTCGCCAAATTCACGAATGTCTTCGAAGCTGCGATAGACGGAGGCGAAGCGGATATAGGCGACCTTGTCCAGGCCCTTGAGCTCATCCATCACCAGGTTGCCCACCAGCTGGGAGGCGACTTCGCGCTCACCGGTGGCCCGCAGGCGGGACTTGATGTGATTGACCCCCTTCTCGATGGCCTCCATGCTCACCGGCCGCTTCTCCAGTGCCCGCAGTATGCCGGCACGCAGCTTGTCTTCGTTGAAGGGTTCACGGGAGCCGTTGGACTTGATGACGCGGGGCATCACCAGCTCGGCCATCTCGAAGGTAGTGAAGCGCTCGTGACAGAGCAGACACTCACGACGGCGGCGCACCTGATGGCCTTCTGCCACCAGACGGGAATCGATCACCTTGGTATCAACGGCACTACAGAAAGGGCAATGCATCTGACCTCCGGCGTTAACTGAAAAGGCACCTGCCCCGCGGGGTCAGGATCTTGGTCGGCCAGTGTAGCACGGCCATCCAAAGCCGGTAAAAGCCCAGAAAAACAATATGTCACCGCAGCTGCACCTTGGCCGTCTCAGCCAGTGCGCAGCGCCTCTATGGCCTCGCCTGGCAACCAAATCACAGTATTTGCATCCCCCTCGATCAGCGCAACGATGGCCTCTCTCGGGCCTGTTTGCCAGGCCTCGGTCCCATAGAATGCCGCCTGTGAGCGGTTCAGATGCTCAAGGTCATCGTAGGCCCGCATCAGAAAATAGGCGTCCGGATCATGCAAGGAGGGGCCATGGCTCACCACATCCATCCCCCAGGCAAGGTGCAAGGGCAGGCTCTGCTCGGTGACCAGCCGATGAAAAGCCGCCCGGCTCCCGGCCTTGAGCCGATAGCTCCGGATCTCCAGCACTCGCTTCATCACGCTTTCTCCTGCTAAAAACGGTGTAAAAATGCCCGTATGGCGCCACTCAATCGACCAGAGGCTCAATCGTCATAGGGCAAGGCGTCGGGATCGCAGTCCACATGGTCGGGCGCCGGGTCTTGCCCGAACTGCACCGCATCGATATGGGTATGGCCCTGCAGCAAGGCCTTGCTCACCCTGTGCATGCCATCCATGACCCGGCCCGCACTGTCCAGAATGATGGGATAGGCGAGGTCGGCGGCCAGCATCAGCTGACAGTGCTCGACTATGCTGCGCACCGTGGGCCGGATGTTCCCATGCCCGTACCAGTGATCCCTATCGAGCTCCGCGATCTGCGAGAGCGGCACAGCTTGCACCGGCAGCCCGCGGCTCAGCCGCACCAGACGGCGCACATCCCATGCCAGCAGGCCCTCGGGGCTTGGGCGAAAGTGATACTGGGCGCGGATGGCAGAGATGAGTTCCTCATCACTGAGCGCGGTCTGATTTGGCATGGTGCCTCCTCTGTCGGTCGAATGAGTACAGCCCTATGGCAAGGCAGGAGCAGAAAAAACAATGCCACCCTGGGGTGGCATTGTTTTTATACCAGAGTCTCTGGCGTATCAGGCATAAACCGGGAAACGACGGCAGATATCCAGTACCTGCTCGCGCACTGTGGCCAGCACGGCATCGTTGTCATGGTTGTCCAGCACGTCGCAGATCCAGTTGGTCAGCTGGATGGACTCGGCTTCCTTGAAACCACGGCGGGTGATGGCCGGGGTACCGATCCGCACACCCGAGGTGACGAAGGGAGAGCGCGGGTCGTTCGGCACCGAGTTCTTGTTGACCGTGATGTTGGCCTTGCCAAGGGCGGCATCGGCTTCTTTACCGGTCAGCTCGCGGCCGATCAGATCCACCAGCATCAGATGGTTGTCGGTACCGCCGGAGACGATCTTGTAACCACGCTCGATGAAGGTGGCCGCCATCGCCTTGGCGTTCTTGACGACCTGAGCCTGATAGGTCTTGAACTCGGGCTCCAGCGCTTCTTTGAACGCCACGGCTTTACCGGCGATGACGTGCATCAGCGGGCCGCCCTGGCCGCCCGGGAAGACGGCGGAGTTCAGCTTCTTGTAGAGCTCTTCGTCGTCAGCGGCGGAGAGGATCAGACCACCACGGGGACCGGCTAGGGTCTTGTGGGTGGTGGAGGTAACCACGTGGGCGTGGGGTACCGGGTTCGGGTAGACGCCAGCGGCAATAAGACCGGCCACGTGCGCCATGTCGACGAACAGCCAGGCACCGATCTTGTCGGCGATTTCGCGCATGCGCGCCCAGTCAACCACGCCTGAGTAGGCGGAGAAGCCACCTATCATCATCTTCGGCTTGTGCTCGACCGCCAGACGCTCCATCTCGTCGTAGTCGATCTTGCCGGACTCATCGATGCCGTAAGGAATGATGTTGTACAGCTTGCCGGAGAAGTTGACCGGGGAGCCGTGGGTCAGGTGACCACCGTGGGCCAGGTTCATGCCCAGCACGGTATCGCCCGGCTGCAGCAGGGCCATGTAGACGGCGCTGTTGGCCTGGGAGCCGGAGTGCGGCTGCACGTTGGCATAGGTGGCACCAAACAGTTCCTTGGCGCGCTCGATGGCCAGGGTTTCGACCACGTCGACGTACTCGCAACCACCGTAGTAGCGCTTGGCCGGATAGCCTTCGGCGTACTTGTTGGTCAACTGGGAGCCCTGGGCTTCCATGACGCGGGGGCTGGTGTAGTTCTCAGACGCGATCAGCTCGATATGCTCTTCCTGACGACGGGTCTCGTCTGTGATGGCCTGCCACAGCTGGGGATCATAGCCTGCGATGGTCATGTCACGTTTCAACATCCGTTTCTCTCCTGAAAATCGTTTGCGCGTTAGGTGAAGTGGGCAGCGGCATTGTAACGTGAGCGAGATCAAAGAGACAGTCCAACCACCCAAAAAATTGTTTAAAAAATGTAAAATGTGTCGCAAATATCCAAGCCAGCGTCAGTTGCCCAGTCTCCCGAGCGGGGGCCGGTCAAGGCCCTCTTTCCCATGCTTCCTTCCCTGCTGTTCACTCCTCCACAGCGCAGCAAGTCGCCGCAAGCACAGCCAACAAACAGCAAAAACCAGAGCCGGATCATGGATATAGCGTTTACTAACAGATAACATCTTTGCGTGGCACAGTGGTTGCCCAGCCAAGATGGAGGCTAACAATGCCGAGCAAGGCCCTCATCCTGCTCCCAATGGATCTGGATCTGCACCTTCCCCTGGCGCTCACCCTCCGCCAGCACACCAGCCAACCCTGGGTGGGTGGCGACGACCGCCTGACTGAGCCGCCCAGCCGCCGCCGGCCGCCCCATTGCAACACCATGTTCCCGACCCACTTCCGCCTCTCTCTTCCTTCTCTGTACCAGCGCTACACGGGAGTACGCCATGATGGATAACCTGATGCTTTTTCTGATCATATCGGTATTCGCTGTTTTCTATTGGGTCTACTATACCGGCAGTCGCAAGAGCCCCTTTGCCCACCAGTGGGAGGCCTTGCCCACCCGGGAGCAGTATCTGGCCGCCCATCCGGAGGCCGTCGATGGCGATATCATCTTCTGCATTCATTGCGGCCATCATGAGCAGCTGGATGTCGGCCTGCTGCATCAGACCGACTTCCGGCGCCAGCATATCTGCACCCGTTGCAAGCAGGCGCTCTACCGCGAAGAGCGCTGAATCATCCTCAGCCAAGGAACCGCAAGATGAAACAATTGACCGCCAGCTGCCTGTGTGGCGCCGTGGCCCTGAGCCTGCCCGACCGGTTCGACTACCTGGGCAACTGCCACTGCTCCGAGTGCCGCAAGTTCTCCGGTGCCGATTACGCCCCGGTCGGCGGACTGGACGGTGACAAGGTCACTGTCACCCGTGGTGAAGAGGCCATCAGCCGCTTTCAGAAATTCCCCGAGACCAGCCTCGCCTTCTGCCGCCACTGCGGCTCCAGCCTGTTCAGCGAGAAGCGCAGCAGCGGCAAGCTGAACCTGCGCCTCGGCATCCTCAACGAGGCGCCGACCCAGCGACCCGGCTTCCACATCTTCGTTGGATCCAAGGCGCCCTGGCACGAGATCTGTGATGCATTGCCACAGTTCGAGACCCGCCCCACACCCTGACGTCGTCGCCGACATGCCCTGAAAACGTCGCCTCCGGCGGCGTTTTTGCCAGCCTGTTCGGTGAATTGTCACCTATGGGTTAACTTTTCTGCCAAAGCCGTTAGAATCGGGCTCACTCTGTTTCCCGCTTGCCATCCACGGAGGAAAAATGCAGGAATTTCTGGCCACTAGCGAACGTCGGGCCGAACTGTACTGGTGGTTTGCCACCCTGTTTAGCGCCGAGCTCAGCGATGAACAGATCGCCGAATACGACAGCTACGATGTGCGAAGCTTCCTGAAGAGCCTCTCCACGCTTGATCCCATGCGCCCGGCCGTCGCCGAGCTCAACGAGGCCATCGCCCGCCTGCTGGTGCGCCCGGATCGGGCCCGGGCCCTGGCGGCCGATTTCAAGGCGCTGTTTCTGGCCGACCCGGCCGTTCAGCCTTATGAATCCGCCCATCTGACGGCCGCATCCCTGGTGCGCATGCAGCAACGGCTGGCACGGCTCGCCATCGACGTCAGCGCCAAGTACCCGCAGCCGGTCGATCATCTGGGAGTCGAGCTGGATCTGATGGGCAATCTCATCATACGCGCCGCCGAAGCCACCAGTGCCGATCAGCGTGAGCTGTGGCTCGGCGAGCAGGAAGAGTTGCTGCACACTCATCTGCTGGTCTGGTTCCCCCATTTCGAGACCGCCTGCCGCGCCGCCGATCCATTCGGCTTCTATGGCGCCAGCGCTCGCCTGCTGGGGGTATTCCTCACCATGGATGCCAACTACCTCAGCCTGGTCAAACCGGCCCGTTCCGCCGACTGAGTCGATGAAAACCGCCCTGTTGCTGATCGCCTGCTGGCTGCTGACCCTGATCCCGCAGGATCAGGGTCTGACGCCGCTCTTCAGCCTGCTGTTCCATCCGGACAGAGACTTGTACGGCACGGCACAGCTCACCGGCTTTGGCGGCATATTGCTGACCCTCTACCTCGCCAACCTGGGGGTGGAGGTGGTGCTGCGCCGCCGCTTTCAGATAGCCGGCATGCTCACCCTGCTGGTCGCCTGGATAGGTTTTATCAATGCCAGCGGCAGCGAGGCCCACTGGCTCTTGTTACTTGCCCTCTCCCTGCCCTTTCAGGTGCTCGGCCTGCTGGTACTGGCGCGCGGCATTCAGGCATTCGGCCGCCAGAAGGGCTGAAAAAGCGCCAAAAGTATTACAAATCATGACAGCCGGATCCGCAGATACCCCGTTATCGCGGGGCTGACGCAACCACAGCCGGTAACATCCGCTTACATTCAGCTCCCATTCAGTTTTGTTGCAACCGTTATAGTGCCGCTCCTTTTCCCACCGATACAGGAGCAACCCCATGCCTCCACAGGACGCACGCATCACGGGTCTCGACCTGTTGCGAGGGCTCGTCATCTTCATGGCCGTCTTCGAACACTACACCGGCTACCTCAACTACTGGTACATCGACTTCTTCACCCGGGAACAGGCCCTGTGGGACAGCTTCTATCTGTCACACAAGGCCATGGCCGGCCATCTGCTGCCCATGGATCACACCACGGCCCAGGTTTCGGCCTGGCTCATTCCCTGGGTGAGCCAGATCTACCTGGCCCTGGCGGCCTTCAACCTGAGCCGTCGCGATCAGGCCAGCTTCAGACCGCAGCTGGGCGGCAAGCTGGTGCTGTTTGCCAGCATCATTCTGGTGCTCTATGTCGAGGGACTGGTCATAGCCCCCAACTTCGGCGAGGCCATCTCCTTCTATCCGGTCATGCTGTGGATGTGCCTGCTGGCGCTCTTCTCGCTGGTCTACGCCTGGTTCGGCATTCGCGGCATGCTGCTGCTGACCCTGCTCAGCCTGCTGCTGGATCAACTCGGCGTGCAGACCCTGCTCGGCCACATCGACGGCTGGATGAAGCTGCATGTGCACCCCGACTATGAGCTGGATGCCCGCCTCGATCTCTTCATGGCCAGCGGCTGCTTCGGTTTCCTGTATGGCTGGTGCTGGCATCAGCGTCCCCAATGGCGGGATCGCCTCAACGGCCTGGTGCTCACCCTCTCCCTCATAGCCCTCGCCGTTTACCTGGTGTTTGGCGAGAGCAGTTCGGTCGAGCTCAACGACATCTACGCCAACGAGCATGAGCTGGCGATGGACATGACGGGCCGCGCCGGGATCTGGGGCATGGAGTTTCTGGTGATCGGGGTCGTGCTCTGGCTGCATCAGCGCAATATCCGCCTGTGCTGGCGCCCGCTCAACTGGATCGGCATGTATTCGCTGACCGTCTTCATCTTCCACAAGAGCATCTTCGTGCACCTGTGGGGCCCCTTGCTGCTGTGGTGGACTGCGCGCCAGGGCACCATATTGCCCAACAGCTTCGGCCTCATCATGGCACTCAGCGCCACCAGCGTGCTGCTCATCTACGCCTTCCAGCGCTCCGGCATCATCTGCCATCTGATGGGCATGCATCAGGACAGAGACTGGGTGCGGCTCTATGGCAAGTAGTCATCGCTGGCCGCTGCTGGCCCTTGCCCTGGCGTTGCCCCTGTCAGCCAAGGAGCCGGACAACCAGTGGCAAGTGGGCGGCCAGTGGCAGCTTGGCAGCAATCAGGCGGGGGTCAGCGCCGACGCCAGCATGCAGTTCTGGCTCGCCTATGAACGGGAGACCCAGGTCGGCCTGATCTTTGCCGATGGCCAGAGCGCCGGGCTGGCCTTGCCGCTATATAAAAAGAGCTTCTTTGCGGTCGGCGTCGCTCCCATGCAGGTGGTCGATCGCACTCGCTTCAGCGCGCTCTGGCGCCTCGGCTGGCAGCTGGACGAGGATCATCAGCTGACCCTGGGCCAGCTCTATGATGTCACCGGCCGCTATGGCCAGATCTGGTATATGGAGCACAGCCTGCCGCTGCCGGCAGCCCTCTCCCTCAACCTCTGGCTGACCCGGGGCAGTCAGGCGCACATGGCAGCCTATGATGCCGATGCGGGTTGGCGGGACTGGGGGCTCACGCTGGAGCGCAGCTGGGCCTGGCAGCAGTGGCGGCTTGGCACCGAGCTCGGGGCCAAGCAGTGGTTAATCAAGGAGCACGACTGGCAGCCTGTGGTGTACCTGACCCTGAGCTATCGCTTCAGCTGGTAGCGCCCCCACCACGGCACCTTTGACAAGCCAACCCCTGAACGGGTCAGGCACCAGATAGGGGGCAAATGCAGCCCCCTCTCTTCCCTCCAAAGCGCTTCATGCCATACTGACAACACCTTAAATGACAATAAAGTCAATTCAGGAGCCGTCATGCGTGAAGAGACATCCGAATCCATGCCTGATCCGCCGATACCGGGTCAGCTGAATCCAAACGAGCTGCAGCAACTGTTCGAGCTGGCGCCGTTTGGCATAGGCGTGTTCGACCGCCAATTTCGCTGCCGCAGCGTCAATCAGACCCTCGCCGATATCAACGGCCTCTCCCGGGAGGATCACTACGGCAAATACCTGCGTGAGATAGTGCCGACGCTGGCGCCTGTGCTGGAACCCCTGTTCCAGCAGATCATCAGCAGCGGCGTCCCCCAGGTGGAGCTGAGCCTGAGCGGCCAGACGGCGGCGCATCAGGGCCAGCAACGGCACTGGCAGGCCATTTACAGCCCCATGCGGGATGAGCAGGGCACGCCTGACGGCATCCTGACCATAGTGCGGGATGTGACCGAGCAGGTCGAAGCGCAGCAACGGCTGCAACTGGCCATGAGCGCCGGCCAGGTCGGGGTCTGGGAGTGGCACGTGGCAGAGGATCGGCTGCAATTTGATGGCCAGGTCGAGCGCCTGCTCGGCACACAAGCCAATCAGTTTCAGGGAGGAATGGATCAGTTCATCAAGCGCTTCGACCCGGTATCGGGGGAACAGCTCAGATCGGCACTCAAGGGCACGGCCCCCCTTCATCTGACCCTGAGCTATCTGGGGCCAGATCAGGTGCGGGGCTGGGTCGATCTCCACGCCGATCACGTGGCGGCCACCGACAGTCTGGGGCGTCGCATCATGGGGGTGCTCCACGATGCGACCGATCGCTGCATTCAGGAGGACCGGCTGCGCCAGGCCAATGTGGTATTCGAAACCACGGCCGAGGGCATCATCATCATGGATGGCCAGCGCCAGATCATCTCGGTCAATCCGGCCTTCTGCAACATGACCCAATATGAAGCGGACGAGATAGTGGGCAAGTCGCCGGAATCCATCATGCATCCGCGCCGCCATACCGACATCGACTACCCCTGGCATACCCTGCTGCCCGGCAGTCATGCCTGGCACGGGGAGATGATGTGCCTGCGCAAGGATGGCGGCTACTTCACCTCCTGGCAGCACGTCAGCGCCGTCTACGACAGCCGCCACAACACCACCCACTACGTGATCGCCTTCTCCGACATCAGCGCCATCCGCAAGGCCGAGGCACAGCTCAATCACCTCGCCTATCACGATCCCCTGACCGAGCTCGGCAACCGCAACCTGCTGCAGGAGCGGCTCGAACTGGAGCTCAAGACAGCCCAGCTCAACCGGCAGCGGCTCGCCCTGCTGTTCATCGACCTGGACGGCTTCAAGCTGATCAATGACAACCTGGGCCACAGGGCGGGGGATCAGCTGCTCAAGCTGCTGGCCGAACGCATCCGCCTCTGCCTGCGTCACAACGATGTGGCCACCCGGCTCGGTGGGGATGAATTCCTGGTGCTGATCCCCTATTTCGAGCAGCCAGAAGAGCTGGAGCGGCTCGCCGAACAGCTGCTGGCCCGCCTGCGCGAGCCGGTCGAGCTGGCGCACGAGCAGGTCGCCGTCTCCGCCAGCATAGGCATAGCCCTCTACCCGGAACACGCCCAGAACCCGGATGCCCTGGTCAGCGCCGCCGACAACGCCATGTACGAAGCCAAGAGCCAGGGTCGCAACGGCTATCTGTTCTACACCCCCGGCATGGCCGAGCAGATCCGTGAGCGCATGAGCATGGAGCAGGGACTGATCAAGGCCATAGAGCAGCATCAGCTCTGCATCCTGTACCAGCCCATGACGGATCTGACCAGCAACCGCCTGAGCGGGCTGGAGGCCCTGCTGCGCTGGCAGCATCCCGACGAGGGCATGATAGCCCCCGCCCGCTTCATCCCGGTGGCCGAGGAGTGCGGTCTGATAGAGCAGATTGGGGAGTGGGTGATGCGCACCGCCTGTCAGCAAGGGCAGACGTGGCTGGCGGCCGGGCTGTCGGTGCCACGGCTCTCGGTCAATGTCTCGGTGCGGGAGATGCGATCCCTTGGCTATGTGGAGCGGGTCGCCGCCATTCTGGCGGAGACAGGTTTCCCGCCTGAGCGGCTGGAGATAGAGGTCACTGAGAGCATCATACAGCGGGTCGATCAGAGCCTTTTGCTGTTCACCCGCCTGAAGGCGCTGGGGGTGCAGATCGCCATCGACGACTTCGGGACTGGCTTCTCATCCCTGAGCCTGCTGAAAAGCCTGCCCATCGATCGCATCAAGATAGACCGCACCTTCGTGCAGGCCCTGCCGGATGACAAGCACAGCCGGGAGCTGTGCCGCACCATCATCAACCTGGCCGACAGCCTGAACATGGCGGTCACCGCCGAGGGGATAGAAACCCAGGCTCAGCGCCAGTTTCTGCAATCCCTGCACTGCCAGGAGGGACAGGGCTATCTGTTCAGCCACCCCTTGACCGAACCCCATCTGGCGGCGCAGCTGGCTCCCCAGAAGGGAGTCTGGTGCTGAAACGGGCGTGTCAGCAAATGCTCGATGACAGATAAACAACTCACTCGCTGAACGTCAATCGGGCACCCCATCCCTCACTCTGCCCTTGGGGCGAGTCTGCCAGCAGAGAATTCTGTGGATAGGGCGACTTTTTCTCTTCGAGGGTGACGGACACCGGCGGTTTGCGGGCCAGAAATGCACTCCCCATCTGCTCGGCGACACGCTCCCGCACCGCCGGCGAGCCCGTCTGTTCGCGGGTCACGGCAAACTCTTTGGGCTGGGGAGCCGCCAGTACGGCGTCATCGGCAAGCGGGGGGGCATCGAACTGCCAGAGAGAGGTGCAAAGGAGCAAGGACAGCATGGCTATCTCCATCGATAAAACCGATGTTTTTACTCAATCACGGATGAATTGTCACTCATGGCGCTGTAAGCGGATGTTTCCATCTATCCAAAAGTCTAATTGCCCTCCCTCGCCAAAGGTATAAGTTGTTATCTAATCATTACGGGAATGTATTCAAAGGAGTGACAGATGAGCGAGAGCAAGGTCTACCCGGTCAAGGCCCACATCAGCAAGGGCGCCCTGTTGGACAAGGCAGGCTATGAGGCCATGTACCAGGCCTCGGTGCAGGATCCGGATGCCTTCTGGGGCGAGCAGGGAAAAATCCTCGACTGGATCAAGCCCTATACCAAGGTCAAGAACACCTCCTACGACCCGGGCCACGTCTCCATCAAGTGGTATGAAGATGGCCTGCTCAACGTCTCGGCCAACTGCCTGGATCGCCATCTGGCACATCGCGGTGACAAGGTCGCCATCATCTGGGAAGGGGACAACCCGGCCGAGGATCGCAAGCTGACCTACCGCGAGCTGCACGCCGAGGTGTGCAAGTTTGCCAACGTATTGAAAGCACAGGGAGTGCATCGGGGTGACGTGGTCTGCCTCTACATGCCCATGGTGCCGGAAGCGGCCATCGCCATGCTGGCCTGTACCCGCATCGGCGCCGTGCACAGCATAGTCTTCGGCGGCTTCTCGCCGGAGGCCCTGGCCGGTCGCATCATAGACTCCGGCTCCTCCATCGTCATCACGGCCGACGAGGGGCTGCGCGGCGGCCGCCCTGTCCCGCTCAAGAAGAACGTGGATGAAGCGCTCACCAACCCGGAAACCCAGGTCAGCAAGGTGATAGTGCTCAAGCGCACCGGCGGCAAGGTCGCCTGGCACGGCCACAGGGACATCTGGTGGCACGAAGCCATCGCGACCGTCAGCGCCGACTGCCCGCCCGAGGCCATGGGTGCCGAAGATCCCCTGTTCGTCCTCTACACCTCGGGTTCCACCGGCAAGCCCAAGGGCGTGCTGCACACCACCGGCGGCTACCTGGTCTATGCCACCCTCACCTTCAAGTACATTTTCGACTACCACGAGGAGGACATCTACTGGTGTACCGCCGACGTGGGCTGGGTCACCGGTCACTCCTATCTGGTCTACGGGCCGCTCGCCAACGGCGCCACCACCATCATGTTCGAAGGGGTGCCCAACTACCCGGCCACCAACCGCATGAGCCAGGTGGTGGACAAGCACCAGGTCAGCATCCTCTACACGGCACCGACCGCGATCCGCGCCCTGATGGCCAAGGGCCGTGATGCGGTCGAGGGCACCTCGCGTTCGAGCCTGCGCATCATGGGTTCCGTGGGTGAGCCCATCAACCCGGAAGCCTGGGAGTGGTACTACCGCACCATAGGCGAGGAGCGCTGCCCCATAGTCGATACCTGGTGGCAGACCGAAACCGGCGGCATCCTCATCAGCCCGCTGCCCGGCGTCACCGATCTCAAGCCAGGCTCGGCCACCCGTCCCTTCTTCGGCGTGCAGCCGGCGCTGGTGGACAACATGGGCGAGCCGCTGGAGGGGGCCACCGAGGGCAACCTGGTGATCACCGACTCCTGGCCGGGCCAGATGCGCACAGTGTTCGGCGATCACGAACGCTTCGAGCAGACCTACTTCTCCACCTTCCCGGGCCGCTACTTCACCGGCGACGGCGCTCGTCGCGACGAGGATGGTTACTACTGGATCACCGGGCGGGTGGATGATGTACTGAACGTCTCGGGCCACCGCATGGGCACAGCCGAAATTGAATCTGCGCTGGTCTCCCATCCCAAGGTTGCCGAAGCGGCCGTGGTGGGGGTGCCCCACGAGATCAAGGGTCAGGGCATCTACGCCTATGTCACCCTGATCGCAGGGGAGGAGCCAAGCCGCGAGCTGCATAAAGAGGTGAAGGAGTGGGTCCGCAAGGAGATTGGCGCCATCGCCACCCCGGATGTGATCCACTGGGCCGAGGGGCTGCCCAAGACCCGTTCCGGCAAGATCATGCGCCGTATATTGCGCAAGATTGCCACCGGAGAGACCGACAGTCTGGGGGATATCTCCACCCTGGCGGATCCCGGTGTGGTGGACAAGCTTATCCGCGAAAAGTCAGAGGCGGCCTGATCATGCGCTCCATAATGCAGCGCAAGATTGCCACCGGCGAGACCGACAGCCTGGGGGATATCTCCACCCTGGCGGATCCCGGTGTGGTGGACAAGCTCATTCGCGAGAAGTCTGAAGCGGCTTGATCCCGCCCCTTATCCACCTCCAAAGCCGGCCCAGTGCCGGCTTTGTCGTCTCTGCTACTGAGCAATTGAACAGCGAACCGATAAGCTCAAAAAACAGACAGATGTAGAGATTAGACCAGTAAAATGCTGCTAATTTTCACGAAATCAATATAATTGCGAAATCTGTGTACCAGTGCACACCGAATTGCGCAGAAAATGGCTAGATTTCTGGTAGTCCACAAGATAGCTGATAGATAGCAGCATTATCATCGAGGATGTACTCAATATGTCGCAACATCACCGAATTCTCCTGCTCAACGGGCCGAACCTGAACCTGCTGGGCAAACGGGAACCGGGCATCTACGGCAGCAAGACGCTCGACGAGATCGTTGCCGATCTGATGCACAACGCCAGCGAACTCGGCGCCACACTGGAACACCTGCAATCCAACGCCGAACATGAGTTGGTCAGCCGCATTCACCAGGCCATGGGCCAGGTGGATTTTATCATCATCAATCCGGCCGCCTTCACCCACACCAGCGTCGCCATTCGCGATGCGCTGCTGGGTGTGGCCATCCCCTTTATCGAGGTTCACCTGTCAAACGTCCATGCCAGGGAACCCTTCCGTCATCACTCCTATCTGTCTGATGTCGCCAGGGGGGTGATCTGCGGGCTGGGTGCCGATGGCTACCAATTCGCTTTAACCGCGGCCGTGCATCAGTTGCGCGCGGCTTGATAATCACTGATCAGATAAAGAAGAAAGAGAATGCTAATGGATATCCGCAAAATCAAGAAGCTGATTGAACTGGTTGAAGAGTCCGGCATCGCCGAACTGGAGATCTCCGAGGGTGAAGAGTCCGTTCGCATCAGCCGCAACTTCTCCGGTCAGGTGACCACCGCCATGCCGCAGATGATGATGCAGCCAGCCATGGCCCCTGCCGCCGCACCGGCAGCCAGCGCCGCAGCACCGACCGCAGAGGCGGCCGCGCCGAGTGGCCATCTGATGCGCTCCCCCATGGTGGGTTCCTTCTATCGCTCCTCCAGCCCGGAAGCCAAACCGTTCGCGGAAGTGGGTCAGCACGTCAATGTCGGCGATACCCTGTGCATCGTCGAAGCCATGAAAATGATGAACCAAATCGAGTCTGACAAGGCCGGCGTGATCAAAGCGATCCTGGTTGAAAATGGTCAGGCCGTCGAATTTGACGAGCCGCTGTTCATTATCGAATAAGGGAAATTGCCACCCATGTTGGACAAAGTAGTCATCGCCAACCGCGGTGAAATTGCCCTGCGGATCCTGCGCGCCTGCAAAGAGCTCGGGATCAAGACAGTGGCCGTTCACTCCACCGCCGATCGGGAGCTCAAACATGTGCTCCTGGCCGACGAAACCATCTGCATCGGTAAGCCTGCCAGCGGTGAATCCTACCTCAATGTGCCGGCCATCATAGCCGCCGCCGAGGTGACGGGTGCAGTTGCCATCCACCCGGGTTACGGCTTCCTCTCCGAGAACGCCGATTTCGCCGAAGTGGTCGAGAAATCCGGCTTCATCTTCATCGGCCCGCGCGCCGAGACCATTCGCCTGATGGGTGACAAGGTCTCCGCCATCGAGGCGATGAAGAAGGCTGGCGTACCTTGCGTACCCGGCTCCGACGGTCCCGTCGACAGCGATGCCAAGCACAACGCCGCCATCGCCAAGCGCATCGGTTATCCGGTGATCATCAAGGCCGCCGGTGGCGGTGGTGGTCGCGGCATGCGCGTGGTGCGCAGTGAAGCCGAGCTGGCTGCCGCCATCGCGCTGACCAAATCCGAAGCAGGCCAGTTCTTCAAGAACGACATGGTCTACATGGAGAAGTACCTGGAAAACCCGCGCCATATCGAAATTCAGATATTGGCAGACGGCCAGGGCAACGCCCTCTATCTGGGCGAGCGTGACTGCTCCATGCAGCGTCGCCACCAGAAAGTGGTCGAAGAAGCGCCGGCACCCGGCATCACCGAAGAGATGCGCAAGTTCATCGGCGAGCGCTGCGTGCGCGCCTGTATCGAGATCGGCTACCGCGGTGCGGGGACCTTCGAGTTCCTGTACGAAAACGGCGAGTTCTATTTCATCGAGATGAACACCCGTATCCAGGTTGAGCATCCGGTCACCGAGATGGTCACCAGCGTGGATCTGATCAAGGAGCAGCTGCGCATCGCCGCCGGTCAGCCCCTGTCGATCACCCAGCAGGACATCCGCATCCGTGGCCATGCCATCGAATGCCGGATCAACGCCGAAGATCCGGCCACCTTCATGCCGTCTCCGGGCCTGATCCAGCGCTTCCACGCGCCGGGTGGTCTGGGCGTACGTTGGGATTCCCACATCTACGCCGGTTACAAGGTGCCGCCTTACTACGACTCCATGATCGGCAAGCTGATCTGTTACGGCGAGAACCGTGACGTCGCCATCGCCCGCATGCGCCAGGCGCTGGACGAGCTGGTGGTGGAAGGGATCAAGACCAACGTCTCCCTGCAAAAAGAGATCATGAAGGACGAAAACTTCCAGCATGGTGGTACCAATATCCACTATCTGCACAAGAAGTTGGGTCTGTAAGGATCGTCGACGAAGACCGCAATGTCGGTGAACGTCAGCTCCGCAAGGAGCCTCTGTTGAAAAAGGGCCATGGCGACATGGCCCTTTTTTGTTATCCTTGCGCCCCTCAAAATTGTCGGAGGCCAAGGTGAATCGTTTCGCGCTCGCTCGCCGGGAAGCAGCCCTCTGCCTGCTGCTGACCCTGCTCTACTTCTTTGCCTGGTATGGCACTGCCTATTTCATCCCCGAAGAGATCGAATACTGGGACATGCCGCTCTGGTTCCTGCTCAGCTGCATGGTAATGCCGCTGCTGTTCATAGTGCTGTGCGGCCTGATGGTGGATCGCCTGTTTGTGGATATTCCCCTCGATACGCCTCATCCCCCTGCCAAGGAGCCCACCCATGAATCTTGAGCTGATGCTGCCGCTCATCATCTATCTGGTGCTGGTGCTGGGAGTCGGCTTCTGGGCCAGTCGCCACCGCGCCGGCGGCGACTTCGTGCAGGAGTACTTCATCGGCAACCGCAGCATGGGCGGTCTGGTGCTGGCCATGACCCTGGTGGCCACCTATACCTCGGCCTCCTCTTTCATCGGCGGGCCCGGTGCGGCCTACAAAATCGGCCTGGGCTGGGTGCTGCTGGCGATGATCCAGCTGCCCACCGTCTGGCTCACCCTGGGGGTGCTCGGCAAGAAGTTCGCCATCATAGCCCGCCGGGTCAATGCGGTGACCATCAACGACATGCTGTGGGCCCGCTACCAGAGCAAGGCAGTGGTGATCCTCGGCTCGGTCACCATCATCCTTGCCTTTATCGCCACCATGGTGGTGCAGTTCATCGGCGGCGCCCGCCTGCTGGAGACGGCGACCGGCCTCTCCTACCAGCAGGGTTTGATGCTGTTTGCCAGCTGCGTGCTGCTCTACACTGTGATCGGCGGCTTTCGTGCCGTGGTGATGACCGATGCCCTGCAGGGCATCATCATGCTGATCGGCACCGGCGCCCTGCTAGCGGGCATTCTGGTGGCAGGCGACGGCCTGCCCAATCTCATCCACCAGCTCAAGGTGATAGATCCCAAGCTGGTGAGCCCGCAGGGGGCCGGCGACATGCTGACCCAGCCCTTCATGCTGAGCTTCTGGATCCTGGTCTGTGTCGGTGTGGTGGGGCTGCCCCACTCGGCCCTGCGCTGCTTTGGCTACCGCGACAGCAAGGCGCTGCACCGCGGCATCCTTATCGGCACTGTGGTCAGCGCCCTGCTGATGTTCGGCATGCACCTGGCCGGGGCGCTCGGTCGCGCCATCCTGCCCGGCATGGACAGCCCGGACAAGATCATGCCCTCGCTGATGATGGAGGTGCTGCCCCCCTGGCTGGCCGGGGTCTTCCTGGCGGCGCCCATGGCAGCCATCATGTCTACCATCGACTCCCAGCTGATCCAGGCCTCCGCAACCCTGGTGAAGGATCTCTACCTCAACTACCTCAATCCAAAGCAGGAGAAGCTGGAGGTGCGCATTCCCCGCCTCTCCCTGCTCTGCACCCTGATCCTGGGCACGCTGGTGCTGCTGGCAGCGCTGCAGCCCCCCGAGATGATCATCTGGCTCAACCTGCTCGCCTTCGGCGGCCTGCAGGCCGTGTTCCTGTGGCCGCTGGTGCTCGGCCTCTACTGGTCGCGGGCCAACGGCCCCGGCGCCCTGGCCTGCATGGTGTCCGGCATCGTCTGCTATGGCGTGCTGAGTCAGTGGGGGATCAAGCTGGCCGGACTGCACGCCATAGTGCCGAGCCTGGGGCTGGGACTGGCCGCCTTCGTGGTGGTCAGCCTGCTGACACCGCCACCCGGCCAGAGCGTGCGGCGATTGTTTGAACAGCAATAACAAATAGATTAATAAAGGGTTCCAAAACTATCCCCAAATGGGTGTTTTGCGGGTAAACTGTGCGCCAAGTCACAAAACGCCGCGCCCTTATGCCAGTACAGAACGCCAGACAGATCCTGACTCATGCCCTGCAACGACTCGGTTATGCCCTGTTGTTGCCGGTCTCCATACTGCCACTGGCGGCCCTGCTCTATCGGCTCGGTCAGCCGGATGTGCTGGATCTGGCAGTGCTCTCCCTCACCGGTCGCGCCCTGTTCAGCCAGATGCCGCTCATCTACGCGGTGGCCATCGCCTTCGGCCTGAGCCGGCAGGGAGAGGGCACCCAGGCGCTGGCCGGGGCGGTCAACTTCCTGCTGCTGAGTTCGGCACTGGGCACCCTGGCCCCCGGCCTGCATGCGGACATGATCTGCGGCCTGCTGGCGGGCATGACCACGGCCATCGTCTACCCCTGGGTGAAACGGCACACACTGTCTGGCTGGTTGCAGAGAGTGAATGGGGACTTCCTCTGCCTGTTCGCCTCGGCGCTGACCTGTCTGTTGCTGGCGTTCCCCCTCTCCCTGTTCTGGCCGCTGCTGGAACAGGGCATCACGCTGCTGGCCTCAGAGCTGCTCACCACCCCGCTGGGGGCCTTCTGCTATGGCGTGCTGAACCGCTTGCTGATCCCCCTCGGCCTGCATCAGGTATTGGGCAGCCTGATGGGGCTGGGCGAAAGCAACCTGCTGGCGCTGGCCAGCGCCCAGCCGCTGCACGAAGGCTATGTGGCCGGGCTCTACCCCATCATAATGTTCGGCCTGCCCGGCGCCTGCTTTGCCATCTGGCTGCACCGCCAGCGCATGCAGCGCCTGCCGCAGGGGGGATTGCTGCTCACCCTGGCGCTCACCTCGGCGCTGGTGGGGATCACCGAACCCATAGAGTTCCTGTTCGCCTTCACCGCCCCCTGGCTGTTTCTGGCCCACGCCCTGCTGACCGGGCTGTCGCTCGCCATCTGCAGCGCCCTTGGCATCCAGGTGGGCAGTTACTTCTCCGCCGGCCTGCTGGATCTGGTGCTGAGCTATCAGTCCGGCGAGCACAGCTTCTGGCTCATTCCGGTCGGCATCCTCTTCTTCGTCGCCTATACCCTGCTCTTCTATCAACTGCTGGAGCGCGCCCCCCTCAGCCTGCCGAGCAAGCCCATCGCCAAAGAGCATCCACGGCTGGCGAGCGTCGCCCCCTCGGATCCGCAGATGCTGGCGATCCAGTATCTCAAGGTGCTGGGCGGGATGGACAACCTGCAGGCCATGAGCGTCTGCCTGACCCGTCTCAGCCTGCGGGTGCGCGACATAGCGCTGGTGGATCAGTCCCGTCTGCTGGGGCTGGGTTGCCTCTCCTGGATCCAGCTCAACGACCATCAGCTGGTGCTGGTGCTGGGCCCCAATGCCAGCCTGATCGAGGGGCAGATCCGCATGCTGGCGGAGCGCCAGTCGGTGCCGCTCGGCCTCAAGCCCAATCAGGAGTCCGCCAGCCAGAGCAACTGGTAACCTCAGGCAAACGGTAGCCGCTCGGCGACGAAGTCCATCAGCGAGCGCAAGGCGGGCGCCAGATGTTCCCGGCTCGGGTAGATGAGGTAGAAGGGATTGGGCGGTATGGGGTGATCCGGCAACACCTTGTGTAGCCGCCCCGCAGCCAGATCCTGTTGGCAAACGTGGTGTGGCAACAAGGCAATGCCCCCCTCGTGCAACGCCAGCTCCCGCAACGCCAGCAAACTGTTGCTGATGCAGGCCCCTTGTGGCCGCCAGCCCCCCTCCTGCAGTGGCCACACCGGCAATGCCGAATGCACCAGACAAGGGTGAAGCCCCAGCTCAGACAGCTGCTGCGGCGCGCCATGGGTCGCCAGATAACCGGGAGCCGCCACCAGATGGCGCGGCACCTGACCGATGCGCCGGCAAATGAGGCTGGAATCTTTCAGCGGCGCCGCCCGCAACGCCAGATCGTAACCCTCCCCCACCAGATCCAGCTGCTCGTCACTCAGGGTCAGCTCCAGCACCACCTCGGGGTAGAGGGCACGAAACTCGGCCAGGATCCGGCCAAGCAGCAGGGTGCCGGTCGCCTCGGGCGCCGTGATCCTTACCCGGCCTGCGGGGGCGGTGCGCAGCCGCGCCATCGCCAGGTTGGCACTGCGGGCCAGCGCCAGCAGCGCCCGGCACTGCTCCACGTAGATCTCTCCCTGCGGGGTCAGGCTCAGCCGGCGGGTGGTGCGCTGCAGCAGTCGCACCCCGAGCTGGGCTTCGAGCCGCGAGATCTTCTGGCTCACCGAGGACTTGGGCATGCCGAGCGCCTCGGCGGCACCGGTAAAACTGCCCTGCTCCACCACGGTAGCGAACAGCCCCATCAACTCCAGTTCGACATTGTTCATATATTCAAACAGTCTTTACCAATTACCCATCTTAATCAGGATAATCAATCAGACTAGAGTGGCTGGCAATCCCAATCCATCCGATTTGAAAGGAACTACCATGAAAGCCATCGCCCTCACCCATTATCTGCCGAGCGATCACCCCCACTGCTTCATCGAGGCCAATCTGCCCGACCCGACCCCGGGCCCGCGGGATCTGCTGGTGAAAGTGACGGCAACCTCGGTCAACCCGGTGGACACCAAAGTCCGCGCTCCCAAGGCCAAGGTTGAGAGCACGCCCCGCGTGCTGGGCTGGGATGCGGTCGGCGAGGTCGTGGCCGTCGGCCACGAGGTGAGCCTGTTCAAGGCGGGCGACAGAGTCTGGTATGCCGGCGACATCAGCCGCCCCGGCAGCAACAGCGCCCTGCAGCTGGTGGATGAGCGCATCGCCGCCCTCGCCCCCACCAGCCTGACAGACCCGGAAGCCGCCGCCCTGCCGCTCACCGCCATCACCGCCTGGGAGGCGCTGTTCGAGCGCCTAGGCCTTCACCGCGAGAGCACGGGCAAGCTGCTCATCATAGGCGGCGCCGGTGGCGTCGGCTCCATCGCCATCCAGCTGGCCCGCCAGCTCACCAACATGGAGGTGATCGCCACCGCCTCCCGGCCAGAAAGCCGTGAATGGTGTCTGGCAATGGGCGCCCATCAGGTGGTGAGCCATCACCAGCTGCAGGCAGAGCTCACCGCCCTTGGCGTCACCCAGCTCGATGCCATCTTCTGCACCAATGCCACCGAGCAGCACTGGGATGCCATGGCCAGCCTCATTCGCCCGTTCGGCCACATCTGCACCATCGCCGAATCCAGCGAGCCCTGGGATCTGGGCCTGCTCAAGAGCAAGAGCGTCACCTTCAGCCAGGAGTTCATGTTCACCCGCTCCCTGTTCCAGACCCCTGACATGATCGAGCAGCACAAGCTGCTCGGCCGGGTTGCCGCCCTCATCGATCAAGGGGTGCTCAAGAGCACGCTCACCCGCACCCTGGCCGAGCTGACCCCCGTCACCCTGGCCCGGGCCCATGCCGAGGTGGAAGCGGGTCGCATGGTCGGCAAGCTGGTGATCGACATGAGTCGATTCGGGAACTAATCCCTTATAGGTAAAAACTGCACCATCATGGGGTGAATTCACCAGTGACAGGCCCCATCAGTGCACAGTTCACAACAGGCACCAGACAGTCACCACGCAGCATCACTCCAAAAAACGATAAAAAAGGGGCCATCCCGCCGGGATGGCCCTAAATACCTGAACGTTGGGGTAACAATCACACACATATCCTTATGCAGGACATCTCCATCATTGCATCTTGTGTGCCAATCCCCTGGATCTGCGCCTTTTCTTCACGCACATCCCCACACAGCAAGCCACGCAAGCCTGCTAACCGCCAGCAGGCAAAAAAAAAGCCACCCTAAGGTGGCTGAAAAAGATGACGGAACTTTCCTAGAGCAAAGCATTCAGCGGGAACAGGTTGCTTCCCGTCACCCAATGAGGAATACATTAACCGTGCCAACTTGGCAGAGTTCTCTTCCTGCGCCATGCCGACATGGGCAAACCACGACAGCACAGGCCCATGATGATAGAATCTCGCGGTTTCACATTTATGAAGAGTCGACGCCATGCCCTGGATACAAATTCGAATCAACGCCACTGCCAAGACAGCAGACAAGGTGAGCAACATGCTGCTGGGGCGTGGAGCCCAGGCCGTGACCTTTATGGATGCCCAGGATGTACCCGTGTACGAGCCGCTGCCCGGTGAAACCCCGCTCTGGGGCGAGACCGAAGTGATGGGCTTGTTCGATGCCGAAACCGATCCGGCCCCCACCATCGCCTTCTTCCAGCAGATCTTCGGGGAAGACGTGGGCTACAAGGTCGAGCAGCTGGAAGACAAGGACTGGGTGCGCGAGTGGATGGATCACTTCCACCCCATGCAGTTTGGCGAGCGGCTCTGGATCTGCCCGAGCTGGCGCGACGTGCCCAATCCGGATGCGGTCAACGTCATGCTGGATCCGGGTCTGGCCTTCGGTACCGGCACCCACCCCACCACGGCGCTCTGCCTGCAGTGGCTGGACGGGCTGGATCTGGCCGGTAAAACCGTGGTCGATTTCGGCTGCGGCTCCGGCATCCTCGGCATCGCCGCCCTGAAACTGGGCGCCGCCCGCGTCATCGGCATCGACATAGACCCGCAGGCCATTCAGGCCAGCCATGACAACGCCGAGCGCAACGGTGTCGCCGGCCAGATCGAACTCTACCTGCCGGCGGATCAGCCGCAAGGGGTGGAAGCGGACGTGGTGGTGGCCAACATCCTGGCCGGTCCGCTGCGCGAACTCGCCCCCCTCATCGCCGGCCACGGCAAAGCGGGCAGCCTGATGGCCCTCTCCGGCGTGCTGGAAAGCCAGGCCCCTGAGCTGGAAACCATCTACGGCCAGTGGTTCGACATGGACCAGACCGCTGTGAAAGAGGAGTGGTGCCGTCTCTCCGGCCGCAAGCACGGCTGATAACAGCCGGATTTCACCACCTCCCATACAAGCAGGGCTCCCATACGGGGGCCCTGCTTGTTTCAGTCCCCATGAAACCTGATCAGCCAATACGAGACTCGTTGGCTCGCCCATAGTGCCAGCCTGTCATAAAAAATATCCATTCGAGAACACATTCCGATTCTATTCCGGTAGGATGGCCATCAGACCAGAAATGATGGGAACGGAGACCCTTTATGCGCATTGCCATTCTGGATGACTACCAGGATCAGGTTCGTCATCTACCCTGCTTTGCCATGCTGGCGGGACATGATGTCATGGTACTCAACCAGAGTGAGCCAGATGCTGCACGTCTTGCTGCCAAGCTGGAAGGAATTGAAGCTCTGGTACTGATCCGCGAGCGTACTCGTATCGACGAACAACTGCTGATGGGGCTTCCCTCACTCAAGCTCATCAGCCAGACCGGCAAGATCAGCCAGCATATAGACCCGGTACTGTGCCAACGATACTGTGTTGCCATCGCTGAAGGGGTCGGCAGCCCCATTGCGCCTGCCGAGCTCTGTTGGGCCCTTATCATGGCGGCCTCGCGCCATATTCCGGCTTACTGCGAAGCCCTGACCAAGGGGTAGTGGCAGCAGTCTGGACAGCTCGGTCTGGGTCGCACCCTGCACGGTCTGACACTCGGCATCTGGGGCTATGGCAAGATAGGCCAGCGCATCGCTCGTTACGGCAAGGCATTTGGCATGCCGGTACTGATATGGGGCAGTGACTCATCCCGTCAGCGGGCAGAGCAGGATGGATTGGAAGCCGCTGCCGACAAGGACGCATTTTTCCGGCGGGCCGATATCTTGTCCCTCCATCTGCGGCTCAACGAGATCACTCGAGCCTGCGTCACCCGTGCCGATCTGGCTCGAATGAAAGCAGACTCTCTGCTAGTCAATACCAGCCGGGCCGAGCTCATCGAGCCGGGAGCCCTTTATGCCGAGCTCAGCGCCAATCCGACCAGGCAAGCTGCGCTGGATGTGTTCGATGTCGAGCCAGCCACGCCCGACAGCGATCCCCTGCTGCGGCTGCCCAACGTGCTGGCCACACCGCATCTGGGTTATGTGGAGCAAAACAGCTATGAGCTCTACTTTCGCAAGGCATTTGAAAATGTGCTGGCCTTTGCCGATGGCAGGCCACAAAACCTGGTGATACCGGCTCTGGGTTGAGGCTCACGCTTATTCTGCTGGCAAAGCAGTAATATATGCCTCTGTCCGTACGCTTGTGCAGCAGCCTGCTGCCCAACTCGCCTCATGCCAATCAGAGATCAGGATGCCCCATGACCGAATATCAGAAGATGATCAGCAGCCAGCCCTATAACTGCATGGCGCCGGAGCTGGATGTCCTGCGCCGGGAGACGGCGCGCTTGTACCGCCGTTTCAATCGCAGCGACGAGGAGGAGGAACAGCTGGCGCTGCTGCGGGAGATAGTCGGCGAGCTGGCGGAGAACGCCTTTATTTGCCCGCCCTTCTACTGCACCTATGGCCGCCATATCAGCCTGGGGAAGGATTCCTATATCAACATGGGAGCCACCATGCTGGACAACGCACCGATCCGCATCGGCGCCAACGTCATGATAGGGCCGAACGTGCAGATCTATACCGCCGCCCACGCGCTGGCAGCCGATGAGCGCATCCAGGGGGTGGAGACGGCGCTGCCGGTCACCATCGAGGACAGGGTCTGGATCGGTGGCGGCGCCATACTGCTGCCCGGTGTCACCATAGGGCGGGAAGCCATCGTCGGCGCGGGCGCCGTGGTCACCAAAGACGTGCCGGCCGGTGCCCGGGTGGTGGGAAATCCGGCCCGGACCCTGCCTGCCAAGGCAAACATCACCCAGCAGCAAAGCTGCCCATAAAAATAAAGCCCAATGTCATAAAGACCACGCTGGTCTGTAAAAAGGGGCTGCTTGCTAGAGCTGATGGGGTCTGTGCCTGAAAAAACGCAGATAAAAATGAAGCCCAACGTCATAACGACCACGCTGGTCTGTAAAAAGGGTTGCTTGCCGAGGAGATGGGAGCTGTACCTGAAAAGTGCAGATAAAAATGAAGCCCAATGTCATAACGACGTTGGGCTGTAAAAAGGTGCTACGGAATTGCGACTCTCATCGCAGAAAATTAGAAGGGGTCACCTTCTAAACTGGCACAGGGATATTAACGAGGCGCAAACGTTTTACATAGCGTAATCAACCAGGATTGAGAACAGCCTCTCACTATTTAAAAAATTCCCTGCCAAGCCCCGTCCCCCTCTTGGCAAGCATTTATTTATCAGTACAGCCTCAGGATCATGATCGGGCAGGATCAAAAAAGCCCTGACAAGTCAGGGCTTTGGCTGAAATTGATACGACTTAGAAGCGACGGACAAACTCATCCGGCGGCAGTTCGCGCAACTTGCGCGCCTCCAGCATGGGGGTGCCGAGGTAGAGGAAACCCACCAGTTGATCCTCCGGTGCCAGCCCCAGCCCGGCGTTGACCCGCTCATCGAAGATGAACCAGCCGGAGCGCCAGATGCCGTTGAAGCCCTGGGCCTGAGCCGCCATCTGCATCGCCATCAGGGCGCAACCGGCGGAGAGTTCCTGCTCCAGTTTCGGTACCTTGGGGTGGGCCTGATAGCGGGTGGCGACGGCCACCAGCAAGGGAGCGCGCAGCGGCGCCTCCTGGCACTTCTTGATGCTCTCTTCATCTTCACCACGGGCACGGGCGGCCTCGGCCAGCAGGGCCCCCAGCCGCTCCCGCCCCTCCCCTTCAAACAGGATGAACTGCCAGGGCGTCAGGGTGCCGTGATCCGGCGCGCGCAGCCCCGCCTTGAGGATATTGTCGAGCACCTCACCGCTGGGGGCGGGTGTGGTCAGGCGGCCACAGGAGTGGCGGTTGAGCAACAGAGTGAGGGCATCCATGGGCAAATCCTTGTCAGGGGCTGTGATGGCGCTACCTTAGCACAGCGCAGAATGAAGAAAACCCCTGAGCTTCAGGGGTTTATCGCAATGCCATGGCAAACTAGATGACGGCCGCCAGCTCGGCCCCCTGGCGGATCGCCCGCTTGGCATCCAGCTCGGCGGCCACGTCGGCGCCGCCTATGATGTGTACCGGCTTGCCTGCCGCCTGCAAGCCGGCTTGCAGCTCCTTGAGCGGCTCCTGCCCGGCGCAGATGATCACCTGATCCACCGGCAGGCACTGCCGGATTTCGCCCACCTGGATGTGCAGGCCCTCGTCGTCGATGCGCAGGTACTGGACGCCGGAGAGCATCTGCACCTTGCGGTTCTTGAGCACGGTTCTGTGGATCCAGCCTGTGGTCTTGCCCAGGCCGTCCCCCACCTTGCTTTCTTTTCGCTGCAGCAGCCAGATCTGGCGCTCGGGGGCATCTATCTCGGGGGCCATCAGGCCACCGCGTTCGCCAAACTGCTTGTCGATACCCCACTCCTTGAGCCAGTGATCGCGGCTGCGATCCCCCTTGCCCTCTACCAGATATTCCGCCACGTCGAAGCCGATGCCACCGGCACCGATCACCGCCACCTTGTCACCCACCGGCTTGTGATCCCGCAGCACGTCTATGTAATTGAGCACTTTGGGATGTTCTATGCCTGGGATGTTCGGGGTGCGCGGGCGTATGCCGGTGGCGAGGATCACCTCGTCAAAGCCGCCGCCGAGCAGGCTCTCGGCGCTCTGGCGCTGACCGAGGTAGAGCTCGACGCCGCATTTCTCCAGCCGTTTGGCGAAGTAGCGCAGGGTTTCGTGAAACTCCTCCTTGCCCGGGATCTGCTTGGCAAAGTTGAACTGGCCACCGATCTCGCTCGCCTGATCGAACAGGCTCACCTGATGGCCGCGCTCGGCGGCGTAGCAGGCAAACGCCAGCCCGGCCGGGCCCGCCCCCACCACCGCCAGCTTCTTGGGCTGGGGCACCCGGCCGAAGGTGAGTTCGGTCTCGAAACAGGCGCGGGGATTGACCAGGCAGGAGGCGCGCTTCTGCTTGAACACGTGATCCAGGCAGGCCTGGTTGCAGGCGATGCAGGTGTTGATCTCGTCCGCCCGGTTCTCGGCGGCCTTGATGACAAATTCAGGGTCGGCCAGGAAGGGACGCGCCATGGAGACCATATCCGCCTCTCCCTGAGCCAATATGCGCTCGGCCACTTCGGGGGTATTGATCCGGTTGGTGGTGATAAGCGGCACACTCAGATGTTTCTTGAGCTCGGCCGTCACCCAGCTGAAGGCGCCGCGCGGCACGCTGGTGGCTATGGTGGGAATGCGCGCCTCGTGCCAGCCGATGCCGGTGTTGATCAGGGTCACGCCGACCTGCTCCAGCGCCTTGCCCAGCGCAATCACCTCTTCCAGGGTGGAGCCCTGCTCCACCAGATCCAGCATGGAGAGTCGGAAGATGATGATGAAATCCGTGCCCACCCGCTCGCGGATGGCCCGCACTATCTCCACCGGGAAGCGCATCCGGTTCTCATTGCTGCCGCCCCAGCCATCGGTGCGCTTGTTGGTACGCTCGCAGATGAACTGGTTGATGAGATAGCCTTCCGAGCCCATCACCTCGACCCCGTCGTAACCGGCCGCCCTGGCCAGTTGCGCGGTGGAGGCAAAGTCGCGAATGGTGCCGCGGATCTGCCGCTCGCTCATGGCACGCGGCTTGAACGGGGAGATGGGCGCCTTGAGGGCGCTCGGCGCCAGGCTGAACGGATGGTAGGCGTAACGGCCGGCATGGAGGATCTGCAGCGCTATCTTGCCTCCCTCCTGATGCACGGCCTGGGTCACCTTCTTGTGCCTGGCGACCTGCCAGGGGAAGCTCAGCTGAGAACCGTGGGGCACCAGCCGCCCACGCAGATTGGGGGCTATGCCGCCGGTGACGATGAGGCCGACGCCGCCACGGGCGCGCTCGGCATAGAAGGTGGCCAGCTTGTCGAAGCCCCCCTTCTCCTCTTCGAGGCCTGTGTGCATGGAGCCCATCAATACCCGGTTCTTAAGCTGAGTAAAGCCGAGATCGAGAGGGGTCAGAAGCGTTGGGTAGCGGCTCATCATGAACTCCTTTTCGAGGCCGGTGCGCCGGAATCCATACGCAATGCCCGGTTCTTGAGCCGGGTGACGCCAGCATCGAGGGGAGTCAGAAGCGTAGGGTAGCGGCTCACAAGGCCTCCGGTTAACTTTTTGTTATCAAATTGAAGCTAGAGTAAAGAATCGAAAATGCTTTTTCAAACAAATGTTTGGACATTTTTTCGGCGAACAGACGTGTTCCGAAGCAAGCAAGGAGGATTGCGCCATCGATCGCACCCAAGCGGAAATGGCAATTGGCGGGTCAACTGGTTAATAATGGCCCTTCTCTACCCATTAACAGGGCGATAACGCGGCTATGTCTATTTTCAAAGGTCTGGGGTGGCTGTTTCGCAGCCTCTGGCGTCTGCTCAACTTTACCCGGCTGATGCTGGTCAATCTGCTGTTTCTCATCGTCGTGCTGGTCATCATTTTCAGCGTCAGCCAGAAAGAGGCGCCCAGCGCCCCCATCGAAGGGGCCCTCACCCTCAATCTCTCCGGCGTGCTGGTGGAACAGCGCTCGCAAACCGATCCTACGGTGCAACTGCTGCGCCAGGTGGACAACAGCGAAGAGCTGCCCAGCGAGATAGTCCTCTCCGATCTGCTGTGGGCCATTCGCAGTGCCAAGGATGACGATCGCATCAAGGCGCTGGTGATCAAGCCGCAGGGGCTGCAGGGTACCAGCTTCTCCAAACTGCAGGAGGTGGCGACGGCCATCGACGAGTTCAAGGAGAGCGGCAAGCCGGTCATCGCCATGGCCGACTACTACAATCAGGGCCAGTACCTGCTGGCCGCCCACGCCGATCACGTGCTGCTCAACCAGAGCGGCGCCGTGCTGATCGAGGGGCTGGGCGTCTACCAGACCTACTTCAAGTCGGCGCTGGAGCAACTCAACATCACGCCTCACGTGTTCAAGGTCGGCACCTACAAGTCCTTCGTCGAGCCCTATACCCGCGACGATATGTCCCCCGAGAGCAAGGAGGCGAACCAGCGCTGGCTGGATCAGCTGTGGCAATCCTATGTGGCGGACGTGGCCGAGCAGCGGGAGATAGAACCCGAGGCCGTCGCGCCCGGCAAGGATCGCTTCCTCGAGCTGCTGCGCAAGGCCGGTGGCAACGCCGCCAACTACGCCCTCGACAACGGCCTGGTGGATCAGCTGGCCACCCGCGACGAGATGACCCAGGCGGTCATCAAGGAAGTGGGGGAAGACGAGGATCACGGCTGGAAAGGGGTCGGTCTGAAAACCTATCTGGCGGCGATCCCCGAGCAATACCCCCAGAGCGGCAAGGATGAGGTGGGCCTCATCGTCGCCAGCGGCGCCATCATGGATGGCGTGCAGCCTGCCGGCTCCATAGGCGGCGACAGCCTCTCCGATCTGCTGGCCGATGCCCGCCGTGACGACAAGGTGAAAGCCGTGGTGCTGCGGGTCGACAGCCCGGGCGGCAGCGCCTTCGCCGCCGAGCAGATCCGCGCCGAGCTGCTGGCCCTGAAGCAGGCCGGCAAGCCTGTGGTGATCTCCATGGGCAGCTACGCCGCCTCCGGTGGCTACTGGATCTCCGCCGATGCGGACAAGATCTTCGCCTCCCCCACCACCCTCACCGGCTCCATCGGGGTGTTTGGCATGTTCGCCACCATCGACAAGGCGCTCTCTCAGTACGGGGTGCACACCGACGGCGTCGGCACCACGGATTACGTCGGCGTCGGCCTGACCCGCGCCCTGCCGGATCACGTCGGCCAGGCCATTCAACTGAGCGTGGAAGACACCTATCAGCGCTTCGTCGGCCTGGTGAGCAAGGGCCGCGGCCTGAGCCCGGAAGAGGCGGAAAAAGCGGCCGAGGGCCGGGTCTGGACCGGTCAGGATGCCAAGGCGCTGGGACTGGTGGATGAGTTTGGCAATCAGGAGGCCGCCATCAAGGCCGCCGCCGAGCTCGCCAATCTCAAGGAGTGGCAAGTCACCCCCATAGAAAAGGAGGAGTCCACCAGAGACAGGTTCCTGCGTCAGCTGTTCGACAGCAGCGCCCAGGCACTGGCCCCGCACCTGCAAAGCTGGTTGCCGGCAGGTTTTGGCAAGGCGCTGGCAGAGGTGAACCGCAGCCTGGATCCGCTGACCCGCTTCAACGACCCGCAGGGCACCTACGCCTTCTGCCCGGTCTGCGTGCCATAACCGGCAGACGCGCAACAAAAAACCGCCCTCGGGCGGTTTTTTTACATCTGCCTCAAGGGGCCCGAGTCACGCCAGCAAGCCGGACTCGTGCCAGTGGTGCAGCTCGGCCAGTACCCGGGTTTCGCGCGCCGTCCACTGGGGGCAGGGGCCAGCAAGCTGGGTCTTGTTGGTCTGCAGCGCATCTTCCAGCTCGAACCAGCCAGGAGTGAAGCCGAGTCGCACCTCGTAGGGCTGGGGCCGCGGCTCGCTCCAGTCCTCCCCCACCTGGCAGAGGTAGTAGAAGGAGCGGATGCAGTAGGCGTCATAGTCGGCCTCGCGGGCGGCGCGATACTCCCGGGTCTGGCCGAGCAGGGCACCGACCGCCACCAGCTCGGCGCCACACTCTTCGCGCAGCTCGCGTGCCAGGGCGGCGCTGTGGCACTCCCCCTCCTCTATGCCGCCACCGGGAAACATGAGATCGCCGTTGACCCGGGAGTGAACCAGCAGCAGCCGGTCACCGCGCAGGACTATGGCCCTGACGGTGATGCGCTCCAGCTGGCGGCCACCCGGGGTCACCTGGCCGTGCATGAACTGGATATCGAAGGGGTGAGGCCAGTCACTGGCCAGTTGTTCAATGTGATTCATCGGGTTCAGGGACGGTAAGTCCCGCTTTTTAGCTGCTCGACCAGGGTGGCGGCCTGGCTATCCCAGGCCTCCTGATCGGCTTTGCTCAGGGAGTGATAGAGGCCGAAGCGCTTGGCCGAGACCTCGGGCGTATTCTGGAACGACTCGCTCACCTTGCCCCACAGATAGGCCAGACCGTACTGCTTCTGGCCCATGTAGAGGGTGCTGAGAGAGGTGAGGATCCGGCTGTTGACCGCATCCCCTTCCCGGTAGAGGGAGAGCGCATGGTGCATGAGTGCGATGGCCTTCTGCGGTTCGCTCTTGGCATGGATGCCCCCCAATGCCAGCTGCAACTCGGGCTCCTCCAGCACGGGCTGCCCCTCCAGCGCCATGAACTGCTGGCGTGCCAGCTCGTTGGTGTTGTTGGTCCAGTGCCAGAGCAACAGGTAGGGATCCTGCGAGTTGCGGGTAGCGGCATCGAGCCGGGCCAGCTGATCGCCGGCGGCCAGCATCCCCTCCACCCGAGGGCTCTTCTGCTCCCGGGCCGTCTTGTATTCGATATTGGTGGAGCGCTCGGCGCACTTGAGGTAACGCTCCAGGCTGCGCATCACATCATATTTGCGCCTGTCCGTCCCCTCTTCCTGCAGATGGTAGCGAGCCCGGATGACGTCGGTTCGCTCATAGCGACACCAGCCGTCATCCACCAGGTCCTGGCAGAGGGTCGGATGATTGCCGCAGATATTGTGGATCCTGTCGTCGTTGCAGGCCGTGAGGGTCAGGCCGCAACAGAGAGCGAACAGCAGGGAGCGCGCTGGAAAATGGGTCATGGTTCACATCTTGTTGGTAACAATTGCAGCCTGTCACGGCCACCCTTGGCTAGCAAACAGATTACATATCCATTACAATGCGCGCGCCGTATAAGGCCGCGACTGCAGAATAATATAACGAAATATACATCCCTACACTGATCTGCATTCGACGAATTTCTATTTGCCCCAACAACGTGAAATAAAGGATCTGGTTAATGACCCACGAGCACTACTTGCAAGCGTGGCAGGAGAGCCAGGAGCTCGCCGAAGCCATGCAACCCTTGATAGGTCGCCTCTACCGACAGCAAGGGATCGAGATCACCGTCTACGGACGTCCCCTGCAAAACGCCTCCACCATCGACATCCTCAAGGCCCACAGGGTCGTCCGCCGCCATCAGGGCGCACCGCTGCCGATCCAACAGAGCTTCCCCCTGCTGCAGGCCATCCTGGCCCTCAACCCGACCGCCGCCGAGATCGATCTGGGCAAGCTGGCCGTGGGCTACTGGCAGGATCACCAGGACGAGGCGGGCATAGACGACTACCTGCGCGCCAAGCTGGCACCGGCACTGGGTCGCGGCGTACCAGCCCCCACTGATGTTGTGCTCTACGGCTTTGGCCGCATAGGCCGCCTGTTGGCACGGCTGCTGATCGAGCGTACCGGCGCCGCCAACTCCCTGCGTCTACGCGCCATAGTCGTGCGCGGTGGCCGCGAGGGGGATCTGGAGAAACGTGCCAGCCTGCTGCGTCGCGACTCGGTGCACGGCCCCTTCAACGGCTCCATCGAGGTGGATGCCGAGCGCAGCGCCATCATAGCCAACGGCACCTTCATTCAGGTGATCTATGCAAACAGCCCGGCCGACATCGACTACACAGCCCATGGCATCCAGAATGCGCTGATCGTCGACAACACGGGTGTCTGGCGTGACGAGGCGGGCCTGTCTGAACACCTGAAAGCGCGCGGCGCCGCCCGTGTGCTGCTGACCGCCCCCGGCAAGGGCGAGATGAAGAACGTGGTGTTCGGGGTCAACCACGAGGTGATAGGTCCGGATGACAAGATCATCTCGGCCGCCTCCTGCACCACCAACGCCATCACCCCCGTGCTCAAGGTGATGCAGGACAAGTACGGCATCCGCCACGGCCACGTGGAGACGGTGCACTCCTACACCAACGATCAGAACCTGATCGACAACTATCACAAGGGCGAGCGACGCGGTCGCAGCGCGGCCCTCAACATGGTGATGACCAGCACGGGCGCCGCCAAGGCGGTGGCCAAGGCACTGCCCGAGCTCAAGGGCAAGCTGACCGGCAACGCCATCCGGGTGCCGACCCCCAACGTGTCGCTGGCCATCATCAACCTGTCACTGGAGCAGAGCACGGATCGGGATAGCCTCAACGCCTATCTGCAGCAGATGGCGCTGAGCTCGGCCCTGCATCGCCAGATCGACTTCAGCGCCAGCACAGAGCTGGTCTCCTCCGACATGGTGGGTTCCCGCTTCGCGGGCATAGTGGACTCCCAGGCCACCATAGCCGAGGGGGATCACTGCGTGCTCTACGTATGGTATGACAACGAGTTCGGGTACAGTTGTCAGGTAGTGCGGGTGATGGAGCAGATGGCTGGCGCGGTTCGCCAGGATCTGCCCGCCTGATCCCGATTCGTCATGGCTCAATGTGCAAGGAGAAGGCCGGATGTCGTTTCAACAGGGTGAGTTTCAACAGGCCATCAGACAGATGCCCAAAGAAGTGTATGAGCGGCTCAAGACCGCGGTCGAGCTCGGCAAGTGGCCCGATGGCAAGCCCCTCACCGACGAGCAGAAGGCCACTTCCCTGCAGGCGGTGATGGCCTGGCAGGCGATGCACATCGACAATCCCGAGCACATGAACATAGGCCGTGACGGCGAGATAGTGATGAAGAGCAAGAGCGAGCTCAAGCGTCAATATCGGGATGAGGAAGAGATAGTCCGCATCGAGATCAGTCACTGAGCCTTGCCGCGAGCCCAGGCTCGCACGCCATAGCAAAAAGGGGAGCCATCATGGCTCCCCTCTTTTTTTCCTATCTATGCAGGATGACTCATCCCCCTCATCCCCAGCCCTTCTCCCGCAAGGGGAGAAGGGAGCAGGCTCGCACCTGCGAACAGTAAGCGGGCCACCAGCCGGCGATCTTCATGGCAAACCTCGCTACCTCGATCTATCCCCTCTCCCCTAGGGAGAGGGCCAGGGTGAGGGCCGCAACGCTCAGGGGGTCAACTCGCCGCGCAGGGACTGCTGCATCAGCTCGCGAATGCGCGGCGCCGGCAAGTCCTGGCTCAGCAGGAAGTGCAACTTGGTCAGCGCCGCCTCGGCCGTCATGTCAAAGCCCGAGATGACACCGGCACGGGACAAGGCATTGCCGGTGGCATAGCCGCCCATGTTGACCTTGCCGTGCAGGCACTGGCTCAGGTTGACTATGATGACGCCGCGGGCCGATGCCTCGGAGAGCAGCGCCAGCATGGCCGGGTTCTGCGGCGCATTGCCCACCCCGAACGACAGCAGGATCAGCGCCTTCACCGGCTGCTGCAGAATATTGGCGATCACCTCGCTGGAGATGCCCGGATAGAGGGTCACCACGCCGATGGGCTGGGGGGTGATGTCGTGCAGCACCAGCGGCCGCTCGGACTGTGCGCCCAGCTCGCCCGCTTCCAGCGAGATGGCGATGCCGGCGTTGAGCAGCGGCGGATAGTTCGGTGAATCGAAGGCGTGGAAGCCGTCGGCGTGCACCTTCTTGCTGCGGTTGCCGCGATAGAGCTGGTTGTTGAAAAACAGCGTCACCTCGTGGATCGGGTAGTTGGCCGCGATGTAGAGGGCGTTGAGCAGGTTCTGCTGACCGTCGGAGCGCAGCTCGGCCAGCGGGATCTGGGAGCCGGTGATGATCACCGGTTTGTGCAGATCTTCGAGCATGAAGGAGAGGGCCGAGGCGGTGAACGACATGGTATCTGTGCCATGCAGGATCACGAAACCATCGTATTTCTCGTAGTTGTCTCGAATGTCCTCGGCGATGCGCTGCCAGTCCGCCGGCGTCATGTCGGAGGAGTCGATGAGGGGATCGTATTCGTGAATATGGTAATCCGGCATCTCGGGGCGATGAAACTCGGGCATCCGCGCCAGACAGTCTTCCATGAAGCCCGCCATCGGCACATAGCCGTGGTCGGAGCGCTGCATCCCTATGGTGCCGCCTGTGTAGGCAATGTAGATGGACTTCTTCACACCCTCTCCTCTTTGATGGGCACAACACCCATGTTAATGGGCTGAATACCCGCAAACCATGAATCCCATGGGAAACGAACCTGTGTCTTCACATTCCGTTCGTTGCCGCTGATGGGCTGGAAACCGGCGAATTATAGAGACTGGCGCCCCAAATGACAGCCGGGAAATGGCCTGCATACCGTATTAAACGGCGACTAACCAAATAGTGTTAAATGTCACAATAAAGTACAAACCTGACCATTAATCTGACAAATCTGGATATAAGCGGTGCTTTTTGCTACTATCCGCCGGATTTTTCATAAATCTCATCTGGATGCCTGATCCGTTCAGGCCCACATCGATCCCATTTTTGCGTGGGACGGGGGCATGTCGCCCCTTCTTTGTTGGCACGTGAGCCACACTGTTTTTATCCCGGCTGAATCTGTGAGTCTTCATCAACGAAAGACACAGCCAATCAACATGGGAGTACTGAATGCTACAACTTGATTCCTACGCCACCCTGGTCGCAGCCACCCTGGTGCTGCTGCTCGGTCGTTTGCTGGTGACCCGAGTCGGGCTGCTGCGAACCTTCAACATCCCCAAACCGGTTGCCGGCGGCCTGGTGGTCGCCCTGGTGCTGTTGCTGCTGCGCTCGACCCTGCAGCTGGAGTTGCAATTCGACACCAGTTTGCAGACCCCGCTGATGCTGGCCTTCTTCGCCTCCATCGGTCTCTCCGCCGATCTCGCCAGCCTCAAGCGCGGCGGCAAGGCGGTGATCACCTTCCTGATGGTGGTGACCGGCCTGCTGCTGGTGCAAAACAGCCTGGGTGTGGGTCTGGCGACCCTGCTCGGTCTGGACCCGCACATGGGGCTGCTGGCCGGCTCCATCACCCTCTCCGGCGGCCACGGCACTGGTGCGGCCTGGAGCGCCACCTTCGCCGAGAAGTACGGGGTGCAATCCGCCGCCGAACTGGCCATCGCCTGTGCCACCTTCGGTCTGGTGCTGGGCGGCCTGATCGGCGGCCCGGTGGCCCGCTATCTGGTCAAGAAGGTGCAGGTGCCCGGTGAAGAGCACAACAAGGATGAGGCGCCCAAGGGCTTCGAGATGCCCGACATGGAGCGCCCGCTCACCACCTTCAGCCTGATCGAGACGCTGGCGCTGATCGCCATCAGCCTGAAAGGGGGTGAGCTGCTCTCCGCCTCCCTCAAGGGCGGCGCGCTGGAGCTGCCGATCTTCGTCTGCGTGCTGTTTGTCGGTGTGCTGCTGCGCAACCTGTTGACCCTGTTCAACTGGCATGAGGTGAGCGACCGCGAGGTTTCCCTGCTCGGCAACGTCAGCCTGTCGCTGTTCCTGGCCATGGCGCTGATGAGCCTGAAGCTGTGGGATCTCGCCAGCCTGGCGCTGCCCATCTTCATCCTGCTGGCCGCCCAGACGGTGGCGATGGCGCTCTACGCCATCTTCGTCACCTTCCGGGTCATGGGCAGCAACTATGACGCGGCCGTGCTGGCGGCGGGCCACTGCGGCTTCGGCCTGGGGGCCACCCCGACGGCCATTGCCAACATGCAGGCCATCACCCAGCGCTTCGGCCCGTCCCATCTGGCGTTCCTGGTGGTGCCCATGGTGGGGGCCTTCTTCATCGACATCATCAACGCCATGGTGATCAAGCTGTTTATGGCGCTCCCCTTCCTGTAAACCGCTCGGCCAGACGTGATATGAACAAGAGCCCACCTCATGGTGGGCTCTTTGCTTGCTGGCATCCTGGCTGTGCGGCGCCATCGTCCGTTGGCAACACCACCCAGGCGGCAACGGCAAGCATGGCCAGCCAGCTTTCCCTGTCATGAGACAGCCAGACCGCAGATAACAAAAAGCCCCGCACCAGGGTGCGGGGCTTTGTTCAGGATGGGACGCAGGCGTCCCATCGGCATCATCCCTTACAGGATGAAGGTCGACACCTGCTGGTTCAGGTCGGTGGCACGACCCTTGAGGCTATGGGCCTGATCCAGATCGCGCATGGCGGCGGCGGTGATCTCGTCACTCACATCCTTGATGGCGGTGGTGTTCTGGGTGATCTCGCCAGTCACCTGGGTCTGCTCCTCGGCGGCGGTGGCGATCTGACCCGCCATGTCGGAGATGAGCGACACGGCCCGGGTGATCTCTTCCAGCGCGGCGGCGGCGGCATCGGCGTCTTTCACGCTGTTGTCGGCCAGCCCCTGGCTGGTCTGCATCAGGCTCACCGCACGGGCAGTGGTCTGTTGCAGCGTCTCTATGGTGGACTGGATCTCCTGGGTGGAGTCCTGGGTACGGCGGGACAGCACCCGTACCTCGTCCGCCACCACGGCGAAACCACGACCCTGTTCACCGGCGCGGGCCGCTTCGATGGCCGCGTTCAGCGCCAGCAGGTTGGTCTGCTCGGCTATGCCCTGGATGGTGGAGAGGATGCCGGAGATGGCCTGGGCGTGACGGCTCAGCTCGCCGATCACCTCGGTCGCCTGCCCCACCTCTTCGGCCAGGCCGTTGATGGACTGGCGAGTCTGGTTCACCAGCATCTTGCCCTGCTCACTGCTCTGGGCGGATTGCTGGGCGGCGGCGGCAGTGTTCTCGGCGTTGCCGGCGATCTCCATGGTGGCGCTCGCCATCTCGGTGACGGCGGTGGCGACCATGGTCACTTCCTGCTGCTGACGCTGCAGCTCGTCCACGGCGGCCTGGTTGGTCACCAGACTGCGCTCGGCATCGGCATTCAGCTCGTTGGCCAGCTTGCGGATGTTGCCGATCAGCTGGTGCTGGCTACCGACGAAACGGTTGAAGCTGTTGGCCAGCTGGCCCACTTCGTCGTTGGCGTCGATCTTGATGCGCTGGGTCAGATCGCCGTTACCGTCGGCGATGCGGGCCAGGGCCTGAGAGACCTTGCTGAGCGGGCCGAGCAGCAGGCTCACCAGCCAGGAGATGGCGATGATGCTGCCCACCAGCACCAGCAGGGCCAAGCCAAGCTGGGTCATCAGCAGGGAGGAGAGCGGGGCTTCCAGGGTTTCCTTGTCCAGTACCAGCACCAGCTCCCAGTCGGTATCCGGGATATCCACGGCCCACAGCAGCTTGTCACGGCCTTCGTTGTCGAAGTAGGCCGGGATCAGGCTGTTGCTCGCCTTGCTCTGTTCGATCAGGGCGTTGGTCAGATCGTTGTCGATCTCGGTGGCCGGCTTCATCGCCTTGGCCGCGTCCTTGTACGCGATGACGGTGCCGTCCTTGTGCATCATGATGGCGATGCCGTCGGCGGGCAGCTTCATCCGGGTGACGTCTTCCACCAGGGAGGCGATGGAGAGATCACCACCGACCACGCCGCCCTGCGCCGGCTGGGCCAGAGTCACCACCATGATGTTGTAGGCCACGTCCAGATAGGGCTTGGTCACGATCAGGCCGCCCTTGCTCATGGCTTCCTGATACCAGCCACGGGAGCGCGGGTCATAGCCGTCACGGTTGATGGAAGGGTCAGAGTCGTTCATCTTGCCGCTGCCCTCACCGAAGTAGGTGAGCTGGAAGCGACCCGAGACTTGCGCCTGTTGCAGGGCGTTGAGGGGGTCGGCACCGGCCTTGCTGCCGAGCGCCTGGATCACGTCGCGACGGGCGGAGAGCCAGTCACTGACACTGGCGGCCTGCTGGCTGCCGAGGCGTTGCACCTGTTCCTGACTGCCTTGCAGCAACAGGGACTTCTGGCTGGTATAGCTCTGCCAGGAGAGCAGCAGGATCACCAATGACAAGGCGATCACCACTGACAACAGTATCTTCTGCTTGAGTGATAGGTTTTTCATCATGATTTCTTCTTATGAGGTCAGGAACAGGATTTCCCAAAAGTGCACAGCACTGCATCGTTGTTAGCGACCCGCCAGGCCGAAACTGAACCTGAAAATGAGTCTGCGGGCGATATTTTCCACCGAGTTGGGGAAAACTGCACCAGAAATTGACTACAGGACGCGCACAAGGACAGGCGACCCTGTTTATTCCTTCCACAATTGGCTAGAATATCCCGTTTTTAAATCACATCGACCCCGAGAGTTTTCACGATGTTTGAAGTCAATCCTGTATTAAACAAGCTTAAGGAGCTGTCTGAGAGGACCGAGCTTCTTAGGGGGTACCTTTGACTATGACGCCAAGAAAGAGCGTCTAGAAGAGGTCAACGCCGAGCTGGAACAGCCGGACGTATGGAATGAGCCGGAGCGCGCACAGGCGCTGGGCAAGGAGCGCGTCACGCTGGAAAACGTGGTGGGCACCATAGACACCCTGACCCAGGGCGCCGAAGACGTCGAAATGCTGGTGAGCCTGGCGGTGGAAGGGGAAGACGAAGAGACCTTCAACGAAGCCGTGGCCGAAGCCGATGTGCTGGAAAGCAAGCTGGTGGATCTGGAATTCCGCCGCATGTTCTCCGGTCAGCACGACGCCTCCGACTGCTACATCGACATCCAGTCCGGCTCCGGTGGTACCGAAGCACAGGATTGGGCCAACATGGTGCTGCGCATGTACCTGCGCTGGGGTGATGCTCACGGTTACAAGCCTGAGCTGATCGAGCTCTCTGACGGCGACGTGGCCGGCATCAAGTCCGCCACCATCAAGTTCACCGGCGAATACGCCTTCGGCTGGCTGCGCACCGAGACCGGCGTCCACCGTCTGGTTCGCAAATCTCCGTTCGATTCCGGTGGCCGCCGCCACACCTCGTTCTGCTCCATCTTCGTTTATCCCGAGATCGATGACGACATCGACATCGAGATCAACCCGGCAGACCTGCGTATCGACGTCTACCGTGCCTCCGGCGCCGGTGGTCAGCACGTCAACCGGACCGAATCCGCGGTACGTATCACCCACATACCAACGGGTGTCGTGGTACAGTGCCAAAACGATCGTTCCCAGCACAAAAACAAAGATCAGTGTATGAAGCAGCTGAAAGCCAAGCTCTACGAGCTGGAAATTCAGAAACAAAACGCTGAGAAACAAGCCCTCGAAGAGACCAAGTCCGATATCGGCTGGGGCAGCCAGATCCGTTCCTATGTGCTGGATGATGCGCGCATCAAGGATCTACGTACCGGCGTCGAAACCCGCAATACCCAGGCGGTGCTCGACGGCGACCTGGACAAGTTTATCGAAGCTAGCCTGAAGTCAGGCCTGTAAAAAACAGAACAGCAGGAATCACCATGTCTGAACAAACCACAACTCCGGAAGTCGACCACACTCTCGAACTGAACAACGAGATGACGGAGCGTCGTTCCAAGCTGGCCGCCTTGCGTGCCCAGGGCAACCCCTTCCCCAACGACTTCCGTCGTGACAGCCTCTCTGGCGATCTGCACGCCGAGTTTGGCGACAAGAGCGCCGAAGAACTGGTGGCCTTGGGTAAACAGGTGAAGATTGCCGGTCGCATCATGACCCGCCGGATCATGGGCAAGGCGTCCTTCGCCACCCTGCAGGACATGGCTGGCAAGATCCAGGTCTACGTGACCCGTGACGATCTGCCGGAAGGCTTCTACAACGAGCAGTTCAAGAAGTGGGATCTGGGTGACATAGTCGGCGTGGAAGGAACACTGTTCCGCACCAACACCGGCGAGCTCTCCGTGCATGTCTCCACCATACGTCTGCTGACCAAGGCACTGCGTCCGCTGCCCGAGAAGCACAAGGGTCTGACCGACCAGGAAGCACGCTGCCGCCAGCGTTACCTGGATCTGATCGCCAACGAAGAGTCCCGCAAGACCTTCATGATCCGCACCAAGGTGGTTGCCGGCATCCGCAAGTTCTTCAACGACAAGCGCTTCATGGAAGTGGAAACCCCCATGATGCAGGTCATCCCGGGTGGCGCCTCCGCGCGTCCGTTCGTCACTCACCACAATGCGCTGGACATCGACATGTACCTGCGTATCGCCCCCGAGCTCTATCTGAAGCGTCTGGTGGTCGGTGGTTTCGAGCGCGTGTACGAGATCAACCGCAACTTCCGTAACGAAGGCATCTCGGTGCGTCACAACCCCGAGTTCACCATGATCGAGTTCTACATGGCCTATGCCGACTACATCGATCTGATGGACCTGACCGAAGAGCTGCTGCGCACCCTGGCGCAGGACATTCTGGGCGACACCAAGATCCGTTACGCCAAAGAGGGCGAAGAGGGTCTGACCATCGACTTCGGTCAGCCGTTCCAGCGCCTCACCATGGTGGACTCCATCCTGAAGTACGCCGATGGCGTTACCCTGGAAGATCTCTCCACCCTGGAGAGCGCCAAGGCCGTTGCCAAGCGTCTGCACATCGAGCTGATGAAGGGCTGGGAGCTGGGTCACGTGATCACCGCCATCTTCGAAGAGACGGTGGAACACATGCTGCTGCAACCGACCTTCATCACCGAGTACCCGGCAGCAGTCTCCCCGCTGGCGCGCCGCAACGACGTGAACCCGGACGTGACCGACCGCTTCGAATTCTTCATCGGTGGCCGCGAGCTGGCCAACGGCTTCTCCGAGCTGAACGATGCAGAAGATCAGGCCAAGCGCTTCCAGGACCAGGTAAACCAGAAAGAAGCCGGTGACGACGAAGCCATGTTCTACGACGCCGACTTCGTGACCGCGCTGGAACACGGCCTGCCGCCGACTGCCGGTCAGGGCATTGGTATCGACCGTCTGGTGATGCTGTTCACCAACAGCCACACCATCCGCGACGTCATCCTGTTCCCGGCCCTGCGCCCGCAACAGAAATAAGCCCGGTGCGCAGGCCTGGCCTGCACCTCGATGGCAATGAAACGCCCCGCAACTGCGGGGCGTTTTTTATGGCGAAGGCAGCCCGGTGGCGAACCCCCGAGGGTAACGCACGCCGGCACCTCACGGGGTGGGCGGCAGCAGCCACTCCCCCTGCCACAGGGTCAGCGCCTGGCCCGACATCAGCACGCGATCCCCCTGCAACTCGAGCACAAGCTCCCCGCCGCGCGCCGAGATCTGGCGTGCCCTCAGCTGCGTCTTGCCGAGCCGCTCGGCCCAGAAGGGCACCAGGGCACAGTGGTTGGAGCCGGTGACGGGATCCTCCTCCACCCCGACCCAGGGGGCGAAGTAGCGGGAGACGAAGTCATCATCCCCACAGCTGGAAGGGGCCGTCACCATCAGGCCGCGACCGGGCAGCGCGCGCAGGACGTGAAAATCGGGGGTGAGCGCGCGGACTTCCTCCTCGCTTGCCAGCTCCAGCAGGAACTTGGCGCCGGCGGCCAGGGTCTGAACGGGTGTGCAACCGACCGCCGCCCCATAGGCAGGATCCAGCGCCAGAGGCATGAGCGGGATGCGCGGGAAATCGAGCCGGATCCACTCTCCCTCGTGCCTGACCAGCAGTTCCCCGCTGCGGGTCTCGAAGCGGATGACCTCCTGCGGTGCCACAGCCCCCGTCTGCCACAGCACATGGGCGGCCGCCAGGGTACCGTGACCACAGAGATCCACCTCCACCCTGGGGGTAAACCAGCGCAGCCGATAGTGCGCAGCCCCCAGGGGACTGAGGAAGGCGGTCTCCGACAGGTTGAACTCGGCCGCCATGGCCTGCAGCTGCGCATCGGACTGGGCCGGCCCCAGTACCACCACGGCCGGGTTGCCGCCAAAGGGGTGCCGGCTGAAGGCATTGACATGAAACAGTCTGATAATCGACATTCGCATTTCCTGTGACGCCACGACTGGGCTCATTCATCGCCGTTTATACCATGAAACCGGGCCCTGCCCGAACGGACCCAGGAGCCCGTCAGGCACGTTTTTAATGCACTAATAGAATAAAAAAGACATTTTTATTCTTTGTTGTTATCCATCACACCCCTTAACCTGACCAAAAATCAGACCATGGAAGACGAGTGTGATGCAATTGAAGGATTCTCTGACCAACCTAGCCCCCCTCTCTGATGAACAACAACGTCAGCTGAACCAGGCGCTCTCGACCCTCAATACCCAGCAACTGGTCTGGGTGAGCGGCTATCTCTACGGTCTCTCCCAATCCGGCAGTCAGCCTGCTGCGGCCAGCGGTGCGCTGGCGGCGCCCGGCGGCAGCCTGACCATTCTCTACGGATCCCAGACAGGCAATGCCAAGGGCGTGGCCAGTGCCATCAAGGCGCAGGCCGAGGCACGCGGCCTGCCGGTGACCCTCACCTCCATGGCGGACTACAAACCCAAGCAGCTCAAGAAAGAGACCCACCTGCTGGTGGTAGTGAGCACTTACGGGGAGGGTGAACCACCGGAGAGCGCGGTCGATCTGTTTGAGCAGCTCAAGAAGGGCAAGGTCGGCAAGCTGGAGGGGCTCAAGTTCGCCGTACTGGGGCTGGGTGACAGCTCCTACGAATTTTTCTGCCAGACCGGCAAGGATTTTGACGGCCTGCTGACCAAGGCGGGCGCCGATCGCGTGCATGAGCTTGCCAGCCTGGATGTGGACTATCAGGAGGCAGCCAAGGCCTGGGGCGAGCAGGCGGTCAATGCCATTGCCACCACCCTCTCCGCAGGTTCGGCCAGCAGCAGCGTGACGAACGCGGTGCAACAGGCGGTCGGCCACAGCCAGTATGACAAGGCCAACCCTTTCCCGGCCCGCCTGTCGCTGAATCAGAAGATCACAGGCCGCGATTCGACCAAGGATATCCGCCATGTCGAGATCAGCCTGGAGGCGTCCGGCATCACCTATCAGCCGGGGGACGCCCTCGGGGTCTGGTTCGACAACGACGCCGATCTGGTGGGCGAAGTGCTGGCCCTGGCCGGGCGTAGTGGTGACGAGGCGACCGCCCACGGCAGCCTGCGCGAGGTGCTCACCCGCAATCTGGAACTGACCCGCTTGCACGGCGGCTTCATTACGGGTCTGGCCGAGCTATCCGACAATGCGGCGCTCAAGGATCTGGCCGGTGACAAGGCTCAGGTCAACGCCCTGGTCGCCTCTGCCCAAGTGGTGGATGTGCTGAAACGCTTCCCGACCCCCTTGAGCGCAGAACAGCTGATCGGCCTGCTGCGCCCGCTCACCCCGCGCCTCTACTCCATCGCCTCCGCCCAGAGCGAGGTGGAAGAAGAGGTGCACCTGACAGTCGCTGTGGTGCGCTACCCGCAGGAAGATGGCACAGTGCGCTCTGGCGCCGCCTCCTCCTATCTGGCGGACAGGCTGGCCGAGGATGCCGAGGTGCGGGTGTTCGTCGAGCACAACGACAACTTCCGCCTGCCGGCCAATCCCGATACCCCCGTCATCATGGTGGGACCGGGCACCGGCATAGCCCCCTTCCGCGCCTTCATGCAGGAGCGCGAGGCCCAGGATGCCTCGGGCAAGAACTGGCTCTTCTTCGGCAACCCCCACTTCACCCAGGACTTCCTCTATCAGCTGGAGTGGCAGCGTTATGTGAAATCGGGTCTGCTGTCGAAGATCTCGCTGGCCTTCAGCCGGGATCAGGCCAACAAGATTTATGTGCAGGACAGGCTGCGTGAAGCGGGCCTGGAGCTCTACCAGTGGCTGGAAGCAGGTGCTCACTTCTATGTGTGCGGTGATGCCAATCACATGGCGAAAGATGTGCAGGAGGCCCTGCTGGATGTGATTGCCGAACACGGCCACAAGAGCCGTGAAGAAGCAGAAGAGTATTTGAGCGAATTGCGTCGTGCCAAACGTTATCAAAGGGATGTCTATTGATGAGCAAACAAGTGATTCCGGGACCGGTAGAAGGACCGCTGGCCGACAACGAACGCCTCAAGCGCGAGAGCAACTTCCTGCGCGGCACCATAGCGCAGGATCTGCAGGATCCCCTCACCGGCGGCTTCAACGGTGACAACTTCCAGCTGATCCGTTTTCACGGCATGTATCAGCAGGATGACCGCGACATTCGCCCCGAGCGCACCGCCCAGAAGCTGGAGCCGCTGCACAACGTCATGCTGCGCGCCCGCCTGCCGGGCGGCATCATCACACCGGCCCAGTGGCAGGTGATCGACAAGTTTGCCGAGGAGCACAGCCTGTACGGCAGCATTCGCCTCACCACCCGTCAGACCTTCCAGTTTCACGGGGTATTGAAGCGCGACATCAAGCTGATGCACCAGACCCTCAACAGCACGGGCATAGATTCCATCGCCACCGCCGGCGACGTGAACCGCAACGTGCTCTGCACCAGCAACCCGGTGGAGTCAGAGCTGCACCAGGAGGCCTACGAGTGGGCCAGGCAGATCTCCGAACACCTGCTGCCCAAGACCCGCGCCTACGTGGAGATCTGGCTGGATGGCGAGAAGCTGGGTGGGGATGAGGAGCCGATCCTGGGCTCCAACTACCTGCCGCGCAAATTCAAGACGACAGTGGTGATCCCGCCCCACAACGACATAGACGTGCATGCCAACGATCTCAACTTCGTGGCCATCGCCGAAGGCGGCAAGCTGGTGGGCTTCAACGTGCTGGTGGGCGGTGGTCTCGCCATGACCCACGGCGATACCAGCACCTACCCGCGCAAGGCGAGCGACTTTGGCTTTATTCCCCTCTCCCACGTGCTGGAGGTGGCGGCCGCCGTGGTCAGCACCCAGCGCGACTGGGGCAACCGGGTCAACCGCAAGAACGCCAAGACCAAGTACACGCTCGAACGGGTCGGAGTGGAGGCCTTCAAGGCCGAGGTGGAGAGCCGCGCCGGCATACCATTCGGGCCTGTGCGTCCCTATGAGTTCACCAGCCGTGGCGATCGCTTCGGCTGGGTGGAGGGGATAGATGGCAAACACCACCTCACCCTCTTCATCGAGAATGGCCGTTTGCTGGACTTCCCGGGCAAGCCGCTCAAGACCGGCATGCTGGAGATCGCCAAGATACATCAGGGGGATTTTCGCCTGACCGCCAACCAGAACCTCATCATCGCCGGCGTCCCCGCCAGCGAGAAGGCGCGCATCGAAGCGCTGGCACGCCAGTACGGCCTGCTGGATGACGGCGTGAGCGAGCAGCGCAAGCAGTCCATGGCCTGCGTGGCCCTGCCCACCTGCCCGCTGGCGATGGCCGAAGCCGAGCGCATGCTGCCGGCGTTTGTCACCGATATCGAGGGCTTGCTGGCCAAACACGCGCTGGCGGATGACGCCATCATATTCCGGGTCACAGGCTGCCCCAACGGCTGCGGCCGCGCCATGCTGGCGGAGGTGGGTCTGGTGGGCAAGGCGCCGGGCCGCTACAACCTGCATCTGGGTGGCAACCTGGAGGGGACCCGCATCCCGCGCCTCTATCAGGAGAACATCACGGAGCCGCAGATCCTGGCCGAACTGGATACGCTTATCGGCCGCTGGGCCACCGAGCGCGACGGTCACGAGTGCTTCGGCGACTTCGTGATCCGCGCAGGCATAGTGGCGCCTGTCATCGACTCCGCGAGGGACTTCTATGCAGCCTGAACTGACTGATGGCGGGCGGCTGACACTGACCGCAGATGGCAGGCTCGACCTCAATGCCCTGCTCTCCCTGAGCCGGGACGAGCAGAGCAAAGCGCTGGCGCCCCTCAACCGGGCGCTGGACGCCATAAGTGCCCCCGAGCGGGTGCGCTGGGCGCTGGCGAACCTGCCGGGGGAGCACGTGCTGTCATCGAGCTTCGGCATCCAGGCGGCGCTGATGCTGCACCTGGTGAGCCGCGAGCGCAGCGATGTACCCGTGGTGCTGACCGATACCGGTTATCTGTTCCCCGAGACCTACCGCTTTATCGATGAGCTGACCGATCGCCTCGCGCTGAATCTGAAGATATACAGGGCAGAACTGTCACCGGCCTGGCAGGAGGCGCGTTTCGGCCTGCTGTGGGAGCAGGGGGTGGAGGGGATCACCCGCTACAACCAGCTCAACAAGGTGGAGCCCATGGATCGCGCCCTGAACGAGCTGGGTGCCCAGACCTGGTTCTCCGGCCTGCGCCGTGAGCAGTCCGGCAGCCGGGGCCAGCTGCCTGTGCTGGCCATCGCGCGCGGCCGCTTCAAGTTCCTGCCGGTGATCGACTGGAGCAACAAGGACGTCTTCTACTACTTCAAGGAGCATGACCTCCCCTACCACCCGCTGTGGGAGCAGGGTTACCTCTCAGTCGGCGACGTGCACACCACCACCAAGTGGGAGCCGGGCATGAGCGAGGAGCAGACCCGCTTCTTCGGCCTCAAGCGCGAGTGCGGCCTGCACGAGGAGAGTGTCCAGGAAAGTGGCGAGCAGAGCGGCTCCGGCATCTGAACCCGCCGACAAACCAGGATCCTGACAATAAAAAAGGCTATGTCC
>NZ_CDDA01000011.1 GCF_000819745.1 Aeromonas bestiarum | reverse complement strand
TCCAGCTGCTGCCCCCACTGCCAAGCTGACGCTGCCAACTTAGCCCCCTGGGGTTGGAGCCGAGGACTGCGTCGCTACCGCTGCAAACTGTGTTTGCGCACCAGTTCTGTCCTCACCAACACCCCCTTGGCCAGATTGCGCAAGGCCGCGTGCTGGGAAGACTATGCCCAGGCGCTCATTGACGGCCTCACCGTCCGTCAGGCGGCCATTCGCTGCGGAGTGTGCAAGAACACCGCCTTCTTGTGGCGCCACCGCTTCTTGAAGACCATGGCCACCCATCAGGCAACACGAGAGGAGGGGATTGTGGAAGTGGATGAAACCTTCTTCCTCGAATCGTTCAAGGGGCAGCGAGGCTTACCTCGCCCGGCAAGGCATCGTGGTGGTAAAGGGCGAACCCGTGGGACCGGTCCGGATTACATCCCGGTAATGGTGGTGCAAGACCGGGCGGGCCACCTGGCAGACTTCCAACTGGATAAGATGGACGCCCACACGGTCAAGAGAGTATTGGCCCCCCTCATCGCCCCCGATGCCGTGCTCTGTAGTGATGGCGCTGGGGTATATGCCAGTTTCAGCACGTTACAGGGTGTGACTCACCAGGTAGTACGTCATCGTCCAGGTGAACGCGTGATTGGGGCATACCACATCCAGCACGTGAACGGATATCACCGTCGGTTGAAAGAGTGGATGGAGCGGTTCCATGGTGTGGCGACCCATTATCTGAGGAATTACCTGGGTTGGCGCAGGATGCTGGAGCGCTACGGTAAGAGAG
>NZ_CDDA01000010.1 GCF_000819745.1 Aeromonas bestiarum | reverse complement strand
CATAACTGGGACAGAGCCTTAACATTCGGCCAGTCACCTAACCAAATGAAGAGAATCGATCGACCATGCGCGCCCTTCTCGGGATCCTGATCTGCTTGTGTGCCCAACAGGCACTGGCCGATACCCGTTATGTCTCAGACAACATCTTTACCTTTATCCACAATGGTCCGGGTACCCAGTACCGGATCCTCGGCAGCGTCAAGGCTGGTGAACCGCTGGAAGTAAAGGCGGTGAACAACGAGGCCGGCTTCACCCAGGTGGTGGACGGTCGTGGCCGCGATGGCTGGATCAAGAACAGCGAGCTGCAGGGCGAGATCAGCCTGCGCGAGCGGCTGCCCCAGGTCCAGAAGGAGCTGGAGGAGCTCAAGGCTCGCCTGCAGAACCTCAACGGTGACAACGAGAAACGCTTCACCGAGAAGGATGGCAAGATCGCCGAGCAGAGCAAGGAGATCGCCAGCCTGAAGGCCCAGCTCGCCAGCCAGAGCGAGGAGATGGGGAACCTAAAGGAGCAGAACGACGCCCTGACCCAGAGCTATGACAACCAGGAGCACGACATGCAGATGGACTGGTTCATCCGCGGTGGTGCCATGGTGGGCGGCGGCATACTGCTCGGTATCCTGCTCCCCATGCTGCCCCGTCGTCGCAGCCGCGGCGAGCGCTGGATGAACTGATCCAGGTTCTGCCCCGGTGTTGCAGTCGTGGTGAATGCAGGACAAACGGACCGTTTCTGTCGGTCGGATGAAGAAGGGTCGCAATAGCGACCCTTCTTTTTTGCTCCGCATAAAATTGTATACAAAATAAGGCGATGAAATTGCCCACCTCGCCAGCTCCCGGCTTTAATGTGCGCCAAATGAGCCAATCAGCGATATTTGTTAATATCAGGCAACAATTTCATTTCATCTATGGGTCGATATTGTATACATTGTCGGCGTTTCGGCGGCACGGCCGCCTTCGTCGATATAGCCTGCGGGCGTACAGGAAGACCCCATATGTTCAAAGCCACTCAAGTTCTTGCAGCTGACTACCTTCCCTCCGATCTGGCCGCCCTGCGCGAAGCCATCACCCAGAATTACGTGGTGGATGAAAACGCCTATCTGGCGGAGCTCTCTGCCATGTTGCCGGGGGATGGCGCCTCGCTGGAGCGGGTGACCCAGCGTGCTCGTACCCTGGTGACCAAGGTACGCAAGGAGAGTGGCTCCGGCGATGGCATAGACGCCTTCCTGCAGGAGTACAGCCTGGACACCCAGGAGGGGATCATACTGATGTGCCTGGCCGAGGCCCTGCTGCGCATTCCCGATGCCGAGACCGCCGACGCCCTGATCAAGGACAAGCTCTCCGGCGCCAACTGGTCGTCCCATTTTCGCAAGAGCGACTCCACCCTGGTCAACGCCTCCACCTGGGGCCTGATGCTGACCGGCAAGATCATCAAGCTGGACAAGAAGCTGGACGGCAATCCGGCCAACATGCTGGGTCGCATGGTCAACAAGCTGGGCGAGCCCGTGGTGCGCTCCGCCATGTACGCCGCCATGAAGATCATGGGCAAGCAGTTCGTGCTGGGGCGCGACATGAAGGAGGCGCTGAAGGCGAGCCGCAAGTCCCGGGAGAAGGGTTACACCCACACCTATGACATGCTGGGGGAGTCCGCCCTGACCCTGGCCGATGCGGACAAGTATTTCGGCGACTACCAGCGCGCCATCGAGGCGGTCGGCAATGAGCGCATCAGCGACGGCGGCCCGGCCCCCTCCATCTCCATCAAGCTGTCGGCGCTGCATCCGCGCTATGACGTGGCGAACCGCGAGCGGGTGCTCGGCGAGATGAGCGAGCGACTGGTGGGGCTGGTGCGTCTGGCCCGTGACAAGGACGTGGCCATCAGCATAGATGCCGAGGAGATGGACCGCCTCGAGCTGTCGCTGGACCTGTTCGAGCAGCTCTATCGCTCCGAGGCCAACCGTGGCTGGGGCAAGCTCGGCATGGTGGTGCAGGCCTACTCCAAGCGTGCCCTGCCTGTGCTCTGCTGGTTGACCGGGCTGGCCCGCGAGCAGGGGGATCTGATCCCGGTTCGCTTGGTGAAAGGAGCTTACTGGGACAGCGAGCTGAAATATGCCCAGCAGGCCGGTCTGCCCGGCTATCCGCTGTTTACCCGCAAGGCGGGTACCGACATCTCCTACCTCGCCTGCGCCCGCTACCTGCTGAGCGAACCGACCCGCGGCTTCATCTCGCCCCAGTTTGCCACCCATAACGCCAATACAGTGGTCAGCATCCTGGAGATGGCCGGCGATCGCCAGTTTGAATTCCAGCGCCTGCACGGCATGGGGGAGGAGCTGCACAACGCCGTGCTCAGCGAATGTCCCGGCCTGCACTGCCGCATCTATGCGCCGGTCGGTGCCCACAAGGATCTGCTGCCCTATCTGGTGCGCCGCCTGCTGGAGAACGGGGCCAACACCTCCTTCGTCCACAAGCTGGTGGATCCCAACACCCCGGTGGACAGCCTGGCCGAGCACCCGCTGCGCACCCTGAAGCGCTATGGCAGCCTGGCCAATGACCGCATTCCGCAGCCGGTGAACCTGTTCACCGATCGCAAGAACTCCAGCGGCGTCAACATGAACATAGTCTCCATCCAGCGCCCCTTCTTCGCCAAGCTGAAGGAGCTGGAGAGCAAGCAGTGGCTGGCCGGCCCCATAGTCGATGGGGAGACCCTCAAGCGCAGCGAGGCCCGTACCGTGCTGAGCCCGCAGGACGTGAGCCAGCTAGTGGGCAAGATCCACTGGGCCGACGAGCAGGCGGTGGAGCAGGCGCTGGCCTCGGCCCATGCCGCCTTCCCGCGCTGGCGCGAGACGCCGGTGAGCGAGCGCGCCGCCGCGCTGGAGAAGCTGGCGGATTTGCTGGAAGCGAACCGCGAGCAGTTCATCTCCTTGTGTACCCGCGAGGCGGGCAAGCTGCTGCAGGACGGCATCGACGAGGTGCGCGAGGCGGTGGACTTCTGCCGCTACTACGCGGTGCAGGCCCGTGGCCTGATGGGGCAGGCGACCCTGCTGCCCGGCTACACGGGTGAGCAGAACGAGCTGTTCCTGCAGGGCCGTGGCGTCTTTGTCTGCATCAGCCCGTGGAACTTCCCGCTGGCCATCTTCCTCGGTCAAATCGCCGCGGCGCTGGCCACCGGCAACACCGTCATCGCCAAACCGGCGGAGCAGACCGGTCTCATCGCCCACCTGGCGGTGACCCTGGCCCATCAGGCCGGCATTCCCGGTGACGTGCTGCAACTGCTGCCGGGTGACGGCGCCACCGTGGGCGCCAAGCTGACGGCGGATGCCCGCATCGGCGGCGTCTGCTTCACCGGCTCCACCGAGACCGCAAAGCTGATCAACATGACCCTGGCCCAGCGCGATGGCGCCATACTGCCGCTCATCGCCGAGACCGGCGGTCAGAACGCCATGATAGTCGACTCCACCGCCCTGCCTGAGCAGGTGGTGCGCGACGTGGTGAGCGCCGCCTTCCAGAGCGCCGGCCAGCGCTGCTCCGCCCTGCGGGTGCTCTACCTGCAGGAGGAGATAGCGCCGCGGGTGCTGGAGATCCTGACCGGTGCGCTGCAGGAGCTGAAAGTGGGCAACCCGGCCGAACACAATACCGATGTGGGCCCGGTCATCGATGCCGAGGCCAAGGCCGGGCTGGATGCGCACCTGGTGCACATGATCCCGCGCTCACGTCTGATCGCTCAGGCCCCCATGCCATCCGCAACGCTGGCGGGCCACTTCGTGCAGCCGACCGCGCTGGAAATCGGCTCCATCCGCGAGCTGGTGAAGGAGCAGTTCGGCCCCATCCTGCACGTGGTGCGCTACGCCGCCAAGGAGCTGGACACTGTGATCGCGGATATCAACGGCACCGGCTACGGCCTGACGCTGGGGATCCACAGCCGCAACGAATCCCATGCCGAGGAGCTGGCCAGCCGCATCAACGTGGGCAACGTCTACATCAACCGCAACCAGATAGGCGCCATGGTCGGGGTGCAGCCGTTCGGTGGGCAGGGCCTCTCCGGCACAGGCCCCAAGGCGGGCGGCCCCCATTACCTGAGTCGCTTTGTGACCGAGAAGACCCGCACCATCAACACCACGGCGGTGGGCGGCAACGCCTCCCTGCTGGCGATGGGCGACGCCTGATCGACCGTGACCAACATCAGGCCGCCTGCGGGCGGCCTTTCTATTGGCACTACCTTGCCCTTTGGGCTGCCATCTTGGGGTCGCCAGCGGGCCCATGCGGTCGTAATATGGTCGCGACTCGTCACTTTTCACCGGGCCGCGTCCTGTGCATCATGCCGGGCAAGCCATTCTCATCTGACATCGCAACAAGAGTGTTCATCTGATGCCATTAACCGAACAGGCCCGCTGGTTCGTGCTGGGGGGCGATCACCTCGTCCTGCTGGATGAACAGGGGCGCATTCCACAAGGCCCCCGCGCCAGCCTGCCCGCCCATCTGCAATCCGCCACCTTTGAGCATTTTGACGAATGGGACGGCTTGCCCTGTTATCTGCTGGATCTGGGGACTGAGGCCGACCTCAGTCGGTTCATGCCGCTGCGCCAGCTGATGGTGGCCGGCGATGAAGAGGGTTTTCGCCTTGGGGGCCGAGCCTGGCAGCTGGCCACCTTCCGCCGCAGCCATCGCTTCTGCGGCGAGTGCGGCGCCCCCATGGCGCCCAAGAGCGGGGAGTGGGCACAGATGTGCCGGCAGGGTCACGTCGTCTACCCGCGCATCTCCCCCTGCATCATAGTGGCGGTGCGCAAGGGGCCGGCGATCCTGCTGGCGGCCCATCGCCGTCACTATCAGGCGGACGATCCCATGTATACCGTGCTGGCCGGCTTCGTGGAGGCGGGTGAGAATCTGGAGCAGTGCGTGGCGCGGGAGGTGTTCGAGGAGAGCGGCATCCGGGTGCGCAACGTGCGCTACGTGGCGAGCCAGCCCTGGCCCTTCCCCCACAGCCTGATGATGGGCTTCACCGCCGACTACGAGAGCGGCGAGATCCGGGTGCAGGATGAAGAGCTGGTGGCGGCCGATTTCTTCGAGGCCGATGCGCTGCCACGGCTGCCGCCCCACGGCACCATAGCGCGGCGCCTGATCGAGCAGAGTCTGGACGAGGCTGGCTGAGGTCGGGTTGAGCCCGGCAAAAAACGGGGCGCTTGTTTGCGCCCCTTCACATCTTTGCACTCCGGCGGCCCTGCGGCGCGTTTGGGCCGTCCGCCGCCGCGCACAAAGTGGTATCATATCCGCCATTTTATGCTGGATATGAACTCAGGAACTGGGATGAAAGAGCTGAAGAACGATCGATACCTGCGTGCCCTGCTGCGCCAGGAAGTGGACATGACCCCGGTATGGATGATGCGCCAGGCCGGCCGCTACCTGCCGGAATACAAGGCGACCCGCGCCGTCGCGGGGGACTTCATGTCCCTGTGCCGCAACGCCGAGCTGGCCTGTGAAGTCACCCTGCAGCCGCTGCGCCGCTATCCGCTCGATGCCGCCATCCTCTTCTCCGACATCCTGACCGTGCCCGACGCCATGGGGCTGGGCCTCTACTTCGAACACGGCGAAGGCCCGCGCTTCGAGCGCCCCATCAAATCCATGGCCGACGTGCAGGCGCTGCCCATCCCGGATCCGGAAGACGAGCTCGGCTACGTGATGAACGCGGTGCGCACCATACGCCGCGAGCTCAAGGGCGAAGTGCCGCTGATCGGTTTCTCCGGCAGCCCCTGGACCCTGGCAACCTACATGGTGGAGGGGGGCAGCTCCAAGGCCTTCACCAAGATCAAGCAGATGATGTATGCAGAGCCCATGACATTGCACCTGCTGCTGGACAAGCTGGCGGACAGCGTGATCAGTTATCTGAATGCCCAGATCAAGGCCGGCGCCCAGTCTGTCATGGTGTTCGACACCTGGGGTGGCGTGCTGACCCCGCGGGATTACCGCGACTTCTCCCTGCAGTACATGCACAAGATCGTCGATGGTCTGATCCGTGAAAATGAGGGCCGCCGCGTGCCAGTCACCCTGTTCACCAAGAACGGCGGCCAGTGGCTTGAGCAGATCGCCGCCACAGGTTGCGATGCGCTGGGACTGGACTGGACCATAGACATAGCGGATGCCAAGCGCCGGGTCGGTGACAAGGTGGCACTGCAGGGCAACATGGATCCCTCCATGCTCTATGCCGCGCCAGCGCGCATTCGCGAAGAGGTCGCCACCATCTTGGCGGGCTTTGGCAGCGGCAACGGCCACGTCTTCAACCTGGGCCACGGCATCCATCAGGACGTGGATCCCGAGCACGCCGGCGTCTTCGTCAATGCGGTGCACGAGCTGTCGGCTCAGTACCACGGTCGCTGAGACCGGTGAAAAGCACAGTGAGAACGGGGCCTGCGGGCCCCGTTTTGTTATCCGGTCCGCCCTGGTTTGGGGCTGCATCCCGGCCCCGGCTCGGGTTACACTGCGCCACACTCGCGGATAAATGAAGAGCAAGATGGGCGGTCGCAGCTGAGGCGGAAACGTAGCGTCCTCGCGGCAGCATCCTTGGTCATGGCAGGAGGCAAGATGAGCAAGAAGTCACTGGATTGGGGCATAGATCTCGGTGGTACCAAGTGTGAATGCGTGGTGCTCGATGGCGACGAGGTGCTGCTGCGTCATCGCATCCCCACCGAGCGCCAAGGCGGCTATCAGCACATGATCGGCCAGATCGCCAAACTGGTGGACGAGTGCGCCGCCAGGCTGGGTCAGCGGCCGACCGTGCTGGGCATGGGAACGCCGGGGGCGCGGGATCCCCAGACCGGGCTGATGAAGAACTGCAACACCACAGAACTCAACGACAAGCCGTTCAAGGAAGATCTGGAGCGCAGGCTGGGCGTGCCCGTGCTGATCGCCAACGACGCCAACTGCTTCGCGCTGGCGGAGACCCACCTGGGGGCGGTGCGCCAGCACCATCCCTCTGCACGCGTGGTGTTCGGCATCATAATGGGCACCGGGGTCGGCTCCGGCATCGTCATCAATGGCCAGATCCTCAACGGCCACCACGGTATCGCCGGGGAGTGGGGCCACAACGTGCTCTCCCCCGACGGGCCCGAGTGCTACTGCGGCAAGCGCGGCTGCGTCGAGACCTTCATCAGCGGCCCCGCGCTGGAAGCCTGGTATCAGGCCAAGGCCAAGCGTCATCTGTCGCTGGCCCAGATTGCGGCGGCCAGCGCCCACGATCACGTGGCCAAGCTCACCATAGACAGACTGCACCTGCTGTTTGGTCAGGCGCTGGCCAACGTGGTCAACATTCTGGATCCGGATGTGATCGTCATCGGTGGCGGGGTTGGCAATGTGCAGAGTCTCTACAGCGCCGGGCGGCAGACAATTTTGCCCTTCCTCTTTAATCCCCGCTTCGCGACCCCCATTATTGCTCCTGCCCTGGGGGATAGCGCCGGGGTGTTCGGGGCCGCCTTGCTGGCTCGTGGCGTATTCCAGGATGCCCTGCTGTCGTGAGCCATCCATCTGCCCTCTTTGCCGTCGCTAAGGACACACTTTTTCCATGATCAAGATTGCCATCAATGGTTACGGGCGGATCGGCCGCAACGTGTTGCGCGCCCTCTATGAAAGCGGGCGCGATCAGACCATCAAGATAGTTGCCATCAACGAGCTGGCGGCGCCCGAGGCCATGGTGCACCTCACCCGTTTCGACACCAGCCACGGCCGCTTCCGGTATCCGGTGCAGCTGGCTGGCAGCAGCATGCTGGTGGGGGAGGATCTCATCTCACTGTTCGCCGAGCGGGATCCTGCCAACCTGCCGTGGCGGGCGCTGGGGGTGGATGTGGTGCTGGACTGCACCGGGGTATTTGGCTCGCGGGCCGATGCCGAGCGTCACCTGGGAGCGGGGGCGGGCAAGGTCTTGTTCTCCCATCCGGCGGATGCGGATGTAGATGCGACCATCGTCTACGGGGTGAACCATCAGGTGCTGACAGGAAGGGAGCGGATCGTCTCCAACGCCTCCTGTACCACCAACTGCGTGGTGCCCGTCATCGAAACATTGCATCGAGAATTCGAGATAAATTGTGGTACTATTACGACAATTCATTCGGCCATGCATGATCAGCAAGTCATCGATGCCTACCACAGCGACTTGCGTCGAACCCGTGCTGCCAGCCAGTCCATCATTCCGGTGGATACCAAGCTGGCAAAGGGGTTGGAGCGAATCCTCCCCCACTTCGCCGGCAAGTTCGAGGCGATCGCGGTACGGGTGCCGACCATCAACGTAACCGCAATGGATCTCAGTATTACTGTTCGTAAAAAAGTGACGGTTACTGACGTAAATCAAGCCCTGCAACGGGCGTCCAGAGGTACATTAAGCGGTATTCTGGATTACACGGAAGAGCCATTGGTCTCCGTAGACTTCAATCATGATGCACACTCCTGCATCATTGATGGTACCCAGACCCGGGTCAGCGATGCCAACCTCGTCAAGATGTTGATGTGGTGCGATAACGAATGGGGCTTCGCCAACCGTATGCTGGATACCACCCGGGCCATGATGGCCGCAGGCTGAGAGCCTGAACGGGCGCAAGGTTACTGTTTTTAACATTACCTGAAAATATAGAGGACTGAATATGTCTGTTATCAAGATGACCGACCTGGATCTGGCGGGTAAACGCGTTCTGATCCGTGCTGACCTGAACGTACCGGTAAAAGACGGCAAGGTCACTTCCGACGCACGTATCGTGGCGACGCTGCCGACCATCAAGCTGGCTCTGGAAAAGGGCGCCAAGCTGATGATCACCTCCCACCTGGGTCGCCCGACCGAGGGTGAATACAACGAAGAGTTCTCCCTGGCTCCGGTTGTCAACTATCTGAAAGACGCTCTGTCCTGCCCGGTCCGCCTGGCCAAGGATTACCTGGATGGCGTAGATGTCGCCGCCGGTGAGCTGGTTGTGCTGGAAAACTGCCGTTTCAACAAAGGCGAGAAGAAAAACACCGAAGAGCTGGCCAAAAAATACGCCGCCCTGTGTGACGTCTTTGTAATGGATGCATTCGGTACTGCTCACCGCGCCGAAGGTTCTACCTACGGTGTGGCTCAATTTGCCCCGATCGCCTGTGCAGGCCCCCTGCTGGCCGGTGAACTGGAAGCCCTGGGCAAAGCCATGCTCAAGCCCGAGCGTCCGATGGTTGCCATCGTGGGCGGCTCCAAGGTCTCCACCAAGCTGACCGTACTGGAATCCCTCTCCAAGATTGCTGACCAGCTGGTGGTCGGTGGTGGCATCGCCAACACCTTCATCGCAGCTGCCGGTCACAACGTCGGCAAGTCCCTGTGTGAACACGACCTGCTCGACACCGCCAAGAAACTGGCCGCCGAGACCAACATTCCGGTCACCACAGACGTGGTCGTGGGTACCGAGTTCTCCGAGTCCACTCCGGCCACCATCAAGTCCGTCTCCGACGTGACCGACGGCGACATGATCTTCGACATCGGCCCTGACTCTGCCAAGGCCCTGGCCGACATCATCATGAACGCCAAGACCATTCTGTGGAACGGCCCGGTCGGCGTGTTCGAGTTCGACCAGTTCTCCGCAGGCACCAAGGTGATCGCCGAAGCCATCGCTGCTTCTCCGGCCTTCTCCATCGCTGGTGGTGGTGACACCCTGGCCGCCATCGACAAGTTCGGCATCGCCGACAAAGTCTCCTACATCTCCACCGGCGGCGGCGCCTTCCTGGAGTTTGTAGAAGGCAAGGTACTGCCGGCTGTTGCGATGCTGGAACAGCGCGCCAAAGCCTAATTGACCCGAGACGGGGGGCAAAAGCCTCCCGTTTCGTTTATCATGTGGCCGCTGTGCCGGTTCATGATGAACCCCCCATTTTTTATTAACGGCATACGAGAACAGGACGATTAAACATGTCTAAGAAAATTTTCGACTTCGTAAAACCCGGCGTGATCACTGGTGATGACGTTCAGAAAGTATTCGCCATCGCCAAAGAGAACGGCTTCGCTCTGCCGGCCGTCAACTGCGTTGGTACCGACTCCGTTAACGCCGTGCTGGAAGCTGCCGCCAAGGTCAAAGCGCCGGTTATCGTTCAGTTCTCCAACGGTGGTGCCGTATTCACCGCCGGCAAGGGTCTGAAGCTGGAAGGCCAGAAAGCCGCCATCCTGGGTGCCATCTCCGGTGCCAAGCACGTTCACGCCGTTGCCGAAGCCTATGGCATCCCGGTTATCCTGCACACCGACCACGCTGCCAAGAAGCTGCTGCCGTGGATCGACGGTCTGCTGGAAGCGGGCGAGAAGCACTTTGCTGAAACCGGCAAGCCGCTGTTCTCCTCCCACATGCTGGATCTGTCCGAAGAGTCTCTGGAAGAGAACATCGACATCTGCTGCGAGTACCTGACCCGCATGGCCAAGATGAACATGACTCTGGAGCTGGAACTGGGTTGCACCGGTGGCGAAGAAGACGGTGTGGACAACAGCCACATGGACCAATCCGCCCTGTACACCCAGCCGGAAGACGTGGCTTACGCCTACGAGCGTCTGTCCAAGATCAGCCCGCGTTTCACCATCGCTGCCTCCTTCGGCAACGTGCACGGTGTTTACAAGCCGGGTAACGTCAAGCTGACCCCGTCCATCCTGGATGCTTCCCAGAAGTTCGTTTCCGAGAAGTTTGGTCTGCCTGCCAAGTCTCTGGACTTCGTGTTCCACGGTGGTTCAGGTTCCACTCTGGAAGAGATCCGCGAGTCCATCTCCTACGGCGTCGTGAAGATGAACATCGACACCGACACCCAGTGGGCTACTTGGGAAGGTCTGCTGCACTTCTACAAGACCAACGAAGCTTACCTGCAAGGTCAGCTGGGCAACCCGGAAGGTGCTGACAAGCCGAACAAGAAGTTCTACGATCCGCGCGTATGGCTGCGTGCCGGTCAGACTTCCATGATCGCCCGTCTGGAGAAAGCTTTCTCCGACCTGAACGCCATCAACGTACTGTAATTCGTTACCGTATCTTGATTGCTGCAAAGGCGCCCCTCGGGGCGCCTTTCGTGTTTGTGGGGGCCAGTATCAGACCCTGATCGCAGCAAAGATCCCTGCGGTATCCGGGGAAATGAGTCTGTCGATGGCCTGCCTCAAGCCACGAATGCAGCAAAAGGTGTCCTTTGGGACGCCTTTTGCATTTCTGTGATCCACGGAGGCTGGATTGGTGGCGGGGGGCTGGGTATTATCGATGACAGGTTGTTTATTTTAGTAAACGCATGGCTACCAAGGCAGGACGCTGAGTATGCAGGCAGGAAAGCACAACGGACATCATGAACACGTGGCCTCCTATTACGCGGCCACCCGCAATGACAATCAGCAGTGGCCCGAGCTCAGCGGTGAGCTCAATGTCGACGTCTGCATCATAGGTGGCGGCTTCACCGGCCTCAACACCGCCATCAACCTGGCACAGGCGGGCTACAAGGTAGCCCTGCTGGAGGCCAATCGCATCGGCTGGGGGGCGTCCGGCCGCAACGGCGGCCAGCTCATTCGCGGCATAGGCCATGACACAGGCCAGTTTGCCCGCTGGATAGGCGAGCAGGGGGTGCGCGAGCTGGATCTGATGGGGTTGGAGGCGGTCCAGCTGGTGCGAGAGCGCATCGAGCACTTCAACATCGACTGTGACCTCACCTGGGGCTACTGCGATCTCGCGACCCGCCAACGTCATCTGGCCGGGTTTGAAGAGGAGGCGGCGCATCTGGCCAGCCTTGGCTATCAGCACGAGATCACGCTGGTGCCACGGGAGGAGATCCACTCAGTAGTGGGGTCTGATCGCTATATCGGCGGCATGATCGACATGGGTTCGGGCCACCTGCATCCCCTCAACCTGGCGCTGGGCGAGGCGCGTGCCGCCGCCAGCCTGGGGGTTGCCCTGTTCGAACAGTCCAGGGTGGCGCATATCGATTATGGCGAGCGGGTGCAGATCACCACGGCTCACGGCCGGGTCTGCAGCGATTATCTGGTGATCGGTTGCAACGCCTATCTCAACGATCTTAATCCCGAACTGGGGGGGAGGGTGCTGCCGGCCGGCTCCTATATTCTCGCCACCGAAGTGCTGGAGAAGCGGCTGCGCCAGCGGCTGCTGCCGCAAAACATGGCGGTGTGCGATCAGAACGTGGCGCTCGACTACTATCGTCTCTCCGCCGACGGTCGCCTGCTGTTTGGCGGGGCCTGCAACTACTCTGGGCGCGATCCCAAGGACATAAAGGCGTTCATGCTGCCCAAGCTGCTGCGGGTCTTCCCTGAGCTGGCGGGCACCGCCATCGAGTTTCAGTGGGGGGGCATGATAGGCATAGGTGCCAACCGCCTGCCACAGATTGGCCGCTTGCAGGATCATCCCAACGTCTTCTATGCCCAGGCCTATTCCGGTCATGGCCTCAACGCTACGCACATGGCGGCCAAGCTGGTGGCCGAGGCGATCAAGGGGGAGAGCCGGGGGTTCGATCTGTTCAGTAGCGTGCCCCACATGACCTTCCCCGGTGGCCCGGCGCTGCGCTCGCCCCTGCTGGCGCTCGGGATGCTGTGGCACCGGATGAAGGATCTGCTGTAAGGAGAGAGAAAACCGTCGAGGAGGCGTTGCCTTGGCCGGGAGCTGTGGGTCGGCGTTTACTGAGGGGGCTCGGCCAGGCGCCAGCCCTGTTCGGTTTTCATCATCCAGACGTCGGCCTGCTGTGGCAGCACCTGTCCCGCTTCGAACTCGCCGTATTTGCGCTCCAGCTCCATCAGTCCCATCTCCTGCTGGAAGGGGCCGACCCTGTCATAGACCAGGTCCTCGTCGTGCTGCACCCGCAACTGATCCAGCCCTTTCTTGAAATGGAGTTGGTAGCTCACCTTGATCAGATAGACCCCCTCCATGCGCTCCTCCTTGTCGATAAGGGTGAAGTCGCTGATCTCGAACAGATGGGTATCTGTCTCTGCCTGCAGTTTGGCGGTCACCTGGGACTGGATCGCCTCTTCACCGGGGCCTGCGTAACAGCCATATAGCCAGAGGGCCAGCAGGGGGATGAACCACTTTTTCATCAAAACTCCGGACGAACGAGACGGGAAAGGGCAAATTCTGCCACGGCGCCTGTCATATACAAGGGATTGCCAGAAAAATCAGCGGTTAACCGTTGGGCCCTGGCGTCAGACCGGGCCTGCCGCCTTCAACGCAACTTGTCGAGCTGACCCAAAAACTCGGCGGGGCCCATGAAGCCGGTCACCCGCTGGCCGCTCACCTCGTTGCCGGCACGGTCGAAGAAGATCAGGGTCGGCAGCCCCAGCACGTTGAGGCCGTTGAGCAGCTCCACATCTGCATCATCGTTGGCGGTGACGTCCGCCTGCAACAATACCATCTGGCCGAAGCGCTCACGCACGGCGGGATCGCTGAAGGTCTTGTGCTCGAACTCCTTGCAGGCGACGCACCAGTCGGCATAGAGGTCCAGCAGCACCGGCTTGCCGCGGGCGGCGGCCAGCTGCATCTTGAGATCATCCAGCGTCTTGATGCGGATGAACTGGGGTGCCTGGACGTCGGCGTTGGCCTTGACGCCGGGTTCGGGCAGCAGCAGGTCCTTGCCCACCACCACGGCGCTGATCATCGCCAGCAGCAGCACGAAGCCGCGCAGGCTGCGTGCCACCGAGTGACTCTGATGCTGGTTGTGGTGATAGAGATAGCCGCACAGCACCAATCCCCAACCCAGCCAGGCCAGGGTGGCCATCTGATCGCTCCACAGCCGTGACAGCAGCAGTATGGGCACCGCCAATAGCGCAAAACCAAAGAGTTGCTTGATCACGTCCATCCAGGCTCCGGCCCTGGGCAGCAGCTTGCCGCCCGAGGTGCCGAGCAGCAGCAGCGGCAGCCCCATCCCCAAGGAGAGGGCATAGAGGGCCGCGCCGCCGAGCCAGAGATCGCCGCTCTGGGCCACGTAGATGAGGGCGCCGGAGAGCGGGGCCGTGGTGCAGGGGGAGCAGACCAGGCCGGAGATCATCCCCATGATGCCGACCCCGAGCACTGAGCCGCCCTGCTGGCGGTTGGAGAGGCCGGACAGCCGGGTTTGCAGGCTGCTCGGTAGCTGCAGGGTGTAGAGCCCGAACATGGAGAGCGCCAGCAGCACGAACATGACGGAGAGCCCGATCAGCACATAGGGGTGTTGCAGTACCGCCTGGAATTTCAGGCCCGCCGACGCCACCACCAGCCCGAGCAGGGTATAGGTCACCGCCATTCCCTGCACATAGACGAAGGAGAGCAGGAAGGCGCGACGGGTGGAAAGATGATGGCCCGCACCAGCTATGATGCCGGTCAAAATGGGGTACATAGGGAAGACGCAGGGAGTGAAGGCGAGGCCGAGCCCCAGCGCAAAGAAGGCGGCTATGCTGAGCCAGAATCCCTGGCTGCCAAGGGCAGCGGCCAGCTGATCCTGCTGGCTGCTGGCCGTGGTGTCGGCGGCTGCATCCATGCTGGCCTGCGCGACATCGCTGGTACTGGCCACCATGGGCTGCACCGCAATCTGCTTGTCGGTGGGCGGGTAGCAGAGGCCGTCGGTACAGCCCTGATAGCTGACGGTGAGGCTGGCCTGCTGGCCCGCCTCGGTCAGGGTGACGGGGATCTGCACCTCCCGGTAGTAGACCCGGGTCTTGCCGAAGAAGTCATCCTGATGCTCGTCACCTGCGGGCAAGACGGGTTCGCTGAAGGCGAGGTTCTCGCCCTTGAAGCGGAAGCTGTGGCGGTAGAGGTAGTAGTCATCGGCGATGCGCAGGGTCAGCAGCAACTGCTTGCCCTGCTGTTCACTCTCAAGCACGAAGGCGTCGTCGACTTTCAGAAACTTGGGCTGGGCGTTGGCCTCGATGCCAAGAGCACTCAGCAGACTGTCACTGCCGGCCTGAACCGGCGTCGCACTCAGGGTGGACAGCAGCAGGGCGGAGAGCACAAGCAGGGGGGAGAGCAGGCGAGACAGCGTCATGAGGTTTCCTGTGTTAACCAGTCGAGATAGGGCTGATGGCCCTGGCTTGTCGGGAGTGCCAGGATCTCCGGCACCTCATAGGGGTGATGGCTGAGAATGCATTGGCGCAAGGGTTCGAACAGGGAGGACCGCGACTTGATGATGAGCTGGATCTCCCGTGCCCGCTCGATCTTCCCCTGCCAGCGATAGACGGAGGTAAGACCGGGCAGTTGATTGATGCAGGCCGCCAGCCGCTGGTTCAGCAGTTGTTCGCTGATGAGGTCGGCACTGGCCTCATCTGGGCAGGTGCAGAGCACCAGAATAGCATCTGTCATGGTGAAATATCTCGTCCGTGCTGGGCGGCCAGGCGCCCGTAAACCAGTGGCTACTATACCTAGCGACGGGGCAAATAGCATCTGGCGGCCTTTATCGGCTCGACATGAAAATAAGTGGGGGGCATGAGATAGACGCTATCAAAGGGACAGGGCAGAATGAGCGGGCTTGTTCCCACTCGACGTAAGGAAATGTATGACCCAACAGAATGAGCAGCAGAGAAACCGTATGTTGAGCCTGTTGCGCGAAGGTGAGCGCCGTATGTTGGTACAACTGGCCGGTCTGCTGCGTACCAGTGCCGATGAAATCAATGCCGAACTGGAAAAAGAGGAGCTGCTGGCTGCCCTGGAGCAACCCGTCACGGTGGAGTATCTCAACGGCGTGGTGCAACACCATCTGTTCGAGCGTCTGCACAAGGGTGACATGGTGGCGGCCCAGCGCCTGCTGAATCAGTACCAGAGCGACCTTGAGGCCATGTTGACCCAGGAGTCGGCAGAGGCGGATGCCCCGACCGAAGAGCTGAAGGCGCAAGCCTGAAGGCTGCGGCAGGCCCGACTGGCTTGCCTTCCTCCAGCACCATCATGCCAGTCGCATGATGGTGCCTCGTTATTCCTGCCCTGTTTTCCTGTCTCCTAACCCAGTGCGTTCTGCTGCACCTGACCCGGTATCGGGAACACCTTGTCATAGCTCCAGTTGTAGATGAAGGCGTAGACCAGGTAGAACAGCACGAAGCCCAGATCTAGCACCAGCGCCTCCATCATGCTGATCTCGAGCCACCAGGCCATCACTGGCAAGGCGACAAACAGCAGGCCCCCTTCAAAGCCCATTGCATGCCATACCCGCTGCCAGAGCGTCTTGTGGGTGTGACCCTGATACTTGAGCAGCAGTTTGTCCACGCCGATGTTGTAGACGTAGTTCCAGACGGTGGCGAGCACCGAGAAGAACAACGCCAGCGGCCCCATATGGTTGAGTCCTACGCCAGTGATCCAGCTTGCCAGGGGGGCGGCGATCAGCAGGCCAATCAGTTCGAAGCCAATGGCATGGCGCAGGCGGTCACGGGTATTACGCATGGTCTGTCTCTCTATCTATCTGTGTCTGAGTGTCTATGGCGGCCAATTTATCGCGAATTTATGATAGGTTCACGTTGGTATCTATCGTTAAAATAGATAGATTGGCGCACAGCCAGGTCATGACAGGATCAACCGGATGAACCCCTCGCTGGAACAACTCAAGGCGCTGCTGGCGGCAGCAGAGACCGGCTCCTTCTCGGCGGCTGCCCGCAAGCTGGGCAAGGCGCAGTCCGTGGTCAGCACCGCTATCGCCAACCTGGAGATAGATCTTGGGCTGGAGCTGTTTGATCGCTCGGCCCGCTATCCCGTGCTGACGGAGGCGGGCACCCGCATCCACCAGGAAGCCTGCATCTTGCTGGCCCAAAGCGAGCGCTTGCAGGCGATCGCCGGGGAGCTGGCCGCAGGCATAGAGTCGCGGCTCACCCTGGCCATCGACGATGATTCCCACCTGCCATGGCTCGGCTCCCTGCTGGAGGAGTTCGCCACTCGTTACCCGGGTGTCGAACTGGAGCTGCTGTTTCCCCTGATGGAGGATGTGACCGAGCTGCTCAAGAGCGGTCGGGCCCAGCTTGGCATCAGTTACCAGAAGGAGCAGCCGGAGCGGGAGATAGCCTCCCGTTCGCTGGGCTCCGTCGGTATGCCGCTGGTGGTCTCCCCCGATCATCCGCTGGCCCACAGGACGCCGCTGCGAGAGAGCGATCTGCAAGGGGCCCGCCAGCTGATGGTGACGGGACGGCGGGAGGGCACGGAGCGCCACCGCTTCCGCCTCTCGGCACAGGTGTGGTGGGTGGAGGGGGATCTCGGCATTCTGGAGCTGGTCAAATTAGGGCTGGGGTGGGCGGCGATCCCCGATTTTCTGCTGCATCGGCCGCTGGCGCGGGGGGAGGTGGTGGTGCTCAACCCGGATTTCATCGCCAAGGCCGAACTGGAGCTGGAGTTGCAGTGGCATCGCGCCCGCCCGCTCGGGCAGGCGGGGCGCTGGCTTAAAGAAGCACTGCTGGCGCGGGTGCCTCGTTAGCCGACCTTACTCAGTCAGCGAGTAGGGCAGGGCTTGCAGAGCAAGGCTGGAGGCCTCCTCCTGCTTGAAACGAAAACGGGCATCGGTCTCTGTATCCTTGGGCAGCACGGCCGTGATCCACACCTGACCAGCCTGTTGCCAGACGTTGAGCACCATGCCGCTGCGCCGCCAGTTGTCACCGAGCTGGATCTCCAGGGCATCGCCACAGGCGACGGGCTCGCTGGCGGTGCCGGCCAGCACGAACAGGGCGCGGTTGTTGGCACCGCGATACTTGGCGCGGGCGACTGTCTCCTGCCCCATGTAGCAGCCCTTGATGAAGCTGATGCCATCCAGCGCCTGCAGGTTCAACATCTGGGGTATGTACTCCCCCTGATGCACGGCTTCCAGATGGGGGATGCCGGCCTTGATATCCAGTCCCCACCAGAGTGATTCGCTGCCGGCAGGCAGATCCAGTACCTGCGGCTGCTCGCTCACCAGCAGCCAGCGATCCGCTTCGACCCGTACCGCCATGCCCTCTTCGATGAGCCCGCTCTCGGTCAGGCCGAAGCGGGTGGCGATCCAGTCATCCGACCCCTGACCGGCCACGCCGACTGCCTGGCCATGATTCTCGCCTATCTCGACCTTGGCAAATACCGCAAACTTCTTGAGCTCGGGCAACTGACGCGTCAGCACGGAGGGCTTGGTCAGCAACAGCAGGCGATCGTTCAGGCAGAGCAGACGGAAGTCGCTCCACAGCTTGCCCTTGGCATCGCAGTGGCCGCCCAGCGTGCTTTGACCCGGTTGCAGGGCAGTGACGTCACAGGTGACCTGGCCTTGCAGATACTTGACGCGATCCGCACCGGTCAGACTGGTGATGGCCAGGTCGGTCAGGGAGAAAAGGGTTGGCTCGGCAGGAAAAACAGGCGTTTGCAGGCTCACGATGGTATTCCAGAGACAGAAAGTATGTGACCTGCATGGTAAAGACGTAAGGAATGTTTGTCAGCCGGAAAATCCAGCTGTTACCATCCCCGGGTCTTTGTAAGGAGAGTTCCATGTTGAGCCCAATTGAAAAATCCCGCCTGAAGTGGGCCTGCCGTCGTGGCATGCTCGAGCTGGATGTGATCTTTATGCCGTTCTTTGAACACGAGTTCGACAGCCTGAACGATGAGCAGCAGCAGACCTTCATTCGTCTGCTGGAGAGCGATGACCCTGACCTGTTCAAGTGGTGCATGGGCCACGGCGTTCCGGCTGACCCCGCCTTTGCCGCCATGATCCCCCTGATCCTGGAGCGCAATCAGGCGCGCCACGACAGCTTGAGCTGATCCCTGATGCGGGTGGTCATGCCCGTCATACCTTCCCGGCAGCAGCGCGTTCTGCTGCTGATCCTGTTTCTGCTGTTGTGGTGGCCGGTTGCCAGTCTGATCAATGGCTGGCAGTGGGCTCTGTGGTTGCCCTGCTGGCTGATAGGGGGCTGGCTGACCTGGCGCAGCACCCGTCGCAGTGCCGGTTTGCTGGCGTGGGATGGGCAATGGCTGGAATGGCAGGGCCATCGCTACCAGCTGGGCACGCGCAGCCGCATCCTGCCAGGGGCACTCTGGTTGCAACTGGTAACAGGGGATGGGCTCTATGCCCGTCTCTGGCTCTTCTCCGACGCGCTCGCGCCGGAGCATTACAGGGCGCTGGCCCGCGCCATCAAACTAACGCTACCCGCCCGTTAATCGTCCCGTCTGTTTCTCCCCTTCTCCCTCATAGCAAATGACCCCGCCGGGGCGAGGTCATCTGGGTGACGGCTAGCGGGTGATTACTCCCGCTCCGGGGTCAGCACCGTGGGTTTGGAGTCTGATTGCATGTCCGGTAGTCCGGGATGCAGGTTGCGTATCTCCCTTGGCTCATCACTGGTGCAGTATCAGTCCCGCTCCGGGGTCAGCACCGTCGGTTTGGAGTCTGGCTGCATGTCTGGATAATCCAGGTTGTAGTGCAGGCCGCGTGACTCCTTGCGCTGCAATGCGCAGTTGACGATGAGCTCGGCCACCTGCAGCAGGTTGCGCAGTTCCAGCAGGTTGTTGGAAACGCGAAAGTTGGCGTAGTACTCCTGCACTTCCTGTTTGAGCAGGTCGATGCGGCGCTTGGCGCGGGCCAGGCGTTTGTTGGTACGCACTATCCCCACATAGTCCCACATCATCAGCCGCAGCTCGTGCCAGTTGTGCTGGATAACGACCTGTTCGTCCGAGTCGTCCACCTTGCTCTCATCCCAGGCGGGCAGATGGGGCGGTTCCACGCTCATGGGCAGCTTGGCCATGATGTCGGCTCCCGCCTGATGGGCATAGACCACGCACTCGAGCAGGGAGTTGGAGGCCATGCGGTTGGCGCCGTGCAGCCCCGTATAGGTCACTTCACCTATGGCATAGAGACCGGGTATGTCGGTCTGGCCATTGTTGTCGATCATCACGCCGCCACAGGTGTAGTGGGCCGCCGGGACTATGGGCATCGGCTCCCTGGTGATGTCGATGCCGACCGCGAGGCAGCGCTCGTGGATGGTCGGGAAGTGCTTGATGATGAAGTCGGCTGGCTTGTGGCTAATGTCCAGATACATGCAGTCGGCACCGAGGCGTTTCATCTCGTGGTCGATGGCGCGGGCGACTATGTCCCGCGGGGCCAGCTCGGCCCGCTCGTCGAACTCCAGCATGAAGCGGCTGCCGTCGGGACGACGCAGATAGGCACCTTCCCCGCGCAGGGCTTCGGTCAGCAGGAAGTTGGGGTCATCGGGGTGGAACAGGCTGGTGGGGTGGAACTGGTTGAACTCCAGGTTCGCCACCCGGCAGCCGGCGCGCCATGCCATGGCGATGCCGTCACCCGAACTCACGTCCGGGTTGGAGGTGTACTGATACACCTTGGAGGCGCCGCCGGTGGCCAGCGCCACGAAGCGGGCGCGGATCACCTCGACCTGCTCGGCGTTGCGATTCCAGACGTAGGCGCCCAGCACCTTGTTGCCCGGCAGGTTGAGCTTGCGGGTGGTGATGAGGTCGACCGCGTTGAAGCGCTCCATCAGCTGGATATTGGGGTGGGAGCGCACCTGATCGATCAGGGTGAGCTGCACCGCCTTGCCGGTGGCATCGGCCGCGTGGAAGATGCGGCGATGGCTGTGGCCCCCTTCGCGGGTCAGGTGATAGTGGGACTCGCCCTCGGCGTCCTCCTCCTGATCGAAGGGCACCCCCTGCTGGATCAGCCACTGGATGGATTCGCGGGCGTTGCGGGCTGTGAACTCCACCACGGCCGGGTCACACAACCCAGCTCCGGCGTTGAGCGTGTCGCTCACGTGGGATTCGATGCTGTCGGTTTCGTCGAAAACGGCAGCGATGCCTCCTTGCGCATAGAGAGTGGCCCCCTCACTGATGGGCCCCTTGCTCAGAACCAGGACTTTGGCCTGGTCTGCCAACCGCAACGCGAGGGACAGACCAGCGGCACCGCTGCCAATGATCAGTACATCGCAAAGGTATTCAACACTTGCTTTCATAAGTATCATTGGCCTGGATTAAGAACTGGCACCATGGTAGCCCAAGCGAGGGCGGTGATGCAGCCTGCGTCACATTTTTTTCAATGCAACCGAACTTTCCCTGATTCCTCCTGTCTGAACTTGTGCGCTTAGGAAGGGCCGGAAAAGAAAAACGATAACCTGATGGGGGTTTTACGGCTCTGATGAGCGACCAGAATCTACTGGACGAACAGCTGGTTGAACGGGTCCAGCGTGGCGATAAAAATGCATTCAACCTGTTGGTAAAAAAATACCAGCATAAAGTGGTCAACCTGGTTGCCAGGTATGTCAACAATCCGGGTGATGTGCCGGATGTGGCGCAGGAGGCATTTATCAAAGCCTACCGGGCGTTGCCGACATTCCGTGGCGAGAGCGCGTTTTACACCTGGTTGTACCGAATCGCCGTGAATACGGCCAAAAATTATCTGACCTCTCAGGGGCGCAGGCCGCCCAGCAGTGATGTAGAGGCGGACGAGGCAGAATACTATGGTGGTGGCGAAGCCTTGCAAGAGGTCGCAACACCGGAAAACCTGGCGCTGACCGACGAGATCAAGCGCACCGTGTTTTCCGCCATAGAAGCTTTGCCTGAAGACTTGAGGACAGCCATCACCCTCCGTGAACTGGAAGGGTTGAGCTATGAAGAGATTGCCGAAATCATGGATTGCCCTGTGGGTACGGTGAGATCCCGTATTTTCCGGGCGAGGGAAGCAATCGATAAAAAGCTGAAACCTCTGATCGAGAATTAACTGGGGAAAGACAGGTTAACTTATGGCAACTAAAGAGCAACTCTCGGCCCTGATGGATGGTGACTTGAGCGATGTTGAGGTTCTGAGCGAGCTGGGAATGGATCCGGCGCTGCAAGATACCTGGTCTCGTTACCACTTGATCGGTGATGCCATGCGGGGGGACCTGCCGGTCAATCTGCAGCTGGATCTCAGTGACAGCATAATGGCTGCGCTGGAAGATGAGCCCACCATACTGGCGCCCAAGCCGGTGGAGAGCAAGCCAGCTGCGCCGCAGGTTCATACCGGTGCCAAGGTGGTTCCGCTGTTTCGTCGGGTCGGTCAACAGGTGGGGCAATACGCCATCGCCGCATCTGTCGCCGCTGCCGTCATCTTCGGGGTGCAGCAGTATCAGGGTCATGACGGCATACCGACCAACCCTGTGCTTAACACCATTCCTGTCGGTGGCAGTGCCTCGCCGGTGAGCGTGCACTACCCGCAGGATGGCAATCGGGCGACCGCCCGCCAGCAAGGGTTGAGTGAGCAACAGATGCAGGAGCAGCGTGAGCGCATCAATGCCTTCCTGCGTGATCATCAGTTGCAACAGCGTCTGCTGCAAGACAAGCAGATTCAGGAATAACGCATTTTTAGGGATCAGATCGTGCGCCAGTCCAGCCGTATTTTGCTGGCCTCTCTCCTGCTGATTTGTGCCAAGGCCTCGGCCGACGATAAGTCGGCCGAGGCCTTGTTGCAGCAGATGCAGAGTGCCGTCTCGCAACAGAATTTCGAATTATCCATGGTCAAGGCCCGTCAGGGGCGCCTCGAACCCATACGTTTCAGTCATGGGGTGATCGATGGCAAGGAGGTGGCTCACCTGAGCTACCTGGACGGCAAGACCATAGAGTACCTGCAGCGTCAGGACGAGTTCACCTTCTTCGAAAATACCCACGAACCCTACACCCTCAAAGGCGCTCGCTTCCCCGGTGTTTGGGCCACTCTGGTGAAGATGCCGCTGCCCCGGGTGCTGGAAAGCTATGACCCCGTGCTGGCTGGCCGCAGCCGGGTCGCCGGTCTGGTGGCGCAGGTAGTCAGGCTGGTGCCCAAAGAGGCGGACAAGTATGGCTTCGTGCTCTGGGTCGATGAGCAGAGCCAGCTGTTGTTGCGGGTGGACATGGTGGATCGGGAAGGCAACCTGGTCGAGCAGGTGCTGGGCGTGGATCTGGACAGGCAGAGCGCCCCCGCGCCCTGGCTGGTGAAGCTGGCGGGCAGCAAGCTGCCCCAGGCGCTGGCGCTGGAGGATGCCTACCCGGCGCCACAGCAGACGCTGAACTGGCATCTCACCTGGTTGCCTGATGGTTTCAAGGTATTGTCTCAGGACCGGCACCAGCTGGTGACCACCAGCTTGCCGGTGGATTACATGATGCTCTCTGATGGTCTGGTGGATCTCTCCGTCTATGTGGCCAGGGTCGATCCCAAGCAGGCGGTGCGCCAGCAGTTGATCCGCCAGGGGGCGACCTCGCTGGTGAGCTACGTCAACGATGTGGGGGTCGAGATTACGGTCGTGGGTGAAGTGCCGGCCGAAACGGCGAAACGCATCGCCGAGTCGGTGCAGCCTCTGGCCCGCAATGAGACTGTGCAGTAGTCGTATTTGTACTCCCGCTTGCTCAAGCGGGGCAGTCATGTTCAGATTGGGTCAATCTGTCCCTCGTTATTGTGGAAACGTCTTGTGAGTGAAATGAGCGAAGAGCTGGCGACCGTAGTGGCCATTGATGGGCAACATGCCTGGGTGGAGTGCGAACGGCGCTCCGCCTGCAGCGGTTGTCATCAACAGTCCAACTGCGGTACCGGTACGGTTGCCAAGGCGTTTCCGATGAAGCAGCAACGGCTGCGGGTTGCCCTTACCGCAGAGGTGAGCGTCGGTCAGCAAGTGAGGCTCGGCATTCCCCAGGCGAGCATACTGCGGGGCGCAGCACTGGTATATGTGTTGCCGCTGTTCTGTCTGCTGGCTGGCGCCCTGCTTGGTCAGCTCTGGTTGGCACCCTTGTTGGCGGGCGGTGAGGGGATCACCATCCTCAGCTGCCTGCTGGGTGGCCTCATCGGATTTTCACTGGTTCGTTACTTTTCCACTCGACTCGATCAGGGGGCATATGGCCCTCGCATGCTGGGCGTGGTACTCCACACCCGCAACCTCTCCTGACCGTGCAGGCCTGTATTTCTGGTGCTCCGTCGACTAAAGATTGGCCGTCGACCGGGTTATCCAGTAAAATCCTGCCTCCATATCCGGCCCTAACCTAATTTTGAGTGATTCTTGCTCGATGAAACACATTCGTAACTTTTCGATTATTGCGCACATCGACCACGGTAAATCGACCCTGTCGGACCGTCTGATCCAGACTTGCGGTGGCCTGTCCTCCCGCGAGATGCAGGCTCAGGTGCTTGACTCCATGGACCTGGAGCGCGAGCGCGGCATTACCATCAAAGCACAGAGTGTGACCCTGAACTACCAGGCACAAGACGGTAACACCTACCAGCTGAACTTTATCGACACCCCGGGCCACGTAGATTTCTCCTACGAAGTCTCCCGCTCATTGGCGGCCTGTGAAGGGGCGCTGCTGGTGGTAGATGCCGGCCAGGGGGTTGAGGCACAGACTCTGGCCAACTGCTACACCGCCATGGAAATGGAGCTGGAAGTGGTGCCGGTGCTGAACAAGATCGATCTGCCGGCCGCAGAGCCCGAGCGGGTTGCCGAGGAGATCGAAGACATAGTCGGCATCGACGCCATCGATGCTGTCCGTTGCTCCGCCAAGACCGGCCTGGGCGTTGACCTTGTGCTGGAAGAGATAGTGGCTCGCATCCCGGCGCCGGTCGGTGATCCCGATGCACCGCTGCAAGCGCTGATCATCGACTCTTGGTTTGACTCCTATCTGGGCGTCGTCTCTCTGGTGCGGATCAAGAACGGCTCCCTCAAGAAAAACGACAAGATCAAGGTGATGAGCACCGGTCAGGTGTGGGGTGTCGATCGTATCGGTATCTTCACGCCCAAGCAGGTGGATACTCAGGGCCTGGGTTGTGGCGAGGTAGGTTGGGTCGTCTGCGGCATCAAGGACATCCACGGCGCCCCTGTCGGCGATACCCTGACTCAGGCCAAGAACGGCGCCGAAAAAGCGCTGGCGGGTTTCAAGAAGGTGAAGCCGCAGGTGTATGCGGGCCTGTTCCCCATCTCCAGCGATGACTATGAGTCGTTCCGTGATGCCCTCGACAAACTGTCCCTGAACGATGCCTCCCTGTTCTTCGAACCTGAGAGTTCCACCGCGCTGGGCTTCGGTTTCCGTTGCGGCTTCCTTGGCATGCTGCACATGGAGATCATCCAGGAGCGTCTGGAGCGGGAATACGATCTGGATCTCATCACCACGGCGCCGACCGTGGTCTATGAGATTGAGCTCAATGATGGCTCAACCATCCATATCGACAGCCCGTCCGCCATGCCTCCGGTCAACAACATCAAGGAGATGCGTGAGCCTATCGCCGAGTGCAACATTCTGTTGCCGCAGGAGTACATGGGCAACGTCATCACCCTCTGCATCGAGAAGCGTGGCGTGCAGACCAACATGGTCTATCACGGCAACCAGGTCGCACTGACCTATGAAATCCCGATGGCGGAAGTGGTGCTCGATTTCTTCGACCGTCTGAAATCTACCAGTCGTGGTTACGCCTCGCTGGATTACGGCTTCAAGCGCTTTGAAACCTCCGAGATGGTCCGTCTGGATATCATGATCAACGGTGAGCGTGTCGATGCGCTGGCCATCATCACCCACAAGGAGAACGCCCAGTATCGCGGTCGCCAGGTGGTGGAGAAGATGCGTGAGCTGATCCCGCGCCAGATGTTTGATATCGCCATTCAGGCATCCATTGGCAACCAGATCATCGCCCGCAGCACCGTCAAGGCCCTGCGTAAAGACGTGACAGCCAAGTGTTATGGCGGTGACGTGAGCCGGAAGAAAAAGCTGCTGAACAAGCAGAAAGAAGGCAAGAAGCGGATGAAGTCCCTGGGCCGTGTCGACGTGCCGCAGGAAGCCTTCCTCGCAATTCTCCATGTAGGAAAGGATTAATCGATGGCAAGCACGTTTTCCCTGATCCTGGTGGTGGTCTGCGCGATCACCGGTGTTATCTGGTGTCTGGACAAGATGATCTGGTCCAAGCAGCGGGCCGCCAAGATTGCAGTGGCCCGTGCCCATGGCGGCGCCCATCTGGATGAGAAAACCCTGGCCAAGGTTGCCCCCATGCCGGTCTGGATCGAACAGACCGCAGGTGTCTTCCCGGTCATCACCCTCGTGCTGATTTTGCGTTCGTTCATCTTTGAACCGTTCCAGATCCCGTCTGGCTCCATGATGCCCACCCTGCTGGTGGGCGACTTCATCCTGGTGCAGAAGTTTGCCTATGGCCTCAAGGATCCGGTGACCAACACCAAGTTCCTCGAGACTGGCGAACCCAAGCGCGGCGATGTGGTGGTGTTCAAGTATCCGCTGGATACCCGGGTGGACTACATCAAGCGGGTGGTCGGCATGCCGGGTGACAGGGTCATCTATCGCAACAAGGAGCTGATGATCCGGCCCAAGTGCGAGGAGCAGGAAGGGAAAACGTGCCCGGGCTTCCAGAAGCTCGACGTCAAGTTTGAACAAAGGGGTGAATTTACCCAGATGGGGATCCCGCTTGACCGCTATACCGAGCAGCTGGGTGAGGTGTCTCACGAGACCCTGCGCAACCCGCTGATGCCCGATATGGTCGGCCGTTACTATCGCCAGCCCGGCACCTACCCCGACGAGTGGGTGGTGCCGGAAGGTCAGTACTTCGTGATGGGTGATAACCGTGACAACAGTACCGACAGTCGTTTCTGGGGCTTTGTGCCCGAGCAGAATCTGGTGGGCAAGGCGGTCGCTATCTGGATAAGTTTTGAATTTGAGCGTGAAGAAGGCTCCCTGCTGCCAAGCTGGGTACCGACAGGTGTGCGCTTCAACCGCATTGGCGGAATCAAGTAAATGAATATCAAAATGAACAGACTGCAGTCCCGTCTCGGGCATGTCTTTCGCGATCAGGAATTGTTGACCCGGGCGCTGACTCACCGTAGCGCCGGTTCCCGTCACAATGAGCGACTGGAATTTTTGGGAGACTCCATCTTGAGTCTGGTGATTGCCGATGCTCTGTTCCACCGCTTCCCGCAAGCGGCGGAAGGGGATCTCAGCCGTATGCGCGCCACCTTGGTGCGCGAGAAGACCCTGGCCGAACTGGGCCGGGAGTTTGACCTAGGGGATCACCTGATCCTCGGGCCCGGCGAACTCAAGAGCGGCGGTTTCCGCCGCGAATCCATTCTGGCCGACACGGTTGAGGCGGTGATCGGCGCCGTCTATCTGGATACTGATCTTGAGGCGGTGCGGGTGCTGCTGCTGAACTGGTATGCCAGTCGTCTGGACGAGATACGCCCGGGCATAGAGCAGAAGGATCCCAAGACCCGCCTGCAAGAAATTTTGCAGGGAAGCCGCAAATCCCTGCCGACCTACACGGTGACCAACGTCAAGGGCGAGGCCCACAACCAGGAATTCACAGTCCAGTGCGACGTGGAAGGCCTGGATGGTCCGCTGGTCGGGGTCGGTACCAGTCGTCGCAAGGCCGAACAGGCGGCGGCGCAGCAAGCATTGGAAAGACTGTCATGACAGATACAGATACCACCTATTGCGGCTTTGTCGCCATCGTGGGCCGCCCCAACGTGGGCAAGTCCACCCTGCTCAACAAGCTGCTCGGCCAGAAGGTCAGCATCACCTCGAAGAAACCCCAGACTACCCGTCACCGGATTTTGGGGATCGACACCGAGGATAACCATCAGACCATCTATGTGGATACCCCGGGTCTGCACATCGAAGAGAAGCGGGCCATCAACCGCCTGATGAACCGCGCCGCCACCAGCTCGCTGGGGGATGTGGCCATGGTGGTGTTCGTGGTCGACGGTACTCACTGGACCAAGGATGACGAGATGGTGCTCGGCAAGTTGCGCCATCTGCCCTGTCCCGTGGTGCTGGCGGTCAACAAGATCGACAACGTCAAGGACAAGGAAGACCTGTTGCCCCATCTGGAGTGGCTGGGCCAGCAGATGAAGTTCTCCCATATCCTGCCCATCAGTGCCGAGAAGGGCACCAACGTGGATAAGATCCGCGAGTGGTCCAAGGATCTGCTGCCAGAGAACAACTTCTTCTTCCCGGAAGACTACGTGACCGACCGCTCTTCCCGCTTCATGGCCTCCGAGATCATCCGCGAGAAGCTGATGCGTTTCACCGGTGAGGAGCTGCCTTACTCTGTGACCGTGGAGATCGAGCGCTTCAAGGTGGAAGAGAGCGGCATCTATCACATCAACGCCCTGATCCTGGTGGAGCGCGATGGCCAGAAGAAGATGGTCATCGGCAACAAGGGCGAGAAGATCAAGACCATAGGCACAGAGGCTCGCATCGACATGGAACGCCTGTTCCAGAACAAGGTGTTCCTTGAGCTGTGGGTCAAGGTCAAGGCAGGCTGGGCCGACGACGAGCGCGCCCTGCGCAGTCTCGGCTATGGCGATGACTGATTGCTGAGCCCGGCTTTCGTCATCCACAGTCGGCCCTATCGGGAGACCAGTCAGCTGGTCGAGGTGTTTACCCAGGATAGTGGCCGATTTACCCTGGTGGCTCGCGGTTCTCGCGGGCCACGCTCCCCTCTGAAGGGGCTGCTTCAACCTTTTTCCCTGCTCACCATCAGCTGGCGCGGCAAGGGGGATCTCAAGAATCTCGCCCAGGTCGAATGTCCGGATCACTCATTGCGACTCGGTGGCGACCGCCTCTTCTACGGCCTCTACCTCAACGAGCTGGTCTACTACCTGCTGGAGGCCCACACCCCCTTTCCCGAGGTGTTTGACGCCTATGCCCGTGCCCTGATGGCGCTGGCGGATGGCGAGACGCCTGAGCTGCCGTTGCGTCGCTTCGAGTTCCTCTTGCTGCAGGCGCTCGGCTATGCGGTGGACTTCGAATACGCCGCCGACGACGAGTCCGCGATCCAGCCCGAGCTGCTCTACGGCTTCGAGCGCGAATTGGGCTTTGTCGCTTGCGAGCGGGCGCCGGATCCCCGTACCCTGTTTCTCGGTGCCCACCTGCTGGCCTTCTCCGAGGGGCGATTCGATACGCCTCCCTTGCTGCAGGCGGCCAAGCGTTTCAGCCGGCTGGCGCTGCAGCCCTATCTGGGAAAACGCCAGTTAAAGAGCCGGGAGCTGTTTTTGAAACGGAAAAGCTAACGCCGATTGGCGCTGCAGCCTCCCATGTTTCAGCAAACGGCAGTTGAAGAGCCGGGAGCTGTTCTTAAAGCGCAAAGCCAGCACACAGTGACATATGGATATCCGCGCTGGCGCCAAGGCGGCAGCCGCACAGTTAACAGATGAAGTGTTTCAAGGAGTCATCAATGAGCGAAATCTATCTGGGTGTGAACATCGATCATATCGCCACCCTGCGCAATGCCCGTGGCACTCAGTATCCTGATCCGGTGCAGGCCGCCTTCGTGGCCGAGCAGGCCGGTGCCGATGGCATTACCATCCACCTGCGGGAAGACCGCCGCCACATCACTGACCGTGATGTCGAGGTGCTGCGCCAGACCATACAGACCAGGATGAACCTGGAGATGGCGGTGACCGAGGAGATGATCGGCATTGCCTGTCGCATCAAGCCCCACTTCGTCTGCCTGGTGCCAGAGAAGCGCACCGAGGTGACCACAGAGGGCGGTCTGGACGTGGCCGGTCAGCTTGACAAAATTACGGATGCGGTGACGCGTCTCTCGGCCATCGGCGCCCAGGTGTCGCTGTTTATCGATGCCGATCCGCACCAGATCGATGCGGCCGCCGAGAGTGGCGCCCCCTTCATCGAGATCCACACCGGCCGTTACGCCGATGCCAGCACGGATGCCGAGCGCAACGCCGAGTTCAAGCGCATCGCTGCCGGCGCCTCCTATGCCGCCGGCAAGGGGCTCAAGGTCAATGCCGGTCACGGCCTGCACTACCACAACGTCAAGGCCATCGCCGCTATTCCCGAGCTCTATGAGCTCAACATTGGCCACGCCATCATAGGCCGCGCCGCCTTCGACGGCCTGACCAAGGCGGTCAGCGACATGCGCCTGCTGATGCAGGAAGCCCGTCAGGGGATCTGACCGACCTGGGTTGATGAGAGATGAAAAAGGGACGCCGCGGCGTCCCTTTTGTATGGCATCAGCCACCGGCTGATTGGATCCATGCTTATTTGATGGGCGTCAGCTCCAGGGTGATGAGCTCCAGTGGCGCCAGCTTGATGACCATCCCATCGCTGATTGACGTCGGCACGGTTTTGTTGTCGCCATATAGTGGCTTGATATTAAAGCCTTTCGCCTCTGTGGTGGGCACTTCAAGCTGGCGAGTCGGTTCCAGGAAGAATTGTTGAGGCTGGCTCGAAGGGTTGCGCAGGGTAATGAAGGACTTTGCTGGGCTCCACGCCGCCCAGCCATAGACGGCCAGCAGTGTGGGGTCACCGCCAATCCAGTGGCTGTCAAACAGCACGGCCTGGTTCTGCTGCGACCAGAGCGCCGCCTTGGCCAGCAGATCCCAGTTCTCGCCGCTCAGCAGCTCCGGGGTGATGTAGAGCTCCTGCAGCTGGGTGCCGGTGGCAAAGTAGCTCCAGGCCTGATCGGCAAAATCTTGTGGCGACTGCTGATCCAGATGTTTGGCCTGCTTGGCATAGACAAGCCCGTGCAGCATCAGGGAGTTGAGCGGAAACAGCGGGCCTTGCTTGACGATGGAGCGGTAGGTCTCCGCATCCCGGTAGGTGATCCACTGCTGGACCCTGGAGCCGGGGCCATAGAAGTTGATGTCATCGCCACCGCGCCAGATGGAGTCGGCGAAGAAGAGCCAGGAGGGGGAGGCCGTGGTGCCCGTGGTCAGGTTGATGAAGACCTCCTTGTTGGCGGCGCGGGCATCCGAGATCAGGTGGATGGCGGCATCGAAGTCGCTGGTGAACTGGCTGCCCTTGATCTGCTTGTTGGCGTTGCCTGTGCCGTCGAACTTGAAGTGGGTGACGCCCTGATCCTGGATGAGCGACATCACCTTCTGATGGAAATTTTTGTAGTAGACGGGGCCCGAGAGGGCGAACTTGCCATCGCTCAGCTCGTAGCCGAATTCGGCGGCATGGGAGACCCGTTCATCCCTCGGCTTGTTGTAGCCACCCCAGGGAGAGAACCAGATGCCGAGCTGGGCGTGATACTGCTCGGCCGCGGTTTTGAGCTTGCGAAAGCCGTCCGGGAAGTCCTTGCTGAAGCCCCAGTTGCCCTTGCGGTCGTCCCAGCCATCGTCGAACAGGAAGCCGCTCATGGTCACGCCGCGCCGGGTGACCAGTGCCTCGCCAAACTGCTTGATGCGGGTCAGGGCGTCGGCTTCGGTGTAGGGGTTGAAGAAGCCGATGTCGAGCCAGGAGTTGTAGTGCAGATAGGGGGCGTAGGGTCTGTCGCGGGCGTCGTTGATGAACTCGTTGAAGTCACGTCTGAGCTGACCCTCGTCGAAGGTGCCGACATAGGTGCGATAGGTGAGCGGTTTGCCCTGCTCCAGCGGCAGCGTGAGCGGGATCAGCTGGCTGACGCCCCCCTCGTAGGCGCGGGTGTTGACCAGCGGATTCTGCGGCGTGATGAAGAAACTGTCGCTGACGATGGGGGAGCTGTTGATGGCGCCGTAGACAAAGGGTGCCTGGGAGTGGAACGGCAGCATGGAGAAGCCGTTGATCCGCTTGCCATTCTTGAGGGTGTCGAGGGAGAAGTCGATGCTGGCGTAGCGCTTGTCTTTGGCCAGCCGGATCTCGCTCTTGATCAGGAAGTCGGCGTTGCTCAGTGCGATGTCAATGTGGTCCTGCTCTTTGGCAAACGCATCTACAGTGAAGTCGGCCGACGAGGTCAGCCTGTCATCCAGCCCCTTGATATCGAACAGGGTATTCGAGCGGATGACATCCCCGTTCGCCCTGTTGGTGAAGGTGATCTCCTGGAATTTTCCGGCATCCGTTTTGACGCTGATCTGGTACTGGTTGCCCTGCAGCGACATCACCTCGGCCCGGGCGAGGGCGGGCAGGGTCAGCAGGACCAGCAGCGTCATGGCGGTACGTGCGTGCATATTTATCTCCGTATAGATGATGAATGGCGGTGTGACTGGGGTGATGGGGCTTGGCGTCCTCCTGAGGCTGGCGGATTTGCGGGATCGGGTACGGGCTCACCAGGCTGGCGAGCCCGCAGGCCGGTTACAGCTTGCCGTCGCTCATGCACATGCGGATCTTGGCGGCGACCACCTCCTCCATGGCGGCCATGGCGGGCACCAGATACTGGCGCGGATCGCTGGCATCCGGGTGGGTGGCGAGGAAGGCCTTCATGGCGTCGGAGAAGGCGATCTTCAGCTCGGTGGCCACGTTGACCTTGCAGACCCCGAGCTCGATGCAGCGGCGCACGTCCCGGTCTGGAATGCCGGAGGCGCCGTGCAGCACCAGCGGAATGGAGACCCTGTCCCGGATGGCGGCGAGGCGATCGAAGTCGAGGCGCGGCTCCTCCTTGTAGAGGCCGTGGGCCGTGCCGATGGCCACGGCGAGGGAGTCGATGCCGGTGCGCGCCACGAACTCGGCCGCCTTGTCCGGATCGGTCAGATGGGCGTTGGCGGCGTCCACTATCAGGTCATCCTCCTGTCCGCCGAGCTGGCCCAGCTCGGCCTCCACGCTCGCCCCCATGCGGTGGCAGAAGGTGACGACCCGCTGCACCTTGGCGACGTTCTCCTCGAATGGCAGGTGGGATGCGTCGATCATGGCGGAGTGGATGCCGGATTCGACCTTGAAGTGGATATCCTGTTCATCCTCGTGGTGGTCCAGGTGCAGCACCAGCGGTATGCGGTACTGGTGGGCCGCCGAGGCGCAGATGGAGACCAGATACTCGACCCCGGCATGGCGATAGGTGCCCGGCGTGGCGGCCAGGATGACGGGGGAGCTCAGCTGGGCGGCGGTGCGGGCCACCACCTCGACGGTTTCCAGGTTGTGGATGTTGAAGGCCGGTACCGCGTAGCCGCGGCGCTGGGCATCTTTGAGCATTTCGTGGGACGAGATCAGATACATGAGGACTCCTTGGCGCCTTGAGTGGCGTCGGGTTCAGAGAAAGAGGCGGGGGTGCTGGCGGGAGTTATCTCCCTGCCGGCGACCCAGATATGTTGCTGGTAGAGGGCCGGTGTGAGGGCGAGCAGGTTGGCCCGCTTGCCGACGGCCAGCGAGCCGAGCTGGCCGTCGATGCCGAGCATGCGGGCAGGGGCCAGCGATGCCATCTGGATGGCTTCGGCAAGGGGCACGCCGGCCAGATGCACCATGTTGCGCACAGCCCCGAGCAGGGTGAGGGTGCTGCCCGCCAGGCCGCCGGTGGCGGTGCGCACCACCCCGTCCTTCATCTCCACCCGGTAGTCACCGAGCAGGTAGTGGCCGTCCGGCATGCCGGCGGCGCGCATGGCATCCGTGATGAGCAGCAGGCGATCCCCGGCGCAGCGATGGCACAGCTTGAGGACTGTCGGATGCACATGATGGCCGTCGGCGATGAGCTCCAGCCAGGCGGTGGGATGCACCAGGCCGGCTCCCACCATGCCGGGTTCCCTGTGGTGCAGTCCGCGCATGCCGTTGAAACAGTGCACCAGACCGGTCGCACCGGCCGTCAGTGCCGCCTGTGTGGTGTCGTGGCCGGCGGCGGAGTGACCCAGCATGACCCGGATGCCGGCCGCCTTGAGGTGGCAGATGGCCGCCAGGGCGTTGGCCTTCTCGGGGGCAAGGGCGACGACCTTCAGGGTGCCGCGTGCCTGGCGCTGCAACTGCGCCAGCTCGGCCAGGTCGAGTTCCCGGAACAGGGCAGGATCGTGGGCGCCCTTGTTGTCGGGGGTGAAGTAGGGGCCCTCCAGATAGCTGCCGAGCAGCTGGGCGCCCGGCATGCCGCTCTCCATGGCATCGGCGACCCGGCTCAGGGCGCGCGTGATGGCAGGTAGCGGTGCCGTGACAGTGGTGGCGAGGAAGGCACCGACCCCTTCCGCCGCCTTGGCGAGGGAAAGCCGGGCCAGCACGCCGGCCTCCTCGTCCATCACGTCGACGCCGGCCCCGCCGTGCACGTGGCCATCGATGAGGGCGGGCACCAGCAACTCGACCTCCCGCACCGGATCGTCGGCCGGGATGGGGGCGATGGCGGTGATGACGCCGCCTTCATGGGCAAGCATTTGATGCTCCAGCCAACCCTGCTCGGTCAGCAGGCGACGGGCCCGGATCCGTGTTGCCATCTAGATACCCTCCTCGACCCGCGATTCGGCCCGCTCGCGCGCCAGTTCATCCACCAGGCTGGTGAGGCCGCGATGGCCGCAGCACAGGGCCTGCTCGCGAAACTGGGACGGGGTCAGCTCGCCGCGATCCATGGTCATCTCCAGCAGCAGCTGCAGATTGGTGCCGGTCACGACTTCCCGGTCTGGCTGGCGCAGTGCCAGGGTGGAGGCGACCCGAAACGGGGTGCCGCCCAGCAGATCGGTCAGAAAGACCACACCGTCGCCACGGTCGACCCGCGCCAGTGCCGCCTCGCACTGACCCTGCAGCAGGGCCGTGGTGGAGGACTCGGGAAAGTCGATGGCGACTACCGCCTCCTGCTCGCCGAGGATCTGGTTCATGGCCTGCTCCATGCCGCTGGCGAAGCCGCCATGACCGCAAATGATGATGCCCAACATAAGGTGTTCCTTTACAGCAAAGGGGGCCGGCCTGTCGCCGGCACCGGATTAGAGGAAGCCTGCAAACTTGCCGACGATACCGAGCGCGACCGTGATGACGATGAGGCGCAGCGGACTCCAGCCGCGGCGGATCAGCGCATACATGGCCAGGGTGTAGAGCAGCGGCAGGAAGGCCGGCATCAGCTTGTCGAGCACGTCTGCCTGCAGCTTCACCACGGCATCACCGGCGGTGATCTCCAGGGTGGTGCCGAGCCGCACATAGGTGGCGACCAGGGCGCCGATCACCGTCATGCCGACGATGGAGGCGGCATGTCCCACCTTGCGGGTGTTGGCCTTGATGAGCGGAATGGCGGCGACCCCCATGCGGTAGGCGTAGTGCGCCAGTCCGAAGCGAAGGCCGAAGTGCACCACATTGAACAGCAGGAAGAAGAACACGGCGCCCATGATGGAGCCCTGCAGCGCCAGATCGGCGCCGATCCCGCCGCAGATGGGCAGCAGGGTGAGCCAGAACATGGCATCACCAATCCCGCCGAGCGGCGCACCGACCGCGATCTTGGTGCTCTGTATGCTGTTGACGTTCTGCTTGGAGCGCTCCATCGCCAGCACTATGCCCATCACGAAAGTGACCAGGAAAGGGTGGGTGTTGAAGAAGCCCATGTGCCCCTTCATGGCCCGGGAGAGATCCTTGGGGTTGGTGTGGATCTTCTGCAGCGCCGGCAGCAGGCCGTAGAGCCAGCCGGATGCCTGCATCCGCTCGTAGTTGAAGGAGGCCTGCAACAGCAGGGAGCGCCAGGCGAAGCGATTGATGTCCTGGCGGGTCAGCTCGGCCCCCAGTTGCTGATCTTCGTAGACGTCGTCGGAGAGGGTGCGGGTCGGTTGCGGCTCGGCCGCCGGGGCGATCTGCCGGGCTGTGTTGTTAGATACCATCTTCAGTTTCCTCCTGGGTGGGGCGGGCTTGCGGCGCCGGGTCCTTGCGCATGAAGTCGATCAGGGCCATGGCCAGAGCGGCCGCGGCTATGGCCAGCACCGGCAGCTTGAGCCAGGCGGCGGCGACGAAGCCGAGGATGAAGTAGGGGATGTAGACGTTCTTCATCATGATCTTGAGCAGCACGGCGAAGCCGATGGCGGGCATGATGCCGCCGGCGACCCCTAGGCCGTCGATGAGGCGGGCGGGCAGCACGTCGATGGCGGTCTTGGCGTGTTCGGCCCCGAAGTAGGTGGGCAGGAAGGCGCACAGGAAGTAGAAGGTGCCGAGTGCCAGCAGTGCCAGGTAGTTGACCCTCTCTATGCCGCGGGTATCGCCAGCCTCCGCCATCCGGTCACAGCGGGACATGACCCCCGACATCACCGAGAAGAGGAAGGTGATCCCCATCTGGACCGCCACCGCGAACGGCACCGCGACCCCGACCGCCACATCCGGCTTGACCCCGGTGGTGATGGCGAAGGTGGCGCCGACTATGGTGCCTATGATGACGTTGGGTGGTTGCGCCCCCGCCAGCGGGGCCAGCCCCATCCAGACCAGCTCCAGGGTGCCGCCCACCAGTATGCCGGTGGTCAGGTCGCCGAGGATCAGGCCCACCAGCGGACCCAGTACCACTGGCCTGTGGAAGTGAGTCAGGCCGTTGAACAGGTCAAGTCCGGCGAAGAACGCCAGAATGCCCAGCAAGAGCCCTTGCAATAAACTGATTTCCATCACAATTGTCCTTAATCAGATCAGGTTGAAAATGTCCTGTGCCGGTTCGGTCGGCACTCCCTGGACAAAGCACTCGACGTGGGCGTCCTGCAGGGCGCGAAACGCCGCTATGTCCGTCTCATCCACGGATACCGTCTTGTGGATCTGACGCTTGCCGTCGGCGTAGTGCATGTTGCCGACGTTGATGCGGGGGATGGGCACGCCCCCCGCGACCAGGGTGCGAAAATCCGTCGGGTTCTTGCACACCAGCAATATCTTCTGGCGATCGGCGGCCTTGCCTATGTTGTCGATCACCTTCTGCAGCGGCCAGAAGCGCACCGCTATCCCCTCCGCCAGCACCATCTCCATCAGGTTCTGCTGTATGGGGTCTTCCGCCACCTCGTCATTGGCCACCAGCACCAGGTTGGCGCCGGCAAACCCGACCCATTGCACCCCGACCTGACCGTGGATCAGGCGCTCGTCGATACGGCTCAGCACTATGTTGGGCATCAGACGCCTCCTTGCTGGTTGAACGGATAGATGTTGACGCCCTGCACGACCCGGTTGACCCGGCCGCTCGGGCAGGGATTGTCCGGGGTGATGCCCAGCGCCAGCGCCGTGTGGAAGGCGTAGTACTGGGCGTAGAGCAGGTAGCAGAACGCCAGTTCGGCATCGTCGCCGTTGAGGGGGGTGGGCAGGTAGATATGTTCGCCTTCCTCGATGGCGGGATGGTGCCGATCGGCCAGGGCGACGACCCGGGCGGCGTGGCCCTCCTGACGCAGCTCGCCGAGCAGGTCCAGATCGTACTGGCGGGTGTAGGGATCGTTGGAGATCATCAGCACTATCAGGGTCTGGCGGTTGATGGCCGACTTGGGCCCGTGGCGAAAACCTGTGGGGGAGTCGTACATGGCCATCAGCTGACCCGAGGTGAGTTCAAGCAGCTTGAGCGCCGCCTCCTGGGCCACCCCCTGCAGGCTGCCGCTGCCGAGGTAGATGACCCGCTCCGGCAGCGGTTGATTCCACTCGGGCACGCTCAGTTCGGCCTGTGGCAGAATGGCGTCCCCCAGGGCGATGAGCGGCTGGCTGGCGGCGGGATTGAACTGGCGCGGCAGGAACACCGCCAGGCAGCTCAGCATCATGCTGGTCAGGCTGCTGGTCATGGCGAAGCTGCGGTCGTGGGTCTGGGGCGGCATCAGCAGCGCCAGGGAGCGGGCATCCTTCTGGCAGCGACGATAGAGTTCCCCCTCGCCGTTGCAGGTGAGCACCAGGTGGTGGCACTCGCTCAGCAGCTGGCTGGCCAGTTCGACCGCGGCCACGCTCTCCGGGCTGTTGCCGGAGCGGGCGAAGGAGATGAGCAGAGTCGGGCAATCCTGCGCCAGGTATTCGCCAGGGTCTGTGACTATGTCGGTGGTGGCGATCGCCTCGAAGCGACCATTGAGTCTGGCGCAGAGGTAGGGTGCCAGGGCCCGGCCGGCAAAGGCGGAGGTGCCGGCGCCGGTCAGGATCACCCGCAGGTTGCCCCGGGACAGCAGGGGCAGCAGGAAGCGTTCTATGGTGGCGCGGCACTCCTCCACCATGGTGAGAGTCTCCCGCCAGGCGGCGGGTTGCTGGCGGATTTCGCGGGCGGTGGCCAGGCCGTTGGCCTTGCGCAGTGTCTCTTCTGGATAACCGAGGATCATCTCTACAACTCCTTATGCAACCGGGGTGAGCCGGGAATGACTGACGGGGGTGGTGCCACAGGCATGGGCGTATTGACGCAGCACCTCCTGCACCTGATCGAGAATAAGGTCGTGGGCCCTGGCCGACAGCGTGCCCTGGCGTACCTTGCGGTATTGCAGCGGCAGATGCTGGCTGAGCAGAGGCAGGGGAATTGGCTCGGCGGCCAGGTTGGCGAGCAGCCGGGCGTAGCAGTCGTCGACCCGGCTGTCGGGCCAGTAGTAGCGAATGCGGTCGGAATAGCTGTAACCGCGGGCCAGCCGGCACTCGTTGGCATTGCCCTGATAGTGGCTGCGCCAGAAGTCGGGACGATCCAGCATTGTCTCCTCCAGCACCTGGCGCAGACCCGAGCAGGCGCGGGCGACCACCAGCTCCTCCTCGATGGCGGCGAGGGCGAACAGCGCCTCCCGCAGGGCGAAGGTGAGGGCCGGGCCGACCTTGAGGATGGCGAAGTGATCGCGCACCAGCTGGCAGTAGGCGTCTGGGGTCTGGTAATCGGTGGAGTGCGCTTCGAACACCAGATGGGGATAGGCTTCGATCATCCGGCTGAGGGGGGCGGCCTTGTCGGAGCGGTAGTCGATGACATGGGTGTGATCGAACTCCACCCCGGGTTGCACCACCAGGCCGATCACCCTGGGCCAGATGGCGTCGAGCCCGACCCGGGCGAAGGCCTGCTGGTGGGTGTTCAAGGTATGGCGGGCGGCTTCCGGTGTGGTCACGGCCAGCTCGGCCAGTTGCTCATGGGCACCGCCCGGTACCGGCACCTCTGTGCCTATCACATAGACCAGATCGCAACAGCCAAACTCGGCCTGGCAGGTCTGCTCGGCGATCCGGGCCAGCCGGGCGGCCCGCTCGGCGACCAGCTCATCGGGGAGCGGCACAGGATCCCCCAGGCAGGACATGCTGCAATCGAGGTGGATCTTCTTGAAGCCGGCGGCGACATAGCTGGCGATCAGCACCTCGGCGTGTTCCATGGCCTGCTCGGCCGGCTCCCCCTGCCAGCGGTTGGGGCCCAGGTGATCGCCTCCCAATACCAGTCGCTGCAAGGGAAAGTCGCACTCGGCGGCGAGCCGGTGCAGGCGATCGCGAAAATCCACCGGCGTCATGCCGGTATAGCCGCCGAATTGATCCACCTGATTGGAGGTGGCCTCGACCAGCAGCAGATCATCTCCTTGTGCCGCCAGCCGCAGGGCGGCCTCCAGCACCAGCGGGTGGGCAGAGCAGACGGCATGGATCCCGACCGGTTCCCCCTGCTTGTGTCGTGCGATCAGTGCCAGCATTGATTTCATTTCCCTCTTCCTCATGGCTGAATGCGATTTTTATCTTTCGATGTCTTTCTTTACCCTAGGCGCCTCGCCCCTTTAACGAAATAAAAGCGTGCTCGCATCTTGAGCAAGATCACAAAAAGAAATGAATCGAAAGGCTTTTGACGTTCCGGAAGAGTCTTGTGAGGCTTTTTAAACCAATGAAAGCTTGATTTGGCATAAAGGCTGGGCGTTAATAGGCAAACGTAACGAAGTGAAAGCCCAGGTTTTCACCACAGCACTCCGGCAGAGAGACTATGCAAACAACCGAAAAAAGCGTGCTCGGCACCAGCGAGCGGCGGGAACGCATCATTCAGCAACTGCGCAGCAATGGCAGCGTCCAGGTCAACGAGCTGGCCAGTCACTATCAGGTATCCACAGTCACCATTCGCAACGATCTGGCGTTTCTGGAGAAGCAGGGGGTGGCGGTACGCGCCTATGGTGGCGCCCTCTTGTGCGAACCGAATCAGGCGGTGCCCGAGCGCACCATAGCCGACAAGAGCGTGCTCAATACCCCGGTCAAGCAGCGTATCGGTGCCATGGCGGCGAGCCTGGTGCAGGCGGGGAGTCGGCTCATTCTCGACTCGGGGACCACCACCCTGGAGGTGGCGCGGCACCTGCGCGAGCATCAGGAGATAGTGGTGATGACCAACGGCATGAACGTGGCCAATGCCCTGTTGGAGGTTGAGGGGGTGGAGCTGCTGATGACGGGGGGACACCTGCGCCGCAAGTCGCTCTCTTTCTACGGCGCCCAGGCGGATCTGTCCCTGCAGAACTACCACTTCGACCTGCTGTTTCTCGGGGTGGATGGCATCGATCTGGAGCGCGGTGTCAGCACCCATCATGAGGATGAGGCGCGCCTCAACCGCTGCATGTGCCACGTGGCCGAGCGCATCATAGTGGTGACGGATTCCAGCAAGTTTGGGCGCTTGAGCCTGCACAAGATAGTCGACACCCGGCGGATCCACACCCTGATCACGGATGACGCCATTGCGGCCGAGACCCTGGCCGGGCTGCGCCAAGCGGGGATAGAGGTGCTGCTGGTGCCAGCCTGATCCGGGCCGCGAAAAGGGATTGAGAAAGAGGGACGCCATGGCGTCCCTCTTTCGTTGTCAGGAGCGATGCTCAGCCCGGCTCGGAGAAGTAACGCTCCAGCAGGGCGGTGAGTATGGCCTGGCTCTGTTCATCGGGCTCGCCGCTGACCAGGGCGGGGCGGAAATGGAGCTGGAAGGCGCGCAGGGCGGCGCGGCTCTGCTCATCCCAGGCGCCGCTTGAGGCGACCCCATAGCCGTAACGGGCGAGTTGCTGTTGCCAGGTGAGGGCATCCCAGGCGGGGGCTGGCTGTTGGCGCAGGGCCGTGACTCTGGCCTCGTCGGGCCAGGCGCCGACCCCGTAGTGCAGGGCGAGCTCGCGCCAGGGGAAGTGGGGGCCGGGATCCTGCTTGCGCTCGGGGGCGACATCGCTGTGGGCCAGCACCTGGGTTGGCGGTATTTGATAGCGCTGCACCAGCTCTTGGGTGAGGGCGCCGATGGCGGCAATTTGCGCCCGGGTGTAAGGCTGCCAGCGTCGCTGGTGGGCGGGTAGCAGCTCATCTTCCGGCGGATAGCCCAGGTTGACGATTTCGATGCCGAGGGAGCTGGCGTTGAGCCCCGCATACTGGTGCCAGCGACTGCGGCCCGCATGCCAGGCGCGCTGGCGGTCGGGCACCAGCTGATAGACGGGGAACGGCGTCTGATCGGTGTCGCGGGGGATCAGGTAGTGGGCGCTCACCTGGTGGGCCGGTTCGGTCAGCAGGCGCAGAGAGTGGGCATCGTCCTCATCCGTGTAGTGCAGGATCAGGAAGGCGATGCGTTCATTCTGGTTGGCGCTGGGGTAACGGGACGAGAGCTGATAGGGGGCTGGCTGGCAGGCGCTCAGCAGCAGTATGAGGCAGAGTGGCCATAGCCGCAGCCACCTGGCCCTGTTCGCGCCCGGAGCGGGAAGACGCGACGGCCAGCGCCGCCCACTGGCCAGCGAGAGGCGGGCTGACAGTGAGCGGAGACGCTGGCCCATGACTCAGGCGCGGTACTTGGCGGTGAGGCCGATGAGGAAGTTGCGCAGGATCTGATCCCCGCAATCCTGATAGTGCTTGTGATCCTTGGAGCGGAACAGGGCACTCAGTTCGGACTTGGAGAGGTTGAAGTCGGCGAGCTTGAGGGTGCCGAGCATGTCCTCTTCCTTGTAGTTCAGGCCGATGCGCAGCTTGCGCAGTATCATGTTGTTGTTGATCCGGTTCGGGATCACCTGGGCCGGGGCATCTTCCCGCACACCGCGACGCGCTATGATGAAGCCGTCGAGGAACTGGCTCAGGGCCGCATCGGGGCAGGCGACATAGCCAGCCTCCTGCTCTTCTCCTTCGGCGGCTTCTTTCATCAGCCAGCTGTGCAGCTGGGCGTGAGTGACCGTCAGGTTGCCCTTGGCAAACATCTCGACCATCTGGTCATTGCTGATGGTGAGGGCGTAGCGCAGACGGCGCAGAATATCGTTGTTGGTCATGTTGACTCCTGTAGAAACGGCGCAACTTTACCATCTGGCGCGCCCCGCGTCAGAAAAAGCGGGGCTGGCCCTGTCAGGAAAAGGGGGTAAGGGGCTGCTGCCAATGGCGGGCAGCCCTGCATCTCGCTCATTCAGACGAGGTAGCGTGGCGCCTCCTGACGCACCTGCTCCATCGCATCCTGCAACTCCAGCAATTCGGGCTCCAGCTCGCTGACCGGCACCCCGTCGCGCAGCTGCTGCTCCAGCTGGGAGAGCAGCCGTTGCAGGCCGGGCACCCCGGAATAGGCGCAGCCGCCGTTGAGGCGGTGCAGCTGGGCCAGCACCTCTGCATCCTCCACCTGACCGGCGAGGGCAGCCTCCAGCACGGGATCCACCTCGTCGAAACTGGCCATCAGCATGGTCAGCATCTCTTTGGCGAGATCCAGCTTGCCGGCGGCCTGACGTACCGCGAGAGACCAGTCGATCTGCTGATCCGCGTGGTTCTGGTGGCGCCTATGGGCGAAGTCGGTGATGAGCTGGGCCAGCATGCTCTCGTCGATGGGCTTGGCCAGATAGTCATCCATCCCCTGCCGGATTAGCCGCTCCCGCTCGCCGGGAATGGCGTGGGCGGTCACCGCCACGATCGGCGTCTCTGTGTTGAGGGACTGGCTGCGGATCGCCTGGGTGGCGCTGATGCCATCCATGATCGGCATCTGTATATCCATGAAGATGATGTCGAATGGCTGGCTCTGGGCCAGTCTGACCGCCTCCTTGCCGTTCTTGCACACCTCCACCTGGCTCACCATCTCCTTGAGCATGGCAGCGATCAGCTTGAGGTTGGCCGCATTGTCGTCCACCGCCAGCACCTTGACTTGCTGCACCTGGCGCTGGGTCGGGGCGGGCAGCGGCGCGCTCTTGGCTGCCTCGGGGGAGAGCAGGGCGTGCAGCAGCTTGCGGTGGTTGGTGGGCTTGGAGAGACAGTGCTGGGCGCCGTGAGCCAGCATGGCGTCATAGAGCGCGGGCTCGTGGCTGCTGAGCAGTACTATGGTGTTCTGCTGGCCGTCCAGCCCGTCGAGGCGGGCGATCACCTGCTGCGGTGTGTGCAGTGTGCTGCTGCCGATGATCACCATGTCCTGGTTGCTCATCTCGGGCCAGATGGTGTCGATGGCGAGCGACTGCACATCCAGCTGCCACTCCGCCAGCAGGGCGCAGAGGGAGGAGTGGCTGAAGGGATCCGGCTCCAGCAGCCAGACCCGTTTGCCCTGGATGCGATCCAGCGGCAGCTTGTCGGTCTGGGGCAGGGGAGAGACGTCCATGTCCAGGCTGAAGGAGAAGACGGAGCCCTTGCCCAGTTCGGATTCGAAACGGATCTGGCCCCCCATCTGCTGCACCAGCTTCTGGGTGATGACGAGGCCGAGGCCAGTGCCGCCATAGCGGCGCGAGATGGAGGAGTCGGCCTGGTTGAAGGCCTGGAACAGCTGGCGCTGCTGCTCTTCCGAGATGCCGATGCCGGTATCGCGGATCAGCACGTTGAGCCGCACCTTGTTGCCGTTGCTGCCCCCGGTCTGCTCGATGCGCACATCCACGTTGCCGCGCTCGGTGAACTTGATGGCGTTGCCGGTGAGGTTGGTCAGCACCTGCTGCAGGCGCATGGGGTCGCCGGTGAGGTAGTCCGGCACCTCGGCATCCACCTGCAGGGAGAGTTCGAGCTGCTTGTCGTGGGCGCTGGGGCCGAGCAGGTGCATGGTCTCGTTGAGGGTGTCGCGCAGGCTGAACGGTATGTGTTCCAGCTGCAGCTTGCCGGCCTCCAGCTTGGAGAAGTCGAGGATGTCGTTGATGATGCCGAGCAGGTTGCGGGCCGACTTCTCTATGGTCTGCATGTAGTCGGTCTGGCTCGGCGTCAGCGCCGTCTTGAGCAGCTGGCGGGTGAAGCCGATGACACCGTTGAGCGGGGTGCGCAGCTCGTGGGACATGTTGGCGAGGAACTCGGACTTGACCCGCGCCGCCTCCTGCGCCCGCTTCTTGGCCATGTCGAGCTCGACGTTCTGGATCTCGATCTGTTCAAGTGTCTCCCGCAGATCCGAGGTCGCCTGATCTATGTTCTGCTGCATCTCCTCGTGGTATTCCGAGAGCGCCTTGGCCATGGCGTTGATGCCGTTTTTCAGCATGTCCAGCTCGCCGGTGAGCTGGCCGCTGACCCGGGTGTCGAGTCGCCCCTCCCTGATCTTGTGCACCGCCTGCACCATGTCGGTGATGGGCTGGGTCACGCTCTTGACCAGCCTGAAGCCAAACAGGGTACTGACGGCCAGACCGATGAGCACCATGATCACCGCGAAGAAGGTGTCGCGATACTGCAGGATCATGGCCCTGTCTGTGGTCATCTGCATGGAGATGTAGCCGATCATGGGTGGTTCTACATCGCTGGGCAGCGGGAAGCCATCCATGCTGGTCTCGGCCTGGATCGGGGTGCGCAATATGATGTCGTCACCGTACAGGGTGACGCTGGTCAGCTCGGGGATCTGGCTGCCATCGGGCAGCCGCAGCCGGGTGAAGTCCCTGTGATAGTTGGACGTCACGAACAGCTGGTTGTCCTGGGTGAAGACGGCGATGGACTTGATGAGCGGCGAATTCTTGCGGTGGGTCAGACCAATCAGCCGCTTGAGCGACTCCCGGCTGTGCTGGGTCATGCCGTATTCACTGGCGATGGCCAGCGGCTCTATGATGTTGATGCCCTGATCGATCAGGTTGTTTTCCAGCTGCTGGTAGCGGTGGAAGGTGAAATAGCCGGCCATCAGGCCGCCAATGATCAGGGTCGGCAATATGGTAAAGGCCAGCACCCGGGCTCGCAGGCCGTACTTGGTCATGCGAATGGTCCCCCGATGAGCAGGGTGGGCAAGATGGTCAATGGCACGACATGAGCGCGCAGGCCGGATTGGGTCATGCGGATAGTCCCCCGAAGAGCAGGGTTGGCAAGAGGGCAAACGACAGTGGGCGGGCCCGCAGGCCGGATTTGGTCATACTATTATTCTTGTGGGACAATAGCCTGCTGCAGATTCCACAATCATGACATAGCCACCTATAGGCACCAAGTTTTATGGCCCAGTTTTTCAAGCCCCAAAAGAAATCCACCCAGCCCCAACGTATTGAATTTACGGTAGACAGTCTGGATCACCACTGCGTCGGTATCGGCCGTCATCAGGGCAAGGCGATCTTCATCGAAGGGGCGCTGCCCGGCGAGCAGGTCAAGGCCCGCATCCTCGAAGACAAGAAGCAGTATGCCCACGCCGCCTTGCAACAGGTGGTGACCCCGGCGGTCAATCGCATCGCCCCCTTCTGCATCCACTACCGTGAGTGCGGCGGTTGCAATGCCCAGCATCTCGGTGAGGCGGATCAGCAGGCCGCCAAGGAGGCCGGCCTGGTCAGCCTGTTCGAGCGGCTGGGGCAGATCAAGGCGCCAGCGCTGGCGCCCGTGCTGACAGGGGAGTCTCGCGCCTACCGCCGGGTCTGCCGGCTGGCCATCAAGTTTGACAAGAATGGCCGCTGTACCCGGGTCGGTTTTCGTCGTCGCCAATCCAACGACCTGGTGGAGATCGAGGGCTGCCCCGTACTGGCCGAGCCGCTCTCTGCCCTCATTAACCCTCTGCGCGACTGCCTCAATCGCCTCAAGAGCCAGCGTGAGCTGGGCCATGCCGAACTCATTCAGGCCGAGCAGGGGATCATGATGCTGCTGCGCCATACGGGTCGTCCCAACGAGGGGGATCGCGCCCTGCTGGTGGCCTTTGCGCAGGCGCAGGGGATAGACCTCTATCTGCAGGCTGCCGATGAACGCATCGAGCCGTTGCATCAGGTATTCCAGCCATCCTACTCACTGGACGGCCTGTCCCTTGCATTTGCTCCTGGTGACTTCATTCAGGTCAACGGTCCCATCAACCAGAGCATGGTGGCCCAGGCGCTGGCGTGGCTCGGGGCGAGCAAGGATGACAAGGTGCTGGATCTGTTTTGCGGCATAGGCAACTTCACCCTGCCACTGGCCCGTCAGGCCCGGGAAGTGGTGGGCGTGGAAGGGGAGCTGGCCATGGTGGCCCGCGCCGAGGAGAACGCCCGTCGCAACGGCATCGACAATGCCCGTTTCTACAAGGCGGACTTGAGCGGTGACATAGTTGGCATGTCCTGGGCGCGGGAAGGGTTCGATCTGGTGCTGCTGGATCCGGCCCGCCCCGGTGCGCTGGAGGTGATGGGGCACGTCGTGAAACTTTCACCCAAGCGAGTGGTCTACGTTTCCTGTAACCCGGTCACCCTGGCCCGTGACAGTCAGGTGCTGGTGAAAGGGGGCTACCGACTGGTACGCCTGGGGATGCTAGACATGTTCCCCCACACCGGCCATCTGGAGTCCATGGCCCTGTTTGAGCGGTAATGAACTGAGTAATCCAGCCCCTTGGTCTGATGTGTGTGGGGCGCGGATATGTTCTTTTATTCTGGTGTATCTCGCGTCCATCGGGCTGTCTGAGCGGGAATGAACTGAGTAATCCAGCCCCTTGGTTTGATGTGTGTGGGGCGCGGATATGTTCTTTTATTCTGGTGTATCTGGCGTCCATCAGGCTGTCTGAGCGGGAGTGATTGGGGTAATCTAGCCCCTCGTAAATCGGCAGGGCCTGTTGGAGAACTCTATTGTCTTTATTGACAATATGCCTTGAAAAGTTCTCCAGATATCCCCATTTGAGGCAGTCTCATCAGGTGAGGGGGAGGAAGCGGCAGCTTTCGGCCCAATAATTTAAAGGATTGATACCATGGTTGCGGTTCGCGATATTCATTTGAAAGACAACTTCACCCTGGAAGAGTGGGTCAGCTCGCTCTCCTTGAGTGACAGTGACAAGGATCAGTTGCGAACCGTCTACCAGTATTGTCTGACGCTTGGTGACGAGGCGCTCACCAACCGCCTGCTGGTGCGTGGCGTCGAGATGGCGGGCATTCTGCTGATGCTCAGCATGGATCTCGGCACCCTCAAGGCCGCCATCATCTACCCCTTCGTCGAAGCCGGTCTCATCAGCCAGGAGCGGATGGACGAAGACTTCGGTCCCAAGATCGCCAAGCTGGTGGAAGGGGTGCTGGAGATGGAAGCCATCCGCTCGCTGCAGACCCTGCACCGCAGCGAGACCTCGCCGGAGCAGGTCGACAACGTGCGTCGCATGTTGCTCGCCATGGTCGAGGATGTGCGTGCCGTGGTCATCAAGCTGGCGGAGCGCATCGCCTGCCTGCGGGAAGCGAAGAAGGCGGATGAAGAGACCCGGGTGCTGATGGCCCAGGAGATCACCAACATCTATGCCCCTCTGGCCAACCGGCTCGGCATAGGTCAGCTCAAATGGGAGCTGGAAGATCTCGCCTTCCGTTACCTGCACCCGGACACCTACAAGCAGATCGCCAAGCAGCTCGATGAGAAGCGGCTCGACCGGGAGCGCTACATCCGCGAGTTCGTGCAGTCCCTGCGCGATGCCCTCAAGGAAGCGGATGTGGAGGCCGAAGTCTATGGCCGACCGAAACACATCTACAGCATCTGGCGCAAGATGCAGAAGAAGCACCTCGAGTTCAACGAGTTGTTCGACGTGCGCGCTGTGCGGGTGGTGACCAAGCGGCTGCAGGATTGCTACGCGGCGCTCGGCATAGTCCATACCCATTTCCACCATATTCCCCGCGAGTTTGACGACTATGTCGCCAACCCCAAACCCAACGGCTACCAGTCGATCCACACAGTCGTGGTGGGGCCCGAAGGCAAGACGGTGGAGATCCAGATCCGTACCGACCAGATGCATCAGGATGCCGAGCTGGGGGTGGCTGCTCACTGGCGTTACAAGGAAGGGGCCCAGGCCGCCAACAAGGCCAACAACTTCGAAGACAAGATCGAGTGGCTGCGCAAGCTGCTCGCCTGGCAGGAGGATCTCTCCGAGAGCGGGTCCCTGCTCGAGGATCTGCGCAGCCAGGTGTTCGAGGACAGGGTCTATGTGTTCACCCCGAAAGGGGATGTCATCGACTTGCCGGCGGGTGCCACCCCGCTCGACTTTGCCTATCACGTGCACAGCATGATCGGCCACCGCTGCATCGGCGCCAAGATTGACGGTCGTATCGTGCCCTTCACCTATGCGCTGCAAACCGGCGACCAGGTGGAGGTGATCACCCAGAAGGAGCCGAACCCGAGCCGCGACTGGATGAACCCCAACTCGGGTTTCCTGCGCTCCAGCCGGGCGCGTGCCAAGGTGGCCACCTGGTTCAGAAAGCTGGATCGGGACAAGAACATAGCCGCCGGCAAGGAGCTGCTGGAGAAGGAGCTGGACAGACACAACCTGACCCTCTCCAAGGTGGACAAGGTGGTGCTCGAGCGTTTCCATGCAGAGGAGCTGGAAGACCTGCTGGCCGGTATCGGCAGCGGCGACATCCGCATCAACCAGCTGCTCAACTACCTGGACACCCGTTACAACAAGCCGACGGCGGAGGAAGAAGATCGCCGTGTGCTGGAAAAACTGGAGCAGAAGGCCAACACCCCGTTCCGGCCCAAGCCCAAGGATCACATAGTGGTGGAAGGGGTCGGCAATCTGATGACCCATATCGCCCGCTGCTGCCAGCCCATCCCGGGCGACACCATTCAGGGTTTCATCACCATGGGGCGCGGGGTGTCCATCCACAGGGATGATTGCGAGCAGCTCAAGGAGCTCTCCCGTCGCAACCCGGAGCGACTGATCGATGCGGTGTGGGGGGAGAACTACTCGGGTGGTTATGGCCTTACCATCCGCATCCTCTCCAACGACCGCTCGGGTCTGCTGCGGGACATCACCACAGTGCTGGCCAACGAGAAGATCAACGTGATGGGGGTGCGTTCGCGCTCCAACGTGCGCGAGCAGACCGCCGAGATCGACATGGAGCTGGAGATTTACAACATCAACGCCTTCAACCGGGCGTTGGCCAAGCTCAGCCAGCTCAACGACGTGATCAGCGCCAAGCGCCTCTGATACCCAGCGACCGGCCTAGGGTGGCCGGTCGCTTTTCCTCTGTTTGAACGACCTGAAAGCGGATCTCCCATGTCCCAACGTTACGACCTCTCTCAATTGCTCGATATCATGTCTCGCCTGCGTGACCCGCAAGAGGGTTGCCCCTGGGATCTCAAGCAGAGCTTCCAGACCATAGTGCCGCACACCCTGGAAGAGGCCTATGAGGTCGCCGATGCCATCGAAACCCGCGATTGGCAGGGATTGAAGGGGGAGCTCGGTGATTTGCTGTTCCAGGTGGTGTTCTACGCCCAGCTGGGCAAGGAGCAGGGGCTGTTCGATTTCGCCGATATCGTGGATACGGTGAGCGAGAAGCTCATTCGTCGCCACCCCCATGTGTTTTCCGATGCGGATCTCGGTGACGAGCAGGCGGTGAAGGTGAACTGGGAGGCCGAGAAGGCCAAAGAGCGGGCCGCGCTCGACAAGGAAAGCGTGCTGGATGACATACCGCTCGCGCTGCCGGCCCTGACCCGTTCGGCCAAGATCCAGAAGCGCTGTGCCACTGTTGGCTTCGACTGGAAGACGCTGGGCCCCGTGGTGGACAAGATCCACGAAGAGATCGACGAGGTGATGGAAGAGGCGCTGATGGCCGACGTCGACGAGGCGCGGGTGAGCGATGAGCTCGGTGACCTGCTGTTTGCCACCGTCAACCTGGTACGTCATCTTGGCAAGGATCCGGAGCAGGTTCTGCGGGGCGCCAACAGCAAGTTCGAACGTCGCTTTCGTCAGGTTGAGCAGTTTATCGCCGCGGAAGGGCTGAAAATGACCGATTGCTCGCTGGAAAAGCTGGACGCAGCCTGGGACAAGGCCAAGGAAACCGAACAAAGTTGATTTGGCGCAAGATGAGGGGGCGGTGAGCCTGATAGATTTTTGTTCATTGTTTGGGAGAGGGGGTTTTGGTATACTGTTTCCCCGTCCTGCTTCATCCCCGAAGCACCCCTTAAAATTCCCTAAACTTCTTTCAGGTTCAGCATGACGACAAAATATATTTTTGTAACTGGTGGCGTTGTTTCATCCCTCGGCAAAGGCATTGCCGCAGCTTCTCTGGCAGCCATTCTGGAAGCCCGTGGTCTGGATGTGACCATCATGAAACTGGACCCCTATATCAACGTGGATCCGGGCACCATGAGCCCGACCCAGCACGGTGAAGTATTCGTAACCGAGGACGGGGCCGAAACCGATCTGGATCTGGGCCACTATGAGCGTTTCATCCGCACCAAGATGACTCGCCGCAACAACTTTACCACTGGTCGCATCTACGCCGACGTGCTGCGCAAAGAGCGCCGTGGCGACTATCTGGGTGCCACCATTCAGGTCATCCCGCACATCACCAACGCCATCAAGGAGCGGGTGATTGCCGGTGCCGAAGGCCATCAGGTTGCTATCGTCGAAGTGGGCGGTACCGTGGGCGACATCGAGTCCCTTCCGTTCCTCGAGGCCATTCGTCAGCTGGCTGCCGAAGTGGGCCGCAACAGCGCCATGTTCATGCACCTGACCCTGGTACCTTACCTGGCTGCCGCCGGCGAGGTGAAGACCAAGCCGACCCAGCACTCGGTGAAAGAGCTGCTCTCCATCGGGATCCAGCCGGATGTGCTGATCTGCCGATCTGACCGTGCCATTCCGGCCAATGAGCGTGCCAAGATTGCCCTGTTTTGCAACGTGCCTGAGCGCGCCGTCATCTCCATGAAAGACGTCGATTCAATCTACAAGATCCCGGCCCTGCTCAAGTCCCAGAATCTGGACTCCTACTTCACCGAGCGTTTCGGTCTGGAGTGCAAGGAGGCTGACCTGTCCGAGTGGGAACAGGTGGTTTTCGAAGAGGCCAACCCGACTGCGGAAGTGACCATCGGCATGGTCGGCAAGTATGTCTCCCTGCCGGATGCCTACAAGTCCGTCAACGAGGCGCTCAAGCACGGTGGCCTCAAGACTCGTCTCTCCGTCACCATCAAGTACATCGACTCCCAGGACATCGAGACCCGTGGCTCCGAGCTGCTGGAAGGTCTGGACGCGATCCTGGTGCCGGGTGGCTTCGGTGAGCGCGGCGTGGAAGGCAAGATCCAGGCTGCCCAGTATGCCCGTGAGAACAAGATCCCCTATCTGGGCATCTGCCTCGGCATGCAGGTTGCCATGATCGAATTTGCACGCAACGTGGCGGGCATGACAGGGGCTCACTCCTCCGAATTCAAGAAAGATTGCGCCTATCCGGTCGTCGGTCTCATCACCGAGTGGGTGGATGACGAAGGCAACGTCGAGACTCGTACCGAGAAGTCCGATCTGGGCGGCACCATGCGTCTGGGTTCCCAGCTCTGCCACTTGGTCGAAGGTTCCAAGGTGCGTCAGATGTACGGCAGCCCGACCATTTACGAGCGCCACCGTCACCGTTACGAAGTGAACAACAAGCTGCTGCCGCAGATTGAAGCGGCAGGTCTGAAAGTGACCGGTCTCTCCGCCGACAAAAAATTGGTGGAAATTATCGAGATCCCGGATCACCCTTGGTTCGTGGCGGCGCAGTTCCACCCGGAGTTCACCTCGACTCCCCGTGATGGCCACGCCCTGTTCGCCGGTTTTGTGAAGGCGGCAGGCGAGTATCAGAAGCGTAATCTGAAGTAATTGAAAATAAATGCGGTTGAGGCTCTGTGCCACAGCCGCTTTTTTTGGCATATTTTTGTTGTTTTTTTACGAAACCTGAGGAAATACACATGTCCAAGATCGTTAAAGTGATCGGTCGTGAAATCATCGACTCCCGTGGTAACCCGACCGTTGAGGCCGAAGTTCACCTGGAAGGTGGTTTTGTTGGTATGGCAGCCGCTCCGTCTGGCGCGTCCACCGGTTCCCGCGAAGCGCTGGAACTGCGTGACGGCGACAAGAGCCGTTTCCTGGGTAAAGGCGTTCTGAAAGCCCTCGAAGCCGTAAACGGCCCGATCGCTCAAGCTCTGCTGGGTAAAGATGCCAAGGACCAGGCCGCTATCGACCAGATCATGATCGACCTCGACGGCACCGAGAACAAATCCAAGTTTGGCGCCAACGCCATCCTGGCTGTTTCCCTGGCCAACGCCAAAGCCGCCGCTGCCGCCAAAGGCATGCCGCTGTACGCTCACATCGCCGAGCTGAACGGCACCGCGGGTGTTTACTCCATGCCGCTGCCAATGATGAACATCATCAACGGTGGTGAGCACGCCGACAACAACGTCGACATCCAGGAGTTCATGATCCAGCCGGTTGGCGCCAAGACCCTGAAAGAAGCCGTTCGCATGGGCGCCGAAGTGTTCCACAACCTGGCCAAAGTGCTGAAGTCCAAGGGCTACAACACTGCTGTTGGTGACGAAGGTGGTTTCGCTCCCAACCTGAAATCCAACGCCGAAGCGCTGGAAGTGATCGCAGAAGCCGTTGCTGCTGCTGGCTATGTCCTGGGTAAAGACATCACCCTGGCCATGGACTGTGCTGCTTCCGAGTTCTACGACGCAGAGAAGAAAGAGTACAACCTGAAAGGCGAAGGTCGTATCTTCACCTCCAACGGTTTCTCTGACTACCTGGCTGACCTGACCACCAAGTTCCCGATCGTCTCCATCGAAGATGGCCTGGACGAATCTGACTGGGACGGTTTTGCTTACCAGACTGCTGAACTGGGCAAGAAAATCCAGATCGTGGGTGACGACCTGTTCGTAACCAACACCAAGATCCTGAAGCGCGGCATCGACAACGGCGTTGCCAACTCCATCCTGATCAAGTTCAACCAGATCGGTTCCCTGACCGAAACTCTGGCTGCCATCAAGATGGCCAAAGACGCTGGCTACACTGCCGTCATCTCCCACCGCTCCGGTGAGACCGAAGACGCGACCATCGCCGACCTGGCTGTTGGTACCGCTGCTGGCCAGATCAAGACCGGTTCCATGAGCCGTTCTGACCGTGTTGCCAAGTACAACCAGCTGATCCGTATCGAAGAAGCTCTGGGTGCCAAAGCTCCTTTCCGCGGTCTGAAAGAAGTTAAAAACCAGGCTTAATTCCAGCCCGCCCTTAATCTGCTCAAAGCCCCGCCAATCTGGCGGGGCTTTTTCGTTTCCGTCATCGCCGGGTGCGGTTTCTGCATTTTTTATTCCGGCCCAGCCCATCCGGGACACAGGCTTCCTTTTGTCTTGCCTGCGAATATGGGAAACTAGGCCGCTTGAAGGAGACTCAGTGCATGCGGCTACTCACTCTTATCCTGCTCTTCCTGTTGGGAGGGCTTCAATATGACCTCTGGCTGGGGAAGAATGGCCTGTCCGATTATCACGAATTGTCCGACGCCATCTCCCGGCAGCAGCAGGACAATCTGGTACTCAAGGATCGCAACAACCTGATTTATCGCGAGATTGACGATCTGACCTCGGGCCTCGAGGCCATAGAGGAGCTGTCGCGCAACGATCTCGGCTACATCAAGCAGGGCGAGACCTTCTACCGGATCATCCCCAAGGATAAGGACAAGGGCTCCAGCTCGGGAGACGCAGCCTACGATGACTGATCGCCAGACCGGGCTGAGCGCCATAGTCCCCGCCGCCGGGATTGGCAGCCGGATGGGCGCCGATTGTCCGAAACAGTATCTGCAACTGGCGGGACAGACCATTCTCGAGCATACCCTCGGCGCCCTGCTGTCACACCCGGCCATCGCTCGGGTGATAGTGGCGCTGGCGCCCCACGATCGCTGGTTTGATGCCCTGCCCGTTGCGACCGACCCGCGTGTCCTGCGGGTAGAGGGGGGCGCCGAGCGCGCCTTTTCCGTTCTCAATGCGCTGCATGTGGCAGAGGGTGGGTGGGTGCTGGTGCACGATGCCGCCCGTCCCTGTCTGACCCACGGCGATCTCGACCGGCTCATCGCCACCGCCATCCAGTGTGGTGGCGCTATTCTCGGCAGCCGGGTGCGCGACACCATGAAGCGTTCAGACGCCATGGGCAACATACTCGGCACCGTCGATCGCGAGCAGCTCTGGCATGCCCTGACGCCGCAGATGTTTCCCGCCCGCACTCTGCTGCGGGCGCTGGAGGAGGGGCTGGCCTTGGGGGCTACCATTACCGACGAGGCCTCCGCCATGGAGCGTGCCGGTTTCACAGTACGCATGGTGGAAGGGCGTGCCGACAACATCAAGGTGACCCGGCCGGAGGATCTCTCTCTGGCGGGGCTGTTTTTAAGCCAGCAGGCATAAGTCGATACACCCAGACAAGGAGCGAGCATGATCCGGATGGGACGTGCGGTTGAGGTGCTCAGGGTTTGGGTGGATGAGTCTCCTGCCTGTTTGGAGGATGTCAGGCCGATCTTGAGGTGAACAAGGTTTAGGCGGAGAAGTTTCCTGCGTGTTTGGAGGATGTCAGGCGTGATACGAATTGGACATGGTTTTGATGTACACAAATTTGGTGGGGTTGGCCCCTGCATGCTGGGTGGCGTCACCGTGCCGTATGAACAGGGACTGCTGGCCCATTCCGACGGCGATGTGGTACTGCACGCGGTGAGCGATGCCCTGCTTGGCGCCATAGGCGCCGGTGACATAGGCCGCCACTTTCCCGATACCGCCGCGCAATTCAAGGGGATCGACAGCCGGATCCTGCTGCGGGACGTGTTTGCCCGAGTAAAAAAGGCGGGTTATGCCATCGGCAATCTGGACGTGACCATCATAGCTCAGGCCCCCAAGATGGCACCCCATATCGACGCCATGTGCGCCGTGCTGGCCGCCGACCTGATGTGTGATTTGAACCGGGTGAATGTCAAGGCGACTACCACAGAACAACTCGGGTTTACGGGGCGCAAGGAAGGGATCGCCACCGAAGCCGTCGTCTTACTGGTGAAACAATAATGTTGGAACAACTCAGTTATCTGCACGGAGCGCCCGCCGCCCGTGGCATCCTCAAGGCCGAGGCCAGTGATTTCGTGGTGGTTGAGGATCTCGGCTTCGAGCCCTGCGGCGAGGGCGAACACATTTTCGTGCGGGTGCGCAAAACCGGCGAGAACACCGCTTGGGTGGCGGGCCTGCTGGCCGATGCGGCCGGGGTCAATCGCAACGCTGTGACCTGGGCTGGCCTCAAGGATCGCCACGCCGTGACCGAGCAGTGGTTCGGCATTCACCTGCCGGGCAAGGCAGAGCCGAACCTTTCGGTGATCGAGAGTGACAGCATCCAGATCCTGCAGGTGAAGCGCCACAACAAGAAGCTGCGGGTTGGCTATCTCAAGGGCAACCACTTCACCCTGCGTCTGACCGGGCTGGAACAGACCGAGGGACTGGCGTCTCGCCTGCAGGCCATCACCAGTCAGGGGGTGCCGAACTATTACGGCGAGCAGCGTTTTGGCCGGGGTGGCAACAATCTGGAAGCGGCCAAGGCGATGTTTGCCGGCAAGCGGATCAATGATCGCAACAAGCGCTCCCTCTACCTCTCCGCCGCTCGCAGCATGCTGTTCAATGCCATCGTCAGTGCCCGTATCGAGCAGGGGCTGGCTCACCAGCTGCTGGCCGGTGATTGCGTGATGCTAAAGGGCAGCCACTCCATCTTCAGCGAAGAGTTGCTGACCCCGGAGCTGGAGGCGCGTCTCGCTTCCGGTGACGTGCAGCTGACCGCTCCCCAGTGGGGCCGTGGCCGGCTGGCGAGCCAGGGGGCAGCGGCCGAGTTCGAGCAGAGAGTGCTGGCCGCTTACCCCGAATGGTGCGCAGGTCTGGAGAAGGCCGGGCTGGATCAGGACCGCCGCCCGCTCCTGCTCAAGCCGGAACAGATGAGCTGGCAGCTGGACGGCGAGGCCTTGACCCTGTCGTTCTTCCTGCCGGCCGGTGCCTTTGCCACCAGCGTGGTACGCGAATTAATGCAGGCCGAAGAGGCCGATCATGGTTTCAGGAATCAGTCCGATGCGAATTCTGGTCAGTAATGACGATGGCGTGCATGCCGAGGGGATCCGAGCCCTCAGCACTGCGCTGACGGCCTGTGGCGAAGTCATAGTAGTGGCGCCGGATCGCAACCGCAGCGGCGCGAGTCACTCCCTGACGCTGGAGGTGCCGTTGCGGGTTACCCGTCTCAGCGAAACCGGTTTTAATGGGATCGAGAGCTATGCGGTGAAGGGGACGCCGACCGACTGCGTGCATCTGGCGGTCAACGAACTGGTGCGCCCTGAACCCGACATGGTGGTGGCTGGCATCAACCACGGTGCCAACCTGGGGGATGATGTCATCTACTCGGGCACGGTCGCGGCGGCTACCGAAGGGCGTCACCTCGGCTTTCCCTCGCTGGCCATCTCGCTGGTAGGCAAGACCCATTTCGCCAGTGCGGCCCACTATGCGGCCCTGCTGGTGAAGGGCATGATGGTGCACCCGCTGCCTGCCGATCAGATCCTCAACGTCAACGTGCCGGACCTGCCCCTCGATCAGATCAAGGGGATCAGGGTGACTCGCCTTGGCAACCGCCATCGGGCGGAATCTGTGATCTGCAGCGAGGATCCCCGTGGTCAGCCCATCTACTGGATCGGCCCCCCCGGCAGCCAGCAGGATGCGGGAGAAGGCACGGATTTCGCCGCCATCGAGCAGGGCTACGTCTCGATCACCCCCCTGACCATCGATATGACTGCCTACAGCAGTCTGGCGGGTCTGGGGGCTTGGTTAGACCTGCAGGGATGAAGGTGTGATAGTACAGCGCCTGTTAAACCAGCTGATCGCACAGGACATTCGTGATTTCCGCGTACTCGCGGCGATTGCGAAAGTGCCGCGCCAGCTGTTTGTGGATGAAGCCATGGCCCACAAGGCCTGGGACAACACGGCGTTGCCCATAGGCCACGGTCAGACCATCTCCCAGCCTTATATGGTGGCGCGGATGACAGAGTTGCTGATCCAGAATGATCCGGCCCACGTGCTGGAGATCGGCACTGGCTCCGGTTATCAGACGGCGGTGCTGGCTCACCTGGTGGAGCATGTCTACACGGTGGAGCGGATCAAGTCGCTGCAGTTCCAGGCCAGACGCCGGCTGCGGCAGCTCGATCTGCACAATGTCTCCGCCAAGCACGGCAACGGCTGGCTGGGCTGGCCCAACAAGGGGCCGTTTGACGCGATCCTGGTGACTGCGGCGGCCAGCGAGGTGCCCACAGCCCTCACCGATCAACTGGCTGATGGCGGCCGTCTGGTACTGCCGGTGGGGGACAGCCAGCAGACGCTGCAGCTGATCGAGCGATCCGGCTCCCAGCTGACCAGCAAGATCCTGGAGCCGGTGCGGTTTGTTCCCCTGATCGACGGAGATGTTGAGTGACCTTGTTTTCTCGTCTGTACGTGCTGGTGATGCAGTGGGCCCGCCACAAGTACGCCCCTTATTATCTGGCGATCACCGCCTTTGTCGAGTCTGTGTTCTGGCCGATCCCGGTGGACGTCATGCTGGCGCCCATGGCGCTGGCCAGGCCGCACAAGGCGTGGCACTACGCCGGGTTGGCGACAACCTTCTCCGTATTGGGGGCGTTGTTTGGCTATGCACTCGGCTATGCCCTGTGGGAGCCAGTGGTGCAGCCGCTGGTTGCCTCGGTGGGATATGAAGACAAAATTAGCCTGGCCCGGCAGTGGTTCGAGCAGTGGGGCATCTGGGTGATTTTTATTGCCAGCTTCACGCCGATCCCCTACAAGGTGTTTACCGTCACGGCAGGCCTGCTGCAAATGGCGCTGTTGCCCTTCATCGTGACCTCGTTGATCGGTCGTGGCATGCGCTTTTTCCTGGTGGCAGGCCTGATGCGCTGGGGCGGTGAGAAGATGGAGCGCAAGCTGATGCACTATGTGGATGTGCTGGGCTGGCTCTGTATTGGTTTGGCCGTTGTGGCCTATTTCTGGTTTAGTCGTTAAGGATCCACTATGCGTTCGCGTGTTTGGCAAGGAAGCAGTATCGTCGTGTTGTCATGGCTGCTGCTCGCTTGCTCTTCCAGCAAGACTGCTGCTCCGGTACAGGGATTGGGCAATGATCGCCTCGTTTCCACAGTACCGATTCGTCAGGGGGCGGCTCAGCCGGCCATTCAGGGCAACAGCTACACGGTGAAAAAAGGGGATACCCTCTACTCCATCGCCTTCAACTCGGGCAATGATGTGCCGTCTCTGGCCAGCCTCAACGGCATCAGCCCTCCCTATAACATCTATCCAGGGCAACAGATCCGGTTCGATTCATCCGCTGGCAGTCAGACTGTTGCCCGCAGTGCCGGCACCTACCAGGTACGGCGCGGTGATACCCTGAGCAGCATAGGCCGTCAGTTTGGCATGTCGAATCAGACGCTGGCACAGAGCAACAGTCTGCAGACGCCCTATGCACTCCACGTCGGCCAGGTGCTGAATGTGCAGTCTGCCAGTACGGGAGACAGCCAGATGGTTGCCGCGACCCGTCCGGTCACGCCACAAAGCACCGGCCCCAAACCTCTGGCGACAGCGCCATCAGGTACGACCACCCCATTTATCAAACAGAAAACGATTGCTCAGCCATCTTCAAAAGAATACGCTCAGATCAAAGAACAAAAAACAGACAACAAGCCTCAGTCGAGACTTTCTTGGCACTGGCCGACACAAGGCCGGATCGTCGAGGGTTTCTCCGTTGCAGAACAGGGAAACAAGGGCATAGATATCGCTGGTCAGAAGGGACAACCCGTCTACGCAGCGAGTGGCGGCAAGGTCGTCTATGCGGGTAGCGCACTAAGGGGTTATGGCAAGCTGATCATCCTCAAGCATGATGATGACTACCTCTCTGCCTACGCTCACAATGATGAGTTACGGGTCAGGGAAGGGGACAGCGTCAAGGGCGGAGCAGTCATTGCCAACATGGGTAGCACGGACGCACCGGATGTGCGATTGCACTTTGAAATCCGGTATCGAGGCAAATCGATAAACCCGATGAGCCATTTGCCAAAGCGTTAACCCCAGAGAGTTAAGTCATACTCTGGTTCAGGTCAGGGAGACACGCCATGAGCCAAGAACAACTGGTTATGCAGGATGCAGAGTTAGAGTTCGACGAGGAGCTGGAGACCCACGAGGAGGAAGAGGTTCGGGAAGTAGCGGCCGAGGTCGAAGAGACTATTTCCGACGAACTGATGGCACCGGAACTGAACAAGGTGATGGATGCCACCCAGCTCTATCTGGGGGAGATAGGTTTCTCCCCCCTGCTCACCGCCGAAGAAGAAGTCTATTACGCTCGTCGTGCCTTGCGAGGCGATAAAGCCGCCCGCAAGCGCATGATTGAGTCCAATCTGCGATTGGTGGTCAAGATCGCCCGTCGCTACAACAACCGCGGCCTGGTGCTGCTGGATCTCATCGAAGAGGGCAACCTCGGCCTCATCCGCGCGGTAGAGAAATTCGACCCGGAGCGCGGCTTCCGTTTCTCGACCTATGCCACTTGGTGGATCCGCCAGACCATAGAGCGGGCCATCATGAACCAGACTCGCACCATCCGTCTGCCCATCCATGTGGTCAAGGAGCTGAACGTCTATCTGCGTACCGCTCGTGAACTCTCTCACCGTCTCGATCATGAGCCGACCGCAGAAGACATCGCCTTTGCGCTGGATCGTTCTGTAGACGACGTGAATCGCATGCTCAAGCTCAACGAGAAGATCACCTCTGTGGATACTCCCATCGGCGGAGATCGCGACAAGGCGCTGCTGGATGTGCTCTCTGACGAACGTGGCATGGGGCCCGAGCTGGAGTCGCAGGATGACGACATGCGTGCCAGCATAGTGCACTGGCTGGAGGAGCTTAATCCCAAGCAGCGCGAGGTGCTGGCGCGTCGTTTCGGTCTGCTCGGTTATGAACCGGCCACGCTGGAAGACGTGGGGTCCGAGATCGGCTTGACCCGGGAGCGGGTACGCCAGATCCAGGTGGAAGGACTGCGCCGCCTGCGGGAGATCCTGCTGGGGCAGGGACTCTCCATCGAGGCGCTGTTTCGTACCAATTAGCGAGTACCAATCAGGCCGCATTGGCGCGGCTGACAACAACAAAAAAGGGGCCATGAGCCCCTTTTTCATTGCAACCGGATCCGCAGGATCACACAGGATCCAGGGTGTCCAGCGGCCAGCGCGGCACCGCCTTGACCGCCAGCGGCTCGAATACACCTGCCTTCAGACGCTGCATGCCGGCATAGGCGATCATGGCGCCGTTATCGGTGCAATATTCGGTACGCGGATAGAATACCTCGCCTTTGAGGCTCTCCATCAGCTCGGCCAGCTGGGCACGCAGGTGACGGTTGGCGCTGACGCCACCGGCGACCACCAGCCGCGTGAGGCCGGTCTCTTTCAACGCCCGACGGCACTTGATGGCCAGGGTATCGACCACTGCATCTTCAAACGCACGGGCTATGTCGGCGCGGGTCTGCTCATCGTCACCGTTGGCGGCAATGGTGTTGGCAGCAAAGGTCTTGAGGCCGGAGAAGCTCATGTCGAGTCCGGGCCTGTCCGTCATGGGGCGGGGAAAGTGGAAGCGGCCGCTGGCACCTTTCTCGGCCAGCCGGGAGAGCAGGGGGCCACCCGGGTAGTCCAGCCCCATCAACTTGGCGGTCTTGTCAAAGGCCTCACCGGCGGCATCATCGATCGACTCGCCCAGCAGCTGATAGCTGCCGATACCGTCGACCCGTACCAGCATGGAGTGACCGCCGGAGACCAGCAGCGCCACGAAGGGGAACTCGGGTGCTCTCTCTTCCAGCATGGGAGCCAGCAGGTGGCCTTCCATATGATGCACGGCGATGGCCGGTTTGTTCCACGCCATTGCCAGCGAGCGGCCTATGGTGGCCCCTACCAGAATGGCGCCAACCAGCCCTGGACCCGCGGTATAGGCGATGCCGTCTATGTCATCTTTATCCAGTCCCGCCTCTTGCAATGCGGCCTGGATCAAAGGGATCGTCTTGCGAACGTGATCCCGGCTGGCGAGCTCGGGGACGACGCCACCGTAGTCCGCATGCAGCTTGACCTGGCTGTATAACTGATGGGAAAGGATCCCTTTTTGATCGTCGAAGATCGCGATCCCGGTTTCGTCACAGGATGTCTCTATGCCCAATACACGCATTGCTAAAAAATTTCACTGCTAAAATGAGACGGCTATGGTAACCTTCGCGGGTTTTTTAAACCAGAGCGATCTCTGCGGGTTTACTTTCATTCCCTGTCCAGAGTATAATTTCGCACCATTTTAAGACATGCTGATCGACTGATGGTCAGCTAACAATATATCACTGAGGTGAAAGGCACATGCCAGTAATCAAAGTCCGTGAAAATGAGCCGTTTGACGTTGCTCTGCGTCGCTTCAAGCGTTCTTGCGAAAAGGCCGGTATCCTGTCTGAAGTTCGTAGCCGTGAGTTCTACGAGAAGCCGACTACCATTCGTAAGCGCGCCAAAGCGTCTGCTGTAAAGCGTCACGCCAAGAAGCTGTCTCGCGAAAACGCACGTCGTATCCGCCTGTACTAATCGGGAGATAATGCCGTGTCTCTGAAGGATCAACTCAAGGATCAACAAAAACTTGCCATGCTTGCCAGAGATAAGGCTCGCTTGGGGGCGATCCGTTTGTTGATGGCAGAAATCAAGCAACGTGAAGTTGATTCCCGTATCGAGCTCAATGATGAGGATATCCTCGCTGTCGTGACCAAAATGGTCAAACAGCGCCGCGATTCCATCAGCCAATTTGAAGCTGCCGGTCGCCAGGATCTCGCCGACAAAGAGTCCGCAGAGATCGTTGTGCTGCAGGAATTCCTGCCACAACAGCTGACCGCAGACGAAATTGCCGCACTGATTGAGCAAGCCATCGCTGAAAGTGGTGCTGCCGTCATGGCTGATATGGGCAAGGTCATGGCTGTCTTGAAGCCGAAAATTCAGGGGCGTGCCGATGTCGGCGCCGTCAGTGCTCAGGTGAAAACCCGCTTGGCGTAACAGGCAACTCTCTTGTTTGGTCGAAGAAGCCGTGCTTCCCTGGGAATGCGCGGCTTTTTTATTTTCTACGCAGTGAAACAGGACGGTTATGGCAGGCAGGATCCCACAATCCTTTATCGATGATCTGCTCGTACGCACAGACATAGTCGAGCTGATCGACTCGCGAGTGCGGCTGAAAAAAGCCGGTAAGAACTACCAGGCTTGCTGCCCTTTTCATAACGAAAAAAGTCCTTCTTTTACCGTCAGCCAGGAGAAACAGTTCTATCACTGCTTCGGTTGTGGCGCTCACGGCAATGCCATCGGCTTTGTCATGGAGTACGACGGTCTCGAATTCCCCGATGCCATCGAAGAGCTCGCCAGCATGCAGGGCATGCAGGTGCCTCGCGAGCAGAGCATTGGTGGCTCGACCAATAGCCAACCGGCCGTCAGCAAGGATCTCTATGAGCTGATGAACCAGATCGCCCGCTTCTACGAGAGCAATCTCAAGAGCGCACCCCAGGCGGTAGAATACTTGAAGGGGCGCGGTCTGACTGGTGAAGTGGTCAAGCGTTTCAATATCGGTTATGCCCCCGCAGACTGGGATCAGGTGAGACGCCGCTTTGGCGCCAGCCGGGATCACGAGCAACTGCTCATCTCGGGTGGCATGCTGATCACGCGTGACAGCGGTCCCGGCAGCTATGATCGCTTTCGTGATCGCATCATGTTCCCGATCCGGGACAAGCGAGGCCGGGTCATAGGTTTTGGCGGCCGTGTGCTGGGAGAGGGTACGCCCAAGTACCTCAACTCGCCGGAAACCCCCATCTTCCACAAGGGACGGGAGCTGTTCGGCCTCTATGAGGTGAAGCAGGCCCACAAGGATCCTCGCCGGATCCTGGTGGTGGAGGGCTACATGGACGTGGTAGCCCTCGGTCAGTACGACATCGATTATGCGGTGGCGGCGCTGGGTACTGCCACCACCACTGACCATATCCACACCCTGTTTCGTACCACGGCCGAAGTGGTCTGCTGCTATGACGGCGACAAGGCCGGCCGTGAGGCGGCCTGGCGGGCGCTGGATAATGCCCTCTCTCATCTGCAGGATGGGCGTGAACTCAAGTTCGTATTCCTGCCCGATGGTGAGGATCCCGATTCGCTGGTCCGCCAGATTGGCAGGGAGGGTTTCGAGGCCCTGCTGGATCAGGCACAGCCTTTCGCCGACTTCATGTTCGAGCGTCTGGGGCGGGATGCTGCACTGTCCGGTGAGGCGGGCAAGTTCGAGGTGGCCAACAAGGCTGCCGAACTGATCCGCCGGGTACCGGAGGGGTTTACCCGCGAGGGGCTGATCACCCGTCTCTCCAGCATGATGCGCTGGGGTGAGAACAAGCAGCGCATTGCCGAACTGTTCGCCCGCAATAGCCAACCCAAGGCCGAACTCACCAAACCCAAGGCCGCCAAGCTGACGCCGCTGCGTCGGGCACTGGCCCTGATGGTGCAATATCCGGCGGTGACGGCCGAACTGCCGGCCATGCCTGAGCTGGCGGGGCTGCGGGTACAAGGCATCAAGTTCCTGTTGCAGCTGCATCAGCAGATCCTGGCGCAGCCCGGGATCACCACTGGCATCTTGCTGGAGCATTGGCGCGGCACCAAAGAGGGCGAGATCCTCGCTCAGCTGGCGATGCACGACTTGTTTGAAGAGATCAAGCTCGACCAGGAGCCGGATATTCTGGGAGAGCTGCAGGATACCTTTGTCGGTTTCATCAACCAGTTTCTGAAGCAACGAATTGAAGAACTGCAGGCCAAGGTGGCTCAGGAAGGGCTAAGCTCTGAGGAAACGCAGGAGCTGATGATGCTGATCAGAGAGGTACAGATTGAGAAAAGAAATGAGAGTGGGGCTTGATATTTGAGTGATTAGTCCCAATATGAATACCGTTGCCCGAATCGACGGGATTAAAAGCAAAAATTTTATAACCGCCTGGCCCCGACAATACTGCGGGCAGGGGTTTCTCATGACCGACGCCGCAACCAGACATAGCATGTCTGGCGGTTTTCTATTAGAATTGGCTATTTGCGCAGCAGCGCACTGTACGCGCAACCTAGCAACACCAACCGGATGAGTTCTATGGAGCAAACCCCGCAGTCTCAGCTTAAACTCCTCGTTGCCAAAGGTAAAGAACAGGGCTACCTGACCTATGCCGAGGTGAACGATCACCTCCCGCAAGACATTGTCGACTCTGACCAGATCGAAGACATCATCCAGATGATCAACGATATGGGTATTCAGGTGGTTGAAAACGCCCCGGATGCCGATGACCTTATCATGGCTGAAGGTGGCACCGCCGATGAGGACGCTGCCGAAGCAGCTGCCCAGGCACTGGCATCTGTTGAATCTGAGATTGGTCGTACGACCGATCCCGTCCGCATGTACATGCGGGAAATGGGTACCGTCGAACTGCTGACCCGCGAAGGCGAAATCGACATCGCCAAGCGGATCGAAGACGGTATCAACCAGGTACAAAGCTCAGTTGCCGAGTACCCGGAAGCGATTACCTATCTGCTTGAGCAGTATGATAAATACGAAGCCGAACAGCTTCGTCTGTCCGATATCATCTCGGGTTTCATCGATCCTAACGAGACCGACGACGTCGCGCCGACCGCGACTCACATCGGTTCTGAACTCGGCGAAGACGATCTGGCCGACGAAGACGAAGATGAAGACGAAGATGAAGACGAAGACGGCGAAAGCTCGGACGACGACGGTGACGGTGGTCCGGATCCGGAAGTCGCTCGCGAAAAGTTTGGCGAGCTGCGTGCCCAGTATGAGGTAACGCGCCTCTCCATCCAGAAGAATGGCCGCGCTCACGAAGACACCCAGGCTGCGATTGCCCTGCTGGCCGATGTGTTCCGTCAATTCCGCCTGATGCCCAAGCAGTTCGATCGCCTGGTCAACAACATGCGCGAGATGATGGAGCGGGTCCGCGTACAGGAACGCATCATCATGAAGCTCTGCGTTGAGCAGGCCAAGATGCCGAAGAAAACCTTCGTCGCGGCCTTCACCAACAACGAGTGTGAAACTGCCTGGTTTGAATACCAGAAACAGGCTGGCAAAGCCTGGTCTCCGCGTCTGGTCGAGATGGACGAAGAAGTGCTGCGTTCCATCGGCAAGTTGCAGCAGATCGAAGAAGAGACTGGTCTCTCCATCGCCCAGATCAAGGACATCAACCGCCGCATGAGCATAGGTGAGGCCAAGGCCCGCCGTGCGAAGAAAGAGATGGTTGAGGCCAACTTGCGTCTGGTTATCTCTATCGCCAAGAAGTACACCAACCGTGGTCTGCAATTCCTGGATCTGATCCAGGAGGGCAACATAGGTCTGATGAAGGCGGTAGACAAGTTTGAATACCGTCGTGGTTACAAGTTCTCGACTTACGCTACCTGGTGGATCCGTCAGGCCATAACCCGCTCCATCGCGGATCAGGCCCGTACCATCCGTATCCCGGTACACATGATCGAGACCATCAACAAGCTCAACCGTATCTCCCGTCAGATGCTGCAGGAGATGGGTCGTGAACCGAACCCGGAAGAGCTGGCCATGCGCATGGGCATGCCGGAAGACAAGATCCGCAAGGTATTGAAGATCGCCAAGGAGCCCATCTCCATGGAGACGCCCATCGGTGATGATGAAGACTCCCACTTGGGCGACTTCATCGAAGATACCACGCTCGCTCTGCCGGCTGATGCGGCGACCAGCGAAAGCCTGCGCAACGCGACGCGCGAAGTGCTGGCTGGCCTGACTGCCCGCGAAGCCAAGGTACTGCGGATGCGTTTCGGTATCGACATGAACACTGACCACACCCTCGAGGAAGTGGGCAAGCAGTTCGACGTCACCCGTGAGCGTATTCGTCAGATCGAAGCCAAGGCACTGCGCAAATTGCGCCACCCGAGCCGCTCGGAAGTGCTGCGCAGCTTCCTGGACGAATAGTCCCGGGTATGTGCCCAGAGCCGTCGTCTCAAAAGCCCCGCCATGCGGGGCTTTGTTTTATCCGGACTTTACGGGACGTGAGCGGGTTGGCAGGAATATTGGCAGGAAAGTGGACAAAATGTCGCCAAGTGGTTGATCTACCTATAGACTGGCTTCTCTACATCCCCTATAATCCACGCCGCAAAACCAACAATCTGGCCCCTTAGCTCAGTTGGTTAGAGCAGTCGACTCATAATCGATTGGTCGCCCGTTCAAGTCGGGCAGGGGCCACCAAATTCCGTAAAAAGGCCGCTCATCATGAGCGGCCTTTTTGTTTCTGGCTATTTACCAGCATCGATCCAGATCGGCGGCGTAGAGGGCAATGGCGAGTCGACAAGGGACAGACCCGGCCAGGGGCGCGCGGGTCTGTCTGACATGTCAGGAATGCTGATCCTGACGCGCCGGCACTTGCTGCGGGCGTGCGCCGCGCACCGCAGGCAACATGCGCACCACCAGATTGCTGCGCTGGCGCCAGGAGGTGAATGCGAGGGCCGTCAGGTGCAGCGCGATCAGCCCTTGCAGCGCCCAGGTACACCAGAGGTGCCAGTCATCGGCCCCCAGTTCGAAACCCAGCTCTGTGTTCTGGAACCAGCCGCTACCGGCGGTGGCCAGTACGGTCAGCCAGAGCGCCCATACCGCCAGCTTGCCGCTACCGTGATGGCCGGGGGTTGCCGGGGTGCGTTCACGCAGCTCCACGGCCTGCTGGTGAAAATCTGCCCGGCTCGGGATCAGGGCTCGCAGCCGGGCATGGCCCCTGGCGAAAGAGAACCCCCACACCAGGCGCAGGCTGATCAGTGCCATGGCGGCATACCCCAGCCATTCGTGCCACTCTTCCCCGGCATCGTTGAGCCAGAGGTTGCCGATACAGGCGGCCGCCACACCCCAGTGGGTGAGGCGGACCAGACTATCCCAGTGAAAGGGCTCAGCCTTTTTGCTTGGCATATTTGTGGTACTCCTTCTTCAGGTCATTGACCTTGGCCAGGTGCTCACGCGCCTTGGCTTCGTCACCCGCCTTGAGGGCTGCCAGGCTGGCATCCAGCTCGGTCTGCACCTCGTTCATCCCTTCCAGAAACTTCTCTTTCTTGGCGGCAGGCATGTTCTTCTGCTTGGCGACGTCGAGCTGAGCCTTCATCTCGTTGATGTGTTTCTCCATGGAGGCTGCGTCGCCGGCCTTGACGGCCTGCTTGTAGTTGAAGCCGATCTTCTTCATCGGTTGTTCCAGCTCGCCGGCCATGGCGGGCAGGGTCATCAGGCCAAACATCAGGGGCAGCAACAGGGGGCGAACAGTTTTCAACATGGGATTTCCTTATTTAACGACATGCTTATCAATTTAGATTGGTTTCTTATGAACCCTTATTTGGCGTTCATGTCAGGCATGATGCCATGAGCCACCGTGAACTGTTTGTGAAAATTGCTGTTTTTTGTCACAAATGGTAACGCCAGAGGGGAAAATGTGAGGGCGGTGGTGAGGGATCCCCCTGGGGCAAGGGTGAGAGCCGTTAACAAATCCAGCCGGTCGCACCATATGAAAAAGGGCCCGCAGGCCCTGATGATAATCTGTGTGTCACAGGTGGAAATTACTGCTGCTGCTCGCGCTCGATGGCACGCCAGCCGATGTCCTTGCGGTAGAAGAGGCCGTCCCACTTGATGCGAGCCGCCAGCTGATAGGCCCGCTGCTGGGCTTCGGCGACGGTATGGCCGAGGGCGGTGGCGCACAGCACGCGGCCACCCTGGGTCAGGCTGGTATCCCCTTCCAGCCGGGTGCCGGCATGGAATACCTTCTCGCCGGCCACTTCATCCACCGGCAGTCCGCTGATGGGGCGATTGCTGCTGTAGTCGCCAGGATAACCGCCCGCTGCCAGCACCACGCCGATGGCGGCGCGGGGGTCATAGATGGCCTCCTTCTGATCCAGCTTGCCGGCGCAGGCGGCCAGGCAGAGTTCCACCAGATCGGATTGCATCCGCAGCATGATGGGCTGGGTTTCCGGGTCGCCGAAACGGCAGTTGAACTCGATCACCTTGGGGTTGCCCTGGCCATCTATCATCAGGCCGGCGTAGAGGAAGCCGGTGTAGACATTGCCTTCGGCCGCCATGCCACGCACGGTCGGCATGATCACCTGCTCCATCACCTTCTGGTGCACGTCCGCCGTCACCACGGGGGCCGGGGAATAAGCTCCCATGCCACCTGTGTTGGGGCCTGTGTCGCCATCGCCGACTCGCTTGTGATCCTGACTGGTGGCCATGGGCAGCACGTGCTCGCCATCCACCATGACGATGAAGCTCGCCTCTTCCCCGTCCAGAAACTCTTCGATCACCACCCGGGCACCCGCTTCGCCGAACGCATTGCCGGAGAGCATGTCACGCACGGCGTCTTCCGCTTCTTGCAGGGTCATGGCGACGATCACGCCCTTGCCCGCTGCCAGACCATCGGCCTTGATGACGATGGGGGCGCCCTTCTCACGCAGGTAGGCCAGTGCCGGCTCCACCTCGGTGAAGTTCTGGTAGTCGGCGGTCGGAATGGCGTGACGGGCCAGGAAATCCTTGGTGAAGGCCTTGGAGCCTTCCAGCTGGGCAGCGGCGGCGGTTGGGCCGAAGATGGGCTGACCGGCGGCGCGGAAGGCATCGACCACCCCTTTCACCAGCGGCGCTTCCGGCCCGACTATGGTGAGGCCTATCTGTTTTTCCCTGGCGAAGGCCAGCAGTCCCTCGATGTCGGTCGCCTCGATGGCGACGTTCTCGACACCTGGCTCCAGCTGGGTGCCCGCATTGCCCGGTGCCACGAAGACGTGGTGTACCAGTGGGGAGTGTTTGGCCTTCCAGGCCAGGGCGTGTTCACGACCGCCATTGCCAATGATCAGTACTTTCATCGTATCGCTCGCTTCTATTCGTGGTAACCGACTCGGCCCGCAGATGGCGCGTCGCCGGTTGAAAATAGTCAGTGGAAAAGAGACAACAAAAGGGCCGCCAGCGGCGACCCTGACCCATCAGTGACGGAAATGGCGCATGTTGGTGAACACCATTGTCATGCCGTGTTCGTCGGCGGCGTCGATCACCTCCTGATCGCGCATCGAGCCACCCGGCTGGATGACGCAGGCGATGCCGGCGGCCGCTGCGGCATCTATGCCATCGCGGAACGGGAAGAAGGCATCGGAGGCCATGACGGAGCCCGCCACCGTCAGCCCTTCATCCTCGGCCTTGATGCCGGCGATCTTGGCGGAGTAGACCCGGCTCATCTGGCCGGCGCCGACCCCTATGGTCTGGCCCTCTTTGGCGTAGACGATGGCGTTGGATTTGACGAACTTGGCCACTTTCCAGCAGAACAGCAGGTCTTTCAGCTCGGCCTCGGTCGGTTGGCGCTTGCTGACCACCTTCAGGTCGCCCTGGGTCATCATGCCAAGATCCCGCTCCTGCACCAGCAGGCCGCCGTTGACCCGCTTGAGGTCAAAGCCCTGAGCCGGCGCAGTCCACTGGCCGCACTCGAGCAGGCGCACGTTCTGCTTGTTGGAAACGGCGTCACGGGCTGCCTGGCTGACGCTCGGGGCTATGATCACTTCCACGAACTGGCGGGCGACTATGGCGGCGGCGGTAGCCCCATCCAGTTCGCGGTTGAAGGCTATGATGCCGCCAAACGCCGAGGTGGGATCGGTCTGGTAGGCGCGCTCGTAGGCCGTCAGCAGGTCGTCACCTATGGCCACGCCGCAGGGATTGGCATGCTTGACGATGACGCAGGCCGGCTCGCTGAACTCCTTCACGCACTCCAGCGCAGCATCGGTATCGGCGATGTTGTTGTAGGAGAGCGCCTTGCCCTGCAGCTGTTGGCTGCTTGCGACTGAGCCCGATGCGGCCTGCTCTTCGGCATAGAAGGCGGCAGCCTGATGGCTGTTTTCGCCGTAGCGCATGTCCTGCTTCTTGATGAACTGGCTGTTGAAGGTGCGCGGGAAACGGGACTCGGCGTCGCCTTCCTTGTTGTCACCATAGCTAGGCACCATGGTGCCGAAGTAGTTGGCGATCATGCCATCATAGGCGGCTGTGTGCTCGAAGGCGGCGATGGCAAGGTCAAAACGGGTAGCAAGCTGCAGGCTGTTGCCGTTGGCATCCATCTCGGCGATCACGCGCGCGTAGTCGGCTGCCTTGACGACTATGGCTACGTCTTTGTGGTTCTTGGCGGCGGAGCGAACCATGGTCGGGCCGCCGATGTCGATGTTCTCGACCGCATCGGCCAGGGTGCAGCCCGCTTTGGCCACGGTCGCGGCGAAGGGGTAGAGGTTGACGACAACCATGTCGATGGGGGAGATAGCGTGCTGGGCCATGATGGCGTCATCTTGATCGCGACGACCGAGAATGCCACCGTGGACCTTGGGATGCAGGGTCTTGACCCGGCCATCCATCATCTCGGGGAAACCCGTGTAGTCGGAGACCTCGGTCACCGGCAGACCCGCATCGGCGAGCAGCTTGGCGGTGCCGCCGGTGGAGAGCAAGGCCACGCCACGTTCGTTGAGTGCCTTGGCAAATTCCAGGATGCCAGTCTTGTCAGACACACTCAGCAGTGCACGGCGAATGGGTCGAGCTTGTTCCATCACACTATCGTCCTCAGCATAACGGGGACCGTTCCATGGGAGACGAGGCTCAACACAGAGAGTCCCCAAATAAATGGAAGTGGGGGATTTCGCAAACCACTCTCGCCAAAAAGACCTGCTGTTGGCAAACGTGTTTTAGGAAATGCCCGCTTGACGCGACGCTCTCTTGTGGGCGCGTATTCTACACAAAAAATGTGAGCTGTGGTGGATTTTTTAAGGTGACAAAGCCTTGTCTGGTGCGGTGTTAAACGTTTTCTGGTGGTTTTTTGTGAAACGTTTGTCTTTTCAGTGTTTTGATGGAAAAAAAGTGACCGCGGCACCTTTTGCTTGCCCGTTTTCTGCCCCTGGCTGGCAATCCATTGGCAAAGGGGCGATAGTGGGTTCCGGTTTTTTGAACGGCAAATCCAATGGGGGAGAGGGCATGTATCGGATCGGGGAATTGGCCAAGGCGTGCGGGGTAAAGGCGGATACCCTGCGTTTTTACGAGAAGAACGGCCTCATCTCGCCCGGGATCCGCAACGAGTCCGGTTACCGCCTCTATGGCGAGCAGGACAGGCGGCGACTGGAGTTCATCATACGTGCCAAGTCGGTGGGCTTCTCCCTTGCCGACATAGGTGAGCTGCTGGATCTGGATACCAACAAGGCCAAAGTCACCTGTCAGGAGGTGAAGGCGGTGGCCGACACCAAGCTGGCCCAGGTGGAGCAGAAGATCATGGAGCTGACCCGCTTTCGCGAGAACCTGCGCGAGCTCTCCAACATCTGCTGTGGCGGCCCGCGCTCGGCGGAGCACTGCGCCATCCTCGAGACGCTGGAGTCCGGAGCCCCGTCCCGCCACGAGCATCACGATCATGAGCACTGAATCTATCAGCACCAAGCAGCGCCCACGGATCTCCGCCTTCCTGGCGCTCTCCCTCGACGGCTTCATCGCCGGGGAGGGGGACAGTCTCGACTGGCTGACCCCCTTTTCCAGTGACTCGCGGGAGGAGACCGGCTACAACGCCCTGATGGCGGGCGCGGATGCACTGCTGATGGGGCGCAACACCTTCGATGTCGTGCGCGCCTTCCCTGAGTGGCCCTACGGCGACAAGCCGGTGGTGGTGCTGACCCACAGGCCGGCCGAGCCGGCTGTGAACGTCTCTTTCCGGCAAGGCGCCCTGGCGCAGGTACTGAGCGAGCTGTGGCAGGAGGGCGCGCGCCACCTCTATCTGGACGGCGGCAATCTGGTGCGCCAGGGCCTGCAAGCCGGGCTTGTCGACGAGCTGACCCTGTTCTGGGTGCCGGTCACCCTGGGCGCTGGCGTGCCGCTGTTTGCGGGCACCCTGCCCGGCGGCCTCAACCCCGTCTCCAGCACTCTGCTGCCGAGTGGTCTGGTGCGGGTCGTCTACCGGCCGGGATCCTTGCCGCCCGCCGCCTGAATCCTTGCGCCACCCCCGCTTGCACTCGGCTTCGGGGAGGCGCACAATCGGCGCGTTTTTCGCCACCGTGGGATCCACTTCGGCCAGGCGTTGAACAATCGCTTACGAGAGTCAGTCATCGCAAAGGAGCCGATATGGCCAAGCAGAAGGTGGCTATCGCCACCACAGAGCCCGCTCACGATCATCAACGCGGGGTCATCCAGGACAATCACCTCAAGGCATTGGTGACCTCCCCCCTGTTCCAGGCAAGGGTTGAGCCCAGCAAGAAGGGCAAGGGCAGTTATCAGCGCAAGGCCAAGCACGGCAAGCGGTGGGAGCCCGGCCAACAGCAGATGATGAGCGTCTGCTGCTGAGCGGGTTTCTGCCGTAGGCAGGAAGTAAAAACAATCGGGGCGCCAATGGCGCCCCGATTGTTTTTCTATTCGATGGTTCTGGCTCACTGTCTTACAGCAAGATTGTGAACCCGTCTTTACTCGTCCATAAATAGCTCGAGCAGCACATTCAGATAGCGATGGCCGAGGGCCGTCAGCTGCCAGCTGTCGCCGAGATCCTCGATCAGCTCCTTGGTCTGGGCAATCGCCAGCATAGTCTCCACCCGCTCCAGGCCCAGGCCGGTGTAAGCCTCGAACTCCACCTTGGGGGCTGGCTCGAACAACCTGAACCGGTTCATGAAGTACTCCAGCGGTAGTTCGTCCTCGCTCACCTGCCACTGCTTGTCCAGATAAGAACGTGCGGGATCCAGATAGCCTTTCGGGTGCTTCACCTTGGCGCTGCGCAGTATCTGGCCGGAGGCCAGATCCGTCATCTTGCCGTGGGCGCCGCAGCCGATCCCGAGATAATCGCCGAAGCGCCAGTAGTTGAGGTTGTGGCGGCACTGATAGCCCGCCTTGGCATAGGCCGAGATCTCGTACTGCTGATAGCCCTGGGCGGTGAGCATGGCGTGGCCCTGCTCGTAGATGTCCCACAGGGTGTCATCCTCCGGCAGGGTGGGCGGCTTGGAGGCAAAGGCCGTGTTCGGCTCTATGGTGAGCTGATACCAGGAGAGATGCGGCGGTGCGCAGTCGATGGCCTGCTGCAGGTCATAGAGGGCGTCGTCCAGGCTCTGATCCGGCAGGCCGTGCATCAGATCCAGGTTGAAGGTGGGCAGTGCGATGGCGTGGGCCAGTTCGGCGGCCTTACGCGCCTCTTCGGGGCCGTGGATGCGGCCGAGCCGGGTCAGTTTTTCTTGCTGGAAGCTCTGCACCCCGATGGAGATGCGGTTGATGCCCGCCCGCTGGAAGCCGGCGAACTTGTCCGCCTCAACCGTGCCCGGGTTGGCCTCCATGGTGATCTCGCAATCCGGGGTCAGCGCGATACGGGCGCGCACCCCGTCCAGCAGGGTTTGCATGGCCTGGACGCTCAGCAGGCTGGGGGTGCCGCCACCGATAAAGATGGAGGAGAGCGGACGCCCCTGGGCCCACTTCAGATCCTGATCCAGATCCTCCAGCAGGGCGGCCACGTACTCGAGGTGAGGCAGCTCCCCTTTCTGGGCGTGGGAGTTGAAGTCGCAGTAGGGGCACTTCTGGACGCACCAGGGCACATGGATATAGAGGGAGAGGGGCGGCAGTTGCAGCATGGGGCTTCCAATAATCAAAAATAAAAACGGGGGCTGACGGCCCCCATTGTAGATGACAATGCTTGATTGGTGAGGGGCTACGAACTCAGTGAGTCGCAGCCAGCGCGGCTTTCAGCCTGGCCAGCGCCTGGCCGCGATGGCTGAGCTGGTTTTTCAGCTCGCTCGGCATCTGGGCCGAGGTGCAGTCATGGTCGGGCACGAAGAACACGGGATCATAGCCAAAGCCGTGCTGACCGCGGGGTTCGTCGATGATCATCCCCTCCCAGCTCGCCTGGCAAATGATGGGGGTGGGATCGTCGGCGTGGCGCATGTAGACCAGCACGCACCAGAAGCGGGCGCTCTTGAGGTAATCGGGGGCGCCTTTGAGCTCGGCCAGCAGCTTCTCGATGTTATCCTTGTCGCTGGCATGCTCGCCGGCGAAGCGGGCGGAGTAGACGCCGGGGCGACCGTGCAGCAGATCCACTTCCAGACCCGAATCGTCGGCGACGGCGGGCAGACCCGTGATGCGGGCGGCGTGGCGGGCCTTGATGATGGCATTCTCGACGAAGGTGGTGCCTGTCTCTTCGGCATCAGGCACAGCAAACTCGCTCTGTGGGATCACCTGGATCTTCATATCGGCCAGCATGGCGGCCAATTCCTTCACCTTTTTCTGGTTACCTGTTGCCAGGACAAGCTTGTTCATCGAGCACCTCCGCAAAAATAATCTGCGCATTCTATGCGGGGCACGCCTTGAGTAAAAGCGCCAATTGCCCTCAATACCGCCCTGGCTTGCCACTCCTGTGGCCCCGGTGGAGATGCGAACAACTTACATGTTTCCGTATAGGAATAACCAAAGTGATTAAATACCATTTCAATTCATTACTGTGAGTCAGTAGACTCGCGCCCCAATCGATTTTCCCTTACGGCTTGAGGTGACTGATGCCATTGATTCTTCTGCTTGTCCTGCTGGTGCTGTTCAGTCCATTGGCCATTGACATCTACCTGCCCGCCATCCCGCAGATGGCCGAGCAGCTCGGTGCCGAAGCGACCCTGATGCAGGGCACCATCACCTGGTTCCTGTTCAGCATGGGACTGGGGCAACTGCTGGTAGGGCCGCTCGCCGACCGTTATGGCCGCAAGCCCATCGCTCTGGGCGGCGTGCTGCTCTACGGCCTGAGCGCACTGGCGGCCGGTTTTGCCGCCAGCCTGGGTGAGCTGATGCTGGCGCGGGTGCTGCAAGGCTTCGGTGCCTGTGCCACCTCGGTCGCTGCCTTCTCTGTGGTGCGTGACAGCTATGGCCCCAAGAAGAGCGGCCAGATGATCTCCTACCTGAACGGCGCCATCTGCTTCATTCCTGCGCTGGCGCCGCTGCTCGGCGGCTGGCTCACCGCCAAGGCTGGCTGGTCTGCCAACTTCTGGTTCATGGCCGGTTATGCGGTCGTCGTCGGCAGCTGGCTGCTGTGGCGCATGCCGGAGACCCGCCCGGACGAGACCAGCAGCAGCGGCCCGCTCATCAGCTGGTCCCGCTACAGCCCTGTGCTGCGCTCCCCGAGCTTCCTGTTCAACGCCTCTCTTTGCATGTTGGCGATGGCGGTGATCCTGGCCTATGTCACGGCTGCGCCAGTGCAGCTGATGGTGAAGCTGGGGCTGGACATGAGCGGCTTCAGCTACTGGTTCACCGCCAATGCGGCGCTGAACATACTGGCCTGCTTCCTGGCGCCCCGCTTCATCGCCAGAGTGGGGCCGAGACGCACGCTGCGCATCGGCCTGCTGGTGATCACGCTGTCGGCCATAGCACTGACCCTGGTGCAGCACGTCGAGCATCCGCTGGCCATGATGGGGCCCGTGTTCTTCTCCAGCATCGGCTTTGCCATGGTGCTGGGGGCGGCAGCCGGCATGGCACTGGCTCCCTTCGGCCACTGCGCCGGGACGGCGGCGGCCCTGCTCGGTCTGTTCCAGATGAGCGGCTCTGGCGCCCTGGTGGGGATCACTGGTTGGTTGATGCCGGATCCGCTCAATCAGCTGGCGCTGCACATGTGGCTGCTGTTGCCGCCGCTGTTGCTGCTGTTGACCCGGCAGGGCCGGCGCTTGTGTTTGCAATAAATCCTGTGCTCTGATGGGCACACTCAGGGGGCCATGAGCCCCCTTCTCTTTTGCAGGCGATACCTCGCCTGACCCTAATGACAGACCCGTGGAGAAAACCGGATGAGCCAGACTCTCAACGCCGCCCTGGTGGGCTATGGCTTCGCAGGCCAGACTTTTCACGCCCCCTTCCTGACCAGCACTCCGGGGCTCTCCCTCGGTTGGGTAGTGAGCCGGGATGCCGCCAAGGTGCAGGCCGAACTGCCCGGTTGCCGGGTCGGCTCGCTGGAGCAGGTGCTGGCCGATCCGAACGTCGATCTGGTGGTGATCGCCACACCGAACGATACCCATGCCCCCATAGCCCGTCAGGCGTTGCTGGCCGGCAAGCACGTGGTGATCGACAAGCCGTTCGCGCTGGATCTGGCCGAGGCGAAGGCCCTGGTGGAGCTGGCCGGGAAGCAGCAGCGGCTGCTCAGCATCTTTCACAACCGGCGCTGGGACGGAGACTTTCTCACCGTACGCCGCCTGCTGGCAGAAGGTGCCCTGGGGCAGATCGCCCAATTTGAATCCCACTTCGATCGCTATCGTCCACAAGTGCGCCAGCGCTGGCGCGAGGCGGGCGGCCCGGGCTCGGGTCTGTGGTTCGATCTCGGTCCCCACATTCTGGATCAGGCGTTGCAACTGTTCGGCCAACCGGACTGGCTGCAGGCGGATTTGGCGCAGCAGCGCCCAGGCGCCCTGGCGGATGACTACTTCCACCTGGTGCTGGGCTATGGCGAGTTGAGAGTGATATTGCACGGCAGCTGTCTGGTGTCGGCCACCATGCCCCGTTTCGTCATCCACGGCAGTGAAGGCTCGTTTATCAAGTTCGGCATGGATGTGCAGGAAGATCAGCTCAAGCTCGGCAAGCGGCCACCGGCGGCGGACTGGGGCCTCGACAGCGAACCCGGCCAGCTCAGCCGCATTCGGGATGGTCAGCTCCAGCAGCAGACTGTGGTCGGTGAGGGCGGGGATTATGGCGCCTACTATCGCGGCGTCTGCGCCGCCATCAAGGGGGAGGGAGAGAATCCGGTGCCGGCCAGCGAGGCACTGGCGGTGATGGCGCTGCTGGATCTGGCCCGTGACAGCCACCAGCAAGGGAAGCGGCTGGCTTGTCAGAACTTGTCTGACTGAGATGCATATCTCGCCTCTCACCCGAATGGGGAGAATCGCCGTTTATCGCCAGTAATTACGCCAGTTGCGGTGTTTTATTGTACAGGTTGACCGAATGGTGAGTGTTTTGTATTAATGTTTGTCGTTGTAGCAGTTCTTTTCATCCAGCCAACGAGAAAATATCATTGTGATACTCGTTTTCATTAGGCGCGTATGGGGATATATTTCGCGCGCCTCTTGGCTCCCGGCCTATGGGTTTCTAACCGGGTGAAAGGACGCACTGTGATGGTTGAACGAACCATCTCTCCATATTTTTTTGAGGGTATGCACATGAACAAAGTACTGGTAGCCGGTATCCTGGGTCTGATGTTGACCGCTTGTGGTCAGAAAGAAGAAGCCGCCGCTCCGGCTGCTACTCCGGCCGCCGACGTTGCTGCAACTGTTGAGAAAGCCGCTAGCGAAGCCACCTCTACCGTAGAGAAGGCTGCTTCCGAAGCGACTGCAACCGTCGAGAAAGCTGCCTCCAAGGTTGAAGCCGCAGTGAGCGATGCCAAGGCCAACTAAGCCTGCACCTCTGCTGAAGACGGGTCCGGAGCCAAGCTCCGGACCCGTTTTTTTATGTCTGGCGGGCAAGGTCCCCCGCGGTTGGCCAGCCCCTTCTTGCCTAGACCGCCGGGTTGAGCCGGGCGGTGAGCACATGATCCTCCCAGCGGCCATTGATCATCAGATAGTCACGGGCCAGGCCCTCCCGCTCGAAACCGAGGCGCTCGAGCAGGGCGGCGCTGCGCAGTGTGATGGATTGGCATATGGCTGGCCTGATGGCGTTAGACCGCCGGGTTGAGCCGGGCGGTGAGAACATGATCCTCCCAGCGGCCATTGATCATCAGATAGTCCCGGGCCAGGCCCTCCCGCTCGAAGCCGAGGCGCTCGAGCAGGGCACCACTGCGCAGATTGGTGGGCATATAGCTTGCCATGACGCGGTGCAGGCCGTGCTCCCGAAACAGGTACTCGATGCCGGCCTCGACCACCTCCTGCATCAGGCCCTGGCCTTCATGGGCCTGATCGATGGCATAGCCAAGATGGCAGGCCTTGAACATGCCCATCAGTATGTGGGTGAAGTTGCAGGTGGCGATCACCTGCTCGCCCTGGGGGTCGAGCGCCACCAGATGAACGGCGCTGCCGTTGAAGAACTGGCCATAGCTGTCGCGCAGGCGGCCATGCCAGTGGCTCAGGGTATAGAAACTCTCGTCCCGGCTGGGTTCCCAGGGGGTGAGGTGAGCGCGATTGCGCAGATAGAAATCCAGCATCAGGTCGGCCCGCTCGGGCGGCAATACGGTGAGTCGGGTACGGGCCGTGCTGAGGTGCGGTAGTGCCATCAAGGTTCCCTCTGTGGATTCATAAGCATGGTGCCAGCCAGGGCGGCCTCGGCCATCAGTGATCTCGTTGCCTTAACCACTCATCGCGCAGCAGGCCGTAATGGACGTGATCCACCACCCTGTCCGCCAGCCGTTCGGCCCGCCGGCTGATCCCCTCCTGCTGCATGCCGAGTCGCTCGCACACAGCCCGGCTGGGCTCGTTCTCCACCGCCGCGCTGATCTCGACCTTCTCCATCCCCATCTCCTCGAAGGCGTGGTGGATCAGGGCCTGACAGGCGCGGGTGATGATGCCGTTGCCCTGCCAGCGTTCCGCCAGCCAGTAGCCTATGGTGACCTTGGCCAGCGCCTGATCGATCTGGTTGTAGCCGATGACGCCGACCACCTCGCCCTGATACTCGATGGCGGTGGTCAGCCCCTCGCCGCGGGCAAACTTCTCGATGGCGTGGCGGATGAAGGTGGCGCTGTCGGCCGGTTGCTGTATGTAGGGGGGCCAGGGCAGCCATTGGGTCAGGTAGTCACGGTTCTCCCGGCACAGGCCAAAGAGTTCGCTGGCCATGTCGGGCTGCAGGAACAGCAGCGCCAACTCATCGTCCAGTTGCCATGAAAACATCCTTACCTCCCTGCCGCGTCTTGGCCCGGTGCGGGCCGCCAAACAGCCAATGTAGCCAATCAACCCCTTGTGCGCCAAGGACTTTCAGTCTCTCGCCTGCGTTCGCTATCCCCATATGGAGGGGCCTGTCTTGGGGGCTGTACGAGGCCTTGTCATTCTCCGCCCTTTTTTAGCGTCATTCACTGCCTTTAGTTCTGTTTGCGCTACCAAACATATGAAACAGCAGATCCTGCTACCGGTTCGTGCTGCGCTGTCACATATGACAGGCAGCAATTTCGATCGTGCCAACTAGTGTAGGAACGCCGGGCAACGGACCCGGCGTGCAATCTTCATCGACTTAAGGAAAGACGAGATGAACAAAGTCTATTTGGCCGTGGTATTGGCCTGCTGGGGAAGCGCAGCGCTGGCTGCAGAACAGGTTGACGTACATCAGGTGGCGGGCATTCAGGGGGCACCGAGCGGTGCCGCTGGGGTGAGCGCGCTGGCCGGGGATGGCGAGTTTCGTCAGGTGCGGGCGGTCAAGCTGCCCAATGGCCAGCAGCGGGTGCGCTATGAGCAGACCTGGCACGGCATCCCGGTCTGGGGCCAGGTGCTGGTGGCCGAACAGTCCCTCGGTGGTCAGATAAGCCAGGTCTCCGGCCAGATCCTGCGCCAGATCGATGCCGACGTGGCCAGCCCGACCGCCGCCCTGTCACCGGCCGATGCCGCTGGCAAGGCCCGTGCCGGGGCCAAGGGCAGCAACGAGCGGGTCAAGCTGTTCGTGATGCAGGATGAGGCCGGTCAGGCCCGTCTGGTCTATCTGGTCTCCTGGCTGGCGGCAAGCGAGCAGCCGAGCCGTCCCTTCGTGGTGATCGATGCCCAGAGCGGGGCCGAGCTCAAGCGCTGGGAGGGGATCAACCACAAGGACGCCACAGGCCCGGGTGGCAACGTCAAGACCGGCAAATACTTCTACGGCTCCGACTTCGGCCCCCTGCTGGTGGACGACAGCTGCCGCATGACCAGCCCGAACGTGGACACGGTCAACATGAATCACGCCACCACGGGGGGGGCCGTACACCAGTTCACCTGCCCGGAGAATACGGTCAAGGAGATCAACGGTGCCTACTCGCCGCTCAACGATGCCCACTACTTCGGCAACGTGGTGTTCGACATGTACCGCAACTGGTACAACACGGCGCCGCTCAGCTTCAAGCTGAAGATGCGGGTGCACTACAGCCGCAACTACGAGAATGCCTTCTGGGACGGCAGCCAGATGACCTTCGGTGACGGCGCCACCACCTTCTACCCGCTGGTGAGCCTGGACGTGGCCGCCCACGAGGTGAGCCACGGTTTCACCGAGCAGAACTCGGGTCTGGTCTACTCGGGCCAATCGGGCGGCATCAACGAGGCCTTCTCCGACATGGCGGGGGAAGCGGCTGAAAATTACATGAAGGGCAGCAACGACTGGCTGGTCGGGGCCCAGATCTTCAAGGGCAACGGCTCGTTGCGCTACTTCGAGGATCCGACCCGTGACGGCAGCTCCATCGGTCATGCCAGCGATTACTATGACGGCATCGACGTGCACCACAGCTCGGGTGTCTACAACCGTGCCTTCTACCTGCTGGCCAACACCAGTGGCTGGAATACCCGCAAGGCCTTCGAAGTGTTCGTGCTGGCCAACCGCCTCTACTGGGGCGCCAACACCACCTACGATCAGGGCGCCTGCGGCGTGACCAAGGCGGCCACCGATCTGGGCTACAGCGTGACTGACGTGGCGGCGGCCTTCACCACGGTCGGCGTCAACGCCTCCTGCGGTACCACACCGCCACCCCCCGGCAGCGTGCTGCAAAACGGGGTCCCGGTGAGCGGGCTCTCCGCCGCCAAGGGTGGCAAGGTGAACTTCACCATCGACGTGCCGGCCGGCAAGAGCCAGCTGGTGGTCGCCAGCAGTGGCGGCACAGGCGATGCGGATCTCTATGTGAAGTTCGGGGCGCTGCCGACCGGCACCAGCTATGACTGCCGCCCTTACAAGAGTGGCAACACCGAGACCTGCACCCTGAATTCGCCCAAGGCGGGTACCTGGTATGTGCAGCTGAGCGGCTTCAGCGCCTTCTCCGGTGTGACCCTCAAGGCGACCTACTGATCCCTGCTTGATGTGACTTAGCGTTTGGCGCCGGACTTGTCCGGCGCTTTTTTATGCGGGTTTGCCAGACCAGCGCCGGGCCAGGGTGCGAGCGGCTTCCAGCACCCGCTCCTTGGCGGGGTTGGGCCGCTTGCCGCTGCGCCAGGCCATCATGACATCCCAGTGATCCTGCGGCAGATCCACCACATCCAGCTGGACCAGGCGGCCAAACTCCAGGTCCCGGCTGATGGCGAGCGCCGGCATCAGGGTGATGAAGCCGTGCTCCAGCGCCAGTTCCCGCGCCGCGCTGGCGGGCTGGATGGCGTGCAGCGGGCTTGCCACCTGGCGCAGCAGTCGCAGTTGCAGGATCAGCTCGTCGCAGCCTGTGCCCCACTGCTGGGGGGCCAGCCGTTCGTTGGCTATGTCCTGCAGGGTCAGCCCCTGCCGCCCGGCCAGCGGATGGGTGGCGCAGGCCACCGCTATGATGGGGGAGCGGTAGAGCAGTTCGAGCTGGATGCCGGCGATGGCCGGGCACTTGAGGATGAAGCCGACGTCTGTCTCACCGGTCAGCAGCTCCTGCATTATGATGCCGGAGTGATCCGTGTTGCAGCGGATCTCGAACGCTTCATCCACCAGCGCCAGCAGCAGGGGGCCAAACACCACGGTCGTCAGGGAGGGCAGGCAGGAGAGCTTGATGCGGGGCAGGGCAGGCGCCCCCTGCATCGCCAGGCGTCCCCCTTCCAAGGCACTCAGGGCCGCCGCCGCCGCAGGCAGAAACTGCTCGCAGGCTGGAGTGGGCGTGGCGCCGCGTCTGTGGCGGCGAAACAGGGGTTGTCCCAGCGCCTGTTCCAGCACGGCGATCCGCTGGCTGACCATGGGTTGCGACCAGCCGCGAATGGCCGCCGCCTTGCTGAAGCTGCCGCGATTGACCACATCCAGTAGTAGTTGCAAGTCATCCAGGGTCATAGCCATAACGTAATCCAATATGAAATATAGCCAGTTGTCGGCTACCACTATATCTGGCGGCCTTCCAGAATAGCAGTATCAATCGTTGTGCATTGGCATATTGCCATGCCGGGTCAGAGGGTTGCAGTCACCCTTGACCCGGTTTGGCGACGGCGTCATCCGGGCGATGAGACGAGCGAGTTGGATGTCATTAGCGAAGCAGGGGTCAGGCAGTCATGGTAGAGCGGGCGAGGCGGTTGGGGCGGTGGTTTTTGGCGTTGGATTCCCTCTTGGTGATCCTGGGTTTTTTCGTGGTGATGCCCATGATCAGCCTGCGCTTCGTGGATCAGCTTGGCTGGGCGGCCGGGGTGGTCGGTCTGGCGCTGGGGCTGCGTCAGCTGACCCAGCAGGGGTTGGGGGTGCTGGGGGGCTCGCTGGCAGACAAGTTTGGCGCCCGGCCACTCATAGTGGGCGGCATGCTGTTGCGGGCCGCGGGCTTTGCCAGTCTGGCCTATGCCCAGAGCGGGCTTGAGCTGATCCTTTCCTGCATCATCTCGGGGCTGGGGGGCTGTCTGTTCGATCCACCCCGGGCCGCCCTGGTGATCAAGTTCACCCGTCCGCGCCAGCGGGGTCGCTACATCTCCCTGCTGATGATGCTGGAGAGCGCGGGCGCCGTGGTGGGGGCCCTGCTCGGCAGCTGGCTGCTCAACTTCGACTTCGAGTATGTCTGCCTGCTGGGGGCCGGCCTGTTTGTCTGCGCCGCGCTGTGCAACCTGCTGATCCTGCCGGCCTACAAGCTCTCGCAGCGGCCGACGCCTATCCGGGCCGGCCTCGGCCAGGTGCTGGCGGACAAGGCCTTCTGCCGGCTGGTGCTGATCCTGAGCGGCTACTACGCGCTCTGGGTGCAGGTGATGCTGATCTTCCCCATCCTGGTGAAACAGATGGCGGGCAGCACCACGGCGGTGGGCTGGATGTATACCCTGGAGACCGCCATCTCGCTGGCGCTGCTCTACCCTCTCGCCCGTTATGGCGAGAAGTACTTCAAGCTGGAGAGCCGACTGATGGCGGGCGTGTTGCTGATGACGGCCGGTATCGGGCTGGTGGCGTTTGCGACCACATTGCCCGCCGTCTTCATGCTGCTTGCCTGTTTCTATCTGGGGATCGTCATCGCCGAGCCGGCGCGGGAGACCCTCATGACCAAGCTGGCGCAGCCGGGCGCGCGTGGCAGTTACATGGGCTTCAGCCGGCTGGGGCTGGCGCTCGGTGGCATGACGGGATACGTGGGGGGAGGTGCCCTGCATGATTACGCCAATGCCCAGGGGCAGCCCTGGTTACCCTGGCTGGTGTTGGGGACGGTCGGTGTGACGACCTTGCTGCTGCTGGTGAACTGTTTTCACCGCGAGCCGAGTCTGGCGCGGGTCAACATCTGACAGGCAATAAAAAAACCGGCCGCAGGGCGGCCGGAAGTAATTCAAGCAGTAGACATTGGTATCACAGGGTATAACTGACTTCCAATTACTTAGAAGTTGTACTGCAGGGCCACGGCGACCACGTCGTCGGTGTTCTTGCCCAGAGTATTCATGCTGGTAGAACCCACTTCGTCCAACAGGTTGATCTTGTAATCAACATAGGCGTTGAAGTTGTCGGTGAAGTTGTACCAGGCACCGATGGATACGTATTCGGTGGCGGTGTCATCGATACCGTGAGCGCTGTCCTTCACGTCGGTACGCAGGTAGGCCAGAGACGGCTTGAACTTGCCGATGGTGTACTGGGCTACGGCTTCATAACCATCCATCTTCTCGGCGTAGCCGTTGTTGACGAACAGGTGGTCTTCACCGTGGGAGTAGGTCGCGGCCAGGTAGAGGTCGCCGACTGCGTACTTGGCACCCACGCCGTAGAGCTTGGCATCGCGATCGCCACCGAAGGCGGCGTTGGCAGCCTGTTCGTCGGTCTTGCCTGCCTGGTTGTAGGCGGTACCCAAGCTCAGGCCCATGTCGAAGTCATAGTTGGCTGAGACGGCGAAACCTTCTGCAGACCCTTCAGAATTCCAGGCGCTGTTCGGGCCGTTCATCACGGAACGGTCGGCGTTCTGCGGATCGTTGTTGCCGGTGAACTGGGCACCCAGGGTCAGACCCTGATAGGTGTAGATGTACTGGGCCAGACCATTGGTGCGGCCGGTGCCGAACACTTCGGTGTCTTTACCCAGGCCGTCACCGCCCCACTCAGGCAGCACGTCTGTGTAGTTGTTCACGGCTTTGGTGAACAGACCATCCTGACGGCCATAGCTGAAGGCACCGAAACGATCGTGCTTGATGCCGGCGTAAGCCAAACGCAGCTCGTCGTTGTCAGAGCCGGAGACCGGCAGGTTGTATTCAGCGAAGCCGAACGCGGTCAGCTCGTTGTCGATCTTGGTCTCGCCGCCAACGTGCAGACGGAAGTAGCTCTGATCACCTTCGGTGCCGTTGTTATCGGTACCGTAGTACATGCCTTGAGCACGGCCACCGATCTCGAGTTTGGTGCCGTTCTGGTCATAGACGGTAGCGGCTTGCGCACCACCGGCCAGCAGCACGCTGGAGATGGCCATAGTCAATGCGGTCTTTTTCATTGTTCATTCCTCTGGTGTAAACACTGTCGGACCTGTGCTCGGCCCTGTTGATCGGTCTCTGTTCCGATGCCCCAGAGTAGATCTGCGAACCTTGATAGAAACTGAAGCGGATGAGGATTAATTAATGATTTGACGTAAAAACGAGGCATAAAAAACGGCCCGTCGCGGGCCGTTTGAAGGTTTATGGCATGAAATGCTGATCAGAGTATCAGACCGCCAAAGAAGAAGCCCAGTGCCACGGCGAAAGCGATGGTCGCAGTGCCGGGGATGAAGAAGGGGTGGTTGAACACGGCCTTGCCGATCCGGGTCGAGCCGGTGTCGTCCATCTCGACCGCGGCCAGCAGGGTCGGGTAGGTCGGCAGTACGAACAGGGCGCTCACGGCTGCGAACGAGGCGATGGCGGTCAGCGGGCTGACACCCAGCGCCAGTGCGGCCGGCATCAGGGCCTTGGTGGTGGCGCCTTGTGAGTAGAGCAGCATGGCGGCGAAGAACAGCACCACGGCCAGCAGCCAGGAGTACTGGTTCAGCAGGTCGCCGGCGATCAGCTGTATGGTGTCCATGTTGCCTTTCACGAAGACGTTGCCCAGCCAGGCCACACCCAGTACGCAGATACAGGCAGACATACCGGACTTGAAGGTCGGCATGTTGGTCACTTGAGTAGCGTCCAGTTTGCAGACCAGGGTCATGATGGTGGCAGCAGCCAGCATGATGCCCATGATGGCACCGTCACGGGGGATCGGCGGATTGGCGATCAGGCCCACTTTGCCCGAGATGGCGGTGGCATAGGCCATGACGGCCACGATGGCGGCGATGAATATCCAGACAGAAACCTTGGCGTAAGGCTTCAGCTCCAGCTTGGTGGTGCCACGCAGCTTGATCAGCCCCTTGGCTTTACGCTCCAGATAGACTTCATCCAGCTCCAGCGGTTTGCCCATCATGTTGGCAATGAAGGCGCCCAGGATACAGGCGAGGAAGGTGGACGGAATGCAGATGGCCAGCAGGGTCAGGTAGTCGACACCGAACGGCTCCAGCATGCCGGAGAAGGCAACCACGGCCGCGGAGATCGGGGAGGCCGTGATGGCGATCTGGGAGGCGACAACCGCGATGGAGAGCGGACGGGAGGGACGAATGCCCTGCTCCTTGGCCACTTCGGCGATCACCGGCAGGGTGGAGAAGGCGGTGTGACCGGTACCGGCCAGCATGGTCATCAGATAGGTGACGACCGGGGCGGCGAAGGTGATGTATTTGGGGTTCTTGCGCAAGGCCTTTTCTGCCAGCGACACCAGGTAGTCCATGCCACCGGCCAGTTGCATACAGGCAATGGCACAGATGACGGACGCGATGATCATGATCACGTCCCAGGGGCCAGGCCCCAGGTCAGTACCAGCACACCCAGACCACCGGCAAAGCCGATACCGATACTGCCTATCCGGGCTCCCAGATAGATAGCGGCGAGCACGACAAGTAACTCGATAACAATCATAGTGAACACTCCATTTTCCAGTTTTTTTAGGTTTTATTTGGCAGAAAAGCCAATTCCCGATGGGGCTGGGTGAGACCGATCGGGAACTGACTTTATGGGCCGGGATAAACCCGGCCCATTTGCTCGCTTATACGGTGGCTTCGCGGGTGTAGCGCTTGGCTTTGTATTGCGGGTTCATCAGGTTCTCGATGGAGAGAATTTCATCCAGCTGCTCTGCGGTCAGCAGGCCGCGTTCCAGCACGACTTCACGGACGTTCTTGCCGGTCTGGGCGCAGATCTTGCCGACTATGTCCCCTTCGTGGTGGCCGATGAAGGGGTTCAGGTAGGTCACGATGCCGATGGAGTTCAGCACGTGGTTCATGCAGATTTCCGGGTTGGCAGTGATGCCTTCGACGCACTTCTCGCGCAGGGAGATACAGGCTTTTTCCATCAGGCTCAGGGATTCGAACATGGCCTGACCAATCACGGGCTCCATGACGTTCAGCTGCAGCTGACCGGCTTCGGCGGCGAAGGTGATGGTGACGTCGTTACCGAATACCTTGAAGCAGCTCTGGTTGACCACTTCCGGGATGACCGGGTTGACCTTGGCCGGCATGATGGAGGAACCCGCCTGCATTTCCGGCAGGTTGATCTCTTTGAGTGCGGTGCGCGGGCCAGAGGAGAGCAGACGCAGATCGTTACAGATCTTGGACATTTTCATGGCCAGACGCTTGATGGCGCCGTGCAGCATCACGTAGGCGCCGCAGTCGGAGGTCGCTTCGATCAGATCTTCAGCCGGCACGTAGGCACGACCGGTGATCTCGGCCAGGCGCTTGATGGCCAGGGCTGAGTACTCTGGCGGGGTGTTCAGGCCGGTACCGATGGCGGTCGCGCCCAGGTTCACTTCCAGCAGCAGCTCCTGGCAACGCTTGATGGACTTGATCTCTTCACGCAGGGTGACGGCGAAGGCGTGGAATTCCTGGCCCAGAGTCATGGGAACCGCGTCCTGCAGCTGGGTACGACCCATCTTCAGGATGCTCTTGAACTCGGCGGCCTTGGCATCGAAGGCGGCGATCAGCGCTTCCAGCGCATGCAGCGTGGTGTCAGTGCTGTTCACCACGGCAACGCGGAAACCGGTAGGGTAGGCGTCGTTGGTGGATTGGCACTTGTTGACGTGGTCGTTCGGGTTGATGACGTCGTAACGGCCTTTCGCCAGACCCATGATCTCGAGGGCGATGTTGGCCAGTACTTCGTTGGTGTTCATGTTGACGGAGGTGCCGGCACCACCCTGATAAACGTCGACCGGGAACTGGTCGAAGCATTTACCGGTGTTCAGCATCAGGTCGCAGGCTTCTACGATCTTGTCAGCAATCTCAGGACGGATGGTGCCCAGTTCGCCGTTCGCCATGGCGGCGGCCTTCTTGGTCAGTACCATGCCGCGGACGAATTCCGGAACGTCAGAAATCTTCTGAGAGCTGATCTTGAAGTTCTCGACAGCGCGCAGGGTGTGCACACCGTAGTAGAAATGGTTGGAAACTTCTTTGGTGCCCAGCAGGTCTTCTTCAATGCGGACGTTCTTGATGTCGCTCATTGTAATGCCTCAGAAATCAGATAAATGGAAACGATCCTCACCGAGTGGTCGCGAGTTCCTTACGCACGGCTCATCCTGAAGCACCACACATCGAGTGGGGCAGTTGGGGGCTTTTTTGCTCCCTTAATTACTGGCGTCGATATTACCTCAATTGAGGTATCTGATATTAGACCTGGATCACTAAATTTGAGACAACCTCAAATAACTTGTGGTCATTAAACAGATATTGCAATCGAACGATTTACTTTGACAGAACAAGGACTTCAATCACAGTCCAGCGGGCCGTTTTTTCTGAATATCCGGCGTGCTATCACCCTTCAGACTTGAAAAACGAAGGGGTACCCCCATTTTAATTATCAAGGACCTATATCATGGTGGGTTGGCAGCAAGATTATTTCGGTGGCTGCCACCGACCTGAGATTCATTCAAATTCACCCGCACTGAGGTTGTTATGGGCAAGTTATTTCTGTTGTTGGTCGGTCTGGTGCTGCTCGAGCTAACCGTGATGATCGAGGTGGGCTCGGTGATTGGCGCCTTGCCAACCGTCGGCTTGCTGGTGCTGACCGCCGTGATCGGATCATCGCTAGTGCGCAGTGAAGGCATCAAGACCCTGCTCAATGCGCAGCAAAAGATGCAGCAGGGCGAGATGCCGGGCCGCGAGGTGATAGGGGGCATGATGCTGGCGCTGGCCGGCTTGCTGCTGATCATCCCGGGGTTTGTGACCGATATCTTCGGTATCCTGCTGTTGCAGCCCTGGCTGCGCAACAGGTTGGCCGACAAGCTGGTGGGCAGCGGCCAGTTCAGGATGCAGATGGGCGGTTTTCAGGCGCAGCAGCCTACGTTCGAGGCGCGTCCTGGTGAGGAACAACCGGGTGAGGCCAATCGTGGCGGGACCACCATAGAAGGCGAGTTTGAACGTAAAGAATAAACCTCAGTATTGAGACTGTGCCTGTCAGGGTTTGCCCTGATGGCACAGCCGTTCGAAGCGGTGACGGGCATACCACCAGGCCAGTATGCCCGCCGCCAGATTGGCCAGCAGTATCCCCAGATAGACTCCCTGTTCCCCACCCAGTTCCGCCCCCAGCCAGGCTCCTGGCAGCAAGAAGACAAACAGTCGCAACCCGTTGAACAGAAACGAGACGCTCGAGGCCCTGACACCGTTGAGCGCCGAGGCCAGCAGCATCACCATGCCCTGGAAGCCGTAACCTATGGGCACCAGGTGCAGATAAAGGATGATGAGACGGACCACCTGCGGGTGATCACTGAACAGGTTGGCGATGAGCGGTGCCAGCAGCCAGGTCAGGCCGTAGACGCCGAGCTGGAACAGCAGGGCGAAGCGCATGCAGAACTGCAGTGCCGCCTTGGCGCGGGCCGGGTTGCCCGCTCCGCAGTTTTGAGAAATGAAGGGGGCCAGCACGGAAGAGAGCGCCATCATCACGATCAGCAGCAAGGCTTCCACTCTCGATGCGGCGCCATAGGCGGCCACCACCTCGGTGCCCAAGCCGGCGAAGATGGTCATCAACACGGCATTGGCCAGCGGGTTGAGTATGTTGGTAAAGGAGGCCGGTACCGCCACGTGCAGCAGGGCGCGCCAGTGAGCCAGCAACTGCGGGCGCGGGGATAGGCGCCAGCGCAGCAAGCCTTCCCGATGGCGCAATATATAGAGGCTGACCAGCATGGCCATCAGCCAGGAGAGTGAAGTGGCAATGGCCGCCCCGCGGATCCCCCACTCGGGAAAAGGGCCTATGCCGAAGATGAGCAGGGGATCCAGCACACCGTTGACCAGTCCCGCCACCCCCATCACCAGGCTCGGGGTCTTGGTATCCCCGGTGGCCCGGATGGCGGCATTGCCCACCATGGGCAGCGCCAGCAGAGGCACAGTGAGGTACCAGATCAGCATGTAGTCGTGGATCAGCGAGATGAGCTCACGGCTGGCCCCGAGCAGGGTGAAGAGGGGAACTATCGTCAGGGCGCCCAGTACGGAGAGCAGGGTCACCAGCACCACGGCCAGGAACAGGCTGTCGGTGGTGATGCGGGCGGCCTCGTCATGCCGGCCCTGGCCGAGCGCGTGACCAATCACGGCCGAGAGGCCGGCCCCCAGCCCCATCGCCAGCGAGGTCACCACGAAAGTGACCGGGAAGGTAAAACTGATGGCCGCCAGCGCCTGGGTGCCCAGCATGCCGATGAAGAAGGTGTCGACCAGGTTGAACGCCAGTATGGCGACTATGCCGAGTATCATGGGGCCCGTCATGCGCAACAACACGGACGTCATGGGGGCGGTCAGCATGGGATTGGGTCGGGTCACGGGCTCGTCTCTTGCATCTGGCGAAGTGCGTTCTGGCTGCAAGCAGCGCAAATCCGGTTTCCTGACCGGGACACGGGCGATCCATCGAAGATATTCATAGTACGTGAAAATATTTTTTTTGTATTTGCCCTTGAAGGGTTAACAAAAACGCCCCACATCAGAGGCATATCTAATTTGGCCAGGAATGGCCATTCCTCAAAGCAACACAGAGACTCATTTTGGGAGAGTTATCGATGAAAATTCGTCCACTGCACGACCGCGTCATCATCAAGCGCATCGAAGCTGAAGCCAAATCCGCTGGCGGCATTGTCTTGACTGGTACTGCGGCCCAGAAGTCCACCCGTGGTGAAGTACTTGCCGTGGGGACTGGCCGAATTCTGGACAATGGCGACGTCAAAGCCCTCGCCGTCAAGGTGGGTGACAAGGTGATCTTCAACGAAGGCTACGGTGTGAAGACCGAGAAGCTGGATGGTCAGGATGTACTGATCCTGTCCGAGACCGACATCCTGGCGATTGTCGAAGCGTAATTCACCCTTTTCCCCGAATTGATTTAAGGATTGAAGAAAATGGCAGCTAAAGAAGTCAAGTTTGGCAATGAAGCCCGCATCAAGATGCTCGAAGGCGTCAACATCCTGGCCGATGCCGTCAAGGTCACCCTGGGCCCGAAAGGCCGCAACGTGGTACTGGACAAGTCCTTCGGTGCCCCGACCATCACCAAGGATGGCGTCTCTGTTGCTCGCGAAATCGAGCTGGAAGACAAGTTCATGAACATGGGTGCCCAGATGGTCAAGGAAGTTGCTTCCAAAGCCAACGATGCCGCCGGTGACGGTACCACCACGGCGACCGTACTGGCTCAGGCCATCGTCAACGAAGGCCTGAAGGCCGTTGCCGCCGGCATGAACCCGATGGATCTGAAGCGCGGCATCGACAAGGCCGTCATCGCTGCCGTTGCCGAGCTGCAAGTGCTGTCCCAGCCGTGTGCTGACAACAATGCCATCGCTCAGGTGGGTACCATCTCCGCCAACTCTGATGAGAAAGTGGGCAAGCTGATTGCCGAAGCCATGGACAAAGTCGGTCGTGATGGCGTCATCACGGTTGAAGATGGTCAGGGTCTGGACGACGAGCTGGCTGTAGTAGAAGGCATGCAGTTCGATCGCGGCTATCTCTCTCCCTACTTCGTCAACAAGCCGGAAACCGGTTCCGTCGAGCTGGATGATCCCTTCATCCTGCTGGTTGACAAGAAAGTCTCCAACATCCGCGAGATGCTGCCGGTGCTGGAAGGCGTTGCCAAAGCAGGCAAGCCGCTGCTGATCGTTGCCGAAGACGTGGAAGGCGAAGCGCTGGCGACCCTGGTGGTCAACACCATGCGTGGCATAGTGAAAGTGGCTGCCGTCAAGGCACCCGGTTTCGGTGACCGTCGCAAGGCCATGCTGCAGGATATCGCCATGCTGACCGGTGGTACCGTGATCTCCGAAGAAGTGGGCATGGAGCTGGAAAAAGCGACCCTGGAAGACCTGGGCCGTGCCAAGCGCATCGTCATCACCAAAGAAAACACCACCATCATCGATGGCGTAGGTGATGCAGCCCTGATCGAGAGCCGTGTGGCCCAGATCCGTCAGCAGATCGAAGATACCTCTTCCGATTACGACCGTGAGAAGCTGCAAGAGCGCGTAGCCAAGCTGGCTGGCGGCGTTGCCGTGATCAAGGTCGGCGCCGCTACCGAAGTCGAGATGAAAGAGAAGAAAGCTCGCGTTGACGATGCCCTGCACGCAACTCGCGCAGCCGTAGAAGAAGGCGTGGTTGCCGGTGGTGGTGTCGCGCTGGTGCGCGTCGCTGCCAAGCTGGCCAATCTGCGCGGTGACAACGAAGACCAGAACGTGGGTATCAAGGTTGCCTTGCGCGCCATGGAAGCACCGCTGCGTCAGATCGTCATCAACGCCGGCGAAGAAGCCTCCGTCATTGCCAACGCCGTGAAGAATGGTGAAGGCAACTTCGGTTACAACGCTTACACCGAACAGTACGGTGACATGCTGGCCATGGGTATCCTGGATCCGACCAAGGTGACCCGTTCTGCGCTGCAGTTCGCCTCTTCCATCGCCGGCCTGATGATCACCACAGAGTGCATGATCACCGAGCTGCCGAAGAAAGATACCCCTGCCATGCCTGACATGGGCGGCATGGGTGGCATGGGCATGATGTAATTCTGCCATGGTTACCAAACGGCTCGCTTTTGCGAGCCGTTTTTTTTTATGGCGACTAAACTGAGTCTATCGTTGGCAACTTTATCTGAGGTGAATATGCGTGTACTGGGTTTGATTACATTACTGTTTTCTCTGGCAATGCCAGCCATGGCCCTGGAGGCGCCGCAGGGACCCGTCATCTTGAAGGTGACCGGCAATGTGATGCCCGCCGAGGCGACCGAGGGGGTCGTTGCCTTCGATCTGACCATGCTCAAGGCGCTGCCACAGCACGAGATAGTGACGAGCAACCCCTGGGTCGACAAACCGCACAAGTATGTGGGGCCCAAACTGGCGGACGTGCTGACTGCCGTCGGGGCTAATGGCAAGGCCATTACTCTGACCGCATTGAACAGTTTCCAGATCAGGATCAACTGGGATAAGGTCAAACAATATGACCCTATTCTGGCCTGGCAGGATGACGGGGTTACCATGCGGGTACGGAATAAGGGGCCGCTTTGGTTTATCCTACCGCTGGATCAGTATCCTGAGCTGAAACGGTCAGAATTTACCGACATGATGATCTGGCAACTGAGTTCGGTTGATATCCAGCATTGATAGAATGGTTTGCGGGAGTGCGGGTGAAAGCAAAGACCAAGGCGTGGCCTTTACTTGTGGTGCTTTATCTATCCATCCTGTTGTTCACGGGAAGTACCCTGTATTGCCTCGCGCAGATACAGAATGCGACCCGGGTGATGGAGAAATATACCTATGATGTCTCCTGGGCCCTGATGCAACTGCAGCTGGAGTTGGGGCGCTTCCTCAACTCCGTTGAGATCTATCATTATGGCGGTATCGATCACGACACCCTGATGCTGCGTTACGACATCCTCTGGAGCCGCACACCGATCCTGCTCAGTGGCCAGCTGCGCCAGAGCATGAAGGACAAGCAGAAGACACTGCGGCTGGTGCAGCTGATCGAAAGCAATATCCGCGAGATGGAGCCCAACATCACCCAGCTGAAGTCTGGTACGCCGGACTATCAGCAAATAATGATGCGACTGGCCCCCTTGCAGGAACCCCTTTCTTACTCCCTTGCGTCTGTCATGCAGAAGAACATCAATGTCTATTCGGGCAATGACAAGCGTTTCGGTCAGCTGCGCAATGCCCTGCTGTTCATGGTGTCCGGCCTGGTGCTGTCGGTGATGCTGCTCAGTGGCCTGCTGATCCGCGAGGCTCGCCGGCACTTCCGCGCGGCACGGGTCGATCCCCTGACCGGGCTGGCCAACCGGCTGGCGTTGCTGGAGAAGATGGAGTCCTACGCGGCCAAGGAAACACCGTTCGGGCTGGTGCTGGTGGATATCAACGATTTTCGAGATATCAACAGCAAGTTCGGCTACAACACAGGTGACTTCCTGCTGCAGGAGCTGGCAAAGCGGATCCGCAGCCTGTGTGAAAACGACGAGTGGGTAGCGCGCCTGGGGGGCGATCAGTTTGCCATGATCCAGCGCGAGAGCAGTGATCTGCGGCAGGTGAGGGAGCTGGTGGCACGCCTGCTCCATGCACTCAAGCAGGACATCATCATCGACAATTATCCGTTCCGGCTGGAGGTGGGGATCGGCATCGCCTTCTTCCCGATGGACAGCAAGTTGACGCAGGAGCTGCTCAGTCGGGCCGAGCAGGCGCTGTTCCACAGTCGCAAGACCCATGTTCCTTATGTCATCTATGACAATTCGCTGCTCAATGAGACTGCGCGTCGCAAGCATCTGGCCAGCGACATGATAATGGCGCTGGAGCACAATGCACTCGAACTCTATTACCAGCCCATCGTCAATCTCGAAAGTGGCCGCTGCGAGGCGGTCGAAGCCCTGCTGCGCTGGCGCCATCCTGAATTGGGCTTCATCCCGCCCAATGAGGTGATCCAGGTGGCGGAAGAGTTCCAGCTGGCCGAGAAACTGGGCAGCTGGGTGCTGAATACCGCCTGTGAGCAGCTCTACCAGTGGCAGCAGCTCGGGCTGGTCGACTTGCAGATGTGCGTGAACATCTCGCCTGGCATGTACCAGCGCAACTTGTTGAAGCTGGTGGCCAAGGCCTTGATGGAGCACCATATCCCGGCTGCCAGCCTGGTGCTGGAAGTGACGGAAGACACCACCATGCGCGAGGTGAAAAACTCCTTGCAGCTGATGCAGGATCTCAATCAGCAGGGGGTACAGCTGGCACTGGATGACTTCGGGACCGGCTACTCCTCCCTCAGTTATCTGCAGAAACTGCCGGTCAGCAAGGTGAAGATAGATCGCTCCTTCATTCAGGGGATCGATACCTCGGTAGAAGCCTCGGAGCTGGTCGCCAACATTTGCCGCATGGGATCCATGCTGGGCAAGAGTCTGGTGTGTGAGGGAATCGAAACCCAGGCCCAGCTCGATGTGCTGCGCACCCTCACTGACATTCATCTTTACGGACAAGGCTATCTGTTCAGTCGCCCCGAGCAGGCAGAGAAGGTCTATCAGACCTTGTTGGAGATGGAAGAGCAGTGGCTGGAGCGGCGTCAACCCAACAAGACGTATTTAATTTAGCCAAAATGATTCATGTCTGGCACAGGATGGCCGATAGTCTTAGGGCAGGAGGTACACCATGGATATATCTAGTTCTGCATCAACGTCATTTGGTTCTGCTTTGCTGACAGCCAGTCTGGCCAAGAAACAGCAAACCCAGGATGGTGAAGCCGCTTTGAAACTGCTCCAGACGGCTGCTCAATCAGCCCCGACCGCAGCGACATCGGCCAGCTCCACACTGGGGAGTAAAATCGATATTCGCGTCTGATCATAATGAAAAAGCCCCCATCAACTGATGGGGGCTTTTTTATGTCCACGATCTGGCCTATAGCGGAAAAGGTGCGGGGGCTTCAAAAGTCATCCGCTCGCCGCTGCGCGGGTGGCTGATGGTCAGCATGGCCGCATGCAGGTAGAGATGGGGGGCCGCCGCCAGCGCGTCCGGATGGGCATAGAGGTTGTCACCCAGTATGGGGTGCCCCAGCTCCAGCATATGGACGCGCAACTGGTGTGAACGGCCCGTGATGGGGGTCAGCTTGATCAGGCTGTTGCCGTTCTCCACCTTCAGTTTTTCCCATAGGGTCAGGGCGTGGCGCCCCTCCTCAAAGTCAACCTTCTGTTTCGGACGGTTGGGCCAGTCGACACAGAGCGGCAGATCTACCTGACCCGAGTCCGCTTCCGGCTCGCCCCACACCCAGGCGAGGTAGTGCTTCTCGGTCTCCCGCTCGCGAAATTGCCGGCTCAGCTCCCGATGGGCATTGGGGGTGAGAGGGATGACAATGACCCCCGTGGTGGACATGTCGAGGCGATGGGCTGCCGCCGCCTTGGGGTGTTGCTGTTTCACCCGATGCAGGACGCTGTCTTCATTCTCGGGGCCGCGCCCGGGGACGCTCAGCAGGCCAGTGGGCTTGTTGACCACCATGATGTCCTTGTCCTTGAACAGGATATCGAGCCAGGGTTCCAGAGGCGGTGAGTATTCAAACATAAATGTCTCGCATCAGAAGGTGGGGGCAAGCCCCCATCGGTTATGGGTAACCACAATCATAAAGGGCATGGGATCCCGCGTGAGCCGGTCATGTCTCTTCAGTATCGCGTCAGTTATGGGTGACCACGATAAAGCGGATGGCATCCAGCTTGAGTTGGGTCTGATCGATCAGGTGGTGCAATTCTGCCTGCAGATTACGCAGATAATCCAGTTCGCTGTCGCGCACGTTCGGGTTGACCGCCTTGAGTGCTTCGAGACGATCCAGGTCCTGCTGCAGGGTCTGCGCCATCTGGGCGCGCGCCTTGTCGACAATCCCGGCTTTCAGCTCTTCGGCAATCGGCTGGCCCTTGCCAATCAGGCCGTGGATCACCGGCTGGGAAGCGGTTACCAGCTTGCTGCCAAGGTGGCGGTTGACCGGTGTCAGCTGGCGGTTGAAGGCATCGAATGCCACCTTCTCACCCAGGTTCTGGCCGTTCTTGTCCATCAGCAGGCGAATTGGCGTCGGCGGCATGAAGCGGTAGAGCTGGGGATGAGCCGCAGACTCGGCCACGAAGATGAGCTCAAGCAGGATGGAGCCGACCGGCAGCGCCTTGTTCTTGAGCAGGGCCACAGAGGTGGCGCCGATCTCGGAACCCAGGATCAGGTCGATGCCACCGCGCATCATGGGGTGATCCCAGGAGAGCAGCGCCATGTCATCCCGCGACAGTGCGGTCGGACGATCGAAGGTGATGGTCATGCCATCCTGGGGCAGACCCGGGAAGCTGGAGACCAGCATGTGATCCCCCGGCGTCAGCACCAGAGCATTCTCGCCACGGTCATCCTGATTGACGCCGATCTCGTCGAACATCTTGAGGGCGAAGGAGATCATGCCGGTGTCGTCATCTTCGGCAGTCAGCTTGTCGACCAGTTGCTGCGCAGCCACGCCACCGCTGGAGTGGATCTCCAGCAGGCGATCGCGCCCCTGTTCCATGCGGGATTTGAGCGGCTCGTGGATCTCCCGTGTCCTGGCCAGAAGGGCATCCAGAGCGGCTTGATCACCCGTATTGGCGGCAAGCAGTTCGAACAGCTCGTCACGCACGGCTTCAAATACCGGGCGGGCGGTCGGACAGGTCTGCTCGAACGCATCCAGTCCGTCGTGGTACCAGAGCTGCAAGGCTCGCTGGGCAGTCCCTTCCAGATAGGGAACGTGGATCTCGACGGTATTTTGCTGACCGATGCGATCCAGACGGCCGATGCGCTGTTCCAGCAGATCCGGGTTGAGGGGCAGATCGAACAGCACCAGATGACTGGCAAACTGGAAGTTGCGACCCTCTGAACCTATCTCGGAACAGAGCAACACCTGAGCACCACTCTCTTGCTGGGCGAAATAGGCCGAGGCCTTGTCCCGCTCCAGAATGGACATTCCTTCGTGGAATACTGTGCCGCGGATCCCTTCACGGGTACGCAGCGCCTCTTCCAGCGCGATGGCGGTAGCCGCTTCCGAGCAGATCACCAGTACCTTCTGTTGGCGGGCAGAGAGCAGCAGCTCCAGCAGCCAGTCAACGCGGGGATCAAACTGGGTCCAGGTGGCGTTCTCGCCTTCAAATTGCTGGAAGATCTTCTCTGGATAGAGGTAGCGCAGGGCGCGAGTCTGCAGCTCACCGCCGTTGCCGCCCATCATGCCCATCACCTTGATGGCTGTCTTGTACTGCTCCGGCAGCGGCATGGGGTAGACGTTGAGGTGACGCTCCGGGAAGCCCTGAATATTGGCGCGGCTGTTGCGAAACAGCACTCGGCCTGTGCCGTGCTGATCCAGCAACGTGGCGACGGCCTGCTGGCGGGCGGCGGCATCGCTCAGATCCAGCCCTTCCAGCTGGCTGGCGAGGATCTGCTTGGCTTCGTCGCTCAGGCTCTCGCCATCCAGCAGCTCCTGGGCGGCGCTGGCGACCTGGCCATAGGCCTGCTCCTCGATGAGGAAGGCGTCGTAGTCGTAGAAACGCTCGGGATCGAGCAGGCGCAGACGGGCGAAGTGGCTCTGGTGGCCCAGCTGATCCGGGGTCGCGGTCAGCAGCAGTACGCCCGGCACCTGTTCGGCCAGCGCTTCCACCATCTCGTAGGCGCGACTCGGGGCCTCCTCGCTCCACTCCAGGTGGTGCGCCTCGTCGACAACCAGCAGATCCCATTCGGCTTCCAGCACCTGTTCGAAGCGACGACGCTTCTTGCGCAGGAAGTCGAGGCTGCAGATCACCAGCTGTTCGGTTTCGAAGGGGTTCTCCGCATCGGCGAAGGCCTCGATGCAGCGCTCCTCGTCAAACAGGGAGAAGTGCAGGTTGAAGCGGCGCAGCATCTCGACCAGCCACTGGTGCTGGAGTGTCTCGGGCAGCAGGATGAGCACCCGATGGGCACGGCCCGAGAGCAGCTGTTGATGGATGATCATGCCCGCTTCTATGGTCTTGCCCAGGCCCACTTCATCAGCCAGCAGCACGCGCGGGGCGTAGCGGTGGCCCACTTCATGGGCGATATAAAGCTGGTGCGGGATCAGGCTGACCCGGCCACCGGCCAGACCGCGGGTCGGATTGCGACGCCGCTGGTGCTGGTTGATCAGGGCTTCGTAGCGCAGGGTAAAACGGGACATACGGTCAATCTGACCGGCGAACAGGCGATCCTGCGGCTTGTTGAACTTGATGAAGTTGTTGAGAAACACTTCCTTGAGGGCAACGGGCTCATCATTGTCGGTGCGTACACCTACATATATAAGCAGACCGTTTTTCTCCTGCACTTCTTCGACCGTCATGGTCCAGTCTTCATGACTGGCTATCTGATCGCCCACATTGAAGCTGACCCGGGTGACCGGCGCTTCTTCTTTGGCATACATGCGGTTTTCACCGGTAGCCGGAAACAACAGGGTCACCATGCGTCCTTCAACAGCAACGACAGTCCCCAACCCCAGATCCGTCTCTGTATCACTAATCCAACGCTGGCCAAGTGCAAAAGGCATTAAACTCTCCAAAGCCCAAGAGTGTGTGAATCGCAAAGGGGCGCTATGTTACCCGAAGGCGTGACCTCGATCACCATGCATATAGATGTGGTGACACCAAATCACCACAACCTTGATCTGTAACCAGCAAGGCATCACGGAAGACAGCTCTATGTCGTCAAATGAGCGTCTTATTGCGGGATAAATAGGCTTTTTGGTGGATTGGTGAGCGGTCGAGCTAATAATTAGAATTTAATTCGAAACATCCCTTGCCAGCGTGATCCAGATCCCTATAATGCGCCCCATCGACAGGGCAAGCGGC